>NZ_JACVVE010000038.1 GCF_016648105.1 Pseudomonas sp. S31 | reverse complement strand
TGCACCTCTTACTCATGTTATGCCCGAACACAAAATTTCTGACACCCTCGCCTATTCGCGGGTAAACCCGCTCCTACAGGCCTGCGCACCGCCCGCGAACCGCGCAACGCGCGGCCATCCTACGCCGGCACCCCCAGCAGCACGTAGGACGGATGAAACTGAGCGCGAACCTGGCTTCCCTCGGCTATCGACCGATCCACCAGCCATTCCCCTTCGGCAAACGCACACAACGTTTGCCCATTGCCCAACTCCAGCCGCACCTCGCTGGGCCCCTGGGCATCCGGCAACACCTGCTCGACCGTGGCCTCCAGCACATTGCTTCCCGCCTCGGCCGGTTCGCCACCCCCCAGCAACTGCACCCACCCGGCCTTGAGCAAGGCGACCACGGTGGTCCCCAGGGTCAGCTCCAGGCGCGCAGTGCTGTCGTGGGTAATCAGTGCCTCTATCTCCACGCCTCCGGCCAAGGCCAGGCTCACCCGATCATGCCGGCCTTCACGGCGCAAGCCACTGACCTGGCCTTGCAACTGGTTGCGCGCGCTGGTGCGCAGCATCAGGCGGCCAAGCAGATCGAGGTCGGCAGACTCTTCGGCGGCTTCGAGCATCAGCGTTTGCAGGGACTGCAAGCGCTGGTACAGGCGCAGCACCCGCTCGCCCTCCGCCGACAGCTGCGCGCCACCGCCGCCGCGGCCACCGGTACTGCGCTCCACCAAGGGGCGGCTGGCGAGGTTGTTCAGCTCGTCGATGGCGTCCCAGGCGGCCTTGTAGCTGATGCCGGCGGCTTTGGCGGCACGGGTGATCGAGCCTTGCTCGGCGATGTGCTGGAGCAGGGCGATGCGCTGCGGGCGTCGGGCGATATGTTGGGTAAGCAGGCTGGGCAGGGACATGGTCGACACGGGTCAAGGGTTCGATGAAGGATCATACATGCCCAGGCTTGGCCGTACGCGCCAGGCAATACACATCGACCCTACGCGCTCCGGCCCGGCGCAGCACTTCGGCAATGGCCCGGGCCGTCGCCCCCGTGGTCATGACGTCGTCGACCAGGGCAACGTGCGCATCCACCAGCCTGTGGCCAGGCGCCAGGGCGAACGCCTCGCGCAGGTTGCCCTGCCGGCCCCTGGCATCCAGGCCCTGCTGCGCAGGGGTATCGCGGGTGCGTATCAGCGCGCCCGCTTCGCAGCGGATCGACAGTTGGCTCGACAGCCAGTGCGCCAGCATCGCCGCCTGGTTGAAACCGCGTTTGCGCAGCCTGCGCCTGGCCAATGGCACGGGCACCAGCAGTTGTGGGCGCGGCAAGCCTTCGGCGAAGCGGTCGCGCAGCGCATGGCCGAGCAGTTCGGCCAGCAAGCGCCCCAACGGCCAGCGGCTTTCGTGCTTGAAGCGGCTGATCAGGGTATCCAGCGGAAAACCATAGTGCCAGGGCGCCACGACCTGGTCGAAGGCAGGTGGTCGGCGGCTGCATTCGGCGCAGATCAAACCGGCCATCGGCAGGGGCAAGGCGCAGCGCAGGCAGTGTTCATCCAACCAGGGCAGTTCCTGCTCGCAGGCGACGCAGAGCGGGTAGGGCTGCTCGGCACATTCGTCGCAGAGCAAGCATGGATGGTTAATATTTATCCACTTGTAAACCTGGCGTTTAAGGTTAGGTTGACAGTTCATAGGCCTTCCATGACTATGCGAGCTATCCGTGATGCGCTGGCGGGCTTTCTCTACCGGCGCCAGCTACAGCCTAGACAAAGGAAACGCCGATGAGCGCCAGCACAACTGCAACAACATGTCACGACTGGTCCCTGGCCGAGGTCAAGGCGCTGTTCCAGCAACCGTTCAACGACCTGCTGTTCCAGGCGCAGACCGTGCATCGCGCGCACTTCGACGCGAACCGCGTACAGGTCTCGACGCTGCTGTCGATCAAGACCGGCGCCTGCCCGGAAGATTGCAAATATTGTCCGCAGTCCGGCCACTACAACACCGGGCTGGAAAAACAGAAGCTGATGGAAGTGCAGAAGGTGCTGGAAGAGGCCGCCCGGGCCAAGGCCATCGGCTCGACCCGCTTCTGCATGGGCGCAGCCTGGAAGCACCCATCGGCCAAGGACATGCCCTACGTGCTGGAGATGGTCAAAGGGGTCAAGGCCCTGGGCCTGGAAACCTGCATGACCCTCGGCAAGCTCGACCAGGAGCAGACCGTCGCCCTGGCCCAGGCCGGGCTCGACTACTACAACCACAACCTCGATACCTCGCCGGAGTTCTACGGCAGCATCATCACCACCCGCACCTACGGCGAACGCCTGCAGACCCTGGCCTACGTACGCGATGCCGGGATGAAGATCTGCTCCGGCGGCATCCTCGGCATGGGCGAGTCGCTGGACGATCGCGCCGGCCTGCTGATCCAGCTGGCCAACCTGCCCGAGCACCCGGAGTCGGTGCCGATCAACATGCTGGTCAAGGTCGCCGGCACGCCGCTGGCCGAAGAAGAAGATGTCGACCCGTTCGACTTCATCCGCATGCTGGCGGTGGCCCGTATCCTCATGCCAAAGTCCCACGTGCGCCTGTCCGCCGGCCGCGAGCAGATGAACGAGCAGATGCAGGCATTGGCGTTCATGGCCGGGGCCAACTCGATCTTCTATGGCGAGAAGCTGCTGACCACCGCCAACCCGCAGGCCGACAAGGACATGCAGCTGTTCGCCCGCCTTGGCATCAAGCCCGAGGCGCGTGAAGAGCACGCCGACGAAGTGCACCAGGCCGCCATCGAGCAGGCCCTGGTCGAGCAACGCAGCAGCGAGCTGTTCTACGACGCAGCCAGCGCCTGACATGGCCTTCGACCTGGCGGCGCGCCTGGCCGAACGGCGCGCCGCAGACCTGTACCGGCAGCGGCCGCTGCTGCAGAGCCCGCAGGGGCCGCAGGTGGTCGTCGACGGCCAGCCGCTGTTGGCCTTCTGCAGCAACGACTACCTGGGCCTGGCCAACCACCCCGAGGTGATCGCCGCCTGGCAGGCCGGCGCCGAGCGCTGGGGCGTGGGCGGTGGTGCCTCGCACCTGGTGATCGGCCACAGCACCCCGCACCATGAGGTCGAGGAGGCGCTGGCCGAGTTGACCGGGCGGCCGCGGGCGCTGCTGTTCTCCACCGGCTACATGGCCAACCTCGGCGCCATCACCGCACTGGTGGGCCAGGGCGACACCGTGCTGCAAGACCGCCTCAACCATGCCTCGCTGCTCGACGGCGGGTTGCTCAGCGGCGCGCGCTTCAGCCGCTACCTGCATAACGACCCGGCCAGCCTGGAAAACCGCCTGGCCAAGGCCACCGGCAATACCCTGGTGGTGACCGATGGTGTGTTCAGCATGGACGGCGACCTGGCCGAGTTGCCGGCGCTGGCCACGGTGGCACAGGCCCACGGCGCCTGGATGATGGTCGACGACGCCCATGGGCTGGGCACCTTGGGCGCCCACGGTGGCGGCATCGTCGAGCATTTCGGCTTGGGTGTGGACCAGGTGCCGGTGCTGATCGGCACCCTGGGCAAGGCGTGTGGCACCGCAGGTGCATTCGTGGCGGGCAGCGAGGAACTGATCGAGGCGCTGGTGCAGTTCGCCCGGCCCTACATCTACACCACCAGCCAGCCGCCGGCACTCGCTTGCGCCACCTTGAAAAGCCTGCAGTTGTTGCGCGCAGAAAGCTGGCGCCGCGAACACCTCGCCGCGCTGATACGCCAGTTCCGCGAGGGTGCCTCGCAAATTGGCCTGCAACTGATGGACAGCCCCACGCCGATCCAGCCAATCCTGATTGGCGGCAGCGCCCAGGCGTTGCGCCTGTCGCAGATGCTGCGCGAGCGCGGCCTGCTGGTGACCGCGATCCGCCCGCCGACCGTACCCGCAGGCGGTGCGCGGCTGCGCGTCACACTGACTGCCGCGCACAGCGATGCGCAGGTGCAGCTATTGTTGAATGCATTGGCCGAGTGCTATCCACAGTTGGAGTCCGCCGATGCGTAACCGAGTGATTCTTCTGCCCGGCTGGGGCCTGGGCACTGCCTCCCTGGAGCCGCTGGCTGCGAGCCTGCGGGCCCAGGACGCCCGCCTGCGGGTCGACCTGGTAGCGTTGCCGGAACTGGCCGAGGCCGACGTGCAGGCCTGGGTCGACCACCTCGACCGCCGTTTGCCAACCGATGCCTGGCTGGGCGGTTGGTCGTTCGGCGGCATGCTCGCCAGCGAACTGGCGCGCAAGCGCGGCGACCATTGCTGCGGCCTGCTGACCCTGGCCAGCAACCCCAGCTTCGTGGCGCGGCCCGACTGGCCGTACGGCATGGCCGAAGACACCTTCGGCACCTTCCTCGATGGTTGCCGCAGCCACACGTCGGTGACCCTCAAGCGCTTCCGCACCCTGTGCAGCGATGGCGCGCAGCAGCCGCGCACCTTGCTGCGGCAACTGGGCGTGGGGGTGCCAGACACCGATCCGCTGTACCTGGCCAGCGGCCTGCAAGTGCTGGCCAAGCTCGACACGCGGGCGGCACTGGAGGGCTATGCCGGCCCGCAACTGCACCTGTTCGCCGGTAGCGACGCGTTGGTGCCGCCCGACGCCGCCAAGGCGTTGAGCGAGTTGTTGCCAGATGTCGAGGTCGGCCTGGTCGAAGACAGTTCCCACGCCTTCCTGCTGGAATACCCACAGGAGCTGGCGACGGGTATCAAGAGTTTCCTGCATGAGAGTGGCGATGACTGACCTTTCCCGTCCGACCCTGCCCGGCACCCTGCCGGACAAGCGCCAGGTGGCGGCTTCTTTTTCACGCGCAGCGGGCAGCTACGACAGCGTGGCGGCCTTGCAGCGCGCGGTCGGTGTGAGCCTGCTCGGGCAATTGCCTGAAGACCTGCAACCGTCCCGCTGGCTCGACCTGGGCAGTGGCACGGGGCATTTCAGCCGGGTGTTGGCCCAGCGTTTCACGCAAGGCAGTGGCCTGGCAGTGGACATCGCCGAAGGCATGCTGCGTCACGCCCGGGGCGTGCGAGGTGGCGCCCGCTACCATGTGGCGGGCGATGCCGAGCGCCTGCCGCTGCGCGATGGCAGTGTCGACCTGGTGTTCAGCAGCTTGGCCGTGCAATGGTGCAGCCAGTTCGCCAGCGTGCTGGCCGAAGCCCGACGGGTCCTGCGCCCTGGTGGTGTGCTGGCGTTCAGCAGCTTGTGCGTTGGCACCCTCGACGAGCTGCGGGCCAGTTGGCAAGCAGTGGACGGGCTGGTGCACGTCAACCGTTTTCGCCGCTTCGAGGACTACCAGCAGCTGTGCGCCACCAGTGGCCTGGAACAGCTCGAGCTGCAGCGGCGCGCGCATGTGCTGTATTACCCGGACGTGCGCAGCCTGACCCACGAACTGAAAGCCCTGGGCGCGCACAACCTCAACCCGGGCCGGCCCTCCGGGCTCACCGGGCGTGCCCGCATGCAGGGGCTGCTGCAGGCATATGAGGCGTTTCGCCAGGCGCAAGGGCTGCCGGCCACCTACCAGGTGGTCTATGGTGTGTTGCGCAAGCCACAGGCGTAAGGGGAGCGAGATGAGAAAAGCCTATTTCATCGCCGGCACCGATACCGATGTCGGCAAGACCACCATCGCCGCCGGGCTGCTGCATGCGGCGCGTTTGCAGGGCTTGAGTACCCTGGGTGCCAAGCCGGTGGCTTCGGGTTGCACGATGACGGCCAAAGGGCTGCGCAACAGCGATGCCCAGGCGCTGATCGATGAAAGTTCGATCAAGCTGCCCTACGAGCAGGTCAACCCGTTTGCCTTCGAGCCCGCCATTGCGCCGCACGTGGCGGCGCGCGAGGCCGGGGTGACACTTGCCGTGCCAGCCTTGTTGGCGGCGATGCGCAACGTGCTGCAACAAAATGCCGAGTTCACCTTGATCGAGGGGGCCGGAGGCTGGCGGGTGCCGTTGTCGGGGCTGGAGAACCTGTCCGACCTGGCGGTTGCCTTGCAGCTGCCGGTGATCCTGGTGGTGGGGGTTCGTCTGGGATGTATCAGCCATGCCCTGCTGAGCGCCGAGGCGATCGAGCGGGATGGGCTGCAGTTGGCCGGGTGGGTGGCGAACATCATCGAGCCGCGTACCTCACGGCTGGAAGAGAACCTCGCCAGCCTGGCCGAACGCCTCCCGGCGCCTTGCCTGGGGCGGGTGCCCAAGCTCAAGCAGGCCAGTGCCGATTCGGTGGCCGAGCATTTGCAGTTGGACCTGCTGGATTAGCGGGTTCCTGTACGGGCCCTTTCGCGGGTAAACCCGCTCCTACAGAGCCTGCGAAGCTCCTGTAGGAGCGGGTTTACCCGCGAAAGGGCCGCGACAGGAATACCCACACCCTATCAGCTGGCACTGAGCCATTAGGGTTTTAAACAAGCCTTTTCATCCGCAGGCTGCTTTAATTGCCATTGTTCACATCCAGCGTCATTGGAGTCCTGACATGGAAATCACCGGCAGCACTGCCTACTACGCCGGCCTCAGCGCCATCCAGAATGGCCAGCAGCGCGTCGACCAGGCGGCCAGCAACATCGCCAACACCACGGTCGAGCGCTCCGCCACCAGCCAATCCAGCGACTATCAGGCCGAGCGCCTGCGTTCGGTCGACCGCAGCCAGCAGCTGGACCTGGCCACCGACATGGTGCAAATGGCCCTGGGCAAGCAGCAGGTCGAAGCCGGCGTGAACGTCGCCAAGGCCTCCGACGAAATGCTCGGCCAGTTCATCGATACCTACGCCTGATCTTAAAAATCATCGCGCCCCCCTGTAGGAGCGGGTTCACCCGCGAATGCGTCAGTTCAGACACCACTGTTTGTCTGGGAGGGCCCATTCGCGGGTAAACCCGCTCCTACAGTCGTTTCACGGTGTTTCTCCAGCCGATGGCAACAATGACATCTTCCCCGGCATAAATGGCACCATCGTCCCGGCTTGACATCGCACGGAGCTAAACGTAAGTTTCAAACAACTGTTTGACCGAAAGCCGGCAAGCGCTGTTCGGTACCTGCGGTCTCCCCACCGGACTCATTACAGAGGTTCATCGCAATGCCTGATTACAAAGCCCCCTTGCGTGATATTCGCTTCGTTCGCGACGAGCTGCTCGGCTATGAGGCGCACTATCAGAGCCTGCCGGGTTGCCAGGACGCCACGCCAGACATGGTCGACGCGATCCTCGAAGAAGGTGCGAAGTTCTGCGAGCAGGTGCTGGCGCCGCTGAACCGTGTCGGCGATCTCGAAGGCTGCACCTGGAGCGAGTCGGGCGTCACCACGCCAACCGGCTTCAAGCAGGCCTACCAGCAGTTCGTCGAAGGTGGCTGGCCGAGCCTGGCCCACGATGTCGAGCACGGCGGCCAGGGCCTGCCGGAATCGCTGGGCCTGGCCATCAGCGAGATGGTCGGTGAGGCGAACTGGTCGTGGGGCATGTACCCAGGCCTGTCCCATGGCGCGATGAACACCTTGTCGGCCCATGGCACCGCCGAGCAGCAGAACACCTACCTGAGCAAGCTGGTGACCGGCGAGTGGACCGGCACCATGTGCCTGACCGAACCCCACTGCGGAACCGACCTGGGCATGCTGCGCACCAAGGCCGAGCCTCAGGCAGACGGCTCCTACAAGGTTTCCGGAACCAAGATCTTCATCTCGGCCGGTGAGCACGACATGGCCGACAACATCGTGCACATCGTCCTGGCCCGCCTGCCGGATGCACCTGCCGGTACCAAGGGTATCTCGCTGTTCATCGTGCCGAAATTCCTGCCCAACGCCGAAGGCGGCGTCGGTGAGCGCAACGCCGTCAGCTGCGGTTCGCTCGAGCACAAGATGGGCATCCACGGCAACGCCACCTGCGTGATGAACTTCGACGGTGCCACCGGCTTCCTGATCGGCCCGGCCAACAAAGGCCTGAACTGCATGTTCACGTTCATGAACACTGCGCGCCTGGGCACCGCCCTGCAGGGCCTGGCCCATGCCGAAGTGGCCTTCCAGGGTGGCCTGAAGTACGCCCGCGAGCGCCTGCAGATGCGTTCGCTGACCGGCCCCAAGGCCCCTGAAAAAGCCGCTGACCCGATCATCGTCCACCCGGACGTACGGCGCATGCTGCTGACCATGAAGGCGTTCGCCGAAGGCAACCGCGCCATGGTCTACTTCACGGCCAAGCAGGTCGACATCGTCAAGTACAGCCAGGACGAAGAAGAACGCAAGAAAGCCGACGCGTTGCTGGCCTTCATGACCCCGATCGCCAAGGCGTTCATGACCGAGGTGGGCTTCGAGTCGGCCAACCACGGCGTGCAGATCTACGGCGGCCACGGCTTCATCGCCGAGTGGGGCATGGAGCAGAATGTGCGCGACAGCCGTATCTCCATGCTGTACGAAGGCACCACCGGTATCCAGGCCCTCGACCTGCTCGGGCGCAAGGTGCTGATGACCCAGGGCGAGGCGCTCAAGGGCTTCACCAAGATCGTGCACAAGTTCTGCCAGGCCCAGGAAGGCGTCGAGGCGGTCAAGGAGTTCGTCGAGCCGCTGGCGGCGCTGAACAAGGAATGGGGTGAGCTGACCATGAAAGTGGGCATGGCCGCCATGAAGGACCGCGAGGAAGTGGGTGCGGCTTCGGTGGATTACCTCATGTACTCCGGTTATGCCTGCCTGGCCTACTTCTGGGCCGACATCGCCCGCCTGGCCGCCGAGAAGCTCGCCGCCGGCACCAGCGAGGAGGCGTTCTACACTGCCAAGCTGCAGACTGCGCGCTTCTACTTCCAGCGCATTCTGCCGCGTACCCGTACCCATGTGGCGGCGATGCTGTCGGGCGCGGGCAACCTGATGGCGATGAAGGAAGAGGACTTCGGCCTTTCCATCTAAACGTTTCAGCTGTTTTGCGAAACCCGCCTGCCTTTATTGGCAGGCGGGTTTTTGCATTTCTAGGGTGTGCCATCGCCATGGGTCGTGCAGAAAAACCTCAAGCCCACCCCTCTCGCTGCCGTTAACCCAGCAACGTATTCATCTATTCACGTGTGCTGCCGATGAAGTAAGGGCACAATGCCATTATTGATCTGCCGGGTTGGAGATTCCCTTGTTTCGTCTAAACGCTGTTCGAGCGAGCCATTTTCTGCCCTCGCTGTTGCTATTGCTGTCGGGGCTTGCAGCGGCCTACGTAAGGGACCTGAGCACCTTCTTCACCTCCCTGTTCAACGTCCTGCCGACGCTGGTGCTGCTGCTGGGCGGCGCCTATTGCGCGGTATATCGCCGCCAGCGCGAGCTGTTTCTGATGGTCACGGTGTACATCGCCTACTTCCTGCTCGATACCCAGACCGATTTCTACCGTGACAATGGCCGGGTCCGCGAGGACGCGGCGGTGATCTTCCATCTGGTGTGCCTGCTGCTGCCGGCGTTGTATGGCCTGTTTGGCGCCTGGCAGGAACGCACCCACCTGGCCCAGGACCTGCTGGCACGGTTCGCCGTGCTGTTCGCCGTGGGCAGCGTGGCCCTGGCCCTGGAGCAGAGCTTTCCGGACGCCCTGCTGGCGTGGCTGGCAGAGATTCGCTGGCCGGCACTGCATGGGCAGTGGATGAGCCTGATCCAGATGGTCTACCCGCTGTTCCTGGTGGTGTTCGTCTTGCTGGTGGTGCAATACCTGCGTGAGCCGCGGCCGTTGCACGCGGCGCAGCTGATCGGCCTGATCGGCATCTTCTGGATGCTGCCCAAGACCTTCATCCTGCCGTTCACCCTGAACATCATGTGCAGCCAGGTCATGCTGATGATCGCTGCGGCGGTGTCCCACGAGGCTTACCAGATGGCCTTCCGCGACGAGTTGACCGGCCTGCCGGGCCGCCGCGCGCTGAACGAGCGCATGCAGCGCCTGGGGCGTAACTACGTGATCGCCATGACCGACGTCGACCACTTCAAGAAATTCAACGACACCCATGGTCACGATGTCGGCGACCAGGTGCTGCGCCTGGTCGCCAGCCGTCTGGGTAAGGTCACCGGTGGCGGGCGTGCCTACCGTTACGGCGGCGAGGAGTTCGCCCTGGTGTTCGCCGGCAAGACCGCCGAGGAATGCCTGCCGCACCTGGAGGCAGTGCGCGAGATGATCGCCAACTACGTCATGCAGCTGCGCGACCAGAGCAACCGCCCCCAGGACGACACGACCGGGCGCCAGCGGCGCAGCAGCAATGGCAACGGTACGGTCTCGGTCACCATCAGCATCGGCGTGGCCGAGCGCCTGGCAGATCACCGCAACCCGGAAGAAGTGCTCAAGTCCGCTGACCAGGCCTTGTACGCCGCCAAGGGTGCGGGGCGTAACTGCACCATGATCCACGGCCAGCAATCGCTGCGCGGAGCGGTCCGCATGGCGTGACCGAAAATGACTTTACGGTCTTGTAATGACCCTATGTCTCGTAAAAGTTTGTCGGTTACACTGGGATCAAATCCGTGCTGCGGTTGCCCGAACCGCCCGACCCCACCAGCGAGAGGTTGTCATGGCTGACTATAAAGCGCCCCTGCGCGACATGCGCTTCGTTCTGAATGAAGTCTTCAACGTGGCCGAGCAGTGGGCGCAACTGCCCGCGCTGGCCGAGGCCGTGGACGCCGACACCGCCATGGCCGTGCTGGAAGAGGCCGGCAAGGTCACCGCGCGCTCCATCGCCCCGCTCAGTCGCGCCGCCGACGAAGAGGGCTGCCATTGGGACAACGGCGCCGTACGCACACCGGCAGGCTTCATCGACGCCTACAACACCTATGCCGAAGGTGGCTGGGTAGGGGTGGGCGGTGACCCGCTGTTCGGCGGCATGGGCATGCCCAAGACCATCTCGGCCCAGGTCGAGGAAATGGTCAACGCCTCCAGCCTGGCGTTCGGCCTGTACCCGATGCTGACCGCTGGGGCCTGCCTGTCGATCAACGCCCATGCCAGCGAAGCGCTCAAGCAGCAGTACCTGCCGAACATGTATGCCGGTGTCTGGGCCGGCTCCATGTGCCTGACCGAGCCCCATGCCGGTACCGACCTGGGCATCATACGCACCAAGGCCGAACCCCAGGCCGATGGCAGCTACAAGGTCAGCGGCACCAAGATCTTCATCACCGGCGGCGAGCACGATCTGACCGAGAACATCATCCACCTGGTGCTGGCCAAGTTGCCGGACGCGCCAGCCGGGCCCAAGGGCATCTCGCTGTTCCTGGTGCCGAAGTTCCTGGTCAACGCCGATGGCAGCCTGGGCGCACGCAACCCCGCGACCTGCGGCTCGATCGAGCACAAGATGGGCATCCAGGCCTCGGCGACCTGCGTGATGAACTTCGACGAGGCGGTGGGCTATATCGTCGGGGAACCGAACAAGGGCCTGGCCGCCATGTTCACCATGATGAACTACGAGCGCCTGGGGGTCGGCATCCAGGGCCTGGCCTCGGCCGAGCGCTCCTACCAGAACGCCGTGGAATACGCCCGCGATCGCCTGCAAAGCCGCTCGCCCACTGGCCCGCAAGCCAAGGACAAGGTCGCCGACCCGATCATCGTCCACCCCGACGTACGCCGCATGCTGCTGACCATGAAGGCGTTGATCGAGGGCGGCCGGGCGTTTTCCACCTACGTGGCGATGCAGCTCGACAGCGCCAAGTACAACGAAGACGCGGTCGCCCGCAAGCGCAGCGAGGAGTTGGTGGCGTTGCTGACGCCAGTGGCCAAGGCGTTTCTCACCGACCTTGGCCTGGAGTGCGCGGTGCACGGCCAGCAGGTGTTCGGCGGCCATGGCTACATCCGCGAGTGGGGCCAGGAACAACTGGTGCGCGACGTGCGCATCACGCAGATCTACGAAGGCACCAACGGCATCCAGGCGCTGGACCTGGTGGGCCGCAAGGTGGTGGCCAGCGGTGGTGCGTACTACCGCCTGTTCTCCGATGAGATTCGCCAGTTCATCGCCAACGCGGGCAGTGAAACCGGCGAGTTCACCCGGCCGCTGGCAGCCGCCCTCGACCAGCTCGACGGCCTCACCGAGTGGCTGCTGGACCAGGCCAAGGGCAACCCGAACGAGATCGGTGCGGCGTCGGTGGAATACCTGCATGCCTTCGGCTACGTGGCATATGCCTACATGTGGGCGTTGATGGCGCGTACCGCCGAGCAGGGCGAGGGTGACCAGGCGTTCTACTCGGCCAAGCTGGGCACGGCGCGCTTCTACTTCGCCCGCCTGCTGCCGCGGGTCGACTCGCTGGTGGCATCGGTGAAGGCCGGCAGTGAGTCGTTGTTCCTGCTGGATGCCGAGCAGTTCTGAGGGTTTGGCGGATCTTTGTAAGCTTTCTCTTACGTGACGTGGTGACTATTCGCCACTGTTCTGAGATTGGATCCACGGTTAATCTTTCTTACATGGACGTTGCGCAGGAAGCGCAAAGGACAGAACAGGGACAACGAAGGATGCCTGCCAGGAAGGTGGGGCGATAGGGATGTCATAGGGAAACAGTCTGGAAAACCCCGCTTCGGCGGGGTTTTCTTTGTGTGCGTGTTTTTCAGCCGTGCACCTCTTCTTCCAGCAAGGTCCGCAGCAGCTCAACCGATGCCTGCTGGCGCTGGGCATCGCGGTACACCAGGCCGACCTTGAGCGGCACCCGCGGCTCGCTCAGCGGCTTCCACAGCAAGCCCTGGTCATCCTCGGCGGCCTCCTTGGCGCGGCCAGGCAGGATGGTCGCCAGCGCGGTATGCGACAGGCTGTCGAGAATGCCGGCCATGTTGTTCATCTCCGCCTGCACCTGCGGCCGACGCCCCTGGTTGGCCAGTTGTTCCTTCCAGATCTGGCGTATCTGGAACTCCTCGCCGAGCATCAGCATCGGCAGTTCTGCCGCCTGGCGGATGGACACTTTCTTGAAATCCTTCAGTGGATGGGTGTCCGGGATCACCAATTGCAACTCATCTTCGTACAACAGCAGGCCGTGCAGCCCCGGCTGGCGCGGCGGCAGGTAGCTGATGCCGATGTCCAGGCTGCCGTTGAGCAGGCGCCGTTCGATCTCCAGCCCCGACAGTTCGTAGATCTGCACCACCAGATGCGGTTGCGCCTTGCGCACGCGTTCGAGCAATTGTGGCACCAGGCCCGGGCGCACGGTCTGCAGCACGCCGATGGCCAGGGTGCGTACCGATTGCCCCTTGAAGTTGCGCATGGCGTCGTGGGCGCGCTGCAAGCCATCGAGCAGTGGTTGGGCATGGTTGTACAAGGTGTGGGCGGCCAGCGTCGGCAGCAAGCGCTTGTTGCTGCGCTCGAACAGGCTCAGGTCGAGGCTGTGCTCGAGCTGGCGGATCTGCTGTGACAGTGCCGGCTGGGAGAGCGACAGGCGCTCGGCGGCACGGCCGACATGGCCTTCTTCATAGACCGCGACGAAATAACGCAGTTGGCGAAAATCCATAAGAAATACTTATCGAAAAAGCTGGAAAAACGGAATGGTCGCAAGCGCCTCGGAAGCCTAGTCTATCGCCGTATAGCAGCGGGTTACAGCGCGACAGCGGCTGATTGTTACCGCTGCTGAGAAACACTTTTGATAGGCAGGGCAAAATTATCGAGCGCCGGCATCAAGACCAGGCCCCGAATGCCCGTTACCGTGATTGGTTGGAGCCCCCATGAACCTGTTCAACCTGCGCCGATCGGCTCCTGCCGCCGTCGCCGAGCCCAAGTGTGCGCCGGTCACCCAGGCGGATGCCCCGCAGTTGTCGCGCGAGCGCCTGATGCCGGGCAGCAGCGAGCGCGCCTCGCAGGTGTTCGTGCGTGGCCAGGGCTCGTGGCTGTGGGATGACCAAGGCCACGCCTATCTGGATTTCACCCAGGGTGGCGCGGTCAACAGCCTGGGCCACAGCCCCAGCGCGCTGGCCAAGGCGCTCGGCAACCAGGCCCAGGCACTGATCAACCCCGGCGCGGGCTACCACAGCCGCGGTTTGCTGGCACTGGTCGACCGCCTGTGCCAGAGCACCGGCAGCGACCAGGCCTACCTGCTCAACAGTGGCGCCGAAGCCTGCGAAGGGGCGATCAAGCTGGCACGCAAGTGGGGCCAGCTGCACCGCAACGGCGCCTATCACATCATCACCGCCAGTCATGCCTGCCATGGCCGTAGCCTGGGCGCGCTGTCGGCCTCCGACCCGCTGCCATGCAACCGCTGCGAACCTGGCCTGCCAGGCTTCAGCAAGGTGCCGTTCAACGACCTGGCGGCGCTGCATGCGCAGGTCGATTCGCGCACCGTGGCGATCATGCTCGAGCCGATACAGGGCGAGGCCGGGGTGATCCCCGCCACCCGTGAGTACCTCAAGGGTGTGGAGACGCTGTGCCGTGAACTGGGCATCCTGTTGATCCTCGACGAAGTGCAGACCGGCATCGGCCGCTGTGGTGCCTTGCTCGCCGAGCAGACCTACGGCGTGCGCGCCGACATCATCACCCTGGGTAAAGGCCTGGGTGGCGGAGTGCCGCTGGCCGCCCTGCTGGCCCGTGGCAGCGCTTGCTGCGCCGAGCCGGGCGAGCTGGAAGGCAGCCACCATGGCAATGCCCTGATGAGCGCGGCCGGGTTGGCCGTACTCGACACCGTGCTGGAAGCTGGTTTCTTCGAGCAGGTGCAGGACAGCGGCCGCCATCTGCGTGAAGGCCTGGCGCGCCTGGCCGGCCGTTATGGCCAGGGTGAGGTGCGTGGGCAGGGCTTGCTGTGGGCACTGCAACTACGCGAGAGCATCGCCCAGGAGCTGGTCCAGGCGGCCTTGCATGAGGGCTTGCTGCTCAACGCCCCGCAAGCGGATGTGCTGCGCTTCTCGCCAGCCCTCACCGTGAGCCGGGGCAACATCGACGAAATGCTGCTGCGCCTGGCCCGAGCCTTCGCCCGCTTGCACGCCAGCCAGCACAACCGCCGGGAAGTCCCGGCCTGATCCGAATCGAACCGAACCGTCTTGCGTTTCTGCGCACCGCCCTGGGCCGATCGAATTGGCTCGGGGCATTTTTTTGTGTGGCGTGCAAGCGGTGGAACCTCTGGCGGGTGCGGCTAGTCTCTGTTCAAACCCCTCAAGGAGAGACCACCATGGACTTCATTCGTATCATCATCGCCATTATCCTGCCGCCGCTCGGGGTGTTTCTCCAGGTCGGCTTCGGTGGGGCGTTCTGGTTGAATATCCTGCTGACGCTGCTGGGGTATATCCCGGGGATCGTGCATGCGGTGTACATCATCGCCAAGCGCTGAGAATGCCGGGGCCGCAACGCGGCCCCGCGGGTCATCGCTTCAACACCCGGCAATAAAACCTCCACTCTTGCTCCAGCGCATGCGCCAGATTCGCAGCGTTGCGGAACCCATGCCGCTCGCCAGCATAGAAATGTCCTTCGGCCTCGATGCCATTGGCCTGCAGGGCCGCCAGCATCGAGCGCGTCTGCTCCGGCACCACCACCGCGTCCAATTCGCCCTGGAAGAAGATCACCGGCACCGTGATCTGCGAGGCATGCAGCAGAGGCGTGCGTTGACGGTAGCGTTCGGCATCGCGTAGCGGGTCGCCGATCAGCCAGTCCAGGTAGTCGCCTTCGAACTTGTGCGTGGCCCGGCCCAGGGCGATTGGATCGCTTACCCCATACAGGCTGGCGCCAGCGCGGAACGCGTCATGGAAGGCGAGGGCGCAGAGGGTGGTGTAGCCGCCGGCGCTGCCGCCGCGGATGAATGCCTTGTCGCGGTCTATCAGGCCACGCCCGGCCAGGTGCTCGACCGCCGCGCAGGCGTCCTGCACATCGCTTTCGCCCCAGCGCAGGTGCAGTGCCTGCCGATACGCCCGGCCATAGCCGGTGCTGCCGCGGTAGTTCAGGTCGGCGACGGCGAAGCCGCGTTGGGTCCAGTACTGGATGCGTGGGTCCAGCACCGGGTAGCAGGCCGAGGTCGGGCCGCCATGGATGAACACCACCAGTGGTGCCGGGCCTTTTCCGCCCTGGGCGGCGTAGAAGAAGCCATGGGCCTGGCCCTCGCCGCTGGGGTAGCTGATCGCCTGCGGCTGGCTGATGCGCTCGACCGGGAGCACGTCGGCGCCGCCGGCGAGGATCTGCACCTCGTGGCTGCGCCGGTCGATGGCGATTACCGCCGGCGGGCTGATCGGTGAGGCGGCGATGGCGTATATCTGTTCATCGTCCAGCGCCAGGCTGCGAAAGCGGCTGTAGGCGCTGGCGTAGCGCTCGGTTGCGCCGCTTTCGTCATACCGGCCCAACTGGCCGAAGCCGTTGTCGAACCAGGTCGCGAGGTAGCGGTCCGGGCCCAGGGCCAGCCAGGTGCTGGCGCCCAGCTGCCAGGGCGCGGCCGCATGGTCGGCGGCGCTCGCCGGTAGCCCCTGCCAGCGTCCGTCCTGCTCGCCCCAGGGTTGCCAGTGGCCGTTGCGATCGGACAGGCAGTACAAGCGGCCGTCGGCATCGAAGCGCGGCTGCTGCAGTGATTCGTCGGTGCCGGCCACGCACCGCACCGGGCCCCAGCCATCGGCCTGGCGCTCGCGGCACATCAGGCGGGTTACGGTCCAGGGCTGGGCCGGGCGGTCCCACTCGATCCAGGCCAGGCGCCGACCATCGGCGCTCAAGGTGGGCGAGGCGTAGAAGTCGGCACCTTCGGCGAGCACTTCGCGGCGGCCGTCGCTCAGGGCCACCAGCCGGTGCTCGACCTGTGCTGCGTGTTGCTCCTCGACCGCCAGTACCACGCCAGCGTGCCACTGCAGGTCACCGTAGCGGCAATCGCTGGCTGCGGTCAGCGCCTGGGGCGTCGAGCCATCGAGCGCCTGGCTGTAGACCTGCTGGTCCTGCTCGTTGACGAACAGCACCCCGTCGCCGCCCAGGCAGAAGCTGCCACCGCCATACTCGTACACCCGGCTACGCACGCTGAAGCCCGCGGGCGTCAGGCAGCGTGCCTGGTGGTAGAGCCAGTGCCAGATGCGGCAGGCGCCGTCGGCCGGGCGGAACTCGACCCAGAACAAGCCGTCCGGGCCGACCTTGAGTTCGGCGAAGTCGGTACCGGCGGCCACGGCCTGCTCGGCAGTGAATTCAGCCGCGGGCGATGACGCGGGAGTTTCGTTCATTGCGGAAGGTCATCTGTTCAATGGCGAGTTGCGCGGTTTGCGCTTCCTCGCGAGCCTTGAGGATGATGCCGTGGTCGGCCGACTTGGCGCATACCGGGTCGGCCTTGCTGGCATCGCCGGTGAGCATGAAGGCCTGGCAGCGGCAGCCGCCGAAGTCCTTTTCCTTCTCGTCGCACGAGCGGCAGGGCTCGGGCATCCAGTCGTAGCCGCGGAAACGGTTGAAGCCGAACGAGTCGTACCAGATATGCCGCAGGTCGTGGTCGCGCACGTTGGGGAACTGCACCGGCAGCTGGCGGGCGCCATGGCAGGGCAGGGCGGTGCCGTCCGGGGTGATGGTGAGGAACAGGCTGCCCCAGCCGTTCATGCAGGCCTTGGGGCGCTCCTCGTAGTAATCGGGGGTGACGAAGATCAGCTTGCAGGGGTTGCCTTCGGCCTTGAGCTTGTCGCGGTATTCGTTGGTGATGCGCTCGGCCCGCTCCAGTTGTTCACGGGTTGGCAGCAAGCCCAGGCGGTTGAGGTGGGCCCAGCCGTAGAACTGGCAGGTGGCGAGCTCGACGAAGTCCGCCTCGAGGGCGATGCACAGCTCGATGATGCGGTCGATCTTGTCGATGTTGTGCCGATGGGTGACGAAGTTGAGCACCATCGGGTAGCCGTGGGCCTTCACCGCCCGGGCCATCTCCAGCTTCTGCGCGAAGGCCTTCTTCGAGCCGGCCAGCAGGTTGTTGACCTGCTCGTCGCTGGCCTGGAAGCTGATCTGGATATGGTCGAGGCCGGCTTGCTTGAACGCGGCGATGCGCTGCTCGGTGAGGCCGATGCCGGAGGTGATCAGGTTGGTGTAGTAGCCCAGCCTGCGGGCTTCGCCGATCAGTTCGGCAAGATCCTGGCGCACCAATGGCTCGCCCCCGGAAAAACCGATCTGAGCCGCGCCCATTTCACGCGCTTCGGCCATCACCTTGAACCACTGCGCGGTGTCCAGTTCCTTGCCTTGCTGGGCGAAATCCAGCGGGTTGGAACAGTATGGGCACTGCAGCGGGCAGCGGTAGGTCAGCTCGGCCAGCAGCCACAGCGGCAGGCCGACCGGGACCTCAGGCGAGGGTGATCCAGTGTTCGGCACGGGCCACCTCCATGAACTGCTCGATGTCGTCGGCGACCTCGGGCACATCGGGGAATTGCTCGGTGAGCTCGGCGATGATGGCAGCGACGCTGCGCTGGCCATCGACCAACCCGCCGATCAGGCCGGCGCTGTCGTTGAGCTTGATCATGCCTTCGGGGTACAGCAGAACGTGGCCCTGCTGCGCTGGCTCGTACTGGAAACGATAGCCTGGGCGCCAGGCCGGTACTTGGTTACGGTCGAAACTCACAGGGCGATCCCCTTGTGCCAGACGCGCTCGCCGGTGACGCTGTGGTAGGGCGGGCGGTTCAGTTCATAGGCCATGCTCATGGCGTCGAGCATGCTCCACAGGATATCCAGCTTGAACTGCAGGATCTCCAGCATACGCTCCTGGCCGGCCCGGGTGGTGTAGTGCTGCAGGGTAATCGCCAGGCCGTGCTCCACGTCGCGTCGGGCCTGGCCCAGGCGGGTGCGGAAGTATTCGTAGCCGGCCGGGTCGATCCACGGGTAGTGCTGCGGCCAGCTGTCCAGGCGCGATTGGTGGATCTGCGGCGCGAACAGCTCGGTCAGCGAGCTGCTGGCGGCTTCCTGCCAACTGGCGCGGCGGGCGAAGTTGACATAGGCATCGACGGCGAAGCGCACGCCTGGCAGCACCAGCTCCTGGGAGCGCACTTGGTCTGGGTCCAGGCCAACAGCCTGGCCCAGGCGCAGCCAGGCCTCGATGCCGCCGTCCTCGCCGGGCGCGCCGTCGTGGTCGAGCAGGCGCTGGATCCACTCGCGGCGGATCTCGCGGTCGGGACAGTTGGCCAGGATCGCGGCATCCTTCATCGGGATGTTGACCTGGTAGTAGAAACGGTTGGCCACCCAACCCTGGATCTGCTCGCGACTGGCGCGGCCTTCATACATCGCCACGTGGTAGGGGTGATGGATGTGGTAGTAGGCGCCCTTGGCGCGCAGGGCCTGCTCGAATTCGGCAGGGGACATCGGCAATGCTTCGCTCATCGGGCCTCCTACAACTCGATACTCATGCCATCGTAGGCCACTTCAACGCCACGGCGCTGGACCTCGGCACGTTCGGCGGAGTCTTCATCGAGGATCGGGTTGGTGTTGTTGATGTGGATGAGCACCTTGCGCTGGCGTGGGAAGCCATCGAGCACTTCGAGCATGCCGCCGGGGCCGTTCTGTGCCAGGTGGCCCATCTCGCGACCGGTGCGGGTGCCGACACCACGGCGCTGCATCTCGTCGTCTTCCCACAGGGTGCCGTCGACCAGCAGGCAGTCGGCGCCGTGCATCATCGCCAGCAGCTTGTCGTCGACCTGGCCCAGGCCCGGGGCATAGAACAGCTTGCCGCCGGTGCGTGTGTCCTCGACCAGCAGGCCGAGGTTGTCGCCCGGGTGCGGGTCGAAACGGTGCGGCGAGTAGGGCGGCGCGGCGCTGCGCAGCGGGAAGGGTGTGAACCTGAGGTTGGGGCAGGCGTCGATGACGAAGCTGCCTTCGAGTTCGATGCGGTTCCACTGCAGGCCACCGTTCCAGTGGCTGAGCATGTTGAACAGCGGGAAGCCGGTGGTCAGGTCCTGGTGGACCATGTCGGTGCACCAGACCTTGTGCGGGCAGCCTTCGCGCAGGCTGAGCAGGCCGGTGGTGTGGTCGATCTGGCTGTCGAGCAACACGATCGCATCGATGCCGGTATCACGCAGGGCGCGGGCCGGTTGCATCGGCGCGAAGGCCTGCAACTGGGCGCGGATGTCGGGCGAGGCGTTGCACAGGATCCAGTGCTCACCGTCGTCGGACAAGGCGATCGAGGACTGGGTGCGTGCCGTGGCGCGCAGGCTGCCATCGCGAAAGCCCTTGCAGTTGACGCAGTTGCAGTTCCATTGGGGGAACCCACCGCCAGCGGCGGAACCGAGAATCTGGATGTACATGGCCACTCCTTTATCCGAAGACCCTTATGCAGAAAACGACGACGCCTCGGCGGGCCGAGGCGTCGAGGTGCAAGCAGGGCTTAGCGGTTGGCGAAGTACATGGTCACTTCGAAGCCGATACGCAGGTCAGTGTAAGCAGGTTTGGTCCACATGGATTAGCTCCTTCCGGATAGGGGGTTGGGTTCCAGCCAGTATCTTTGGCGCCCCCTCGACAAGGAGGTTCCATAGACTGGGATTGCGCTATCTTACAAGAAATAACTGTACCAAAAGGTTAATTATTTGAAATGCGCCCTTGCAGGCGACGTAACAATCGCGCCGGTTTCAGGGCCATTCGTCCATCGCTGCCGCTGCGTTGGCCAGGCATAGCCAGGGCGCGTCGGCGGCGAGCATTTCCCGCAGCAAGGCGTCCAGGTCCGCTTGCTGCGTATTCAGGATAGACCGCTGTACGGCGGGCAGCTCATCCGTTTGCCGCCCCAGGTAGGCCTGCCACGCCCAGTGCGCCACATCGTCGTTGGTCATGGCCGTCTCGACGACTTGTGCGGCCAGGGTCTGGTGCGCGCTGGACTCGAGGGTCACGCCCTGGCGTAGCACGTCGTGGAGATGGCCGATGATTTCGCGGTGGCTGGCATGGGGGGATTGCACGCCGAACAGCAGGCCGGCGATGCCTTCGACCTGACGGAAGGTGCTGAAAACGGCGTAGCCCAGTTGCAGTTCCACACGCAGGCGTTGATACACCGGGCCTTGCAGCAGATGCCCAAGCAGGCGGCCGGCGCCCTGCGGGGTGGTGGTCAGCGGGTAGAACAGCACCAGCGCCTGCTCGCTGCCGGCCATTGCTGCTTGCTGCCAGCGGCGCGCCGGGGGCGGTGGCAACGGCCTGGCGCTGCAAGCCTGGCCTGGGCATTGCTGCAGGACATCGGCCAGGACGCTCAGGCCGGCGGCACCGAAGCCCGTGGCCAGACCGTGCCAGGGCGCGTGCTGCCAGATCCGCTGCAGTTGGCTCGCATCCAGGGTGCACGCGGGCAGGGGCTCGGCGGCCAGGCCGTGCAAGGCGTCTGGCAGGTGCTTGAGCAGCGCGCGGATCGGGATCGATGGCGGTGCCTGGGGTGGCACGCTGGCGAGCGATTCGTCGGCAATGCTACGCAGTACCCCGAATGCCTCTGCGCTGGCGCGCAGCACTGCGCCTGGCAGGCCTGCGCAGCGCAGATGCCAGTACTCGCCCACCAGGTTGAAGTCCAGTTGCAGGGACGCGTGTTCGGCCCTCTCGCGCAGCGGCGTCAAGGCCTGCTCGAGCACGGCATGCAAGCGCTGGCGCAAGGGCGAGCGGATCTGCCAGCGCAGGTTCACCTCGGCATGCTGGCGCGTTGCGGGCAGGGCGCTGCTGACGGTCATGGCCGGGGGCAGCGAGGTGTCGGGCGCGGTGGGCAGTTCGTTGCACAGCAAGGGATCGCTGGCAGGCAAGTGCCAGGGTCCGCTTGCGTTGCCGGGCAGGTCATCGAGCAGCGCGCGAAGCGCTAGCAGGCCTTGTGCGTCGAGCGCCGCGAAGGGCCTGCCGGTGCTGTCTCGGCGCGCCAATTCGAGTGCGCTGGCGGCGTGCTCGCGACGTTGCTCCAATACCGCGAAGCCAGCGTTGAGTTGTTCGGGGTCGGCCTGGCGCATGAAACCGAACCAGCCGTGCAGCAGGCGCTGGGCCTCATCGATGCAGGTCGCATCGCCGAGTTGCAGGTCGACCTGCCACAACAGTTGCCCGGCGTGGGCATACAGCGCCTGTGCCTTGCAGGATCGCAGCCAGCCGCGCTGGCGCAGTTCAGCCAGCCAGCCACCTGGGCGGCTGTCGTCGAGCCAGGCGAGCAACAGTGCCAGCGCGTGCTCGCTGCCGGCGGGCAGGCCATCGTGGGCGAACACCAGCGGCTGGTTGCTTTTCGGCAGGGCGGGGGGATGCGGATGCGGCGAACGGCCGCTTGCCGGGAACAGGCTGGCGAACTGGCGGCCCAGGTGTTCGAGTTGAGCCAGCGATTGTGGCCCGCACAGGCTCAAGGTGATCTGGCCGCCCTGGTAGAAGCGTTGGTGATAGTGCTTCAGCGCCTGTTGGAAGGCCGGGTCCTGCAACGCCAGGGTGTAGCGGTTTCCGGCGTGGAAGCCGGCCAACGGGTGCCCAGGCGCTGCCGCCTGCAACAGGGCGAATTGTCGTTGTGCCTGCGGGTTGCGCGACCAGGCGATGAACTCGGCATGGATCACCTCGCGCTCGTTGCCCTGGCGAGCGATGCCCAGCTCCGGTTCGGCGAGCATCTGGCAGAGGCGCTCCAGCGCGCCGTCAAGCGCACTGGGAGGTACCTCGAAGAAGAAGTCGGTGGTGCGCTCGCGGGTGCTGGCGTTGACCTGGCCACCGAGGGCCTGCACGTAGCGCATCAGGCCATCAGGCAATGGGAAGCGCTCGGTGCCGAGAAACAACAGGTGCTCGAGGAAGTGGGCCAGGCCCGGCCACTGCGCCGGTGCGTCGTGGCTGCCGGCATGCACCCGCAGGGCGGCGGCCGAGCGCTTGAGGCGCGGGGCATGGCGCAGGGTCAGTTGCAGGCCGTTGGCGAGGGTGAGGTGGCGGGTGGCGTCAGGCATGGGAACTCCGGGGCAGGTGTTCATGCTAACCCATTTGGCAGGCCCCGCCTCTTTGCGGGGCCTGTGGGAGCGGGCTTGCCCGCGAATGGGCCGCAGAGCGGCCCCGGTCAGCCTTTGAGCCGATGCAACTCCTGACGCAGGTCCGCTAGGTACGGAAACGCCTCGCGCCCCTGTACCACCCGCTCATAATCGATATCCGCGAGCAGTTGGCACTCCTCGCGCCCAGCCATGGCCAACAGGCTGCCATCCGGCCCGATGATGCTGCTCTGTCCGCAATACTGGATCTGCCCCTCGGCGCCGCAATAGTTGGCATACACCAGGTAGCACTGGTTCTCTTGCGCGCGTGAGCGCACGGTCACCTGGCAAACGAAGTCGTAGGGCGTCATGTTGGCCGTCGGCACCAGGATCAACTCGGCGCCATCGAGCGCCAGGCGCCGGGCGTTCTCCGGAAACTCGATGTCGTAGCAGATCAGCAGCCCGACCTTCCAGCCGTCCAGCTCGACCACCGGGAAATGATCGGCACCGGCGCTGAACATCGAGCGGTCCAGCGCCCCGAACAGGTGGGTCTTGCGGTAGTTGCACAGGCGGCGGCCCTGGGCGTCGATCAGTTGCACGCTGTTGTAGATCGCCCCGTCGTCGGCACGCTCCGGGTAGCCGTAGGCGATGGCGATGCCCTGGCCCTGGGCGATCGCCCGCACGGCCGCAGCCGATGGCCCATCCTCTGCCTCGGCCAGCCGCTGCACCTGGGCGAGGCCGATGTTATAGCCGCTGAGGAACATCTCTGGGCACACCAGCAACCGCGCGCCACGCTCGGCTGCGGCCTGGGCCTGCTGCTGCAGGCGTCGCAGGTTGCCGGCCACGTCGAGCGGGTTGGGTTCACCTTGGAACAGGGCGATGCGCATCGCTTCTCCTTTGTATCAGTCCGGCAGGGCGATCGGCCCGAGGGTGTCGAACACATCGCCCGGGCCTGGGTTGTCCGGGTGGGTCTTGCCACCGAAGTGATTGATGATACCCCACACCGCATTCAGCGAAGTCTGCACCGCGCCTTCCACCCAGGCGGGCGTCCACGACACGTCGTCGCCGGCGATGAACATGCCGCGTTGTTCGGCCGGCATGTCCTGCTGCATGAAGTGCGCGTACATGCGCTGGTTGTAGCGGTAGTGGCCGGGCAGTGCACCCTTGAAGGCGCCGAGGAAGTGCGGGTCGGCCTCCCAGGAAATGGTGATCGGGTCGCCGATGATATGGCCGGCGATGTCTGTCCGGGGGTAGATCTTCTTCAGTGCGTCCAGCGCCAGCTGCACGCGTTTTTCCACCGGGTGCGGCAGCATCTTCAGCGCATCGCTCATCCAGGCGTAGGACAGGCAGATCACCCCGGGCTTGTCATCGCCGTTGTCGAACAGGTAGGTGCCGCGGGTCAGGCGATCGGTCAGGGTCATGCTCAGCAGGTCGCGGCCGGTCTGCGGGTCCTTGTCCTTCCAGAACGGTCGGTCGACCATCACGAAGGTTTTCGACGACTGCATGTAGCGCGTGCGGTCCAGGGCCATCCACATCTTCTGCGAGAACAGCGACTCCTCGCAGTCGATCTGGGTGGTCAGCAGCCAGCTCTGGCAGGTGGCGAGCACAGCGCCGTAGTGGCGGGTATCGCCCCAGGTGTCGGTCACCGCCAGGCGCCCATCGGCGGCGCGGGCGATGCGCTTGACCCCGGTGCGTGGGGCGCCGCCATGCAGCGCGCTCAGGCTGGTGCCGGTGGGCCAGTGCGCGCAGCGTTCCGGTATGTGGCGCCAGATGCCTTGTGGCACTTGCTCGACGCCACCGACGACCAGGTGCTGGTGGTCGTCGCAGTTGGTCATCACCACGCGGAAGATTTCCAGCATCGAGTTGGGGAAGTCCGAGTCCCAGCCGCCGGTGCCGAAGCCGACCTGGCCGAACACTTCGCGGTGGCGGAACGTCAGCTTGGCGAAGGCCTGGGACGAGGCGACGAAGTCATAGAAGGTGCGGTCGTCCCACAACGGAACCAGCTGGTTCCACAGGTTTTTCAGGCGCACCACGTCACGCTCGCGGATCGCCTGCTGGATCTCGGCGAACTGGGCGCCGCTTTCCAGCGCGTCGGCCCAGGCTTCGGCCACTTCGTGGAACAGCTGTGGCAGGTCCTTGGCATGCTCGGCGTAGTAGGTCTGGCCTTCGAGGTCGATCACGGTGCTGCCGGAGGCCGGGGTGAGCGGGTTGGGGAACGGCTTGGTTTCCAGGCCGAGCTTGTCGACGTAGTGGTAGAAGGCCGTGGAAGACACCGGAAAGCGCATGCCGCCGAGTTCGGCGATGACCCCATCGGTGCCATTGAAGGCTTGCGAGCGCAGGCGGCCCCCGAGTTTCGAAGCCTCGTACACCACCGGCTTGAGCCCCAGTTTCATCAGCTCGTAGGCCGCCACCAGGCCGGCGATGCCGGCACCGACGATGGCGACTTCCTCGCCGTGTCGCTCGACCGGGATGCTACCCAGCCCGGCCGGGTGCTCCAGCCAATCGTCGAAGGCGAAGGGGAAATCCGGGCCGAAGATGGTGATGGGCTTCTTGCCGTCGGCGGGGTGGCGGTTGTTCTTGTTCATGAAATGACCTTGCCAGAGCGGCTGCGCGGAGGGCGGAGCCTGAGTATAGGAGATGGCTGAGGGTCATTTTATGAAGCGGGGTGTTCGTAATTAAGATGCAGAGTGATGGCGGAATGTATTTTGTTTCGTCGTAATGACGAGGGGTGAGTTTGTTTTGACGATCAAGTCAGGGGTGTCAGGCGTTTTATGGCTTTAGCTCGGCTGACCCCGGTCGACCTTGCTGCTGAGAATGATCGACGTGGTGGTTTTCTCCACACCCTCGACGTTGCCGATCTGGTCGAGCAGCTCGTCGAGTTGCTCCGGCGAATCGCTGCGCAGCCAGGCCACATAATCGAACTCGCCGCTCACCGTGCATAGCTGCTGCACCTGCCCCATGGCGCTCAGGCGGCGGACCACTTCCTTGCCCGAGCGGGGTTGGACCTTGATGCCGACATAGGCTTGCAGGCCACCGTCGACCAGACGCTGGCCCAGGCGCACACCATAGCCGGTGATGACCTTGCCCTTCTCCAGCCGCGCCAGGCGCGAGTTCACCGTGGTGCGGGCGATGCCCAGCTGGCGAGCCAGAGTGGCGACGCTTTCGCGGGCGTTGATCTGCAGCAGGGCGATGAGCTGGCGGTCGATTTCGTCGAGGGTGATGGTGCGGGAGTCTGGCATGGCGAGTCTCGGTCGGTGGGCTTTTAGCCTAGCCAGACGACAGGCCCCGCGGCAAGACCTAGTCTGGACAGGGGGATCAGGTATCGGGGCTTGTAATGTTCAGTAAGGACCGTTTACATCTTTCAGGATGAACAGTTTGGGACCGAATGATATTTTGCGGTGCAATCATTGCACTCTATACTCCTCCTATGCCCACGCTCCATCGGTTACCGACCTGTTCGATTTGCATGTACGCGAACGATCATGCGCCGCCTCATTTTCATGTGAGGTTAAGTGATGGCCGTCAGGCATTGATAGCAATTGGGGATTTTTCGGTCCTGACGGGCTTTGGTGGTTCTCGCGTCTCCAAGCGAGAGCTCAGTGAAGCGATTGAATGGGCTTCGCAGAATGGACCTCAACTGCTTGCCAAGTGGAAGGAGTTGAATCAATGACGAACAAGCATTTCCTGCTGCACGACCTTGCTGTAACAGGCCCAAGTTCTTTATTGCTGACGTTCGCAGACGGCGAGCAATTTTCCGTGAGTCTGGACGAGATCATCACCCGGCAGCCTACGTTGCATCGGCTTACCGACCCCGAGGTCTTCGCGAGCGCGGCGATCGGGGAGTGGAAAGACACTGTCATCTGGGCCGACGATGACAACCTGGAACTGGCCGCCGACAACCTCCGAGCGCTCGCAGTCGAACAGACAGGTGAGTGTTCTCACGAGCGTCTCTGGAACTGGATGGCCAGGAATGAACTGACATTGGACCGGGCAGCCCAGGAGTTGGGGCTGAGCCGGCGAATGCTCGCTTACTACCGAAGCGGTGAGAAACCGGTACCGCGCACAGTCGCGCTTGCCATGAAGGGATGGGATGCCCTCCACGCCGGGAAGCCAAAGACAAGAAGGTCCGGTGAACACGAAGGTGCCAGGCGTAAGGCGCTACCCTCGAAAATAAGGGCCTGACCCGGCAGCGGCAACAGGTTGATCCTGGGCAGGAAAAGCCGCGCGATCGCGCGGCTGGTTCCTGATGAGGCGATGGAGAGCGAGCCTGCTAGAAGGTCATCTTGACCTGCAGCCCGGCAGCCAGCGCGTTGCTGCGTTGCTCAGCGGAAAACGCGCCGGGTTCGATGTAGTACTGCAGGCCAGGGCGCAGCAGCAGCCACGGCGTCACCTGGGCACCGTAGTTGAGTTCCAGCACCTGCTCGCCGCTGTCGAGGTCGGCGATCATGGCGGCGTCATCAGGCGTCAGCGCGCCCGCTTCCTGCACCTCCCGCGTACGCGAGTTGATCACGGCGCGGCCATAGCCGAAGGCAATGACATCGTGGGGGCGGCTGGCGAAAGGTTTCTGCCTGACCAGGCCCACCGAGTACCAGCGGCGCATGGGCGAGGTGGCGGCATTGCTGGTTGCGGCCTGCGCAAACAGGCGTAGCGCACTTGCCGGGTCCTGTTCATCGCGCCAGATCGCCTGGTCCACCAGCAGGTAGGCGCCCGTGCGGCTGCTGCTTTTGCCGGTGCCGCCGATCTTGGGGTAGTCGGACGTGTCGTAGTACCAGCCGACCTTGTATTGCCCATCGAGAAACGCCAGGTTGTTGATGATCGCCTCCAGGGGCAGGATCGCGCCCGTCGTGCCATTGCTGGGCATGGCGAAGGCCTTGGACTCGCGCGCGTTGTAGTCCGGGTTGACCTGGAACACGGCGGTTTGCAACGACAGCGACGGGTTGACGTCGTAGCGCAGTTCACCGCCCCAGTGTGCGGTCGGGTAGTTACCCCAGCCGCTGCCGCTGGACATGGTCAATGGGTGCGCGCAGAAGCCGGCGCTCATGAAGTTGGCCAGGATTGGCATGCCGCCGAACTCGGTGCCCATGACCATGTAACCGACCTTGGTCGACAGGTCGGGCGAAAACAGGTTGCGCTGGTAGCTCAACTCGGTCAGGCGCGTGTACTCGCCGGCGTAGATCTCCTGGGCGGACATCCGGTTGCCGAGCAGATCTTCCGTGGCGCTGTGACCGCGCCGGTCGTTGAGCAGAATCTGTATGCGCCCGGCATCTGCGATGCCGAGCAGCTTGCTCAGGTCGAACTGCGCGCCCAGGCGTATTTGCTGCGCATAGCGCGTGCCGCGCTTGATACCGCCATGCAGGTTGGAAACGGTCTCGGAGATGTAGTCCCCGGTCAGCTTGACGCCTTGGTCCGCCAGTTGCTGGCGCTGTCCGCCCCAGTCACCGGTGAGCGTGGGGCGGGTCAGCAGGTCGGACGTATCCGCCAGCGCGCTGGGGGTTGGCAGCACGCATAAGGACAGGCCGCTGCACAGGCTGCTGGTCAGCAGGGTGCGAAGCGTTGATGGCATGGTGGGTTGCTCCCTTGCACGAAAAGCCATCGGGCGGTGCGGGCTTTCGTGTGGTCTGCTGAACTGGAGGGGCAAACAATCCCCGCGAGCGGGGATTGTTTGTCGGGCATTGGCGAGCGGTTACGGTTTGCTGCTGTCCGGCAGGGCGTAGGCAATGATGTAGTCACCGACATCCGGCGAGTGGCTCATGCCACCGGCGGAGATGACCACGTATTGCTTGCCGGTCGCGGGGGACGTGTAGATCAGCGGTGCCGCGACGGCGCCCACCGGCAAGCGGGCCTTCCAGACTTCCTTGCCGGTTGCCGAGTCGAGGGCACGCAGGTAGTAGTCCTGGGTACCGGCGAAGAACACCAGGCCGGAGGCCGTCGAGGTCGGGCCACCGAGGGTCGGCATGCCCAGCGGGATCTGCAGGTGCGTCTTGATCCCGAGCGGGCCGGTATCCTGCACCGTGCCCAGCGGCACCTGCCACATCAGTTTCTGGGTGTTCAGGTCGATTGCGCTCATGCTGCCAAACGGCGGCGTGTTGCAGGGCACGCCCAGGGGCGACTGCAGAATGTCGATCTTGACGCCGCCATAGATGCCTGCGACCTGCGGGCGAATGGTGCCCATGAAGCCGGGCACTTCGTCAGTCGACACCTTGTACTTGCGGGTGTTCTCCTGGGTGACCAGCGACATCCGCAACGGCATGCGCATGTCGTTGACGAACATCGTGCCGGTGTTCTCATCGATGGAAATGCCACCCCAGTTCATGCCGCCCAGCAGCCCCGGCCATTCGATGTAGGGCTTTTCGGTGGGCGGCGTGAACGGGCCGACGTAGACCGAATCCTTGAACATGATCCGGCAGTAAAGCTGGTCGAAGGTGGACACGCCCCACATCGACTGTTCGGTCAAGGGTTCCGCGCCGATCACCGGCATGCCTGCCGAGTAAGGTTGAGTCGGCGACAGGTGTTCGCCCTCTGCCGCTGGCGAAGTGGGTACAGGGCGCTCCTGGACTTCGGTCACTGGCTGGCCAGTGCGGCGATCCAGTACGAAGATGTTGCCGGTCTTGGTGGTCTGAATCAGGACCGGGGTCTTTTCCCCTTGCGCATTCTTGAGGTCGTACAGCACCGGCTGCGAGGGCAGGTCGTAGTCCCACACGTCATGGTGAACGGTCTGGTACACCCACTTGACCTTGCCGGTCGAGGCGTCGACCGCGACCACCGCAGTGCCGTACTTCTCCTTCGCCTGGTTACGGTCACCGCCCCAGTAGTCGGGTGGACCATTGCCGGTTGGCAGGTAGACCAGGTTGAGTTCCTTGTCGTAGGTCGGCACGGTCCAGACGTTGGGCGTTTCCAGGGCGAACTGATGATCTGCTGCAGCGGTATCGGCGCCATCCGGCGCGCCAACGTCCCAGGCCCACACCAGCGAGCCGGTCAGCACATCGAATGCGCGCACGGCACCGGAAGGCTCGCCTGCAACGATATCGCGTACCCAGCCACCGACCACGGTGAGATGCCCCATGACCACGGGCAGCGAGGTCGGGTGGTAGCGCTTGCTGTTTTCCGTTGGGCCCATGCCTTTCTTGAGGTCCACATAGCCGTTTTCGCCGAAGCTGGCGCACAGTTCACCAGTGTGCGCGTCCAAGGCGAACAGGCGGGCATCGACCGACGACACCAGGATGCGCTGGCGGCATTGCTGCTGGTTGGCATACGAAGCCTTGGCATCAGCGCTCAGGCTGTCGTCCTTGTCGATGTCGTAGTAACCGACACCGCGGCAGGTGACATGCTCTGCACTTTTCGCGTGGGGGTCGAACTTCCAGAGGGGCTTGCCGGTATCGCCATCGATCGCGGTGATCAGGTTTTCCGGCGTGCAGGAGTACAGGGTGCTGCCGATCTGCAGGGGCGTGTTCTCATCCACGCCAGCACCTGGGCCGGTGGTTCTGCGGCCCGTGCGGTAGGTCCAGGCGACTTGCAGGTCCTTGACGTTATCGGGGGTGATCTGGGTGTAAGGCGCGAATCGTGTGCCCGACGCGTTGCGCCCGAAGAATTCCCAGTCTTGCGGGGCGGCGGACGTAGCGTCGGGATTCGCCGGGCCGCTCGCCGCGATGGGGTTGGATATCCCGCCATGCGGGAAGAACGCGGCGACGAATGTCGCGATCAATGCCAGGAACACGGCAAAGCCGAATCGATTGGCGGTTTTGCGCGTGCTTGCGCGGGTGCCCGGCAGCGCTGCGCCGACCCACAGGCTGAGGGTCAGGATGATGGCCGGAACGACCAGGCGAGGCAGCAGTTGCCAGTAGCTGAACTGCCCGACTTCATAGAATGCCCAGGCGCAGGTCGCCAGGAATATCAGCACCGACAGGGCAATACTGATGCGTTTGCGCAGGAATACGAGCACTGCAAGTGCGGCGTAGGCCAACCCCGCAAGCAAGTAGTAACTTGACCCGCCAAGTGCCAGAAGTTTGCCACCGCCGTAGATCAATGCCACCGCCACGATAATGACGAGCAGCGAAAAAAGTACGCGCGCGGCACTACTCAATGAGCGCCTGTCAGGTTTGGAACACGTTTCATCCGTCATGGGTGTTTAAGCTCTTTTGGTGAATGCAGGGCTGGTCCTTCAGGGCGCGCCTAGCCTGCCTGGAATGGGCCTTCCAGGCGTTTGGGTAGAGGAACTCGCTGCGCGTGTTCGCCGAGGGCAAACGACAGTCTTGGGCATCAGCGTGAGAGTTGGCATGGCGTTGACGCTGACGGCAGGTCAGCACGCTCTCTTTGTTACGAACGGCTCAAAGGAAGCTGCAGATATGTTCTATATCAAGGCCTGGAGGCAGGGGCTTGGCGCGATTTGAAGTTTAAGGGCGCGTGGGCTCTGAAATAAATCGAGCAGTGTGTAAAACAATATTTAAGTCTTTGTAACAATTCGTTTGAAGGCGGCTGCCATGCAGCAGAGCGTTCCCATGCGGTTGTCAGTCGCTCATCAGACTTGTCCCCTTACATGCGCTCCATTTCCCAAAGATAATTCCCACAGCCATTGTCCGTTGCGGTCCTACGCACCCGCGCTCTAGTCTCAGGCTGTCGTCACACATCGACGACACGGCTTTGACAGGCCGCGACGAGATACATTTGCTATGCAGCTCTGCCGTTATGGTGGCTGTGCATGGGGCACGCTCGCGTGCGCCGGAGCTTCATGTATCCGCCGGTCTGTCAACCCATGTACAGCTGCCACCTGACTGTTTGACAGCAGTTTGGTGGCCGCACCACTAACGGATGCATGAGATGCTTGATATCGTTCCTGACCCACCGCAGAACATCACTTCCCTCGAAGACACCCTCCAGAAAACCGCAGACAATGCCCTCTGTGCCAAAGCCGTCATGCAACAGGCCATTCTGTTGCAGCCTCGCTCACCGGTCACGCTGCTGATGAGGGCCTCGATGCATGAGCTTGAAGCGCTGGAAACGCTGATTGATTCGGCGTTGGTGCAGATACAGATGCCGGCAAATCCACGAGCGTTGCATTGAGCTGAAGCTTGCGGTGTCCGAGTGGGCCTCTTCGCGGGTAAATCGCAGCGGCGAACCGCCGCTCCTACACGGGCACCAAGGCCTCTGCATGGATGCCAAGTTTCGCCTGGGCTGGCTTCATCGCTGGCGAACCAGCTACCCCCTTGGGCGGCGTTAATTGACAGCCGGGCGTTGCACCTGGCGGGCGTTGCTTTGCCGTGGCCACATGCCAAGGTGGTGGGGGCGGCCCAGGCACCTGGATTATCGGGAGGAGGATTTGCATTGCTATCAGCGCTCAATTCCCCTTTCTTGAAATGACAAAGCCGCGCTCAAGGCGCGGCTTTCGTATCTGGTGGGCCCCACACGGACTCGAACCGTGGACCAAAGGATTATTAATTGCCTGGAGACGCTGCAAACCCAGTAAAACCGTGCGTAGGCATAGTTAGCTGGACGTAGCGTAGTTACTGGTGTTTAGCATAATTTGGCGAAATGGGTGGAAGCTGGGCACTGTACCGCCAGTGTATTGTTTTTTGTACCGCGGAGCGGTCAGGTTTTTCGGCCATGACGTTGTTCTCCTGGTAAAAATGTGATCAAGGTTGTTGCAAGGTGGCACTTACACACCTAACATGCCCGCCTTCTCTCACCCGACAGCAAAGGAGGTACATCATGCAACAGTTGATCACCCTTTGCAGGTCGCGCCTGGCTTGATCGCATTCGCCGTTACTGGTTAGCGGTACCGCAACGCCCGGCCTCTGGCCTGCCAATCCGAACATCTTTTTGTTTCAACCCATCAGGATTGGACTATGGGCACTTGCATCCGCAATTTGTCCGACGGCGCCGTATTGGTCGCCGCGGACGACACCTGGATCGAAGGAAAAGCGATCCAACAACTCGAAACCACCGCTCGCCTAGGGGGCATGCATCGGGTGGCCGGCATGCCGGACCTGCATCCGGGGCGTGGCTATCCGGTCGGCGCGGCATTCTTTTCCGTGGGGCGTTTGTACCCGGCGCTGGTCGGTAATGACATCGGCTGTGGCATGGCGCTGTGGCGCACGGATATCCCGACCGCGAAGCTGCAGCTGGACAAGCTGGAGAAACGCCTTGGCAGCCTCGAACTGCCGCTCGACGAGACGTGGCAGGAGGCCGTCGCCAGCTTCGGTTTGCCTGCTACGGGGCACGAGCGTTCTCTAGGCACCATTGGTGGTGGTAACCACTTCGCCGAGCTGCAGCAACTCGATGAAAACTACGACGATGCGGCCCTGGCAGCCTTGGGCATCGAGCGCAAACACCTGCTGTTGCTGGTGCACAGCGGCTCGCGTGGATTGGGCGAGGCGATCTTGCGTGAGCAGGTCGACCTGTTCGGTCATCACGGACTGGAGGCGGGCAGCGAGGCCAGCACTCATTATCTGGGCCGGCACGACGGCGCGCTGCGTTTTGCCGAAGCCAACCGTCAGTTGATTGCCCGGCGCATGCTCGAACGCTTGCGTGCCGATGGCGATGTACTGCTCGACATCAACCACAACCTGGTGTCGCCAGCGCAGGTCGACGGGCTCGATGGTTGGCTGCATCGCAAAGGCGCCACACCGGCGGATCAGGGGGCGGTGGTGATCCCTGGTTCGCGCGGCGACTACAGCTACTTGGTACAGCCGATCGCCGACGAGCGCAGCCTGTTGTCCCTGGCCCATGGCGCCGGGCGCAAATGGATGCGCGGCGAGTGCAAGGACCGCCTCGCCTCGCGCTACAGCGTCGAGCAACTGAGTCGTACGGCACTAGGCAGCCGCGTGATCTGCGCCGACCGGGCGCTGATCTACGAGGAAGCGCCGCAGGCCTACAAGGCTATCGACTCGGTGGTGGGTGCCTTGCGTGAAGCGGGATTGGTTCGCGTGCTGGCGCGACTGAAACCGGTACTCACCTACAAGACACGCGGGGGGTGCTGCTGATGATCCTACTGCAACTCTCGGCGGCTCAGGGGCCGGAAGAATGTGCCCTGGCAGTGGCCAAAGCATTGCTCAGGCTGCAGGCCGAAGCGGATGCTCAGGCCGTGGCGGTACGGATACTCGAAGAAGAGCCGGGGCTGCGGCGCGGTACCTTGCGCTCGGTGTTGCTGGCACTGGATGGCGAGCAGGCCGAGCGCCTGGCGGATCACTGGACGGGCTCGCTGCAATGGACGTGCAGCAGTCCGTACCGGCCGGGGCATGCGCGTAAGAACTGGTTCTTTGGGGGCGCACGGTTTGCGCCACCGGCACCGGAATTGGCGAGCGAGATCCACTTCGAGACCTTGCGTTCGTCCGGGCCGGGTGGTCAGCATGTCAACACCACCGACTCGGCAGTGCGCGCCACGCACCTGGCCAGCGGCGTCAGCGTCAAGGTACAGAGCGAGCGTAGCCAGCACGCCAACAAGCGCTTGGCGCTGCTGCTCATCGGTCAACGCCTGGCGCAACAGGCAGAGCAGGTCGACAGCGAACTGCGCGCGGAGCGGCGCTTGTTCCATCACCGCATCGAGCGTGGCAATCCACGTCGGGTGTTTCGTGGCGAGCGCTTCGAGCCGGCTGACGAGTAGATTGGGTGCGAATAGTCGTCGAGCGAACGTCAGGCCGGGCGGCGTAGGCGATGCCAGCCCCACAAAAACGGATGAGGAAAGGACCCGGATCGCACGCGGGTTTACGAGTTGCAAATGAGCATTCCGTATCTGAGGCGATCCCGCCATAAACGCAAAAGCCGCGCAATGCGCGGCTTTTGTACTTGGTGGGCCCACACGGACTCGAACCGTGGACCAAAGGATTATGAGTCCTCTGCTCTAACCGACTGAGCTATAGGCCCTCAGCAGGAGGCCGGATTATAACGAGGGTTTTGAAAGGGTGCCATCCGAAAGATCGGACAGTGCTATACGAAGAAAGGACGCGGCGAATTCGTCCGGTGATAGCGGCAGGCTGACGATGTAGCCCTGGATCTGCTCGCAGCCCTCGTTGGTCAGGAAGCGCTGTTGTGCCTGGTTCTCCACGCCTTCAGCGATGATCGTCAGTTGCATGCTGCGGCCAAGGGCAATGATGGCCCGAGCGATGGCGGCGTCGTGCGGGTCGTCGGGCAGGCCGCGGATGAATGACTTGTCGATCTTGAGGATGTCCAGCGGCAGGCGCTTGAGGTAGCTCAGTGACGAATAGCCGGTACCGAAGTCATCGATGGCCAACTGCACGCCCAGCTGCTTGAGTTCGTGCAGCACCGCCAGGGCCTCCTCGGCCTGGCTCATGATGAAGTTCTCGGTGATCTCCAACTGCAGGTCGCCGGCCTTGAGCTGATAGGTCTTGAGCAGGTGTTCGATGCGCTTGGCCAGCTTGGGGTGGCGCAGCTGCGCGCCCGCCAGGTTGATCGAGAGCGGGCCGAACGCCTGGTAGCGCTTCTTCCAGGCGTGCATCTGCATGCAGGCCTGTTCCAGCACCCAGTCGCCCAGTTGCAGGATGGTGCCATTCTCTTCGGCCAGGTGGATGAAGTGCTCCGGCGGCACTTCGCCCAGGCTGGGATGGCACCAGCGGATCAGCGCCTCGGCGCCGACCAGTCGCTGGGTCTTGAGGCTGAGCTTGGGCTGGTAGTTCAGGCTCAGTTCGTTACGTTCGATGGCGCGACGTAGCTCGTGTTCCAGGGCGACGCGTTCGCTGGCCTGGGCGGTGAGGTCGCGGGTGTAGACTTCGACACGGTTGCGCCCCTTGGCCTTGGAGCGGTACATCGCGGCGTCGGCGTTGCGGATCAGCGACGCGACGTCGGAGCCGTCCTGGGGGTAGAGGCTGATACCGATGCTGGCGCTGGTGAAGAACTCGTGTTCGCCTGCCTGGAATGGGGCGTTGAAACACGCCAGCAGCTTGTTGGCGATGGTGCTGGCGTCGCTGGGGCGGTGCAGGCCGGGCAGAAGGATGATGAACTCGTCGCCACCCAGGCGGGCCACGGTGTCGACGTCACGCACTTGCTCCTTGAGGCGCTGGGCGATGCCCTTGAGCAGCAGATCGCCCACCGGGTGCCCGAGGCTATCGTTGATATGCTTGAAACGGTCGAGGTCGAGGAACAGTACGGCGCCCTGGCGGCTCGACACCTGGGGGCAGGTGAGTACGTTCTGCAGACGGCTTTCGAACAAAGCTCGGTTGGGCAGGCCGGTGAGCGGATCATGGTGGGCCTGATAGTCGAGTTTGGCCTGGGCATGCTTGAGGCTGGAGATGTCGGCGAACACGGCGACGAAGTGGGTGACCTCGCGCTCCAGGTTGCGCACCGCGCTGATGGTCAACCAGCTGGGGTACAGCTCACCGTTCTTGCGTTTGTTGCAGATCTCGCCCTGCCAGTGGCCTTCGTCGGTGAGTTGGTGCCACATGGCGGCGTAGAAGGCGCTGTCGTGCTGGCCGGAGGCGAGCAGACGCGGGGTCTGGCCCAGGGACTCGATTTCGCTGTAGCCGGTGATCTCGCTGAAGGCCCGGTTGACTGCACTGATGCGTTGGTCGGTATCGGTGATCAGCACACCCTCGGCGGTGTTCTCGAACACGGTTGCCGCCAGCTGGAGTTTTTCCTGCATCAGGTGACGTTCGGTGATGTCGCGGGCGATGGTCAGCATGCAATCGACGCCACCGATCGGCAACGGCCGGGCGGCCAGCTCGCACAGGCGGATCTGCCCGTCGCTGCGCCGCAGGTGGCAACTGAAGTCACGCACGAAGCCGTCACGGCTGAGTTGCTCGATCAGGCGCTTGCGCTCGTTGAGGTCTACCCAGATGCCCAGGTCGAAGGAGGTCTGGTCGATGGACGGGTTGAGGTCGTAGCCGGTCAGGCGACAGAAGCCTTCGTTCACCTCCATCAGCAGGCCGTCGCTTTGGCGCGACAGCAACAGGCCGTCAGGGGACGCGTGGAAGGCCTTGGCGAATTTCTCTTCGGAGGTTTGCAGTTGTTCCTGGGTTTCCTTGAGCTGGCTGATGTCGCGCACAGCCACCACCAGCGCGAGGACGCCATCGAGCTCGAAGGTTTCCGCCGAGGTCAGGCCAGTGAACAACTGGCCGTTGCTGCGCCGGAAGGTCATCTCGAGGTTGCGGATGCCGCCCCGGTGCAGGCGCTCGAGCAGCGCCGGGCCACTCCCGCTGACGCCCCACAGGCCCAGTTGCGTTGCGGTGCGACCGATCACCTGGCCCGGGGTCAGGCCGATCTGCTCCTCGAAGGCTTCGTTGACCTCCAGCAGCACGCCGTCGCTGTGCCGGGCGATCAGCAGGATGTCCGGGCACTGCTGGAACACCGAGGCGAACTTTTGCTCCGACAGGCGCAGGGCGTCCTCGGTGCGCTTGGTCTCGCTGATGTCGATCATCAGGCCACGCATCACCGGGCGGTGGCCATGCTCGATCATGCTGACGATGTTGCGTACCCACAGGGGCTGACCATCGGCGCGGATCACCCGGTAGTCGAGGCTGTGGTCGCGGCCGGCGGCGGTTTCGCTCTCGCAATAGGCCTGGGCCCAGAGTGCGTCCTCCGGGTGCAGGATGCTGCGCCAGAAGCCGGGGCGCAGCCAGCTCTGGATGGGATAGCCGAGCAGGTCCTCGGCATGGGGCGAGACGTAGCTGTAGGTGAAGTCGTTGGCGTCCGCTTCCCAGGCGATCGCCGACAGGCTTTCGATCAAGCTGCGGTAATGGTATTCGCTGCTGCGCAGCTCCTGTTCCAGGGAGATGCGCCGGGAAATTTCCGAGCTCAGGCGCCGATTGATACGCATCACCGCGGCGAGCATGGCCAACAGCACCAGCACCGCAGGCAGGCCATAGAGCAGCAAGTCGTGCCAGAACGTGCGTTTGTCGACCACATTGCCGACCCAGCGTTGCTGGAGCTGGTTGACCTCGCTTTCACCGAGGTCGGCCATGGCCTTGTCGAGGATGCCGACCAGCATTGGATTGTCACGCGGCGTGGCCATGGCCAACTGGTAGCGGTAGGGCGTCTCGCCACTGACGTACAGGCCGTCGAGCTTGAGCTGGCGCAGGCTCCAGATGCTCGAGGCGAGGTCGCCCACCACCGCGTCCACGGCATCGGTAGCCAGGGCCTGCAGGGCCGAGCTGACGTTGGGCATGGCTACCAGGTTGAGGTCGGGATGGTGGGTGCGCAGCAGTTCGTGGGGCGCGTAGTTTTCCACCACCGCGATCTTCAAGCCGTAGAGGTCGTTCAGGGTGCGCGGTTGCGCGCCGCCCTCGTGGGCGAGGATGACGATGGGAAAGTCCAGGTAGGGGCGGGTGAACGCCAGGTAGGCCTGGCGTTCGGGGGTCGACATGATGCCTGGCAGCAGGTCGATGCGATGGTTGCGCGCCTGCTCCAGTACCTCGGTCCAGCTTTTCGGCTCTACCGGCGTCAGCGCAACGCCCAGGCGCTGCTGCAGCAAGGCGATGTAATCGGCGGCCAATCCCTGGTATCGGCCCTCCTGGTCGCGGAACTCGAACGGTGGCCAGGAGGCATCGACGCCCAGGCTCAGTTGCGGATGGGCCGCGAGCCAGGCTTTTTCCTCGTCTGTCAGGGTCAGGGCGCCGGCCGTTGTGTTCCACAGGAGCAGGATCAGCAACAGGATGGCCGGCATTGGCGGCATAGCGGCCTCGCATTCAGGTAGTCTGAATCGAGTGTAGTCGCGCATCGGCCCCTGTGTCAGGGCTAAATCGCCCGGTCACGGAAAAGAAAAACCCCGGCCTGGGCCGGGGTTCGTCATCACTCGTCGAGGAAGGAGCGCAGGTGCTCGCTGCGAGTCGGGTGGCGCAATTTGCGCAACGCCTTCGCTTCGATCTGACGGATCCGCTCACGGGTCACGTCGAACTGCTTGCCCACCTCTTCGAGGGTGTGGTCGGTGTTCATGTCGATGCCGAAACGCATGCGCAGCACCTTGGCTTCGCGCGCGGTCAGGCCCGAAAGCACGTCGCGGGTGGCTTCCTTGAGGCTTTCGACCGTGGCCACGTCGATCGGCGACTGCATGGTCGAGTCCTCGATGAAGTCGCCCAGGTGCGAATCTTCGTCGTCACCGATCGGGGTTTCCATGGAGATCGGCTCCTTGGCGATCTTCAATACCTTGCGGATCTTGTCCTCAGGCATTTCCATGCGTTCACCCAGCTCTTCCGGGGTCGGTTCACGGCCCATTTCCTGCAGCATCTGGCGGGAAATACGGTTGAGCTTGTTGATCGTCTCGATCATGTGCACCGGAATCCGGATGGTGCGCGCCTGGTCGGCGATCGAACGGGTGATCGCCTGGCGGATCCACCAGGTGGCGTAGGTCGAGAACTTGTAGCCGCGACGGTATTCGAACTTGTCTACCGCCTTCATCAAGCCGATGTTGCCTTCCTGGATCAGGTCGAGGAACTGCAGGCCACGGTTGGTGTACTTCTTGGCGATGGAGATCACCAGACGCAGGTTCGCCTCGACCATTTCCTTCTTGGCGCGGCGGGCCTTGGCCTCGCCGATGGACATGCGACGGTTGATTTCCTTGATTTCAGCGACGGTCAGGCCGGTCTCGGTCTCGAGGTCGATCAGCTTCTGCTGGCAGGCGACGATGGCGGCGTCCTTTTCACCCAGGGCGGCAGCCCATTTGGTGTTGCGCTTGGCCAGGTCGCCGGACCAGGTCTGGTCGGTCTCGTTGCTCGGGAACAGGCGCAGGAAGTCGGCACGAGGCATGCGTGCGTCACGGACGCACAGCTGCATGATCGCGCGCTCTTGCTGACGCAGGCGGCTCAGGGCATCACGGACACGCTCGACCAGGACTTCGAACTGCTTCGGCACCAACTTGATCGGCATGAACAGGTCAGCCAGGGCCTGGAGGGCCTCGATGCTTTCCTTGACGTCACGGCCGTTCTTCTTCAGGACCTTGGTAGTGGCCTGGAGCTGATCGGCAACGGCGCCGAAACGCTGGGCTGCAACGACCGGGTCAGGACCACTTTCGGTCTCTTCCTCGTCGTCGCTGCCTTCGCTTTCTTCTTCTTCGTCGTCCGACTCTTCCTTGGCCGCAGGGGCCTTGGCGCCTGGCACCGGTACTTCGTCGGTCGGGGCGGCGATGTTGTCGTCAGGGTCGATGTAACCGCTGAGAACATCGGACAGGCGGCCACCTTCGGTGGTGACGCGGTCGTATTCGCCGAGAATGTAGTCGACAGTGCCCGGGAAGTGGGCGATGGCGCCCATGACTTCACGGATGCCTTCCTCGATACGCTTGGCGATTTCGATCTCGCCTTCGCGGGTCAGCAGCTCGACGGTACCCATTTCGCGCATGTACATGCGCACCGGGTCGGTCGTGCGGCCGATATCGGTTTCAACTGCCGCCAACGCAGCAGCGGCTTCTTCGGCCGCGGCTTCGTCGGTGTCGGCTTCCGCCAACAGAAGGGCATCCGCATCCGGAGCACTCTCGAATACGTTGATCCCCATGTCGTTGATCATGCGGATGATGTCTTCCACCTGTTCCGGATCTGAAATATCCTCAGGCAGGTGGTCGTTGACCTCCGCGTAAGTCAGGTAGCCCTGCTCACGACCGCGGGTGATCAACTCTTTGATACGAGACTGCTGTTGCGCTTTTCCGGACATAACACCCTATCCACTGAAGGTCTTGGCGGGCAAAAAACAAGCCGAGGATTATACCCGAGCATGGGCCTCACGCGCCAGATGAGGTCGGCGTTTGTGCGGGAACATTCCGGCTCAGCAGGGCGAGGAGCTGGGATTTTTCCTCGCTGGTCAATTCGCTTTGACGTGATTTCCTGAGCAGTTGTTCCAGGCTGCGCTCGCGTTGGCGGGCAGACAAGCTAGTTATGGTGTCGAAAAACTGTTGTTCAAGGTTGTCCGCCACGATCAGCCATTCCTTTTCCGCCAGGGCCCGCAACAGGCGGCCTTGTTCGGTGCCGTGCCAGCGTGCGATCAGCTGCATAGAGCTTAGACCAGGATTTTTCTGCGCGGCCTCGATCAGCGCCACCAGCAGCTGGCTGTACAGGTGCTCTTCGTCGGCGAAGTGGCTGGCGTCCTCGACCTTGCCGGCGAGCAGCGGGTGGTGCAGCAGGGTGCGCAGGGCGGCCAGGGTAGGCGGCTCGACCGGCGCCGGCACCCGCGGAGGGGCTTCGTCGCGTTGCTGCCAGGGCTTGCCGCCTTTGCGGTTCTTGTCCCAGGGCTTGTCACTCCACGGCTTCTTGCCGCCGCCCTGTTTCGGTTGCCACTGTGGCTCCTGGTGTACCGGGGCGTAGTCCGGCTGCGGCATGTCGCCGTAGTCGGGGGTATAGCTGGCCATCGCATCGTAGTCGTAGCCCGGGTCGTAGTCCGGCACGCTGCTGGTGACGGGCGCCTGCTGGGCCAGTTGCTCGACCTGCTGCGGGTCGAGACCGGTGATTTCCTTCAGGCGATTGCGCATCAACTGACGCAGATTGGCGCCGGGGATCTTTTCGATCAACGGTGCGGCCAGGGTCGCCATGTGCGCCTTGCCTTCCAGCGAACGCGGGTCGGCCTCGGCGCTCAGTTGCTCGAAGAAGTAATCGGCGAGTGGCTGGGCGTGCTGGTTGATGCGGGCCCTGAAGGCGTCGGTGCCCTCGGCGCGCACCAGGCTGTCCGGGTCTTCGCCTTCGGGCAGGAACAGGAAGCGCGCGCGGCGCCCATCCTGCAGGGCCGACAGGGTCGACTCCAGGGCGCGCCAGGCGGCCTTGCGCCCAGCCTGGTCGCCGTCGAAGCAGAACAGCACGCTGGGCACCACACGAAACAGTCGCTTGAGGTGTTCCTCGCTGGTGGCCGTGCCGAGCGTGGCGACGGCGTTGCGCAGGCCCTGCTGGGCCAGGGCAATGACGTCCATGTAGCCTTCGACGACGATGATCTCGTCGAGATTGCGGTTGTGCTTGCGCGCCTCGTACAGCCCGTACAGCTCCTGGCCCTTGTGGAACACCGGGGTTTCCGGGCTGTTCAGGTACTTGGGCTTGTCGTCGCCCAGTACCCGGCCGCCGAAGGCGATGACGCGCCCGCGGCTGTCGCGGATGGGGAACATCACCCGGTCGCGGAAGCGATCGTAGCGCTTGCCGCTCTCGGCGTTCTCGATCAGCAGGCCGGCGTCGATCATCACCTTCTGCTGCAGGCTGTCGGCGCCCAGGTGCTTGAGCAAGTTGTCCCAGCCCGGAGGGGCGAAGCCCAGGCCGAAGTCGCGGGCGATCTCGCCGGACAGGCCTCGGCCCTTGAGGTATTCGACCGCCGACTTGCGGGTCGGATGGCTGCGCAAGGCCTGGCGATAGAACTCGGCAGCCGCCTCGAGCAACGGGTACAGCGGCGAGTCGGTCGGCTGGCGTGGCTTCTGGCTGCGCCGGCCCTCTTCGCGGGGTACCTCCATGCCAGCGGCGCGGGCCAGTTCCTCGACGGCCTGGGGGAAATCCAGGTTGTCGTGGTCCATGACGAAGCCGAGGGCGTTGCCGCCGGCACCACAGCCGAAGCAGTAGTAGAACTGCTTGTCGGGGCTGACGGTGAAGGAGGGGGTCTTCTCCTTGTGGAACGGGCAGCAGGCGGAGTAGTTCTTGCCGGTCTTTTTCAGCTGGACGCGCGAACTCACCACGTCGACGATGTCGAGGCGGTTGATCAGGTCATCGATGAAACTCTGGGGAATCAGCCCGGCCATGGCAGTCTCGTCATCTGGCAGCTGGCAAGTCTAAACGCTAACGCGAAGGTAGGGGCGAGTGCTGTAAACAGGAAAGTGCGAGGGAGTGTGCTCGTCGCCAGCCACAGGGGCTCGTCAGACAGGACGTGCACGACTGGTCTTGGACCAGCTCTGACGTTTCAGGCGTATGCCGCCTTGCAGGTGCAGAAGCACTGGCAAAGGGCGCCTTGGGCTAGCTGCTCAAGGTTTGAAGCATTTTGAAGCAACCGCTGCCATCGGCCCGGCGCAGAGCCGGGCGGGGCAGAAGCTTTGCGTAGAACGTCTGTATTAGTACAGACGAACGGCGCGGCGCTGTTCGCGCTGAACTTTCTTGGCGTGACGCTTAACAGCGGCAGCTGCTTTGCGCTTGCGCTCGGCGGTCGGCTTCTCGTAAAACTCGCGGCTACGAACTTCAGCCAGTACACCGGCTTTTTCGCAGGAGCGCTTGAAACGACGCAGAGCTACGTCGAAGGGTTCGTTCTCTTTAACTTTGACGGCTGGCATCCAGGGCTACCTTAATTCATTACCGGGGTAGACGTGCTCCTGGCAAAACAAAAGGTGTGCTGGAGAACGTCGGTTTTCAAGGGTTGCGGATGTTAACCCTTAGCAAGCCGGAATGCAAAGCCTCTGATCGAAAACCGCTGGTCGGCACCCGGCACGGGGACTATCATGCGCGGCTTCGAATTCAGCCCCCACAAGGGACGAGCCCATGCTAGTACTGGGATTGGAAACATCCTGCGACGAAACCGGCGTCGCATTATACGACAGCGAGCGCGGTTTGTTGGCCGACGCGCTGTTCAGCCAGATCGACCTGCACCGCGTATTCGGCGGCGTGGTGCCCGAGCTCGCCTCGCGGGATCACGTCAAGCGCATGCTGCCGCTGATCCGCCAGGTGCTGGACGAGGCCGGCTGTGTCGCGACCGAGATCGACGCCATTGCCTACACCGCCGGCCCCGGCCTGGTTGGCGCGCTGCTGGTGGGTGCCTCGTGCGCCCAGGCGCTGGCCTTTGCCTGGGACATCCCGGCGATCGGCGTGCACCACATGGAAGGCCATCTTCTGGCGCCGATGCTGGAGGAAAACCCGCCTGAGTTTCCGTTCGTCGCTTTGTTGGTGTCGGGTGGGCATACCCAACTGGTGCGCGTCGATGGCATCGGCCAGTACGAGTTGCTCGGCGAGAGCCTGGACGACGCCGCCGGCGAGGCCTTCGACAAGACCGCCAAGCTGATCGGCCTGAATTACCCAGGCGGTCCGGAAATCGCTCGCCTGGCCGAGCAGGGGACCCCGGGGCGCTTCGTGTTCCCACGGCCGATGACCGATCGTCCGGGCCTGGAGTTCAGCTTCAGCGGCCTGAAGACCTTCGCCTTGAACACCTGGCAGCAGTGCCGCAATGCCGGTGACGACAGCGAGCAAACCCGTTGCGACCTGTCCCTGGCGTTCCAGCAGGCGGTGGTGGAGACTCTCACCATCAAGTGCAAGCGTGCTCTCAAGCAGACCGGCCTCAAGCGCCTGGTGATTGCCGGTGGCGTCAGCGCCAACAAGGCCCTGCGCGCCTCGTTGGAAGATATGCTGGCCAGTATCAAGGGCAACGTTTACTACGCTCGACCGCAGTTTTGTACCGACAACGGCGCGATGATCGCCTATGCCGGCTGCCAGCGTCTGTTGGCCGGGCAGCGCCAGGACCTGGCGATCAGCGTGCAGGCGCGCTGGCCGATGGAGCAGCTGCCGCCGGTCTGATTTGCGCCGGGCGCGTCAGAAATGCCTTTCACGCCCGGCAAACAGATCGCGCAGATTGTTGCGGTGGCGCCATACGATCATCACCGTGAGCACGGCGATCGGCAGCAGCGCTTCAGGTTGGCGCCACGCCAGCAGGGGCAGGGTCAGCGGCGTTGCGATCAGCGCGGCGAGGGAGCTGGTGCGGGTCAGGTAGAAGGTCAGCAGCCAGGCAGCGATGGCGAGCAGGGCGGCCGGGAAGTACAGGCCCATGAGCATGCCGGCGGCGGTGGCGACACCCTTGCCGCCCTGGAAGCGAAAGTACAGTGGTAGCAGGTGGCCGAGTACCGCGCATACGCCCACCCAGGCCTGCTCCTGCAGGTCGAGGCCGGCGGCGCGGGCAAGCAGGACGGGCAGCAACCCCTTGCACAGGTCGCCAAGCAGGGTCAGGATCGCCAGTTTGCGACCGGCCAGGCGTAGCATGTTGGTGGCGCCGGCGTTGCCCGAGCCGCTGGAACGCGGGTCCGGGCTGCCTGACAGGCGGCTGAGGAGGATGGCGAAGGACAGCGAGCCGAGCAGGTAGGCGAGCAGCGCCAATAACCAAAACATGCTAACTATTCCGGGCGAGGACGCCCTGATTCTAACGGCGCCAGTCGCCCTTGTCGTGCTGTGGAGAGAAGTGCTTGGACAGAGTGTTCATCGAAGGCCTGGAAGTCGATACCGTCATCGGTGCCTATGACTGGGAGCGGGATATTCGCCAGTGCCTGCGCCTGGACCTGAGTTTCGCCTGGGACAACCGCCCAGCCGCGGCCGGTGACGACCTGAGCCTGGCGCTGGACTACGCCAGTGTCTCGGCGCGGGTCCAGGCATTTGCCGAGCAGGCGCGCTTCGAGCTGGTGGAAACCTTCGCCGAGCGCCTGGTCGCGGTACTGATGGCCGAGTTCCAGATCCCCTGGGTGCGGCTGAAACTGACCAAGCCAGGCGCCGTGCCGGCGGCCCGTGGCGGTGTTGGCGTGGAGATCGAGCGCGGATGTCTCTGAGCAGGGTTTACCTGGGTCTTGGCAGCAATATCGACCGCCATGCGCACCTGTGCGCCGGGCTCGATGCCCTGGCGGCGATTCTGGGCGACATGCGCTGCTCTCCGGCGTTCGAGAGCCAGGCGGTGGGTATCAAGAGCGGGCCGTTCATCAACTTCGTGGTGACGGGTACTACCGAGCTGCCGCTGATGGAGCTGGACCGTCGGCTCAAGTTCATCGAGGCGGACAATGGCCGCTATGCGCCTGAACGCAAGGGCTTGCCGCTGGATATCGACGTACTCATGTACGACGACCTGCACGGCACCTTCAATGGGCTGGTGTTGCCCAGGGCCGAGATCCTGAAGAATGCCTTCGTGCTGTGGCCGTTGTCGCTATTGGCGCCGAAGCTGGTGCATCCGGGGGTGGGGAAAAGCATGGCGCAGTTGTGGCAGGAAGCGCGGATCGAGCAGGTGTTGGCACCGGTTGCCTTCGAGTGGCGTGGGTTGCAGCTGACCCCGGGTTGAGCCTGTACTGGCCCTTTCGCGGCTAAAGCCGCTCCTACAGGGGGTGTGGAACCTGTAGGAGCGGCTTTAGCCGCGAAAGGGCCGGTATGTTCAATTGAGCTTGTAAGCCTCGAGCGCTTTCAGTCGCTCACCTTTGAGCGCCTCGCCCAGACCTTGGCCAGTCAGTCCCGCTTCGACCAGTGGCTTCACGTCAACCGCCCGTGCCGCCGCCGCAGCTCCGCGAAGATAATCGGCCTGTGGGTAATCTCCAGATACGGCCATCTCGCACGCCGCAATGAAATCCTCGAAGCGCTGCGGCCGCCGATACACATCGAACTTCTGCAGCATCTCCAGCAGGCTTGTCGCGTCCAGCGCCATGGCCTGGTCGGCCCGTTCGGCAAACTCCCCTACCAGCAGGGCCAGTTCCTGGCACTCCCGTGGCGCCTTGAATCGCTGGTTCAGCGCTTTGATCGCGGTCGGCTCCAAGCCGCGCAGCAAGCAGGCCCAGCGCACGTGTAGCGGCTGATGGTGCGCGGCAGCCTGCTGCAGCGCCGGCAGGGTATCGGCGCCGTCTTCGAGCTCGGGCATCAACTCGGGCAACGCGCCGCACGCGCGCAATACCTGGATGAAGACCTGAGGTTGGTCCTCCATCAGGGCACGTTCGATTTCTTTCCAGCTGCGTTCGGCCGTCAGTGCGTGCAGTTCGCCTGACGCGCTGATCTGGCGCATCAACGCCAGCGTTTCATCGGCAACCTGAAAACCCAGTGCCGCATAGCGTGCAGCAAAGCGAGCGACGCGCAGTACCCGCAAGGGATCTTCTGCGAACGCGGGGGAAACGTGGCGTAAAATTCGCTGGCTGAGGTCTTCCTGGCCGTTGTAGGGGTCATACACCGTGCCCTGTTCATCCTCGGCCATCGCATTGATGGTCAGGTCGCGGCGCACCAGGTCTTCTTCCAGGGTCACGTCGGGGCTGGCGTGGAAGGTGAAGCCGCCGTAACCCCGCCCGCTCTTGCGCTCGGTGCGCGCCAGGGCATATTCCTCACCGGTCTTCGGATGCAGGAAGACGGGGAAATCAGCGCCGACCGGCCGATAGCCCTTGGCGTGCATGTCTTCGACCGTGGCCCCGACCACCAGCCAGTCGATATCGCTGACTGGGCGCCCGAGCAGGCGGTCACGCACCGCGCCGCCAACTTTGTAGATTTGCATGTGCAGCCTCCATTACTGCCCACAGGATACCCTGTCGGCAGTAACGGCGTTGGCTGGATGCTAGAGGTGGTGAATGACGGCCAGGTCCATGCGGCCATAGTCGCCGCTTTCGCCGTGTTCGCCACGCGGTGGCATGTGGTGGGTCTTGACCACTTGGTCGCCCTGGACGGTTTCCAGGTGGATATCGAAGCCCCACAGGCGGTGCAAGTGCTTGAGAACCTCCTCGGTGGAGTCGCCCAGGGGCTTGCGGTTGTGCTGCTGGTGACGCAGGGTCAGGGAGCGGTCGCCACGCCGGTCGATGCTCCAGATCTGCACGTTCGGTTCCCGGTTACCCAGGTTGTACTGGGCCGCCAGTTGCTCGCGGATGGTCCGGTAGCCGTCCTCGTCATGGATGGCCGGCACCAGCAGGTCTTCGCGCTGATCGTCGTCGAGGATGCTGAACAGCTTGAGATCGCGAATGACCTTGGGTGACAGGTACTGCAGGATGAAGCTTTCGTCCTTGAAGCTGCTCATGGCGAACTTGATGGTAGAAAGCCAATCACTGCCGGCAATGTCGGGGAACCAGCGGCGATCCTCCTCGGTGGGGTTTTCGCACATGCGGCGGATGTCGGTATACATCGCAAAGCCCAGTGCATAGGGGTTGATGCCGCTGTAGTACGGGCTGTCGAAGCCCGGTTGGAACACCACGCTGGTGTGCGACTGCAGGAACTCCATCATGAAGCCTTCGGTGATGAGGCCTTCGTCATACAGGTCGTTCATCAGCGTGTAGTGCCAGAAGGTCGCCCAGCCTTCGTTCATCACCTGGGTCTGGCGCTGCGGGTAGAAATACTGGGCGATCTTGCGCACGATCCGCACCACTTCGCGCTGCCAGGGCTCGAGCAGTGGTGCGTTCTTCTCGATGAAGTAGAGAATGTTCTCCTGTGGCTCGGCGGGGAAGCGTGCATCGTCGCGCTCGCCGCCTTTCTCGGCACCCTTGGGAATGGTCCGCCAGAGGTCGTTGATCTGCCGTTGCAGGTGTTCTTCGCGGTCTTTCTGCCGCCGACGCTCTTCTTCGGCGGAAATAGGGTAGGGGCGCTTGTAGCGATCGACACCGTAGTTCATCAGGGCATGGCAGGAGTCGATCAGGTCCTCTACCGCGTCGATGCCATGGCGCTCCTCGCACTGGGCGATGTACTGCTTGGCGAACACCAGGTAATCGATGATCGACGTGGCGTCGGTCCAGGTGCGGAACAGGTAGTTGCCCTTGAAGAAGCTGTTGTGGCCATAGCAGGCGTGGGCGATCACCAGTGCCTGCATGCACATGGTGTTCTCTTCCATCAGGTAGGCGATGCACGGATCGGAGTTGATCACGATTTCATAGGCCAGGCCCATCTGGCCTCGGCTGTATGACTTCTCGGTGCTGAGGAACTGCTTGCCGTAGGACCAATGGTGATAACCGAGCGGCATGCCGACGGAGGCGTAGGCGTCCATCATCTGCTCGGCGGTGATCACCTCGATCTGGTTGGGGTAGGTGTCCAGGGCGTAGCGTTCGGCCAGGCGACTGATTTCCCGGTCGTAGGTCTGGATCAGCTCGAACGTCCACTCGGACCCGGTGGAAATGGGTTGGCGTCTCTGTGCTCTGGCGGTCATGTGGCTAACCTGCGCTGGAAGAGTTCACGGAAGACCGGGTAGATATCACCGGCCGAAACCAACTGCTGCTGGGCGAATGTGTCGGGGAAGGCCTCGCCGATACGCTCGTATTCGTACCAGAGCGCCTGGTGCTCGCGGGGTGTGATCTCAACGTAAGTGTAGTACTGCACGTGCGGCATGATCTGCTTGGAGAGGATCTCGCGGCAGATCGGCGAGTCGTCGTTCCAGTTGTCGCCGTCGGAGGCCTGCGCGGCATAGATGTTCCAGTCGCTGGCCGGATAGCGTTCGGCCATGATCTCTTGCATCATTTTCAGCGCGCTGGAGACGATGGTGCCGCCGGTTTCCCGCGAATAGAAGAACTCTTCCTCGTCCACTTCCCGGGCGCTGGTGTGGTGACGGATGAACACCACTTCGATGCGGTCGTAGTTCCGCTTGAGGAACAGGTACAGGAGGATGAAGAAGCGCTTGGCGATGTCCTTGGTGGCCTGGGTCATGGAGCCGGACACGTCCATCAGGCAGAACATCACCGCCTTGGAGCTGGGGTTGGGTTGCTTGACCAGCAGGTTGTACTTGAGGTCGAAGGTGTCGAGGAACGGCAGGCGGTTGATGCGTGCCTTGAGCCGTTCGATTTCCTGCTCGGTTTCCTGGATGTCGGTGAAGTTGTCCGGTTCCTCGACCTTCAGCCGCGCCAGCTCCTTTTGCGCTTCGCGCAGCAGTGCGCGGCTGCTGCCGGTCAGGGCGATGCGCCGGGCATGGGCCGAGCGCAGGGTGCGAACGATGTTGATGCGCGAGGGGTTGCCCTCGTTGGCGATGCCCGCACGCACGGTCTTGAAGGTGTCGGCGCCGGTCAGGTGGCGCTTGACCAGGTTGGGCAGTTCGAGGTCCTCGAACATGAACTCGAGGAACTCCTCCTGGGTGATCTGGAAGACGAAGTCATCCATGCCCTCGCCGGAGTTGCCGGCCTTGCCGCGCCCGCCGCCGCCCCCGCCGCCTTGCGGCCTGGCGATGTGCTCACCGGCGGTGAATTCCTTGTTGCCGGGGTGCACGATGGTCTGCTTGCCACCACGGCCGTGGTGCAGCACCGGTTCGTCGATGTCGCGTCCAGGGATGCTGATCTGCTCGCCATGCTCCATGTCCATGATGGAGCGGCGGCTCACGGCCTCCTCGACAGCTTTCTTGATGTGTTCACGGTAACGCCGCAAGAAGCGCTGGCGGTTGACCGTGCTCTTGTTCTTGCCGTTCAGGCGTCGGTCGATTACGTAGCTCATGACCCCTCCGGTAGCTGGGAACAGCTGCACGCTTCAAGCTACGAACTGCTGCACATTGAAGCAGCAAAGCAGCTGCCGCCGCCCGCGGCTGGCAGGCCAGCGTTGGGCGCGCGGCGTGTAGCTTGCCGCCTTATTGCGATTTCCTGACCCGCAGGTACCATTCCGACAGCAGGCGCACCTGTTTGTCGGTGTAGCCACGCTCCACCATCCGCGTGACGAAGTCGTTGTGTTTCTGTTGGTCCTCCTTGCTGGCCTTGGCGTTGAAGCTGATGACCGGCAGCAGGTCTTCGGTGTTGGAGAACATCTTCTTCTCGATCACCACCCGCAGCTTCTCGTAGCTCAGCCAGCTCGGGTTCTTGCCGTTGTTGTTGGCACGGGCGCGCAGCACGAAGTTGACGATCTCGTTGCGGAAGTCCTTCGGATTGCTGATACCGGCCGGCTTCTCGATCTTCTCCAGCTCTTCGTTGAGGGCGATGCGGTTGAGGATCTCGCCGGTTTCCGGGTCGCGGTACTCCTGATCCTGGATCCAGAAGTCGGCGTACAGCACGTAGCGGTCGAAGATATTCTGCCCATACTCGCTGTACGACTCGAGGTAGGCGGTCTGAATTTCCTTGCCGATGAACTCGATGTAGCGCGGGGCCAGGTATTCCTTGAGGTAGCGCAGGTAGCGTTCACGCACCTCGGCCGGGAATTGCTCCTGTTCGATCTGCTGCTCCAGCACGTACAGCAGGTGTACCGGGTTGGCAGCGACTTCGTGTGGGTCGAAGTTGAACACCTTGGACAGGATCTTGAAGGCGAAGCGGGTCGACAGGCCGTTCATGCCTTCGTCGACGCCGGCAGAGTCGCGGTATTCCTGGATGGACTTGGCCTTCGGATCGGTGTCCTTGAGGTTTTCGCCGTCGTACACGCGCATCTTCGAATAGATGTTGGAGTTTTCCGGCTCCTTGAGGCGCGACAGCACGGTGAACTGGGCGAGCATCTTCAGCGTGTCCGGTGCGCAGTGCGCCTTGGCCAGCGAACTGTTGACCAGCAGCTTGTCGTAGATCTTGATCTCGTCGCTGACGCGCAGGCAGTACGGGACCTTGACGATGTAGATCCGGTCGATGAACGCCTCGTTGTTCTTGTTGTTGCGGAAGGTGTGCCATTCCGATTCGTTGGAGTGGGCCAGCAGGATCCCGGAGTAGGGGATCGCCCCGAGGCCTTCGGTGCTGTTGTAGTTGCCTTCCTGGGTGGCGGTGAGCAACGGGTGCAGGACCTTGATCGGCGCCTTGAACATCTCGACGAATTCCATCAGGCCCTGGTTGGCCCGGCACAGCGCGCCCGAGTAGCTGTAGGCGTCGGCGTCGTTCTGCGGGAATTCCTCGAGCTTGCGAATATCCACTTTACCCACCAGGGCGGAGATGTCCTGGTTGTTCTCGTCGCCCGGTTCGGTCTTGGCGATGGCGATCTGGTTGAGAATGGACGGGTAGAGCTTGACCACCTTGAACTTGCTGATGTCACCGCCGAACTCCTGCAGGCGCTTGGTGGCCCAGGGCGACATGATGGTGTTCAGGTAGCGCCGCGGGATGCCGTACTCTTCCTCGAGAATGGCCCCGTCTTCGGTGGCGTTGAACAGCCCCAGTGGGGACTCGAACACCGGCGAGTCCTTGATGGCGTAGAACGGTACCCTTTCCATCAGCTGCTTGAGTTTCTCGGCCAGCGACGATTTACCGCCGCCTACCGGGCCCAGCAGGTAGAGGATCTGTTTCTTTTCTTCCAGGCCTTGGGCGGCGTGGCGGAAGTACGAGACGATCTGGTCGATGCACTCTTCCATGCCATGGAAGTCGGCAAAGGCCGGATAACGGCGGATTACCTTGTTGGAGAAGATCCGCGACAGTCTGGAGTTGGTGGAGGTGTCGATCAGCTCCGGCTCACCGATGGCCAGCAACAGCCGTTCAGCCGCCGATGCATAGGCACTGCGATCCTCTTTGCACAGCTCGAGGTACTCTTGCAGCGATAGTTCTTCTTGGCGGGTTGATTCGAAACGTTGTTGGAAGTGGCTAAAAATGCTCATGACGTCACCTCGCTCGATACGTGGAGACGACGCCGGATCAGTCAGCTGATGCTGGCATGCAACCGGGTTCGCCGATTGCTGTATACCCCCCAGAACACCCTGAAACGCTACCGATGACCCGCACGCCGGTGTACCGGCTCTCCCCTTTTTTGGATGGCCTGGGCTTAAGGATAGTTGGTAATACGCAAGGTCAAGGGCGACGGAGGCAGAAGTTGCCCACTACCGTTCGTCAGGTGCGGCGCGAACCCGCGTGGGACGCGGGCTGCAGTAAAAATGAAAAAATTACTCGGCGCTGCCTTGGGCGGTTTCCGCCGGGTAGGTGGCGCGCCACAGCTCGAAGCCGCCATCGACGCTGTATACGTCGGAAAAGCCCTGGCCAACCAAGTACGCGGCCGCGCTCTGGCTGGAGTTGCCGTGGTAGCACACCACCAGGGTCGGGGCGTCGAGGTCGGCGTTGCGGATGAACTCGGCGACCGAGTGGTTATCCAGATGCTGGGCACCGGTGATATGGCCGGCGGCGAAAGCCTGCGGGTCGCGAATATCGACGACGACCGCACCTTGCGCCCGCAGGGCCAGGGCCTGTTCGGGAGGGATGCGCTTGAACTCGCTCATGGGTGTGGCTTTCCTTCAGGGTTGGTCGTTGAGTTTAGCCGATGCTGCGGGCGGGCGAACGTGGCCGTCGTCGCTGCACGCGCAGCGGTGATATTCGCCGCTGTCGATGTTGTACAGGGTCATGGCACCGCCCCAGACGCAGCCGGTGTCCAGGGCGACGATGCCGGGCTCGCGGACCTTGCCTTCGAGCGCCGCCCAGTGGCCGAAGATGATCTTCACGTGCCGCGAGCGCCGGCCCTTGTGCGCGAACCACGGCTTGTAGCCCTTGGGCGCGGTGCCCAGGCCTTCCTTGCTCTTGAGGTCGAGCTTGCCGTCCTCGGTGCAGAAGCGCATGCGCGTGAGGCAGTTGGTGATCACCCGCAGGCGCTCGACACCACTGAGCTTGTTGCTCCACTTGTTCGGCTCGTTGCCGTACATGCCGGCGAGGTACAGCTGCAGGCGGCTGTCGTCGCGCAATACCTGCTCGACCTCGGCCGCCAGCTCCAGGGCCTTGCCCAGGGTCCATTGCGGTGGGATGCCGGCATGCACCATGGCCACGCCGCGTGGCTCGTCGTAATGCAGCAGCTTCTGCTGGCGCAGCCAGTCGAGCAGATCGGCGGCATCGGGGGCTTCGAGAATCTCGCGCAGGGTGTCGCTTTTCTTCAGCCGCTCGACGTTGTGCCAGGCGGCCAGCAGGTGCAGGTCGTGGTTGCCCAGTACGCAGACCAGTGAGTGGCGTATCGAATAGAGATAACGCAGGGTTTCCAGCGACTCCGGGCCGCGGTTCACCAGGTCGCCGACCAGCCACAGGCGATCCACCGCCGGGTCGAAGGCGACCCGCTCGAGCAGGCACTTGAGCGGCTGCAGGCAACCCTGCAGGTCGCCGACGGCGTAGCTGGCCATCAGTGCAGGGCCCCCGGCACGGCCAGGCGGAACGGGGTGATCTCGGCGTCGAAGCGTTTGCCGTCTTCGGCAAGCATCTGGTAGCTGCCCTGCATGGTGCCCACTCGGGTGGCGATCACCGCGCCACTGCTGTAGGTGTGGCTCTTGCCGGGCTCCAGGGTCGGCTGCTGGCCGACGACACCATCGCCACGCACCTCCTCGACTTCGCCATCACCGTTGGTGATCAGCCAGTGGCGGGACAGGAGCTTGGCTTTGAGGGAGCCATTGTTCTGCACCGTAATGGTGTAGGCAAAGGCGTAACGGCTGTTTTCCGGGTCGGATTGTTCTTTGAGGTAGCGGGTCACGACGCTGACGTCGATCTGATAGCGGGGGTCGGACATGCAAAGGCCTTGGGCGAGCGGACGCAAATACTGCAATGGATGCAGTCTAGGCCATTGGGAGGGGGGA
>NZ_JACVVE010000037.1 GCF_016648105.1 Pseudomonas sp. S31 | reverse complement strand
CTGTGGCCGCTGTGGTGGGTGGTCGGTGGGCGGGCTGGGGTTGTGGCCCAGTAATCTGGATTGCCTGTAGCGGCCTCTTCGCGGCGGTTCGGCGCCCCGATAAACCCGCTCCTACAGGGACATCATGCTCCTGTAGGAGCGGGTTTACCCGCGAAGAGGCACCGATAACCTCAGGGCCGTTCGACCGCCGAATGTTCCACCGGCTGCTGCTTGCCGCGCCCCACTTCCTGGCGCCAGTGCAGCGCGATCAGGATCAGCGTCGGTACGCCCAGCAGCGCGGTGATCAGGAAGAAGTTGTGGTACCCGAACTTCTCCACCATCACCCCCGAGTAGCCGCCAATCAGGCGCGGCAGCAGCAGCATGATCGAGCTGAGCAAGGCGTACTGGGTGGCCGAGAACTTCAGGTTGGTCAGGCTCGACAGGTAGGCGACGAACGCCGAGGTGGCCAGGCCCGAACTGAAGTTGTCGAGCGAAATGGTCACCACCAGCATCTTCAGGTTCGGTCCCATGTCGGCCAGCATCACGAACAGCAGGTTGGTGGCTGCCGAGGCGGCGCCACCGACGAACAGGATCGGCAGGATGCCGAAGCGCACGATCAGCAGGCCACCGGCACCGGCGCCGACCAAGGTCATGATCAGCCCGAAGATCTTGCTGACACTGGCGATCTCGTCCTTGGTGAAGCCCATGTCGATGTAGAACACGTTGGCCATCACGCCCATCACCGTGTCCGACATGCGATAGGTGGCGATCAGCCCGAGCAGCAGCAACGCCTGCCAGCGGTAGCGGGTGATGAAGTCGTTGATCGGCGTCAGTACCGGGGCCAGGCCGCGACGGCCCATGCCCGACAGGCACGCCCAGGTCAGCGATACGTAGAGGATCAGGCGCAGGAAGGCGCGGTCCTCGAGCAGCAGGTCGAGCGGGGTGGCATCACCCGAGATGACGCTGGACCAGCCGGTGTTGAACATCTGCGTGAAGCTGGCAGGCACCGATACCAGCAGGATGATCAGCACGAACACCGACGCCATCTGGTGCACCAGGCCGTAGCGCGCCGCCGAGATCTGGGTACGCATCGGCACGTCGGGTTCGCGCATGACCAGGGTGGTGAACAGCGCGGGCAGCATCATCACGCCAAACAGCATGTAAGTCCCGGCCCAGGCCTTGTGCAGGTAGGCGAAGCCCGTGGAGCCGAACCATTCGGCGAAGAACAAGGCACCGGCAGTGGCGAGCAGGGCAGCGATCCGGTAGCCAGCCATGTAGCTGGCGGCCAGGGCAGCCTGGCGTTGATCGTCGGCGATTTCCAGGCGATAGGCATCGACCGCGATGTCCTGGGTGGCCGAGGCGAAGGCCACCAGTACCGCCAGGGCGATCAGCCAAGACAGGTGCTGCTGCGGGTCGCACAGGCTCATGCCGAGCAGCCCCAGCACCACCAGCGCCTGCGATAGCAACAGCCACGAGCGGCGCCGGCCGAGACGGCCAAGCAGCGGCAGGCGCCATTGGTCGAGCAGTGGCGACCACACCCACTTGAAGGCGTAGGCCAGGCCGATCAGGCTGGCGTAGCCGATGGTCTCGCGGGCCACCCCGGCCTCGCGCAGCCACACCGACAGGGTCGAGAACACCAGCATGTAGGGCAAGCCGGCGGCAAAGCCGAGCAGCAGAAGCACCAGGGTTGACGGGCTGGCATAGGCGGCGAGCGCAGCGCGCCAGGTTTTACGGGGCATGGGCCAACATCTGCCTCAAGTTTACGAAAACAAAGCGCGCACTCTAACCGCTGTGCTCCATTGGGCGCCAGCCATGGCGGGTCATATCCACACGATTATTGGCCACATTCACACCTTCTGCGCGCAGCCGCGCACGCTGTTCGTCGCCGCCTGGGGTACCCAGCGCCAAGCTCAGGCGGCCACCGGCGCCGAGCACGCGGTGCCAAGGCAGACGGGTATCGGCTGGTAGTTGGCTAAGGGTGCGGCCCACCCAGCGCGCGGCACGCCCCAGCCCCGCCAACTCGGCCAGTTGGCCATAGCTCACCACCTTGCCGGCAGGCACTTGGCCGAGTACCGAGTACAGCGCCGTTCGTCGGGCTTCGGGCGTTTCAAGTGCGGCGTGAAAATCATCGGACATCAGGGCCCCCCTGGGCTGAGGATGAAACCGGACGAGCGGTTGGGCAAATGAGAGTTGAACTCAACAGCAGGGTCGTGGGTCTGTCCTTGCTCTGGTCGTCGGTATCTGGATAATGCCCGGCTTTTTTCGTCAAATCGAACCTGTAGTCCGCTTATGTATTCTAGATTCCTGCTGTCCCTGCTAGCTGTTTCCGTGTGTGCCGCCCCTGCGTTCGCCGATACCGTCTGGATGAAGAACGGTGACAAGCTGAGCGGCACGATCAAGGTCTTCGATGGTGGCAAACTGGTGCTCGACACCCCATACGGGGGCACCATCTCGCTGGACTGGAAGCAGGTTCAGACCCTCGAAAGCGACCAGGAATTGCTGGTCAAGCAAGACGCCTACACGGGTGAGAAGGCCAAGTCGCTCAGCGCCGCAGAGGCGGGCAAGGTGACGCTGGCCAATGGCGAGGCGCCCAAGACCGTCGACCTGGCCAGCATCCAGCAGATCCTCAAGCCCAAGCCGCTGGTCGAGGACTTCTCCTGGAAAGGCAACGTCGACGTGGCCATGGACTACAAGCGCGCCGAGACCGATACCGACGACTACGACATCAGTTTCAAGACCACCGCCCGCCACGGTCGCTGGCGGCACAATGCCGAAGGCGAATACAACCGCGAGAACCAGGACGACGTCACCACCACCGACAACTGGAGTGCCGAGTATGCCCTCGATCGCTTCATCACCGAGAAGTGGTTCTGGCAGGGGCGGGCGGAGTACAAGCGTGACAAGATCGAAGACCTGGCCCGCCAGCGTACCGTCGGTACCGGCCCTGGCTACCAGTTCTGGGACGACGAGCTGGGCGCGTTCTCGCTGGGCTCGCTGATCAACCGTACCGACTTCGAGTACCAGGACGGGGCCAAGGACAACTTCTATTCGGCGGCGGTGAAGTGGGACTACACCCGTTACCTGATCGGCAAGAACGTCCAGCTGTTCACCAATGGCGAATTCGCCAAGCCGTTGGGTGGCGCCGCCGATTACTCGGTGGATGCCGAGGTCGGTCTGCGCTACAAGGTCACCGAATGGGCCTCGCTCAACCTCAAGGCAGAGAAGGACATCATCAGCGGCACGCGTGACAGCGATCTGGACAAGACCCGCTATACCGCAGGCTTCGGCGTGACCTGGTAAATCTTTGGGGGGCGCAAAGCGCCCCATTGGCACTGGCGGGTGATAATGCTTATCTTGTCAGCCATCCAGTCCGTCGCCAGGAGCACCCTTCGTGAGTACCAACGCCCTTCGCCCCGCCCGGGAACTGCTGCTCAAGGAATACCGCGGCGTGCTCTCGACCCATTCCAAATCGATGCCCGGCTTCCCGTTCGGCTCGGTGGTGCCGTATTGCCTGGACGCCCAGGGCAACCCGCTGATCCTCATCAGCCGGATCGCCCAGCACACCCATAACCTGCACAAGGACCCCAAGTGCTCGCTGCTGGTCGGCGAGCGCGAGGCCGAGGACGTGCAGGCCGTCGGCCGCCTGACGGTGATGGCCGAGGCACACAAGCTCGAGACGCCGGAGGCCATCGAAGCCGCAGCCGAGCGCTACTACCGCTACTTCCCCGACGCGTCCAACTACCACAAGGCCCACGACTTCGACTTCTGGGTGCTGCAGCCGGTGCGCCATCGCTACATCGGCGGTTTCGGCGCAATTCACTGGCTCGACCAGGTCACCCTGGCCAACCCCTTCGCCGGCAAGGCCGAGGCGAGCATGATCGAGCACATGAACGCCGACCACGCCAATGCCATCGGCCACTATGTGGAGCTCACGGGCCTGCCGCGCCATGCGCCGGCCGAAATGGTCGGCATCGACAGCGAAGGGATGCACCTGCGCATTGGCCAGGGCATCTACTGGCTGCCGTTCCCGGCGGCTTGCAACACACCGACACAAATCCGTGAAGCCCTGGTTTTGCTGGCCCGCGCCGACCAGTGGCCGGCCGCTGAGGCTGCCGAGGCTTGAAATCCGGAGCGCGCGCATCCATCTGAGGTCTTATTGGAAGGTTCTCTTCCGTCGAGGAATCCTTGATGCGTGCTTTTCTACTGCTGTTTCTGATTTTTCCGGTGCTGGAGTTGTTCGTCTTCGTCAAAGTCAGCGCCGCCATCGGTTTCTTCCCGGCGCTGCTGCTGATCATCGCCGGCTCCGCACTGGGTGTGCTGGTGCTGCGCGTGGCCGGCCTGGCCACCGCCCTGCGTGCCCGTGAAAGCCTGCAACGTGGCGAACTGCCTGCCGAAGACATGTTCCAGGGCATGATGATGGCCGTCGGCGGTGGCCTGCTGCTGCTGCCGGGTTTCATCAGCGACGTGCTGGGCGTGCTGTGCCTGCTGCCGTTCACCCGCCACCTGGCCGCGCGCAAGATGCGCCAGCGCGCCGAGGAGCAGGCCATGCGTCAGCGGGCGTTCCAGGATGACCCGCTCCAGGCCCAGCCGCGCGATGCTGGCCATCGGCCTAATGTCATCGAGGGCGAGTACGAGCGCCGCGACAAGTGACCATTCCGTTGCAAACGGCCCCGTGAGGGGCCGTTTTTCGTTGAGCCTGTCGTGGGTGAAACGTTTCGATGAAAAATTTTATATTCAAGACCTTGTAATCGTTTCGGGCGACCTCATGTATGTGGTCACCGCAAGGTTTCTGGTGGCGACACCAGACATGACACAAGTGGCTCGCCCGTCGCGGGCCACTTCCCGGCAACGCCGGACCGCATCAACCCGCCGGTGTCGATACCGGCCGATGAAAACCACAATTTGGGAGAGATCGACAATGAAGCTTCGTCCTCTGCATGACCGCGTAGTCATCCGTCGCAGCGAAGAAGAATCGAAAACCGCTGGCGGTATCGTCCTGCCGGGTTCGGCCGCTGAAAAACCAAACCGCGGCGAAGTCGTCGCCGTTGGCACCGGTCGCATCCTGGACAACGGCGAAGTACGTGCGCTGGCCGTCAAAGTGGGTGACAAAGTGGTTTTCGGCCCTTACTCGGGCAGCAACACCGTGAAAGTCGACGGCGAAGACCTGCTGGTAATGAGCGAGAACGAAATCCTCGCCGTTGTCGAAGGCTGATTTTCCCGACTTCCCGTTACTCCAAAGAATTTCAAGGATTAAACGATCATGGCTGCTAAAGACGTAAAATTCGGCGATTCCGCTCGTAAGAAAATGCTGGTTGGTGTCAACGTTCTGGCTGACGCGGTAAAAGCGACCCTCGGCCCGAAAGGCCGTAACGTGGTTCTGGCCAAGAGCTTCGGCGCGCCGACCATCACCAAGGACGGCGTTTCCGTCGCCAAGGAAATCGAGCTGAAAGACGCCTTCGAGAACATGGGCGCCCAGTTGGTCAAGGAAGTCGCTTCCAAGGCCAACGATGCTGCCGGTGACGGCACCACCACCGCTACCGTCCTGGCCCAGGCCATCGTCAACGAAGGCCTGAAGGCCGTTGCCGCCGGCATGAACCCGATGGACCTGAAGCGCGGTATCGACAAGGCCACCGCCGCGGTCGTCGCCGAGCTGAAGAACCTGTCCAAGCCATGCGCCGACTCCAAGGCCATCGCCCAGGTAGGCACCATCTCCGCCAACTCCGACAACTCCATCGGTGAAATCATCGCCGAAGCCATGGAAAAAGTCGGTAAAGAAGGCGTGATCACCGTTGAAGAAGGCTCGGGCCTGGAAAACGAACTGTCCGTCGTAGAGGGCATGCAGTTCGACCGTGGCTACCTGTCGCCTTACTTCGTCAACAAGCCGGACACCATGGTTGCCGAGCTGGAAGGCCCGCTGCTGCTGCTGGTCGACAAGAAGATCTCCAACATCCGCGAACTGCTGCCAGTTCTGGAAGCCGTTGCCAAGGCCGGCCGTCCGCTGCTGATCGTTGCCGAGGACGTCGAAGGCGAAGCCCTGGCCACCCTGGTGGTCAACAACATGCGCGGCATCGTCAAGGTCGCTGCAGTCAAGGCCCCGGGCTTCGGCGATCGCCGCAAGGCCATGCTGCAGGACATCGCTGTCCTGACCGGCGGCCAGGTCATCTCCGAGGAAATCGGCCTGACCCTGGAAACCACCACCCTGGAGCACCTGGGTAACGCCAAGCGCGTCATCCTGTCCAAGGAAAACACCACCATCATCGACGGTGCTGGCGTCGACGCCGACATCGAAGCACGCGTCAAGCAGATCCGTGCCCAGATCGAAGAAACTTCCTCGGACTACGACCGTGAGAAGCTGCAAGAGCGTCTGGCCAAGCTGGCTGGCGGTGTTGCCGTGATCAAGGTCGGTGCTGGCACCGAAGTTGAAATGAAAGAGAAGAAAGCCCGCGTCGAAGACGCCCTGCACGCTACCCGTGCAGCCGTCGAAGAAGGCGTGGTGCCTGGCGGTGGCGTTGCCCTGGTTCGTGCCCTGGCTGCCATCACCGACCTCAAGGGTGACAACGAAGACCAGAACGTCGGTATCGCCCTGCTGCGTCGCTCGGTCGAAGCCCCGCTGCGCCAGATCACTGCCAACGCCGGCGACGAGCCAAGCGTTGTGGCTGACAAGGTCAAGCAAGGTTCGGGCAACTACGGCTACAACGCTGCTACCGGCGAATACGGCGACATGATCGAGATGGGTATCCTCGACCCAGCCAAGGTCACCCGTTCGGCCCTGCAAGCAGCTGCTTCGATCGGCGGTCTGATGATCACCACCGAAGCGATGATCGCTGATGCTCCGAGCGAAGCCCCAGCTGGCGGCGGTATGCCAGACATGGGCGGCATGGGTGGCATGGGCGGCATGATGTAAGCCAGCCTTACCCCCTGCTCCATGAAGAAGCCCCGGTTCGCGAGAACCGGGGCTTTTTCGTGACTGTGGTCTTACCCAACTCCTGGAATCCAGCGCAACTCCCTGTGGGAGCGGGCTTGCCCGCGAATCAGGCGACGCTGCGCTCGCCGGCTGGCACTTCAGCCATGCCCCTGCGATACAGCACCAGGTAATACGACCCCAAGCCGATCAACCAGCAGAACACCCCTGTCCACACGTTATGCGACAGGAAGTGCGCACCCTGTAGCATTCGCCCGAACCCCAGGGCTGAACCCGCCACCAACGCCACCACGAACGCCAACCGCGCCAGACGCGGGCGCCGGTCGCGCAGCATGAAGAACAGCCCGAACAGGCAGAACCCGGTTGCCGCGTGGCCGCCCGGCCAGCACAAGCCTGGCTTGTCGGTGGCCGGGCGCGGCTCGAGCAACTTGCTGTAGGTTTCCTTGCCGCCGAACTGGGTCAGGCTCCATGGGCACTGCACCTGGGTGACCTTTTTCAGGGGTGTGACGAACGCCGTGGACAAGCCCAGTGCCAGCACCAGGCAACCTAGCTCGCGGCGCCAGCCGAACAGCCTTTTCCAGAAGAAGCTCAGGGCGAACACCACCAGTGCCAGCACGCCGAGCAGGATCACCCCCTGCTTGACCCGATCATGCAGGATGTTCTCCAGCCAGTAGCTGTGGCGGCCGATGAAGGCGCCGGCCACCGGGTCGTAGAACAGCTTGGCGATGTCCATGTCGACCGAGGTCAGCTCCAGCAGGATCAACGCCACGGCAGTCGCGACAGGTATGCCCAGGTACAGCCAGAGGTTGATCGGACGGGGGCGAATAGGCGTTTGCATGACAGCTCCAGGGCACGGTTGAGACCGCGCATTGTCGAGTGGCCGCTATGCTGGGTGCGTGAAGGATGAGTGAAAAAACCGTCAAGGCCGGCGTTTTTCCCTCAGGGCTGGCACCATGCAGGCAATGGCCTTAAGCTGCGCCTGCCGCGCACCACTGCGAAGCGCCGCACAGGAGACCTCGATGCGCATTCTTTTGGTTGAAGACAACCGCGATATCCTCGCCAACCTGGCCGACTACCTCGGCATGAAAGGCTACACCGTCGACTGCGCCCAGGATGGCTTGTCCGGCCTACACCTGGCAGCCACCGAGCACTACGACCTGATCGTGCTCGACATCATGCTCCCGGGCATCGATGGCTATACCCTGTGCAAACGCCTGCGCGAAGATGCCCGGCGCGATACCCCGGTGATCATGCTCACCGCCCGTGACCAGCTGGACGACCGCCTGCAAGGCTTCCGTTCGGGGGCCGACGATTACCTGCTCAAGCCGTTCGCCCTGTCCGAACTGGCCGCGCGCATCGAAGCGGTGCTGCGCCGGGCACAGGGAGGAGGGCGGCGGACCCTGCAGGTCGCCGACCTGAGCTACGACCTCGATACCCTCGAAGTGACCCGCCAGGGCCGCCTGCTCAAGCTCAACCCGGTCGGGCTCAAGCTATTGGCGGTACTGATGCAGAAAAGCCCGCACGTACTGCGCCGCGAGGTGCTCGAAGAAGCCCTCTGGGGCGATGACTGCCCCGACAGCGACAGCCTGCGCAGCCACGTTCACCAGCTGCGCCAGGTGATCGACAAGCCCTTCGAGAAACCCTTGCTGCATACCGTCCATGGCGTCGGCTATCGCCTCGCCGAGGGCCGCGATGGAGTTTAAGCAAAGCCTTGCCCAGCGCATCATCATCGCCTTCGCGTTGATGAGCGCCCTGGTGGCCGGCGCCTTCGCCTTCGGCATCGTCGGTACCGTGCACCTGGTCGAGGAACGGCTGATCTCCTCGGTGCTCGGCGGCGACTTGCAGCGCCTGCTGCGCATGGACAGCATCAGCGACTGGAGCCACCGGCCACGCCCTGACCAGCTGTTCTACTTCAGTGGCGGGCGTGACGACTTCGAACTGCCCAAGGACCTGCGTCACCTCGACGAGGGCTTCCACGAGGTGTTCCGCGACCAGCTGTCGTACCATGCCATGGTCGAGATCGTCGATGGCCGGCGCTATGTATTGCTGCAGGACCAGAGCGACTTCGAGGAACGCGAGCGGGTGCTGTTCGCCGTGGTGGTGGTGGGCTTCGTGCTCAGCCTGGCGCTGGCGGTGATTCTCGGCTGGCTGCTGGCCCGCCGGGTGATGGCACCGGTCATCCGCCTGGCCCGCCAGGTACGCCACCGCGACCAGTTGCTCGGCCTGGCCCCGCCCTTGGCGCCAGACTACGCGGCCGACGAAGTCGGTCAGCTGGCGGTGGCCTTCGACGACACGCTAGGCCGCCTGCGCGATGCCCTGACCCGCGAGCGTCTGTTCACCAGCGATGTCAGCCACGAACTGCGTACGCCGCTGATGGTGCTGGCCACCTCCTGCGAGCTGTTGATGGAAAACCCGGGGCTGGACAGCCGCTCGCGCAACCAGGTCGAGCGCATCGCCCGGGCCACCGAAGAGATGCGCGAGCTGGTCAAGACCTTCCTGATGCTGGCCCGCGCCCAGCGCGACGAGGGCGCGGTGGCCTCACGCGCGACCTTGCGCGAGGTGGCCGACGAACTCATCGGAGTGTGGCGCGACACCATCGAGCAGAAGGGCCTGGCCCTGTATTTCGACGGCCGCGTCAGCGCCAGCCCGGTGCTGTACAACGCTACCTTCCTGCAGTCGGTGATGGGCAACCTGCTGCGCAATGCCGCGCACTACACCGACAGTGGGTATATCCGCCTGAGCCTGGAAGCCACTGGTTTCAGTGTCGAGGACAGTGGGGTGGGCATTCCCGAGGAGCAGCGCGAGGCGATGTTCCAACCGTTCGTGCGCGGCAACGAGCGCCGCGGCGAAGGCTTGGGGCTGGGGCTGTCGCTGGTGCAGCGGATCTGCGATGACCAGGGTTGGCGCGTGACCCTCACGGCCACCTCGCCCCATGGTTGCCGCTTTCAGGTGGACTTGAGCCAGGGCGCGGCACAGCCCGACCGAGGCGGCCCAGCGGAGTAACACTTGGCAACATACCGTGGGGCACATGACGGAATTTTCACACGCGCATGACCTGATTCCTACGCCCACCTGCCTAAGGTGAGCGCCATTGGAGTCAGGAGATGCGTAATGCCAACCCCCATCAAGCTCGAATTTTCCGACAAGTATGACCAGCAGCACGCCCGCGAGTATTTCATCAAGCACCAGGATGGCCTGGCCCGGCGCCTGTCCCACAAGCGCGATGAACAGCTGGCGCGGCGCGCCCTGGCCCTGGCTGGCGAGCCGGGGCTGGTGCTCGACCTGCCCTGCGGCGCCGGTCGTTTCTGGCCATTGCTGGCGGAAAAGCCGAATCGGGTGATCATCGGCGCCGACAACTCCGAAGCCATGATCCAGACCGCCTGTGCCTCGCAACCGCGCGAAGTGGTGGAGCGGGTACGCCCCTTGCAGACGTCTGCATTCGCCATCGACCTGCCGGACAACGCGGTGGACAGCATTTTCTGCATGCGTTTGTTCCATCACATTGGCGAAGCGGCCCATCGTAGGACTATTCTGTCGGAGTTTCAGAGAGTTAGCCGCGACAGTGTGATTTTGTCGCTATGGGTCGATGGAAATTTCAAAGCCTGGCGCCGGCGTAAGCTCGAGCAGCGGCGCAGCGCCAAGGCCCAACAGGACAGTTACCAGAACCGCTTCGTGTTACCGGCGGAAACTGTCGAGCAGGAGTTCGTTGACGCGGGCTTTCGCATTCAGGAGCGGCTGGATTTCCTGCCGTTCTATGCCATGTGGCGAGTCTACGTATTGCGCAAGGGGTAGTGTTTGATGGCGGTAGCCCACAGAGGGGAGTCCCAGTTCGATCATTACTGGGCTCAGCAAGGCGAATGGGTCGAGGAACCCAACCAGCGGCGCGGTGGCGAGAGTGGCGTGCAGCGTTTGAACGACGACAACGGGCTGACGCTATATGCCAAGCGTCAGGTCGGGCACATCTATCGCAGCCTGCGGCACCCGTTCGGGCGGCCCACCGTGCTGCGCGAACTGGATGCGCTGCACAGTTTCGAGCAGCTCGGCGTGCGCGTGCCACGCATCGTGTTCGCCGGTGTCCAGCGCGATGCCGATCACCAGTGGAGGGCCTTGCTGGTCAGCGAGGCCCTGGACGGTTTCGTCGACCTCGACACGTGGATGGCCGAGGGCGCCTGGGAGCGCTACCCACAGGCTGTGCACGAGCGCATGCTCAAGGACCTCGCCGACAACCTGGCGCGCATGCACCTGGGCCACTGGCAGCACGGCTGCCTGTACGGCAAGCATGTGTTCGTCAAGGTGACCGGTGATGGTGAACAAGCCAGGGCCGAAGTCGCCTTGCTCGACCTGGAAAAGTGCCGCCGGCGCATCAGTTGCCAGCGCGCGGCCGGCAATGACCTGCGTCAGTTGCGCCGCCACTCGTCGTTGAATGAAGCGCAATGGCATTCACTGCTCTACTTTTACCAGATGGCGTTTGGCAGCGCTGTCAAAGGGTTAGAGTGATGAAACTAGAAATCGCACGAGCTTTGTTTCTGTTGGCCGGTCTGGCGGTGACCACCGTGGCGGTGGCGGCCTGGGAAGAACCGCGGCCAGTGGTGTTCAGCAAGGCGGCGATGGCCGAGCAGTGCCCGGTGCCTCGGGTGGTGAAGGAGCAGGTGCAGGCCCAGCCTGACCATGATCTGTTGCTGTTCCTGTTCGGGTTGCGTCAGGGGTTGCGGCCGGTTGGCTGAATGACTGTGCGAAAGGTGCGGGGCCCGGTGATTGCCGGGCCTTTGCTTTTGTGGTGCCTGAGCGGGCCTCTTCGCGGGTAAACCCGCTCCTACAGGATCTTTACCTTTTTCGGAAATGGTGAGGCCCCTGTAGGAGCGGGTTTACCCGCGAAGAGGCCCCCTCAGGCCACCGCTGTCTCCCTGCTTGGCGCCTTGTGCGCCAAAAGGGTGTAGAAGCATGGCAACACGAACAAGGTGAACAGCGTCCCGATCGACATCCCGGTGGCGATCACCGTGCCGATGTCGAAGCGGCTCACCGCGCCGGCCCCGGTCGCCAGGATCAGCGGCACCATGCCGAACACCATCGCCGCCGTGGTCATCAGTACCGGCCGCAGGCGGATCGCCGCCGCCTGTTCCACCGCCTCGCGTGCCGTCAGCTGCTGCTCCTCGCGCAACTGGTTGGCGAACTCGACGATCAGGATGCCGTGCTTGGTGATCAAGCCGATCAGCGTCACCAGCCCCACCTGGGTGTAGATGTTCATGCTCGATATCCCGAGGAACAACGGCAACAGTGCGCCGCAGATCGACAGCGGCACCGTCACCAGTATCACCAGTGGGTCACGGAAGCTCTCGAACTGCGCCGCCAGCACCAGGAAAATGATCGCCAGTGCCAGCCCGAAGGTCACCCACAAGGCATTGCCTTCCTGCACGAACTGGCGCGCCTGGCCTGCGTAGTCGAATGAAAAGCCTTCCGCCGCCTCTTCCCGGGCGATATCGCTAATGGTCTGCAAGGCCTCGCCCATGCTCACCATCGGCACGCCCTGGATGATCGCCGAGTTGAGCTGCTGGAACTGGTTGAGCTGGCGCGGCCGGGCGCGGTCGCTGAGGGTGATCAGGGTCGATAGCGGCAGCAACTGCCCCTGCTCGTTCTTCACGTAGTAGTTGTTCAGCCAGCCTGGGTTGTCGCGATAGGGACGCTCCACCTGGGCGATCACCTTGTAACTGCGGCCTTCGAGGGTGAAGCGGTTGATCTCGGCCTCGCCGAGCAGGGTGGCCAGGGTGCCGCCCAGGGTGTCCATCGATACACCCATCTGCGCGGCCTTGGCTCGGTCGATGTCGACCACCACCTCGGGTTTGTCGAAGGCCAGGTCGATGTCGAGGAAGGCGAACTTGCCCGTGGCCTGGGCGCGCTCCTTGACCCGCTGGGCCACTTCCAGCAGTGCCGGGTAGTCGCCAGCGGTGTTGATCACGAACTGGAACGGCAGGCCCTCGCCGGTGCCGGGCAACGACGGCAGGTTGAAGCCGAAGATCTGCAGGCCGCTGATTTCCTCGAGCTTGGCCTGTACCTGGGGCAGCAGCTCCATCTGTGTCCGCTCGCGTTCGTTCCAGGGCTTGAGCAGGAAGCCGCCGATGCCGGTCTGCACGCCGTTGAAGCCGTTGATCTGGAACGACGAATAGTATTCCGGAAAGGTCTTGAACAGTGGCGTGAACTGGTCGGTGTAGGCGTTGAGGTAGTCGAGGTTGGCTGGCTGCGGTGCGCTGCTCATCATGAAGATCACCCCCTGGTCCTCGTTGGGCGCCAGTTCGTTCTGGGTAAACTTGAGCAGCACCGGGATCAGGCACAGCACCAACACGGCGAACACCAGCACTACAGGTCGGCTGTCGAGGGTGGTATGCAGCAAGCGCTGGTAGCGCACCTTGAGGCCGTCGAACGCTTTGTCGAGGCGATGGGCCAGGCCACTGGCGTTTTGTTCGGGGCGCAGCAGCAGCGCGCACATCATCGGTGACAAGGTCAGGGCGACGATGCCCGAGATCACCACCGCACCGGCCAGGGTCAGGGCGAACTCCTTGAACAGCGCACCGGTCAGCCCGGTCAGGAAGCCGATGGGCGCATACACCGCGGCCAGGGTGATGGTCATCGACACGACCGGCATGGCGATCTCGCGGGCACCTTCGAGCGCCGCGTCGAACGGCGACTTGCCTTCCTCCATGTGGCGGTGGATGTTTTCCACCACGACGATGGCATCGTCCACCACCAGGCCGATGGCCAATACCATCGCCAGCAAGGTCAGCAGGTTCAGTGAATAGCCCATCATCTGCATGAAGAACAGCACGCCGATCATCGACAGCGGGATGGTCACCACCGGGATCAGCACCGAGCGCAAGGCACCGAGGAACAGGAACACCACGACGATGACGATCAGCACCGCTTCGCCCAGGGTCTTGATCACCTCGTCGATGGAGGCCTGGATGAACAGCGTGGCGTCGTAGGCGATCGACGCCTTCAAGGCCGAGGGCAGCTGGCTTTCCAGCTCGGGCATGATCTTGCGCACTTCCTTGATCACGTCCAGCGGGTTGGCGGCGGGGGTGGCCTTGATGCCGATGTACACCGAGGGGATGCCGTCGAACGAGCTGACCGTGTCGTAGTTTTCCGCGCCCATCTCGATCCGGGCCACATCGCCGAGCAGTACCCGGGTATCACCGGAAGTCTTCACCGGCAGTGCCGCGAAGGCCTCCGCCGACTTGAGCTCGGTGCTGGCGTTGATGCTGGTGACCACGTACTCGCCCTTCACCTCACCGGCGGCGGCGAGGAAGTTGTAGCGGCGTACGGCACTGGTCACGTCGGTCGCCGAGAGGCCGAACCCGGCCAGTTTCACTGGGTCGATCCAGATGCGCATGGCGAACACCTGGTTGCCGAGGATCTCGGCCTCGGCCATACCCGGCAGGGTCGCAAGCTTGGGCTGGATCACCCGCGACAGATAGTCGGTGATCTGCGGGTTGCTCATCTGCTGGCTGTAGAAACTGATGTACATCAGCGCCGAGGCGTCGGCAGCTTCTTTGGCCAACACCGGGTCCTCGGAATCCTGGGGCAACTGGTTGCGCACCTCGTTGGCCTTGGCCAGCAGTTCGGTGAACAGGCGGTCGCTGTCAGCGCCGATGCGCGCATAGATGGAAATGATCGAGAAGTTCTGCCGGCTCACCGAGGTCATGTAGTCGATGCCTTCGGCGCTGGCCAGGCTCTGTTGCAGCGGCTGGGTGATATAGCCCTGGATGGTCTCGGCGTTGGCGCCGGGGTAGGCGGTGGTCACCGTGATCAGGGCGTTTTCCATTTGCGGGTACTGGCGGATCTGCAGCTTGCTCCAGGCCTGCAGCCCCAGCAGCAGGATCAGCAGACTGACCACGCAGGCCAGCACCGGGCGGCGGATGAACGGGTCGGTGAGCGCCATGCCTGCCTCCTGTCAGTCCTTTGCCGGCGAGCGTTGCTGGAGTTCGAGGGCCTGGTCCTTGCCGATGCGGATGGCCGCGCCGGGGGACAGCTTGAGCTGCCCGGCGGTGACCACCTGCTCGCCCGCGCGCAGCCCTTCGCTGACCACCACCAGGCCATCGCGACGCTCGCCAGTGCGTACCGTGCGCTGCTCGGCGGTCAGCTGTGGTCGGTCTTGGTCATCCTGCTCGGGCTGGCCTTCCTTGTTCTGCTTCGGCGTGGCGACATACACCGAGTTGCCATACAGGGTGTAGGTAATCGCACTTTCCGGCACCACCACCCGCGGCTGGGGGTTGGGCAGCAGCAGCAACAGGCTGGCGAACATACCGGGCAGCAACTTGCCCTCCGGGTTGGCCAGGGTCGCGCGTACCAGCAGGTTGCGCGTGGCTTCGTCGACCTTGGGGTTGATCGCGCTGAGGCTGGCAGGGAAGGTCTGGCCGGGGTAGGCCGCCACCTGCACCAGCACCTGCTGGCCCAGGCTCAGGTTCGGCAGGGCCTGTTCGGGCACGTTGAAGTCGACGTAGAGGCTGGACAGGTCTTGCAGGGTGGCGACCACCGTGCCGCTGGCCAGATAGTCGCCGACATCCACCTGGCGAATGCCGATGGTGCCACTGAAGGGGGCGCTGATGCTCTTCTTGGCCAGCGAGGCCTTGAGCTGATCGACCACCGCCTGGTTGCGCCGGTACTGGGCGGTGAGGCGGTCGAACTCACCCTTGGAGATGGCCGAATCGCCCACCAGCTGGCTGCCGCGGCCATAGTCGACCTTGGCCAGGCCGAGGTCGGCCACGGCGGTGCCGAGCAGGGCGGCTTCCTGGTCGCTGTCCAGTTCCAGCAGCAACTGGCCGACCTTCACCCGTTGCCCGGAATCGAAATGCAGGCGCTTCACCGTGCCAGCCTGTTCCAGGCTCAGCTCGACGCCTTGCAGGGCCTTGAGGCTGCCGACGGCGGGCAGGCGTTCCTGCCACAGGCGCTCCTCGGCCGGGCTGGCCGCGACGGTGATGGGCGGCTTGGGGGCTGTGAACACCTGGATCTGCTGGTAGATCGAGAAGGCCTTGTAGCCCCCCAGTGCGAGCACGATCAGCAGAACGACGGCCAACATGATGAGCATGCGGCGGCGCAACATAGGGCCCGATTCCTTCGGTTAGGTTGTTATTGGTTTGGCATGACGACGGGCGATCCTGCCCACATGCTGAGTAGAGCAAGTATTGACTGGTTTTGGCGTTAGGGGGAGTGCATTGCCTGAGCGGGCCTATTCGCGGGTGAACCCGCTCCTACAGGGGGCGCCACTCCTGTAGGAGCGGGTTCACCCGCGAATAGGCCCGCCCAGGCAGACGAAAAATCAGACCAGATGCAGGTGGTTGTCCCAGAACCCGGAAGGCAAATCCATCGGCTGGCCGACCGGGTCCGCCTTGCGGCAGTCGTAGTAACGGCAACGACCCTGCCCGGACGTGACCACGAAACCATCCTTGACCGCCCCGACCCCGGCGCAATCGGGCATCGGCGCGTCGAGCCGCACCGCGCCGCTGTCCAGGTCCCAGACGAACAGGCGGTTGGCCCGTGGCGCGGTCAGCGCTACCAGGCGCAGGTCGCTGTGGATGGCGACGCTGGCGGTGTACTGGGCCATCGACTGCAATTGCCGCTCCGGCACCGGGAAGGCCTTGAACGGCTCGCCCGGGCGCTTGATCGCCAGCAGCTCGGCGGTGGTGTCGGCATCGCCCATGAACTGCTGGCAGGCGGCGATGGTGCCGTCCGTGCCCACCGCCAAGTGGCGCACGCTGTTCATCTGCTGGGCCAGGGTCTCCTTGCTCAGCAGGGTGCCGTCGCGCTGCATCAGCACCAGGCTCGGCTCCATGGCATCGAGGTTCATCTCGACACGGCTCTCGGCCTCGGTGCGGATACCGCCATTGGCCACGATCAGTGTCTCGCCATCGGGCAGCCAGGCGACTTCGTGGGGACCAATGCCGTGGGTCGGTATTTCGCCGCTGTAGACCAGGCGTTCGCCCTCGAAACGGTACACGCCGAGCACGCCACGCCCTGGGTCGGAGGTGTCGTTCTCGGTGGTGTATAGCCACTCGCCGCCCTTGTGGATCACCGCATGACCGTAGAAGTGGCGGTTCGGCTGCGACGCCACGGTCTGCAGCAGGCGCCCGTCGCACAGGTCGATCAGGTAGCTTTCGGTGCCTGGGCGACGAGCGACGAACAAGGCGATCGGCAGCTCGGGATGGTTGATGATGGCATGGCAACGCTGGCCCACCTGGGTGCTGAACACCTGGGTGCCGTCCAGGCGAAACCCGACCGCATAGTGCTTGCCGTCGCCGTCGTCACGCGCCGACAGCAGCAAGGGTTCGCTGCCTTTGTTGCGCAACAGGCTCCAGCCGCCCAGGGTCGGGGCGCTGAGCAGGACACTACCGAGTTTGAGGGCCTGGCGTCGCAGCATGATCAGTCACCGTCGTTGGCATTGAAGCCCAGCTGGATGTTCAACGCCTTGGCCAGTTCGCCTTCGTGCAGGCGATGGACGACGTTGAGGCTGTCGTAGATCTGGTTGAGGGTCTGCATGCCGGCGTCGTCGGCCAGCAGCTCGCCGAGGGTCTTGTGGTTGTCGGCCAGCAACTTGAGCGAAGTAGCGTAGGCGTCGTCGATCTTCTGTGCCAGGGCTTTCTGATCGCTGGGCAGCAAGCCGCGCAGGCCCTGATTGTCGACCCCGACCCAGACCGTCTGGGCGGCCTTGAGGGTGGCCTCGATGCTCTTGATCGAGGAATGGCTGCGCCAGGCTTCGGCCTGCAGCGGCTGGGCGATGCCCTTGCTCTGGCGGCCCATGGGGGCGCCGAGCTTCTTCTTGAGGGTATCGAGCGCCGTCACCTGCGAGCGCAGCAGGTCGGCGATCGCCTCGTGGGAGTCGGCGTAGCGCTGGTTGGGGAACTTGGTCATCTGCGAGAGCATGCCGTCGGTGCTGTTCCAGCCCTTGAGAATCTCTTCGGCCAGGGTCTTCTGGTGCTCGGCGATGGCCACCAGCAGCGGGCAGTAGCGCGCCTTCTGCTCGGCCGTGGCGACATCCGGCTTGCTGTCGAAGAGGATGTACTCATAGGCGGACAGGCCGCGCACCACGACACTGGACTTGCCCAGGCTCTCGGCGTCGACCGGCTTGTCGGCGTTGACCAGTTGCTCGACCTGACGGCCCACCAGGTTCTTCTTGTCGGGCCAGAACTGTACCTGCCAGGCACGGTTGCCTTCGGCCAGTGGGCCGACCAGGAGCGGTTGCAGCTCGGCCCAGGCTTTTTGCGCATTCAGGAAGTCGGCGCGGGCGGTATCCAGGCTCTGCTTGCCTTCGCAGAAGGCCAGGGCGCTGGCGGCGAGTGCGCGGTCGGCTTCGACCCAGCGGCTGTAGGTAGGCAGGATCACCTGCTTGGCGATCGCCGCCGAGGTCACAGCCTGCTGGTCCTGCGGCGAGCAGGCGCCGAGGGCGAGTGCGGCGAGGCTGGTGAACAACAGTTTGGGTCGGAACATGCCCGGCTCCTTGCGCGTTTAAAGTGAGTTCAGGAAGGCCAGCAACGCGGTGCGCTGCTCGGCATTGAAAGCCAGTACGTGGTCGCGCGCCGCTTGGGCTTCGCCACCGTGCCAGAGCACGGCCTCGAGCAGGTTGCGGGCACGGCCGTCGTGCAGGTATTGGGTGTGGCCGCTGACGGTTTCGGTCAGGCCGATGCCCCACAGCGGGGGCGTGCGCCAGTCCTGGCCATTGGCAGCGAATTCGCTGCGCTCGTCGGCCAGGCCTGGGCCCATGTCATGCAACAGCAGGTCACTGTAGGGGCGGATCAGCTGGTTCGCCAGCGCCGGCTCGGCAGCCTGGCTGGAGGTGGTGAATTGCGGCGTGTGGCAACCCTGGCACCCGGCCTGGTGGAACAGGTTCTTGCCGGCCAGCACCTGCGGCGAGTCGACGTCGCGCCGCGCTGGCACGGCCAGGTTGCGGGTATAGAAGGTGACCAGGCGCAGGATATTGTCGCTGACTTCCTTCTCGCCACCGGCGCCGTCGCCGTTGGGCGCGGCCAGGCATTCGGGCTGCGCTGCAGTGCAGTCGTCCTTGGGCTGCAGGGTGCTGGTCAGGCCCATGTCGCCGACGAAGGCGTGCACGTTCTGCTGGTTGACGTTGGGCTGCCCGGCCTTCCAGCCAAAGCGGCCGATCACGGTCTTGCCCAAGGCATCGTCCCAGACCCGGTTGGCGCGGCCGCGAATGCCATCGTGGTTGTGGTCGTCCGGGTCTTCGCCGGCGAGGATATCGGCGTCGGGGATGGCTTCGAGCAGGCCGAGGCCGATCATCGGCGGTGCCACGCGGGCGGAAAAACGTGTGTCGGGGTGCAGCGGCCCGTAGCCTAGCTGGGTGATCTGCAGGGTCGGGCGGCGCAGTTCAACCTGGTAGCCGTCGGCAAAGCGCACCGGCACCGGGTCATAGGTCATGCGCACCTTGCCCTCCGGCGCCACGCCGGGCACGGCCATGTCCTGCAACTGGGTGCCATAGGTCGGTTCCGGCACCACGCCGAGCTGTTCGATGACCTTGGCGTAATACGGCTGGTCGGGGATCGACAGGCGCACCAGCATCGACACCGCGTTGTTGCCATCGGCCTCCGGCGGATGGCCGCGGCCATCGCGGATGTGGCAGTTCTGGCAGGCGTTGGTGTTGAACAGCGGGCCCAGGCCGTCACGCGCGGTGGTGGTGGAGGGGGCGATCACCCAGGGGTTGCGGAAGAAACTGTTGCCCACGGCAAAATCCACCCGCTGCTCGGGCGACAGGTTGGCCGAGGGCATGGAAAAGGCGTTGCGATCGCTGCGCTTGACCGTGGCCTGGCCACCTGACAGCGCTTCGCCGGGCTCGGCCTGGGTGAAACGCGGGGCGTCGTCACAGGCGGCGAGGGCGAGGGCCAGCAGCAGGCAGGGGAGTCGGGGCAGCGACGAGGACATCTACGATCCTGGGCGTGGGCTAAAAAACCGGCGAACAAGCTTAGCAAAGTGGGAAAGATTGAATAAGAGCAATTTGCAACTGCTGGATGAAAATGGTGTCAGGGGGCGTGTGGGGATGGCTTGGGTTATGTGCTGTGGCATAGATCGAGCGCCGCACCGCACCCCCACGACGGACACAAAAAAGGCGGCCCTAAGGCCGCCTCTCTCATCCCCGCAGCTACACCAATCAGAACTCGTGGTCGGCGTTGTCCGGGTTCAGGCTGTCGATACCCAGCTTGCTCGCGGCCTGCTCGATCGAACCGGTCTGCTTGACCAGGGCGGCGATGGCATCACGCACGATCTGGTTGCCGGCCGCGTTGTCTGGGGCGATCAGCTGGTCGTAGTGCTCGCCTTTGAGAGCGTGATCGACCATCACCTGGATCTTCGCCTCGGTCGACTCGAGGTCGGCCTTGAGCGTGGCGTCGGCGGCCGGATCGGCCTTGGCCACCAGCGACGACAGGCTCGGGCCGGTCATCTTGGTGCCGTCGGTGCGGGTGTACTCGCCCAGGTAGACGTTACGGATGCCCTTGGCGTCGTAGAAGTGCGAGTAGTGGGTGTTGTCGCTGAAGCAGTCCTGCTCGTCTTCCGGCGAGTTGGCTTCCAGCGAAACCTTCATGCGCTCGCCGGCCAGTTCGCCCAGCGACAGGCTACCCATGCCGAACAGCATCTTGCGCAGGCCGTCCTTGACAGGCTCGGCTTCCAGCTTGGCGCGGTAGTTGTCGGCGACGTTCGGTGCCCAGTTGCCGACCATCTCCTCGAGATCCTGCACCAGCAGGTCGGTGACGGCCTTCAGGTAGGCACGACGACGCTCGTTGTGGCCACCGGTGGCGCCTTTGCCTTCCAGGTAGTCGGAAACAGGACGGGCGCCGGCGCCTGGGCCGGTGCCGTTGAGGTCCTGGCCCCAGAGCAGGAACTCGATGGCGTGGTAGCCGGTGGCGACGTTGGCCTCGGAGCCGCCCAGCTCATTCAGGCTGGCGAGCTTCTCGGGGGTGATGTCCTTGACGTCGACCTTCTCTTCGCCGACCTGGATCTCGGTGTTGGCGATGATGTTGGCGCTCGCGGCCGGGTTGCCCAGGGCGTGCTCGTAGCTCTTGTCGACGTAGTCGATCAGGCCTTCGTCCAGGGGCCAGGCGTTCACCTGGCCTTCCCAGTCGTCGATGATGGTGTTGCCGAAGCGGAACGCCTCGCTCTGCAGGTACGGGACGCGGGCTGCGGCCCAGGCGGTCTTGGCGGCCTTCAGGGTGTCGTCGTTGGGGTTGGCCAGGAACGCGTCGACCGCGCTCTGCAGGGCCTTGGCGGTGCTCAGCGAGTCGCTGTACACGGCGTAGACCATCTCGGCGTAATGCTTGACCACGGCCTTGCCGGCCGCTTCGTCGACAGCGCCGGGCGCAGCGGCGGCGGTGCTGGCAGCAGCAGGGGCCTGAGCTTGCGGAGCGGCTGCCTTGTCGTCCTTGCCCTCGCCGCAACCGGCAAGAGCGATGGCGATGGCCAGCAGACTGGCGGAGGCCAGAGGCATTCGAATCATTGTTGGTTTTCCTGCGTCGTGTGGTTGGACTTGTGTGCCGTGGGCATGCGAAACCGCAACATCATGCGAAAGATTTGCATTTGCTGTAAAGGGGGCCGGGCGCATATTCGTGTAAATGCCGGTCATGCGACGTAACCGGTCGTGCGCGGCTACAGCATCGAGGCGTGGTTGCGCTGCGCCTGCTTGAGGTAGTGGGTCACTTCGCGCGCCGACAGCGGCTTGCTGTAGTGGTAGCCCTGACCCTCGTGGCAGCCCTGGGCAACGATGTAGGCCTCCTGCTCGGCGGTTTCCACGCCCTCGGCGATCACCTGCATGCCCAGGCTCTTGCCCAGCTGGATGATGGCGCGAACGATGGTGGCGTCGTCATCGTCGTCGAGCAGGTCTTGGACGAAGCTCTTGTCGATCTTGATCTTGTCCAGCGGCAGCGACTTCAGGTAGCTGAGCGAGGAGTAGCCGGTGCCAAAGTCGTCGATGGCGATCATCGCCCCGGAGCGGCGCAGGCTGAGCAGGTGCTGGGCGGCGGTGCTGATATCTTCCATCAGGCCGGTCTCGGTGACTTCCAGTTCCAGGCTGCGCGGTGGCAGGCGGTAGGCCTGCAACAGGTTGTTGACCACCCGTGGCAACTCGCTGTGGTGCAGTTGCACGGTCGACAGGTTGACTGCCATGCGCAGTTCGCAGAAGCCCAGGTCGTGCCATTCGCGCAATTGCCGACAGGCTTGGTCGAGTACCCATTCGCCGATGGCGATGATGCTGCCGTTCTGTTCGGCCAGGGGGATGAACTGGTCGGGCGGGACCATGCCCAGCTGCGGATGCTGCCAGCGCAGCAGGGCCTCGACGCCGACCACACGCTGGTCGCGGTAGCTGACCTGGGGCTGGTACACCAGGTACAGCTGGTTGCGTGGCAGCGCTTCGCGCAGGTCCTTTTCCAGCTCGCGGCGCCGGCGCATCTCGCTGTCGACGCTGGCGATATAGAACTGATAACGGTTGCGCGAGCGAGCCTTGGCCAGGGTCATGGTCTGCTCGGCCTTTTGCAGGAGCTTCTCGGTGCTGTCGCCGTCCTCGGGGAACAGGGTGATGCCGATGGTGGCACGCAGGCGGATTTCCTGTTGGTCGACGGCGAACGGCGCTTCCAGGTCGTCGAGAATGCTTTGCGCGAGTTCCGCGGCCTCGTAGGGCTGTTCGATGTTGGCCTGGACCAGGGCGAACTGGTCGCCGCCGAGCCGTGCGAGGGCGCCCAAACGGCCACTGTGGGCACGCAGGCGGTCGGCCAGGGCCAGCAACAGTTGGTCACCCACCTGGTAGCTGAACTGCTCGTTGATGCCCTTGAAGTCGTCCAGACCCACGCACAGCACCGCCACCCGGTGCTGCAGGCGGCCACCGTCGACGAGGATCTTGTCCAGTTGCTCCTGCAGTTGCTGGCGGTTGGGCAGGCCGGTGAGGAAATCGTACTGGGCCATGCGCTGCAGGCTGTTCTCCGCCTCGTGCCGCAGGTGGGTGTTGCGCTCGATCGAGGCCAGCAACTGGTTGGCCGTATCGACCCAGATGCCCAGTTCGTTCTTCTCGTGGCCCTTGAGCTGCGGGATCTGGTGCTGGCTGGGGCGGTCGGGGTTGATCTGCGTGAGGTGCTCGATGATCTTCGAGAGCGGCTTGGTCAGTAGCCAGTGATACACCAGGTACAGCACCAGGCCCATGGCCAGGGCGCGCAGCACGCCGGAAACGAAGATGATCACTGCGTTGATCAGGAAGTCTTCACCATAGTCGGCGGTGTCGAGGGTGATGCTCAGGTCGCCGTAGTACTCGCTGTACGGGCCGCGGCCGACCAGGTCGATGCTGTAGGTGCGTTCCTGGCCCAGCAGCAGGTCGGTCAGCCAGCGCATGGACATGTCTCGCAGGGGGCGGGATTTTTCCGCGAGCATGGTCTCGTGGGGGTGGCCGATGGACGCCATGCGCACCGACTCGTCCTGGAACAGGCCTTCCATCACCTGCATGCCCATTTCCCGATCGAGGCTGTACACCGCCTGGGTGGATGGATCGCGGAACATGTCGAGGATGCGCTGGGCATCGTTGTCGACGGTCTGGCGGGTCTTGTAGGTGTCGTAGACGATCTGCGCGCAGCTGAGCACGACGCCGACCGCCAGCGCCGAAAGGAGCACGACCCTGAGCAACTTGATCGATAGGCTGTCCCGCAATTCCAGCTTCAATGGGGTTTCCTTAATCCATGCGCATGGCAGCATTTTGCCATTATCCAAGGCAATACACTATCGACCGGTGCCCCTGGCCAGCACGAAGGTTCGAGCTCGCCTTGACAGTGTATCGGTCGCCAACGCCTGCGACTTGAGGGCGCTGTTTCCACTTTCCCGAAGCTTGATGTTAGCGCGCTATCGGGGGGGAGCAAGAGCCAGGGGGAAATCCGTTGACGGAGGTGAAGCGTTGACGCAGCACGCTTGCGCAGGGATTAAAAAACCCGGCGCGGGGCCGGGTTTTTCGCTCAAGGCTGGTGATCAGGCCTTGAAGGTCTTGCCTTCGAACTGCTCGGCGACGAACGCCCAGTTGACCAGGTTCCAGAACGCCTCGACGTACTTCGGACGCAGGTTGCGGTAGTCGATGTAGTAGGCGTGCTCCCAGACGTCGCAGGTCAGCAGTGGGGTGTCGCCGCTGGTCAGCGGGCAGCCAGCGCCGATGGTGCTGGCCAGGGCCAGGGAGCCGTCGGCTTTCTTCACCAGCCAGCCCCAGCCGGAACCGAAGGTACCGACCGAAGTCTTGGTGAACTCTTCCTTGAATTTGTCGAAGGAACCGAAAGCGGCGTTGATGGCGTCAGCCAGGGCACCGGTGGGCTGGCCGCCGCCGTTTGGCGACAGGCAGTTCCAGTAGAAGGTGTGGTTCCAGACTTGAGCGGCGTTGTTGAAGATGCCGCCCGAAGAGCTCTTGACGATCTCTTCCAGGGTCTTGCCTTCGAATTCGGTGCCTGGAACCAGGTTGTTCAGGTTCACGACGTAGGTGTTGTGGTGCTTGTCGTGGTGATACTCCAGGGTTTCCTTGGAGATGTGCGGCTGCAAGGCATCGTGGGCGTACGGCAGCGGCGGCAATTCAAAAGCCATGGTGGATCTCCTGATTCAGGTCTGTTTGCGGTTTGCGCAAGGCCGATCACGGGCGGCCCGATGTGCGTCGGCGAGTTTGTACTCTTTTTGCGACGCAAGGGCTGGATCATAGCACCGGCCCCGGCGCATAACCACGCAACAAAGATAGGGAATAGAGGTTCCAGAGCGGTTCGTGGTTGTCGATCGACGGCGAAGGATCAGTTGAAGATCAACTGCGCCGCTACCGCGAACATCATCACCGCGACCATCAGGTCGAGCATCCGCCAAGTGGCGGGGCGGGCCAGCCACGGAGCCAGCCAGGCGGCGCCGAGGGCCAGGGTCGAGAACCACACCAGCGAGGCGCTCGCCGCCCCCGCCACGTAGGCCCCGGGCACGCTCTGCTGGGCGCCGAGCGAGCCGATCAACAGCACGGTGTCGAGGTACACGTGGGGGTTGAGCAGGGTGACCGCCAAGGCACTGAGCAATACCGCCCGGCGCGAGCGCATGCCCTGGCCCTGCTGGTGCTGCAGGCTCTGCTTGGAACAGGCGCTGCGCAGGGCCTTGGCGCCGTACCAGATGAGGAACACCGCGCCGCCCCAGCGGGCGATGGCCAGCAACGTCGGGTTGTGCGCCAGCACCGTGGCCAGGCCGAATACCCCCGCTGCCACCAGGATGGCGTCACAGACGATGCACAGGGCAGCCACCGGCAGATGATGTTCGCGACGCAGGCTCTGGGCGAGAACGAAGGCGTTTTGCGCGCCGATGGCCATGATCAGGCCGAAGGCGACCAGCATGCCGTTGAGATAGCTTTGCCACATGGCGTGCGCTCCAGGATGAAATACGTCGGAAGAAGCTGGTCATTCTGGCGAGTCGGCATGTATAAGAAAAACAAATAGTGCTGATCTGTCATTAGGGAAATCGATGTTCGACTACAAGCTGCTCGCCGCCCTCGCGGCGGTGATCGAACAGGCCGGCTTCGAGCGCGCCGCCCAGGTGCTGGGGTTGTCGCAATCGGCGGTCTCCCAGCGCATCAAGCTGCTCGAGGCGCGGGTCGGGCAACCGGTGTTGGTGCGTGCCACGCCGCCGAGCCCCACCGAGGTCGGGCGGCAATTGCTCAACCATGTGCAGCAGGTGCGCCTGCTCGAACGCGACCTGCAGCGCCAGGTGCCGGCGCTGGATGAAGAGGGCGTGCCGGAGCGCCTGCGCATCGCCCTCAACGCCGACAGCCTGGCGACTTGGTGGGCCGCTGCCGTGGGCGGGTTCTGCGCCGAGCACCAGTTGCTGACCGACCTGGTGGTGGAAGACCAGGACGTTGGCCTCAAGCGCATGCGTGCCGGCGAAGTCGCTGCCTGCCTGTGCGGCAGCGAGCGGCCGGTGGCCGGGGCGCGTTGCCTGGCGCTGGGCGCCATGCGCTATCGGGCGCTGGCCAGCCCGCAATTCATGGCGCGCTACTTCCCCCAGGGCTTCGTGGCCGAGCGCCTGGCCAGGACGCCCGCGATCGTCTACGGGCCGGACGACTTCCTGCAGCACCGCTATCTGGCATCGCTGGGCATCCAGGAGGGTTTCCTGCATCACCTGTGCCCCTCGTCCGAAGGCTTCCTGCGCATGGCCGAGGCGGGCCTGGGCTGGGGCCTGGTGCCCGAGCTGCAGGCGCGCGAGCAGCTGGCGAGTGGGCAACTGGTGGAAATTAGCCCCGATACGCCCATCGATGTGCCGTTGTACTGGCATCATTGGCGCAGTGGCGGGCAGTTGCTCGCGCAACTGACCGAGCACCTGCGGCAGACCGCAGGGCAGTGGCTGGTGCCGTTGTAGGCGCGGCTGGCGTCTGTTGCATCTGAAATCTGGCAAGGCAGGGTCTTACATGCGAATTCTGGTTACCGGGGCAAGCGGTTTCATCGGCGGTCGCTTTGCGCGCTTCGCCCTGGAGCAGGGCCTGGAGGTGCGGGTCAACGGCCGCCGCGCAGAGGGCGTCGAGCACCTGGTCAAGCGAGGCGCGCAGTTCATTCCCGGTGATCTGGGCGATGCCGAGCTGACCCGGCGCCTGTGCCAGGGTGTCGACACCGTGGTGCATTGCGCGGGCGCGGTGGGCAACTGGGGGCGTTACCAGGATTTTCACCAGGCCAACGTGGTGGTCACCGAAAACGTCGTCGAAGGCTGCCTGAAAGAGCATGTGCGGCGCCTGGTGCACCTGTCTTCGCCGTCGATCTATTTCGATGGCCGTTCGCACCTGGGCCTGCGCGAGGACCAGGTGCCGCGACGCTTCCATGACCACTACGCCCGCACCAAGTACCTGGCCGAGCAGAAGGTCTTCGGTGCCCAGGAGTTCGGCCTGGAAGTGCTCGCGCTGCGTCCACGCTTCGTCACCGGGGCGGGCGACGCGAGCCTCTTCCCGCGGCTGATGCAGATGCAGCGCAAGCAGCGCGTGGCGATCATCGGCAATGGTCTGAACAAGGTCGATTTCACCAGTGTGCACAACCTCAACGAGGCACTGCTCAGTGCCCTGTTCGCCGAGGATCGCGCGCTGGGCCAGGCCTACAACATCAGCAACGGCGCGCCGATACCGCTATGGGACGTGGTCAACTACGTGATGCGCCAGATGCAGTTGCCGCAGGTCACCCGCTATCGCGGCTATGGCCTGGCCTATAGCCTGGCGGCGTTGAACGAGGCCGCCTGCCTGTTGTGGCCCGGCAGGCCGCAGCCGACCCTGTCGCGCCTGGGCATGCAGGTCATGAGCCGCGATTTCACCCTGGATATCAGCCGCGCCCGGCATTATCTGGGGTATGAGCCCAAGGTCAGCCTGTGGACGGCGCTGGATGAATTCTGCGCCTGGTGGAAGCATCAGCCCCCAGGCCAGTGAACCTGATCGGCCGATGATGGTCATCAGTGCGCCGCGCAAGCGGTTTATACTCATGTCCCTTTGCTACTACCGCGGTTGAATGCACCCATGCGTAACGATGCCCGTGATGATTTCGATGACGTACCCACCTTGCGTGCCGGTACCCCGGATGACGATGAACTGCTGCCGGCGCACGTGGCGCGCAGCCGCCAGAAAGCTGTGCGGCCTGCCAGCACGGGGCCGCTGTGGGCGCTGCTGGTGGCGGCGTTCATCGCCCTGGCTGGCCTGGGCTGGTGGAGTTTCCAGCAGATCTCGCTGATGGAGCAGCAATTGGTGGCCACCCAGGAAAGCTTCGCCCGCATCAGCGAAGAAGCCGCCGGGCGCCTGCAGGCGATCAGCGGCAAGGTCGCGGCCAGCGAGTCGTCGAGCACCACCGGCAGCGAGGCGCTGAAGTTGCAGATCCGCCAGTTGCAGGCCAGCCTGGCCGAGCAAGGCAAGCAACAGCAGGGCGTGGCTGGCCAGGCCGGCGACCTGGGCAAGCGCCTGGAGCAGGTGCTGGCCGATACCCGTGAACAGCAGAAGGCGGTGACCGAGCTGCAGGCCCAGTTGCAGGCCCAGCTCAAGGCAGTGAACGCAGAGCTGGCGGCGTTGAAGTCGGGACAGGTCGACGGCGGCAAGCTCGATGGCCAGCTCAAGACGCTGAGCAACGATGTAGCGGCGTTGAAGAAGCAGGGCAACCCGAGCGCGGCCATCGAAAGCCTCGAGCAGGATGTGCTGGTGCTCAAGAGCCAGGTGGAAAACCGCCCAGCGGCCGCTTCCAGCGGGGCTTCGGTACAGGAGTTCGATGCGTTCCGTGGGCAGACCACGCGTAACCTGAATACCTTGCAGAGCCAGATCCAGAACCTGCAGCAGCAGATCAACGCGCGGCCCTGAGAGCACCTCAGCCTTCTTCGCGGGTAAACCCGCTCCTACAGCCAAGATCGTGTAGGAGCGGGTTTACCCGCGAATGGCCCTTGAATCAGAGGCGCGGGTAGTCGATGTAGCCCACCGGCCCCTTGCCATAGAAGGTTTCCGGATGCGCCTGATTCAACGGCGCATCGGCCTCCAGCCGCGCAGGCAGGTCCGGGTTGGCGATGAACGGCACGCCGAATGCCACCGCGTCTGCCCTGCCGCTGGCCAGGGCGGCCGTGGCACTGGCCTTGTCGAACCGTTCGTTGACGATGTACGGGCCGCCGAAGGCTTCCTTGATCAGCGGGCCGAGGCTGTCGTCGGCTTCTTTCTCCCGCGAGCAGATGAACGCGATGCCACGCTTGCCGAGCTCCCGCGCCACGTAGGTGAAGGTTTCGGCGCGGTTGGCGTCGCCCATGTCATGGGAGTCGGCACGCGGCGCCAGGTGCACGCCGACGCGGCCGGCGCCCCACACCTCGATGGCGGCATCGGTGACTTCCAGCAACAAGCGTGCGCGGTTTTCCAGCGAGCCGCCGTAGCGGTCGCTGCGCTGGTTGGTGCTGCTCTGCAGGAACTGGTCGAGCAGGTAGCCATTGGCGCCGTGGATCTCCACCCCATCGAAGCCCGCAGCCTTGGCGTTTTCCGCCGCGTTGCGGTAGGCCTCGACGACGTCGGCGATCTCTTCGGTCTCCAATGCACGCGGGGTCGGGAAGTCGCTCAGCGGGCGCACCAGGCTGACATGGCCCTTGGGCTGAATAGCGCTCGGCGCCACCGGCAATTCGCCGTTCAGGTAGTTGGGGTGGGAGATACGCCCGACGTGCCACAGTTGCAGGAAGATGCGCCCGCCGGCAGCGTGCACGGCGCGGGTGACGTTGGTCCAGCCGCGCACCTGTTCGTCGTTCCAGACGCCTGGAGTGTCCGGGTAACCGACGCCCATCGGCGTGACCGAGGTCGCTTCGCTGAGGATCAGCCCGGCGCTGGCGCGTTGCACGTAGTACTCGGCCATCAGGGCGTTGGGCACGCGGCCCTCGTCGGCGCGGCAGCGGGTCAGCGGCGCCATGATGATGCGGTTGGGCAATTGCAGGTCGCCCAGGGTGATCGGATCGAAAAGCGTGGTCATGTCGTTTACCTGCCTTGTCAAAGCGTTTGCCGCAGTTGTTCGAGAAACGCCTGGATGGTGTCCTCGTTGCGTTTGAAGAAGTGCCACTGGCCGACCTTCTGGCTGCTGATCAGGCCGGCACGCTGCAGCGTCGCCAGGTGGGCCGAAACCGTCGATTGCGACAGGCCGCAGCGCTGGTCGATCTGCCCGGCACAGATGCCGTTCTCGGTGCTGTGGTACTGGTCGGGAAATTGCGTAGCCGGGTCCTTCAGCCAACTGAGGATTTCTCGCCTGACCGGATGGGCCAGCGCTTTTATGATTTCGTCGAGGTCGAGTGGCATGACGGTGGGGCTCGTGTCGTAGCGGTATATCGCGATAGGACGAAATGTAAATCGTGGGTGGGCGATATACAAATATGAAGAAGTTCTGAGCCGTGCAGAAATCGATATATCGCGTTATTACGATATACCAGCATGCGGTGCTAGACTGCGCTCATGAACTATCTCGCACACCTGCACCTCGGCGGCTCGGCGCCGGATCAACTGCTTGGCAGCTTGTACGGCGACTTCGTCAAAGGCTCGCTGGAGGGGCGTTTCGCTCCAGAGCTGGAGGCGGCGATCCGCTTGCATCGGCACATCGACAGCTATACCGACCGGCACCCGCTGGTGCTGGCGGCGCTGGCGCGTTTTCCGCAAGCGCGGCGGCGTTTTGCCGGGATCGTTCTGGATGTGTTCTTCGACCACTGCCTGGCCCGGCACTGGGGCGACTATGCCGAGCAGCCGCTGGAGCAGTTCACCGGTGATTTCTATCGGGTGCTGTTGGCGCAGCCGGAGCTGCCGGGGCGTTTGGCGCGGATCGCGCCGTTCATGGCGGCGGACGACTGGTTGGGCGCCTACAGCGATTTCGCCACCCTCAAGCAGGTGTTCGACGGCATCGCCCGGCGCTTGTCGCGGCCGGAGGGCATGGACGGGGTGATGGATGAGCTGGTGCGGTTGTATGAGCCGCTGATGGCGGATTTTCGGGAGTTCTATCCGCAGTTGCAGGCGTTTGCGGCGGCGGGGAGGGTGCAAGTCAGATAATTCTGCGTTGTCGCGTCTGGCCCTTTCGCGGGTGAACCCGCTCCTACAGGAATATCTGCGGTTCCGATGACGGCGCTGCACCCGCGAAAGGACCGGTCATGCTGCCCGTGCTTGGCGCCGTGGCAACTGCTCGACTTCCTCGACCCCGAACAACGCCAGGTGAATCGCCTGCTGCGCTTGAAACGCCAGCGCTGCCCGTTCCTTGCCCACGCTGCCGATCGGTTGCAGCAGTTGTATGTGCACCTGCCCCCTCGGCTCGGCGAACAAGCGCAGCAGGTGCGAGACCAGGTCGTCGTCGCCAATGAACGGCGCGATCGGGTCGGCTTCGCCACTACGCAGGTATTGGATGGCCACCGGCTGCACCGCCATACCGCGGTCGATGGCGCCGGCCAGCAGGCGGCCATGGAAGGTGCGCAGCTGGCGCCCGTCGGTGGTGGTGCCCTCAGGGAAGATCAGCAGCGGCCGGGCCAGGCCAAGCTGCTCGCCGATCTGCTCGCGCAGGCGTTGGCTGTCGCCGCCGCCCCGGCGAATGAACAGGGTGCCGGCCTTTTCCGCCAGCCAGCCGGCCAGCGGCCAGTGGCGCACTTCGGCCTTGGACAGGAACGATAGCGGCAGCAGCATGCCGAGCAGCGGGATATCGGTCCACGATACATGGTTGCTGACCCACAGCATCGGCCGTTGCGGCAGCTCGCCACTGACCCGCACCTCGAAAGGCAGGGCGGCGACCAGGCGTTTCATGAACAGGCAGGTCCAGCGCTGGCGGCGCGCGACCGAGGCGTTCAGCCCCAGGCGTTCGCCAAGGGCGATGAGGCTGGCCAGGCACAGGCCCAGCAGCAGGACCAGGCACAACCGGGCGAGGCGGGCGAACACCCGCAGCTTGGGCATCAGACCGCCGCCTTGAAGTGACGGGCGTAGCGCGGGCAGAGGTCGTCGCGCTTGAGCAGGATGAACACATCGGCCACCTGGAAGTCCTCGTCCCAGCAAGGCTCGCCGCAGATCTTCGCGCCCAGGCGCATATAGGCCTTGAGCAGTGGCGGCATCTCGGCGATGACGTTGCCGGGCAGGGCCAGGCTAGGTAATGGTTTCTTCGGCTCGGCGCGCAGGTGCTCGGTGCACAGGTAGCGTTCACGCAGGCGTTGCATGACCGCGTGGGCCTGCACGCCGCCGTCCTGCATGGGAATGCTGGCGCAGCCCATCAGGTAGCTGTAGCGGCCTTCGTTGAGCACTTCGGCCAGTTCACCCCAGAGCACGGCAATGGTGCCGCCGTTGCGGTAGTCGGGCGCCACGCAGGTACGGCCCAGTTCGAGGATCGGGCCTTGCAACTGCAGCAGCCCGTGCAGGCTGAATTCCTCTTCGCTGTAGAAGCGACCCAGGCTGCTGGCGGCCTGGTGATCGAGCAGGCGGGTGGTGGCAACCAGTTCGCCGGTGTTCAAGTCGCGAACCCCGATGTGGCGGCAGTGCACGTCGTAGTCATCCATGTCCAGGCCCAGTTCGGCACCTTTGAGCTTGGCCTTGAATTCCGCGCTGAACACCTTGTAGCGCAATGCCTGGGCTTCCTGCAGGGCGGTGGCCCCGACCAGGCGTTCGGCTTGCAGGCGGCGTGCGCTGCTGTTGTCGCCAGAGTGAGCGATCCGAGTCATTGCGTGTCTCCCTAAGCCAGCCAAGAGGGTTGCGGCCGGTCGGCTTTGTTGTGCAAAGTCAGCCTAGGTAGATGCGGTGTCACCCCTGTGAACCTTTGGTGATGCTTGCATGACACCCCGCGAGCCCCACAAGCCCCAGTGAGAGGAGCGTTCCATGGCCTGGTTGCAACGTCTCAACGATCCCCTTCGTCATCCCCTCGCCGCGACCCTGGGCGAGACCTACGCTGCCCTGGGCGAGCGCCTGGGTGCCGTTGCACCCTTCGAACTGGCGGTGCTAGGCGGGCGCGCCATGGCGACGCCAGGGCTGGCGTTCCTGGTCGGCTATCAGGCTGCTTTGCGCGTGCTCTGGCCCAGCGCCCCTGCAGGCCTCGGCGCGCTGTGCGCCACCGAGCGGCGCAGCGTGCGACCCGCCGACATGCAAGTGCGCCTGGAAGGGCTGCGCCTGACGGGCGACAAGGACTTCGTCACCGCCGGGCTGGACGCCGAATGGCTGCTGGTGGCGGCGCGCAGCGAAGGGCAGGGTGAGGCGCCGCGCTTGAGCCTGGCGGTGGTTTATCCGGGGGAGCCAGGTGTCACCCTCGAGGCCTTGCCGACCCTGCCCTTGATGCCCGAGGTCGGGCATGGCCGCGTGCGCTTGCAGCAAGCGGCGTGCGAGTTGCTCGCCGGGGATGGCTGGGATGCCTATGTGAAACCCTTTCGCGCGCTGGAGGATTTGTACGTGCTCGCGGCACTGACGGCCTGGCTATATGGCGTGGGCCAGGAATGCGCCTGGCCGCAGGAACTGCGTCTGCGTCTGATGGCGTTGCTGGCCGGCTGCGCGCAGGGCAGTCAGCAGTGTGCCGACAGCGTGGCCTGCCACTTGTTGCTGGGCGGTTTGTTCTCGCAGTTCCAGGAGTTGCGCGGGGCCATCGACAAGGCCCTGCTGGCAGGGCCGGAGCCGTGGGCGCAGTTGTGGCAGCGCGACCAGGGCGTGCTGGCGTTGGCCACTGCGGCGCGGGAGAAGCGTCTGGCCAAGGCCTGGGTGGCTGCAGGATTGTCATGAAGGCCTGGGATGCTGGTGTGATCCGTTGACCCCTGGGCCGCGTTGCGGCCCTTCGCGGGTGAACCCGCTCCTACAGGTACGTGCAATCTGTGTAGGAGCGGGTTTACCCGCGATGGGCTGCAAGGCAGCCCCAACCGGCTCCCCGCCATGCTCAAGACCCTGCTAGCGATCATCAGCCTGTTCACCCTGCCTGCCTGGGCCGAGGACTGGCCAGTCGATACCCCCGCCATCGACTGGCAAGCGGTCGACGCCTACGCCTTCCCTCAGCGCAACGCCAGCGATCGCAGCGGCATCCGCACCGATGCCCTGTTGATCATCCGCGACGGCCAGATCATCCACGAACGCTATACCGCGCCGACCACCGCCAACACTGCGCACCTGACCTGGTCGATCAGCAAGAGTGTGCTCGCTACCTTGTTGGGTGTGGCCCAGGGCGAGGGCCGCTTCCAACTGCAAGACCGCGCCGCACGCTTCTACCCACCCATGCAGGCTCACCCGCAGGTATCCCTGGCCGATCTGCTGCACTGGGCCAGTGGCCTGGACTGGCAGGAAGACTACGAATACGCGCCGTTGAAGTCCTCGGTGGTGGCGATGCTCTACACCCGCGGGCGCCACGACATGGCTGCCTACACTGCGGCGCGGCCTGCTGCCGAAGCCCCCGGCAGGCGCTTTCTCTACTCCAGCGGCGACAGCAACGTGCTGGCGGCGACCCTGCGCGGCATGCTCGGCGCCGAGGCCTATGCCGGGTACCCTTGGCAAGCGTTGTTCGAGCCATTGGGTATCACCAGCGCCACCTGGGAACGCGACGGCAGCGGCACCTACGTCGGTTCTTCCTATCTCTACCTGAGTGCCCGTGACCTGGCGCGCATCGGCCTACTGATGCAGCGTGGCGGGCGTTGGGGTGACCGCCAGCTGTTGCCGGCGAGCTGGGTCGCGTTCAATACCACGCTGTTCGAACGGGCCCAGGCTACTCCCGGAGAAGCCAACCCTGGTGGCCACTGGTGGCTCAACCAGCCACTGGCTGGCAGTCAGACGCCTTGGCCCGACGTGCCGACCACTTCCTACGCGGCACTCGGCCACTGGGGACAGGCGTTGTATGTGCTACCCGCGCAGAAGCTGGTGATCGTGCGCTACGCCGACGACCGGGATGCCCGCTACAGCCACAACGAACTGCTCAAGCGCGTGCTGGCCGCAGTGGCCGGGGAGGGGCGATGAAACGCTTGCTGCTGCTGGTGCTGCTCGCCCTGCTTGGCTGGGCCTGGCATGAACGCCAGGCACTGGCGGACTTCCCCGGGATTCTCTCGGCCTACTCGGCCAAGGAATACTGCTCGTGCCGCTTCGTCATGGGCTTCGACGCGGCGTATTGCCGCGGCTACGTGAAGCAATGGCTGCCCTTGGGGTTGCTCGAGGAAGACGGCGCACAACGCCGGGTGACCGCCGAGGGCCTCGGCCGGCGCAACCAGGCCCAGTGGCAGGGCGCGCGTGAGGGCTGCAGCTTGCTGCCGTGAAGGCGGGCGGGTAAGGTTGGCGGCTTGGCTTCACGAGATTCGTCATGTTCAAACTGTCCCGCCTGCTCCCCGCATTGCTGCTGGCCCTGTGCCTGCCAGCCCACGCCAACTGGCACCTCGATGGCGAGTCGTCACGCCTGTCGTTCGTCGCCGGCAAGAACGGCGACACCGCCGAGGTGCATCGCTTCCTGGTGCTGCACGGCAGTGTCGACGGCAAAGGTACGGCCAACCTGCGCATCGAGATGGACTCGGTGAGCAGCGGCATCCCCCTGCGTGACGAGCGCATGCGCGACGAGCTGTTCGAGGTCAGGCAGTTCGCCGAGGCCACGGTCAAGGCACAGATCGACCTGCGCCCGCTCAACGACCTCGCCGATGGTGCGCAGATCGAGCTGCGCCTGCCGCTGACGGTCACCCTGCATGGCCAATCGCACAGCTACAACGCGTTGCTGCTGGCCACCCGCCTGGACCAGCGGCGCTTCCAGGTGGTCACGCTCGAGCCCTTGGTGCTGCGCGCCGAGGACTACGGCCTGATGCCGGGCCTGGAGAGCCTGCGCAAGTTCGCCAAGCTCAAGTCCATCAACCCGACGGTGCCGGTCAACGCGGTGCTGATCTTCAACGCGCGCTGACATGCCGGGGCCGGTCTTTCCCTGGCGTGAAGGCAACCAGTTCGAGTTGTTGATCGACGGCCCCGAGTTCTTTCCACGCATGCTCCAGGCCATCGAGCAGGCGCAGTATCAAGTCGATCTGGAGCTGTACCTGGTCGAGGCCGGCGATTGCGCGAACGCGGTGGTCGAGGTGCTTGAGCGCGCGGCGCGGCGCGGGGTACGGATACGCTGCCTGTTCGACGACTACGGCTCGCTGGCCTTCGGTACGGCGTTGCGCGCGCGCCTGAGCGAGGCTGGCGTCTACCTGCGTTTCTACAACCGCCTGCGCTGGCGCCGGGGGTTTCGCAACCTCTACCGCGATCACCGCAAGCTGTTGCTGGTCGACGAGCGCTGGGCGGTGGTCGGTGGCACCGGCGTCACCGACGAGTTCTGGACACCGGGCGAGCCGCGATCGGAGTGGCACGAGGTGATGGTGCACATGCAGGGGCCGGTGGTGGTCGACTGGCAACTGCTGTTCGACCGCCAATGGCATGCCAACAACCGCCGCACCGCCTGGCGCCCGGCCGAGGGTTTCGGCCTGCCACGGCTGCCCAAGGTTCCGGCCCAGGGCCAGGGCATGGGCCGGGTGGCCTATGCCGACGCCCGTCAGCACCAGGACATCCTGCATTCGCTGGTGCGTGCGCTGAACAGCGGCAAGCAGCGGGTGTGGCTGGCCACGCCGTACTTCCTGCCGACCTGGAGCGTGCGCCGATCATTGCGCCGGGCGGCTGGCAAGGGTGTCGACGTACGCCTGCTGCTGACCGGCCCGCGTACCGACCACCCTTCGGTGCGCTACGCCGGGCATCGCTACTACCCGCGGCTGTTACGCGCGGGGGTGCGGATCTTCGAGTACCAGCCGTGCTTCCTGCACCTGAAGATGGTCTTGGTGGATGACTGGGTCAGCATCGGCTCGTGCAACTTCGACCACTGGAACCTGCGCTTCAACCTGGAGGCCAACGTCGAGGCGCTAGACCCGGCGTTGACCGCCGCCGTGCTGGCCAGTTTCGAGCGTGACTTCGCCCTGAGCGAGGAAGTCGACCTCGATCACTGGAACGCGAGGCCGCTCTGGCGGCGGGTGAAGCAGCGGGTGTGGGGGTGGTTGGACCGACTGGTGGTCAATCTGCTCGACCGTCGCAACTGAGAGCGACTATCTTGCATGGACTGTTCCCAGGCCCTGCAAGGAGTGGATGCGATGACGGCGAAGAAGATTCTCATGTTGGTGGGTGATTACGTCGAGGACTACGAAGCGATGGTGCCGTTCCAGGCCCTGACCATGGTCGGCCACACCGTGCATGCAGTGTGCCCGGAGAAGGTCGCCGGGCAGACGGTGCGCACCGCCATCCATGATTTCGAGGGCGAGCAGACCTACAGCGAGAAACCGGGGCACAACTTTGCCCTGAATCAGGACTTCGTTCAGGTCCGTGCCGAAAGCTACGATGCCTTGCTCATCCCTGGCGGCCGGGCGCCGGAGTACCTGCGCCTGGACGAGCGGGTGCTGGCGCTGGTCAAGGCCTTCGACCAGGCTGGCAAGCCGATCGCCGCAGTGTGTCACGGCGCCCAGCTGCTGGCGGCGGCTGGGGTGCTGGAAGGGCGTGAGTGCAGTGCTTACCCGGCCTGCGCACCGGAAGTGCGCCTGGCCGGTGGCACGTTCATCGATATTGCCGTGGACCAGGCGCATGTCGATGGCAACCTGGTCACCGCACCCGCCTGGCCGGCGCATCCGGCGTGGCTTGCAGCGTTTCTCAGGGTATTGGGCACCCGTATTGCCTGATCTGGCCCTTCGCGGGGCAAGCCCGCTCCTACACGGGATTGGGTAGTGGGAGCGGGCTTGTCCCGCGAAGAGGCCGATACAGGTCCACTCGACCTGCCCGATAGCGGTCACGGAACAATACCTGTCGTGGAGGGAAAAGGCGGCGTGTAGGCGCGGATGATAGGGTTTCCCCTCAAGCCCGGTTTAGCCGAGCGCGTCATCCACCACGACACAACGACCGCCAAGCATGGAAATCCGCCTGTTGCACGGCGCCGCTATCGCGCCTTACATCGATGACCTCGCTCGCCTGCGCCTGACGGTGTTCCGCGAGTTTCCCTACCTTTACGACGGCACGCTGGAAGCCGAGGCCGAATACTTCGCAACCTACGCCAGCTCAGGTCGCAGCCTGGTGGTGTTGGCGCTGTACGACGGCCAGGTGGTCGGCGCCTCGACGGGGCTGCCCCTGATGGATGTGGCCCCGGCCTTTCAGCAACCCTTTCTGGTCCAGGGGCGCGATCCTGCCAGCGTCTATTACTTTGCCGATTCGATGGTGCTGCCGCAGTACCGGGGGCAGGGCCTGGGTGTGCGCTTTTTCATCGAGCGCGAGTCGTATGCACACAAGCTGGCCGAGTTCGACTGCTGTGCCTTTTGCGCAGTGGAAAGGCCGGGCGCGCATCCGCGTCGGCCTTCGCACTACAAACCGCTGCATGGGTTCTGGCGCAACCGTGGCTTCCTGCATGACCCGTCGCTGCGCACCCAGTATGCGTGGCGTGACGTGGACGAACAGGCAAGCTCCGACAAGATCCTGTCGTTCTGGCTGAAGGGCCTATCGGCATGATCAAATGACTGGGCGCACTCAGGCAACGAAGGACCGCGGCACGAATATCCTTGATTGAGCGGGAACCGCTTGGGCACTTCGCCCAGAAATAAGATCCAGAACGCTTCGCGGTCCTGCCTGCAGTGGGATGTTCAAAGCACCATTGGGTGCTACAAGGCTCATGGACTCCATGGGGCTGTTGACGAAAATCGCTTGTTTGAAGGCGGTGACCGGGCGGTTTGTTACATCTGCAACGATTTGTGCAGCCCCTGACTCTGCGGCGTGACAGGCTATCAGGGTGAAGGGTTCGCCCTCAGGTCGATTGGCGTCCAGCCAAGCTTTGGCTCTGTATCCTACTTTTTGTGGTTTGACCATCGCGCCGGTGGTATCCATCAAAAGTCCGGTGGTCGACCCATGCGTTTCGAATGCGGCAGTACCGCCACCGAGATAGTTGGGGTGGAACGCGACATCCGCTGAACCGCCGCCTTTCGAGTACAGCGTTACTGGTGCTGAAACTTTGTTTGGCGCAATGAGATTGTTCGAGATGTTGCCGGGAAGCCCTGGTTTCGCCACAGCCGTTGTTTTGCTTGACTTAACGGCTGCCCTTCCTATTGCACGTGCTTTCGTCGCCAAAGCAGTAGCTGCTTTAGGCGCGATCTCCAACGCGCTACCTGCCAAGCCAGTTCCCAATGAGATCCACCCCAGGATACCCGCGGCTTTCGAGTCCTTGTCGACTGCCCCGAGCGTTGTCGAAGCGATACCGGTGCCCAATGAAACAGCGCCCAGCGTTGCCCCGGTGATGGCCGCAGCACCACTGGCTGTCAATGCGCCAAGCCCGCTGGCGGCCACTGCGGCGAAAGCCGGCGCCGCTGCGCCAAAGCTGGCGACCGTGGCGACGGCGCCAAGCACGATGCCGATCCCGGTCACCAACCACTTCCACCAGGAGTGGCCGTCGGGGTCGACGCGGTTGACCGGATCACCTCCACAGTACGCGTAGGTATTCAACCCCCCACGGCCGAACGGGCTTTCGCTGTCGGGGGCGAGGAAGATCATCAGCAGTGGATCGTAGGGGCGATAGCCGGCGGGAATGTACCAGCCGGTCAGCGGCTCGCGGCGCTCGCCGGTAAATCCAAACGGGTTGTCCGCCTTGCCTGACGTGCCCGGCTCAGCGCCATGGGCGGTGTAGTGGCGGTTGCGCACGGCGTTATCGGCCTCGACACGCACGCTGCCCTGGGCATCGCAGCCCAGCAAGGTGACGTTGCCTTGGCGCACGCCCGCGCTGAGGCGGTCGAGGGCAAACAGCTGGCCAGCATCGGCGGCCAAGCGTATGACTTCATCGCCGCGTTGCTCATGGGTCAACTGGCCTGCACTGTGGAAACTGCGGCTCAGCACATTATCGACGCGCCGATCGCTCAGGTTGCCGCTGGGGTCATACGCATATTCGCAGACTCGGCCTTGGTAGGCGACGCGCGTGACCCGGTCCTGGGTATCCCAGGTCAGCGTGCGCCCGAGGCTGTCGGCACACAATCGACCACAGGCGTCGTAGTGTAGGGCGATGATGGCGGGCCAGGCAGGGTGGGTGTGGGTAATACGGCTGACCTGGCAGGGATCTTCGATGTTGTCGTAGTGATATTCGGACTCATCGCGACGCCCATCGGCAAACGTCGTCAGGATCTTTTCGTAGCCGTCGAGCACATTGAAAACGAAGTGTTGCTCGACCACGCGGTTGCCGAAGGGGTCCTCAGGCGCTACGGCAGGGTCGGCGCGATAGTGGATCAAACGGCCACGCAGGTCGTAGCCGAAGTGCTCGCTGCCCTCCCGCTCGTCGTCTTGCCAGCGGCGGGTCACGACCTGGTCGAGGTCGTTGTAGGTCAAGGTCTGGGTTTGCCTGCGGGTCACTTCGGCGAGCGTGGCGACGAAGGTACGGCTCTGCTCACGTCCAAGGCTGTCGTAGGTGAGTGTTTGCAGCAGTCGGTTGCCGCTGGCCGGGTCGAGGGTGCTGTAGCTGAGCGGTCGCGAGAACGCGTCGTAGCCGATAGTGCAGGTCACGTCGCCGACAACCACCTGGCGCAGCCGCCCGAAGGTGTCCAGGTGGCGTTCATGGTTCACCTGGTTGGCATCCTCGAAACCCAGGAGCAGGCCGCCGAGGCTGTGGCGCCAGGTGGTGGTGTGATCGGCGCCGTTGACGGACCAGACGTCGGTGCGGGGCTTGCCGCTGGGGCCGTAGATCATGTGCTGAGTGCCAAGGGCGCCGGTGGCGGAGCTTATTTGCGCGAGCCCCGGGTCGTAGGTGAAGTCATTGGCGGGTTCGCCATCCGCTTGGATGCGTTGCAGCAGGTTGTCCAGTGCGGCGATGTAAGCAAATCGGACACAGCTGCCATCGGCCAGGGTATTGGCGCTGGGTGGCAGTTGTCCGGCCAGATAGTGGTGGAGGGTGGTACGTCCGCCAGTACTCACACTGAGCTGGCGGCCCAGGCCGTCGAAGCTTTGACGACCGAGCAGGTGATAAAGCGATAGGTCAGTCATACGTAGGGCTCGGAATGTTGCAGGCTGATGGAGGTCGGGTGAGGGCCATCGCTGTGGGCGGCGTAGGTCGTGACGATATGTGTGCCATCCTCGCGGGTCAGGCGTTCGACACGGCCATAGGCGTCGTAGCGACGTCGAGTGATGCGCGGCGCTGCTGGCTGGTCGCTGGTCAACACACGCTCTTCGATGATGCGGTCCAGGCCATCACGCACCCAGTGCGTGGTACGGACCAGGCGTGCCTGCTGATCGAAAAGATCCTGGCAAACCGGGCTGCCCGCGACATTGACCATGGCCACCTGCTTCGCGCTGGTCTGGCCTGATGGGCTCTGTTGCCAACTTTCGGTCCGCATGGCGGTCGGGTCCTGGCGAGTGATCGTCAACAGGCCAGTGGGTGCGCTGTGGGTTTGGGTATGGCCCGAGGCGTCGTACGAGGTAGTGCTGGTCAGTTCGAGTGGTTGGGCTTGGCCTGGGAACCAGTCCCACGCGGTACTGGCAGTCGTGCGCCCCAGTGCATCGAAATGGGTACAGCCGACGATGCGGAACGTGCTGGCTGTATCGTCGCGATCCTCCAGTTGCACCGCCACCGCACGGCCCGCGCCATCGAGCCAGGTCCGTTTGCGGTGGCCGGTGGCGTCAGTCTCCTCCAGGCAGGCGCGTGGGCGGAACCCCCGTGTGAGTTCAGGGGCATTGGCGTGTATGAAGGCATCGTCCAGGTGATAGGCACAGCTGCGGCTGGCTTGGTACTCGCTGTCTGCTGCCAGTACGGTGCGGACGATGCGACCCAGCAGGTCATAGTAGTAAGCGGTGCGACTACCCGCAGTGCTTTCTTCCCACGCAGTCAGGCCGCTCAGGGAGCAGCGTGCCAGCTGGCTGCTGGAGCGGTTGACTGCGTCGCCTTCGAAGCCCTGGACCACGGTGGTGGTGCACAGCAGACCGTGCTCCAGTCGATGATGGTATTCGGTGGTGGTGGTGATGTCGTTCAAGGTGGTGCTGGCGCGGATCAACTCACCGTAATGCGCACCGACAGTGCGCTCGTAGGCCTGGACAGTACACTCGAGCTGTTTGCCGGCCGACAGATCGTGAAGTGTTTCGCTGATGACCACGGCATGCGCAGGATCATTGGCGATGATCGATGGCAGGAGTTCGTAGCGATAGCAGGTACGCAGGGTTGGCGCCCCACCGTGAGTGCCGTCGGGCAGCGTTGCGGGCGTGACGGTTTTGCTGGCCATGTAGCGGACCATGCCGCTGCTGTCCGGTGGACACTCGTCCCCCAGGCCTTTTGCGGGGAAATACGAATACTCTTCGCGCACGCCAGTGGGGAATGTCGTCGACAGCATGTTGCCGTAGTCATCATAGGTGTAGGCCGTGGTTTCAGTCCGAGCCTCGCCGCTATCCAATTGCCGGTAGGTGACAGTGACCGAGTGCGGCAGCTGGCTTGCCGCATTCTGCTGCTCCCAGGTTTTGTCAGGATCGATGCCATAGGTGTTTACCGTCTCCATCTCGAAGCGTCCTCGGACCGTGGTCTCTCGGGTCAGCAGGTGGAACCGATCCCATTGACGGGTGATGGTGGCGAGGGTCTGGCCCTGGTGGTCAGTTTGAGTTTCGATGACGCTGTAGCGATAGTCCTTGTTCACCTGGTACAGGTTGTCGCGGCCGGTCACCCAATCGAACCTGCCGATGCTGCCATAGCCCAGGAAGTTGGTCTGGCCGACCCAGCGGTAGGTGCGGTGCAGCACGGCCTGGGAGGCGCCAGTGCCGTGCGTCCAGCCGGTCACGCGTGGCAAGTATTCGAATGGGCCGCCTTGAGGAACCCGATGTGCCTGGCGGCTGGACCAGTGGACGGTATCGGTAGCGCCCAACGGCCCCTCGACCGACCGAGGGAATAGCAATTGCGTGTGGTTGCCGACGCCCAGTTGTCGGTAGGCGAAGGTGAAGGGTTTGTCGATCAGCGGCACCTGCACGCTGCTCAGGCGTTGGTTGCTGGTTCTGAAGCGCACCGTGCTGGGACGATCGTCCGGGTCGAGTCGAACCTGCACGTCGCCCGCGCTGCGCTCGAACCGGACCAGGGTACGCCGTTCGTCCCTGATCTCGGCGAGGAAGTCCGACTGTCGGCTGGAGCGCCATTGCAGGTGCAGGCGGCGGCCTTCCGGCGAACGCAATTCAGTCAACACGTAGCGGTTGCTGCGACCGGCTTGCGTGAGAATCTCGGTTTCGCCGTTCTTGTGGTAGATACGATATTGGCGAGCGTTCAGGCGGGTCACCTGCATGGCCTTGAGTTTGTAGTCGTGGAAGGCCAAGGTACCGCCGTTGGACCAGTCGGACTTTCTGTTATCAACTGCGAAAGTCTCACCTGTGCGCAGTTGCAAGGATGAGGCGACCTGGTTCACGACCAGGCGGGTCATCAGCAGCGACCAGCCCAGCCCATAACCCAGGTTGCTTTGCGAGGCCAGTGAACTGAACGCCCAGCTCAGCTGCAGGGCAGGGCCGGCCAGGTTATTGGCCAGTAGCGAGGGAAGACTGATGCTCAGGTCGAACTGTCCGGTTCGGTCGTTGACCGCAGATTGGACAACGCCAAGAAAGTTGTTCGCCTGAGAATGGATTTCAGCAGGGTTTGAGGACGTCATGGTTGAATTCACCGGATGTTTTTTGATTGCCCACTGCCTGGCAACCGCCCCGGACCCGAAGGTCGCGGAACGGTTGACGCATCAAGATGGAGTCAAAACCAGAAAGAAGTGATCAACTTTCGTCTCGGTCGGAGACTTTAAGCCGGTTGCCGCCATCAATGGGGTTCAGCCAAAGCGGATGGCGGTTACCGAATTGGTCGACGTAGGTAACTTTGGTCGAGCCGTTTCGTTTCGGCGACGGTGGTCCCAGGCGGGTGCGCAGGCGAACGGCATGGGCGACGCCTCGCGGGGTATTGATCGGAAACTCGATTCTTCGATTGGTGATGGTCAAGTACGGGTAGATGATTTCCCGGGTCTCATTCACTTCATAAGCGGCTTGTTGATAAAAGCCACGAGACTCACGACGGTAATGCCAGTCGTTTCGGTGAGAGGGTGTGTGCTCACTGGAGCGGATCTGATAACTAGGGTCGGTGAACCTGAGTTCGTAACGGTCGAGGTCCCAGTTGTCGCCGTTTTTCAAATCGACCCTTTCCACGCTGAAACGGTCGGCCCTGAACGTATAGTCCTGGGAAATCCCGTGCAATGACGCAGAACTGTTTGAGCGACCATTGGAAACATCGCCGCCAGGGGCGGTCGCGCGATCATTGGTGCGGTACGTCCGACCGCCATAGGTGAGCCTGGCGCCAAGTTTGATCGTCCCGACGGCCTTGGTGGAAAGGTAGAACGTCTTGCTGCTTCCTTGCCCCGGGAAGTTGGCGCTACGCGAGGTAAAGTTGGAGGGGTGATAGTCGAATCTGGGGTTTCTGTCCGTGGCAATACTGTACTGGCTGGATGACAGGCGGGCACCGGTGTTGTAATCGATGAATTCGACCTGCTGAAAAATTTCATCAGGCACCTCGATTATCTCACCGCGACTGTTACGAGCGCGCAGTAATACGGTGATCGGCGTCTGCTGATAGCCGTTTGCGTAGAGCGTGCATGGGGTGTTGTCCTGATCTCTGTTCAGGCCGCGTATCTGGAAGAAATCCAGGGTGCCCCCCGATATGGACCTCGCCCTCATAGCTTGCCGGGTGGTGACCCGCAGATCGACGCGTTGTGTGCCTTCGAAGCCGATATCGAGATAGTGGGAGTTACCGTGCCGGTCCACAGCGTGCAGCGTGCAGGGCCCTTCTCGGTCTGGCGCTCCCGAGCGGTACGGAATATTGTGATCGCCTTGGGCCAATACCACGACCTGGCGGTCGGAAACATATGCGACATGGTGCAGTTTTCGATTCTCGACAAAGTCACCTTGTAAGCCAAGCGTTTCATCGTAGTGCACCTGTGTGTCGCCCGGCAGGGCGATGCCAACGTGGGTGGCAAAGTGCTCGCCAAAGGCCCGCTCATGCCAGCGAATCATGCCGCGCCTGTCGTTTCTCAAGAACTCGGCATAGGCAAAACCAACAGTGCGTGGCGACAATGCCCATTCATGAATGAAGGTGCCACTGGCAACCGAACCCTCATCGCGCACCTGTTCGAATATATAGTCTTGGGGGAAAGACGAAGTCGGTGCGGCCATAGCCGTCAGTTTAAGGGAAGAGTCGAACGGGATGCTGTCCGTATAGTAATGGACGCCCGGTGAGTGGGTGATTCGGGCGCGCAGGTCCAGTTGGCTCCCCGCTGTGGCACGGCTCGACACGTAAAAGGAAACTGTCTTCGGCGCATCGAATGACAGGCGAGCGACGGCGGATGTGTCTGTGAACGCCCTGGTCAATGTCGGGTAGTGGTCGAATCGAGGGTCATGGTCTTTCGAATAGAACCACGCCTGGTTGGGGTCGGTCGAAAGCGGCGTATAGCTACCGTCCGCTTGTTTCACGACCAAGGTAATACTATCGAGTTGCTCAGGCGTGATCGCCAGGCCGGTATGTTCATTGGCTTGGACTTCGACGTTCACTTTGATTTGTTGCCGGCCATTATTGAAAGCCAGCGGCGCCGACGACCCCAGTGTCACTTCGAAATCCCACAGCCACGCATTCACGGAGCTGGGAAGAGTTGGTACATCGTTCATCGCGTTCACCTAGCGGTACTGAATAGAAAGGCCACGGTAAACAACCGGCCATTCGGGGAGTACTGGCAGACCCGCTAGGGAAGTGATCGCAGAAGGGGAGTATTTCCTCGTGAATTATTGCTTATCGCCAATATGAAAAACCCGGCTTGCGCCGGGTTTTTCATGTGCATGATGCTTACTTGACTTCGACCGCCAGGCTCTCGGCAATCTTGCTCTGCCACAGGGCCGGCCCGGTGATGTGCACCGACTCGCCATTGCTGTCGACCGCGACGGTGACCGGCATGTCCTTGACCTCGAACTCGTAGATCGCTTCCATGCCCAGTTCGGCGAAGGCCAGGACCTTCGACTTGCGAATGGCCTGGGCCACCAGGTAGGCGGCGCCGCCGACGGCCATCAGGTACACGGCCTTGTTGTCCTTGATCGCCTCGATGGCGGTCGGGCCACGTTCGGACTTGCCGATCATGCCCAGCAGGCCGGTCTGCTCGAGGATCTGGCGGGTGAACTTGTCCATGCGGGTCGCGGTGGTCGGGCCGGCTGGGCCGACCACTTCGTCACCGACCGGGTCGACCGGACCGACGTAGTAGATGAAGCGGCCCTTGAGGTCGACCGGCAGCTCTTCGCCGCGGTTGAGCATCTCGACCATGCGCTTGTGCGCGGCGTCGCGACCGGTGAGCATCTTGCCGTTGAGCAGGATGGTCTCGCCCGGCTTCCAGCTGGCGACTTCTTCCGGGGTGATGTCGTCGAGGTTGACGCGACGGGCGCTCGGGCCGGCTTCCCAGACGATTTCCGGATAGGCGTCCAGCGACGGCGCTTCCAGCTCGGCAGGGCCGGAGCCGTCGAGCACGAAGTGGGCGTGGCGGGTGGCGGCGCAGTTCGGGATCATGCACACAGGCAGCGAGGCGGCGTGGGTCGGGTAGTCCATGATCTTGACGTCGAGCACGGTGGTCAGGCCGCCCAGGCCCTGGGCGCCGATGCCCAGCTGGTTGACCTTCTCGAACAGCTCCAGGCGGATTTCCTCGAGGCGGTTCTGCGGGCCACGGGCTTTCAGCTCATGAATGTCGATGGACTCCATCAACACTTCCTTGGCCATCACCGCGGCCTTCTCGGCGGTACCGCCGATGCCGATGCCGAGCATGCCAGGCGGGCACCAGCCAGCGCCCATGGTCGGGACGGTCTTGAGCACCCAGTCGACGATCGAGTCGGAAGGGTTGAGCATGGCCATCTTCGACTTGTTCTCCGAGCCGCCGCCCTTGGCTGCGACATCGACCTCGACCTTGTCGCCGGGGACGATGGAGTAGTGGATGACCGCCGGGGTGTTGTCCTTGGTGTTCTTGCGAGCACCGGCCGGGTCGGCCAGGATCGAGGCGCGCAGGACGTTCTCGGGCAGGTTGTAGGCGCGACGCACACCTTCGTTGATCATGTCGTCGACGCTCAGGGTGGCGCCGTCCCAGCGCACGTCCATGCCCACGCGCACGAACACGGTGACGATACCGGTATCCTGGCAGATCGGGCGGTGGCCGGTGGCGCACATGCGCGAGTTGATCAGGATCTGGGCGATCGAGTCGCGTGCAGCAGGCGATTCTTCACGCAGGTAGGCTTCGTGCATCGCCTGGATGAAGTCGACGGGGTGGTAGTACGAGATGAATTGCAGGGCGTCGGCGACGCTCTGAATCAGGTCGTCTTGCTTGATCACGGTCATGCAGCGCGCTCCTCTTAAAGACGGGAACATTCAAAAAGACGCTCGACGGTGCCGACCAGCGTGTCGAAACGCCTTGCAAGGCGTCGGCAGGTCAGGCCGACTTAAATAAAAAGGCGCGGCAGTATAGCGCGGCTCAACGAGCGAAACACCTGCGTGTGATCAGGACCATGGTCGGGCGGGGAGCGGGCATCCTTTTTGCTGGCAGGTTACGCGTCAGGCCGTAGAATCGTTTGGCGCGCTGAGTGCCCCCGCTCACATCACTCATAGGGAGAACCCTCGACAATGCCCGAACTCTGCGTGGGCGAGCGCCGCTGGACGGTGCCGGCCGGCAGCAACCTGCTCGATGCCCTGAATGCGGCAGGCCTGAACGTGCCTTATAGCTGCCGTGCCGGCAGCTGCCATGCCTGCCTGGTGCGCTGCGAAGCCGGTCAGCCGGTGGACGCCCTGCCCGAGGCCCTGGCCTTGGACAAGCATGCCCAGGGCTGGCGCCTGGCCTGCCAGTGCCGGGTGGTCGAGGATCTGCGTGTGGCGGTATTCGACCCCCTGCACGATGGCGTGCCGGCCCAGGTCAGTGCGGTGGACTGGTTCGGTGAGGTGTTGCGCCTGCGCCTGCGGCCGGAGCGCGCCTTGCGCTACCAGGCCGGGCAGCATGTGGTGCTGTGGCTGGGCGAGGTGGCACGTCCCTATTCGTTGGCCAGCTTGCCGGGCGAGGACGATTTTCTCGAGTTTCACATCGACTGCCAGCGACCCGGTGCCTTTTGCGACCAGGTGCGCGGGGTAGAGGTGGGCGACGTGTTGCGCCTGGGGGAACTACGCGGCGGGGCCCTGCATTACGACGCGGATTGGCAGGAGCGGCCGCTCTGGTTGCTGGCGGCGGGCACCGGGCTGGCGCCATTGTGGGGCATCCTGCGCGAGGCCTTGCGCCAAGGGCATCGAGGGGAAATCAAGGTGTTGCACGTGGCGCGCGAGCGGGCAGGGCACTACCTCGCCGAGCCGTTGCAGGCGCTGGCGGGGGTTACAGTGGAACTGGTACTGGCCGACCAGTTGGAGGAGGCGCTGGCGCAGTTGCGGCCGTCATCGCGGCAGACGGTGGCGCTGCTGTGTGGGGCGCCGGGGAGTGTCGGGCGGTTCGCGCGGCGGCTGTTCATTGCCGGCGTGCCGCGGGGGCAGGTGTTTGCCGATGTGTTCGTCGAGCATGCCTGAATCAAGAGGGGAGGGCTTTGCCCTCCATTCGCGGCACAAGGCCGCTCCTACAGGTACAGCGCAAGCCTGAGGGGCCGCGTCAGTCCTGTAGGAGCGGCCTTGCGCCGCGAAAGGGCCGCAAAGCGGCCCGGGCTCATCAACCGACCAGCGGATCACCCACGTGCAGGATCTTCATGCCGTTGGTACCACCGATGGTGTGGTAGCTGTCGCCTTTGGTCAGGATCACCCAGTCGCCTTGCTCGACCAGCCCGCGCTTGAGCAACTCGTCGACCGCTGCCTGGCTGACCTTGTCGGCCGGCAGCGAAGCCGGGTCGAAGGCAATCGGGTAGACGCCGCGGAACATGTTGGCACGTGCCTGGGTGGCGCGGTGCGGCGACAGCGCGAAGATCGGTACGTGCGAGCGCAGGCGCGACATGATCAGCGGGGTATAGCCACTTTCGGTCAGGGCGATGATCGCCTTCACGCCTGGGAAGTGGTTGGCGGTGTACATCGCCGCCAGGGCGATGCTTTCGTCGCAGCGCTCGAAGGTGGTGTGCAGACGGTGGCTGGACTTCTGGCTGGTCGGGTGCTTCTCGGCACCCAGGCAGATACGGGCCATGGCCTGGACCGCTTCGATCGGGTAGGCACCGGCGGCGCTTTCGGCCGACAGCATCACCGCGTCGGTGTTGTCCAGCACGGCGTTGGCCACGTCGGACACTTCGGCACGGGTCGGCATCGGGTTCTGGATCATCGACTCCATCATCTGGGTCGCCACGATCACCGCCTTGTTGTTGCGGCGGGCGTGCTGGATGATCTTCTTCTGGATGGCGATCAGCTCGGCATCGCCGATTTCCACACCCAGGTCGCCACGGGCGACCATCACCGCGTCGGAGGCGGCGATCAGTTGGTCGAGGGTCTCGTCGTCGGCCACGGCCTCGGCACGTTCGATCTTGGCCACCAGCCAGGCGCTGCCGCCGGCTTCGTCGCGCAGTTTGCGGGCGTATTCCATGTCGCTGGCGTCACGCGGGAACGAAACGGCCAGGTAGTCCAGGTCCATTTCCGCGGCCAGCTTGATGTCGGCCTTGTCTTTCTCGGTCAGGGCCGGAGCGGTCAGGCCGCCACCTTTGCGGTTGATGCCCTTGTGGTCCGACAGCGGGCCTCCGATGATCACCACGCAGTGCAGGGCATCGGCGGTGGCGGTTTCGACGCGCATGACCACGCGGCCATCGTCGAGCAGCAGTTCGTCACCGACGCCGCAGTCCTTGACCAGGTCCGGGTAGTCGATACCGACGATGTCCTGGTTGCCTTCGGTCAGCGGGTGCGCGGTGGAGAAGGTGAATTTGTCACCGACTTTCAGTTCGATGCGCTTGTTGCCGAATTTGGCGATGCGGATCTTCGGACCCTGCAGATCGCCCAGCAATGCGACATGGCGGCCGTTCTTGGCGGCGATGTCACGGATCAGGCGCGCACGCGCCTTGTGCTCGTCCGGGGTGCCGTGGGAGAAGTTCAGGCGTGCCACGTCCAGGCCGGCGAGGATCAGTTGCTCGATCACTTCCGGCGAGTTGCTGGCGGGGCCAAGGGTGGCGACGATTTTGGTACGGCGGATGGTCATGCACAGACTCCTATAGTGAAGCGCAGCGAAAGGCTACTCCTGAATCGCGCTGTAGTCATTGTTCCGTTGCACTACCTGTGAACGGCGCAGGGTGGCGTTTGAACGGCCGGGGTATCCTTGCAAAACGCTGTGAAGATTTGTCGGCAAAGGCCGATACCCTGGCATCAAAGGAGATTTCCCATGCGAGCCCTGATTGTTTTGGCACTGGCGGTCAGCACCGTCGGCTGCACCCGCTGGTCCATGGACCACCACTTGAACAACGCCTACCGCGCCTACGACCGTGGTGACTGCCAGCGGGTGATGCTGGAACTGTCGCAGGTCGATCGCACCAGCCGCGCGCGCCCGTTCATCCACCCCGAGGTGTCGCTGTTGCGCGGCCAGTGCCTGGAGCGCCAGAAGCTCTACGTCGATGCGGCCAAGACCTACGAGTACCTAATGCAGCAGTACCCGCACAACGAATATGCCTACCGCGCCCAGGCGCGCCTGCAGACCCTGGAGAAGCTCGGGCACTACCGCCGTGGCGAACCTGCCGTGGCCAGCCCGGTGACGACCTCGCCTTGGCGTTAACACCAAGGTGTCTTTTATTTAATGGGATTTGCCATCCAGCCTGGAGTAACCTGTAAGCCAGATGTAACGACAACCGCCAGTTCCTCGTATTCCTGGCATCGGATACGGACTGCACTTGTGATCATGTTCATCCAACGCCATATCGAACGACACCAGCTCCCTTGCGTGCTCAAGGTGTACAACCGCTTCACCGATCAGCCGATCGGCCAGTTGGGTAATGCCTCCGAGGACGGGTTGATGCTGATCAGCCAGTTGCCGGTGCTGGTGGGCCCGGACTACGAGCTGCAGTTGCGTCTGCCGCTGCCCGGCGGCGGCCTGCAATTGGTCGACCTCACCGCCAGTTGCCTGTGGTGCCGCGAAGACCAGACCCCCGGCCATTACGATTCCGGCTTCATGCTGTTGCACGCGCCGCGCGAGTACGAGGATTTCGTCCGCTCGCTGCGCGACTATTTCAGTTTCAAGCCGGCCAACGCTTCCGCCTGAAAGTCCGTGGGTTAGAATCGGGGCGACCTCGATACAGGACGACCCCGTGAGCTCCAGCATTTTCTGGCACGACTACGAAACCACCGGCATCAACCCGCGCTGTGATCGCCCCTTGCAGGTGGCCGGCGTGCGCACCGATCTCGAGTTGAACGAGATCGAAGCGCCGATCAACTTCTATTGCCAGCCTTCCGACGACATCCTGCCGCACCCTATGGCTTGCCTGGTCACCGGCATCACCCCGGCGCAACTGGCCAACCAGGGCCTGTGTGAAGCCGAATTCATGACCCGGGTACACGCCGAACTGGCGCGCCCCGGTACCTGCGCAGCGGGCTACAACACCCTGCGCTTCGACGACGAAGTCACCCGCTACAGCCTCTACCGCAACTTCTTCGACCCCTATGCCCGTGAATGGCAAGGCGGCAACAGCCGCTGGGACCTGATCGACGTGGTGCGTACCGCCTACGCGCTGCGCCCCGACGGCATCAACTGGCCGCAACAGGACGGACGCACCAGCCTGCGCCTGGAGCTGCTCAGCCAGGCCAACGGCATCGAACACGGCCACGCCCACGAAGCACTTTCCGACGTGCGTGCGACCATTGCCCTGGCCCGGCTGATTCGCCAGCGCCAACCGAAATTGTATGACTGGTTGTTCCAATTGCGCAGTAAGCACAAAGTCATGGAGCAGGTGCGCTTGTTGCAGCCGCTGGTACATATATCCGGACGGTTTTCCGCGGCGCGTCATTATCTGGGCGTGGTGTTGCCACTGGCCTGGCACCCGCGTAACCGCAATGCATTGATTGTCTGTGACCTGCAGCAGGAAACCTTACCCTTGTTGCGGGAAAGTGCCGAAGTGCTGCGCAAGCGGTTGTACACGCGGCGCGAAGACTTGGCCGAAGGTGAATTACCGGTACCGCTGAAGTTGGTTCAGATCAACCGGTGCCCGGTACTGGCGCCACTCTCGGTATTGCGTCCAGCCGATCAACAACGTCTTGCCGTGGATATGACATTGTTGCAATCCCGTGGTGAACAGCTGGCCAATCAACAGGCGCAATGGCAAGACAAGCTGGAACACATCTATGGCCCGGAAGCATTCGCGCCCAGCGAGGATCCGGAACAGCAGTTATACGACGGCTTCATTGGCGACCGTGATCGCCGTCTGTGCGAGCAAGTTCGCACACTGGAGCCTGCGCAATTAGGCCATGGGCACTGGATGTTCGATGACCCGCGCCTGCCGGAGTTGTTATTCCGGTATCGGGCTCGCAACTTCCCGGAGACACTCAATGGCGAGGAGCGGCAACGCTGGTTCGCGTTCTGCCAGCAGCGTTTGTCCGACCCGCAGTGGGGGGCGCCGAATACGCTGGGTGATTTCGAGCAGGCCAGGCAGGCCGCCTGGGCCGGTGCCGATGAGGTGGGCCGGCGGATACTGGATGCCTGGCAGGTACATGCCCAGGCATTGCGTGAGCAATTCGCTATTACTGCCTGAATGTAGAAACGACAACGCCGGCATCAGGCCGGCGTTGTCAGGGTGAAGCGGCGAATTGTCGCGGGGCTGTCGATTGCCAGCGTGTTCCGCTATCAGTCCAGCAGGGTTGCCCAGCTTTCAACCACATCGCCACCCCACTTGGCTTTCCACTCTTTCAGGGTCTTGTGGTTGCCGCCTTTGGTTTCGATCACTTCACCGTTGTGCGGGTTCTTGTATTGCTTGACCTTGCGTGCACGCTTGGTGCTGACAGGTTTGCCGGCGCCACGTGGGGCTTTGCTCAGTTTCGATTCCGGGTCGAGCAGGGCAATCACGTCGCGCAGCGACTTGGAGTATTCACCCATCAGCGTGCGCAGTTTGCCTTCGAACTCCAGTTCTTTTTTCAGCTTGTCATCCTGCGACAGGTTGGCCAGGCGGGCCTGAAGTTCCTTGATGGCTTCTTCGGTGGCGCGGTATTCGTTGATCAGGGACATGGAGGGGTCCTTAGTGCGAGTTCGGGAAATGTGAGGCCAATAATAGACAGGCGATACTCGCAAGTAAACCTATAAATAAGCGCTACTCTCTTAATTACTAGGCAACAACATGTTTCCCAGGTTAAGAAAAATTTACTTTCGATCCTACATTTCGTCATGACTCGTAACAGATGCGTGTGTGCGGTCCTGTGGGCACCCTGCACGCTGCGAGCACCGCCGCTCGGCACAATGATTACTGCGCTTTTCACTGCAGGCCGCTAGAATAGGCGCCTTTGCGAAGTTCTGGAGTTTCATTCATGCGCACCTATCGTCTGGTGATCGCCTGCCCCGACCGTGTTGGCATCGTGGCGAAAGTCAGTAATTTCCTGGCCTTGTACAACGGCTGGATCAACGAAGCCAGCCACCACTCGGACGAGCAGAGTGGTTGGTTCTTCATGCGCCATGAAATCCGCGCAGAATCCCTGCCGTTCGGTATCGAGGCCTTCCGTGAAGCCTTCGCGCCGATCGCCGAGGAGTTCTCCATGACCTGGCGCGTCACCGATTCGGCGCAGAAGAAACGTGTGGTCTTGATGGCCAGCCGCGAATCGCACTGCCTGGCCGACCTGCTGCACCGCTGGCACACCGATGAACTGGACTGCGAGATCCCGTGCGTGGTGTCCAACCACAACGACCTGCGCAGCATGGTGGAGTGGCACGGTATTCCATTCTTCCACGTACCGGTCGACCCGAAGGACAAGGCGCCGGCGTTCGCCGAAGTGTCGCGACTGGTCCAGGAGCACGCCGCCGACGTGGTGGTGCTTGCCCGCTACATGCAGATCCTGCCGCCGCAGTTGTGCCAGGACTACGCGGAAAAGGTCATCAACATCCACCACAGCTTCCTGCCGTCGTTCGTCGGCGCCAAGCCCTACCACCAGGCAGCGCTACGCGGCGTGAAGCTGATCGGCGCAACCTGCCACTACGTCACCGAAGAGCTGGATGCCGGCCCGATCATCGAGCAGGACGTGGTGCGCGTGAACCACGCCGACAGCATCGAGGACATGGTGCGCTTTGGCCGTGACGTCGAAAAGATGGTGCTGGCGCGTGGCTTGCGTTATCACCTCGAGGACCGCGTGCTGGTGCACGGCAACAAGACCGTGGTGTTCGACTGATTCAACCCGCCTGACGCCCGCGGCGCTCCAGCAGTGGACGCGCCACCAGGCAGACGAACACCGGCCCACCGGCCAGCAGGTAGAAGTAGTAGGTGACCGCCCGCCAGATCAGGATCGCCGCGGCCGCCGTCGAACTGCCGACCAGGGGCGTCAGCAGGCTGGCCGAGGTCAGCTCGGCCGCTCCCGCCCCGCCTGGTAGCAGACTGAACTGGCCCGCGCTCAATGACAGCATCTGCACCAGGAAGCTGGGAATCCACGACAGTTCTACCCCCAACCCACGCAGAACCAGGTACAGCACGCTGTAGCGCAGGCTCCAGTGTGCGCAGGTGAGGGCGAACACCAAGGCCAGGGTGCGCTTGGGCAGGCGCCAGGTCTGCGCCAGGGCGTGGATGAAGCGCAGCAGCTTGCGCGCCCAGCGGCGCCTGCGCCGTGGCGACATGCCCAGGCGGCGCAACAGTCGACCGTTGAAGCGCATCACGCCATGCCGATAGCGCAGCAGTGCACCGATCATCAGCAGCGCCGAGCACAGCAGCAAGGCACTGCCCAGCAGCATGCCCTGCTGGCTGCGGCCCAGGCTGTGGAACAGGGCATAGCCGGCAATCGCCAGCATGGCGCAGAAGAAGAACAGCAGGTCGTTGAGCTGATCCATGGCGAATACGGCACCGCTGCGTGCGGCGCCGATGCGGTCGCGGGCCAGCAGGGCCATCAGGGTCAGCGGGCCGCCACTGCCGCCCGGGGTGGTGCAGATAGCGAACTCGGTGGCCATCACCACGCCCAGGCTGCGCACCCGGCCAAGCTGCGCCCCATGCTGGCCGAGCAACAGGCGCAGGCGCACGGCGTTGATCACCCAGCACAACAGGATCATGCCCAGCAGGGTTGTCAGCAGGCCGCCGTCGAACGCCTTGAGCCGCGGCAACAGTTCATCGCCGCCGAGCAGGGCCGGCACCGACACCGCGAACAGCAGGGTCAGGCCCAGCCAGCCCAGGCGGTTCATGCACTGGCCTGGCGCTGCAGCCAGGCGGCCTTGGTCAAGGGCTGGCGACCCTGGGCCAGCAAGGCTTCGAGCGTATCGAGCCAGTACTCCCGCGAGCTGCGATGACGCATATCCACCGGGTGCAGGCCCAGCCGTAGGGTGTCGGCCTCGCGCCAGCGTTTGCGCTGCCATTCGCAGAGCGCTCTGGACAACCCGCGCCGCCATGCGCTGCGGGCGCTCCACACCAGGCCGGGCGCCTCGATGGCGGTGAATTCCGGCAAGCGGTAGAGGTGCTGTGGCGTGCTCGTGTAGCGCAGTGGCAGGCGACGCAGAGCCTGGCGCGTGCCTTCGCTCATCAGCCAGGCTGGGGCGACGAAGCCCTGCACCGGCCAGGCGTGCCGTGCGAATACCTCGAGGCCAGCCTCCAGGCGTTGCAGGGCCTGGGCCTGGTCGAGGGCGAAGAACTCGCCTTCGTGGGTGTACACGCGGCGCATGAAGAACTCCGCCGGGGTTCGCGCAGGTGGGCCATCGTCGCTGTGATAGAAACCATGCAAGGCCAGTTCGTCGCCACGCTCCAGTCGCTGTTCCAGGAGCCGGCAAAAGGCCGGGTCGCCGATCAGCGGGTTGCGGTGGTGGAAGTCCGGCACCACCAGCCAGGTCATCGGCACGTTGCCCAAGGCATCGACGGCCTCGACGAAGGGCCGGTAGTCCGCCCAGGTCTCGGGCGCCACGTCGTGCAGCACCAGCATCAGGCTGCGCGGGCCGCTGGCATGCTCAACCATGGGCGCGCACCTGCGGCTGATGGCCGAGCACGGCCTGGTAGTGCAGCAGCAGGCCACTGACCACGTTGTCCCACGAATAATGTTGCTCTACGTGCCGGCGGGCCTGCATGCCCAGCTTGCGCACGCCGGCCTCGAATGTCTCGCGCACGGTCTGAGCCATGGCCTGGGCGTCGTTGGCCCGGCACAGGCGCCCACACTGCTCGTTGACCAGTTCGCCAAAGGCACCGGCGTGTACCGCCACCACTGGCGTGGCACTGGCCATGGCTTCGAGGATCACCAGGCCGAAGGTTTCCTGGTCGCCGGCGTGCAGCAGCAGGTCGGCACTGGCCATCAGCCGCGCCACCTCATGGGGCGGGCAGAAGTGGTCGATGACGCTGACGTTCTCGGGCACTGCGGCGGGCATGTTCGAACCCACCAGCAATAGATGGTAGGGGCGGCCCAGGTGCTTCATGCAGTCGAGCAGCACTGGCAGGTTCTTTTCCCGGGAGCCGCGTCCGGCGTAGATCAGCAGGCGGCTGGTGTCGGGGATGCCAAGCTGGGCGCGCAGATGCGGGTCGCGGTGCTCGGGATGGAAGGTGGCCAGGTCGACGCCCAGGCGCTGTACGTGTACGTCGCGCACGCCCAGGCGGCGCAGCTTGTCGGCCATGACCTGGCTGGGCGCCAGGACCCGGTCGAAGTTGCCGTAGAGCTTGCTGACATAGGCCTCGACGTTGGGCGTGAACCAATTGCCCATGCGGTTGCTCACCAGCAGTGGCAGGTCGGAGTGGTAGAAGCCGATTACCGGCACATCCAGTTGCCGTCGCGCTTCCAGTGCGGCCCAGGCGGTCAGGTAGGGGTCGCCGACCTCGATCAGATCGGGTTGCAACTGGCGCAGCACGTTGCACCAGGGCGCCAGGCGTACCGGGAAGCGATAGCCTTTGCCGAAGGGCAGGGGTGGGGCGGGGACCTGGTACACGCCGTCGTCATGGCTGGCATTGCGGCCAGGGATCAACAGGCTGTGGCGTACGCCCGGGATGGCGTCAAGGCGGTGGTGTTTGGCATCAAGATAAGTACGTACGCCGCCGCTGGCCGGGGCGTAGAACATGGTGATGTCGGCGATGTGCACGATCAGCATCCCTCCAGGATCGTCTTCGGGTCTGTCATCCGGTTGTAATCTGCCGGCGATGACGCACCTAGAAGTTGACCTACCTGAAGGATAGTTTGTTCGATCGGGATTGGGGGGGGAGGGGCTTGGGGGGGGGGGGGGGGTGCGGGGCGGGGG
>NZ_JACVVE010000036.1 GCF_016648105.1 Pseudomonas sp. S31 | reverse complement strand
GGGGGGGGGGGGGGCGGGGCCTGGGGATGAGGTGGTATGGCGCAGGCCGGCGGGGGATACGGCGATCGAGGTGGTCGATATCTGGGGCGACGGTTGAGGCCTGGGGCTGCTGCGCCGCGAAAGGGCCGCAGAGCGGCCCCAACAGACTGAAGATCAGACCACGCCCTGGGCCAACATGGCATCGGCAACCTTCACGAAGCCAGCGATGTTCGCGCCCTTGACGTAGTTGACGGTGCCATCGGCCTCTTCGCCATAGTGCACGCAAGCATGGTGGATCGACTGCATGATGTGGTGCAGCTTGCTGTCCACTTCACCGGCAGTCCATAGCAGGCGCATGGCGTTCTGCGACATCTCCAGCCCCGACACTGCCACGCCACCCGCGTTGGAAGCCTTGCCCGGGGCGTAGAGGATGCCAGCCTCGATGAAGATATCCACAGCGTCCAGGGTGGTCGGCATGTTGGCGCCTTCGGCGACACAGATGCAGCCGTTGGCCAGCAGGGTACGGGCATCGTCGCTGCCCAGTTCGTTCTGGGTGGCGCATGGCAGGGCGATGTCGCACGCCAGGCTCCACGGAGTCTGGCCCTTGCGGAACTCCAGGCCGAACTGGTTGGCCAGCTCGCTGATGCGACCGCGCTTGACGTTCTTGAGCTCCATCAATGCGTCCCACTGGGCATCGGTCAGGCCGGCTTCGGCGTACAGGGTGCCCTCGGAGTCGGACAGCGAGATGACCTTGCCACCCAGGTCCATGACCTTGCGCGCCGCGTACTGGGCGACGTTACCAGAACCAGAGATGGCCACGCGGCGACCGTCGATGCGCTTGTCTTGGCGCTTGAGCATCTCTTCGGCGAAGTACACGCAGCCGTAGCCGGTGGCCTCTGGGCGAATCAGGCTGCCGCCGTAGGTCATGCCCTTGCCGGTCAGTACCGAGGTGAACTGGTTGGCCAGGCGCTTGTACTGGCCGAACATGAAGCCGATCTCGCGGGCGCCCACGCCGATGTCACCGGCCGGCACGTCGCAGTCGGCGCCGATGTGGCGGTACAGTTCGCTCATGAAAGCTTGGCAGAAACGCATGACCTCAGCGTCGCTCTTGCCCTTCGGATCGAAGTCCGAACCACCCTTGCCGCCGCCCATGGGCAGGGAGGTCAGGGAGTTCTTGAAGGTCTGCTCGAACGCCAGGAACTTGAGCACGCTCAGGTTCACCGACGGGTGGAAACGCAGGCCGCCCTTGTACGGGCCGATGGCGCTGTTCATCTGGATGCGGTAGCCGCGGTTGACCTGGACCTTGCCATGGTCATCGACCCAGGACACGCGGAACAACACTGCGCGCTCCGGCTCGACGATGCGCTCGAGGATACCGGTCTGCAGGTAATGGGGATTGGCTTCGAGGAACGGCCAGAGGCTGCGCAGCACTTCTTCCACCGCCTGGTGGAATTCTGGCTGGCCTGGATCGCGTTGCTGCAGGCGCGCGAGGAAGTGGTCGACGGATTCGATCATGGTAGACATCTCACCAAGAGGGATTGGACTTATAGGTTTTTTCAGGAATGTACCAAGAAGCAATCGCACTGGAATAGGGCGTTATGTCGTTTTTATGAAATTTTTTGGTGCGTTTATGTAAATGTATACAAAACCCTGCTTCGGCGTGGGCCTCTTCGCGGGTAAACCCGCTCCTACGGGGGATTACAAAAAACCGCAGACTGTAGGAGCGGGTTTACCCGCGAAGAAGCCCACGCTGCTTTCCAACCAAGCACAAAAATAGGGCCACGAAGGGCCCCATTCTTGTGCATCAAAAGTCTGGCTTACTGAGCCAGCTTCTTGTGCCGTACACGGTGCGGCTGAGTCGCTGCATCGCCGAGGCGTTTCTTGCGGTCGGCTTCGTACTCGGTGTAGTTGCCCTCGAAGAACACCACGTTCGAGTCGTCCTCGTACGCCAGGATGTGGGTCGCCACGCGGTCCAGGAACCAACGGTCGTGGGAAATCACGATGGCGGCGCCAGGGAAGTCCAGCAGGGCTTCTTCCAGCGAGCGCAGGGTCTCGACGTCGAGGTCGTTGGACGGTTCGTCGAGCAGCAGGACGTTGCCGCCCTCCTTCAAGGTCAGCGCCAGGTGCAGGCGGCCACGCTCACCACCGGAGAGGTCCTTGACGAACTTCTGCTGGTCGCCGCCCTTGAAGTTGAAGCGACCGACATAGGTACGCGACGGGATCTCGTAGCTGCCGATGCGGATCTGGTCGGAGCCGTCGGAGATCTGCTGGAACACGGTCTTGGCACCGTCCAGGTCCTCGCGGCTCTGGTCGACGCATGCCAGTTGCACGGTTTCACCGATCTCGATGCTGCCCGAATCCGGCTGTTCCTTGCCCATCAGCATGCGGAACAGGGTCGACTTACCGGCACCGTTACCGCCGATCACACCGACGATGGCGCCCTTGGGCATGGCGAACGACAGGTTGTCGATCAGTACGCGATCGCCATAGCCCTTGGTGACGTTCTTGAACTCGATGACCTTGTCGCCCAGGCGCGGACCGGCCGGGATGTAGATCTCGTTGGTTTCGCTGCGCTTCTGGAATTCCTGCGACTGCATCTCCTCGAAGCGCTGCAGACGTGCCTTGGACTTGGACTGGCGGGCCTTGGCGCCTTTGCGCACCCACTCCAGCTCTTCCTTCATGGCTTTTTCATGGGCGCTCTGCTGCTTGGACTCCTGCGCCAGACGCTCCGACTTGGCTTCCAGCCAGCCCGAGTAGTTGCCTTCGTACGGGATGCCGGCGCCGCGGTCCAGCTCGAGGATCCAGCCCGCGACGTTGTCGAGGAAGTAACGGTCGTGGGTGATGGCCACCACGGTGCCCGGGAAGTCGTGCAGGAAGCGCTCCAGCCAGGCCACCGAGTCGGCGTCCAGGTGGTTGGTCGGTTCGTCGAGCAGCAGCATGTCGGGAGCCGACAGCAGCAGGCGGCACAGGGCGACACGGCGCTTTTCACCACCGGAAAGGTGTTCGATACGGGCATCCCAGGCCGGCAGGCGCAGAGCGTCGGCGGCTACGTCCAGCTGACGCTCCAGGTTGTGGCCGTCGGCGGCCTGCAGGATCGCCTCGAGCTTGGCCTGCTCGGCGGCCAGCTTGTCGAAGTCGGCATCGGGCTCGGCGTAGGCGGCGTAGACCTCGTCCAGGCGAGCCTGGGCGTCCTTGATCACGCTGACCGCTTCCTCGACCACTTCACGCACGGTCTTGGTCGGGTCCAGCTGCGGCTCCTGGGGCAGGTAACCGACATTGATGTCGGGCATCGGCCGGGCTTCGCCGTCGAATTCCTTGTCGACGCCTGCCATGATCCGCAGCAGGGTGGACTTACCTGCACCGTTCAGACCAAGCACGCCGATCTTGGCGCCCGGGAAGAACGACAGGGAAATATTCTTGAGAATCTCCCGCTTCGGCGGCACGACCTTGCTCAGCCGATGCATGGTGTAGACGTATTGAGCCAAAACCAAGCCCTCTAATTCATATAGGTGAAGACATCGACGATCGCCCAGCCTGGCGGGCCGGGTGATGTGTTGACGGGTGTCATTGAACAAAGACGACCATTCTACGCCAACGCGCGGCGTTGCACAGGGTGGTCGGATGGTGGGCGGTTGGGGAGACTCTCGGAGTCCTGCGGCGGCCTATTCGCGGGTGAACCCGCTCCTACAGGGGTTTGCGGTATACCTGTAGGAGCGGGTTTACCCGCGAATAGGCCGAGCGGTTACCGCCAAGGGCTCAGACGTGGCGCTGCCTGGCCTTGCCCCGCGGCAACCGGCAGCGGTCGCCCTGCTCGGCCAGGCGCGCGGCCCAGGCGGCTTTCACGCTGAAACCTCCACTGCGGGCGGGCTGCTCGGCAACTGCGGTTTGGGCAACGGTAGCCTTGGGCTTGCTCGCCGCGACAACGGGCGCGGCGGCCACAGCTGGCGCAGTTGGCGCGACGGCAGGCGCGGCGGCCTTGGCGCTCTTGCGCAGCTCGGCCAGCGAGGGCGACTTGGCCTTGGCCACGGCCGCCGGGTCAGGCTTGACCAGCGAGCGCTGGCAGGATTTGCACGACACGTCCTCGGTCACGGCAGTGCTGACCAGGGTCTGACTGCTGCGCCCACAGGCGGAATCGAGGCCATTGGTGGAATAGTGTGTAACCAAAACCGAACATCTCCGATGCGTTGTCATTGAAGCGGGCGGCATTCTCGCACAAGTTGCAGGGCCTTGCCGAACCCCGGCCCGTCGGACGTCGGCCCACACCCGAGTGCTGGCAGTTTGCCACAATGCCAGGCATGCTAGCTGATTTCGGGCGCTCGGCCTTATAGTGCGCGCCCTTGATCGACTCAGACAGCGGCACACACCGTGCATGTCCCGAACCTGCCATCGCCAGCCTATTCGCAGGACCAACGCTTGACCGACCTCACTCAACCGTCATTGCCGCCCCTCTCGCGCAGCAGTTCTGCCGCCTCGCTGCATGCCACGGTAAAGGCTGCGCTGGCCCTGCTGGCCTTGGCACTGCTGGCTTTGCTGCTGTGGCAGCTGTTCGCCCAGTTCAGCCATACCCAGGCCGAACAGCGCCAGCAGCACCTGGTGACCAGCGCCGAACTGGCCGACCACCTGAGTCTCAACCTGGCGCTGAAGGCCGAGCAGGCGACCAACCTGGTCCAGCCTTACGTCAAGCCACCGTCGCCCGGCGCCCTGCCCAGCCTGCTGGCCACCCTGCGCGAACGCCTGCCCGCCTTGCAACAGTTGGCCTGGCTGGACCATGACGGGCGAATCCGCAGCGATACCCTGGCCGGCAGCCCCGACCGCCAGATGATTGGCGAATTGTTGACGCTCAACCAGGGCCGCGCCTACCTGTTCGCCAACGCCCCGGACAACCAGACCATCTACCTGCTCTTGCGCCAGGCGCCCGAGCAGGACCGCGGCTACTGGCTACTGCGCCTGTCACGCGACTATTACCAGTCGCTCATCGGCCACCTCGAACGCCCAGGGGAAACCCTCTGGCTGCTGGAGAACAGCCGCAGCGGCGAGGTGCTCGAGCGGCATGGCGCAGGGGCGTCCGGCACGGCGGCGCTGCAAAGCGTGATGCTGGCGTTCATCAACAACAGTACCTGGCAGTTGCGCGGCCTTTACGATGCCGACCTGGCACGTCAGAAGCTGCTGCCGGCGCTGATCGGCAAATGCCTGCTGGTGCTGCTCTGCGCCCTGCTGCCGGTACTCGCGCTGATGAGCATGCGCCGCCGCCAGCGGGCACTGCAGGAGGACCGTCGGCGCTATCAGGAAATCTTCGAAGGCACCGGCGTGGCGCTGTGCGTGCTCGACCTGTCGAGCCTGCCCGGCCAGCTCGACCGCTACCACCTGCGCAATTACGCCGCGCTCAAGCAAAGCCTGGCGCTGGACCCGAACCTGCGGCGTTCGCTACTGCTGGAGCTGAAGATCACCGAGATCAACCAGGTAGCCCGCCAACTGCTCAACGTCGAATGCCACGAAGGCGCCTGGCAGCGCCTGATCGACGGCAGCGGCGACGGTCGCGACAGCATCGGCATGCAACTGATCGATGCGCTGATCGAACAACGCCCGTTGCTGGAGCTGGAAGTGCGCCTGCCGGCTCCGCAGGGCGGCGAGCTGCACCTGTGGCTGATGGCCCGCCTACCCGAGCAACGCCGCGACTACCAGGCGGTGATCCTGAGCATCAGCGACATCACCAGCCGCAAGCAGGTGGAGCTGTCGTTGCTCGAACGCGAAAGCTTCTGGTCGGACGTGGTCCGTACCGTGCCCGATCAGCTGTACGTGCAGGACGTCTGCAGCCAGCGGATGATCTTTTCCAACCGCCACCTCGGCCAGACCCTGGGCTATGACCGCACCGAGCTGTCGCAGATGGGCGACCGCTTCTGGGAACTGCTGCTGCATCCCGGCGACGCCGCGTTGTATCAGGCGTCGCGCCAGCAGCAGCGCGGCACCGCCGACGACGAATCGCTGCACTGCCAGCTGCGTTTTCGCCACCGCGACGGCAACTGGCGCAGCTACGAAATCCGCGAGCAGGTGCTGACCCGCGACGCCGATGGCCTGGTCACCCGGATCATCGGCGTGGGCAAGGACGTGACCGTGCAGATCGAGGCCAGCCAGTCGCTGCGTGACAGCGAACAGCGCTATCGCCTGCTCGCCGAGAGCATCAGCGACGTGATCTTCTCGACCGATCGCCAGTTGCAGCTCAACTACGTCAGCCCGTCGGTACAGGCGGTCCTGGGCTACCCGGTCGACTGGATCTTCGACAACGGCTGGCAGTCGATCATCGCCAACCCAGCCCAGCTCACCGGCATCTACAGCTTGATGGAACGGGTCGGCAAGTCCATGGGCGACCATGAGCAGCTGGCGCAACTGCGGGGGCAGCTGCCCATGCAGCTGTTCCAGTTCGACTGCCTGCGCGCCGATGGTCGCAAGATTCCCATCGAGCTGCGCCTGGTGCTGGTATGGGATGACCACCAGCGCTTCGAGGGTGTGCTCGGCGTGGGCCGCGACATCAGCCAGCAGCGCCGCGCGGAAAAAGACCTGCGCATGGCCGCCACAGTCTTCGAGCATTCGACCTCGGCCATCCTCATCACCGACCCGGCCGGCTACATCGTCCAGGCCAACGAAGCATTCAGCCGCGTCAGCGGTTACGCGGCCGACGAAGTCCTCGACCAACTGCCTGGCATACTCACGGTCCACGAGGAGCAGGAAGGCCATCTGCGTTACGTGATCAAGCAACTGCACGACAACGACAGCTGGGAAGGCGAAGTCTGGCTCAAGCGCCGCAATGGCGAGCGCTATCCAGCCTGGGTCGGCATCACTGCGGTATTCGATGACGAAGGCGACCTGGCCAGCTACGTGTGCTTTTTCACCGACATCAGTGAGCGCAAGGCCAGCGAGCAGCGCATCCACCGCCTGGCCTACTACGACGCCCTGACCCACCTGCCCAACCGCACGCTGTTCCAGGATCGCCTGCACACCGCGTTGCAGCAGGCCGAGCGGCAGAAGTCGTGGGTGGTATTGATGTTCCTCGACCTGGACCGCTTCAAGCCGATCAACGACTCCCTCGGCCACGCCGCGGGCGACGCCATGCTCAAGGACATGGCCTTGCGCCTGCTGGCCTGCGTCGACGAAGACGACACCGTAGCACGCATGGGCGGTGATGAATTCACCTTGCTGCTGCAACCGCGCGCCACCCGCGAGATGGCCCTGAATCGCGCCATCCACGTGGCCGAGAGCATCCTCGGCAGCCTGGTGACGCCATTCGTGCTGGAAAGCCGCGAGTTCTTCGTCACCGCCAGCATCGGCATTGCCCTCAGCCCTCAGGACGGCAGCGAGCTGAGCCAGCTGATGAAGAACGCCGACACCGCCATGTACCACGCCAAGGAGCGTGGCAAGAACAACTTCCAGTTCTACCAGGCCGAGATGAACGCCAGCGCCCTGGAGCGCCTGGAGCTGGAAAGCGACCTGCGCCACGCCCTGGAGCAGAACGAATTCATCCTCTACTACCAGCCGCAGTTCAGCGGCGACGGCCTGCGCCTGACCGGGGCCGAGGCCCTGCTGCGATGGCGCCATCCAACCCGCGGGCTGGTGCCGCCGGGCGACTTCATCCCGGTGATCGAGGAGCTGGGCCTGGTGGTGGATGTCGGCGATTGGGTATTGCGTGAAGCCAGCCGCCAACTCAAGGCCTGGCACAACGCCAAGGTGCGGGTGCCGAAGGTGTCGGTGAACATCTCGGCGCGGCAGTTCTCCGACGGCCAGTTGGGCACGCGGATCGCCACCATCCTCGACGAGACCGGCCTGCCGCCGGCGTGCCTGGAGCTGGAGCTGACCGAGAGCATCCTGATGCGCGAGGTCAACGAAGCCATGCAGATTCTCGACAGCCTGAAGAAACTGGGCCTGAGCATCGCGGTCGACGACTTCGGCACTGGCTACTCCTCGCTCAACTACCTCAAGCAGTTCCCCATCGACGTGCTGAAGATCGACCGCACCTTCGTCGACGGCCTGCCCGAGGGCGAACAGGATGCGCAAATCGCCCGGGCGATCATCGCCATGGCCCACAGTCTCAACCTGGCGGTGATCGCCGAAGGCGTGGAAACCCACGAACAGCTTGGTTTCCTGCGCGAGCACGATTGTGACGAGGTCCAGGGCTACCTGTTCGGACGGCCGATGCCGGCCGATCAGTTCGAGGCGCAGTTCATGTTCCAGTGAACCCTGCTGTCGCAAAAAGCGGACTTCCAGGTCAACTCAAACCCGCATCCAGCCCAGGCAGGGCGCGGGATGCAACATGAGGCCCATTGGTCCGCGACTTGACGTCACTTCATATGCCAGGCCCGAGGCAATCGGTTAGAATGCCCCCCCAATTCAGCCCGATCCTTGAGGACCGCCATGTTCAGCCGTGATTTGACCATTGCCAAGTACGACGCCGAGCTCTTCGAAGCCATGCAGCAAGAAGCCCTGCGCCAGGAAGAGCATATCGAGCTGATCGCTTCGGAAAACTACACTAGCCCCGCCGTCATGGAAGCCCAGGGTTCGGTACTGACCAACAAGTACGCCGAAGGCTATCCAGGCAAGCGCTACTACGGTGGCTGCGAATACGTCGACGTGGTCGAGCAGCTGGCCATCGATCGCGCCAAGCAACTGTTCGGCGCCGACTATGCCAACGTCCAGCCGCACGCCGGCTCCCAGGCCAACGCCGCGGTCTACCTGGCCCTGCTCTCGGCCGGTGACACCATCCTCGGCATGAGCCTGGCCCACGGCGGTCACCTGACCCACGGTGCCTCGGTCAGCTCGTCGGGCAAGCTGTACAACGCCATCCAGTACGGCATCGACGGCAACGGCCTGATCGACTACGACGAAGTCGAGCGCCTGGCTGTGGAACACAAGCCGAAGATGATCGTCGCTGGCTTCTCGGCCTACTCGCAGGTACTGGACTTCGCTCGCTTCCGCGCCATCGCCGACAAGGTCGGTGCCTACCTGTTCGTCGACATGGCCCACGTGGCTGGCCTGGTCGCCGCTGGCGTGTACCCGAACCCAGTGCCGTTCGCCGACGTCGTCACCACCACCACCCACAAGACCCTGCGTGGTCCACGTGGCGGCCTGATCCTGGCGCGCGCCAATGCCGACATCGAGAAGAAGCTCAACTCGGCGGTCTTCCCTGGCGCCCAGGGTGGCCCGCTGGAGCACGTCATCGCCGCCAAGGCGATCTGCTTCAAGGAAGCGCTGCAGCCTGAGTTCAAGGCTTACCAGCAGCAAGTGGTGAAGAACGCCCAGGCCATGGCCAGCGTGTTCATCGAGCGTGGTTTCGACGTCGTTTCCGGCGGTACCCAGAACCACCTGTTCCTGCTCTCGCTGATCAAGCAGGAAATCTCCGGTAAGGACGCCGACGCCGCCCTGGGCAAGGCCTTCATCACCGTCAACAAGAACTCGGTCCCGAACGACCCACGCTCCCCGTTCGTCACCTCGGGCCTGCGCTTCGGCACCCCGGCCGTGACCACCCGTGGCTTCAAGGAAGCCGAGTGCCGCGAGCTGGCCGGCTGGATCTGCGACATCCTCGCCGACCTGAACAACGAAGCGGTGATCGACGCCGTGCGTGAGAAGGTCAAGGCCATCTGCAAGAAGCTGCCGGTGTACGGCAACTGATTGGCGATTGCCTGATGTGAAAAAGCCCGGCCATGTGCCGGGCTTTTTTCTAATGGAGCGTCCTACAACACCGCTACCGATTCGGCAACAACGGATTAGTGCTCCGGTACCAGGCGTATGTCCACACGCTGCCCCAGCGCTCTGGCGGCACTGGCGAGCGTCGCCAGCGTCATACCCGGGTCGCTTTGGTCCAGAGCTCTGTCCACGGCTGCGCGGCTCGTATGCATGCGCTCGGCCAGTGCCTTCTTGCTGACCTTCTGCTGTTTCATCGCCTCCGTCAGTTGCCAGGCAATGACTCGTTTCAGGGCAGTTGCCGTGACCTCTTCGAGCAGGCCTTCCTCGGCGAGAAAATCATCGAAATCGGAACCGATACGAGGGTTCATGGCGTGCACCTCCTGAGGCTTGTCTTGCGTTGTCTGGCCAGCGCGATGTCGACCAAAAGCGTTTTCTGGCATTTCTTGATGAATCCGTGAAGCAGAACCATTGCGCCGTCGCTCATCGTGAACATGACGCGCGCTGCGGTATCGCCCAGCCCAACGCGAACCTCCCACAGCCCGCTTTCCAACTTGCGGACCAAAGGCATGCCCATCGGCCAGCCCATCTGCACCGTCTTGATCTCGACCCCAATCACTTGGCGTTGCTCGCGTGACAAGCCTTTCAACCAATCCCGTACGGGCTCGTTGCCAAGCTCACTGCGAAAGAACAGAACCTTGATTTGCTGATCCGATACGGCCAAGTGTACCAAAAAAGGTACGCCTTTCAAGGGCCTGGTTGTGGCGGCCCATTGGTTGAATGAGGCCCATAAAAATGCCGCCATTCGGCGGCATGATCGAGTCAGCTACGGCTCTTTCCGCTGTGGGACAACGCCTCGAACCCAGCCCGAATCGCTTCTTCCGGCAGGTCATCGGCAATGAACACCATGACGCTCTCGCGGCGTTCATCCTCGCCCCATTCGGCATCCCAGTCGAAACCATAGAGCTTGAGTACGCCCTGGAACACCAGGCGTCGCTCATCGCCGGCGATGTTCAGCACGCCCTTGTAGCGCAGCAGTTGCTTGCCGTGGGTTTCCAGCAGCTCGTTCATGAAGTCGCTGAGGCGGTCGATGTCCAGTGGCGTCTCGCTGCGCAGCACCAGGGTGGAAATCCGGTCCGGGGTGGCAGGCTTGAGGATCGGACGCAGGGTGGGCCGTGGAGCCAGACCGAGGTCCGGGTTGAGGTTGAAACCGCGCACGTCGAGCAACTCGGCCAGGTCGATCCGACCGTGCTCGACCACGCGGATGGCGGCGCGGCCGTTGATCCGCGCCAGGCGTTCGCGCAGCGCTTGCACGGCCTCAGGCGTCACCAGGTCGGTCTTGCTCAACAGCAGGCGATCGGCAAAGCCCACCTGGGCCTGGGCGATGGTCTGCGCCAGGTGGGTGTCGGCATGGGCGGCGTCGACCAGGGTGATGATGCCATCGAGCAGGTAGCGCTCGCGCAGCTCCTCGTCGACGAAGAAGGTCTGCGCCACCGGCGCTGGGTCAGCCAAGCCGGTGCACTCGATGACCAGGCGCTCGAAAGCGATCTCGCCAGCATCCAGGCGTTCGAGCAGCAGGTACAGGGCACGCGTCAGGTCGCCGTGGATGCTGCAGCATACGCAGCCGTTGGCCAGGGTCATGACCTGCACCGGCTCGTCTCCCAGCAATTGGCTGTCGATGCCGGCCTCACTGAACTCGTTCTCGATGACGGCGATCTTCAGGCCGTGCTCGGCCTTGAGCATGTGCTTGAGCAATGTGGTCTTGCCGGCACCGAGGAAGCCGGTGAGCACGGTGACGGGAATGGGCGTGATCACGCAAGAATCTCCTGAAGCTGAAAATGACTGTGGGAGCCCGGTTCCCCGGGCTCCCACAGGTTCACGCATGTCGCGGGTTCAACAGCACTTGGGCCCGGACTTGCCACCATAACGCGCTTCCTGGCGTTCGCGGAAGAACGCCTCGTAGCTCATCACCGGCTTGTCCGGATGCTTGGTCTGCATGTGCTCGACATAGTTGTCGTAGTCGGGCATGCCGACCATCAGGCGGGCTGCCTGCCCCAGGTACTTACCCAGTCGACCCAGGTCGTTGAACATCGTTGCAGTCCTCTCAAGCGTCAGGCAGGGCCTGGAACGGGGATTCCTTGTCGCTGCGCTCCTTGCGACCCAGCGCGGCGTAACCGACCTTGATGGCGAAGAACAGCACGCTGAACACCACCAGCAGGAACAGCGCGGTGAGGCCGGCGTTCGTGTAGGCGTTGAAGATCACGTGCTGCATCTGGTCGATGTCCTTGGCCGGCGCCAGCACCTGGCCGGCATCCAGCGCGGTGCTGTACTTCTTGGCCAGGGCCAGGAAGCCGACCGCCGGGTTCGGGTCGAACAGCTTGATCAGGCCCGCAGCGGTGGTGCAGATCAGCAGCCAGGCAGCCGGCAGCAGGGTGACCCAGACATAGCGCTCGCGCTTCATCTTGATCAGCACTACGGTACCCAGCATCAGCGCGATACCGGCGAGCATCTGGTTGGAGATACCGAACAGCGGCCACAAGGTGTTGATACCGCCCAACGGGTCGATCACGCCCTGGTACAGCAGGTAGCCCCACAGCGCCACGCAACCGGCTGTGCCGATCAGGTTGGCGGTCCACGACTCGGTGCGCTTGAGGGCTGGCACGAAGCTACCCAGCAGGTCCTGCAGCATGAAGCGACCGGCACGGGTACCGGCATCCACTGCAGTGAGGATGAACAGCGCCTCGAACAGGATCGCGAAGTGGTACCAGAAGGCCATGGTGTTCTCACCCGGCAGCACCTGGTGCAGGATTTGCGCGATACCCACCGCCAGGGTCGGCGCACCGCCGGCACGGGCCAGCACGGTGTGCTCGCCGATGTCGCGGGCGACCGCTTCCAACTGCTCGGGGGTGATCAGGAAGCCCCAACTGCTGACCGTCTGCGCCACCGAGGCCACGTCGGCACCCACCACTGCGGCCGGGCTGTTCATGGCGAAGTACACCCCCGGCTCGATCACCGAGGCGGCGACCATGGCCATGATGGCGACGAACGATTCCATCAGCATGCCGCCGTAGCCGATGTAGCGGGCGTTGGTTTCGTTATCCAGCAGCTTGGGCGTGGTGCCCGAGGAGATCAGCGCATGGAAGCCGGACACCGCGCCACAGGCGATGGTGATGAACAGGAACGGGAACAGGGTGCCCTTCCAGACCGGGCCGGTGCCGTCGGTGAATTGGGTCAGCGCAGGCATTTTCAGCTCAGGCGCGATGACCAGGATACCGATTGCCAAGGCGACGATGGTGCCGATCTTGAGGAAGGTCGACAGGTAGTCGCGCGGCGCGAGCACCAGCCATACCGGCAGTACCGCGGCGACGAAACCGTAGCCCACCAGCATCCAGGTGATCTGCACGCCAGTGAAGGTGAAGGCCGGGCCCCAGACCGGATCTGCGGCGATCTGGCCCCCCAGCCAGATCGACAGCAGCAACAGCACCACGCCGACCACCGAGATCTCGCCGATGCGGCCCGGGCGGATGTAGCGCATGTAGATGCCCATGAACATGGCGATCGGGATGGTCGCCATCACCGTGAACATGCCCCATGGGCTCTCGGCCAGGGCCTTGACCACGATCAGCGCCAGCACCGCGAGGATGATGATCATGATCAGGAAGCAGCCGAACAAGGCAATGGTGCCGGGAATCCGGCCCATCTCCTCGCGCACCATGTCGCCCAGCGAACGACCGTTGCGGCGGGTGGACAGGAACAGGACCATGAAGTCCTGCACTGCGCCGGCCAGTACCACGCCAGCGATCAGCCACAGCGTCCCGGGCAGGTAGCCCATCTGCGCGGCGAGCACCGGGCCCACCAGGGGACCGGCGCCGGCGATGGCGGCAAAGTGGTGGCCGAAAAGAATGTGCTTGTTGGTCGGGACGTAGTCCAGACCGTCGTTGTTGAGCACCGCCGGCGTAGCCCGACGGGGGTCGAGTTGCATCACCTTGGTGGCGATGAACAGGCTGTAGTAACGATAGGCGACCAGGTAGATGGCCACTGCCGCGACCACGATCCACAAGGCATTGATCGCCTCGCCGCGACGCAGGGCAACCACACCCAGCGCACAGGCTCCTATGACGGCCAGCGCGAGCCACGGAATGTGACGTAGCAGGCTATTATTGTTGTTCATGGTTTACTTCCAGCTGGTGGATTGGAAAGACCGCCCACCGAGTCTAGGGCGAGTCATCGCGCATTGCCATACTTGCTTTGGTCTAGAGCCTCTGCGGGCAGATTGGCGATACCGGATGTGCACACAAAACTAACTACTAACTATAGTCAGGATGTCCTCCCGGAGAGCTCCACCATGAACCCACACGACGAACGCCGGCGGTTCCAGCGCATCGACTTCGACGCTCCCACCGAACTGCGCCAGGGCGAGCGGCGCTGGTCGGTGAAACTGCTCGACCTGTCGCTCAAGGGCTTGCTGATCACGCGACCGGATCCCTGGGACGCCGACCTCACCCAGGATTTCGACGCCATCATCCGCCTCGATGACCAGACCCAAGTGGCCATGCAGGTCGAACTACGTCATGAAGAGCCCGCCCGCCTGGGCTTCATCTGCCTCTATATCGACATCGACTCGATGACCCACTTGCACCGTTTGGTGGAATTGAACCTGGCCGACAGCACCGAAATGATGCGCGAGCTGCGCGAACTCATCGAATATTGAAATCTTTTAGCTAGCTAATAGCTCCTCCCCGGGGCGTTTCTTGTCTACCCAGACAGCTTTCTGTCTGGTGCACAGCATTTTGTACACACCCCTCTAACCCAGCCTCCCCAGACTTGGAACGCAATCTGCATTCCGGTGTTACGCACCCTGGGGGCCCCGTTGTGCGCGCTCAGATCAAAATGTTGTATACAATTGTTGTGGCAATCTTTTGTAGGAAGTGTCTACAGTAGCCACACAACAATAAACAGAGAGCCTGCTCCATGACCACGTCTCCTAGCACGTCTCCCGCCAAGCGCCCCGAGGACGAGAATCTTGGCCTCGGGGCCAACCTGGCCTATGGCCTGCAGCATGTGCTGACCATGTATGGGGGGATCGTTGCGGTGCCCCTGATCCTGGGGCAGGCAGCCGGTCTCAACCCCGCCGAAATCGGCCTGCTGATCGCCGCCTCGCTATTCGCCGGTGGACTGGCCACCCTGCTGCAGACCCTGGGACTGCCGTTTTTCGGCTGCCAACTGCCGCTGGTACAAGGGGTTTCGTTCGCCGGGGTCGCGACCATGGGCGCGATCCTCAGCAGCGAAGGCGGCGGTGGCCTGCCTGGGGTGCTGGGTGCCGTCATGGCAGCGTCGTTCATCGGCTTCCTGATTACGCCGGTGTTCTCGCGCATCACCAAGTTCTTCCCGCCGCTGGTGACGGGCATCGTCATCACCACCATCGGCCTGACCCTGATGCCAGTGGCGGCACGTTGGGTGATGGGCGGCAACAGCGCCTCGCCGGAGTTCGGCAGCGTGGCCAACATCGGCCTGGCTGCCCTGACCTTCGCCATCGTGCTGTTGCTGAGCAAGCTCGGCAGCGCCGCGATTTCGCGCCTGTCGATCCTCCTGGCGATGGTGGTCGGCACACTGATCGCCTGGAGCCTGGGCATGGCCGACTTCAGCAAAGTTACCGAAGGCCCGATGTTCGCCTTCCCCACGCCGTTCCACTTCGGCATGCCGACCTTCCACATCGCGGCAATCCTGTCGATGTGCATCGTGATCATGGTGACCTTGGTGGAAACCTCGGCCGATATCCTCGCGGTGGGTGAGATCATCGACACCAAGGTCGATTCCAAGCGCCTGGGCAACGGCCTGCGTGCCGACATGGCGTCGAGCATCCTGGCGCCGATCTTCGGCTCCTTCACCCAGAGCGCCTTTGCCCAGAACGTCGGTCTGGTGGCCGTGACCGGGGTCAAGAGCCGCTATGTGGTGGCCACCGGTGGGGTGATCCTGGTGGTGCTCGGCCTGCTGCCGATCATGGGCCGGATCATTGCCGCCGTGCCCACCCCGGTGCTCGGTGGCGCAGGCATTGTGCTGTTCGGCACCGTGGCGGCCAGCGGCATCCGCACCTTGTCCAAGGTCAGCTACAAGAATAACGTCAACCTGATCATCGTCGCCGCCTCGCTGGGCTTCGGCATGATCCCGATCGCCGCACCGACCTTCTACCACCAGTTCCCGAACTGGTTCGAGACCATCTTCCACTCGGGCATCAGTTCCTCGGCGATCATGGCCATCCTGCTGAACCTGATCTTCAACCACTTCACCAAAGGCAATTCAGACCAGCAGTCGGTGTTCGCCGCAGGCTACGAGCGCACCATCCAGTACTCCGACATCTCGGCGCTGCGCGATGGAGACTATTTCAAGGACGGCAAGCTGTTCGATGCCGAGGGCAACGAGGTGCCGGTGCAGGAGTCTGCCGAGCAAGGCAGCGAAACGCCCCGGCGCAGTGCCGTGGCGGAGCATTGAGCGAGCGGTAGTCCGTCGGGGGATTTGCAGCAACGCGAATATCGCGCGCCGCGCGGGCGGCGCACGATCTCGTAAGCGCCACATCACTACCGGCGAACCTCATTCGAACAACGCATCCAGCGCCTGTTCCAGACGCGTCACCGCAATCACCTGCAACCCCGCCGGGGCCTCCTTCGGCGCATTGCCCTTGGGCACGATGGCGCGCTTGAAGCCATGCTTGGCCGCCTCTTTCAAGCGCTCCTGGCCGCTGGGCACCGGCCGCACTTCACCCGACAAACCGATCTCGCCAAAGACCAGCAGCCCATGGGCCAGTGGCCGGTTGCGCAGGCTCGACATCACCGCGGCCAGCAGGGCCAGGTCCGAGGCCGTCTCCAGCACCTTGACCCCGCCGACCACGTTGAGGAACACGTCCTGGTCGTGGGTAGGGATGCTGCCATGCCGGTGCAGCACCGCCAGCAGCATGGCCAGGCGATTCTGGTCCAGGCCGAGGGTGACCCGCCGCGGGTTGGCCAGGTGACTGTCGTCGACCAGCGCCTGCACCTCCACCAGCATTGGCCGGGTGCCTTCCCAGGTAGCCATGACCACGCTGCCTGGCACCTCGTCCTGGGTGCGGTTGAGGAAAATCGCCGAAGGGTTGGACACCTCCTTGAGGCCGCGATCGGTCATACCGAACACGCCCAGCTCGTTGACCGCGCCGAAGCGGTTCTTCACCGCCCGCAGCAGGCGCAGGCGGCCATCGGACTCCCCTTCGAAATACAGCACGGTGTCGACCATGTGTTCGAGCACCCGCGGGCCGGCCAGCGAACCCTCCTTGGTGACATGGCCGACCAGGAAGATCGCCGTGCCGCTCTGTTTGGCATAGCGCACCAGCAGCGCCGCGCTTTCACGCACCTGGGCAACGCCGCCGGGCGCCGATTGCAGCTGTTCGGTGAAGATGGTCTGGATCGAGTCGATCACCATGACCCGGGGTTTCTCCTGACGCGCCGTGGCGATGATGGCCTCGATGCAGGTCTCGGTCATGACCTTGAGCTGGTCCTGGGGCAGGCCAAGGCGACGCGAGCGCATGGCTACCTGCTGTTGCGACTCCTCGCCGGTAACGTACAGCGCGGGCATGCCCACGGCGATGTTGCACAAGGTTTGCAGAAGGATGGTCGACTTGCCGATGCCCGGATCGCCGCCAATCAGCACCACCGAGCCATCGACCAGGCCGCCACCCAGCACCCGGTCCAGCTCGGTACTGCTGGTGGTGAAGCGCGGGATCTCCTCGACGCTGACCTCGGCCAAGGTCTTGATCTGCGCCTGCTGCCCCGCCCAACCGGTGCGACCGCTGGGAGCCGCTGCGCCACCGCTCTCGATCATGGTCTCGACGAGGGTGTTCCAGGCGCCGCATTCGCCGCACTGGCCGGCCCATTTGGGGAAGGTCGCGCCGCACTCGGTGCAGCCATACAAGCGCTTGGCCTTGGCCATGGGGCAGGTCTCCTGGGAAAAAACCGCCATGATAGCCGAGGCAGACGTGTCTCGAACGCATCGAGACGCGACAAAACTATTCGTTCTAACGGCAGTCTTTAGCCCTGAGCGCCACGCATGAAGCGTTCAGGTGGCTTACACTGCGTTTACCTCACCATTTGTTACAAGGAATCAAACATGGGCATGCTCAGTGAGTTCAAGGCCTTCGCGGTCAAAGGCAATGTCGTCGACATGGCGGTCGGTATCATCATCGGCGCGGCCTTCGGCAAAATCGTCTCCTCGTTCGTCGGGGACGTGGTGATGCCGCCACTGGGGCTGCTGATCGGCGGTGTCGACTTCAGTGACCTGGCCATCACCCTCAAGGCCGCCGAAGGCGATGTACCGGCGGTGGTGCTGGCCTACGGCAAGTTCATCCAGACGGTGATCGACTTCATCATCATCGCCTTCGCCATCTTCATGGGCATCAAGGTGATCAACCGCCTCAAGCGCGAAGAGGCCGTGGCGCCCAGCGCCCCGCCGGCGCCGACGCCTTCTGAAACCCTGCTGACCGAGATCCGCGACCTGCTCAAGGCGCAGGACCACAACCGTCTGCCCTGAGGGTCGCCAGGGCCGCGCAACGCGGCCCTGGTTTTACCAGTAGTTCTCGACCGCCACCTGGCCGGGCCGCTTGCTCAGGCTCAGTTGCAGGTCGCGCGCCTTCAGGACCTTGCGCGTTTCATCGATCATCTGCGGGTTGCCGCAGAGCATGATGCGCGAATGTTCCGGCGACAACTCGAGCCCAGCGGCTTTCTCCAACTCGCCATTCTCGATCAGCGTGGTGATGCGCGCGTTCAACGCGCCTGGGTGCTGCTCACGGGTGACCACCGGAATGAACCGCAGCTTGCCGGCGAACTCCGCCAGGTAGTCGCGCTGCTCGAGCCCGGCGATTTCCTCCAGGTAGGCCAGCTCCTTGGCCTCGCGCACGGAGTACACCAAGCGAATGTTGTCGAAGCGCTCCCAGGCCTCGAAGTCCTGCAGGATCGACATGAACGGCGCGATACCAGTACCGGTGGCCAGCAGCCAGAGGTCGCGGCCACCCACGAAGCGGTCGAGGGTCAGGTAGCCGAACGCCTGGCGGTCGACCAGCAAGGTGTCGCCTTCGCCCAACCGGCTCAGCTCGCTGGTGAACTCACCGCCTGGTACCACGATCGAGAAGAAATCCAGGTGCTCGTCATGGGGCGCGCTGACCATCGAATACGCCCGCCACACCACGCTGCCGTCGGCCTTGGTCACCCCCAGCCGGGCGAACTGGCCGGCACGGAAACGAAACCCGGTGTCACGAGTGGTCCGCAGGCTGAACAGGTTCGGCGTCAACGGATGGACTTCGAGCAGGGTCTGGCGGGTGAATTTTTCGGCGCTGGCGGTCATGAGGGTCTCCATGGGTGGCATGGGCCAAGTTTCGCGCAAAGTGACTCGAATAAACACCACTGGTTTGTAGGGCCAGCGCTTACAAGCTGGCCCCTGGCCCAGCCAAATAGGGCTCATATAGCAAAAAAACCCAACAGGATGCTGGGACATTTTCTACAATCCATCTGCAGTTCGAATGGATTGAGATTGGCCACAACAGGAGTTTTTACCGATGCCAACGCGCCACTGGAACCCCGAGCGCCTGCACCAGTTCGTCAGCGAGCGTTCGCCACAGCGCTTGTTCGACCTCGCGGTACACTTGGCGCAAGAGCTCGGCATGGAGTACCTGGGGCTGAAACTTCGCATCCAGGTGGCCACGCAAACCCCGCGGTTGTTCCTCTACAGCAACTATCCAAGCGATTGGATCGAGCGCTACCAGCGCGACGACTTTACCGGCAAGATCCAGCAGCAGCGCACAGCCATGGCTCGACCATGCCGGTGCTGTGGACCGAAGACCTGTATAGCGAAGCCCCGCACTTTCGCCAGGCAGCCCGCGCGCACGGCTTGTGTCACGGCTGGACCCAGTCGGTCCATGACTTGCAGCACAATGAAAGCCAGCTGAGCGTAGCCAGGCCGCAGCCCCGGATCAGCATGGCCGAGCTCTACGACAAGGCCGGCAGCGTGCAGTGGCTGTGTCACACCTTGCATGCCGTGCTCAGCGAGCACCACCTGGAAGAAATCTGCCCACCCACGCCGAAGATGAGCGACCGCGAGCTGGAAGTGCTGAAGTGGTCCGCCGCCGGCAAGACTGCCGCCGACGTCGCCTGCATCCTGTCGTTGTCGCAAAGCACGGTCAATTTCCACATCCGCAGCGTCATCACCAAGACCAACGCCGCCAACAAGGCCGGTGCCATCGCCATTGCCGCCCTGCGCGGGTGGATCTGACACCCCGCCCTGCGATCCTCGCTAAAGCCCTGTAGAATCCGCGGCAAAGGCCCGTGGCGATCCGCAGCGGGCAGATCCGTACCCGAGCCAGACGCCATGCCCCTGTTCACCTCCCCGTATGCCCAACTCGACCTGATCCGCCAGCCGGACCAGGCCAACGATCCCCTGCAGGCGTTCGACGCCGCCGACGAGTACCTGCTCGAACAGCTGCATGCCCAGGCGCCGGGAGCCGATTGCCGGGTGCTGGTGCTCAACGACAGTTTCGGCGCCCTGGCCGCCAGCCTGGCCGGGCACCTGCCGGTGGTCAGCAGCGGCGATTCGCATCTGGCGCGCATGGCCCTGGAAAAGAACCTGGCGCGCAACGACAAGGCCTACGACAGCGTGCCCTTCATCCCGGCCAGCGAGCCGTGGCAGGGCCCGTTCGACCGTGTGCTGGTGCGCGTACCAAAAACCCTGGCGCTGCTCGAAGAGCAGTTGATCCGCCTGCAAGGCCATCTGGCCCCCGGCGCACAGGTGATCGCTGGCGCCATGATCAAGCACCTGCCGCGCGCAGCGGGCGAGCTGCTGGATAAGTACATCGGCCCGATGCAGGCCTCCCTGGCCCAGAAGAAGGCGCGCCTGCTCAGCGCCAATTGGGCCGGGCGCCCCGCCGCACAGTCGCCCTACCCGACCCGTTACCGCCTCGACAAGCCGGCGCTGGAGCTGGTCAACCATGCCAACGTGTTCTGCCGCGACGGGCTCGACATCGGCACCCGCGCCTTCCTCCCGCACCTGCCGCGCGACCTGGGCAGTGCCCGTGTCGCCGATCTCGGCTGCGGCAATGGCGTGCTGGCGATCGCCAGCGCCGTGGCCAACCCGGATGCGCAATACACCCTGGTGGACGAGTCGTACATGGCCGTGCAGTCGGCGCGGGAGAACTGGCAGGCAGCCCTCGGTGGGCGGCCCGTGGAGGTGCAGGCAGGCGATGGCCTGGCCGGCGTCGAAAAGCAGTCGCTGGATGTGGTGCTGTGCAACCCGCCGTTCCACCAGCAGCAGGTGGTGGGCGACTTCCTCGCCTGGCGCATGTTCCAGCAGGCGCGCGAGGCGCTGGTGGTGGGTGGCGCGCTGTACATCGTCGGCAACCGCCACCTGGGCTATCACAACAAGCTGGCACGGCTGTTCCGTGGCGTCGAGCAGGTGGCGGCGACGCCCAAGTTCGTGATTCTCAAGGCCCGCAAGTAAAACCCTGGGGCGCTTTGCGCCCCCAGGACCTCAATGGGTGGTCAACCCCGCCGCCCCCATGAACAGCCGCATCACCCAAGCCGCCACACCCAGTGCGGCAACGCTCATCGCCCAGATCAGCACCAACCAGCCCAGGCGCTGCCACAGCGGCTTCTTCTCTTCCAGATCATGCTTTTCCAGGCCATGCTTGCCGGTCATGCTGCGGCCCTCCTAGTGGTAGCCATCTTCGTGGGTCACCTTGCCGCGGAACACGTAGTAGCTCCAGAAGGTGTAGCCGAGGATGAACGGCAGGATGAACAACGTGCCCACCAGCATGAACCCCTGGCTCTGCGGCGGCGCCGCCGCATCCCAGATCGAGATCGATGGCGGGATGATGTTCGGCCACAAGCTGATGCCCAAGCCGCTATAGCCCAGGAAGATCAGCACCAGGGTCAGCAGGAACGGCGTGTAGTGGGCATTGCGTGCGACCGCCTTGAGCAGCCCGTAGAAGGTCACCAGCACCAGGATCGGCACCGGCATGAACCAGATCAGGTTTGGCATGCTGAACCAGCGGTCGGCGATCTGCGGGTAAGCGATCGGCGTCCAGAGGCTGACGATGCCGATCACCGCCAGCAGTACCAGCGCCAACGGCCGCCCGAGGTTGTGCATCTGCTCCTGCAATGGCCCTTCGGTCTTCATGATCAACCAGGTACAGCCCAACAGAGCATAGGCGACGATCAGACCCAGGCCGCTGAACAGGCTGAACGGCGTCAGCCAGTCCAGCGAGCCGCCGGCATAGTGCCGATCGACCACCTTGAAGCCCTCGATGAACGCGCCCAGCGCCACGCCCTGGAAGAACGTGGCCACCAGCGAGCCCCAGATGAATGCCTTGTCCCACAGGTGCCGGCGCGCGGCGGTGGCCTTGAAGCGGAACTCGAAGGCCACGCCGCGGAAGATCAGCCCGATCAGCATCAGGATCAGCGGCAAGTACAGCGCTTCGAGCACCACGGCATAGGCCATCGGGAAGGCGCCGAACAGCCCCGCACCGCCCAGCACCAGCCAGGTCTCGTTGCCGTCCCAGACCGGTGCCACGGTATTCATCATCACGTCGCGGTCTTGCTCTGCCTTGACGAAGGGGAAGAGGATGCCGATGCCGAGATCGAAGCCATCCATCACCACGTACATCATCACGCCGAAGATGATGATCACGGCCCAGATCAGCGGAAGGTCGATACCCATGGCTCAGTTCTCCTTGCTCAAGCTGGCGGAGTTGGCCTCATGGCCATCGTCGGCGGCGGACAGCGGCCGCGCCGGGGTGCGCTTCTGCCCCGGCCCACCGGGCCGTTGCTCATCGCCCTCACCGGTATGCGGGCCCTTGCGCACCAGGCGCATCATGTAGCCGAAGCCGGTGCCGAACAGCGCGAAGTAGACGACCACGAAAGCCACCAAGGTAAAGCCGAGTTGGCTGTAGCTGTGATGGGACACCGCATCGGCGGTGCGCAGCAGGCCGTACACCACCCAGGGCTGACGGCCGACCTCGGTGGTGAACCAACCGGCCAGGAGCGCCACCAGGCCGGAGGGGCCCATCCACATCACGAAGTGCAGGAACAGGCGGTTGCTGTACAGCCCACCGCTCTTGCGCAGCAACAGGCTCCACAAGCCCGCGGCGATCATCAGCAGGCCCAGGGCGACCATGATGCGGAACGACCAGAAGACGATGGTCGAGTTAGGCCGATCCTCGGGCGGGAACTCCTTCATCGCCGGCACCTGCTTGTCCAGGCTATGGGTCAGGATCAGGCTGCCAAGCGCGGGGATCTCGATCTTGTAGCGGGTGGTCTCGGCCTGCATGTCGGGGATGCCGAACAGAATCAGCGGCGTCGACTCGCCGGGGGTGTTTTCCCAGTGCCCCTCGATGGCGGCGATCTTCACCGGCTGGTGCTTGAGCGTGTTCAGACCATGGAAGTCACCGATCACTGCTTGCACCGGTGCTACCACCAGCGCCATCCACATGGCCATCGACAGCATCTTGCGCACTGCCGGGTTGTCGCGCCCGCGCAGCAGGTGCCAGGCCGCCGATGCACCGACGAAGAAAGCGGTGGCGACGAATGCCGCCGTGGCCATGTGCATCAGGCGGAACGGGAAGGAAGGGTTGAAGATCACCGCCAGCCAGTCCACCGGCACCACTCGCCCATCGATGATCTCGTGGCCCTGGGGCGTCTGCATCCAGCTGTTGGAGGCCAGGATCCAGAAGGTCGAGACCAGTGTACCGAGCGCCACCATGCAGGTGGCGAAGAAGTGCAGGCCGCGGCCCACACGGTTCCAGCCGAACAGCATGACTCCGAGGAAGCCCGCCTCGAGGAAGAACGCGGTGAGCACCTCGTAGGTCAGCAAGGGTCCGGTGATGTTGCCGGCGAAGTCGGAGAAGCGGCTCCAGTTGGTGCCGAACTGGTAGGCCATCACCAGGCCGGAGACCACGCCCATGCCGAAGTTGACGGCGAAGATCTTCGACCAGAAGTGGTACAGGTCGCGGTAGACGTTGTCGTGGGTCTTGAGCCACAGGCCCTCGAGCACCGCCAGGTAACTCGCGAGGCCGATGGTGATGGCAGGGAACAGGATGTGAAACGAGACGGTGAAGGCGAACTGGATTCGGGCGAGCTCGAGGGCTTCTATTCCGAACATGGTGCTTCCTCTTCAGATAAATCCGGCGTCCAGGCGGTTGGCCTTGTCGCCCACGGCCCCTACGTTTCAGTCGAGTACGGCGTGTTGGAATTGTTCTGTTCGATCGCAGGGAATCTGGCCCGAAGGCACGAATCGTTGGCTCTGGAAGCATTGATCCAGATCAACGTTTGCCTGCAAGCATAGTCGGGAATGGACAGACAGGCCGTGCGGTTGTTTGCCGCGTGACCGGTTGCCCCACCGCCTTCCAGAAACGCTGGAAAAGTGCAGGCGACGGCAAACAGTAACGGGTTGTTACAAACAGATGATACGCTGCGCCCCCCTCTACTGCGCCGAGGCCACTGGTTTTCGATGTCCGATTCCGCACCGCAGTTGTTACGCCACCACCGCCCGTTCCTGGCCTTCTGGCTGGCCCGGGTATTCACCGCCAGCGGCTTCCAGATGCTCACCGTGGCGATTGGCTGGCACCTCTACCAGCTCACCGGCAACGTACTCGACCTGGGCCTGGTCGGCCTGGTGGAGTTCGCCCCTCGGGTGTTGTTCATGCTGCACACCGGGCATGTCGCCGACCGCTATGACCGACGCAAGGTCGCGGCTCTGTGCCAGAGCCTGCAGGGGCTGATCGCCCTGGCCCTGGCCGTGGGTAGCGCGACCGACAACGTCAGTCGCGAGCTGATCTTCGTACTGGCGTTCCTGCTCGGATCGACCCGTTCGTTCGAGATGCCTGCGACCCAGGCCCTGTTGCCCAACGTGGTGCCGCCCGGACTATTCCCTCGCGCCGTGGCCGCCTCGGCATCGGCCACCCAGTCAGCGACCATCGTCGCGCCGGCGGTAGGCGGCTTCCTGTATGCCTTCGGCAGCATCTGGGTGTACGGCCCCACCGTGGCACTGTATGCCATTGCCTGCGTACTCACCTTGAGCCTGGATGCCCGTGGCCAGGTGGCCCAGCGTGGCCGCGCCAGCCTGGAATCGCTGCTGGCTGGCATCCGCTTCATCCGCAGCCGCCCGGATATTCTCGGGGCCATCTCGCTGGACCTGTTCGCGGTGTTGCTGGGCGGTGCCACGGCGCTGCTGCCGGTGTTCGCCAAGGACATCCTGCTCACCGGCCCACTGGGCCTGGGCCTGCTGCGCTCGGCGCCAGCGGTCGGGGCGCTGTTGATGTCGGTGTGGCTGGCGCGCTTCCCGTTCGAGCGCAAGGTCGGGCGGACCATGTTCACCGCCGTTGGCATCTTCGGCGTAGCGACCATCGCCTTCGGCCTGTCGACCTCGTTCTGGTTCTCGCTGGCGGTGCTGGTGGTGCTGGGTGCGGCGGACATGATCAGCATGGTGATCCGTGGCGCCTTCGTGCAGCTGGAAACACCGGACGAGATGCGCGGGCGGGTGAGCGCGGTGAACGGGCTGTTCATTGGCGCCTCGAACCAGCTCGGCGAGTTCGAGTCCGGGGTCACCGCGCACTGGTTCGGCACGGTGCCGGCGGTGGTGCTGGGCGGCGTCGGGACGCTGGTGGTGACGGGGGTGTGGATCAAGCTGTTCCCGACGTTGGCCAAGCGGGACAGGCTCCACAACGGGTGATGGATCGCCTGTACCGGCCTCTTCGCGGGTAAACCCGCTCCTACAGGGGCAGTGTAGGAGCGGGCTTGCCCGCGAAGAGGCCGGCACAGGCAACAGCACACCCATCCCCCCAACGGCCATAGGCCCCCGACCAGCATGCTGGTATGATGCGCGGCTTTTTTCCGCCCCACACAAAACCTGCGTACCCGGTACGCACTGTGCTTTGCTGATGGGGTCGATACATTCACGGCGCCCCAGAGGCGCCTTGGGGAGCGGGCATGCTGGAAAGGCTGTTTCAACTAAGAGCACACAACACCAACGTGCGCACCGAGATTCTCGCCGGTGTCACCACGTTCCTGGCCATGGCCTACATCCTGTTCGTCAACCCGAGCATCCTCGGCGAAACCGGCATGGACAAGGGCGCGATCTTCGTCGCCACCTGCCTCGCCGCAGCCATCGGCTCGACGACCATGGGCCTGATCGCCAACTACCCGATCGCCCTGGCGCCGGGCATGGGCCTGAACGCCTTCTTCACCTACACCGTGGTCCTGCACATGGGCCACACCTGGCAAGTGGCGCTGGGTGCAGTGTTCCTCTCGGCAGTGATGTTCTTCCTGCTGTCGATCTTCCGCATCCGCGAATGGATCGTGAACAGCATCCCGCTGCCGCTGCGCTCGGCCATCGCTGCCGGTATCGGTCTGTTCCTGGCGCTGATCGCCCTGCATAACGCGGGCATCGTCGTCGATAACCCCGCTACCCTGGTAGGCCTGGGCGACCTCAAGCAGCCCGCACCGATCCTCGCCACCCTGGGCTTCTTCCTGATCGTCGGCCTGGAGTCTCTCAAGGTCCGTGGCGCCGTGCTGATCGGCATCCTGGCGGTGACCATCGCCGCGATCCTGATGGGCGTCACGCCGTTCGGCGGCGTGGTCTCGATGCCACCTTCACTGGCCCCGACCTTCCTTCAGCTGGATATCAAGGGCGCCCTGGACGTGGGCCTGGTCAGCGTGATCTTCGCTTTCCTGTTCGTCGACCTGTTCGACAACTCCGGCACCCTGATCGGCGTGGCCAAGCGCGCCGGGCTGATGGGCAAGGACGGCCACATGCCGAAGATGGGCCGCGCCCTGATCGCCGACAGCACCGCAGCCATGGCCGGCTCGCTGCTGGGCACCTCGACCACCACCAGCTACATCGAATCGGCGGCCGGCGTCAGCGCCGGGGGCCGCACCGGCCTGACCGCCATCGTGGTCGCCGTGCTGTTCCTGCTGGCGCTGTTCTTCGCCCCGCTGGCCGGTAGCGTACCGGCCTTCGCCACCGCCCCGGCGCTGCTGTTCGTCGCGGTGCTGATGGCCTCGGGCCTGGCCGAGATCAACTGGGACGACGTCACCGAGGCCGCTCCGGTGGTGGTGACCGCCCTGGCCATGCCACTGACCTATTCGATCGCCAACGGCATCGCCTTCGGTTTCATTTCCTGGACCGCCGTCAAGCTGATCTCGGGTCGCCACCGCGACCTGAACCCGGCCCTGGTGATCCTTTCCATCCTGTTCGTCATCAAGCTGGGCTGGTTCAACGCATGAGTGCCGTCTTCGACCCCTCTTCCTATGCCAGCCAGCTCGACGCCAAGGTCGAGCGCCTGCGCGAGCTGCTGGCCCCGTTCGGTGCTCCGGAACCGGCCGTGTTCGACTCGCCCCGCGAGCACTATCGCCTGCGCGCCGAATTCCGCCTGTGGCGCGAAGAAGGCCAACGCCACTACGCGATGTTCGCCCCGGGCGAGAAGCACAAGGCGATCCTGATCGACGACTTTCCCATCGCCAGCCAGCGCATCAACGAACTGATGCCGCGCCTCAAAGCCGCCTGGCAGGCCAGCGAGGCGCTGAGCAACCGCCTGTTCCAGGTCGAGTTCCTCACCACCCTGGCCGGCGATGCGATGGTCACGATGTGCTACCACCGCCCGCTGGACGAGGCCTGGGAAGTGGCGGCACGGCAGCTGGCAGAGGACCTCGGAGTGAGCGTGATCGGCCGTTCCAAGGGCAAGCGCCTGGTGATCGGCCGTGACTATGCGGTAGAACAGCTTGACGTCGCTGGCCGCGTGTTCAGCTATCGCCAGCCCGAAGGGGCGTTCACCCAGCCCAACGGCGCGGTGAACCAGAAGATGCTGAGCTGGGCCTTCGAGGCCATTGGCGAGCGCGACGACGACCTGCTGGAACTGTATTGCGGCAATGGCAACTTCACCCTGCCACTGGCCACTCGCGTGCGCCAGGTGCTGGCCACCGAGATCAGCAAGACCTCGGTCAACGCCGCGCTGAGCAACCTCGACGAGAACGGCGTGGACAACGTGCGGCTGGTGCGCCTGTCGGCCGAAGAACTGACCCAGGCATTGAACGAGGTGCGCCCGTTCCGCCGCCTGGAAGGCATCGACCTGAAGAGCTACGAGTTCGGCACGGTGTTCGTCGACCCGCCGCGTGCCGGGATGGACCCGGACACCTGCGAGCTGACCCGGCGTTTCGAGCGGATCCTGTACATCTCGTGCAATCCCGAGACACTGGCAGCGAACATCGCCCAGTTGCAGGACACGCACCGCATCGAGCGCTGTGCGCTGTTCGACCAGTTCCCCTATACCCACCACATGGAAAGCGGCGTTCTGCTGGTTCGCCGTTAAAGCATTCGCGGGACAAGTCGCTGCGGCGGTTCGCCGCTGCGTCTTGTCCCGCGAATGGGCGGCAAAGCGGCCCCCAGGTTTCACTCAGAAGTCGAAGAACACCGTCTCCCCTTCCCCCTGAATACGGATATCGAAGCGATACGCCGTCTTCCCATCCACTTCGCACCGCTTGGCGATCAACGTCTCGCGGCGCTGCGGCTGCTCGATCAGGTTGAGCACCGGGCACTTGGCATTGGCCTCGGCCTCATCATCGAAGTACACCCGGGTATGCAGGTGGATGTTGATCCCCCGAGCGAACAGGGCGAGGTTGATGTGCGGCGCCATCGGCACACCGGCGGCGTTGTTCACCACACCCGGCTTGACCGTGTACACGGTCCACTCACCGGCATCGAACGTGGTGGCGGTACGGCCGAAGCTGTTGAAGGCGTTTTCCAGGTTGTAGGCATCCTGGTACTGGCCGTTGGCGTCGGCCTGCCAGATTTCCAGGAACGAGTCGCGCACCAGGTGGCCGTTGCCGTCGTAGACCTGGCCGATCAGCAGGATGTGCTCGCCCGGAGCATCGGGCTTGGCCAGGCGATTCCAGATTTCCTTGTCGCGCGTGGGGTTGCCGGCCGCTTCCAGGGCCAGGCCGATGTGCACGTAGGGGCCGGCGGTCTGCGAAGGAGTTTCCGGCAGCAGTTCGATTGGCATGACGGTGTCCTCAGCAGTTCTCGAAGTGGGTCTTGCGCTGGCCACGCAGCACGATGTCGAAGCGATAGGCCAGGGCGTCCATGGGGTTGGCATGGCCCATGTCGAGCCGGGCGATCAGTTGCTGCACCGCTTCGGGGTTGGCGATCGACTTGACGATCGGGCACAGCGGGATCAACGGGTCGCCTTCGAAATACAGCTGGGTGATCAGCTTGGTGGCGATGGCCGGGCCGCTGACGGAGACGTGGATGTGCGCCGGACGCCAGTCGTTGGGGCCGTTGCGCCATGGGTACGGGCCCGGCTTGATGGTGCGGAAGCTGTAGAAGCCATCACGGTCGGTGAGGCAACGACCCACGCCGCCGAAGTTCGGGTCCAGCGGGGCCAGGTAACGGTCGTTCTTGTGGCGGTAGCGACCGCCGGCGTTGGCCTGCCAGATTTCCACCAGGGTGTTGGGCACCGGCTTGCCGTACTGGTCGAGCACGCGGCCGGCCAGGATGATGCGCTCACCAATCGGCAAGCCACCGTTGTTGAAGTTCAGCAGCAGGTCATGGTCATGGGCACCGAAGCCCAAGTGGGAAAAGTCAGGGCCGGTGGTTTCGCTGACCGACTGCGGGATGCTGACCAGTGCCTGGCGCGGCGAGCGGGCAATGGACGTCTTGTAGTCGGGCGTGAGGGCCTTGGGGTGCCAGTTGCGATCACGGATCACGAAGCGGCTGTTGTCCTGGGCGGGCATGCCGTTTTCCTCTCTTGGAATTATGTGAATACCCCCGCATGGGGCTTCCATGAAGCCCATCGCCGGAAAGCCGGCTGTTACAGGGACTTGCAGTTTCGGATAGGTCGCGCGGGATGAACATTGAAATCGCACGACTAATACATAACCAAATGGTTATGTATTAGTACCTTTGCGCGCGGTGAACTAGTCTATGACTTCATGTTTCACGCTTCGGAGAGCACTCATGGATTGGCGAAAAGGCCGGCGCAGCGACAATGTTGTCGATGCCCGCGGCGAAGGCGGTGGCGGCGGCATGCGCTTCGGTGGCGGCAAGGGGCTGGGCCTCGGCGCGATCCTGTTGATCGTCGGTATCGGTTGGATCACGGGCCAGGACCCGCTGCAGATCCTCGGCCAGCTCGCCGGGCAGATGGAGCAGCAGCAAACCGCTCCGGTCGGCGCCGGTGGCAAAGCGCCGCCGGCCAACGACGAACAGGCCGAGTTCGTCGCCTCGGTACTGGGCGATACCGAGGACACCTGGAAGGCCCTGTTCTCCCAGGCTGGCAAGCAGTACCGCGACCCCAAGCTGGTGCTGTTCAGCGGCCAGGTGAACTCCGCATGCGGCTTCGCCTCGGCAGCCGTCGGGCCGTTCTACTGCCCGGCCGACCAGCGGGTGTACCTGGACATGTCATTCTTCCGTGAGATGGAAACGCGCTTCGCCGCTGCCGGCGATTTCGCCCAGGCCTATGTCATCGCCCACGAGATCGGCCACCATGTGCAGACCCTGCTCGGTGTCTCGGCCAAGGTCGATGCCGCCCGCCGCGCCGGCCAGCGCATGGAAGGCGACAATGGCCTGCTGGTGCGCCAGGAGCTGCAGGCCGACTGCCTGGCCGGGGTCTGGGCCTACCAGGCGCAACAGCGTCTGAACTGGCTGGAACCGGGCGACGTCGAGGAAGCGTTGAATGCGGCCAATGCCATTGGCGACGATCGCCTGCAGCAGCAGGGCCAGGGACGCGTGGTCCCGGACTCGTTCACCCATGGCACCTCGGCGCAGCGCGTGCGCTGGTTCAAGGCGGGGTTCGCCCAAGGCGATGTGAACAGCTGCGATACCTTCAGCGCGCGCAGTCTCTGAAAGATCGCCACCACCCTGTTCGCGGGCCAGCCCGCGAACAGGCCTCATGCAAAACGCAAACGTTTTCATAGGGTTGCATCTTGGCTGAAAAAGCGTTTCAGCTTCGCGGTTCCCTGCCGATAACCCCTGCACGAATCAGCAGGCCCCCAGAAGAACAACGCCCTGCGATCGAAGATCAAGTGAGCGAACAACTTTCTGGAGAGCGTGCATGAACAGCTGGTTTGCCAATATCAGCGTCAACCTCAAGCTGGGCCTGGGCTTTGGCCTGGTCCTGATCCTGACCGGCCTGCTGGCCCTGACCGGCTGGAACAGCCTGGGCAGCCTGATCGACCGTAGCAACTGGATGGGCGACATCGGCCAGCTCAACAAGGACCTGACCGACCTGCGGGTCGCCCGCCTGCAGTACATGATCGCCAACGGCGACGATGCGGCGGCCGCCAACACCCTGACCAAGCTGGAGGCCTTCAGCAAGCAGCAACAGCACCTGGTCACCACCTTCATCAGCCCGGCCAACGTCAAGCTGCTGCAGGAGCTGGGCGGTACCATCGAGCAGTACAAGGTCTCGCTGGCCAAGATGCGCGTCGGCTACAAGAGCAGCCTGGCTGCCCAGGAGGCGATGAACGTATCGGCAGCCAATGCCGACCAGGCCATGGAAACCCTCAGTCGCGACGTGCTGAACCGCCCGGAGGCCGACAGCGTACACCTGGAGCAGTACAGACTGGTCAGCGACGCCCGCCAGCAACTGCTGCAAGTGCGCGTGGACGTGCGCGGCTACATCGCCGACAACAGTGCAGCCAACGAACAGGCCGCCCTCGGCCAACTCGACAGCGCCTTGGCGCAGGTCGATGCGCTCAAGCGCCAGTTGCCCAACGAAGCGGCCCGCCTGCAACAGTTCGACCAGGCCGTGCAGGCCTACCGTGACGCCGTGCGCCAGTTCCGCGATGCAGTGGCGCAGATCACCATCGCGCGTGCGGAAATGACCGTGCAGGGCGCCGATATCGTCAAGCGCAGCGATCAGCTCTACCAGATCCAGATCGAACGCCGCGACGCCGAAAGCGCCCAGGCCCGCAGCATGCAGATCATTGCCACGCTGCTGGCGTTGCTGGTGGGCGTGCTGGCCGCAGTGCTCATCACCCGCCAGATCACCCGCCCGCTGCGTGAAACCCTGGTGGCGGTGGAGAAAATCGCCGGTGGCGACCTGACCCAGAACCTGCGCGTGACCCGCCGCGACGAGCTGGGCGTGCTGCAGCAAGGCATCAGCCACATGGGCACCACCCTGCGCGAACTGATCGGCGGCATCCGCGACGGTGTCACGCAGATCGCCAGTGCCGCCGAGGAGCTGTCGGCGGTCACCGAGCAGACCAGCGCCGGTGCCAACAGCCAGAAGGTCGAGACCGACCAAGTGGCGACCGCCATGCATGAAATGGCCGCGACCGTGCAGGAAGTGGCGCGCAACGCTGAGCAGGCTTCCCACGCTGCCACCGGCGCCGACGGCGAAGCCCGTGCCGGCGACCGCGTTGTGGGCGAGGCGATTCGCCAGATCGAACGCCTGGCCGAGGAAGTCCACCGCTCGACCGAAGCCATGAGCCTGTTGCAGCAGGAAAGCCAGAAGATCGGCAGCGTCATGGATGTGATCAAGTCGGTGGCCGAGCAGACCAACCTGCTGGCGCTCAACGCGGCCATCGAGGCGGCCCGTGCCGGTGAGGCGGGGCGCGGCTTCGCCGTGGTCGCCGACGAAGTACGCGGGCTGGCCCAGCGTACGCAGAAGTCCACCGAGGAGATCGAGGAGCTGGTGGCGGGCCTGCAGGCCGGAACCCAGCAGGTGGCCAACGCCATGCAAGGCAGCCGCACCCTGACCGACAGCAGCGTGGAACTGGCGCGCAAGGCCGGTGCGTCGCTGGAGAACATCACCAGCACGGTGTCCAGCATCCAGTCGATGAACCAGCAGATCGCCGCAGCCGCCGAGCAGCAAAGCGCGGTGGCCGAGGAGATCAGCCGCAGCATCCTCAATGTCCGCGATGTGTCGGAGCAGACCGCTGCGGCCAGCGACGAAACGGCGGCATCCAGCGTCGAGCTGGCGCGCCTGGGTGGGCACCTGCAGATGCTGGTCAGCCAGTTCCGGGTCTGACCTTCAGCTTCTGGGGCCGCTTTGCGGCCCTATCGCGGCGCAAGGCCGCTCCTACACCCCTGTACGGGTTTCTGTAGGAGCGGCCTCGCGCCGCGAAAGGAGGGCGGAGCCCTCCCGGCAATCTCGAACGTCGTTACTTGACCACCACCCCCACCCCACGCCCACGCGGATCCGACGCGGTCTCCAGCTTGTCACCGGTCACCCGGATCGCCTGGATATCGCCCATCTCCCAACCCTGGTCCTCCAGCACGTAGCCCATCTTCTTCAACTCATCGGCCACCGCGCCGGTCAGCGGCGCATAGCTGTCGAAGTAGATCGTGTCCTTGGGCAGCAACTGATGGTGCACACGCTGCGCCGCCACGGCCTTCTCCAGCGGCATGCCGTAGTCGTACAGGTTGTTCATCACCTGGAAGATCGAGGTGAAGATCCGCGAGCCGCCGGGAGTGCCGAGCACCAGCACCACCTTGCCATCGCGCGTCATCAGGCTCGGGCTCATGGACGACAGCATGCGCTTGCCCGGCTCGATCGCGTTGGCATCGCCGCCGACCACGCCGAATACGTTGGCGGTGCCGGGCTTGGCGCTGAAATCATCCATCTCGTCGTTGAGCAGGAAGCCTGCGCCCTTGACCACGACACCGCTGCCATAGTCGAGGTTGAGGGTATAGGTGTTGCTCACCGCGTTACCCTCCTTGTCTACGATCGAGAAGTGCGTGGTCTGGTGCGGCTCCAGCCCCGGCTTGACCTGATCGGTGGCGGAGATCGCCTTGGGGTTGACCTGGGCGGCGCGCTTGGCCAGGTAGTCCTTGGCCACCAGTTGGTCCACCGGCACCTGGGTGAAGCCGGGGTCGCCCAGGTAGTCGGCGCGGTCGGCGAACACGCGTTTCTCGATTTCCGCCAGCAGGTGGATGTACTGCGCCGAGTTATGGGCCACTCCCTTGAAGTCGGCGGCGCGATCTTCCTTGATGCCCAGCAACTGGGCCAGCGCCACGCCACCGGAGCTCGGCGGCGGCGCGGTATAGACCACGTTGCCGCGCCACTCGATAGCGATCGGCTCGCGCCACAGCGCCTTGTAGTCCTTGAGATCGTCCTTGGTGATCAAGCCTTTGTCGGCCTGCATCTGCGCCACCAGCAGGTCGGCGGTCTTGCCCTGATAGAACTCGCTGGCACCCTTGTCGGCGATTCGCTCCAGGGTCTGGGCCATTTCCGGCTGCTTGAACGGCTCGCCCACCTTCATGTTGCCGAAATAGTCGTTGAAGTTGGTCGCGGTCTTGAACATGCCCTGGGCATCGTCGCGGTACTGGTACTGCTTCTGGGCGATCTTGAAGCCGTCGCGGGCATAGCCGATGGCCGGGGTCAGCAACTCGCTCCAGGGCAGCTTGCCGAACTTCTGGTGCGCCTCCCACAGGCCCATCACGGTGCCCGGCACGCCAGCGGCACGGGCGCCAACCAGGCTGAGGTTCTCGATCACCTCACCCTTGTCGTCCAGATACATGTTGCGGGTCGCGGCCTTGGGCGCCACTTCGCGGTAATCGAGGAAATACGGCTTGCCGTCGACGAACAAGGTCATGAAGCCGCCGCCACCGATGTTGCCGGCCTCGGGATAGGTCACCGCCAGGGTGAAAGCGGTGGCGACCGCGGCGTCCACCGCGTTGCCGCCCTTCTTCAGGATATCGGCGGCCACCTGTGCGCCATATTGATCGGGCGCTGCCACGGCGCCACCCTCCAAGGTCACGGCATAGGCCGAGGAGCAGCTCAATATCGCGGCTGCGAGCGCCAGGGACTGGAACGGGACAATACGCATGACACTTCCTTGGTGTTGTTTTTGTTGATCAGTCAGTAAGGCCGAAGCGGGCCGACTGTGCAAACACTTGAAGGAAGATTCGCCGCCAGCGGACAGGATCTGTCGTGTACAGGCAACTCAGCAGGCGTATCGCGCCAGCTTGTCCTGGATGAAATCGAGGAAGCACTGGATACGCAACGCCAGCTGCGTGTTGCGGTAGTAGACCGCGTGGATCGGCTGCCGGTAACCATTGTTGGCTTCGCCGAGCAGCACCTGCAGGCGGCCAGCGCGGATGTCTTCGTGGGTCATGAAATGCGACAGGCTGACGATGCCCTCGCCGGCCAGGGCCAACTGCCGTAAGGTCTCGCCACTTGAGGCGAGCAGCGCCGGGCGGATGCTCCAACGGTCGCCCTGGGCATGGCGCAACGGCCACTGGTTGAGCGACTCGGGCTGGCTGAAGCCGAGCAGGCAGTGATTGCTCAGGTCTTCGACCTGGGTGGGCGTACCATGGCGTTGCAGATACGCCGGGCTGGCCAGGACCTGTACCGGGCTGCACCCCAGGGCCCGGGCATGCAGGCTGGAATCGGCCAGCTCGCCAATGCGAATGGCGACGTCGGTGCTCTGTTCGAGCAGGTCGATGATCAGGTCGTCGGTGTTGAGTTCGAGCTCGATGGCCGGATACTGGCGGCGGAACTCGCCGATCCAGGGCAGGATGGCGTGCAACATGAAAGGCGCGGCGGCATTGATGCGCAAGCGCCCGGAGGGTGTCTGGCGATGCATCGACAGGCGCTCTTCCATCTCGTCCATCTGTTCAAGCACCAGGCGTGCGCGCTCGAGGAAGAACCGCCCCTCCTCGGTGAGGTCCATGCGCCGGGTGGTGCGGTTGAGCAGGGTGGTGCCGAGCTTGGCCTCCAGCCGGGCCAGGGTGCGGCTGACCGCCGATGGAGTCTGGCCGATCTGCTCGGCGGCAGCCGAGATCGAGCCGCAGTCGATCACGGCGACGAATACCTGCAGTTCTTCGGATCGGGTTTTCACATCAGAGCCTTCGCCGTCTGTGTAGGAGCGGCGGTTCGCCGCTGCGATTTACCTGCGAATGGGCCGTTAAAGCCAAGCACATTATCCCGCCTTGCCAAACACCTTTTCCAGATGCGCCTCATAGGCCGCCAGCGCCGCCGGCACATCCGGGTTCTTGATCACATCGTTGGTCAGGAAGGTCGGCAGCCCAGTCATGCCCAGAAACTGGTTGGCCTTGTGGAACGGGAAGTACACCGCATCCACGCCCTTGCCTTCGAAGAAGTCGGCCGGGTCGTCGAAGGCCTGCTGCGGCGCGTTCCAGGTCAGCGACAGCATGTACTGCTTGCCCTGGATCAGGCCACCGCTGCCATAGCGCTTCGAGGCATCGGAGCGACTGCGACCGTCGCTGGCATAGAGGCTGCCGTGCCCTTCGGTGAACACATCGTCGATGTACTTCTTCACGGTCCACGGTGCGCCCATCCACCAACCGGGCATCTGGTAGATCACCACGTCGGCCCAGAGGAATTTCTGCACTTCGGCCTGCACGTCGTAGCCGCCGTCGATGAAGGTCTGCTGCACGTCGTAACCGGCACGGTCCAGGTAGGCCATGGCGACATCGTGGAGGGTCTGGTTCAGGCGGCCGTCGGAATGGGCGAACTGCTTACCACCGTTGAGCAAAAGGATCTTTTTCATGCTGGCCTCGGGTCTGTTCGGGTCGACCGTGGCTTGCCGCCTGGGTCGAGTCGGTAATGAATTGACCGGCAGGTTAGAGGCTGAGGGGCTGGGTAAAAAGTAGCCACGCGGCAAAATACATTTGCTCTGCACTCACAAATTAAAAGGTAATTATTGCCTTAGAATGGCTTCACTTTCCCTCAGCGAGTAGCCATCGATGAACGAGCAGTACGCATTCATTCTCAAAGCCAAGACCCGCCCGGAAATGGCCGACGCCTTCGAAACCCTGTTCCGCGCCTACGTCGAGCCGAGCCGCCAGGAGCCTGGCTGCATCGAATACCACATGCTGCGCGACCAGCAGGACCCGAGCCTGTTCGTGTTCTTCGAGGTGTGGGCGAACAAGGCCGCGCTGGACGTGCATTCGGCCCTGCCGCACATGGCAGAGTTCTTCGAAAAACGCATGGATTACCTGGAGCGCGAGTTCGACATCCAGCGCATCGACATGCTCAGCGCTTCCTCGGCTAGCCGTTGATCAGCAAATGGCCGCCCAGTGCGGCCAGGCCGATGAAGAAGCAGCGTTTGAAGACCACCGGGCTGATCCGCTGACGCAGCCACTGGCCCGCCAGCATGCCCAGCAGAGCTGGCGCCACCATCAGCAGCGACGCGCCCAAGGCCTGGCCACCCAGGGCGTCCTGCCCGGCCAGGCCCAGGGCCAGCGCCAGGGTAGACACAGTGAACGACAGGCCCAGGGCCTGAATCATCTCGTCGCGGCTCAGGCCCAGGCTCTGCAGGTAGGGCACTGCCGGCATCACGAATACGCCGGTGGCCGCCGTCACCACACCGGTCACCAAGCCGCACAGCGGGCCCAGCCACCTTTCCCTGCCCCGCGCCACCCGCAAGGTCGGTCCGACCAGGCCGTAACCGGCGTAGACCAGCAGCGCGGCCCCCAGCGCATGCGCCGCCCACGGTCCGCTGTTGATCCCCAGCCAGACGCTGCCGAAGGCGGTGCCGATGAAGATCATCGCCAGCATGGGCGCCAGCCGTCGCAACAGTGCCCGTAGATGACCGCCTGTGGCCAGCTGCCAGAGATTGGTAAGGGTCGAAGGCACGATCAACAATGCCGCTGCCTGCGCCGGAGGCATAGCCAGGCCGAGCAAGCCCATGGCGATGGTGGGCAGCCCCAGGCCGATCACGCCTTTGACCCCGCCGGCGACGACAAAGGTGAGGACCACCAGCACGGTCAAGGCAAGGCCGATATTTTCATAGAACGCGATCAAGGTATTCATGGCGGACATGATGCCGAGCGGCAGGCGGGTTGAAAATCTGGCATAACTGCACCCAGACTCTTGCCAGGACAGAGGCAGATGCATTTCGACCTGATCGACCTCACGCTGTTCCAGCACACCCTCGAATGCGGCAACATCACCGCAGGGGCGCGCCGCAGCCACCTGTCGCTGCCGGCGGCCAGCGCGCGCATCCGCGCCATGGAGGCCTCGCTGGGCGTCGCGCTGCTCGAGCGCAACCGCCGTGGCGTGCAACCGACTCCGGCCGGCCAGGCCCTGCTGCAGCATGCACGAACGATCGGCCAGCAGGTCGAACGTCTGCAGTTCGACCTGGCCCAGTACGCCCAGGGCCAGCACGGCCAGGTGCGGCTGTTGTGCAACACCGCGGCACTGACCGAATACCTGCCGGAACTGCTGGCCAGCTACCTGGCCGATAACCCTGGGGTCAGTGTCGATGTGCAGGAGCTGCCGAGCCTGCGCATCGTCCAGTCGCTCACCCAGGGCATGGCTGACCTGGGCATCCTCTCCAGCGCCGCGCCCAGCGCGCACCTGCAGACCCTGCCCTTTCGCGACGACCCACTGGTGCTGGTCGCACCGCCGGAGCATCCGTTGCTGCTACAGGCCAACCCCAGCTTCATCGACAGCCTTGCCCATGGCCATGTCGGCCTCGGGGCCAGCAGCGCGCTGGGCCTTTACCTGGAGGAACAAGCCCTGCGTGAAGGCCGGCGCATGCGCGTGCGAGTCCGGGCCGAAGGCTTCGACGGGGTGATTCGCATGGTCGCGGGCGGGGCCGGGGTCGCCGTGGTACCACAGGCTTCGGTGCGACGCTGGCAAGGCGTGCTGCCGCTGCGCTGGGTAGCCCTGGAGGAAGCCTGGGCCAAGCGCCAGTTGCTGCTGTGCGCACGGGATTTCACTGCTTTGCCGGGATACGCCGCCGGGTTGGTGGCACATCTGCAGGCGAATGTCGGGCTTTAGCGCATTGGCGAAGTGTCCTGCACCGACGCGCTTGCCGATAACCGCTCGGTTTGCTCACAATCCTACTGACGCACGACCTACAGGAGTTCCCAGTGCCTTCGATCTACCAGCTCAAACCCCGCTTCCAGGCACTGTTGCGCCCCGGTGTGGAACGCTTGCATGCCCGTGGCGTCACCGCCAACCAGGTCACCCTCGGCGCCGCGCTGGTGTCGCTGCTGCTGGGCCTGCTACTGGCCTGGCTCAACCACCTCACCTGGCTGTTCATCCTCATCCCGCTGTGGATGCTGCTGCGCATGGCCTTCAATGCCGTCGACGGCATGCTCGCCCGGGAGTTCGGCCAGCAATCACGCCTCGGTGCCTACCTCAACGAACTCTGCGACCTGGTCGCCGATGCCGCCCTGTACCTGCCGTTCGCCCTGTTGCCAGGCGTATCGCCGACCCTGGTGGTACTGGTGGTCATCGCCGCGATCATCAGCGAATACGCCGGTGTGATGGGCCCGCTGGCCGGTGCCTCGCGGCGCTACGACGGGCCGATGGGCAAGAGCGACCGCGCCTTTGCCTTCGGCGTGCTGGGTACCGGAGTGGCCTTTGGCCTACTGCCTTCGAGCTGGATCAACGGCTTGCTGCTGGTCATCTTCGCGCTCTCGCTCTATACCCTGTACAACCGGGTGCGCCAGGGCCTTGCCGAAGCCCACTGAGCCTACCCTTGCCGTCACCGCCGCAGTAAAAGGACTTTTGATCATGCGCCAAGCGCAAGCACTGCATTTCCCTACCCATGACGGTGTCGAGCTGCACTACGGCCACTGGCCCGCGACCCGCAACGAACACCAGCCACGCCGGGCCGTGGTGATGTTCCATCGCGGCCATGAACATGGTGGGCGCATGGCCCACCTGGTCGACGAACTGGACCTGCCCGGCTACGACTTCTTCGCCTGGGACGCCCGCGGCCACGGCCATTCGCCCGGCGCCCGTGGCGACAGCCCGGGCTTCGCCACCAGCGTGCGCGATGTGCAGACCTTCATCGAGCATATCCAGGCCCACCATGGCATCGCCGAACAGGACCTGGTGGTGCTGGCGCAGAGCGTCGGCGCGGTGTTGATTGCCACCTGGGCCCACGACTACGCGCCCAAGGTGCGCTGCCTGGTGCTCGCCTCGCCGGCCTTCAAGGTCAAGCTGTACGTACCGTTCGCCCGCCCCGGCCTGAAGCTGCTCAAGGCCTGGCGCGGCAACTTCTTCGTCAACAGCTATGTAAAGCCAGGTCTGTTGACCCACGACGCCGAGCGGGCCGTGTCGTACAAGGCCGACCCGCTGATCAGCCGGCCGATCTCGGTGACCATGCTGCTGGGCCTGTACGAGGCCGCCGACCGCGTGGTCGCCGACGCCCAGGCGATCCAGGTGCCGACCCAGCTACTGGTATCCGGCGCCGACTTCGTGGTCGAACGCAAGCCGCAGGAGCGTTTTTTCGAGCGCCTGGGCAGTGCGCGCAAGGAAATGCACATCCTCCCGGGGTTCTTCCACGACACCCTCGGCGAGCGCGATCGGGCCCATGCCCTGCGGCGCATCGAGCGCTTCGTCGAGCACTGTTTCAGTCATCCTGCCGCCGTGCCCTCGCTGCTCGATGCGGACAAGACTGGCGCCAGCTGCGCCGAAGCCGAGAGCCTGGCCGCGCCGTTGCCACGCCATTCGCCGCGCGAGCTTTACTGGCGCGCCACCCGTGCCGGCCTGCGCCTGGGCAAGGGGCTCAGCGCGGGGGTGAAGCTGGGCTTCGACACTGGCTTCGACTCGGGCAGTACGCTGGACTACGTGTACCGCAACCAGCCGACCGGCAAGGGCACCCTGGGCCGGCTGGTCGACCGCAACTACCTGGATGCGATCGGCTGGCGCGGCATCCGCCAGCGCAAGCTGCACGTCGAGGAGCTGCTGCGCCTGGCCATCGCCCGCCTGCGCGAACAACAGCGCCCGGTCCACATCGTCGACATCGCCGCTGGCCATGGTCGCTACATTCTCGAAGCCTTGCAGGCACTCGAACAGTTGCCGGACTCCATCCTGCTGCGCGACTACAGCGAACTGAACGTGCAACAAGGCAGCGCGCTGATCGTGGAGAAAGGCCTGGCCGAGATCGCCCGCTTCGTCCAGGGCGATGCCTTCGACCGCCACAGCCTGGCGTCCCTCGACCCGCGCCCAACCCTGGCCGTGGTCTCGGGGCTGTACGAGCTGTTCCCCAGCAACGCGCTGGTCGGCGAGTCCCTGGCTGGCCTGGCCGATGCCGTGGAAGATGGCGGCTACCTGGTCTACACCGGCCAGCCCTGGCACCCGCAACTGGAAATGATCGCCCGCGCCCTGACCAGCCACCGCGGTGGCGAAGCCTGGGTGATGCGCCGGCGCAGCCAGGCGGAGATGGACCAGTTGGTCGAGGCCGCCGGTTTCCGCAAGCTGGCCCAGCGCATCGATGAATGGGGCATCTTCAGTGTCAGCCTGGCGCAGCGGGTCCGATGAACGAGCCACGTGAGCCCGGCCTGATTCGCCGGGGCGTGTGCTGGCTGTTGCTGCTGGGGCCGTTGTTCTTCCTCAGCTACGGCCTGGCCAACGACCGCGCCGCAGCACGTAGCGATATCGGCAGCCTGGTGTTCGCCTGGGAGCGGCATGTACCGCTATGGCCGTGGACGATCCTGCCGTACTGGTCGATCGACCTGTTGTACGGGCTGTCTTTCCTGCTGCCGCGCACGCGCCGGGAGATGGACCGGCATGCCCTGGCGCTGCTGACCGTGCAACTGCTCTGCGTGACCTGTTTCCTGCTCTGGCCGCTGCGTTTCACCTTCGAGCGGCCGGTGCTGGACGGCCTGTTCGGCTGGGGCTTCGACGTGCTGATGGGCTTCGACAAGCCATACAACCAGGCACCTTCGTTGCACATCGCCTTGCTGGTGGTCATCTGGACGATGTTCGCCCGGCATGTGCAGCGCCAGCCGTGGCGCTGGCTGATGCACGGCTGGATGGCGCTGATCGGGGTGTCGGTGCTGACCACTTGGCAGCACCACTTCATCGACCTGCCCAGCGGGGCCTTGGCCGGCTTCCTATGCCTGTGGCTGTGGCCCGCCGAGGGCAAGCTGCCCTGGCAAGACGCACGCCTGGCGCGTGATGCCAAGCGTTGCCGATTGTCGCTGTGCTACGCCCTGGGCGCGGGGGCCTGTCTCGGCTTGGCGTTCATCCTGGGTGGCGCCGCCTTGTGGTTGGCCTGGCCTGGACTGGCGCTGGCCTTGGTTGCCCTGAACTACGCGGTGCTGGGTGCTGGCGGGTTCCAGAAGGGCGCCGATGGGCAGTTGTCGAACGCGGCGAGGTGGCTGTTTGCGCCCTATCTGATCGGGGCCTGGATCAACTCCCGGTGGTGGACGCGCAAACACCCGCAGGCCGATGAAGTGAGCGATGGCGTGTACCTGGGGCGGATTCCAGGCCATGGCGAAGCGTCGCGGTTTGCCGGCATCGTCGATCTCTGCGCGGAGCTGCCATGCGGTTGGTCCCACGCTGGCGCCGACGCCGGCAAAACGGCGTCTACAGGCTACCAGGGCTTTGCGTGCCTGGACCTGGTCGCGCCTGAAAGTGCGCTGCTGAGCCAGGCCGCCCACGCCATCGAACGTTTGCGCGAGGAGGGCCCGGTGCTGGTCTGCTGCGCCTTGGGCTATTCGCGCAGCGCCAGCGCCGTAGCCGCCTGGCTGATGCAAAGCGGCCGCTGCAGCGATGCCGATCAGGCCGAGCGCCTGATTCGCCTGGCACGCCCCGGCATCGTCCTGCACCCCGCTCATCGCCAGGTGCTGCAGCGACTGGGAGCCTTGCGATGAACCTGTACCTGATCGCCAGCCTGCTCAGGCGTGGTGCCCAACTGGAGCGCTGTGCCGATGGCATCAGCTTGGTGGCCCTGGCCTATGGCCTGGCACCGCTGCTCGGCGCCACATTGCATCCACTGGCCATGCTGTCGTGCATCGTCCTGCTCGGCCTGGGCCTGCTGCACAAGTACTGGGCGATCCGCGTGGCCCTGGATGCGGACCTCTTTGCCCGGCTCGCCGCCAGCCCCGACCTGCCGGCCGAAACCCAGGCCCTGGACCAGGCCCTGGCCGAACTGCGCCTCAAACCCACGACCAGCGACAGCCGCGACTGGCCCGCGCGCAGCCGGGGGGCATTGGCCCTGCTGCGGCGCCAGGCGGTGTGCCTGGGCCTGCAAGTGCTGCTGGCCCTGGCCACCTTGCTCACCCTGTTATCTACCGGATAAGAATCGATCCATGCTCGCCAACCTCACCGCTTTCGTCATCACCTCAGCCGCCCGCCTGATCACCGGCGCCCGCGCCTTGTGGCTGGGCTGCACGCCATCGCCGGTGCAGCGCCTGTACTTCGCCAACCACACAAGCCACGGCGATTTCGTGCTGCTCTGGGCCTCGTTGCCGGAACCCTTGCGCAGGCGCACGCGGCCGGTGGCCGGTGCCGACTACTGGGCCAAGCCCGGTATTCGCGACTTCCTCATCCGCAAGGTGTTCCACGGCGTGCTGATCAACCGTCAGCGCGGCGAAGGCCAGGGCAACCCGTTGCAGCCGATCCTCGAAGCCATGGCCCAGGGCGACTCGCTGATCTTCTTCCCGGAAGGCACCCGCAACCTCGGTGACGAACCGCTGATGCCGTTCAGAAGCGGCCTCTACCACCTGGCCACGGCCAACCCTGAGATCGAACTGGTGCCGGTATGGATCGCCAACCTGCAGCGGGTCATGCCCAAGGGTCGTGCCCTGCCCCTGCCGCTGCTGTGCACGCTGAGCTTCGGCGAACCCCTGCACCTGCAAGCCGACGAGAGCAAGCAGGCGTTTCTCGAGCGGGCCAGCCAGGCCCTGCTGAACCTGGCCCCGAAGGATGCCTGACATGGACCACAACACCCTTTCGCTGTTCGCCGGCATCGGCGCCTTGCTACTGCTCGCCAGTGTCATCGGCCGCCTGCTCAAGTGGCGTGCCGGCAATGCACCGCACGCGGTGATCGACAACCTCAACGCCCGCATCAATGCCTGGTGGGTGATGGTGCTGGTGATCGGCATCGCCTTCCTGTTCGGCAAATACGGCGTGATCGTGCTGTTCTACGGCGTGTCGTTCTACGCCCTGCGCGAGTTCATGACCCTGACCCCGACCCGACGCAGCGACTACCCCGCGCTGGTGGCGGCGTTCTACGTGGCGCTGCCGGTGCAGTACGTGCTGATCGCCATGGACTGGTACGGCCTGTTCAGCATCTTCATTCCGGTGTACCTGTTCCTGTTGCTGCCGATCCTGGCCAGCTTCGGCGGCGACACCACGCGCTTTCTCGAACGCGCCTCGAAAGTTCAGTGGGGGCTGATGATCGCGGTCTACTGCGTGTCGTCGGTACCGGCACTGATGACCCTGGATATCCCCGGCTTCGAGGGCCGCAACCTGCTGCTGATCGCCTGGCTGATCCTCGTGGTGCAACTGAGCGACGTGCTGCAGTACGTGTGCGGCAAGCTGTTCGGCAAGCACAAGGTGGCGCCCAACCTGTCGCCCTCGAAAACCTTGGAGGGCTTGGTCGGCGGCGTGGCGCTGGCGACCTCGATCGGCGCGATGCTGTGCTGGATCACCCCGTTCAGCTTCTGGCAGGCCGCGTTGATGGCCCTGGCGGTCAACGCCATGGGCTTCTTCGGCGGCCTGGTGATGTCGGCGATCAAGCGCGACCGCGGCGTGAAGGACTGGGGCCACATGATCGAAGGCCACGGCGGCATGCTCGACCGCATGGACTCGGTGTGCTTTGCCGCGCCGGTGTTTTTCCATTTCGTGCGGTATTGGTGGGCATAGCGCGCCCAGACAGCTGGACGTCGAGCCCAGGCAACTGCGGCTCGGCCGATGGCCCTATGGTGACGAGTCATTCAACCAGTCACCAGGAGTTGTGTCATGTCCGATTTCATCACCGTCCTGCGCGAGACCTGCCCGACGCCGGTCGTGGACGCCACCAAGTGGAAGCGTATCGGCGGCGACCCGCACACCGTCAACCTCAACGCCTACCTGTCGGCGGACGGCAGCAAGATCATGGGCACCTGGATCTGCACCCCGGGCAAGTTCGAGGTCAATTACGAGAAGTGGGAGTTCTGCCACTTCCTCGATGGCTACTGCATCATCACCCCGGAAGGCGAAGAGCCGAAGCACTTGAAGGCAGGTGATGTGTTCGTGATCGAACCGGGGATGAAAGGGACCTGGGAAGTGGTCGAGACCGTGCGCAAGTATTTCGTCTTCGCCTGAGTTGTAGCCTTCACGGGTTGATCGCACTCATCCGAGAACTCCTACAAGAGAAAGCGACCCAGGATGGCTTCCTGGAGCGACGGCGTGCCATACAAACGGCCTTCGAATTCGAGGGCTATCACCATGACTACAACGTACGAGCCTGGCAGGAACGCCGAACGGCTCAAGCAGGCGCTGGAAACTTTTGCGATATCGTTTATCCGCAAATCATTCAGGGCCCGGTTTCTACATGAGGCGATCAACAAGCCTGAGCAACTTTCGCAACGGGGACTGCACGTTCTTTTCGATGAGTCGTTATCCGGCACGCCCGAGCAACTACCCACGACCGGTGAGTTCTGGATACTTGAGCAAAAGGGATTCACGATCCAGGGCTGGGAAAGTGGTATGGCCCTTCACCTGCTGAGCGATGGAGGGCTGATCATTGCTTGTGAGGGTCGCTGGTTCTGGGCCCGCAGTGAACCGGGGCGGCATGAGCCTGGCTTTGATTACCATGCGGTGGTGCGAAGCTGAGGCGTAGTTCCTACGCCCTGGCACGGCGTGGGCAGGCAGAAGGTCGAAACCCAGGCGACAGCGACTGCCCGCGAACACTGGCGCTGCCATGCCGCCTGGCATCCGTCACCTGCTTCGCGGGCACACCACACAATCCCTGCGCATCAATCCTTCTTGCAGTACGCTTCGACGATCGCCGAGAAGTCCTTGCCGCCCTCGCCGCGCAGGCTCATGGCCTGATACAGCTGCTGCGCCACGGCGCCGAGGATCACCGGTTGGTGGGCCTGGCGCGCCGCTTCGGTCGCCAGCCCCAAGTCCTTGAGCATCAGCTCGGCGCCAAACCCACCGGTATATCCACGCGAGGCCGGCGCCGTCTCGATGATCCCCGGCCATGGGTTGTAGGTGTCCGAGCTCCAGCAACGCCCGGTCGAGCTGTTGATGATGCCAGCCAGCACCTTGGTGTCGATGCCCAATGCGTTGCCCAGGGCCATGGCCTCGGAAACGCCGATCATCGAGATGCCCAGCAGCAGGTTGTTGCAGATCTTGGCGATCTGCCCGGTGCCCACCTCTCCGCAGTGCACGATGTTACGGCCCATCTGCTCCAGCACTGGCTTGAGCGTGGCGAACAGCTCGGCGTTGGCGCCGACCATGAACGTCAAGGTGCCCGCGGCAGCGCCGCCGGTGCCGCCAGACACGGGCGCATCGCCCATGTCCACACCCTTGGCCGCCGCAGCCTTGGACACCTCGCGGGCAGTCTGCGGATCGATGGTGCTGCAATCCACGGTCGGCGTGCCAGGGCGCACACCCGCCAGCACGCCATCTTCGTTGAGATAGACGCTGCGCACATGGGCCGCTGCCGGCAGCATGGTGATTACCATTTCGCTGCTGGCGGCCGCGTCCTTGGGCGAGGCGCTGACCTGCCCGCCCAGCTCGGCGAGCTCGGCCAGCACGGTCTGGTTGAGGTCGAACAGGTTCAGCTGGTGCCCGGCCTTGATCAGGTTGCGGGCCATGGGCGCGCCCATGTTGCCCAGGCCGATGAATGCGATACGCATGGCGAGCTCCTTAGCGAAGGCTGATGGTGGTATTCACACCGTCGTTGACGCTTTCATCATCGAACCAGCGGGCAGTGACGGTCTTGGTCTGCGTGTAGAACTGCACCACCTGCTTGCCATAAGGGCCGAGGTCGCCCAGTTTGGAGCCGCGCGAGCCGGTGAAGCTGAAGAACGGCACCGGTACCGGGATCGGGATGTTGATGCCGACCTGGCCGATGTCGATCTCGCTCTGGAATTTGCGCGCGGCCGCGCCGCTTTGGGTGAACAAGCCGGTGCCGTTGCCGAACGGGTTGCGGTTGACCAGGGCGATGGCCTCGTCGAGGGTGTCGACTTCCAAGGTCACCAGTACCGGCCCGAAGATTTCCTGGGTATACACCTGCATGTCGGTTTTCACCCCGGAGAACAGGGTCGGGCCGACGAAATTGCCTTGCTCGTAGCCCGGCACCTTGACGTCACGGCCATCGAGTTCGAGCTTGGCGCCTTCCTGGACGCCGCTTTCGATCAAACCCAGCACACGCTCCTTGGCGCGCTTGGAGACCACCGGGCCCACGTCGGTGCCCGGCTCGCAACCGGCATTGACCTTGAGCTTGCTCGCCGCCTCCTTGATATCCGGCAGCCATTCGCGGGCCTTGCCCACCAGCACCGCCACCGAGGTGGCCATGCAACGCTGCCCGGCCGCGCCAAAGGCGGCACCGACCAGGGCGTTGACGGTCTGCACACGGTTGGCATCGGGAAGCACTACCGCATGGTTCTTCGCACCCATCATCGATTGCACGCGCTTGCCGTGCTGGCTCGCCAGGTTGTAGACGTGGGTACCGACTTCGGTCGAACCCACGAACGAAATTGCCTTGATGTCCTGGTGAGTGCAGATCGCATCCACCACCTGCTTGCCGCCATGCACCACGTTGAGCACACCGGCCGGCACGCCGGCTTCCAGCGCCAGCTCGACCAGTTGCAGGGTCGACAGCGGGTCCTGCTCGGAAGGCTTGAGCACGAAGGTGTTGCCGCAGACGATGGCCATCGGGAACATCCACAGCGGGATCATCGCCGGGAAGTTGAACGGGGTGATCCCGGCGCACACGCCGATCGGCTGGCGCAGGGTATAGGTGTCGACGCCACCGGCGACGTTCTCGGCGAATTCGCCCATTTGCAGGGTGCCGATCGAGGCGGCGTGCTCGACCACCTCCAGGCCCCGGAAAATGTCACCTTCGGCGTCGGCAAGGGTCTTGCCCTGCTCGGCGCTGAGGGTCTGGGCGATGCGCTTGGTGTGTTCACGGATCAGCGCCTGCAGCTTGAGCATGATGCGCATGCGCGCGCCGATCGGGGTGTCACGCCAGGAGGCGAACGCACGCTGGGCGGCGGCCACGGCCGCATCCACTTCCTCGACGGTGGCGAATGGCACCCGCGCCAGCACCTGCTGGGTGGCTGGGTTGACGATGTCACGCCATTCGCTGGACTTCGACTCGACCCACTGGCCGTCGATCAGCAGCTTGACCTGCTCGACCTGGGTCTGGACGGGGTTCTGTGGTGCGTTCATCTGCGTTCTCCTTGGAATTATTGTCGGACGCGACGCCGGTGCCTGAACAGCAGCGTGGTGACGCTTGGTTCGTGGGGCTTTTTTCGAGTATAGATGTGCATACATCCCATAAGAACGCACAAAAAAACCGGATCATCATGCAAAAAGACCTCACTTCCCTGAGCGCCCTGAACTGGGACGACCTCAAGTTCTTCCTCGAGGTGGCGCGCACGCGCAAGGCCAGCAGTGCGGCCAAGCGCCTGAACGTCGACTACACCACCGTCTCCCGGCGCATCGGCTCGCTGGAAGGCGCGTTGGGCACCCTGCTGTTCGAAAAGTCGCGCACCAACGGCTTCGTGCTGACGGCCGAGGGGCAGCGTCTGCTGAGCTATGCCGAGTCCATCGAGAGCACCCTGCACATGGCCTGCGAGCAGGTATCCGGTTCGGGAGTGGCGCTCTCGGGGCACGTGCGCATGGGCTGCACCGAGGGCTTTGGCAGCTTCTTCGTGACGCCGCAACTGAGCCATTTCGTCGATGCCTACCCGGCGATCTCGGTGGATATCCTGCCGCTGCCGCACTTCATCAGCCTGTCCAAGCGCGAGGCGGACATCGTCATCGCTCTGGAGCGCCCCGAGCATGGCCCCTACGTGTGCTGCAAGCTGTGCGACTACCGGCTGCGGCTGTACGCCACCCAGGACTACCTGGACAACCATGCGCCGATCCGCCAGCCGAGCGACCTGGCCAGCCACCCGTTCATCAGCTACGTGGACGACCTCGCGTTCAGTTCCGAACTGCTGTACCTGGCCAACCTGATTCCCAATGCCAACGCGCACCTGCGCAGCACCAGCGTGATCGCCCAGTACACGGCAGCGTTGCAGGGACGCGGGTTGGCGATACTGCCGTGCTTCCTGGCCGCGCAGAACCCGCGGCTGGTGACGGTGCTGCCCGACGAGGTGGAGGTGACGCGGCAGTTCTGGATGTACTGCCGGGAGGATCTGCGCAAATTGAAGCGCATCACCCTGCTGTGGGACTACATCAGGGAGGCGACGGAACTCAACGCACCGCTGATGATGGGCGGGACGGCGAAGATGGAGTTCGCCGCCCGCTGAGCGGCACGCCCCTAGTAGGAAGCGACCACGATCGATACCCGTCGATTCTCCGTGCGCCCTGCGCTGGTGTGGTTGTCCGCCACCGGCTGGCTGCTGCCCAGGCCACGGGTGCGAATGTTCGGCGCCGCCATGCCGACTTCGACCAGGACCCTGGCCACGCTCTGCGCGCGGCGCTCGGATAGTTGCTGGTTGTAGCTGGCCTTGCCCGAGGCATCGGCGTGCCCGTCGACGCGCACGCCTTGAATGCCCACACCCAGCAACGCCTTGCCGATGTGCTCGACGATCGCCTGACTCTGGCCGTTGAGGCTGTCCAGGTCGCTGCCGAACAGGACCTTGCCGGAAAGGTCGTAGGCCCAGCCCTCATCGGTGGGGGCGAACCCTTCGTGCTTGAGCACGGCGATCTGCTCGGCCGTCAGCCCTGTCGGCGGGGTGCTCTGGCAACCGGCCAGCGTGAACAGCGCCAGCAAGATGGCCAGCAGGGGAAAACGTATCGGCTTGATCATGGTTCAACTCCTGTCGTTATTGTCGGCAATCGACGCTTGCGGCGCTTGCCTCTGGCTTCGGCGTTCACGCTTGGCCCGGTACATCGACGCGTCGGCGGCATCGAGAAGGCTGGCCTGATCGCGACCATCTTCGGGATAGAAGGCGATGCCGACGCTCAGCGAGGTGACGAGGCTGCGCCCCGCCTCGAGCTGCAACGGCACTTTCATGCTGGCGATGATGTTCCTGGCGACCTGCTCGGCGTCCTCGCGCGATTGCAGCGGCGTCAGCAACACCGCGAATTCATCGCCCCCCAGGCGTGCCACCAGATCGTGCTCACGCAACTGCGCACGCAAGCGACTGGCCAGGTTGACCAGCACCTGGTCGCCGACTGCATGGCCCAGGTTGTCGTTGATTTCCTTGAAATGGTCGCTGTCGATGAACAGCAGCGCCAGGTGCTCGCGCTTGCGGGCGGCATTGAGCAGGCTGCGGTTGAGCCGACCTTCGAAGAAGGCCCGGTTGGGCAGCCCGGTAAGGCTGTCATGGTTGGCCTGGTAAGCCAGCGTGGCATTCTCGCTCTGCAGATGGCTATGCCAGACCTCAAGCTCATCGAGCAAGGCGTTGAAGTCGTTGCCCAGCTCGTTGAGGTCGGCGATGGCCGCTTCCGGCACGCGCCGGTCGAAACGACGCTCGCGTCGCGCCGCGTGGGCGACACTGGCAAGGCTGCGCAGCGGGCGGACGATATCGCCGAGCAAACGCCGCGACAGGTGCAATGCCACGCCCATGCTCAACACCGTGCACAACAGCACGCCACCCAGGCCGCTGAGCAGGAACAGCAGCAGGTTGCGGCCTTGGCCGATCAGCTCGATATGCCCGACCTGCCGTTCCTGATGCACGATCGGCAGATTGATCGGCTCCTCCAACAGGGTCGTTGCCACCCGCGCCTCCAGGGTCGCGAGCAGGCTGTCATCGTTGCGCCGCCAATGCGCCAGCAACTCGCCTTCGTCGGTGAACACCTTGGCCTCGGCCACCTCCTCGTTACTGGCGATCACCGCCAGCGCCTCGTTGGCCGCAGCACCATCGTCGAACACCACGGCCGCTTCGACGGTGTAGGTGATCGAGCGGGCAATGAGGTCCAGGTTATGGTTGGCGTAGACCCGCAGTGCCAGCACGCCCAGCACGGTCAGCAGGATGCCGGCCAGACCCACGGCCAACAGGGCGACGTTGAGGTGGCCGCGGCCCAGCGCAGAGCGCAGGCTTGGACGGGCTTGGCGCTTGCCGGCGCGGTTCACGGTTGCACCGCCCGGCGCCGCGACAACTGCAACACGCTGGGGTGAATACGCACCCCGGAACGCGCCACCGAGTCCAGGTTGACCTCGAATGCCACTTGTTGGTCGCTGACCCGCAGACAGAACAGGCTGCCGACGGTGCAGGGATCATCGGCCTCGCTGATGCTCAACACCGGGCGGCCGCTGAGTTGCTCGAACAGGCGATCACGCTGACCGGCATCGAGCTTGCCGATGTAGACGGCATCGCAGGCCCCGGCCACCTGCCGGTCATCTGCCAGCAGACGCGTAACTCGCATCGGCTGGCCGGTGTTCTGCACCGTGCCCTTGATCAAATCGTCGGCATATTCGGTAGGGCCAACCAGGCACAAGCGCAACGGCATCGGTTCGACTGGCCAGCGGGCATAGCTGAAGATGCCGAGCACCACCTGGGTCACCGCCGAGGCACGCGCCTGGGCCTGCGCGGCGGTGATGGGATCTGCGGCCCTGAGGGGGGCGGCGAGCAACGAAAGGACCAAGAACAGCAGTGATGGAACACTGCCTGTCAACCCATCCTTGGCCCTTGTCATGTGAGAGGTCTCTCAAAACTCTAACTGAACCCGGCGAAGATAGCACATTGCCTGCCGTCAGAAGTGACAATCCATTCGAGGAGCGCCCGCCTCCGCCGCCCCAGGTCTTCAGATCTGTTCCAGCATCAACCCTGAAATGCGCCGGACCTTGCGCGCCACGGCCTCTTCGAAAATGCCCTGGCGCGGCTCGATGAGGCTGAAGCAATGCTTGGCGCGGGTGATGCCGGTATAGATCAGCTCCTTGGTCAGCACCGGATTGAGCGCGTCGGGCAAGACCAGGGCGGTGTGGCCGAACTCCGAGCCCTGGGACTTGTGCACGGTCATGGCGAATACCGTTTCCACCTCGTTCAAGCGACTGGGCAGCACGAAGCGCACTCCGCCACTGCCATCGTTGCGCGGGAAGGCCACGCGCAGCAGCGGCTGGCCCTGCTCATCGGGCAGACGCAGGGCGATGCCGATATCACCGTTCATCAGCTTCAGACCATAGTCGTTGCGCGTCACCAGCACCGGTCGACCTTCGTACCAGGGCTGCTGGGCATCGACCAGGCCTGCGTTGTGCAGCACTCGCGCCACCCGCTCGTTGAGCCCTTCCACACCCCAGGCACCCTTGCGTACCGCACACAGCAACTGGAAGTCCTCGAAGTGCTGCAGCACCTTGCTCGCCCACTCGTCCCAACGTAGGTCATCGTGGCGGGTGCCGGGAGGCGGACGATAACGGCCAATGGCACGCAGGTAGCTACGGTAGCCTTGCGGGCCCTCGACGCCACGGCCCAGGCCGTCGAGCAGCAGCCGATCGAAGGCGCGGTCATGCTCGCCGCGCAGGGCCAGGCCGAACACGTCGGCCGGGGGGAGGGTCAACAGGTCACGCGCCGCCTGCGCCTGCTGGCGGTTGACCAGGCGCGCCAGCTGGCCGATGCCGCTGCCTTCGCCAAAGCGCCGGGAGAAGCGCAGCATCACTACCTGCTGGGCCAGCGGATGACGTTGCCCATCACCGGGCTTGAGCCCACTGTCGGCCAGCGACTGACCGCCGATGTGCTCCAGCCAGGCCTGGGTCTCGGGGGAATAGCGGCCCTCCTCGGCGTCCCGACACAGGTCACCCAGCACCGCGCCCGCCTCCACCGACGCCAACTGGTCCTTGTCACCCAGCAGGATCAGGCGTGCCTGTGGCGGCAAGGCATCGAGCAGGTTGGCCATCATCTCGAGATCGATCATCGAGGCCTCGTCGACCACCAGCACATCCAACGGCAGCGGGTTGCCAGCGTGGTGGCGGAAATGCCGCGAGCCCGGGCGACTGCCCAGCAGCCGGTGCACGGTGCTGACGTCGGTGGGAATCTGCCCGCGGACGTCTCCCCCCACCTGCAGGCGCTCGACCTGCTGGCCGATCGACTCGGTCAAGCGCGCGGCGGCCTTGCCGGTCGGCGCCGCCAGGCGGATACGCAACGGTCGCCCCTGCTCTACCGCAGGCGCCTGCAGTAAAGCGAGCAGACGGACCACCGTGGTGGTCTTGCCCGTGCCAGGGCCTCCGGTGATGATGCTGAAGCCGGAACGGGTGGCCAGGGCACAGGCCAGTTTTTGCCAATCGACCTGCCCGGCCAGGGCACCGCCATCGAACAGCTGGGCGAGGCGCTCGGGCAGGTCGGCCGGGGTAGCCTCGTCCTGCAGCAGGCGTTGGCGCAAGGTCTGGTCGATCTGCCGCTCGTAGCTCCAGTAGCGGCGCAGGTACAGACGCTGGCCGCTGAGCACCAGCGGCCGTGCCTGCTGCCCGCTCGCCGAACCAGCGGCCACCAGCGGGCTGGCGGCGATGCGGCCGATCCAGGTGGACAGGTCGAGGTTGGCGAGCAATTGCGAAGGCAACAGCAGCGGCCCGGTCAGGGCGTCGCCTTCGGGTGGCAACGACAGGGCGAAATCAGGTTCGTCGAGGGTCTGGCCGAGGTCGAGGCAGACATGGCCATGACCCAACTGGTGGCTGGCCAGCGCCGCGGCCAACAGCAACAACGGATCGCTGCCCGGCGCTCGCTCCTCGAGGAACGACACGAATGCCCGGTCCAGGGCACGCAGCCAACCGCGCTCGACCCAGCGGTCGAGCAGTTGCAGCAGGTCGTTGCTGTCGCGCTGCGGCGCCAATGCCAGCAGGTGCTGCGCGTCCAGCGGTGTTGGCAACAGGTCGTCAAGGCTTCGGCTCATGGTGCGGCTCCGGCAAACAGGTCTTGCTGCTCGGGCTGGTTGACGCCGCGAAACAGCGCGTCGAGGGCTTCGATCAGCGCTCGCGGTGGCTTGGCGGAATACACGCCATGGCCGCTGCTGCTGCTGGCTCCGCGCAGGAAAATGAACAGGGCACCGCCGACATCGCGGTCGTAGTCGTAACCCGGCAGCCGCGCGCGCAACTGGCGATGCAAGGCCAACAGGTAAAGCACGTACTGCAGGTCGTAGCGATGCTCGAGAATGGCCTTCTCCATGGCCGGGGCATCGTAGGCCTCGATATCCACACCCAGCCAGTTCGACTTGTAGTCGGCGACGTAGTAACGGCCATCGAGTTCGAACGCCAGGTCGATGAAACCCTTGAACATGCCGTTGAGCAGCGTCGGCTGGGCGGCCGGGCGGGCTGCGCCGGGGTGGGTATGGCGCGCCACCAGGCGGTCGAGCTGCTCGGCATCGACCTGATGGCTGGCGAACCAGAATTCCATTTCGATCTGGTAGTGCTGCAACTGCGCCAGGGTCAGCCCGGCAGCCTGCCCAGGCAACGGCAGCGGCTCGGCGAGCAACTGCTGCAGCCATTGGCTGAGGGTGGGAATCCAGCCGGTCCAGTTACGCCGATTGCAGCGTTGGCCAACGGTTCGCTCGATCCGCCCGGGGTCGCCGGCGACCTCGGCAAACCCTTCGCGTCCGGCCCACTCCAGCAAACCGTGAAGGAAGGTACCTGGACCCGGGCCTCGCGGGAAACGATGCATGTCGCCGCTTTCTGCCAGCGCCTGGCGCGGCACTGGCATCTCCACCGCCTCGTCATCGAGTAGCTGCTGAGCCTGGGAACTGTCGGCCCCCAGGGTCTGTTCACCGACCCGCAAGGCGCTGTAGGAAGCGATCCACCAGTGCTCGGAAGCGGCTCGACGCGGCTTGCGTGCCGGCACCAGGTCGTGCCCGCCACGCGGCGTGCGGTAGGCCTGGTCATCGGCCTCTGGCAGCGCTGGGCAGGCGATGTCCGAGCAATCGTTGGCCAACCTCTGCAGCCACTCGGCCAGTTGTGCGGAACCGGGCAATGCCAGCCCACCGCCAAGCAGGTAACCCAGCGCCGAGCGGTGCAGCTGCGAGCTCTTATGGTTGCCACGCTTGAGGTCGGCGACGCCGAGCCAACAGGCGTGCTGGGCGCGGGTCAGGGCGACATAGAGCAGGCGCAGGTCCTCGGCCAGACGCTCGTCGTCGGCGCGGGCGATCTGCTCGGCGTCCGGAGCCAGGGTCAGGTGTGCCTGGCCCTGGCTGTCGTGCCAGGCAAGGGGCAGGCGGCTACCGTCCACCGGCTTGCTGGTACAGATGAAGGGCAGGTATACCAGCGGGTATTCCAGGCCCTTGGACTTGTGGATGGTCACCACCTTGACCAGTTGCTCGTCGCTTTCCAGGCGCAGGATCTGCTCCTCGCCGGCCTGGCCGGCATTGGCCAGGTGCTCGGCCAGGTGGCGGATCAATGCCTGTTCGCCATCCAATTCACTGGCGGCCTGCTGCAGCAGCTCGGCCAGGTGCAGCAGGTTGGTCAGCACCCGCTCGCCCTCGCTGCGCCGCAGCAGGGTGCGGGGCAAGGCGAAGTCGTGCAGCAGGTGGCGCAGCATCGGCAGCACGCCCTGGCGCTGCCAGGTTTCGCGGTAGCGCCTGAAGCGCATGACCCAGTCTTCCCAGACCCGCTCATCCTGGTTCAGGCGGTCCAGCTCGACCAGCGACAGGTCAAGCGTGAGGCTGGCCAGCGCGGCTTTGAGCAGGCGCTCGGAGTCGGGCTCGGCGCAGGCTTTGAGCCACGCCAGCAAGTCATGGGCCTCCTGGGCGGCGAATACCGAGTCTTTGTCGGAGAGATACACGCTGCGCACATCACGGGCCGCCAACTCGGCACGCACCATCTGCGCCTCGTGGCCGTCACGCACCAGAATCGCGATATCCGCAGGCAGGCAGGGGCGCAGCGCGCCGTCAGCGGTCGCGAAACCGGTCACACCTTGTTGGCCACCGTTGAGCATGGCGACGATATGGCTGGCGCAACTGGCCGCCAGCTGCTGGCGATAGAGCGCGCCGGAAACCGGTTCTTCGCTATCCAGCCGCCAGCACTGCAGTGCCGCGCAGGGCTGGCCGTCGATCAACAACTGCTCGCCACGGCCCTTGGCGTGCACCTCGATGAAGGGCAAGGGGTTGTCGTGCGCTTCGCGGAACAGGAAGGCGCCACGGCCCTGCTCGCGAGCCTCGGCCTGCAGGAACACCTGGTTGACCGCCGCCACCATGGCCTGACTGGAGCGGTAGTTGGTGTCGAGGCTGTGCAGGCGCCCTTCGGTCGCCCGACGGGCAGACAGGTAGGTGTAGATGTCGGCGCCGCGGAAGGCGTAGATCGCCTGCTTGGGGTCACCGATCATGAACAGGCCGGTTTCCGGACGGTTCTCGGTGATGCGGTAGATGCGTTCGAAAATCCCGTACTGGACCGGGTCGGTGTCCTGGAATTCGTCGATCAGGGCTACCGGGAACTGCTCGCGGATCAGCCCGGCCAAGCGCTCGCCGGCCTCACTGGCCAAGGCGTGCTGCAGGCGCAGGAGCATATCGTCGAAGCCCATCTCGGCGCGTCGGCGCTTTTCCAGCTCGAAACGTGCCGAGACCCAGGCTGCGGCATGCTCCAGCAGGCGCACATCCGGGCTGGCCAGGCCCTGCAGTTGTCGTTGCAGGGTCTGCATGGCCTCCAGGGCGGGGTGCGCGGGCGGTTCGCCAACTTTCCAGGCCTCGGCCATGCCGGCCGGGGTCAGGCGAGTGAAGCCGGTGCCGAGGTCGAGTTCTTGCAGGTCTGCGTCTGCGGCCCAGGCACGCAGCTTGTCGAACCAGGGCTCGAAATACCGAGCTTGCAGCTTGCGGCCATCGGCCTGCTTGGCGGCGACCGCGTCGCGGCACAGCTGAAGCAACTCGTCGGCCCATGCGCTCCAAGGCGCCTTCAGTTGGGCCAACTGCTCGGTACGCTCGCGCAGCGCCGCTTCGATCAGCGCTTGTGGCTCTTCGTCGCCCTGCTCCTGCTGCGAACGCACACGGCCAAACAGCGGCCGGATACGCGGCAACAACGCGTCAGGGCTGCCCCAATGACCGCGCACCCACTGCAGCGCCTGGCCTTGCATGCCATAGCAGAAGCGCCGCCAGTAATCGCGCATCACCTGGCCGAGCAGCTCGCTGTGGTCGGTCTCCAGGCTCTGGGTGAACAGGCTGCCACTGTCGAAGGCATGCTCGCGCAACATCCGCTGGCACCAGCCATGAATGGTCGAGACCGCTGCCTCGTCCATCCACTGCACCGCGATTTCCAAGCGGCTGGCGCAGCGTGGCCATTGTTCTGGGGCGTAGTCGTCGCGCAATTGCCGCAGCAAGGGATCGGCGCCCTCCAGCTCGCCACGGAAAAACCGCGCGGCCTCGGCCAGGCGCGCGCGAATGCGTTCGCGTAGCTCCTTGGTGGCGGCGTCGGTAAAGGTCACTACCAGGATCTGCGGCGGTAACAGCTCGCGGCCGAAGCCCTGTTCGCCACCATGGCCGAGGATCAGGCGCAGGTACAGGGCGGAAATGGTGAAGGTCTTGCCGGTGCCGGCGCTGGCCTCGATCAGCTGGCTGCCATGCAGGGGAAATTGCAGTGCCAGGGGGCGGACTGTGGTCATGCGCCGGCCTCCGGGTTGCCCAGGGTCTGCCAGGGCGCGGCAAACAGGGGACGGTAAAGGGCTTCGCACCAGCCTTCGAAGGTCTCGTCGGCGCTGAGTGCGGCAAAGTCGCGGAACTGCCGGGCCAGGGCGATGCTTTCGCTACGCTCGCCGAAGTGGGTACGTTCATCCCCTTCGTAGGCGCGCGCGGCAGCGGCCAGGGCCTTGTCCGGGTCCTCCTGGGCCAGCCAGGCGAAGGCCGTCTTGGCAGCCACAGGCAGCGGTGCGTTCATGCCTGCCTGACGCGCCACCAGCAGCTCGCCGAGCAGTTCGCTGGCCTGCTCCTGCGCCAGGGGCGCGAGCAGCAAGGTGAGGTCGCTGGCGACCAGGGCGCTGTTGAGCGGGTAGCCCACCGCGCAGGCCGCAAGGTGCATGACCCATGCATTGACCAGGCGATGCCACTTGAGGTTGTTGCGCCCTGCGCTGATGGTATTGGGCACGGTCGAAACGCTCAGCAGGCTGCGATCATCGGCCTGGTAGACCCGGCCGAGCCAACCGTCGAGCTCATGCCCGGCATGCTCGAAGTGAATCGGCAGAGCGCCCTCCATCACCTTGGGCCAACGCTGTAGCAACTGGCGATGGCGTTGCAGCAGGTCAGGCAGCGGCTGGACCAGCTCGGCCTGCAGCAGTTCACCGAAACCGGCCAAGGGCAACAGGCCGCAGGCCTGCAGGCGGCGTGCCTGGGCGTGCAACGCCTGCTCGGCGTTGTCCGGATCGAGCAGGGCCGCGCCCAGCAGGCTCTCGCTGGCGCCGTAGCGCTGCAACGCATCGAGGACGAAAGGCTCCTCGTCCGGCGTCGGTGCCTCCAGGGCTTCGAAGAACACCTTCAAGCGCTGGCTGAAGAAATGCCGCACGGGGTGGCGAAGAAAATCCTGCAACTGCGGTAGCGTCAGTGCTTCGTCGTGCTCATAGGGCAGTAGTCTGGCTGGGTCTTCGAGCGAATCGGCTGTGTCCTGGTGCAACAGCTGCCATTCGTGGGCATAGCTGAACAATCCGCTGCCTTTCTGGAAGTAGCGCGGACTGAACGGTTGCAGCGGGTGCTCCTGGGTCAACGCATGCAGCAACTGCTCACCGGGCTCCGGCGGCTCTCCACTGCGTGCCGCCGCCAATTGCCAGCCAGCAGCCAGATGATCACGCAGTTGTCCGATCAGTACCGAGGCCGGACGTTCGCTGTTGTCACGAATGCTTCGCCCCACCCAGCTGATGTAGAGCTGGTCACGCGCCGAGAGCAATGCCTCGAGCAGCAGGTAGCGATCATCTTCGCGGCGTGAGCGGTCGCCGGGGCGGTAGTCGCTGGCCATCAGGTCGAAATCCAGCGGCGGCTGAGCGCGGGGGTAGTCACCGTCGTTCATGCCCAGCAGGCAGACCACGCGGAAGGGGATCGCGCGCATGGGCATGAGCGTGCAGAAGTTCACCGAGCCGGCCAGGAAGCGCTGCGACAGCTTGCCCTGATCCAGGCCCGACAGCCATGCCTCGCGGACCACGGTCAGGGGCAGGAGATCTTGCAGGCCGACGGTTTCGCACACTTCCAGCCAGCTGTCGCGCAGGTCTTGCAGTTGCATCAGGAGGAACTCGTCATGCTCATCTTCGGCCAGGAAGAACACTTGCAACAGGGCATTGAGGCGCTCGCCCCACTCGCCTGCGCTCGCCGCCTGGGTGAGTGCCTGGCAGGCGACGTCGAGGGCATCCAGCAGGGCTACGAGCGGGCCGATCAGCGCGGCATCCAGGCCTCCGATCTCGTCATAGGGCTCGATGCCGTCACATCCTTCGCCCACCCCCACGGCATAACCCAGCAGCATGCGTCGCAGGCCGAAGCGCCAACTGTTCTGCTCAAGGCCATCCGGCAGGCCCAGCGTGGCCCGTTGCTCGGCGTTCAGGCCCCAGCGGATACCTGCACCTTCGATCCAGCGGTGCAGGGTCGGCAGGTCGCTCTCACGAATACCGAAGCGGGCGCGCACAGCAGGCACGTCCAGCAGGTCGAGCACTTCGCTGACGGCGAAGCGGCTTTCGGGCAACTTGAGCAGGTGCTCCAGGGCGATCAGCAAGGGGTCGCGACCGCGCTGGCCCTGGTCGGTCAGGGTAAAGGGGATGAAACGGGGATCGTTGCATTGCAGTTGGCCGAACACTGCACGGATATGCGGGGCGTAGGTGTCGATCGCCGGCAGCATGACGATCACGTCACGGGGGCGCAGGGTGGGGTCGGCACTGAAGCGGGCGAGCAATTGGTCGTGGAGGATCTCCACCTCGCGCTGGGGGCTGTGCGCCACGTGGAAGCGCACCGAACGGTCCTTGCCGGGGTCGATGGCCGGCCACCGCGCACGGCTTTCGGCCAGGGGGCGCAGTTCGAGGATATCGTCCTGCAACTGGTTGAGCAGCGTGGTCGGCTCGCTGTCGCTGAACAGGTCGATACGCCCGTCACTGAACACGCCTCGGTAGCTGCCAGGGTCATCGTAGCTGTCGAGCAGGTTGATGTAGTCACGGCCCTGCTTGCCCCAGGCCGCCAGTAGCGGATGGGCGTGCTGGTGCAGCGATTCGTCGTCCAACTCCAGGGGCATCCCCTGCTTGCGCTGCTGGCGCTTGTACTGGTGGCGCAGCAGGTCCTTGTCGGCAACGATGTCGGCCCAGTGGTGGCGGCAGGGGTTATGCACGCACAGCAGCACCTGGCTGAACCGTGCCAGGCCCGCCAGTGCCTCGAGCGCCTGGGCGGGCAACGAAGAAATACCGAATACGATCACCCGTGCCGGCAACCCCGCAGGCGCCTGTTCGAGAGTATTCATGCGCTCGATGAAACGCTGGTGCACCCCGGCGCGGCTCTGGGCCATGCCCTCCTCGCCCACGTCCAGCAACAACGCCCGCCACAGCTCGGCTTGCCAGCGATTGCCCGGCGCCAGGGGCTTGCGCTCACCGCGCGCAGAGTTGAGTACGTGCTCACCTGCCGCCCAGTCCTTGAGCCAGTCGGCACGGTAGACCTGGTACTGGTCGAACAGGTCGGCCAGGCGCTCGGCCAGTTGGTAGCGTTTGCGCAGGTCGCTGTCGTCGGTCAGGAAGCGTCGCAGCGGCTCGAAATGCGGGCGTTCGATCAGTTCGGGCAACAGGCGCATCAGGCGCCAGGTCAATGGCGCCTTGTCGAGCAACGATACCTCGGGGATCTCATCGCGGCCCAGTACCCGACGGTATAGCTGCCACATGAAGCTGCCCGGGAGTTGCACGTCCACGGCGGCGGCGATACCACAGCCACCCTGGTCGTCGGCTTGCGGATCCTCGGCCAGGGCCAGCTTCAGCCATTGGGCGATACCGTTGCTCTGCACCAGGGCGATTTCGTTTTCCAGCGGCGCCAGGGGATAACGGCGCATCCAGCTCACCACCAGACTGCGCAGCTCGTCCAGGCGATTGCCGTGGACGATCATGAAGCCGGGGTGGAGTGAGGTGGTGTTGGCCATGAAGGGATCTCGAGAGGCGGTGGGCGAGGGGCCGGGAACGACAAGATACCTTGTAGCGAGGGCCTTGTGTCGTGAAAGGGTTTCAGGCGATGGCCCAGGTAGCCAGAAAAGACAAAACCCCTACCTGCTCACGCAGATAGGGGTTTTGCGAAATGAATCTTGACGATGACCTACTCTCACAT
>NZ_JACVVE010000035.1 GCF_016648105.1 Pseudomonas sp. S31 | reverse complement strand
AGAATCAGGGCCTGCCTGACGGCAGGCCGTTACCGGCCCGCACACAAAAAACCTGACAGTCCCATATCGAGCGCCGCCCCGGGCGGCGCTTCGCGGCGGTTCGGCGCCCCGATGAACCCGCTCCTACAGGTTGATGCAACGTGGCCATGTCTGGGAGGGCCTCTACGGACCCAGCCAGACCACCATGCCTCAATGCACCGAAGCCACTTCCCCGTCCGTCTGGCGATCATCCCGCGAAACCCGAATCATCATCACCGCTGCCACCGCCAAGACCAGCGGTAGCGCCAGCCCGGCGAAATACCCCGCAGGCCCGACGCTCTCCAGCACCCAACCTCCAATTGCCGAGCCGATGATCGCCCCCACGCGCCCTACGCCAATCGCCCACCCCGTGGCCGTAGCCCGCAATGCCGTCGGATAGGCCGTGACGATCAGGTAGTTCAGCGCCAGTTGCTGGCCGCCGATACCAAAGCCTGCCAACCCGATCAGCACGAACACCAGCGGCCATTGCTGCCCCGCCAGACCTAGGCCGATCGCCACCGCTATCCCCGTGGCGAGCATCACGAGCAAGATGCTGCGGGTGTTCAACCTGGGCAGCAAGATAGACAGCGGGATGGCGCAGGCGATGAACACGGCATTGACCGTGACCGTGCCGTAAGGCGCCAGGTCAGCAGCCAGGCCCGCCGACTTCAGCACTGTCGGCAACCACGACAACAGCATGAACCACGCGATCCAGTTGAACAGGTAGGTCAACCACACGGCGATGGTGTTGCGCGCCAGGCCATCCTTGAACAGCGCGCCGACACTCGCCTTGCTCACCGACTGCTCATGAATGGTCAGGCGCGCATGCTCAGGCACCCCCTGCCCGGTGATGCGTTGCAAGGTCTGGCGAACACGTTCGTCATGCACGCCCTTGGCCACTTGCAGTTGCATGGATTCGGGCAGCAGCACCAGTAGCACCAACAGGAGCACCAGCGGCGCGATGCCACCGATGAGGTAGATGCCCTGCCAGCCCAGCAGCGGCAGCAACTTGGCTGCCAGCAGGCCTCCCAGGATCGCGCCGCCCGGCAAGCCCAACAGCACCCCGGTGGTGATGGCGCCACGGTGACGTGCCGGGCCGTATTCTGCCGCCAGGGCCAGGATCAATGGGGTGGCGCCGCCCATGCCGAGCCCGGCGAGGAAGCGCAGCGAGACGATTTGCGTCACGTTCTGGGCAAAGGCGGTGGCCAGGGTGGCGCAGGCGAATAGCAGCACCGCGCCGAGGATCGTCGGGCGGCGCCCCAGGCGGTCACCCAGCAGGCCCAGGGACATGGCGCCCACCGCCATGCCGATGACCCCCGCCGTCATGACCGGGGCGAGTTCGCCGGGTGCCAGGTTGAATGCGCCCATGAGCGCGGGGCCCGTGTAGGCAATGGCCTGGGTATCGAAGCCGTCGAACATCGCTACCAGGAAGCACAGGCTGAATACCAGGATCTGATAGCGAGACAGGGGGGCTTGGTCGAGGGTATCCGGGAGGGAGCAGGTCGTGCTCATGTTGTAGTTATCTCCGCACGCGGCAAGGAAGCAGGGCTCTACACCGGGCGTTGGCCGGTGTCGCCTGGTGGCGAAAATCCTAGGTGGGGTGAGGTGTTGCTGGAAATACCTTTTCCATATCTCGCTATGCGTGGGAGGTATGGTGCGGGGGTACTGCTAGTGTTCGCCGGGAGGGATTCATCGGCTGTGAGATCGAGCGCCGCCCGCGCGGCGCTTCGCGGGTAAACCCGCTCCCACATTTGTTGCAACGTGGCCATGTCTGTTAGGCCATGGTTGTCAGCTTTGTGGGTATGGCTGGATTTTGATGTGGGCATTGCCGCCGCCCCACCTGTCTCAAGCCTCCCACCAAGGCGGGCAACCATGTCCTGACAGGTTCGGCACGTTGCAACAAATGTGGGAGCGGGTTTACCCGCGAAGCGCCGCGCGGGCGGCGCTCGATCTCGGCTCCCCTAAAACTCTGAAGCCTTAAGCCACCTGCACGCTCAGATTCGCCAGACTATCCCCCACCTGCTCCTCGACCTTCGACACGATATACGCCCCAATCGGAATCGCCGAAGTCGCCGCCGGCGAAGGCGCATTACACACATTCACACTGCGCGCCGTATTCACGAACAGGAAGTCATCGATCAGCTTGCCTTCATTGGACACCGCCTGTGCCCGCACGCCGGCAGGGTAGGGCTTGAGGTCTTCCTTGCGCAGGCTCGGGCAATACTTCTGCACGGTCTTCAGATACCCACCCTTGAACAACGAGTTCTTCATCTCGGTCAGTCCCGGGCGCAGGTTGTCCTTGAGCACCTTGCGAATGCCCTTGTGGCCAAGCATGCCGGCCAGGTCCGACAGCGACACATCGGCCTTGCGATAGCCCTCGCGCTTCATCGCCAGCACGGCGTTCGGCCCCACCGTGACGGTGCCGTCGATCATCCGCGTCAGGTGCACGCCGAGGAACGGCATCGACGGGTCCGGGATCGGGTAGATCAGGTGGTTGACGATCCGGTTGTGCTCGGGCGGCAGCAGGTAGTACTCGCCGCGGAACGGGCAGATGGTGAAGCCCGGCTCGACGCCGAGCATGCGCACCACGCGATCGGCCATCAGGCCCGAGCACGACACCAGGTAGCGGGTGGTGTAGGTCTCGTTGCTGGCCTGCACGACGATGCAGTCCGCGCGTTCGGTCAGGCCGGTGACTTCGCTGCCGAAGGCGATGGTGCCGCCTTTCTTCTGGAATTCGCGGGCCATCTGCGCGGTGATCTCGGCGTAGCTGACGATGCCGCTGGAGGGCACGAAGATGCCGCCCATGCCGACGATGTTCGGCTCGCGTTCGCGCAGCTCGGCGGCGCTCAGCCAGTGACGCTCCAGGCCATTGGCCGCGGTGCGCTCCCACAGGGCGCGCATGCGTTCCATTTCCAGTTCATTGGTGGCCACCAGCAGCTTGCCGCATTCGTCGTAGCGGATGCCGTGCTCATCGCAGAAGCGCTTGGTAGCGATGTTGCCTTGCAGGCAGAACTTGGCCTTGAGGCTGCCGGGGGTGTAGTACACGCCGGCATGGATCACGCCGCTGTTGTGGCCGGTCTGGTGCTGGGCCGGGCCGTTTTCCTTCTCGAGCACGAGCATGCGTGCCCCTGGATAGCGGTCAGCCAACTGCATGGCAGTGGACATGCCGACAATGCCGCCACCGATGATCACGAAATCGTACATGGGTCTGTTCCCTCGACACGACAACGGCCGGGAGTCCGGCCGTTGTCGTGTGGCGTATCAGTTGGAGGTCTGGCCGCGGTGGTGTTCCATTTTCGGGAAGCTGAAGTAGCCACGCTGGCGCATCAGCTCGCGGCGCAGGCCCGGGTGGGCGGTGAAGCGATCGCGACCGTGCAGCCAGAACAGGTTGTTGATCAGCAGGAACGAACCCACCGGCACCGGGATCGAGACCTTGGTCGAGCTGCCTTCGAGCGACTCGCCCAGCTGGAACAGCCAGGTGCCTTCCTCGTAGTTCTCCGGCTGCACGAACTGGTCGATGTAGCGCATGGTCGGGCGGCCGGCGGCGTCGGTGTCGAACACCGCGTGGAACACATCTTCGCGGGTGTTCTTGCTCGGTGGCGCGGTCCAGCGCATCACGCGGCGGGCCAGCGGGTGCTTGTAGAAGGTGTCCAGCTCGGTCCAGTCGTCCAGGTGCTGCAGCAGCGAGTTGCCGCCTTCCATGTTCTGCTCGTCGATCTTCATCATCAGCACGTAGTCGGTGATCTGGTTGACGAAGGTGCCATCGTTGTGGAGCTCCATGACGCGGTGCGGCTGGCGCAGGTAGCTGTCGGAGTTGTCGACGTTCTCGACCACGAAGCGGGCGTAGAACTGGCCGCTCATGGCGTCGAAGTTGGAACGGCCCAGCAGGTGCGCTACCGCGGTCGACAACTTAACCATGTCCTCGGCCTGGGTCACGTCGTCCAGGCCCTCCGGGACCACCAGCAGGCCGCCAGTGGCACGGTCGAGCAGGGTGTTGATGATGACCGGGCGCAGGGTGCCCTGGCAGATGTCATCGAGGATCTTGCCGACCTGGAAGCGCAGGAACGACTTGTACTCCAGCGCCTGTACCGGCCATTGCGCCACTGCCGCGACGAACGCGTCGACCGTGGCCTTGGACAAGCGCAGCTCCAGCAGGCGGTCGGACTGTTCGGTGGCCTGCAGGGTGAAGCCGTGCAGGGCAACGGGGTGGGGAACGGTAGGTGCGTCGATCTGGGTGAAAGCGTTCATGGCGACTCCTGGGCTGACCGGCGCGGGGTGGTGTGATGTGCGCCTGTGGCGAGAAATTATCGTCACTTTGTAAAAATGTCTACATTTTTAAATTATGTCTTTAAAAATAGGTTCCATCGACGCAAGGCGTGTCTGCCGGCATTTCCGGTATGATCCGCTGTGTCTCGCAATGGAACCCGTCGTATGGATGACCTTTCTCTGGCTGAACCCGCATCGGATGCCGCCTACGCGCGCCTGAAGGCCGACATCCTCCAAGGCGCCTACCGGCCGGGTGAAAAGCTGCTGATGAGCAACCTCAAGGAGCGCTACGCGCTGGGCGTGGGCCCGATGCGCGAGGTACTGGCTCGGCTGGTGGCCGAACGCCTGGTGAGCTCGGTCAACCAGAAGGGTTATCGCGTGGCGAGCATGTCGCTGGAAGAAATGCGCGATGTGTATGAAGCCCGCGCGCATCTCGAGGCGATGATAGTCGGCCTGGCGGTCGAGCGCGGCGACGAGGCCTGGGAGGCTTCGATCATCGCGCGCTCGCATACCTTGTCGAAGGTGGTGGAGCTGCACAGCCCACAGGAAATGGTCGAGATCTGGGATGCCCGGCACAAGGCGTTCCACAGCGCCATCGCCAGCGGCTGCGGCTCCAAGAGCCTGTTGCAGGCCCGTGCCTTCCTCCAGGACCAGGCCGAGCGTTACCGGCAGATCTGGCTCAAGCGCACGGTGCTGTCGGAAGATGCGCTGCGCCTCAAGCGTGCCGAGCACGCCGAACTGGTCGAGGCGATCATCGGCCGCGACGCGGACAAAGCCAGCCGGATGATGCTCGACCACCTGCTGACCCCGGTGCCGATTCTCACGCAGATCATCGAAAACGAAGAAGGCCTCTGGTAGAGGCCTTCTTCGTCAGCTTCAAGCCTGGCCTTCGGCCAGCAGGTGCTCGAGGTAGTGGATGTTCACCCCGCCCTCGGCGAACCCCAGGTCGCGGGTCAGCCTGCGGTGCAGCGGGACGTTGGTCTTGATGCCATCGACCACGATTTCTTCCAGCGCATTGCGCATGCGCGCCATCGCCGCATCGCGGTTCGGCCCGTGGCTGATCACCTTGCCGATCAACGAGTCGTAGTTGGCCGGCACCCGATAGCCGCTGTACAGATGCGAGTCGACGCGGATGCCGTTGCCTCCCGGCGCATGAAACTGCTTCACCTGGCCTGGGCAGGGCATGAAGGTGTCGGGGTCCTCGGCGTTGATCCGGCACTCGAAGGCATGGCCCTGGACCTTGACCTGATCCTGGCGGATCGACAACGGGTTGCCGGCGGCGATGCTCAGCATCTCGGCGACGATGTCCACGCCGGTGATCATCTCGGTCACCGGGTGCTCGACCTGCACCCGGGTGTTCATCTCGATGAAGTAGAAGCGCCCGTCCTCGTACAGGAACTCGAAGGTGCCGGCGCCGCGGTAGCCGATTTCGATGCAGGCCCGCACGCAGCGCTGCAGCACTTCGGCGCGGGCCTGCTCGTCGATGCCCGGGGCAGGGGCTTCCTCCAGGACCTTCTGGTGGCGACGTTGCAGCGAGCAGTCGCGGTCGTACAGGTGAATGGCGTTGCCCTGGCCGTCCGACAGCACCTGCACCTCGACGTGGCGCGGGTTGCCGAGGAATTTCTCCAGGTAGACCATCGGGTTGCCGAACGCCGCACCGGCTTCGGTGCGGGTCAGCCGGGCCGACTTGATCAGGTCTTCCTCGCGCTGCACCACGCGCATGCCACGGCCACCGCCGCCGCCTGCGGCCTTGATGATCACCGGGTAGCCGACCTCGCGGGCGATGGCCAGCGCCGCCTGTTCGTCCTCGGGCAGCGGGCCGTCGGAGCCGGGCACGGTGGGTACGCCGGCGCGTTTCATGGCGGCCTTGGCCGAGACCTTGTCGCCCATCAGGCGGATGGTCTCGGCGGTCGGCCCGATGAAGGCGAAGCCGGAGCGCTCCACCTGCTCGGCGAAGTCGGCGTTCTCGGCCAGGAAGCCATAGCCGGGGTGGATCGCCGTGGCCCCGGTGACCTCCGCCGCGGCGATGATCGCCGGCACGCTCAGGTACGACTGCGCCGACGGGGCCGGGCCGATGCACACGGTCTCGTCGGCCAGGCTCAGGTGCATCAGTTCGCTGTCGGCGGTGGAGTACACGGCCACGGTGCGGATGCCCAGTTCCTTGCAGGCCCGCAGCACGCGCAGGGCGATTTCGCCACGGTTGGCGATCAGCACCTTGTGCAGGATTTCATGTGCCATGGTCGGGCCTCAGACGATGGAGAACAGGGGCTGGTTGAACTCGACCGGCTGGCCGTCCTCGACCAGGATCGACTCGATGGTGCCGCTGGCGTGGGCCTCGACATGGTTCATCATCTTCATCGCCTCGATGATGCACAGGGTGTCGCCCTTCTGGACCACCTGGCCGACTTCGGCGAACACCGGCGCCTCGGGCGAACCCTTGCGGTAGAAGGTGCCGACCATCGGCGCGAGCAGGGTGTCGCCCTTGAGCCGAGGATGCTCGGGCGCGGCCTGTTCGGCTGGCGTGGCCAGCGGCGCGCTGCCGGCGGCGCCGCTGTGGAAGTGCTGGATCGGGGTCTTGTTGTGGCGGCTGACGCGGATGCTGTTGTCGCCTTCCTTGATTTCGAGTTCGTCCACGTCGGACTTTTCAAGGATGGCGATCAGGGTGTTGAGCTTCTGGATATCCATGGGAATTCGGTCTGCGTAATGAGGGGAGGGCGTTCAGGCGGCACGCGGGGCGCGCACGAGCACGCCCTCGCGGCTCAGGGCCTGGCGGATGGCGTGGGCGAAGGCGGCGGCACCGGGCTGGTCACCGTGGATGCACAGGGTGTCGGCGCGCACCGGCACGCGGCTGCCGTCCACGGCCACCACGTGGCCTTCGCGCAGCATGCACAGCACCTGGGCGACCGCCTGCTCGGCGTCGGTGATCATCGCGTCGGCCTGGCCACGTGGGGTGAGCGAGCCGTCGGCCTGGTAGGTGCGGTCGGCGAACACTTCATGGCGCACTGCCAGGCCAAGGGCCTCGCCGGCGTCGGTCAAGGTGCTGTTGGCCAGGCCGTACAGGTACAGGCCCGGGTCGAAGTCGCGTACCGCTTCGCAGATGGCGCGGGCCAGGGCCGGGTCGGCTGCGGCCTGGTTGTACAGCGCGCCATGCGGCTTCACGTGCTGCAGCGTCGTGCCTTGGGCCTGGGCGAAGCCACTCAGCGCGCCGACCTGGTACAGCATGCATTCGTAGGCTTCATCCGGGCTGAGGCTCATCTTGCGCCGGCCGAAACCTTGCAGGTCGGGGAAGCTGGGATGGGCACCGATCGCGACCCCGGCGGCAATCGCCGCCGCCACGGTCTGGCGCATGATGCGCGGGTCGCCGGCATGGAAACCGCAGGCGATGTTGGCCGAGGTGATCTGCGCCAGCACCGCCTGGTCGTCGCCCAGGCGGTAGAGGCCGAAGCCCTCGCCCAGGTCGCTGTTGAAGTCGATCTCAGGCATGGGCACGCTCCAGTTGGGCCAGAAGCCGCGCCCGGCTTACTGCCAGTTGCTGGGCATGGGCCAGGGTGGTGAGTTCGAAGCGCACGGTTTCGCCTGGCAAGCGCTGCGCCAGCAGCGGCAGGTCGGCGCTGATGACGTGGGCGATGCGCGGGTAGCCGCCGGTGGTCTGGCGGTCGGCCATGAGCACGATGGGCTGGCCGTTGGGCGGCACCTGCACGGTGCCGAAGGCCACCGCTTCGGAAAGCAGCTCCAGCGGCTGGCGCAGCGCCAGGGCAGGGCCTTGCAGGCGGTAGCCCATGCGCTCGGAGTCGTTGCCGATGGTGTATTCAGCGCTCAGCAGGTGCTGCTGCGCCTCATCGTCGAAGTGTTGCCACTCGCTGCCCGGAACGATGCGGATGGGTGCGAGGGCTTCGCGTTCGAGGGCGCGTGTCAGGCTCGCCGGCAGCACGATGCGCGGGGCGTTGCGAAAGCTCGAGGCAAAGCCCAGGCGGTCGCCGGCGGCCAGGGCGCGACCGAGCATGCCGTCATAGGCGCCGCGGCGGTAGGTGCTGACGCTGCCCAGCACCGGTTCGACGCTGAAACCGCCGGCCACCGCCAGGTAGGCACGGGCGCCGGCCTTGCGCTGGGCGAACGTCAGCACTGCCCCAGGTGTGACCCGCACGGCCCGGTTGGGCGGCAGGGGCTGGCCGTCGAGGCTGGCGCCCAGATCGGCCCCGGCCAGGACGATGAGCGCACGGGCATCGAAGCGCAGGGTCGGCCCTTGCAGGGTCAGTTCCAGCGTGCCAAGGCCCAGCGGGTTGCCGACCAGCAGGTTGGCCAGTTGCTGGGCGAGGGCATCCATCGGCCCGTTCACCGGTACGCCGATGTGCTGGTAGCCGGTGCGGCCGGCGTCCTGGAAGGTGGTGCACAGGCCGGGTTTGAGTACGACGAGGCTCATCACGGGTGCTCCTGTTGCGACAATGCGGCGAATTGCCCAGGCTCGATCGGCACGAAGCGCACCTTGTCGCCGCTGTGCAGCAGGCAAGGTTCGCCGCGGTAGGCGTCGAACATCTTCAGCGGGGTGCGGCCGATCAGGTTCCAGCCACCCGGCAGCTCCAGCGGGTAGATCACCGACTGGCGGTTGGCCAGGCCGATGCTGCCCGGCGCCACCTGGGTGCGTGGGCTCGCCCGCCGCTGCGGGTCGAGCCGTGGGTCGAGCACGCCAATGTAGGGGTGCCCGGGGGCGAAGCCGACCATCAGCACGTCCAGCCACTGGCCGCTGTGCAGATCGATCAGCGCTTGCGGCGTGAGGCCCAGGCCCTGTGCGACCGCGTCGAGGTCGGGGCCATGCTCGCCGCCGTAGCACACCGGGATCTCGATCAACCTGGGCGCGCTGGCCTGGCTGTCCTCGTCCTGGCGCAGCACCGCCTCGACCTGGGCCGCGAGGGCGTCGAACGGGCATTCGTCGCCCTGGCAGGCGACCTGCTCGGGGCGGTAGTGCACGCCCAGCGAGACCATGGCCGGGACGATATCGGTGATGCCCGGCAGCAGGCCTTGCCTGGCTGCTGCATCGAGTTGCCGGGCGCAACGGGCCACCTGGCGGTTGGTCTCGGCGCTGAGCACAGCGCCGAATGTGACGACCAGGCAGCTGTCCCCGGCCGGGGACAGCGTCCAGGCCTGAACCGGGTCGCTGCCCAGGGGGTGCAAGGATTTCAACATGTTCATCTCGTTTACCTCGGTGCGCGCGTCAGCGCTCGAGCTGGTGCCCTGCGGTTTCCTTGAGGAACAGCAGCGACAGCAGGCTCAGTGCCGCGGCACCGGCCAGGAAGTAGCCAGGCATCAGCAGGTTGCCGGTGGCCCCGATCAGCGCCGAGGACAGGTACGGCGCCAGGCCGCCACCCATGATCGCGCCCAGGTTGATGGCGATCGCCATGCCGGTGTAGCGCACTCGAGTGGGGAACTGCTCGGCGTAGGTGGGGTAGCCCACCGACTGGATGATCGGCATCGGCAAGGTCGCCACCAGCAGCGCCAGGGCGGCCATCCAGATCGACGCACCGTTCATCAGCATCATCATCGGCACCACCAACAGGATGTAGCCGGTAAAACCGATGGCCAGGGTACGCCGGCGTCCGAGGCGGTCCGACACGCCGCCCCAGAACGGCATCATCGCGGCTACCAGGAAGCTGATGCAGGCGATGGTCCAGTAGACGTGGGTCTTGTCGAACTTCAGGTACGTGGTCAGGTAGATGTTCATGAACACAATGCCGATGAAGTAGCCGACGTTCTGGCCGAAGGCCAGGATCACCACGCGTACCACGCTGCCCAGATGCTTGCGCATCACCTCGCGTACCGGTGCCGCAGGCGGTTTGTCCTTTTTCAGGAAGGCCTGGTACTCGGGGGTTTCCTCGACATTGTGGCGCATCTTGCAGGACAGGATCACCAGCGGCACGCAGAGAAAGAACGGGATGCGCCAGCCCCATTCCTGCAGGGCCTCGGGGCTGAGCAGCAGGGTCACCACGCCACACACGCAGGCCGCGGTGCCGCCGCCGAGGGCCACGCCGACCGGGGTGAAGGCACCGAAGAAACCACGCCGGTGTGCAGGAGAGGATTCGGCGACGAACGCTGCGGCGCCCACCACCTCGGCCCCGGCGAAGAAGCCCTGGGCAAGGCGGATCAGCACCAGCAGGATCGGCGCCAGGATGCCGGCCTGCGCCGCCGTCGGCAGGAAGCCGATCAAGGCGGTGGACAAGCCCATGCCGATCACCGTGGTGAGTAGCACGCCCCGGCGGCCGATGCGGTCACCCAGGCGGCCGAGCACGATGCCGCCCAGTGGGCGGGTGAGGAACGCACTGCCGAACACGGCCAGCGAAGCGAGCAGGGCGGCGGCGGGGTTGTCGCTGGGGAAGAACAACGGCGCGATGACCGCGGCCATGTAGCCATAGACGCCAAATTCGTAGTACTCGACGGCGGTACCGGTGGAGGCGGCGATAGCGGCCTTGCGGCTGACCGAACGGCTATCGCTGTGGACGGGGGCTGCAACGGTGGAAGGCGCAGGCACGGAGCCCGGACCCTCTGGGGCTAGTACGCAAGACATAGATCACCATTCACGGAACCAACGGATTGTTAGTAAGGCGGTCAGGGCCGCCTGTTTTTATGTGTCTGCACGGGGCAAACCGGTTGTGATGGGCAGTAAGCAAGGCAGCGCAGTGCACGGGCTGCGCGGTGTCATTTCTTTATTAGAGGTGCAGCGCCGACTACTGATTCGGCGCCGCGTGGTCCGTCACTTGGCGAACAGCTGGCTCATGTCCTTGAAGGCCTTGAACTCCAGGGCATTGCCGCACGGGTCGAAGAGGAACATGGTGGCCTGCTCGCCGACTTGGCCCTTGAAGCGCACATAGGGCTCGATGACGAACTTGGTTTCACGCGCCTGCAGGCGGTCGGCCAGGGCTTCCCACTCTTCCCAGCCGAGGATGATGCCGAAGTGCGGCACCGGCACGTCGTGGCCATCCACGGCGTTGGTGTGCGCCGATTCCTGGCTGGCGGTCTTGGGGTGTTCGTGGATGACCAGCTGGTGGCCATAGAAGTCGAAGTCGACCCAATGGTCGCTGGAGCGGCCTTCGGCCAGGCCGAACAGGTCACCGTAGAAAGCGCGGGCGGCCGGGAGGTCGTATACAGGGATTGCCAGGTGGAAAGGGGAGAGACTCATCAGGGGGCTCCAGTCTTGTCGTTTTGATGAGGCGCTCGGGGCCGGTCGAGTTCGGCCAGGTGCCCTACGCCTTGGAGCCATCTTAGGGGTAGCCGACAGACAAAAAAAACAATATATTTTTTTGAAATTCACAAAGAAAATTTATCAATGATCCGTGAACTGAAAACCCTGGTGGCCGTGGCCAGGGAGGGAACTTTCGCCGCTGCCGCGCAGAAGATTGGCCTAACCCAGGCAGCGGTGAGCGCGCAGATCGCCCGCCTGGAAGCCGAACTGGGCCTGGAGCTGTTCGACCGTACCGGGCGCAGCGCGCACCTCAATTCGGTCGGCTACCAGACCCTGCACCAGGCCCAGGAGCTGATCCGCCTGTACAACACCCTGGGCTCCCCGGTGCCTGAGACCCAGGCCCCGCAACTGCTGACCCTGGGCGCCATCGCGTCGGTCCAGCGCATGCTCCTGCCCGGTGCCCTGGCGCGCTTCCACCAGCAGTGGCCGAACCTGCGTTCGCGGGTGCTGCCAGGGTTGTCGATGGAACTGCTGGACCAGGTCGATGCCGGTGAGATCGACCTGGCGGTGATCATCCACCCGGCGTTCGCCTTGCAGAGCGACCTGAAGTGGCGGCCGCTGGCCAACGAGCCCTACCGCTTGCTGGTGCCGAAGAAGGCGCCCCAGGAGGACTGGCGCGAATTGCTCGCCAGCCAGCCGTTCATCCGCTACGACCGAGCCTCGTTCGGTGGGCGCCAGGTCGATCGCTTCTTGCGCAGGATGCACTTCACCCCGCGCGAGGTGTGTGAGCTGGATGAACTCGAGGCGATCGGCAAGCTGGTGGCCAATGGCGTCGGCGTAGCCATCGTCCCCGAGACCGTCGGGCACAAAGCCTGGCCGGCCGGAGTGCGGGCCCTGGACCTGGGCGAGCACACGTTCTATCGCGACATCGGCCTGGTGCACCACTCCAGCCGCAGTCCGAACGAGCCGGTGATGGTTCTCGCCGGGCTGCTCGAGGCCCAGGCTGGAAAGGTGGCGCCGACCGCCGGCTGATACCCGCTCAGGAGCGTGGGGGTAACTGCAGGCGGGCGAATACGGGCAGATGGTCGGATATCTGCAGGGTGTCCTGCTGCAGCACCTGGGCATCCTGGCGCAGCAGCCGCGGGCTGTGCAGCAGGTAGTCGAGGGTGCGGTCGGGCCCGCTGGCTGCCGGGTCGTTGGGGTAGTGGGTCAGCCAGGCGTCGCGCTCGGCGCCACTGGCTTCGGCATTGCTGGGGATCATCGGGTACTTGTCCCACAGCAGGTGCAGATCGCTGTCGGCGGGGTAGGCGCTGCGCAGCGCGGGTGGCAGGCGTCGGTACTGGCCCAGCGGCAACAGGTTGAAGTCGCCGCCGATCAGCCACGGCGTGCCCTGGCCTTCCAGGCGGTCGAGGACCTTGGCCACATGGCTCACCTGGCGCCGTTGCAGGTCGCTGCCGGGTTGGTAGGGAGACAACCGGGTATTGAGCACCGCCAGGCGAGCGCCACCTTCGATGGGCAGATAGCTGACCAGCAGTGCCGGCTGCGGCTGCAACAGGCGCTGCAGAGGATTGCTGGCGGCGTTGGGCAGGCTCAGGCGCTCGGCCTTGCTGATGGGGTAGCGGCTGAGGGTGGCCAGGGTCCGACCGACGCTGCCGAGGATGTGCCGGTCGGGCACCAGGCCGGCCTGCCAGTCGTAGGCCTGGGCGGCGCAGGGGTAGAGGTCGGCCAGGCGTTCGCGCAGCAGCGCCAGCTGGTCCTGGTAGTCGGTGGCCTTGGCGTTCTTGTCCAGCTCCTGCAGCAGCACCAGGTCGGGTTGCTGGGTGCGGATGACCCGGGCCACTTCATCGAGGTTGAACGCCAGGTCCTCGGCGCTGGGCCGGGTATCGTCGCCGTGGCCCTGGTCGTACCAGAACACGTAGCGCTTGCCGGCCAGGTACTGCACGTTCCAGGTCATCACCTTGAGCGCCTGGCCCGGTTGCAGTGGCGCGGGGTTGCCCTGGCAGGCCACCGGCACCGACTCGCGCGGCGCGGGCTGCCAGCCCAGGTGGTTGGCGAGCAACCACAGCAGGGCCAGCAGCAGGATGAGCAGGAGCAGGACGTTGCGCAGTAGTCGGGTCATCGGCTCGGCTTGTCGGTGCGAATGGCAGCCAGCATAACCGAGCCGTTCGTCGGCCGGCCAGCCTAGGCGCCTGCTTCGGACTCCAGCAACATGAACAGGCGATACAGCACCACGGTGATGAACAGGCTGAGGAAGCCGTTCAGGCTGTTGAGCAGTAGCTCGACGCCCGCTGCAGGTTCGGGGAACGCGGTCATCAAAAGCGCATCGATCAACCACAGCGGTGCCAGCACTGCCAGCAGGCACACCAAGATGCGCAGGAAGTTGCCGGTGGTCATGGCCGCGCTGGCCCGCATCGCCTGCATCACCGGCATGCCGCGCAGCACCAGCAGGTACTCGGCGAACACCAGGTTGATCATGATCCAGATCCCTGGAATCACCAGCAGCGCCAGGCCGGCGATGATCAACAGGAAGCTGATCACCAGCAGCAACACCAGCGGCGCCCAGAGTTGCGCGGCGCGCGCGAGCAAGTCGCGGTTGGCGATTTCCTGGCCATTGCTGCGGGTGTCGAGGTAGAGGATCAGCGCGGCGTTGTACAGCGGATACAGCACCAGGCCCACCACGGTGGCGGCGGCCATCGCCGCGCGCTCGCTGAGCTGGCTTTGCAGCAGTTGGGCAAGCAGCGACTCGAGCACGATCAATGGCAGGCACAGGGTGACGATGTTGCCCAGGTGGCGGCGGAAGAAGTAGAGGGAGTCGCGCAAAACGCTAAGCGGATTCATGGGTCGACATCACAGGACAGTCAAAACAGGGGCCTAACTTTAGCCCAGCGCAGTCATTTGCTGAAAAAACTTTCACCGTTCGGATGATTGAATCCATTGCCCGCGCGCCCCATCTTGACGGTGTCCGATGTCCCGCTTGCCCATGAGGTAGCCCATGAACACTGAAGAACAAACCCTGATCGATGGCCTGTTCGGCCGCATCAAGCAAGCCGAAGACCCGAGCCAGCCGCGTGATGCCCAGGCCCAGGCACGCATCGAGGAACACCTGCGCCAGCAGCCAGCGGCGCCGTACTACATGGCCCAGGCGATTCTCGTACAGGAAGCGGCGCTCAAGCGCCTGGACGAGCAGAACAAACAGCTCGAGGCCGAACTGCAGCAGGCCCGCGCCCAGGCCGAGGCCAGCCGTGGGCAGGCCAGCAGCGGCGGCGGTGGCTTCCTGTCCGGGCTGTTCGGCTCCGGCTCGCGTAGCCCGGCGCCGCAGCCACAGGCGCAAGCGCAGTCTCAAATTCAACCCCAGGCGCCGCGCCCAATGGCGCCCGGCGGTGGCTGGCGTGAGCCGTCCGCCCCTGGCTACGCCGCTCCCCAGGCCCAGCAGCCCGGTTTCGGCGCCGCGCCGGCCCGTGGCGGTGCCAGCAGCTTCCTCGGTGGCGCCATGCAGACGGCGGCTGGCGTGGCCGGCGGCGTGCTGCTGGCCCAAGGCATCAGCAGCCTGTTCAACCACCATTCGCAGCCCGAGGAAGTGGTCGAGGTGATCAAGGAAGAGCCGGTGCCGGCCAGCGACAGTGGCGGTTGGCAGGACCAGGGAGGTCAGCAGCAGGTCGCCGACAATGGCGGCTGGGGCGACCAGGGTGGCTATGCCGACAATGGCTACGACAGCGACTACGGCAACGATGATGGCGGCTTCTTCTCCGACGACGACTCCTACGTCTGACGGCTCTGGCATACTGCGGGCATTTTCGGGGCGCGACGCGCCCCATTCTGCCGAGGGTATGTCGTGAAGAAGATCGCGTTGTTCGCCGATGTGCAGAACCTCTACTACACCGTGCGCCAGGCGCACGGTTGCCATTTCGACTACACCGCGTTGTGGGCCGACGTCAGCCGCGAAGGGCAGATCGTCGAGGCCTTCGCCTATGCCATCGACCGCGGCGACAGCAAGCAGCAGCAATTCCAGCAGATCCTGCGCAACCTGGGCTTCGAGGTGCGGCTCAAGCCGTTCATCCAGCGCAGCGACGGCTCGGCCAAAGGCGACTGGGACGTGGGCATCACCCTGGATGTGATCGACGCCGCCAGCCGTGTCGACCAGGTGGTGCTGGCTTCCGGCGATGGCGATTTCGACCTGTTGCTCGAGCGGGTGATCCAGCGTCACGGCACCGAGGCAGTGGTGTATGGCGTGCCGGGCCTGACGGCGTTGTCGCTGATCCGCGCCGCCAGCCGCTACGTCCCAATCGAGGGCCGCTTGCTGCTGCGCCATTGACCTGCTCATACGTGCCATCCCCCGCCCTCCCTGTAGGAGCGGCTTCAGCCGCGAACACCGGCCTAGCCGGTGCCATCCCCCGCAATACAGCCAAAGTGTGCCGGTGTTTTACTCCACTTTTGTAACTAATTTTTGCACCGCCCGCGCACTAAACTGGGGCACCCGTAAACGGATTTCAGAGTACCCCTGCCATGCCTGCCTCCCGCCGCGTCCCGCTGTTGCTAATCGGCGCCTTCCTAGCCCTGTACCTCGTCTGGGGCTCCACCTACCTGTTCATCCGTATCGGCGTAGAGTCCTGGCCACCGATGCTGATGGCGGGCGTTCGCTTCATGCTCGCAGGTGGGCTGCTCTACGCGTTCCTGCGCTGGCGCGGCGTGCCCGCGCCAACCTGGCCGCAATGGCGGGCAGCGGGGGCGATCGGCTTCTTGCTGCTGAGCTGTGGCAACGGCGGTGTGACCGTTGCCGAGCATGCAGGGGTCGCTTCGGGCGTGGCGGCACTCGCAGTGGCGACCGTACCGCTGTTCACCTTGTTGTTCGGTTTGTTGTTCGGCCACCGTAACTCGCGCCTGGAATGGGCCGGCATCGCGCTTGGGCTGGTCGGCATCGGCCTGCTCAACCTGGGCTCGAACCTGCAGGCCAGCCCTGTCGGCGCGGCGCTGATCCTGTTCGCCGCAGCGTCCTGGGCCTTTGGCTCGGTGTGGAGCAAGTCGCTGCCGCTGCCCGCCGGCCCCATGGCCAGTGCCGCAGAAATGCTCGTCGGTGGCGCGGTGCTGTTGATCGGCAGCGCCGTGTCGGGCGAGCGCATGACGCAGATGCCCAGCGCTGCCGGCTGGGGCGCACTGGCCTACCTGGTGCTGTTCGGCTCCATCCTGGCGTTCAGCGCTTACATGTACCTGCTCAAGCACGTGCGCCCGGCTGCCGCCACCAGCTACGCCTACGTCAATCCGGCGGTCGCGGTGCTGCTGGGGATCGCCTTCGCCGGCGAGCGGATCGGTGCCGAGGAGTGCCTGGCCATGGCGGTGATCATCAGCGCGGTGGTGCTGATCGGCCTGCCACAGTGGCGCCGCCCGGCGCAGCCGCTGCAAGGGGAAATCTGCAAGTAGGGCAGGGCATTGCGGTAAACTTGCCGCCTTCGCTGAACCCCCTGACGGTATTGCCATGAATTTCGCCAAACTCGGCCTGATCGAACCTCTGCTGCGCACTTTGCAGCAGTTGGGCTACAACTCCCCGACCCCGGTCCAGGCCCAGGCCATCCCTGCCGTGCTGGCCGGTCGCGACCTGATGGCCGCGGCCCAGACCGGCACCGGCAAGACGGCCGGCTTCGCCCTGCCGGTGCTGCAGCGCCTGGCCCTTGAGGGCGAGAAGGTCGCCAGCAATTCGATTCGCGCCCTGGTGCTGGTGCCGACCCGCGAGTTGGCCGAGCAGGTCCATGCCAATATCCGCGAGTACGCCGAGAACCTGCCCCTGAGCACCTACGCGGTGTACGGCGGGGTCAGCATCAACCCGCAGATGATGCGCCTGCGCCGTGGTGTCGACCTGCTGGTGGCGACCCCAGGCCGGTTGCTCGACCTGTTCCGCCAGAACGCCATCAAGTTCAACCAGGTGCAGACCCTGGTGCTCGACGAAGCCGACCGCATGCTCGACCTGGGCTTCGCCGAGGAACTGCAGGCCGTGTATGCCGCCTTGCCGCGCAAGCGCCAGACCTTGCTGTTCTCGGCCACCTTCTCCGAGCAGATCCGCATGCTCGCCGGGCTGGCGCTGAACGACCCGCTGAGTATCGAAGTGAGCCCGCGCAACGCCGCCGCCACCACGGTCAAGCAATGGCTGGTGCCTGTGGACAAGAAGCGCAAGGCCGACCTGTTCTGCCACCTGCTGCGCAAGCAGCGCTGGAAACAGGTGCTGGTATTCGCCAAGACCCGCAATGGCGTCGACCAGCTGGTGGAGCGCCTGATGGGCGAGGGCGTGAATGCCGACGGCATCCATGGCGACCGTCCCCAGGCCACGCGCCAGCGCGCCCTGGACAGCTTCAAGGCGCGTGAGGTGCAAGTGCTGGTGGCCACCGATGTCGCCGCCCGCGGCCTGGACATCGACGACCTGCCGCTGGTGGTCAACCTGGATTTGCCGATCGTCGCCGAGGACTACGTGCACCGCATCGGCCGTACCGGCCGGGCGGGCAACAAGGGCGAGGCGATCTCGCTGGTGTGCGCCGATGAGGTGCAATTGCTGGCGGCCATCGAGACCCTGACTCGCCAGACCCTGCCGCGTCATGAAGAGCCGGATTTCATTCCCGATCACCGAGTGCCGATGACCGATGCCAGTGGCCAGGTGATCAAGAAGCCGAAAAAGCCCAAGAAGCCCAAGGAAAACAGCGCCAAGCGTGGCCTGGGGCGCTGGATGGACAGCGAAGAGTCTGGCGCTGCCACGCCGCCGGTCAAAGCGGTGCGCAAGGTGCCGAGCTTCAATGGCGGGCCGCGCAAGCGCAAGCCATGAACCCAAGCCTCACCCCGCCCCCCCTGTAGGAGCGGGTTTACCCGCGAACAATGCAACGCGGTGCCTGGCACCGGCTCCGCCGGTGTTCGCGGGTAAACCCGCTCCTACAGGGGGCGGCGTCAGGCTCGGTACTTCAGCCAATCGGCTGCAGCCCGCCCAGCCCGCAACCCACTGGCAAAGCACGCCGTCAGCAAATACCCGCCGGTCGGCGCTTCCCAGTCGAGCATCTCGCCGGCACAGAACACCCCCGGCATCGCCTTCAGCATCAACCCGGCATCCAGGCCCTCGAATCGCACGCCGCCGGCACTGCTGATCGCCTCGTCCAGCGGCCGCGTGCGCACCACGGTAATGGGCAACGCCTTGATCGCCTGCGCCAACGCCTGTGGGTCGGCGAAGGTCGCTGCATCGGTGAGTTCACGCAGCAACCCCGCCTTGACCCCATCAAGACCGAGCTGCCCTTGCAGGTGCTTGGCCATCGAGCGCGATCCACGCGGCCTGGCCAGCGCTTTGGCAACGTTATCCACAGGCTTGTCCGGTAGCAGGTCGAGCAGCAGTGTCGCCTGCCCATCGCGGGCGATGGCGTCGCGCAGCGGTGCCGACCAGGCATACACCAGGCTGCCTTCGACACCTTGCGCGGTGAGAATGAACTCGCCCCTGCGCGATGGCCTGCCCGGCATGCCCAAGGCGATGTTCTTCAACGGCGCGCCAGCGAACTTGTCGCGCAGCACGGCGCTCCAGCCCTCGACCTCGAACCCGCAGTTGCTCGGCCGCAACGGTGAGATATCCACAGCCTGCTCGGCCAGCACGGGCTGCCAGGCGCCATCCGAACCCAGGCGTGCCCAGCTGGCGCCGCCGAGGGCGAGCACCACGGCGTCGGCGCGCAGTTGCAGTTCGCCCTGTGGATAAGCGATCCGCAAGCTGCCGTCGCTGCTCCAGCCCAGCCAGCGATGGCGGGTGTGGATAACCACGCCGCTGTCGCGTAGGCGTTTGAGCCAGGCGCGCAGCAGTGGCGCGGCCTTCATGTCGGTGGGGAACACTCGGCCCGAGGTGCCGACGAAGGTATCGATGCCCAGGCCGTGAATCCACTGGCACAGGGCCTCGGCGTCGAAGCCGCGCAACAGGGCGTCGATCTCGCCCTGGCGCTCGGCGTAGCGCGCCACGAACTGTGGATAAGCTTCCGAGTGGGTGATGTTCATGCCACCCACCCCGGCCAGCAGGAACTTGCGCCCCACCGACGGCATGGCGTCGAACACCTGTACCGCCAGGCCCGCCTGGGCCAGGGCTTCGGCAGCCATCAGGCCGGCGGGGCCGGCGCCGATGACGACGGCGAGGGGAGGGGATGCGGGTGGCTGATCGGACATGGTGGGCGGCAGGCTGTGGAAAAGAGTCGGTATTCTAGCCCAGCGCGGCCATCGGAAGCACTGTACAAAAAACGATCAGTATTCTGCAGCCCAGGCTAGCCGAGGGTTGCAGCGGCTTTCCCGCAGGTTATCCACAAGCGGTTCCACAGTCATTGTGAACAACCTAGGACGCGGGCCGCGCTGTGGTGGAGGATGCCGTGGCGTCGTGCCAGGGCTTCGCGGTCCTTGCTGTAGCCACCGCCGATCACGCCGACCACCGGGATATCCCGCCCCAGGCAATGACGCAGCACTTGCTCGTCGCGCGCGGCCAGGCCCGCGTCGGTCAGTTGCAGGTAGCCCAGGGCATCGTCCTTATGCACGTCGACCCCGGCGTCGTACAGCACCAGGTCGGGGCGATACAGCGGCAGCAGGTAATTCAGGGCATCGTCCACCACCTTCAGGTAGGCGGCGTCGCCCATGCCCCGTGGCAGTGGAATGTCCCAATCGCTGTGGGCCTTGCGCGCCGGGAAGTTCTGCTCGCAGTGCAGCGACACGGTGATCGCCTCCGGGGTGTCGTGGAGGATGCGCGCGGTGCCGTCGCCCTGGTGCACGTCACAGTCGAAGATCAGCACCCGATGCACGCGGCCGGCTTCGAGCAGGTAGCGGCTGATGACCGCCAAGTCGTTGAAGATGCAGAACCCGGCCGGGTGGTCGTAGTGGGCGTGATGGGTGCCGCCGGCCAGGTGGCAGGCGATACCGTGTTGCAGGGCCATTTCGGCAGTGAGCAGCGAGCCGCCGACCGCGCGCACGGTGCGCCGGGCCAGGGCCTCGCTCCAGGGCAGGCCGAGGCGGCGCTGGTCTTCGCGCGATAGCTCGCCGCTCATGTAGCGTTCGATGTAGTCGCGGTCATGGGCCAGGGCGAGGATGTCGTTGGGGCAGATCTCCGGGCGCAGCAGCGCTTGGTTGCTGACCAGCCCGCTGTCGACCAGGTGGTCGCGCAGCAGGCGGAACTTGTCCATGGGGAAGCGGTGCTCGGCGGGGAACTCCGGGCTGTAGTCGTCGTGGTAGATCAGCGGCAACGGCATGGGGTATTCGCAACGGGGGCCAGCGCTGATCTTGCCAGTTGTGTCGGGTGGGTGCCATGGTGCGGCAGGGTTTTTAGGTGTGTGGGTGGGTGGCTGGTGTGGGCCAGAAGCCGCAGCACACCTCTCCCGTCGAACACCCCCAATCCCACACTCTCCACTAAACTCAGAGCACATGCCCACGGAGCCTGTCGATGAGCCCCATCCTCGAGCTGCACAGCGCCCGCCTGTTGCTGCGCCAATGGCAGGATGACGACCTGCGCGAGTTCGCCGCGATGTGCGCCGACCCACAGGTGATGCGTTACTTCCCCGCCCCCCTGACGCGGCTGGAAGCGGCCGCGCTGATCGGCCGTATTCGCGGGCATTTCAACGAATACGGTTTCGGCTTGTGGGCGCTCGAACGGTCCGACAGCGGCGCCTTCATCGGCATGACCGGGCTGCTCAACGTCAACTTCGAGGCGCCCTTCGCCCCTGCGGTGGAAATCAGCTGGCGCCTGGCGCGACGCCACTGGGGCCTGGGCTTCGCCAGCGAGGCGGCGTGGACCTGCCTGCGTTGTGCTTTCGCCCAATTGCGCCTGGAGCAGGTGGTGTCGTTCACTACCGAGGCCAACCTGCCCTCGCAGAAGGTCATGCAGGCCATCGGCATGGTCCAGGACCTCGCAGGCAGCTTCGAGCACCCGCGCCTGCCCAGTGGCCACCCGTTGCGCCCCCATGTGCTCTACCGCATGGACCGCGCCCATTGGGAGCAGACCCTGCGCACTGAATGACCTGGCATGCGCGGCGCCAATGACAAACCCTGTATCATTCGCCCCTGTGAGCGCAGTCGTGCTGTGATGCCTAGCGAGGAGAATTTCCAATGAGTCATGTGCTGGACGACTTGGTCGACCTGTTGAGCCTGGAGTCGATCGAGGAGAACCTGTTCCGTGGGCGCAGCCAGGACCTGGGCTTCCGCCAACTGTATGGTGGCCAGGTGCTGGGCCAGTCGCTGTCGGCGGCCAGCCAGACGGTGGAGGATGCGCGCCACGTGCATTCGCTGCACGGCTATTTCCTGCGCCCGGGCGATGCCACCTTGCCGGTGGTCTATTCGGTGGACCGCGTGCGCGATGGCGGCAGTTTCAGCACTCGCCGCGTGACGGCCATCCAGAAGGGCCAGACGATCTTCACCCTCAGCGCGTCGTTCCAGTACGACGAGGAGGGCTTCGAACACCAGTCGCAGATGCCCGACGTGGTCGGCCCGGAAAACCTGCCGACCGAGGTCGAGCTGGCCCAGCCCATGGCCCACCTGCTGCCTGAGCGCATCCGTGACAAGGTGCTGTGCGCCAAGCCGATCGAAATCCGCCCGGTGACCGAGCGCGATCCCTACAACCCCAAGCCGGGCGACCCGGTGAAGTACGCCTGGTTCCGCGCCGATGGCGTGCTGCCGGACGTGCCGGCGCTGCACAAGTACCTGCTGGCCTACGCCTCGGACTTCGGCCTGCTGACCACTTCGCTGCTGCCCCACGGCAAGTCGGTGTGGCACCGCGACATGCAGATCGCCAGCCTCGACCACGCGCTGTGGTTCCACGGCAACCTGCGTGCCGACGACTGGCTGCTGTACGCTACCGACAGCCCCTGGGCCGGCAATGCCCGGGGTTTCTGCCGCGGCAGCATCTACAACCGCGCCGGCAAGCTGGTGGCGTCGTCGACCCAGGAAGGCTTGATCCGTCATCGCAAGGACTGGGCATGAGCCTCGGCCAGATCCGTAACTGGGTGTTCGACATGGACGGCACCCTGACCGTGGCGGTGCATGACTTCGCCGCGATTCGCGTGGCCCTTGGCATTCCCCCTGAGGACGACATCCTGACCCACCTGGCGGCCCTGCCGGCCGAGCAGGCGGCGGCCAAGCATGCTTGGCTGCTGGAGCACGAGCGCGACCTGGCGGTGGCCTCCACCGCCGCCGATGGCGCGGTGGCATTGGTGCGCGAGCTGGCCGGGAGGGGTTGCCGCCTGGGCATCCTCACGCGCAATGCGCGGGAGCTGGCGCATGTCACGCTAGAGGCCATCGGCCTGGCGGATTGTTTCCCGGTCGAGCATATCCTCGGGCGTGACGAGGCGGCGCCGAAGCCTAGCCCGGATGGTTTGCTGAAGATCGCCGATGCCTGGGGCGTGGCAACCAGCGAGATGGTGATGGTGGGGGATTATCGTTTCGACCTGGATTGCGGGCGGGCAGCCGGGACGCGCACGGTGCTGGTGAATCTGCCGGACAATCCGTGGCCTGAGCTGGCGGATTGGCATGCGGCGGATTGCCGGGCGTTGCAGGGGATGTTGGGCTGACATTCGGGTAGCCAGTGCGGGCCTCTTCGCGGGTAAATCGCAGCGGCGAAGAGGCCCGCACTGGCTATGCTGAACCCTTGTCTTCCCCCTCAATGGAACTCCAGCCATGACCAGCAAGGCCATCTACGTGAAACCCGGCGGCGGCTACGACAAGGTCGAAGTCGGCACCTGCGAGGCCCCAGCGCCCAAGGCCGGCGAGATCACCGTGCAGCTGCACGCCAGCTCCCTCAACTACCACGACTTCGCCGTGGTCAGCGGCATGTGGGGGCCGAGCGAGCGGCGTATTCCCATGGCCGACGGTGCCGGCGAAGTGATCGCCGTCGGTGCCGGTGTGAGCGAGTTCAAGGTAGGCGATAACGTCGTCAGCACCTTCTTTCCCGATTGGCTCGACGGCCAGGCCAATGTCGAAGGCTTTGCTCGGGTGCCCGGCGACGGCATCGACGGCTATGCCCGCGAACAGGTCACCGCCCGCGCCACATCCTTCACCGTGGCGCCGCAGGGTTTCAGCCACGCCGAGGCTGCCACCCTGACCACCGCTGGCCTGACCGCCTGGCGCGCGCTGATGAGCGATGATCACCTCAAACCAGGCGATACCGTGCTGGTGCAAGGCACCGGTGGGGTGTCGATCTTCGCCTTGCAGTTCGCCAAGCTGGCCGGCGCCACGGTGATCGCCACGTCGTCCAGCGATGCCAAGCTCGAACGCCTCAAGGCCCTTGGCGCCGACCACCTGATCAACTACCGCAGTACCCCGGCCTGGGGCGAGAAGGTGCGTGAGCTCACCGGCGATCGCGGCGTCGACCATGTGATCGAAGTAGGCGGTCCGGCGACCCTGGAGCAGTCGATGACCGCCGCACGGATCGGCGGGCATGTGTCGCTGATCGGCATCCTCACCGGCGTGGCCGGGCAGTTGCCACTGGTGCAGGCGCTGGTCCGGCAGATCCGCCTGCAAGGCGTGCTGGTGGGCAGCCGCGCGCAACAGCAGGCGATGGTCCGGGCGATCGACGCCAATGGGCTGCGGCCGGTGGTGGACAAGCACTTCGAGCTGGAGCAGATCGTCGAGGCCTTCCGTTACCAGGAGAGCAACCGGCATTTCGGCAAGATCTGCCTGACGTGGTGAGGCGATTGTAACGGTTGCCCGACAAGCCAATACATTTGCGCACATCGGCAGGGAATGCCCACGACTAGAATGGCTCGCTTCAAATGCGACTGATTCTCTTCAAGGGGATTTCCCTCGATGTGCTTGCTTTCTGTTATCCGGCAGCGCCTGCTGTCTGCCCTGTTGTTGCTGGCCGCCTGCGGCAGTCTCTCCAGCAATGTCTATGCCGTGGAAGTGACCGACGTGCTCGGGCGCAAGGTCGAGGTCGACCACGCGCCGCAGCGCATCGTGCTCGGCGAGGGCCGCTTGTTCTTCGCCCTGGCGTTGCTCGACCGCGCCAACCCCTTCCAGCGGGTGGTCGGTTGGCAGAACGACATGCGCCTGCTCGACCCTCACACCTACCAGGTGTACGCCAAGCAATACCCGCAGGTGGCCAAGTTGCCGCTGATCGGCCAGGCCTCGGAGCAGAGCGTCAGTGCCGAGCAGATCCTCGCGCTCAAACCCGACCTGGCGGTCTTCAGCATCGCCGGCGAAGGGCCGACCCAGCACAGCCCGGTGGCCGACCTGCTGGAGAAGGCCGGGGTGCCGGTGCTGTTCATCGATTTTCGCGTGCACCCGATCCGCAATACCCGGGTGAGCATGCAGGCGCTGGGCAAGCTGCTCGGCCGTGAAGCCGAAGCCGAGCAATACCTGAGCCTCTACGACCGCCACCTCAAGCACATCACCGACGGGGTGGCCGGGCTCAAGGACAGCGAACGGCCCAAGGTGTTTCTCGAACTGCTGGCCGGTGTCTGGCAGGCGCCAGGGCACACCACCGGCAAGAGCGGCCTGGGCAGCGTGGTCGAGGCCGTGGGTGGGCACAACATCGGCGCCGACGTGGTGCCGGGGGCGTTGGGTGACGTCAGTGTCGAATACGTGCTGCAAGCCGACCCGGACGTGTATATCGCCACCGGCAATCGCGCGCCGGGCGTGCTGCTGGGCGCCGGGGTCTCGACCGAGACCGCCCGCCAGAGCCTGGCCAGGATCACCGCGCGGCCCGAGTTCGCCCCGCTGCGGCCGATCCAGGCCGGCCAGGCCCACGGCCTGTGGCACGACTTCTACAACTCGCCGTTCAACATCCTCGCGGTCGAAGCCATGGCCCGCTGGGTGCACCCCGAGCGCTTCAAGGATGTCGACCCACAGGCGACCATGGGCGAGATCAACCGCATGCTCAAGGTCGCTTTGGACGGCCAGTACTGGGTCGACGCCAAGTGACCGCACAGGCTCTCGATGGCGCGGAGTTCGCCGCCGGGCAGTACCGCCGCCTGCTCTGGCGGCGGACCTGGCTGGTGCTGGGCCTGGCATTGTTGCTGTTGCTGGCGGTGCTGGCCGACCTGGCCAGTGGCGCTTCGGGCATGGGCCTGGGGCGCCTGCTGCAAGGTGTCTTCGACCCGGCGACGCTGAGTGCCACCGAGCGCGTGATCATCTGGAACGTACGCCTGCCGTACTCGCTGATGGCGGTGCTGGTGGGGGCCGCGCTGGCGCTGGCTGGTGCCGAGATGCAGGCGATCCTCGACAACCCGCTGGCCAGCCCGTTCACCCTTGGGGTTTCGTCTTCGGCGGCCCTGGGCGCCTCGCTGGCCATCGCTTATCCGCTGGGCGTGGCCTGGCTGGCGCCGAGCGCACAGGTGACGGTGATGGCGTTCGTCTTCGCCTGCCTGTCGGTGGTGCTGCTGCAGGCCATGTCGCGCTTGCGCGGGGCCGGGGTGGAAAGCCTGGTGCTGTTCGGCATCGCCCTGGTGTTCAGCTGCAATGCGCTGGTGTCGTTGCTGCAGTTGCTGGCCAGCGAAGACGTGCTGCAGCAGTTGGTGTTCTGGACCCTGGGTAGCGTGGCCCGAGCCGACTGGCAGAAGCTCGGCATCCTCGCCCTGGTGTTGCTGGTGGTGCTGCCGTTCTCGCTGCGCGCCGCCCCGGCCATGACCTTGCTGCGCATGGGCGAGGACCGTGCGCGCAGTTTCGGCGTGGATACCCGTCGCCTGCGCTTTGCCTCGCTGCTGCGCATCAGCCTGATGTCGGCGACGGCAGTGGCCTTCGTCGGCACCATCGGTTTCGTCGGCCTGGTCGGGCCGCATATCGCCCGCTTGCTGGTGGGTGAGGACCAGCGTTTCCTGCTCCCGGCCAGCGCGCTGGTGGGGGCATTGATGCTGGCGCTGTCGTCGATCGCCAGCAAGCTGATCCTGCCGGGGGTGATCGTGCCGGTGGGGATCGTCACTGCCCTGGTGGGCGTGCCGGTGTTCGTGGTGCTGGTGTTCCGGCGGGGGAGAAAAGCATGAGCCTGACGCTCGATGACGTGGCCGTCGCCTATGGCGCACGGCAGATCCTCCACGGGGTGAGCCTGCCGACGTTGCCGGCGGGCAGCCTGGTGGCGCTGGTCGGGCCGAACGGGGCCGGCAAGTCGACACTGTTGCGGGCCCTGGCGGGGCTGGAGCGGATGAGCGGCACGCTCGACCTGGATGGCCAGGACGTGACGCGGCTGGGCTTCGCCGAACGCTCCCGGCGCCTGGCCTACATGCCCCAGCAGTTGCCACCGGGAATTGCCCTGGGGGTGTTGGAAAGCATCGTCGCGGCGCTGCGCGTGAGCGCCTCGGACGACTTGCTCGGGCGAGCTTACGAGGCATTGCGCCAGTTGGGTATCGAGGCGCTCGCCGATCGTGGCCTGGATAGCCTGTCGGGTGGCCAGCGGCAACTGGTGGCGCTGGCGCAGTTGCTGGCGCGCAACCCGCAGGTATTGCTGCTGGATGAACCGACCAGCGCGCTCGACCTGCATTACCAGTTGCGGGTGATGGGCGCGGTGCGTGAGCGGGTGGTGGCGCATCGGTTGCTGGCGGTGGCGGTGTTGCACGACATCAACCTGGCGGCGGCGCATGCCGATTGGCTGGTGGTGCTGCGCGAGGGTAGGGTGGTGGCGTGTGGGGCGCCGGGGGAAGTACTCCAGCCTGAGCTTTTGGCGCAGGTGTATGGCGTAGAGGCGCGGGTCGAGCGCTGTTCAAAGGGGCGGTTACAGGTGCTGGTGGATCGGGCGTTGGCCTGAGGTTTGTGCCTGCCTGTGCCGGCCTTTTCGCGGGTAAACCCGCTCCTACACCGGACTGTAGGAGCGGGTTTATCGGGGCGCCGAACCGCCGCGAATAGGCCGGCGCAGGCGAACACCGCCCCCTAATCCGGCAACAACCGATCCCGGCTGTTGGACAGGTGCAGACAGATCGCCGCCCGCGCCGCATCCGGGTCCTGGCGGCGGATGGCATTGAGGATCGCCTCATGCTCCAGGTTGGCGAGGTACGCATGCCGGGCCAGGTTGGCCCCGGCACGCTCGGCCAGGGCCATGCGGTTGCGCGGGATCAGGCCATTGCCCAACTGCGCCATCATCTCGCTGAAATACAGGTTGCCGGTGGCCTCGGCGATCAGCAGGTGGAAACGCCGGTCGGCCTCGATGCAGCTATCTCCGGCAGCGGCCAGGTCCTGGTAGTCGTCCAGGGCCTGGCGCATGCGCGCCAAATGCTGCTCGTCGCGGCGCACAGCAGCCAAGGCCGCGGCCTGGCCTTCCAAACCGATGCGCAATTCCAGCAGGTCGCGCACGCTCGCGGCGTTCTCCGCGCCTACCCGCAGGCTGCCCTGGGCCAGGCGCTCGATCACGAAGGTGCCGATGCCGTGGCGCGGCTCCACCAGCCCTGATGCCTGCAACTTCGACAGGGCCTCACGCACCACGGTGCGGCTGACCCCATGCTCGCGCACCAGGGTGTTCTCCGAGGGTAGCTTGTCGCCCGGCTTGAAGGTGCCCAGCAGGATCTGCTGGGTCAGGCGCGACACCAAATCGTGGGCACGGCTATGGCTGCGTTTGCCGAGTGGTTGGGACATGAACGGGCTCCGCGATCGAATCCATCTTGTATGACAAGTTAACGGATAAAAATATTTCGTGCTGCTTTTTTCCTCTCATCATGTCGTGGTGTTTTACCTGATTCTTGCATTATCCCTGCAAGATGGCCATTTATAAGCTTGTATTTTGCCTCTTTGGCGCTGATTGGCATCTTGTCGTACAACTTCGCGACGCATATGCTCCACCCCATTGTCCTGCCCGACAACTCGACCCGCACAAAAACAATAGTGGGAGATCCACAAGTGAACGATACCCTCGCTCCGTCTGCCCGGAATGAAGGCGACGCCCTGGCCAGCGCCGTGGCCAAGGTCAAGCGCCATGTCCTGCCGCTGTTCGTCATCATGTTCATCGTCAACTACCTCGACCGCGTCAACATCGGTTTCGTCCGACCACACCTGGAAAGCGACCTGGGCATCAGCGCCGCGGCCTTCGGTTTTGGTGCCGGCCTGTTCTTCATCGGCTATGCGTTGTTCGAAGTGCCGTCGAACATGCTCTTGCAACGCGTCGGTGCACGGCTGTGGCTGACCCGCATCATGTTCACCTGGGGCCTGGTGGCTACGGCCATGGCCTTCGTCCAGAACGAAACGCAGTTCTATGTGCTGCGCTTCCTGCTCGGCGTGGCCGAGGCGGGCTTCTTCCCTGGGGTGATCTATTACTTCACCCGCTGGCTGCCGGCCGCCGAACGCGGCAAGGCGATTGCCATCTTCCTCAGCGGCTCGGCGCTGGCGTCGTTGATTTCCGGGCCGTTGGCCGGTGCCTTGATGCAGATCCAGGGCCTGGGCCTGCACGGCTGGCAGTGGATGCTGTTCATCGAAGGCATGGCCTCGGTGACGTTGTGCTTCTTCGTGTTCTTCTGGCTCGACTCCAAGCCCCAGGACGCCAAGTGGCTGAGCCAGGCCGAGCAGGACGCGCTGGTGACGACCATCGACCGCGAGCAACGTGAGCGTGAGGCGAGCGGCGTGGTCAAGCCCTCGGCCTGGAGCCTGCTCAAGGATCGCCAGATCGTGCTGTTCTGCCTGATCTACTTTTGCATCCAGCTGACCATCTATGCCGCGACCTTCTGGCTGCCCAGCATCATCAAGCGCATGGGCGATCTGAGCGACTTGCAGGTGGGCTTCTTCAACTCGATCCCCTGGCTGATTTCGATCCTGGCCATGTATGCCTTCGCTGCCGGCTCAGCGCGCTGGAAGTTCCAGCAGGCCTGGGTGGCCGGTGCGCTGGTGGTCGCCGCCATCGGCATGTTCATGTCGACCACCGGCGGGCCGGTATTCGCCTTCGTTGCCGTTTGCTTCGCGGCCATCGGTTTCAAGTCGGCCTCGTCGCTGTTCTGGCCGATCCCGCAGGGCTACCTGGATGCGCGCATCGCCGCAGCGGTGATCGCGCTGATCAACTCGGTCGGCAACCTCGGCGGCTTCGTCGCCCCCACCACCTTCGGGCTGCTCGAGCAGCAGACCGGCTCGATCCAGGGCGGGCTGTACGGCCTGGCCGTGACCTCGGTGCTGGCGGCCATCGCCATCTTCTTCGTACGTACCCGCCCGAAGGGCGCTCCCTCTGACGATCTCAAGGCCCCTTCGGCCCTGGGCCAGACCCACTGACGACTGCGAGACGACAACCATGAACATGCAGACCAATCCCGCCGTTCATACCAGCACCCCGGTGGTCACCGACCTGCGCGTGATCCCCGTGGCTGGCCACGACAGCATGCTGCTCAACCTCAGCGGTGCCCACGGCCCGTTCTTCACCCGTAACGTCGTGGTGCTGCGCGACAGTGCCGGCAACACCGGCCTGGGCGAGGTGCCCGGTGGCGAGAAGATCCGCCAGACCCTGGAAGACGCCCGTAGCCTGGTGGTCGGCCAGCCGATCGGCCACTACCAGCGCGTGCTCAATGCCATGCGCCAGACCTTCGCCAATCGCGATGCCGCTGGCCGAGGCCTGCAGACCTTCGACCTGCGCATCACCGTGCATGCGGTCACCGCCATCGAGTCGGCCATGCTCGATCTGCTCGGCCAGCACCTGAACGTGCCGATGGCGGCGCTGCTCGGCGAAGGCCAGCAACGCGATGCGGTGAAGATGCTTGGCTACCTGTTCTACATCGGCGACCGCCAGCAGACCGACCTGGCCTACCGCAACGAAGCCGATGCTGATGACGAGTGGTTCCGCCTGCGCCACGAGAAGGCCCTGACCCCGGAAGCGGTGGTGCGCCTGGCCGAGGCGGCCAAGCAGCGTTATGGCTTCAGCGACTTCAAGCTCAAGGGTGGCGTGCTGCGTGGCGAAGAAGAGATGGAAGCGGTGACCGCCCTGGCCGAGCGTTTCCCCGAGGCACGCATCACCCTCGACCCCAACGGCGCCTGGTCGCTCAAGGAAGCGATCGCGCTGTGCCGCGACAAGCACGACGTGCTGGCCTACGCCGAAGACCCGTGCGGTGCCGAGAACGGCTATTCGGGCCGTGAGGTGATGGCCGAGTTCCGCCGTGCCACCGGCCTGCCGACCGCCACCAACATGATCGCCACCGACTGGCGGCAGATGGGCCATGCGATCCAGCTGCAGTCGGTGGACATCCCGCTGGCCGACCCGCACTTCTGGACCTTGCAGGGCTCGGTGCGGGTGGCGCAGATGTGCAACGACTGGGGCCTGACCTGGGGTTCGCACTCGAACAACCACTTCGATATCTCGCTGGCGATGTTCACTCAGGTGGCGGCAGCGGCGCCGGGCGAGATCACGGCTATCGATACTCACTGGATCTGGCAGGACGGCCAGCGCCTGACTCGCGACCCGCTGCGTATCGTCGATGGGCATGTGCGGGTGCCGGAGCGGCCGGGGCTGGGTGTGGAACTGGATGAAGACCAGTTGGCCAAGGCTCATGAGTGCTACCGCAACATGGGGTTGGGCGCGCGGGATGACAGCGTGGCGATGCAGTTCCTGATTCCGGGTTGGAGCTTCGACAACAAGCGGCCTTGCCTGGTGCGTTGAGGCATAGGGCCTCTTCGCGGGTAAACCCGCTCCTACAGATGCTCCACGTATCATGAAAACAGGTGGAGTACTGTAGGAGCGGGTTTACCCGCGAAGAGGCCGGTCCAGACTATCCCCTGTCGAAAAACGCCCGCGCCATCCCCACGAACGCCCCCAGCACCGGGTTCGGATTATCCCGGCAATACGCCAGGAAGATCTCCGCCTGCTGCTCCATCCCCTGCAACGGCCGGAACACCACCTGCTCCAGGCGCAACGCCTGGGCCGAGGCCGGCACCACCGCGCAACCCAAGCCGACATTGACCAGGCCCAGCACCGAATGAGTCTGCCCCAGCCGATGCAGGTAGCGCGGCTGTACCTCGTTGCGGGCGAACAGGTTGGCGATGCGATCGTGCAGGTAACGCCCTTCGCCCGCGCTGTACATGATGAACGGCTGCTCATGGAAGTCGTGCGGCCTGAGCCGCTCGCGGCCGCACAAAGGGTGCCCCACAGGCAACGCGGCCACGAATGGCTCGCGGTGCACCGGCACATAGTCCACGCGGGCGCTGGGCAGTACCTGGCGCACCAGGCCGAGGTCGATCAGGTTGGCTTCCAGGTCGTGCACCTGGGTGCTGGAAACGCTTTCGCTGAGCACCAGTTCGATGTCCGGCAGGGTCTTGCCGGCGTGCACCAGCAGGCGCGGGATCATGCTGTAGGCACCTACTGCGGTGAAGCCCAGGGTCAGTCGCCCGGCCTCGCCGTGGGCGATACGCCGGGCCGAGTGGCTGGCAGTTTCGGCGATATGCAGGATGCGCCGGGCATCTTCGAGAAAACTCATGCCCGCCAGCGTCAGCCGCGCCTGGCGGTTGTTGCGCTCGAGCAACAGCACCCCGAGGGAATGCTCGAGCAGCTGGATCTGCCGGCTCAGCGGCGGCTGGGTCATGTGCAGGCGGGTGGCCGCACGGCCGAAATGCAGCTCTTCGGCAACGGCGACGAAGCAGTGCAGCTGGTGCAATTCCATGATTCAAATCCTGAATTGTTCGATCCAGCATCTATATTAGACCTGTATCAAATGCCGGCCTAGCATCGAGCCATGTCTTCGAACTGCCGGATACCCACGATGAACCAGAATTCCATCGACCTGCTGCTGACCCAGCCCGTCCCAGAGGCCATCGATGCCCAATTGGTCGCGGCCTACCGGGTGCATCGGCTTTACCAGCAGGCCAATCCGCAACAGCTGCTCGATGAAGTCGGCCCGCGCATTCGTGGCGTGGTCACCGGTGGTGCCAAGGGCCTGTCCAATGCGTTGATGGACCAGCTTCCTGCCCTCGAGATCATCGCCATCAGCGGCATCGGCACCGACGCCGTGGACCTGCGCCATGCGGCCGGTCGCGGTATCCATGTCACCACCACGCCTGGCGTGCTCACTGCCGATGTCGCCGACCTGGCGCTGGGCCTGATCATCAGTGCCTTGCGCCGCCTGGGCGAGGGCGAGCGGCTGGTACGCGACGGTTTGTGGGGCACGGTCAACCTGCCATTGGCGCGCAAGGTCAGTGGCATCGACCTGGGCATCATCGGCCTGGGCGAGGTTGGCAAGGCCATCGCTCGCCGCGCCGCTGCCTTCGACATGCGTATTGCCTACAACGGGCGGCGCGAGCAGCCGCAAAGTGGGTACCGCTATGAAGCCGATCTGGTCGAACTGGCACGCTCGGTGGATGTGCTGGTGGTCGCCGCTTCCGCGGATGGCGGGGAAGTGTTGGTGACCGCCGAGGTGCTGGATGCGCTCGGTCCCGAGGGTTACTTGATCAACGTGGCGCGCGGCAAGCTGGTGGATGAACCGGCACTGGTTGAGGCGCTGCGCGAAGGCCGCATCGCCGGCGCCGGGCTGGATGTGTTCGTCGATGAGCCCCATGTGCCGCCTGCGCTGCGCGACCTTGACCAAGCCAGCCTGCAACCGCACCGGGGCAGCGCGACGCTGCAGACCCGGTTGGAAATGGGGCAGATGGTGGTGGACAACCTGGCGGCTTGTTTCCGTGGTGAGTTACCGCCGAATCGGGTCGCTGACCTCTAGGGCCTCTTCGCGGGTGAACCCGCTCCTACACACATAACGCAGGCCCCTGTAGGAGCGGGTTCACCCGCGAAGAGGCCAGCACAAGCATCACAAGGTCCACAGGCCACACCTTCTCCGCACAAGAACAATCGCTTCCACCGAGAAGCAAGAGGGTTCATATGAACAGCAAATCCGCTGCAGCCGCACCGCAGGCTCTGGCCAGGGTCGGACGTCATCGCTTCCTGATCCTGGCGCTCATCTTCATCATCACTGTCATCAACTACGCCGACCGGGCCACCTTGTCGATCACCGGCACCGAGGTGCTCAAGGACCTGGGCATGGACCCGGTGATGCTCGGCATGGTGTTCTCCGCCTTCGCCTGGGCCTATGCCCTCGGCCAGGTGCCCGGTGGCTGGCTGCTCGACCGCTTCGGCGCACGCCGGGTGTATGGCGTCAGCCTGATCCTCTGGTCGCTGTTCACCCTGATGCAGGGCACCGTGGGTTGGATGGGCCTGGCCGGTGCTTCGGCGGCGGTGGCACTGTTCTCCATGCGCTTCATGCTCGGCCTGGTGGAGTCGCCAGCGTTTCCGGCCAACTCGCGGGTGGTCAGCTGCTGGTTCCCCACCCGTGAACGCGGCACCGCATCGGCCTTGTTCAATTCGGCGCAGTACATGGCGGTGGTGGTGTTCGCCCCGCTGATGGCGTGGATGACCCATACCCTGAGCTGGGAACAGGTGTTCGTCTGGATGGGCGTGCTGGGGCTGTTGCTGAGCCTGGTGTGGTTCCGCCTCTACCATGAGCCGCACAGCGCACCGGGGCTCAGCCGCGCAGAGCTGGACTACATGCGCGAAGGCGGCGCGCTGGTCGACCTTGAAAAGGAACGCAAGGCGGCCAAGAGCAAACCGACCCGCGCCGAAGTGTTGCAACTGTTCACCAGCCGCAACCTGTGGGCAGTGTACCTGGGCCAGTACTGCATCACCGCGCTCACCTACTTCTTCATCACCTGGTTCCCGATCTACCTGATCAAGGGCCGTGGCATGACCATCATGGAGGCCGGCTGGGTCGCCGCGCTGCCGGCCATCTGCGGCTTCACGGGCGGCATCCTCGGCGGGTTCCTCTCCGACTGGCTGATCAGCCGTGGCGTGCACCCATCGAAGGCACGCAAGACGCCGTTCGTGATCGGCATGGCGCTGTCCACCAGCCTGGTGCTGGCCAACTATGTCGATGGCAATGCCGCGGTGATCGGCCTGATGACCCTGGCCTTCTTCGGCAAGGGCCTGGCCGCGGTGGGCTGGGCGGTGCTGTCGGACGTGGCGCCGAAGAAGATGGTCGGCCTGTGCGGCGGCGTGTTCAACGGCATCGGCAACATCGCCGGCATCGTCACGCCGCTGGTGATCGGTTACGTGGTGGCCTCTACCGGCTCGTTCCACAACGCACTCTGGTTCGTGGCCGCCCATGGCGTGCTGGGAATCCTCGCTTACCTGTTGCTGGCCCGGCGCTTCGAGCGTACCGGACAGGCGTAGGCAGACGCCTGAGCGACAGGGCCCCGGGAGACCGGGGCTTTTTTGTGGGCGGCTGAAAATGGCCGGGCCTGCCTCGACACATCCAAATGAAAAGCGAAACCTCCAGACGCGCCGGTGACGCATTCAGACATGCCATTCGCGACATCTGGCGCGAATGGAAAACCGGTGTCGTGATCGCGCACCTGCGGGACGTTCTCGTGTAATTTCCCCATCCCTCTCGCGGCTTAAATGGAGCCCGAATCGCTGGTGCGTTGCTCTGGAAAGCGTGCAGAAGGTCAACAACAGAGCGTGAGCGACGTGTCATTCCCCATCGTCTTCGAGGAGCTTTTTTCGCCTACGCCTGCCCGTCCTTCCTTGTGTCAGCAAAAAGAGAACAAGATCAATGAACACCGTGGGATCTGATGGCAACCTTGCACAAGGTTTCAAGCCGCGTCATGTAACGATGCTGTCCATCGCGGGCATCATCGGTGCCGGACTTTTCGTGGGCTCCGGGCACGCCATCGCGGCCGCCGGGCCTGCCACCATAATCTCTTACTTCGTGGCCGGGACCCTGGTGGTGCTGGTCATGCGCATGCTCGGCGAAATGGCCGTGGCGCACCCCGACACCGGGTCGTTCTCCACCTATGCCGACCAGGCCATCGGCCGCTGGGCTGGCTATACCATCGGCTGGCTGTACTGGTGGTTCTGGGTGCTGGTGATCCCGATCGAGGCCCTGGCCGCCGGCCACGTGCTCAACGCCTGGTTCCCCGACATCCCCAGCTGGATCTTCGCCTTGGCCTCGGTGCTGCTGCTGGCGGGCACCAACCTGTTCAGCGTGGCCAAGTACGGCGAGTTCGAGTTCTGGTTCGCCATTCTCAAGGTCACCGCGATCCTTGGTTTCATCGGCCTGGGCTTCGCCGCGCTGATGGGCTGGCTGCCCAACCGCGAAGTCAGCGGCCTCAGTGGCCTGATGGCCGAGCACGGCGGCTTCGCGCCCAAAGGCTGGTCGGCGGTGATCGGTGCCTTCATCACCGTGATGTTCAGCTTCATCGGCACCGAGGCGGTGACCATCGCCGCGTCCGAGTCCAGCGACCCGTCGCGCAACATCGCCAAGGCCACCCGTTCGGTGATCTGGCGTATCAGCACCTTCTACATCCTGTCGATCTTCGTGATCATCTCGGTAGTGCCATGGAACGACCCGCAGCTGGCCGTGGTGGGCTCGTACCAGCGTGCGCTGGAGATCATGAACATCCCCAATGCCGCGTTCATGGTCGACCTGGTGGTGCTGGTGGCGGTGACCAGCTGCATGAACTCGTCGATCTACATCGCCTCGCGGATGATGTACTCGCTGGCCAAGCGCGGCGACGCGCCGGCCTTGTTGAAGGACACCTCGAGGGTCGGTGTGCCGCGTGCCGCAGTGTTCGGCAGTACCCTGATCGGCGCTGGCATCGCGGTGCTCAACTACTTCGCACCCAAGGGCGTGTTCGAGTTCCTGCTGGCCAGTTCCGGCGCCATCGCGCTGTTGGTGTACCTGGTCATCGCCGTCTCGCAACTGCGCATGCGCCGTCGTCTGGAGCGCGAGAACACCGAACTGAAGTTCCGCATGTGGCTGTTCCCGTACCTGACCTGGGCGGTGATCCTGTTCATTGGCGGGGCGCTGGCGGTAATGATGTACACCCCCGAGCACCGGGCGGAAGTGAGTTCGACCTTGGGCCTGGCGATCGTGATTTCCTTTCTGGGGATCGTCACTTCGCGGGGCCATGCGCAGACGGTGGGGGCGCGGTCGATGGGGTGATCGAGGTCACCTTGCGGTAGGGCAGAGGGCACCTGTGGATGGGTGCCCTTTGTTTTTTGAAACACATCCACGGTGCCGCTGACACAAGTTTCAGGGCATGCCGGGCGTAGACTGCCCGCTCCATTCAGACAGGGTGTCGGAGCGTGAGCGTGAACGAGCAAGACGGGCAAGCGGTTTCGGTAAAGGACGACCGATTCGAGGAAGTGCTGGGTCTCATCCAGGGCGCCAGGCAGCGGGCGATGCAGGCGGTCAACACCCAGTTGATCGAGTTGTACTGGCAGGTGGGGGCGTATATCAGCCGCAAGTTGGAGCAAGCTGAGTGGGGGGATTCGGTGGTCGGTCAGTTGGCTGCTCACCTGGCTATCACCCAACCTGGGTTGCGAGGTTTCACTCGGCCGAACCTGTTCCGCATGCGTCAATTTTATGAGGCGTACCGCCACGACGAGAAAGTCTCAGCACTGCTGAGACAATTGCCTTGGACCCATAACCTGATCATCCTCAGCCAAAGCAAGCTGCCGGAAGAACGCGAGTTCTACCTGCGTCTCGCCATCCAGGAGAAATGGTCCAGCCGTGAACTGGAGCGGCAATTCAAGACTGCGCTGTTCGAACGCAGCGTCACCGATCCAGCCAAGGCCTCGGCAACCTTGAAAAACAACTACCCCGCGGCAATGGACGTTTTCCGCGACGCCTACATGGTCGAGTTCCTCGGCCTGCCAGGCGAACATGCCGAAGCGGACCTGCACGCCGCCCTGATGAATAGGCTGAAACAGTTCCTGGTCGAGCTAGGCCGGGATTTCTGCTTCGTCGGTTCGCAATATCCGCTGCAGGTCGGCGGTCGCGATTTCGCCCTGGACCTGCTGTTCTTCCATCGTGGCCTCAATTGCCTGGTGGCCATCGAGCTCAAGGTTGGCCGCTTCGAGCCAGAGTACCTTGGCAAGCTCGACTTCTACCTGGAAGCCCTGGATCGCAATGAGCGCAAGCCTCATGAGAATCCGGCCATCGGCGTGTTGCTGTGTGCCAGCAAGGAAGATGAGGTGGTCGAGTACGCACTCAACCGCAGCCTGTCGCCCGCCTTGATTGCCGAATACCAGACGCGCCTGCCGGACAAGGCGCTGCTGCAAGCCAAACTCCATGAATTCTATGCCCTGGGTGCCGCAGCGCAGCCCGGCGACTGAGCGTCGCAGCGGCTTACGTTCGGCCCGCCACTGCACCAGATGCCCAGCGCGCTGGCCCATTGCAATTATCTTTTCAATCTCTACAACTATTTGCAGCGCTAAATGTCATTCTTTGCAGGTCGGCTGTTCATGGGGATGCCGGCCTACCCGCATAGGAGCGAACACACATGGCAGCACTGCTCGGCAGCACGTTGGAAGCACTCAAGCACAACCAGGCACAGTTGCTGGCGCAATGGACAGCAGCGCTCGACGCCAATGGCGCTACCCGTAACATCAAAGAACAAACCGTGTTGCAGGAAACCCGCGATTTCCTGCAACTGCTGATCGATGGCTTGCAGGCAGGCAATGGCACCGACATCGCCGCCAGCGGCTGGGATGAAACCCGCCGTTTCCTGGAAAAACTCTCTTCCACACGCGCTCAGCTGGGGCACGACTCGCACCAGACGGTGTACTTCATCTTCGCCCTCAAGGGGCCGCTGTTCAGTCTGCTGCAAGCGCACTTCAGCGATGATCCCGCACGCCTGGCCGAGCAGCTGTGGGTGGTCTCCGAGCTGCTCGACACCTTCGGCATGCACACCATTCGCACCTACCAGAAAACCCGCGAGGCGGTGATCAAGCGCCAGCAGGAAGAACTGCTCGAGCTGTCCACTCCGGTGGTCAAGCTGTGGGACGGTGTGCTGGCCCTGCCGCTGATCGGCACCCTCGACTCGCAGCGTAGCCAGACCGTGATGGAGTCGCTGCTGCAGCGTATCGTCGACACCGGCTCGGAAATCGCCATCATCGACATCACCGGTGTGCCGACCGTCGATACCCTGGTCGCCCAGCACCTGCTCAAGACCGTCACTGCCATCCGCCTGATGGGCGCCGACTGCATCATCAGCGGCGTGCGGCCGCAGATCGCGCAGACCATCGTCCACCTGGGCCTGGACCTGGGCACCCTGACCACCAAGGCCAACCTGGCCGATGCCCTGAAGCTTGCGCTCAAGCGCCTGGGTGTCAGCATGGGCGAGCAGGGCTGAGGCCATGGAACGTATCCCGATTTTGCGGATGGGCGAATTCCTGCTCGTGACCATCCAGGTCGACATGCATGACAAACTGGCCATGCGCCTGCAGGACGACCTCACCGACCGCATCAGCGCCACCTCCGCCCGGGGCGTGTTGATCGACATCTCGGCGCTGGACATGGTCGACTCGTTCATTGGCCGGATGATCGCCGACATCGCCAGCCTGTCGCGGCTGATGGATGCCCAGGTGATGGTGGTGGGCATGCAGCCGGCCGTGGCCATCACCCTGGTGGAGCTGGGGCTGACCCTGCCCGGGGTGAGCACGGCGTTGGATGTGGAGCGTGGCATGCAGCGGCTCAGCCAGCACGTGAGGCACCCATGAACCGCGAGCACAGTGGCAGCCTGCCGGTGCGCATCGAGCAGGACGTGGTACTGGCTCGGCAACTCGCGCGCAAGCTGGCCAGCGACTGCGGCATGCGCCTGGTGGACCTGACCAAGCTGGTGACCGCCGTCAGCGAGCTGGCGCGCAACACCGTGGTCTATGGCGGCGGTGGCGACATGGACTGGCAGGTACTCGAGGAAGCGGGCCGCACCGGTGTACGCCTATTGTTCCGCGACGAGGGGCCGGGCATCGCCGACCTGAAGCTGGCCCTCACCGACGGCTGGACCTCCGGCAATGGCCTGGGCCTTGGCCTGACCGGCGCACGCCGGCTGGTGGACGAGTTCGAGCTGGACACCGCGCCAGGCGAGGGTACGCGGGTGACGATCACGCGATGGATATGAACATCTCCGCCAGCAGGACGCTGGTCTTGCCCCTGGAAGAGGACAGCCAGGTCGGCCATGCCCGGCGCACGGCGCAAAAGCTGGCTGAGCAGCAAGGCTTCGATAGTGAAGACACCGGGCGCGTGGCGTTGCTGGCCACCGAGCTGGCCAGCAACGTGCTCAAGCATGCTGGCGTGGGTGCCTTGCACCTGCGCGCCGTGCCCGGTGCCAATGGCCCAGGCATCGAATTGCTGGCTGTCGATCGCGCCCAGGCCGATGCCCAGGCGTGCCTGGCCGATGGCTATTCCACCGGCGGTACCCAGGGCATCGGCCTGGGCGCGGTGACGCGCCTGGCCGAGGTGTTCGACATGCACACCGACGCCCGAGGCTCGGTGATCATGGCGCGCCTGTATCGGCGCGATGCCACCGGCCAAGACCTGCGCATCGGTGTCAGCCATCATTCGCTGCATGACGACCCTGCATGTGGCGATACTTGGCACGTGGCGCTCGGCAGCGGCCGCCTCAGCGTCCTGGTGGTCGACGGCCTCGGTCATGGCGCCGATGCCGAAGAGGCAGCCCAGGCCGGTGCCCTGGCTTTCGCGGCCGATGCCTTTGTCGATCCCTTGTTGCTGATCGAACGGCTGCATGTAGCCATGAACGGCACCCGTGGCGGCGCTGTGGCGATCGCACAGCATGACGCGCGCAATAGCAGGCTGGTCTTCACCGGTGTAGGCAATATCGGCGCCAGCCTGGTCGCCGGGAATCGTTCTCGCGGCCTGGCTTCCTACCCCGGCATAGTCGGCGGGCAATACCGCAAAGCCCAGGTCTTCGACTACGCTGACGTGACGGGCAATTTGCTGATTCTCTACAGCGACGGCTTGCAGTCGCGCTGGAACCTTCAAGACTACCCTGGCCTGGTGCATCGCCACCCGGCCGTGATTGCTGCCGTGCTGCACCGCGATTTCTGCCGAGGGCGGGACGACGTGACGGTACTGGTCATCGACCTGGAGCCCGACCATGGCTGAGCCCACTATCCATGACGCCGAGCAGTTCGCGCGCCTGCAGGCCGAAAACGAAGCCCTGCGTGCCGAGCTCGAAGAAACCAACCAGGGCGTGCTGGCCCTGTATGCCGAGTTGGATATCCAGGCCGAGCAATTGCGCCAGGCATCCGACCTGAAAAGCCGCTTCCTGTCGTACATGAGCCATGAGTTCCGCACCCCGCTGGGTTCGATCCTGAGCATCACCGGCCTGTTGGCCGATGAGCTGGACGGGCCGCTGTCGGCGGAACAGCACCGCCAGGTGGCGTTCGTCAGCAACGCCACCCGCGAGCTGTCGGACATGGTCGACGACCTGCTCGACCTGGCCAAGATCGAGGCCGGGCGCATCACCATCTCGCCGGCCTGGTTCGACATGTTCGACCTGTTCGCGGCGCTGCGCGGGATGTTCCGGCCGATCGTCGATGCAACGGCGGTCGACTTGATCTTCGAGGAGCCGGTGGGCCTGCCGCGCCTCTACACGGACGACAAGAAGCTCGCGCAGATCCTGCGCAACTTCATCTCCAATGCCTTGAAATTCACCACCCGCGGTGAAGTTAGGGTGTCGGCGCAACTGCTCGACGAGCACAACATCCGCTTCGCTGTCAGCGACACCGGCATCGGTATCGCCTCTGACCTTCTGGGTACGCTGTTCGAGGATTTCGCCCAGGTCGATTCGCCGTTGCAGAAACGCCTGCGCGGCACCGGCCTGGGCTTGTCGCTGTGCAAGCGCTTCGCCATGCTGCTGGGCGGCGAGGTGGGTGTGCACAGCGAGCCAGGGGTCGGCTCCTCCTTCTTCGTGATCATTCCTCTGGCCTTGGCCCAGGAGAGCGTGGATGAAACCTGACCTGCGTCTGCTCATCGTCGACGACAACGTCGCCACCCGCTACGCCTTGCGCCGCCGCCTCGGCGCGCACGGCTACGAAGTGCTCGAGGCGGGCACTGGCGGCGAGGGCCTGGCGCTGATTCGTGACGAGCAGGTGGATGCGCTGATCCTCGACGTCAACCTGCCGGACATGAGCGGCTTCGACATCGTCCGGCTGCTGCGCGAGGACAGCCGCACGGCGCTGTTGCCGGTAATCCACGTATCGGCAGCATCGATCCAGAGCGGCGATATCATCACTGGGCTGAACGCCGGTGCCGATGCCTACCTGATCCACCCGGTAGACCCGGACGTGCTGCTCGCGACCCTGCGTACCCTGCTGCGCGTACGCGACACCGAGCGGGCCTTGCGCCAGAGCGAGGCGCGCTTCCAGGAAATCTTCCGTGGCGTGTCCGCGCCCATCGCCGTGCTCGACGGCGACTTGAAGGTGCACGAATGCAACCACGCCTTCGCCCACCTGGTGCAGGACAACCGAGACCCGCAACGCCTGCACGAGTGCTTCGCCGAAGGCCAGGCGGAGGCGCTCGACGAGTTGCGCCAGCACCTGGCAGCGGGGGAGCGCTGGAAAGGCACGCTGGGCATGCGCCTGCAGGGTCAGCCGCGCGATACCGAGTGGCAGCTGTCGCCGTACCAGGCGCCAGGCCTGTGCCTGGTGTTCGTCGAAGACATCACCGAGCACCGCCACCGGGAGCGCTCGCACCTGGCGCGCCTGGACGATGCCAACAGTCAGCTGGCCAAGGAAGTGGCCGAGCGCGTGCGCACCGAAGCGCAACTGTTGCAACTACAGAAAATGGACGCCCTGGGCAGCCTCACCGGGGGCATCGCCCACGATTTCAACAACCTGCTGACCGGCATCATTACCAGCCTCGAACTGATCCGTAAGCGGGTGGCGGAAAACCGCGTGGAAAAGGTGCCCCGGTACGCTGAGGCTGCGCTGAGCTCGGCCAACAGCGCCGCCGTGCTGACTCATCGCCTGCTGGCCTTCGCCCGCCAGCAGCCGCTCGACACCCGCCCGGTGGACGTCAACCAGCACGTGCGCTCGCTGGAAGAGCTGGTGACCCGCACCATCGGCGAGCGGGTCACCCTGACCCTGGAGCTGTCCACCCTGCCAGCCATCGCCCTGGTCGACCCGGTGCAACTGGAAAGCGCGGTGCTCAATCTGGTGATCAACGCCCGCGATGCCCTGCCCAAAGGCGGGCAGATCTGGGTCAACACCTCGGCGGCCTGGTGCCACGGCGACCCCAACCTCGCCGACGGCGCCTACGTGGCGGTGACCGTGCGCGACAACGGCAGTGGGATCGAGGCCGAGTTGCTCGACAAGGTCTTCGATCCGTTCTTCACCACCAAGCCCCTGGGCCAGGGCACTGGCCTGGGCCTGTCGACCATCTACGGCTTCGCTCGCCAGTCGGGTGGGCATGTGGAGCTACGCAGCGCGGTCGGCCGGGGCACCGAAGTGACGCTGTTGCTGCCGGCCAGCGACGAGGCGGCGGTCACCCTGGAGCGCGAAATGGGGGATGACCACCAGGGTAATGGCGAGCACGTGCTGATCGTCGAGGACATGGCCTCGGTGCGCCTGTCGGTGGCCGAAGCGCTGGGCGAGGCTGGCTATCGCTGCACCCTGGCTTCGACCATCGATGAGGCGTTGCAGTACCTGCAGGAGGAGGAAGGCATCGACCTGCTGCTGACCGATGTCGGGCTACCGACCCTGAGTGGGCGTGAGTTGGCCGATATCGCCCGGATGCACCGGCCAGGGTTGCCGGTGCTGTTCATGACCGGGTATGCCGATGCGGCGCTGGACCGCCAGGCGTTCCTGGGCACGGGGATGGACATGCTGGTGAAGCCGTTCAAATTGTCGGAGTTGCTCGACAAGGTGAAGCATGCGGTGGTGCGTTTGGGCTAAGGGGCGGCCTAGCCCGCGTGCCGTTGGACAAACGCGGGCCACCCTGGTGTTCAGGCCGCCGCCCGATCGCCGGCACTGCTCGTTTCGAACTGCCCGACCAGCTTCTCCAGCTTGCTGGCGTTGACCTTCACCGTCTCCGCGCTGCTTTGCAGCACCACTACCGTCTGGCGCATCTCGGCCGAAGACTGGTCGACTTTCTCGATGGTCTTGCCGCAGGCCAGGCTGCGGGCATTGAGTTGCTGGATGATGGCGAACATGCTTTCCACTGCCTGGTGCAGCTGGACGTTTTCCGAAGAGGCATCCTCGGCCAGGCGCAGGCTGTCGTCCACGTCCTGGACGCCTTCCTCCATGAAACCGACAGCGTGTCGGGTCTCTTTCTGCAGGCCTTCGACCATGTTGCGTATTTCGTCCGCCGCCCGTGAAGTACGCGCCGCCAGGCTGCGGACTTCTTCGGCGACCACGGCGAAGCCGCGGCCATGTTCCCCCGCCCGTGCGGCTTCGATGGCGGCGTTGAGGGCCAGCAGGTTGGTCTGGCTGGTAATATCGCTGATCAACCCGGTGATGTTGCCGATCTGAGTCATCTGGCTGTCGAGCCGTTGCACGCTCGCTGACGAACGCTGTACCACGTCGCGAATCGATTGGGTGCCAGCCTGCACTGCGGCAAACTGTTCGCGGGCACGGCTGACCACTTCATCCATGGCCTGCTTCATCTGTTCGGCACTGGCCGAAGCCTGCTGGATCTCGCCCAGTTGGTCCTCGACGATGATCATCATCTGGTGCACCGCGTCGGCCACCTCGCTGGAGGTCAGGCTGGCCTGCTGGCTGCGCCCGAGCATCATCTGGTTGGTGGCGCCGACATTGCGGCTGGCCTTGACCACCTGGCCGACCACCGAGTCGAGGCGGTCGATGAAACTGTTGATCCAGCGGCCCATGTCGCCGGTCTCATCATTGGCCATGGCAGTGATGTCCAGGCGCTGGCGCAGGTTGCCTTCACCCTCGGCGATGGTCCGCAGCACATCGGTCATGCCGTTGAGCCGCGCCGCCAGGCGCTTGGGGCCGAGGCGGCTGAACAGGGCGGCAGCGCACAGCATGCTCAGCAGCATGACCGCGTCGTTCAGCCCTTGCGACAGCCCGGCGTAATGCTGGACCAGCACATTGCAGCCCAGCAGCCCGGCCATGGTGGCGATGTAGGGTTTCATCAGACCATGGGTCAGCGAGCGCCGGCGATACACCTCTTCCAGATCCGCTTCGCACATCATGCCCCAGCGGTCGGGCGAGCCTGGCAGCTGGAAGGTGATACCCTTGCCGACCACCGGGATGTGGCGGTAGTCGGAGTAGCCGGGGTAGGTGACGAACAGGTTCGAGCCGTGGCGGATGGTTTCACGCACGCCAGGGTGCAATTGCTGGGTTGCCGGGTCGGTGAAGCGCAGCTCCAGTTCGGTGTGCTGATCGATCCGTACCGTGGACCAGGGCGTGTGCACGCCACTCTTGAGGTTTTCGCCATGGGTGAAGGTGCCGTCTTCGAAGCGTGAACGCGACAAGGCGGTGCCCGGCTGCACGGTCGGGTCGAAGTGCGATTGCGCCATGAACAGGTAGTTGTCGCCCGACTCGGCGAAAATATGCCCGGCCTCGCGCTGGATGAGATCGCCGAGCACATCGTTCGGCACCCGGGCGCAGAGGCAGCCGAGGGTTTTGCCGGCGACTTTCAGGGGCTGGTAGAACATCAAGGTCACGGCATCGTGGAAGCGTGAGGACGATGGGCCGATCTGCAAGGTCAGCGGGTCGCTGTAGGGGCCGTGCAGGAAGGGGGCTTTCAGACCCTGGGCCAGGGCCTTGGCGTGCGTGAGCGGCTGGTTGTCCCGGCGCTCCCAGGTCGAGGTGACTACGGCACCGGTGGCGTCGACGACGAACAGTTCGGAAAAATCGTCGGCCTGGGCGAGTTTGTCCGCCAGTAGTGTGCGGTCGAGTTGGCTGAGGTCGTCGCTGCAGTGTTCGGCCAGTTCATTCAGGTGTTCCCACTGCTCGCGGGCCCAGTTCTGCAGCAGGCGCACGCGGGTTTGGGCGATGGCTTCGAAGGTTTGTTCGATAACTGGGTAGGCGGCTTGGTTGAGGTGGCAGGACCAGCCCATGGAGAGCTTTCCGGTCTTGCCGAACCACGGTAGCCAATGTTTTTCGCTGGGGGACAACTGCATGGTGTGGCTTGCGAGCGTCATGGAGGCTCCCATCTTTTTTCTAGTTAGATGGCAGATTGATAGCAATTTGTACGCCAGGTCGTGGGGGGCTAATGATTTGGATGTTACGGGGGTATGCGCGTTTTCAGGCGTGCGATGGCGCCAAAGTGGTGCGTAATGCACCAAGAAGCTGCATGGGTAGGGCGCAGTTGAGCGGCTTTGGTGGCGTGGCTGGCGCAGGAGGATTGCAGATGGGGGAGTCTGGGGCACAAAAAAAGACGTCCGTGGACGTCTTTGATTGATCATTTGGGCCGGGGTAACCTGAAATGATTTGATAAGCCTATGAAAATTCTTGGTTTTGTCAGTTTTTTATTTTTCGTGGAATACCGTTTGGAATGCGCTGTACGGAATTAAGGCGGATTGTTGAATAGTGATCTTTCTCAGTCAGCTATCAGGAGTCGTTTGGCGGCGGCCAACCGTGAGGTCGTCAGCCCCTTTTTCATCCCTTGTACGGAGGAAGAGGGGATAGGTATCGCTCGTCTGGCATTAGAGGCAGATGGGTAAGAGCCAACGACTCCTTACAGGTGTGGTGACGGCCTGGTTACCGAGACCTGAGTCGAGAGTGACTTAGCGTATTCGACATGGCAGGGGTGATCACTGCCGGAGAAGAGGGACATTGTGATCAAGGTTCGTCAGACAGCGGCACCTGCGGCAAATTTTATGAGGGATTTTCGAGACAGTACGCCATTTGCCCCCTATGATTTGCACCTTTGCGTGCCTCTGCTTACGTTATCATGCAACCGCTCAGTCCCGAGTACCTCCCCACGCTTCCTCGAACCACTCAAACAACGACATCACGTCGCGGCAGAATTTGCGGCTGGTCGCCGCACATTTGACGTCATCGAAAATGCCTGTCCCGGCGTGAGCCGGTATATGGTGCGGCTTGTGCTTCGGGCCATCAAGTCAGAGAGGTTGATTGAGCCGACCGGCAAAGGGCGCGGTGCAAAATGGAAGCGCATCTCGGCAGGCATCTACCTTAGTACGGCGTTTCTGGCCACTAGCAGTAAGACGGATCAGTGAGGACTCACCATGGATAACGTTTTTCAATTCCGCGACCAGCTCATTGAACGCTATGGCAATTTTTCCCGCAGCTTCGTACGCATCGCAGCACCCGATATCCAAGCAGAGGTAGAGCATCAATACACTCAAGGTCGCTACTGGCCTGAGCCACTGGTGCAGATCAATCCTAACTACCAACGCCAAGGCACGGCGCAGCAGTTAGTGGACCAGGGCATTTTGCACTCCGCCTGTGCGGAGATATTTCAGGTTGGGAAAACCGAAGGCTCGCCGCAGCCCCTGCATCTTTACAAGCACCAGTTGGAAGCTCTGGCCAAAGGTCAAGGGCGTCAAAGCTATGTCGTCACGACAGGTACGGGGTCGGGGAAATCCCTGTCCTTCTTCATCCCGATCATTGATCGCATTCTCAAAGCGAAGCAAGCCGACAGCAAAGCACGCACCAGGGCTATCGTTATTTATCCCATGAACGCTCTGGCCAATAGTCAACTGGAAGAACTCGATAAATTTCTACATGGCTATGCGCCAGAGCTTCGTCCCTTCACCGTCAAACGCTACACCGGCCAGGAAAGCAAAGCAGAACGCACTGCGATTGCAGATAGCCCACCCGATATCCTGCTCACCAACTTCATGATGCTGGAATACATCCTCACGCGTTTCGACAAAGACGACCGACGGGTTGTAGAGCACTGCGAAGGTCTTGAATTTTTGGTGTTGGATGAACTGCACACCTATCGTGGCCGTCAGGGGGCGGATGTCGCTTTGCTAGTGCGACGCCTGCGAGAGCGCTTGAACGCTACGCAATTGGTGTGTATTGGCACATCTGCCACCATGTCCAGCACGGGCAGGCAGATCGACCGTAACCGTGTGGTGGCCGATGTGGCCAGCAAGCTTTTTGGTACCAATATCAGTGAACATGATGTCATCGGTGAGACCTTAGAGCGTGTCACCAATCCACTCAAGGACATCAATGCAATTCGTCCAGCATTGCCCGCGGCCGTCGCTCGCGAGCATCATATCTGGGCTGATTTCGAAGCTTTCCGCGACGATCCGCTGGCTGTTTGGGTCGAGTTGACTCTAGGTATCGACCTTCCGCCCGATGAGCCTCCGCGCCGAGCCCGCCCTATGCGCTTGGAAGATGCCAGCGGCCGACTTGCAAAAGACGCCGACTGCCGACCTGAAGAAGCCCGAGCCGCCCTGCAGCGCTTCCTTGTGGCCGCCCATAATATGCGTACGCCACAAGGCAAGCCGCCATTCGCGTTCAAGCTACACCAGTTCATTAGCGGCCCCGGCAAGGTGCTTACCACTTTGGAAGAGCGCGGCAGGCGTCTTGTTACGTTGGATGCACAGCGTTTCGCGCCGGGACGTCAGCAAGATAATGTGTTGCTTTACCCCGCGCACTTCTGCCGCGATTGCGGTCAGGAATACCTGCCTGTCTGGCACTCACAGCAACCTGTTAGCTTTAGCTCGCGTGAAATCGACGACATTGCGGCAGAGGACGATGCCAGCTATGGCTTTTTGTGCCCTCTAGTGCGCGGACAGCAATACGGCGGCCTATTTGAAGACTTGCCGGAAAGCTGGATCGACCTCAGCCGCAGCGAGCCCAAGGTCAAGCCAGCTTACAAAAATGCCCTTCCTTATATGGTCACTGTCGATGCTAAAGGGAAAACAGGTTCGGGGACGGAATTCTGGTTTATCCCCGGCAAATTCCGCTTCTGCCTGAACTGCGGCACAACACATGAAGCTCATGGTAAGGATGCCAACCGCCTCTCCAGTCTATCTGGTGAAGGCCGCTCTTCTGCCACCACCATGATAACCCTGGCGGCTTTGCAACAGTTGTTTGCATTTCCCGAACCATCACCAGGCCAGCCTGATCCGCGCAAGCTGCTAGGTTTCACCGACAACCGTCAGGACGCTGCTCTGCAGGCGGGGCATTTCAACGACTTCATTTTCCTGGTGACACTGCGCGCCGGCTTGGTTGGTGCCCTCCAAGGCAGCGGCGGTCAAGTCGATGAAGAGCATCTTGCCGAAAGCGTATTCAAGGCCCTAGGTTTTCAAGGAATCGATAACGCGACACTGGTGGAGTATCTGCGTACCCCAAAACTCATGGGGCTGGCACGGCAGGAAGCTCAACGCACGCTGCGCTTCATCATCGCCTATCGGTTATTGCGTGATTTGCGCCGCGGCTGGCGCTACAACAACCCGAATCTGGATCAGCTCGGTTTGTTGCAGATTCGTTATCGCGAGCTGGATGGCTTCTGCGCGGATTCGAGCATCTTTGCTGCCAACCACATCCTGGCCAGATTGACGGTCGCACAACGGGCGATTCTATACGAGCTGCTGTTCGACACCCTGCGCCGCCAACTGTGCCTAGAAAGTCGTTACCTCGACCCAGTCGAGCAGGACAAGGCGCGCACCAGTGCCCACACTTATCTGAATGAACGCTGGGCTTTTGCCCCCGACGAGAAGCTCGATACTGGCCGCTATCTCATTCTCAGCAAGCGACCGGAGTACCGGGGCAAGCCGCGTACAGATCTGGTTACAGGCGGCCCGCGCTCACGTCTGCTGCGGCAAATCAAGACCGCACCCTTCTGGCGCGAGAGCGCCTGCGCCAGTGAAGTTTTGCATTGGAGGGATATCGAATGGGCCGAACTTATCGAAGCCTTGTTGGAGTCTGCCAAGAACTACGGTTATGTGCAGAGTCAGCCCATCGATGCCCAGCTCGCGGGCTGGCGCTTGAACGCGGCTGCACTGGACTGGTGCCTAATTGCCGATCAGCCGCAAGCTGACAGCAGTCGTATTAATCAGTATTTCCGCGCTTTGTACCTCGGTATTGCCGACATGTTACAACGGCCCTCGCATCCACTGTTTGACTTCGAGGCCCAGGAACACACGGCCCAAGTGGATGCGCCACGCCGACAACTGCTGGAGCAGCGTTTCCGCTACACCGAAAAAGATAGACAGGACTGGGCACAGACTCCGACTCATGAAGCTCCCCTGGAGCGTCTGCCGGTGATGTTCTGTTCGCCCACCATGGAGCTTGGTGTGGACATCTCCGCGCTCAACACTGTGTATCTGCGCAACGTGCCACCGACACCCGCCAACTATGCCCAGCGCAGCGGTCGTGCTGGTCGCTCAGGGCAGCAGGCCCTGGTCATTACCTACTGCGCGGCGCTTAGTCCGCATGATCAGTGGTTCTTTCACAATGCAGAGCAGATGGTGCATGGCGTAGTGCGTGCTCCAACTCTAGACCTGACCAACCGCGACCTCATCGACAGCCATCTGCAAGCGGTCTGGCTGGCCAGCACCCAGGCGCCATTAGATGACAGCATCGCACCCATGCTGGATCTCGATCAGCCCGGAAAGCCACTGAAGCAGCCCCTGCACGAAGCGTTGCGGTCATCTACCGTCCAGCAGCGGGCATTGGTAAGTGCGGGACGGGTCATCGACCAACTCACGGGGGAGCTCGAGAGCAGTTCCTGGTTTTCCCAAGACTATGTGCGCCAGGTCATCGACAACGCGGCGCTGGCCTTCTCCGGGGCACTGGAGCGCTGGCGCGTGCTGTTCGATGCCACCCGTCAGCAGATGGACATGGCCGACCGCATCGTAAAGAGCCATAGTGCCTCGCATACGGAACGCCAGAACGCTCAGCGCCGCTATGGTGACGCTGCGCGCCAGTATGCCGTGCTGCTCAAGTCCGGTAACGGCCAGAACAACGACTTCTACACCTATCGTTACCTAGCTAGCCAAGGCTTCCTGCCTGGCTACAATTTTCCGCGCCTGCCGCTGATGGCGTGGATTCCCGCCCGTGGCGGGCAGACTGCCAATGGCAAAGACGACGAAGGCAGCATGGTCAGCCGACCGCGTTTTCTGGCTCTATCCGAGTTCGGCCCACGCAGCCTCATCTACCACCAGGGTCGAATGTACCGCGTGGTGCGCGCCAAGCTCAACGTCGGCAATACGGACCACATCTCCGGTAGCAGTCAACTGTCTACCATTGCCTCGCTGGTATGCAGTCAGTGTGGCTACGGTCATCTCGGTGAGCCTGGCGGCGAGCAGCCGCTGGTCAACCGCTGCGAAAACTGCGACGCCCTGCTCACCGAGCACGATTGGGTGCGCGAACTCTATCGCATTGAAACCGTGGAGACAGTAGCTACCGAGCGCATCTCCATCAACGACGAGGAGCGTCAGCGTCAAGGCTTCGAGCTGCAAACCACCTACCGGTTCTTGCCCGGCCCTGATGGCTGTATCCAGAAGCAGAAGGCCGTAATCCAACAAGGCGAGGACGTTCTGGGCGAGCTCACTTACGCACCCGCTGCACAAATCTGGCGGATCAACCGTGGCTGGCGCAGACGCAAGGACAAGGAACAACTGGGCTTCTACATCAATCCCATCACCGGCACCTGGAGCAAACAGGATGCACCAGACGCCGAAGACGAAAAGGGCGAAGGTGATGCGCTGATGGAAAAAGTGCCCAACCAGCGCATCGTTCCCTTCGTCGAGGATCACCGCAATCTATTGATCCTCGCACCTCTGCAAGTGCTATCACTGGAGGCCATGGCCACGTTGCAGGCTGCGCTCAAGCGCGGTATAGAAATGACCTTCCAGATCGAGGAGTCCGAACTGGTGGCCGAGCCTCTGCCTAAATCTGATGAGCGTCGTGCCCTGTTGTTCTATGAAGCGGCCGAAGGTGGTGCCGGCGTTCTTACCCGTTTGGCTAACAGCCCCGCCGATATGGCATTGGTGGCAGACAAGGCGTTGCAACTAATCCACTATCGCGCCCCGCAGAACGGCGTATGGACCATGGACGACTTGCCGTCACTTGAACGCAGTAATGAACTTGGCAATCATCAGTGCGAAGCTGGCTGCTACCAGTGTTTGCTGTCCTACTTCAACCAGCCCGACCATGAGCACATCAACCGCCGTAACGCCGATGCGCTTAAGTTGTTGGTGGCGCTGGCCAATGCCCAGGTAATGCCGTCAATGGAAAACCCGTCCGCTGCGGCTCCCAGTACGGCAGCCGACGAGCCTCTTGATGCCTGGCTAATAGCCCTCAAGCAGGTTGGCACATTGCAACCCGATGCGTTCAACGTGCCCGTCAACAACGGTACAGCCGTCGCCGCCGCCCAATACAAGGCATCCCGTGCCTTGGTATTTCTATCCCTAGTGGATGAGCAGACCATAAGTGTATTGCAGGACAAAGGCTGGCAGGTGCTCGATTTTTCGGACGCGTCACACTGGTCACAACAATTTGCCGCACATGCCGATGTGTTCGGTTCCAAGGAATAAAGGCGCATGACAACTCTCGAACACGACTTTTTGCCCGGCAATCTGGTGCGCGCCCGTGGTCGCGAATGGGTGGTGCAGAGTGACTCCCGCCGCGACTGGTTGCGCCTGCGCCCATTGAGCGGTGCCGATGACGAAAGCATCACCCTGATCCCCGAACTGGAACTGTGTCCCGTCGAACCCGCCACCTTCTCCTGGCCCGATCCCGCGCAAGCTGGCAACCACGCCGCCTCGCTGTTGCTGCGCGACGCGCTACGTCTGACCCTACGCGCTGGAGCCGGCCCGTTCCGCTCCTTCGGTAACATTGCCGTTGAACCGCGCGGCTACCAGCTCGTGCCGCTGTTGATGGCGCTGCGCCTATCCACCGTGCGCCTTTTAATCGCCGACGACGTGGGTATCGGCAAAACCATCGAAGCCGGCCTGATCGCCCGCGAACTGATGGATCGCGGCGAAATCAGCCGTTTGGCCATCCTCTGTCCACCGCATCTGGTCGAGCAATGGCAAAGCGAATTGGAAACTCGTTTCAACCTTCAGACCACTGCACTGACCTCATCCTCTGCAGCTCGCATCGAGCGCGAACTACCGCATGGCGTGCGCTTGTTCGACCATCATCCGGTGGTAGTGGTCAGCCTGGATTACATCAAGAGCGAACGCAACCGCGAGCAATTCCTCGCCACGGCCCCTGAGTGCATCATCGTGGATGAAGCACACACCTGTGCTAGCAGCGGTGCAGGCAAGCAATTGCGTTTTGAACTGTTACAACGCCTGGCGAGGGACGAACAGCGTCACTTGATTTTGCTCACTGCCACGCCGCACTCAGGCGATGAAGCCGCTTTCTACAACCTGCTGTCGCTGCTCGCCCCGCGCTTTGCTGCCCTGCAAGGCCGAATGACAGCCACCGACCCGCTGCGCCAAGAACTGTCCCGCCACTTTGTTCAGCGCCGCCGAAAGGACATCGCCGAATGGCAGGCCGAAACCGACGATGGATGCGGTTTCCCCCGCCGCATGAAAACCGAACTCACCTACCAACTCAGCGGTGAATGGGGCGCGTTCTTTGACGCTGTGCAGGACTACTGTCGCGAGCTTGCCGAAACTATTGAACAGCAGGATGCCCAGGGTGGTGCCGGTCTCATCTGGTACGCCACACTAGCATTGCTGCGCTGCGTAGCTTCATCGCCCGCCGCCGCTGTCAAGGCACTGACCACCCGGCTTGAAGGTGCCCTGCTGGATGATTCCCTTCTCAGCGACGAACGCTTGCATGATGGCGAAGCCGACGACCTCTCCAGCAACGACTTAGAGCCACCTGCGCAAGTACAAATCCAGGTGCGGGATGCCAGTCGCCTCCAAACCCTTATCACCGATGCACGCCGCCTCAGCGGTAAAAGGGGCGACCCCAAACTGGCCGCGCTGATCCAACATATCGGGCTGCTAGTGAAGGATGGCTACCACCCCGTAGTGTTCTGCCGCTACATCGCCACCGCCCACTACGTGGCCGAGCACCTCAAAGCTGCGTTTCCCAATACCACGATCGAAGCCATCACCGGCGAACTCACGCCCGAGCAACGCCGAGAGCGTGTGGACGACATGGCGGATGCCGACCAGCGTATTCTGGTCGCCACCGACTGCCTCTCCGAAGGCATTAACCTCCAGCACCTATTCACCGCCGTCGTACACTACGACTTGGCTTGGAACCCCACCCGCCACGAACAGCGCGAAGGCCGGGTCGACCGCTTCGGTCAACAGTCCGAAGAAGTGCGCTGCACCATGCTCTACGGCCAGGACAACCCGGTGGATGGCTTCGTGCTCAATGTCATCCTCAAGAAGGGTGAGGCCATCCAGAGGGAGCTGGGCGTGTTGGTTCCGCTACCCGAAGATGAAGCCCGCATCAACCAAGCGCTAGTCAAGGCCGCACTGATGGGCCGTGAGCGGATGGCAGCACCCTACACGCCAGATCTATTTGCCGAAGCCAATGTCGAGCTACAGCCACTACAAGCGCAATGGCAAGATGCCCTGGAAAAAGCCAAGGCCAACCGCACCGTGTTCGCCCAGCGCCGCATCAAACCCGACGAAGTGTTGCCCGAGTGGCACAAACAGCAACAAGCTCTGGGCACCCAGGCCGACGTGCAGCGCTTCTTGCAAAGCGCCTGCGTGCGTCTCGGGGCGCCGCTGGAAGCTGGCCGCAAGCAGACAGCACGCTTCCTGCCGCAGCACCTGCCTGAAGCCCTGCGCCAACGCCTGGCCGATGAAGGCATCACCACGCCCCTGCCAATCGACTTTAGAGAAATGCATCGCAGCCACCCATTGGTGGGTCTACTGGCCCAGCACCTGTTGGAAGGTGCGCTCGGGGGTGAAAATCCACTGGCCGCCCGCTGCGCCGTTACCCTGACCGAAGACGTTGAGGTAGTCACCACCCTCTATCTGCTGCGCCTGCGCCACCAGCTCAGCTACATACGCCGCCGCCAGCCCTTTCAGATGATGGCTGAGGAAACCGTGGCTCTGGCAGTGCAGGGCCGCAACGTCCCACAGTGGCTGGCCGACGACAGCGTGAGCCGCCTGCTTGAATGCACGCCCAGCGGCAACTTGCCTACTGAAGCCGTGCAACGCGAAGTACGCACCGCGCTTGACTTCCTCGCCGCGCACTCACAGCAACTGCAAGTGCTGGCCCAGCAGCGGGCCGATACCCTGCTGGCCGATCACCAGCGCGTACGCGAGGCCACCCGCGACGTTGGCCAGTACAGTGTCAGCCCCTGCCTGCCCGTCGATGTGATGGGCGTGTACGTGCTGCTGCCTGACTCGCTATAAGTTTTGGCCTAGAGAAGCACAACCATGAAACGCATCCGCAAAACCCAGGCCACGCTGAACCTGCCTACCCTCAAGCTCGAAGGTGGACTATTCCTGCCTGACCAACTAGAAAAAGCCGCCCAGGGACGTGCCAGCGCACAGCTAGAGCCCGACTACGGCACCCCCAAGGGAGTCAAACTCAAGGACGAATACAGTCGCGCCTTCCAGATCGCCTGCGCCCAGTGGCAGCACTTCGCTGCGCAGATGGAGCGCGCCGACCTCGATGCCGCACGGCTCACGACCTCCTTTATCCATGAACTGCTGCGTGACGCCTTCGGCTATACCAACCTGCAACCTTCACAAGCGCAGCAGGTAGGCGAACTGTACTACCCCGTCAGCCTTGTGGCCGGACATTTCCCTGTACTGGTCGCACCGCACAGTTTGGGACTGGATGAAGCCAACTCGCGGTTTGCCGTCATCGGCAGCGGGAGTCGCAAAAAAGCTCCCTTTCAGACTATGCAGGAGCTACTCAACGCCAGTCCCGAGTATCTCTGGGGCATCGCCAGCAATGGTAAACAACTGCGTCTGCTTCGCGACGCCGCATCGCTGACCCGCCCTAGCTATCTGGAGGTCGATCTCGCTGACCTACTCGGTGGCCAGCGTTATGCCGAATTCGCCAACATCTGGCGGCTGCTGCATGCCAGCCGCGCGCCGCGGTTACTCCCCTCTCCCTCTGAGAGAGGGGTAGGGAGTGAGGGCACCTGTATCTGGGAGCGCTGGCGCAACGAAGGCCAACAGGAAGGCACCCGCGTGCGCGACGGCCTGCGCAATGGCGTCGAACAAGCCCTGTTGACCTTCGGCGCGGGCTTCCTGCAACACCCCGCCAACCACGCCCTGCGCACTGCTCTGGACAATGGTGCGATGAGTAAGGAGGCCTACTTCCAGCAATTGCTGCGCCTGATCTACCGGCTCATCTTCGTCTTCACCGTCGAAGAACGTGGCGTGCTGCACCCTCAGGATGAAAGTGACGAGTCCCTGGCTGCCCGCCGCGCCTATGCCGAAGGCTACGCCCTGGCCCGCCTGCGCGAGCTGTGCCTCAAGCGCCGCGCTCGTACCCGGCACGACGATCAATGGCAGGCCATCCGCATCGTCTTTCGCGGCCTGGCGCAGGGAGAGCCGCTCCTGGCGTTGCCCGCGTTGGGCGGCCTGTTCTCCCTCGAACAGTGCCCCGATCTGGACAGCGCTAGCCTGGAGAATGCTCATGTGTTGGCAGCCCTAGAACACTTACGCTGGGCCAGACCCGACAAAGCCCAGAGCTTAGTTCCAGTGGATTACCGCAACATGGGGCCAGAGGAGCTGGGCAGTGTCTATGAAAGCCTGCTGGAGCTGGTGCCCGAAGTTGATTTACCGGCACGAACTTTTGCCTTCTTTGAGCCGGAACAAGGTGCTGCTAAAGGCAACGACCGTAAGAAAAGTGGCAGCTACTACACTCCCGACAGCCTTGTGCAGGAACTTATCAAGAGCGCGTTGGAGCCGGTCATCGAACAGCGCCTGGCCGCCAACCCAGCCAATCCCAGTGCAGCAATGCTCGCCATCCGCGTCATCGACCCGGCCTGCGGCAGCGGCCACTTCCTGCTCGCCGCCGCCCGCCGTCTGGCGGAAAAACTGGCCCAGTTGCGCAGCCTCGAAGGCGGGCAGGAAGGCGCCATCCAGCCGCAGGACTACCGCCATGCCCTGCGCGAAGTGGTGGCCCACTGCATCTTCGGCGTGGATCGCAACCCCATGGCTATCGAACTGGCCCGTATGGCACTGTGGCTGGAGGGCTACGAGGAGGGCCGCCCGCTGGGCTTTCTCGACCACCACCTGCAAGTCGGGGACGCCCTGTTGGGGCTGACCGATCTGAACGTGCTGGAGCAAGGCATTGCCAAGGACGCCTTCAAGCCCCTTAGCGGCGACGATCGGGAACTGTGCAAGGCATTGGCCAAAACCAATACTGCCGCGCTCAAAGACCTGGAAAAAAAGCGCACCGCGCGCGCTTTTGGCCAGACCGAACTCGTGCAGAGACACGACAAAGGCCTCGCCGCATTGCGCGCGCTGGAAGCTTTGCCCGAAGACAGCACTGAGCAGATCGCCGTCAAGGCGCAAACCTATGAGCGCTACCTGGATACCGCCCGCACCGGCCGGCTGGCCCAGGCCGCTGATCTACTGCTGGGGGCCTACCTGCTGCCCAAAACCGAAGGCAACACCCAAGCTATCCCCACCACGGCTACGCTTTACCTCACCCTGGTGGGCAGTGCACTGCCTGCCGACCAGCAGCCCGCACTGGCGGCCGCCCAGCAAGCCTGCAAAGAAGCCCGCGTGTTCCACTGGCCACTAGCTTTTCCACAGGTGTTTGCCCAAGGCGGCTTCGATTGCGTGCTGGGTAATCCACCGTGGGAGCGCATCAAGTTGCAGGAAGAAGAATTCTTCGCGACCCGTCACCGGGACGTGGCCGAAGCCCGCAACAAGGCCGAGCGCGCCCAGCGCATCCAGTGGCTTAGTAAAGGCATGCTGGCGCGCCATCTCTATCCCGAACAGGTCCATGAAGCGCATGAGGACGAAGCCGAGCAACGTCTATATCGCGAATTTATCAGTGCCCGCCGAACGGCGGAGGCCGCTAGCCTATTCGCTCACGTCAAAGGCGACGACGGTGGCCGCTATCCGCTTACCGGCGTGGGTGATGTGAATACCTATGCGCTATTTGCCGAGACCATCCTACAAATCCATGCCGACACTGGCCGTGCCGGCTTTATCGTGCCCACCGGCATTGCCACCGACGACAGCACCAAGGCGTACTTCGGTCACATCAGCCAAACTAAGCGACTAGCTAGCTTGTTGGGATTCTGGGAGATTCGTAGACTGTTTCCAAGTACGGATAGTCGTGATCCATTCTGCTTACTCACCTTGGGTGATGCGCCTCGCTCCGAGTTCTTGTTTCAAGCCAAAGTTATTGACGACCTCAAAGATGACCGCCGCCGTTTCACCCTCACGCCCGACGAATTCCGCCTTATCAATCCCAACACTCTCACCTGTCCGGTTTTCCGCAGTGAGCAAGATGCGGAACTGACTAAAAAGCTTTATCGTGCGGCCCCTGTGCTGATGCGCGATGCCGTCACCGCAGGTGCAGGCAAGCAGGCGAAGCTGCTGCAACCCTCGCAAAACCCCTGGGGCATTTCCTTCACGGCCATGCTGCACATGTCCAATGACAGTCACCTGTTCAAGGATAAACACGCCGACGATTTCCTGCCGCTATACGAAGCAAAACTCATCCACCAGTTCGACCACCGCTGGGCCAGCTATGGCAGCGACGGCAACAGCCGCGACCTGACCCTTGCCGAAAAAGCCGACCCCGACTTCACCATTACCCCGCGTTACTGGGTCAACCGCACGGAAGTGGAAGAACGCCTGTGTAAACGCAACCGTGATGGCCAAGTGACCTGGCAATGGGAGCGGGGTTGGTTGTTGGGCTGGCGTGACATTTGCCGCGCCACCGATGAGCGGACGGTGATTGCGTCGGTGCTACCTAGGGTGGGAGCCAATCACAAAACTCCACTCTGGTTCGCAAAAACGTCACCATCTGTTGAGCATTCTGCGGCATTACTGGGCAACTTTAATGCGCTGGCCTTGGATTACGTCGCTCGCCAGAAAATTGGTGGAACATCGCTGACCTACTTTTACTTGAAGCAGTTGCCCTTCCTGCCGCCCGACCGCTACACCAGAGCCGATCTCGCCTTTATCGTTCCGCGAGTGCTGGAACTCACCTACACTGCCCACGACCTAAGCGCTTGGGCGCAAGATCTGGGTTACAACGCGCGCCCCTTCGCGTTCCACCCCGACCGTCGCGCCATTCTGCGTGCCGAACTCGATGCTTACTACGCCAAACTCTACGGCCTTACCCGTGACGAACTCCGCTATATCCTTGACCCCATCGATGTCATGGGCCAAGACTACCCTAGCGAAACCTTCCGCGTGCTCAAGAACAAGGAACTGAAGGAGTTCGGTGAATATCGCACCCGAAGGCTGGTGCTGGAAGCGTGGGATGCGCTGGAAGAACAGCAGCCGATCACAAATACCAAAATCAAATTGGCTCGACGTACTATGCCGCATCCAACTTATGTCAAAAGCGGCACACCTGCTTCAGAGGCAGAGGATTGGCTGGCTGGCCTAATATGCGACGTACTCCTGGGAGCCGGGGCGTGTGAAGATAATCGCTTGCGACGCATTTTGGGAACACGTCTGCCAGAAGGCACTCCTCATGCAGAGTGGTTGCAGGATTGGCTGGCACAGGTAGACACGGAACGTTGGGCGCACATTTTCAGTTGGCTTCGTGCTTTGCTGAACGTTGCTGTGACTGCCCCCCTGTCCATTCGCAACCCGGAAGCACTGGCCGAAATCATTGGTGACCAACGCACTGAATCGCTAGCTCACGCCTTGATTGACGCTCGTGGCCAACATGAAGCCAGCCTGGCGGAAGCACTAGCAGGTGTAACATCGAGTGTGCATTCCGACGAACTACGTAAACGGAGATAGATGCCTATGGATAACGCAGCCATTCCAGCGAAAAGCCATGCCAGACCACGCCTCTGGGTGGAAACGCTGTGGCTGCTGGACTCCCTGACAGCGCAGCAGCCGTTGCGCGAAATTTCCTTGCAGTGCGGGCTGAACCTAATCGTATCTCCACCAGGATCAGGCAGCTCGGGGCATGGCGTCGGTAAAACAGCATTCTGCCAGTTGCTGCGTTTTGTACTGGATGATCCGCTCTGGTCGAGCGGCTCGACCTTACGCGATGAGTTGTTGAACAGTCGTGAATTGAAGAAAGGCGCAGTAGCAGCCCGTGTTCATATCGGAGGTGAAGTCTGGATTGTTCTGAAGCCATGGTTGCACCAGAAACACTACCGAGCATCACGTACAGCCAATTGGCGACAATTGGCCACAGGTAATGCCGAAAACGAATTCAACGCCTACCAAACTGCGCTACGCCGGCATCTAGTCGAGATTCTGCCCGTTCAACATCTACCAGCGTCGAAACAATCCATCGCGTGGCATCAGATTCTGGCTTGGTGTTCCCGTGACCAGAACACTCGTTACCACAATTATTACCAGTGGCGCGCTGATGGAGTTGGATTCAGCCTACCAGCGAAGTCCCCTGCGGCACTCATGCAAATCGTGCTGGGCCTGTTACTCAACGCTACGACAATGCGCGATCTGGATAGCGCAGCGAAGGAGATGGAGGAGCAAAAATCACAGCTGCAAGCATTGCGTGAAGAGCATTCGCGCTTGCTGAAACACGTACGCCGCCAATTGACTCGTCGCCTCAGTGCCCCTGGCGCTACTCCGTTTCGGCAGGATGGCCTGCTTGAGCATCCAAACTTGATCAATTTCGCCAGGCAACGGCATGAGGCCTATCAGCAGGAACTGCGGGCAATCGAGGCTGAAAGACAAAGTCTCGCAGCAGATCATCAGGTATGGGTGGAAGGACGCGCGCCAATAAAAAGCCTCATGGAACTACTCGCCAACGAGATTGAGCAAGTGGAGGCATTGATTGCTGGAGATATACAGCGAGTAGAAGAGTTGCAAAACGAGGCTTCGTCACTGCAACAACGGTTGTCAACACGCTGCGATGCAGGCAATCGTTTGCTCAAGGATTGCAACTATGTGATTGAGCGCATTGAACAGACGCAAATCGACCGGAAGCAGCGTATCACAGGGCATCAACGATCTAAGGAGTCTCTTGAACGCGAGCTGCCGCTTCTGCACAACAGGCTGAATGAATTAAAGGACGAGGCAGCACCTACCGACGCACGACTGGCAGCAATCAAGCAGCAGAATACCGTATTGGATGCAAAATACGCACAATCCCTGTCAGCACATCAGCTTCTCGACGAAGCCATCGAAGACTACGAATATTACGAAAGCATCGCATCTGGCAGATCACAGTCGACCGACACCGAGGCAGTGGAGCGCAAACTTGAATCGACCCAGCGTCGACATGAACAGCTTCAAATACAGCTTGAGAAAGAACGTGGGGTCGTGAAGGGGCGTCGCCGTGTCATCAGTGACACCATGCAGGCTGTTGCTAAATCGTTACCCTCGTTCCGGTGGGGCGTTTTCAACGATGAGGACAAGCACCGCAATCACCCATTTCAAATGGGGCCAGCGCATTCAACGACTTTCAAGGTTTTGGAAATCCTGGCTGGAGATGTCGCCTGCTTACTAGACAGCATGAAAGAAGAAAGCTTTCATCCTGGATTCCTTCTGCATGACTCACCTCGCGAGGCGGAAATGAGCGAGGCCATACTATGGTCTTTGCTTAGGCACGTAGCATCGAGTGGAAGTGATTCGATCCAGTACATTGTCACCACATCAACTGAGCCCACTGAGGATTTCAAGTCTTTTGAGCGTCTCAGACTTTCATCCGATAACGAGGATGGGCTTCTTCTTCGTAGACGTCTGGGTGCAGATCCTGAGTCGTTGACATGAGTGTCGTAGTGAATCCTCTACAGCGTGCCTTGATCGAGAAAGCAGGCCATGACAATGGTTTCGAGCATGTGTTGCCCGCACATGGCGATACAGTGATATTGGCTTCGGCGCGTCACCGAAGTAGTGCGACAATGGTGCCGCTGGTTGCTGGCTTTGAAGTGCGCTTCCAGCCCGCTTCACCTGCGCTGTTGCCGGAGTTATTGCGCAGTTTTAAGCCATGGGCGTTGGGGGATGGCGCGTTCTGCGTGCCCACCCTAGCCAATCTGTCGATGTTGCTCCGCCGCGCGGCCAGCCTGTCACAGGCGCTACCGAATCAGGCTGTACGCGACTACCACACGGCAGTCGCGCAGGCATTAACAGACTTGCCGAGCGAAAGCGAAAGTACGGAAGTCGAACGCCTGGTACGCCAGCGCGTAGGGCAAAATCTCTATCGAGATGCTCTAATGATCTACTGGGGCGGTGCCTGTGCGGTGACCGGCGTCACTGTAGCTGAAGCACTTCGCGCCAGTCACGCCAAGCCTTGGGCGCAATGCGCCGACGATGTCGAACGGCTGGATTCTTTCAATGGCTTTCTACTTGCGGCTCAACTTGATGCATTGTTTGATCGCTTTCTGATCAGCTTTGATGATGACGGAAATCTGCTGGTCGCTGGTCGTATATCCCCAAAAGATCTGCACCTTCTTGGTATCCACTCAGGCATGGCATTGCGCTGGGTGGCCAACGAGCATCGGCCATATTTACGGTGGCATCGCGAACGTTTCCTACTCGGCACCTGATCTAGAAACAGATCAATGCCTAGAGTTCTTGATTTAAAACTCGATACAGATTCACTCGCAATTCAGCTTACTGTAAGCCATCGTTATGCTAGTTACTGGCGCTTGCTGTGGAATACCCATGATTTCCCTAATCGAAGAACAAGTAACCGAGCAGTTAGAAAATAGTAATACCGCGTCGCGTCACTTCGCTGGCTCATGCGATTTTCTAGGTACCAAGCCAAATGCTTTCTCTGCCAAGCCCAAGGCGTCTCTCGCTGCCAGCGATTTGCGATTTCGGCTTGGATAAGCGTCGCGTGCCGCAAGTGGCGTTGCCGCGTAGCGTGCGACCCAGTCAGTACACCAGCCAAGAACAATTCCATATCGAATTGCTTGCTCATGTCCGTCCTCCAATGTAAGCCGCGACCACATCGATTCGACCGTGTCCCAGTTCGTAGCTGATTTGCGTTCGTGCCTCACGATCTAGGTTCCTGTCTGCCAGGCAACATTGGCGTAAGCGTCCGGCGAACTCACCTTCCGAACCCCAGCATTAAGGGCGATGGT
>NZ_JACVVE010000034.1 GCF_016648105.1 Pseudomonas sp. S31 | reverse complement strand
TCGGTTTGAGGGATGTGGTGGAGCTGAGATCGAGCGCCGCCCGCGCGGCGCGCGATCTCAACCCCCCTGCAAATCCCCAGCCGAGCCCAACAGGGCCCTGGCCAGGAACGGCGCCGTCCGGCTGCGCTCGCAGCGTGCCACGTGCCCAGGCGTACCACTGGCCACCACCATGCCCCCGGCATCACCGGCCCCCGGCCCGATGTCGATCACCCAGTCGCTTTGCGCCACCACGCGCATGTCGTGCTCGACCACCACCACGCTATGCCCGCCATCGACCAGGCGATTGAGCTGGACCAACAGGCGATCGATGTCCTGCGGGTGCAGGCCATTGGTGGGTTCGTCCAGTACGTACAACGTCGCTCCACGGGCCGTGCGTTGCAGTTCGGTGGCCAGCTTGATGCGTTGCGCCTCGCCGCCGGACAGTTCGGTGGCCGGTTGGCCCAGGCGCAGGTAGCCCAGGCCGATGTCCTGCAGCACCTGCAGGCAGCGCCGCGCCGGTGGCTGTTCGGCGAACACCTCCAGTGCCTGTTCGACGGTCAGTTGCAGCACCTGTGCGATGTTCATGCCCTGCCAGGTCACCGCCAGGGTCTCGGGGTTGTAGCGGGCGCCGTGGCAGGTCGGGCAGGGCGCGTAGACGCTGGGCATGAACAACAGCTCGACGCTGACGAAGCCTTCGCCTTCGCAGTTTTCGCAGCGGCCCTTGGCCACGTTGAAGGAGAAACGCCCGGCGTCGAAGCCATTGGCCTTGGCCTGCTCGGTGGCCGCGAACAGCTTGCGCACGTGGTCGAACAGGCCGGTGTAGGTGGCCAGGTTCGAGCGCGGCGTGCGGCCGATCGGCTTCTGGTCGACCTGGACCAGGCGCTTGATCCCGGACAGGCCCGAGGTGACCCGACCGCTGCCGACTTGCTCGGGTTCGTCTTCGAGGCTCTGCTCGTCGGGCTCGGCACGTTGCTCGGCATGGCCCAGGTGGGCACCGACCAGCTCCAGCAGGGCCTGGCTCACCAGGCTCGACTTGCCCGAGCCGGAAATTCCGGTGACCGAGGTGAAGCAGCCGAGCGGAAAGCGCGCCGCCAGGTCGTTCAGGTTGTTGCGGGTAATGCCTTCGAGGTGCAGCCAATCTGCCGGTTGCCGGGTGCTGCGCAGGGTGGACACAGGTTCCGCGAACAGGTAGGCACGGGTACGCGACGCCTCGACCTTGGCCAACCCGGCAGGCGCACCGCTGTAGAGGACCTGCCCGCCGTGCTCGCCAGCCGCCGGGCCGACATCCACCAGCCAGTCGGCGCGGCGCATGGTGTCCAGGTCATGCTCCACCACGTATACCGAATTGCCGGCCTGCTTGAGCCGTTGCAGGGCTTCGAACAGCGCTTCGCTGTCGGCTGGGTGCAGGCCGGCCGAGGGCTCGTCGAGCACGTAGATCACGCCGAACAACTGGGAGTTGAGCTGGGTGGCGAGGCGCAGGCGTTGCAGCTCGCCGGAGGACAGCGTCGGCGTGCTGCGTTCCAGGGCCAGGTAACCCAGGCCGAGATCGATCAGGGTCTCGACGCGCTCGAGCAGCTCGACGGCGATGCGCTGGGCGGCCAGGCGCTTTTCCAGGGTGAGGGCGTCGTCGTGCTGTTCCAGGTAGCCCGGTGCCGCGACCGCGCGAAACACCTCCGCCAGGGTCTGTAGCGGCAAGCGCGACAACTCGCCGATATCGCGGCCGGCAAAGGTCACCGCCAGCGCCTCGCGCTTGAGGCGTTTGCCCTGGCACAGCGGGCATGGGCTAGGGCGCATGAACTGGGCCACGCGCTTGCGCATCTGCGCGCTTTGCGAGTGCAGGAAAGTGTGCAGCACGTAGCGCCGGGCGCCGCTGAAGGTGCCCTGGTAGCTGGGTTCGAGCTTGCGTTTGAGCGCTGCGCGGGTCTGCGCCGGAGTGAGGCCGGCGTACACCGGCACGGTCGGGGTTTCTTCGGTGTAGAGGATCCAGTCGCGTTGTTCCTGGGGCAGGTCGCGCCAGGGGGTGTCGACGTCGTAGCCCAGGGTCACCAGGATGTCGCGCAGATTCTGGCCCTGCCAGGCCATGGGCCAGGCCGCTACCGCGCGCTCGCGGATGGTCAGCGACGGGTCGGGCACCATGGTGGCCTCGGTCACCTCGTAGACCCGGCCCAGGCCATGGCATTCGGGGCAGGCGCCCTGGGGCGTATTGGCCGAGAAGTCCTCGGCATGCAGCATCGGCTGGCCGGCCGGGTAGCTGCCGGCCCGGGAATAGAGCATGCGGATGGAGCTGGACAGGGTAGTGACGCTGCCCACCGACGAGCGTGCGCTGGGCGTGCCGCGTTGCTGCTGCAAGGCCACGGCCGGGGGCAGGCCGTCGATGGCGTCGACGTCGGGCACGCCGACCTGGTCGATCAGGCGCCGGGCATAGGGCGCCACCGATTCGAAGTAGCGGCGCTGGGCTTCGGCGTAGAGCGTGGAGAACGCCAGCGAGGACTTGCCCGAGCCAGAAACGCCGGTGAACACCACCAAGGCGTCGCGGGGGATGTCGACGTCGATGTTCTTCAGGTTGTGCTCACGGGCGCCACGGACGCGAATGAAACCGGAGGGGGCTGTGGGGCGTGGCGGCATGGGGCAGTCCTGGGCGGTTGGGGGAACGTGCCCAAGGTAGCAGTTATCGGCTGTTCTGTGCCTGCCTGTCGCGGTTCCACACCGTGGAACCACATTCGGTTGTGCTCCCCCGGCCACTCGCGTTTATCTGTCACCCAGCACGACCTGCCTTTGCCGTCGTGATCTCAAGCGAACAACAAGAACGGGACCCACCCGCGCGAGGAGATTCCACATGTTGCGACATCAGCACATCCTGGCCTGGCTCAACGACGTGGCCAGCGACCTGCACGCCATCCGCCACGATATCCATGCCCACCCCGAGCTCGGCTTCGAGGAAAGCCGCACCTCGGCCCTGGTCGCCCGCCTGCTGGAGGAGTGGGGCTACGAAGTACACACCGGCATTGGCAAGACCGGCGTGGTCGGCGTGCTGCGCAATGGCAGCAGCACGCGCAAGCTGGGGCTGCGCGCCGACATGGACGCGTTGCCGATCCACGAGGCCACCGGCGCCACCTACAGCAGCCAGCGCCACGGCTGCATGCACGCCTGCGGCCATGACGGCCACACCACCATGTTGCTCGGCGCGGCGCGCTACCTGGCCGCGACCCGCCAGTTCGATGGCACGCTGACGCTGATCTTCCAGCCGGCCGAGGAAGGCCAGGGCGGTGCCGAGGCGATGCTCGCCGACGGGCTGCTGGAGCGCTTCCCGTGCGATGCCTTGTTCGGCATGCACAACATGCCTGGGTTGCCGGCAGGGCACCTGGGCTTTCGCGAAGGCCCGATGATGGCCTCGCAGGACCTGCTCACCGTGACCCTCGAGGGCGTCGGTGGCCACGGCTCGATGCCGCACCTGACCGTCGACCCGCTGGTGGCTGCGGCCAGTGTGGTGATGGCCCTGCAGACCGTGGTGGCGCGCAATATCGATGCCCAGGAAGCGGCAGTGGTGACCGTCGGTGCCCTGCAGGCGGGCGAGGCGGCCAACGTGATCCCGCAGCAGGCGCTGCTGCGCCTGAGCCTGCGAGCCCTCGACGCCCAGGTGCGGGCGCAGACCCTGGCGCGAGTGCGGGCGATCATCACCGCCCAGGCCGAGAGCTTCGGCTGCACTGCCAGCATCGAGCATCGCCCGGCTTACCCGGTGCTGGTCAACCATGCTGCGGAAAACGCCTTCGCACACAAGGTCGGCCTGCAGCTGCTTGGCCCCGACGCGGTGGAGGGCAACACCCGCAAGCTGATGGGCAGCGAGGACTTCGCCTGGATGCTGCAGCGTTGCCCCGGTGCCTACCTGTTCATCGGCAACGGCGTGGAGCGGCCGATGGTGCACAACCCTGCCTACGACTTCAACGACGACATCCTCCTGACGGGCGCTGCCTACTGGGCCGCGCTGACCGAGAGCTGGCTCGAGCCGGCCTGACTGCCTGCATTGACGACTGCCGCTGGAGCCTGGGCGCGAGCGTGCCCGGGCGATCACTTGAGCGTTTCTGGCCAACAGATGGATGGAGTGTTCCGCATGCAGATTTCCAATTCAGGCGCGTCGCGTACCCGGCAAGTGGTCGCGGCGGTCATCGGCAACGCGTTGGAGTGGTATGACTTCATCGTGTATGGCTTCCTGGCGAGCATCATCGCCCGCCAGTTCTTCCCCTCGGACGACGCCTACGCGTCGCTGCTGATGGCCCTGGCGACCTTCGGCGTGGGCTTTTTCATGCGCCCGGTGGGGGGCGTGCTGCTGGGCATCTATTCCGATCGCAAGGGGCGCAAGGCGGCAATGCAGTTGATCATCCGCCTGATGACGCTGTCCATCGCGATGATCGCCTTCGCCCCCAGCTATCTGGCGATCGGCATGGGCGCGCCGCTGCTGATCGTGGTGGCACGCATGCTCCAGGGCTTCGCCACGGGGGGTGAGTACGCCAGCGCCACGGCGTTCCTGGTGGAAAGCGCCCCGGCCCACCGCAAGGGCTTGTATGGTTCCTGGCAGCTGGTGGGCCAGTGCCTGGCCGTGTTCAGCGGCGCGGCGATGGTCGCGCTGGTGACCCACCTGTGCAGCCCCGAGGCCCTGGCCAGCTGGGGCTGGCGCGTGCCGTTCGTGATCGGGCTGCTGATCGGGCCGGTGGGCTTGTGGATCCGCAAGCACATGCAAGAACCCGAGGAATTCCTCGAAGCGCGGCACAAGGCCAAGGGCCAGGCGCCGGGGCTGTTGCAGGTGCTGCGCGAGCATCGGCGCAGCCTGCTGGTGTCGATGGCGCTGGCCTGCGGGGCGACGGTTTCGTTCTACGTGGTGCTGGTGAACATGCCGACCTTCGCCCACAACAACCTCGGCCTGCCGTTGGACGAGGTGCTGCTGGTGCAGATGCTCGCCGTGGGCCTGATGACCGTGGTCATTCCGCTGTCTGGTGCGCTGTCCGACCGGCTTGGCCGGCGTCCAGTGCTGATGGCCTTCACCCTGGCGTTCTTCGTGATGGTCTACCCGTTGTACGTGTGGGTGGCCGCGGCACCGTCGATCGAGCGCCTGCTGGTGATGCAACTGCTGCTGTGCACGGCCATCGGCGGCTTCTTCGGCCCAGCGCCGACCGCCCTGGCCGAGCAGTTTCCGGTGGCGGTGCGCTCCACCGGCGTGTCGGTGGCCTACAACGTGGCGGTGATGGTCTTCGGCGGCTTCGCCCCGCTGATCGTCACCTGGTTGAGCAAGGCCCTCGGCACCCCCGTCGCACCGTCGTTCTACGTGCTGTTCGCCTGCCTGTTGACCTTGCTCGGCACCTACTGCCTCAAGGAAGCACCGCGCGCGAGCAAGACCGTTGCCTACAAACTTGGAGTAAAACCGTGAAAGCGTTAGCCATCGACCCTATCGTCGCCCTTGATGCCGAGCCCCTTTCCCAAGCGATCCATGCCCGTGAGGTGTCGTGCCGCGAGGTGATGCAGGCCTACCTGGGGCAGATCGAGCGCTGCAACCCGCAGGTCAACGCACTGGTATCGCTGCGCGATGGCCAGGCGTTGCTGAGCGAAGCCGACGACCGCGACCGGGAACTGGCGGCGGGGCGCTCGCGGGGCTGGATGCATGGCATGCCCCAGGCTATCAAGGACTTGGCGGCTACCGCTGGGCTGCGCACCACCCTCGGCTCGCCACTGTTCGCCGAGCAGGTGCCCACGGCCGATGCGATCAGCGTGGCGCGGGTCCGCGCCAGCGGCGCGATCATCGTCGGCAAGAGCAATGTGCCAGAATTCGGCCTGGGCTCGCAGAGCTACAACCCCTTGTTCGGCACCACCACCAATGCCTATGACCCTGGTCGTGTGGCCGGGGGCAGCAGTGGTGGCGCAGCGGCGGCGCTGGCCATGCGCCTGCTGCCGGTGGCCGACGGCAGCGACATGATGGGCTCGCTGCGCAATCCGGCGGCGTTCAACAATGTGTTCGGCCTTCGCCCGTCCCAGGGTCGGGTGCCTTATGGGCCGACGGCGGAGCTGTTCGTCCAGCAACTGGCCACCGAAGGGCCGATGGGCCGTAGCGTGCAGGACGTGGCGCGGCTGCTCACGGTACAGGCAGGTTTCGACGCTCGTGCGCCGCTGTCGCAGAGCAATGCACCGCTGGACTTCGCCAATGGGCTCGCGCGTGACTTCAAGGGCACTCGGCTCGGCTGGCTGGGGGACTACAACGGCTATCTGCCGATGGACGAAGGTGTGATGGGCCTGTGCGAGGCCGCCCTGGCGGATTTCGCCGAGCTTGGCTGCAGCGTCGAGGCCTGCCAGCCCGACTTCGAACTGGCCCGTTTGTGGCAATGCTGGCTCACCCACCGCCACTTCCTGGTGCACGGCAACCTGGCCGCGGCCTATGCCGACCCCGCCAAGCGGGCACTGCTCAAGCCCGAGGCACAGTGGGAAGTGGAGGGCGGCTTGCAGTTGAGTGCGGCGGCCTTGTACCAGGCCTCGCTGGACCGCAGTGCGTGGTACCAGGCGCTGAACGCGCTGTTCGAACGTTACGATTTCCTCCTGTTGCCGTCGGCCCAGGTGTTCCCTTTCGACGCAGCCGAGCCGTGGCCACGGGTGGTCGGTGGGCAGGCGATGGACACCTACCACCGCTGGATGGAGGTGGTGATCGGGCCGACCCTGGCCGGGCTGCCGGCGATGAGCGTGCCGGTCGGTTTCAACGCTACGGGGCTACCGATGGGGCTGCAGATCATAGGCCCGGCCCAGGCCGACCACGCCGTGCTGCAGCTGGCCCATGCCCATGAACAGCTCACCCGCTGGGTCGAGCGTTGCCCACCGGCGAGTCTGATAGTGCGTTGAAAGCCCTGGCCAGGCCCGTATCTTGCTGGGCATGATGACCATCCACGCACGCCAGGGAGGTCAAATCATGGGCACTACTATGGTCACGGCTACGGGCTCGGCAGCCGACAACGGCGGCGTTCGCTCGGTGGAGCGGGCGCTGGCCATCGTCGAGCTGCTTGGCGAGCATCAGGCGCTGGGCTTGGAGGAGCTGCATTACCTCACGGCCCTGCCCAAGGCCACGGTGTCGCGCATGCTTGCGACCTTGCAGGAGCAGGGTTGGGTCTATCGCGGCTTGAACGACCGGCGCTATCGCCTGTGCGCACGCAGGCTGTTCGGTGACAGCCAGCAGCGCTTCAAGCGCCTGTTCGTCGAGCGGGCGGCGCCGCTGTTGCTGGAGCTCAGCGAACGCACTGGCCTGGTGGCTGATTTGTCGTGCTTCGACGGTGAGCGGCTGGAAGTGATGGAAAGCGCCATTCCTCAGGTACTGCGCAAGCGTTACCCGAACAACTGCCAGATCGTCGGGCACCATGCCAGCCTGTTCCATTCGGCCATGGGCCGGGCCTGCCTGAAGGAACTGGCTGCGGACGAGGTGCAGCGGCTGGCCGCCCAGGAGCGCCAGGCTGGCGAGGCGGTGCTGCGCGACATCGAAGAGGACGGGCACAACGGCTTCGGGCAGCGCACCGAGGGCTACTGGGAATACCCGGTGCGCTTGCCGTTCCTGATCCGTGCGATCGCCTTGCCGGTGCGGGCGCAAGGCCGGCTGGCCGGGAGCATTGCCTTGCACTGGCCGGTGGACCAGGCACCGGTGGAGCGGGTGTCGAGCCTGTACCTGGATAGCCTGGAGGCGACGGTGGGGCAGGTACAGCATGCGCTGGGGAGTTAGGTTGATTTCGCTGGCCTCTTCGCGGCGGTTCGACGCATCGATAAACCCGCTCCTACAGGGTTGGTGATCACCCTGTAGGGGCGGGTTTATCGATGCGTCGAACCGCCGCGAAAGGGCCGTTACAGACAAAGCCGACTTGCCCCCAAGCGGCATCACCCGCTATCCCTATTGTCTGAACCCAGACACAAAAGGCCGCCGCCGATGCTGGTCGTCGAACACCTGCACAAGTCATTCCCCACCGCCCAGGGCCAGCTGCAAGTCTTGCGTGGCGTAGACCTGACCCTGCCCCGTGGCACCAGCCTGGCGTTGATGGGCGAGTCGGGCAGTGGCAAGAGCACCTTGCTGCACCTGCTGGCCGGCCTCGATCGGCCTGACAGTGGCCGTATCCTGATCGACGGCCATCCCCTCGACAGCCATGCCGAACCGGCCCTGGCCCGCTGGCGGCGCGAAGGCATCGGCCTGGTGTTTCAGCAATACAATCTCATCAGCAGCCTGGATGTGGCGGCCAACCTGGCGTTCCAGGCGCGCTTGGCCGGGCGCCACGACGTGCAATGGTCTGCCTACCTGGCGCAGCGGCTGGGGCTGTCGCAATTGCTGCAGCGCTACCCGGAGCAATTGTCGGGGGGCCAGCAGCAGCGGGTCGCCATTGGCCGTGCGCTGGCCAGCCGACCTGGCGTGCTCCTGGCCGACGAACCCACCGGCAGCCTCGATGAAGCCAGTAGCGACGAGGTTTTGGCCCTGCTCCTGCAATTGGTGGAAGAAGCCGGCAGCAGCCTGCTGATGGTCACCCACAGTCAACGCCTGGCAGCCCGCTTGGCGCACCGCTGCATGTTGCACCAGGGCAGGGTGCAAGGCTGATGAGCAGCCTGCGCATTGCCTTGCAGGCCCTGTGCAGCCACTGGTGGCGTCATCGCCTGCAAGCCCTCGGCATTTTCACCGGGCTGTGGCTGGCCACCGCGTTGTGGACAGGCGTGCAAGCCCTGAATAGCCAGGCGAGGAACGACTATGCCCAGGCCCGGGCGCTCTTGGCCGGCCCGCAAAGGCCACAAGTCGTGGCCCGCGACGGCCAGCGCTTCGATCAGGCGCTCTATGTACAGCTGCGCAAGCAAGGGTGGCAGGCAACCCCGCTGCTGGAAGGGCGCATGCGCCTGGCCGGGGAGCCGGAGGTCAGCCTGCAACTGATCGGCATCGAGCCGCTCAGCCTGTTGCCGGGGATGTCGGTGGCGGGAGCAGACACCCAAGGCTTCGACCTGCAAGCGTTCGTGGGTTCGCCGGGGCAGGCCTGGGTCGGGCCTGACACCTTGCGGCAACTCGGGAGTAAGGTCGGCGACCGACCGAAAACCATCGACGGACATACGTTGCCGCCACTGACCCTCAGCGCACAGTTGGCACCCGGCGTGATCGTGGTCGACATCGGTCAGGCGCAGACCTTGCTCGATGCGCCCGGGCAGCTCTCGCGGGTGATCGCCGGTGCCAACCGGCCATTGCCGGCTGATGTCGCGGCGCGCCTGAAGGTGGTGCCTGGCAGCGACGAGGGTGACCTGGAGCGGCTGACCGCAAGCTTTCACCTGAACCTCACCGCCTTGGGCCTGCTGGCCTTCGTGGTCGGGCTGTTCATTGCCCACGCGGCCATCGGCCTGGCCCTGGAGCAGCGGCGAGGGCTGATCCGCACGTTGCGTGCATGCGGGGTAAGCTTGAAAACCTTGCTGGGCGCGCTGGCCATGGAACTCGGCCTGTTCGCGTTGGCGGGCGGGGTGGCCGGGGTGCTGAGTGGATACCTGCTGGCTGCACTGCTCTTGCCAGACGTGGCTTCGAGCCTGCAAGGGCTGTACGGCGCGCGGCTGGCGGGGCAGTTGCAACTGCCATTGTGGTGGTGGTTGGCAGGCATTGCCGTGGCACTGCTGGGCGCCCTGCTGGCGGGCTGCGATAGCCTGTTGCGTGCCGCGCGCCTGCCCTTGCTGGCGTTGGCGCAGCCGCAGGCCTGGCGCCTGGCCCAGGTACCCTGGCTGAAACGCCAGGCCCTGGCAGGCAGCCTGTTGCTGGTGGCCGCACTGGGCTTGGGTTATCTGGGTAACGGCTTGCCTAGCGCCTTCGCGATGCTCGCGGCGTTGTTGCTGGCCGCGGCGTTGCTCCTGCCCGGTGTGCTGGCGGCACTGCTTGGCGGCCTGGCGCGTCGCTGCCGGCGCCCGTTGGCGCAATGGTTCGTCGCCGATAGCCGCGAGCAACTGCCAGCACTGAGCCTGGCGTTGATGGCGCTGTTGCTGGCATTGGCCGCCAGCGTTGGCGTAGGTGGCATGACCGAAGGTTTTCGGCGTACCTTCACCGGCTGGCTGGACCAGCGCCTGGCGGCGGATCTGTACATCAGCCCGCGCAACGACGCCCAGGCTCGGCAGATAGAGGCTCAGCTGATGCACGCACCGGGTGTCGGCAGCGTGCTGCCCAGTTGGCGGGTGGAGTGGCGTCTCGAGCACTGGCCAGTGCAGGTGCAAGGTGTGGTCGATGATGCCTTCTACCGCGATCACTGGCCATTGCTGGAACAGGCGCCCCAGGCCTGGGAACGGTTGGCAGCGGGGCATGGCGCCATGCTCAGCGAGCAACTGGCACGCCGCCTCGGGGTCTGGCTCGGAGATAGCGTGCCCTTGCCGAGCGAGCCGGCCCAGGCGCTGAGCGTGGTCGGCATCTACGCCGATTACGGCAACCCCAAGGGCCATGTCCTGGTCAACGCCGACTGGCTGCGCCGCCATGCGCCTGCGGCCCGGCTGGCGGGATTGAGCGTGCTGGCTCGCCCGGACGCGGTGCAATCGCTGAAGCTTGAACTGCAGCAGCGCTTCGCCCTGGATGATGATCGGCTGGTCGAGCAGGCCAGCCTCAAAGCCTGGTCGACCCAGGTGTTCAACCGCACGTTCACGGTGACGGCAGCCTTGAACAGCCTGACCCTTGGCGTGGCCGGGGTGGCGCTGTTGATCAGCCAGCTGACCCTGGGCCAACGCCGCCTGGGGCAGTTGGCGCCGCTGTGGGCATTGGGTGTTCCGCGCCGTTGGTTGGCCTGGCTGAGCCTGGGCCAGATGCTGCTGCTCAGTGGCTTCACCGTGCTGCTGGCGATCCCTCTCGGCCTGCTCCTGGCTTGGTGCCTGGTGGCGGTGGTGAACGTGCAGGCCTTCGGTTGGCGCCTGCCTTGGCACGTGTTCCCCGGGCAACTGGCGCAACTGGCCGTGCTGGGCCTGCTGACCAGCCTGCTGGCGAGCGCCTGGCCGCTTTGGCAACTGGCGCGCCGCCAGCCCAGCGACTTGTTGCGGCGGTTCAGCGATGAAGGTTGAAACCTGGGCCCTGCTGGCGTGCCTGCTGCTCGCCGGCTGCGAGCCACCCGCGCCTGCGCCGAAGGGTTACGCCGGCCTGGGCGCCGACGCTGGCGGATTCCAACCGGTGGCGGCCAATGTACCGCTGGTATTCCCTCGCGATCACGGTGCCCATGACGGTTTTCGCATCGAGTGGTGGTACGTCACCGCCAACCTCAACGACGCCGAGGGTCGTGACTGGGGCGTGCAGTGGACATTGTTCCGCTCGGCCTTGCGCCCCGGCGCGGAAACGACGGGGTGGAACAGCCCGAACCTGTGGCTGGGCCATGCGGCGCTGACTGGGCCTGGCGGTCACCAGGTCGGCGAGACCCTGGCCCGTGGCGGCATTGGCCAGGCCGGCGCCGTAGCCGAGCCGTTCCATGCATGGATCAACGACTGGTCGTTGCAGGGGGGACCTGGGATAGACCAGCTACGCATGCGCGCCAATGGGCCTGGATTCAGCTACGACCTGAGCCTGGCTAGCGACCGACCGCTGGTGCTGCATGGCAACCAGGGCTACAGCGAAAAGTCCGGCAAGGGTCAGGCGTCGTATTACTACAGCCAGCCGTTCTATCGGGTGAAGGGCCAGGTGCAGCGCGACGGGCAGCGTATCCCGGTGACCGGGCAGGCCTGGCTCGACCGCGAGTGGAGCAGCCAGCCACTGGCGGCTGGGCAGAGCGGTTGGGACTGGTTCTCGCTGCACCTGGCCAGTGGGGCCAAGGTGATGGTGTTCCAGGTGCGTGAGGACCAAAGGGCGCCATACCGCGCCGGTACCTGGGTCGATTCCCAAGGGCGGACCCGAGCGTTGCAAGGCGGCGAGATCGAACTCACACCGCTGGCCTGGACCCGGCAGGAAAATGGCAAGCAGATACCGACCCACTGGCGGGTCGCGGTGCCTGCGGTGCAGCTGGACGTGCAGGTCGAGGCCATCGAGCCCAAGGCCTGGATGGGGACACGGTTCCCGTATTGGGAAGGGCCGGTGCGCATCAGCGGGGATGGGCAGGGGCGGGGGTATCTGGAGATGACGGGGTATTGAACGGCCTTTCATTGCGTAACGCGATCAACCCTGTCTCGCCCCCCGAAAATCACTCGGACTCACCCCACACTGCTTGCGGAAGAACCGGCTGAAATAGCCCACGTCGACAAACCCCAGCTCATGGGCGATCTCCTTCACGCTGGAGGTCGAATGCCCCAGGGTCCGCTTGGCCTCCAGCACCAGCCGGGCATTGATCACGCTCATCGGCGTCATGCCCAGATGCTCCTGGCACAGCCTTCCCAAGGTAGTCAGGGTCATGCCCAGCTCACTGGCGTAGAACCCCAGCGGCAGGTGTTCGCGGTAGTGCTGGTCCACCAGTTCGCGAAAGCCGGTCAACTGCTGGCTGCGCCGCGAGGGCTGGCGGGGCGCTGCGCCGGGGGCGTCGGGCTCGTGACGCAGCGACTGGATCAGTAGGGCCAGGAGCAGCGACATGCTGCTGGCCACATGTTCGCGGGCGCGGTTGTGGTACTCCTCGCGCAAGGCGCGGCACAACGGCAGCAAGGGGTCTTCGTCGGCGGGCCAATGGGGCAGGGCGATGACCTGGGGCTTGCGGATCTGTGCCAGCAGGTGCGGCGCCAGCACCTGGGCGATGCTTTCCAGCGGTGGTTGCGCGGCGGTGACGACCTGGCCTTCGACCTGGCCGGCCCAGTTGAAGCCATGCACCACCTGCGCCGGCACGTACACCACGCACGGTGCCCGCACCTGCAGGCGCTCGCTGTCGAACAGCACCTCACCGGCGCCGCTCTGCAAGTACAGCCACTGCAACAGGCCCTCGTGGCGGTGCGCGGCGATTTCCCAGTTGTGCGCGCCGGAGCGCTTGGAGATCTGCTCCACATGCAGCGATTCGTGCCACACCGGCTGCGCGGTCTCGCCGTACAGGGCGTAGTTGGGGATCTTGTTCATGTCGTTGTAATTGTTCTGGACGCTACCCGCCCACTGTGCCACAGGCGGGCGCGAGGTCCAGGGGGCAGGGACGAAATTGCCGGGAATGTGGCCGCGCTTGCAGGTTTTGTCCATTCTGCAAAGCCTGCCGCCGGCCCTAGGCTGTTCGCCAGATGAAGCGACACTCTGGAGAGCGGTATGCAGAACAACAACAGCAATTCCCATTGGCTGGGCCTGGACTCGGCTGTCTGCGTGGTCACCGGCGCCGCCGGTGGCATCGGTGCGGCTCTGGCCCGCGCGCTGGTCGAGCAACAGGCCCATGTGCTGTTGCTCGACCGGGATATCGACAAGTGCCGGGAGCTGGCGGCCACCCTGGCCGAGCACAGCGTCGGCGAAGTCAGTGCGCTGGCCTGCGACATCGCCGACCCTGCCAGCGTCGAACAGGCCGCGGCGCAGGTGCAGGCCCTGCACGGCCGCTGTGACGTGCTGGTCAACAACGCCAGCGTGCTGCGCCCGGGTTCGCTCGACGAGATCGGCCTGGAGCAGTGGAACCAGGTGTTGGCGGTCAACCTCAGCGGCTACCTGTTGTGCGCCCAGGCGTTCGGCCGTGGCATGCTCCAGCGGGGTCAGGGCCGCATGGTGCATGTCGCTTCCATCGCCGCGCACTACCCACAGCCCAACAGTGGCGCCTACAGCGCAGCCAAGGCCGGGGTCAGCATGCTGTCGCGCCAACTTGCCGTCGAATGGGGGCCTCGCGGGGTGCGCAGCAATACCGTGTGCCCGGGGCTGATTCGCACGCCGCTGTCGGCGGCGTTCTATACCGACCCGAACATCGAACGCCAGCGCAGCGCCATGACCGCCAACGGGCGCATCGGCGAACCGCAGGATATCGCCGAAGCCGTGTTGTTCCTGGCCAGCCCGCGTGCCGACTACATCAATGGCGCCGAACTGACCGTCGATGGCGGGCTGGAAAGCATGCCCATGGCGTTGATTCCACGCCCAGGCTTCGAGGGGGTACGACCATGACCACGCGAACCTGCGATGTGCTGGTGATCGGCGCGGGTGCCGGTGGGCTGTCCACGGCGATCACGGCGAAGAAGCATGGCCTGGATGTGCTCGTCATCGAGAAGGACGACTGCTTCGGTGGCACCACGGCGTTTTCCGGTGGCGTGCTGTGGGTCCCGGGCAACCGGCTCGGCAGCAACGACAGCAAGGAGGCCGCACTGACCTATCTGCGCAACGAAGCCGGGGCCTGTTTCGATGAAGCAGGTGTCGAGGCGTTCCTGCGCCACGCTCCGGACATGGTCGAGTTCTTCCAGCGCGAGACCGCCGTGCGCTTCGTGCCCACCCTGTACCCGGATTATCACCCGCAAGTCGAAGGGGGCGTCGATGTCGGGCGCTCGATCCTGGCCGCGCCCTTCGACATCCGCGAACTGGGCGCTGACATGGCGCGGCTGCGCCCACCGCTGAAGACCATCACCTTCATCGGCATGATGTTCAATTCCTCGAACGCCGACCTCAAGCACTTCTTCAATGTCACCCGGTCGTTGACGTCGTTCGTGTACGTGGCCAAGCGCCTGCTGACCCACCTCAAGGAGCTGGCGTTGTATCGCCGCGGTACCCAGGTCACCAGCGGCAATGCCCTGGCCGCGCGCCTGGTGAAGTCGGCGCAGGACCTGGGTATTCCGATCCTCACCGGTACGCCAGCCAAGCAGTTGCTGCACGAGGGCGGGCGGGTCCGCGGCGCACTGGCCAACCAGGCGGGTCAGGCGCTGCGGATCGAAGCACGGCGCGGCGTGGTGTTGGCATGTGGCGGTTTTTCCCACGACTTGCAACGCATCCGCCAGGCATACCCGCACCTGCGCCGCGGTGGCGAGCACTTTTCGCCGGTACCTGCAGGCAACACCGGAGATGCTGCGCGCATGGCCGAGGCCCTGGGCGCCACGGTCGACATCCGCCTGCAGGCCGCCGCCGCATGGATGCCGGTGTCCAAGGTGCCGATGCGCGGTGGTGGGCAGGTAGCCTTCCCGCACCTGCTCGACCGCTACAAGCCCGGGGTGATCGGCGTGCTGCGCAGCGGCAGGCGCTTCACCAACGAGTCCAACTCCTACCACGACGTCGGTGCCGCTTTGATCGAGGCCTGCGCCGATGCCAAGGAAACCGCCATGTGGCTGGTCTGCGACCGTCGCACCTTGGCCAAGTACGGGCTGGGCTATGCCAAGCCGGCGCCGATGCCGTTGTCGCCGTTGCTGCGCAATGGCTATCTGGTCAAGGGCGACAGCCTGGTGGAGCTGGCACGTAATGCCGGCATCGATGCCCAGGGCCTGGAGCAGACGGTGCGTGAGTACAACCTTGGGGCGCGCCAGGGGCAGGACCTGCAGTTCGGCCGTGGTTCGACCAGCTTCAATCGCTACCTGGCCGACCCGCAGCAGCAACCCAACCCCTGCGTGGCGCCAGTGGGCGAGGGGCCGTACTTCGCGGTCAAGGTGGTGATGGGCGATCTCGGCACGTTCGACGGCCTGCGCACCAGCGTGGTCGGCGAAGTGCTCGATGGCGAACAGCAGGCCATCGATGGGCTATATGCCGTGGGCAACGACCGCGCCAGCATCATGGGCGGCAACTACCCCGGCGCCGGCATCACCCTGGGGCCGATCATGACCTTCGGCTACATCACCGGCCGCCATCTGGCGGGCGTCGACCAGGGCCTGGCCAGTGCCGCCCAGGCGCGGGAGGTGGCGTGATGCACAAGCCCATCGTCGACCACCGCGTCTATACCATCCGCCCGCGCTGCATGGCGGCCTTCCTCGAAGCGTTCGACCAGCTGGCGATGCCGATCCTGCTGCGCCACCTGGGCCCACCGCTGGCGTTCTACGTCAGCAGCATCGGCCCACTGAACCAGGTGGTGCACCTGTGGGGCTACGACAGCCTGGACGATTTCGAGAAGCGTAGCGCCGCGCGCGATGCCGACCCCGACTTCGCTGCCTACCTGCACGCTACCCGTGACCTGGTGGTGGCCCAGGAGACGCGGATCATCAAGCCGGTGCCGCTGCGCAGCCTCGCCACTGCCTAATTTCCAAGCGCGGGTGCAATCCCCGTAGGAGCGGGTTTACCCGCGAAGCAGGCCACGCGGTGAATGGCACCGGCTCCGCCGGTGTTCGCGGGTAAACCCGCTCCTACACGATAAAAACAACAAGAGACTCAGGCAATGAACCATACCCTCGACGTGCGCCAGCTGATCGACCAGCGGCCAATCGGCCATTTCCAGAAATGGGTCGTTTTCCTCGGCTTCCTGATCATCGCCCTGGATGGCCTGGACGTGGCCATCATCGGTTTCATCGCGCCACAACTGAAAAGCGAATGGGGCCTCGGCCCGCAAAGCCTGGGGCCGGTGCTCAGTGCCGCACTGATAGGGCTGGCCCTGGGGGCACTGGTCGCCGGCCCGCTGGCCGACCGTCATGGGCGCAAGGCGGTGCTGCTCGGCAGTGTGCTGCTGTTCGGCCTGTGGACCCTGGCCTCGGCGTTCGCGCCGAACCTGGAAACCTTGGTGGCGTTGCGCTTTCTCACCGGCCTGGGTTTGGGCGCCGCCATGCCCAATGCCAGCACGTTGGTCAGCGAATACGCCCCGGCGCGCAGCCGTTCGTTGTTGATCACTCTGGCGTTCTGCGGATTTTCCCTGGGTGCTGCGGCCGGGGGCTTCGTCAGCGCCTGGATGATTCCCAATCTGGGCTGGCGCAGCGTGCTGGCCTTGGGCGGCGTGCTGCCGTTACTGGTGCTGCCACTGCTGTACTGGCGCCTGCCTGAATCGGTCACCTTCCTGGTCAGCAAGGGCGCCGAGCCGCAGCGCATCCGCGCCATCGTCGAGCGCCTGGCCCCAGGTGTCAGCACGCCGTCCACGCACTTCGCGCTGGCGGCGGATGCGCCGAGCCAGGGCGGAGCCATCGGCACCATTCTGTCGCCACGCTACCGTTTCGGCACGCTGATGCTGTGGTGCGGCTATGTCCTGGCGCTGTTCCTGGTCTACCTGTTCAGTGGCTGGTTGCCGACCCTGGTGAAGGAGGGCGGCGGTTTCTCGGTGTCCGAGGCGGCCATCGTCACTGCCTGCTTCCAGATTGGCGGGCCGGTGGGGGCGATTGCGGTGGGCTGGGCGATGGATCGCTGGCACCCACAGCGGGTGCTGATGCTGACGTTCCTGTTCAGTGGCGTGGTGGTGTTCGCCATCGGCCAGGTGGCCGGTGATTTCACCTGGCTGTGTGCCATCGCCTGGGCCGTGGGCTTTGGCCTGAATGGTGGCAGTGTGGGCATGAATGCGCTGGCTGCAGGGTTCTACCCAACCGAGGCGCGGGCCACGGGGGCCAGTTGGATGAGTGGGATCGGACGCTTCGGGGCGATTCTCAGCGCCTTTGCCGGGGCGCAGATGCTGGCGATGGGTTGGCGTTTCGACCAGGTCTTCGCCGCCTTGCTGGTGCCGGCCGGGTTGGCTGCCCTGGCGGTGCTGTTGCAGGGCTGGCACGCCCAGGCTGCGCGGCGCGGGGCCGCGCAGCCGGCGTGAGTGGGCGCTAGCAGGCGGCGGGTTTCACTTGAAGCCAGTCACCGCATGGGGCACATACGGGGCTTCGAGGCGGGCGATATCCTCGCTGCTCAGTCGCAGGTCCAGCGCGGCGATCGCATCGTCGAGCTGGGTGGCCTTGGAGGCGCCGACGATCGGGGCCGACACGCCGCGCTTGGCCAGGACCCAGGCCAAGGCTACCTGGGCCATCGGCACGCCACGTTCCTTGGCCAGTTGCTCGACGCCGTCGATCACCCGGCCATCCTCGGTTTCGGTCTTCTCGTAGAACGAGCGGCCGGAGATGTCGGTGCGGGTGCGCTCGGTCTGCTGGCCGTGCGGGCGGGTCAGCCGGCCACGGGCCATCGGGCTCCAGGGCATCAGGCCGACACCTTGGTCGAGGCACAGCGGGATCATCTCGCGCTCTTCCTCGCGGTACAGCAGGTTGAGGTAGTTCTGCATCGACACGAAGCGGCTCCAACCGTTGCTGGCTGCTACTTGTTGAGCCTTGGCGAACTGCCAGGCGTACATCGACGAAGCGCCGATGTAGCGGGCCTTGCCGGCCTTGACCACGTCGTGCAGGGCTTCCATGGTTTCCTCGATGGGCGTGTGGTAGTCCCAGCGATGGATCTGGTACAGGTCGACGTAGTCGGTGCCCAGCCGGCTGAGGCTGGCGTCGATGGCCGTCATGATGGCCTTGCGCGACAGCCCCTGTTCGTTGGGGCGGTTGCTGCCTTCCCACATGTTGGCGGGGTAGAACACCTTGGTTGCGATCACCGTCTCGTCGCGGCGCGTGAATTCTTTGAGCAACTTGCCGAGGATGATTTCCGACGTCCCGGCCGAGTAGCTGTTGGCGGTGTCGAAGAAGTTGATGCCTTGCTCGACGGCATGCCGAATGATCGGCCGGCTGTCCGCCTCGCCGAGGGTCCAGGGGTGGGTGCCGGCGTCCGGCTCACCGAATGTCATGCAGCCCAGGCACAGTTTCGAGATGTCCAGGCCAGTGTTGCCCAGCTTGACGTACTGCATCGGTGTCTCCTTTCAGTGGCTGTTTCAGCAATCGGTAAAGCGTAGCCGCAAGGCCTCTGTATGGACATTCCGTATAGATGCAGGGGGCACCTGCAAAAATTCACAAGCGCAGCAACGGCCTGACGTGTTGCCCGAGGAAGTCCGTGACGGCCTTGATCCGCGGCGTGTTGCGTACGTCTTCGTGGACCGCCAGCCAGATCTCGATGCTCATGGTCTGCTCCGCCGGCCCGATGCTTTCCAGGCCATGTTCCTCGGCCATGAAGGCCGGCAGGCAGGCGATGCCGATCCCGCCGGCGGCGGCCTGGGCCTGGATGCGCAAGTCGTTGCTTTGCAGGGCGAACGGGGCGTTGTCGGTCTGTTCGAGCAACCATTGCTGTTGCGCTGTTTTTGCCTGCGAGGCGTCGTAGCCGATGTAGCGTGGTGCGCAGGCGCAGCGTAGGTATTCGGGGGCAGCATACAGGCGGTAGTCCAGGTGGCCGAGCAGGCTGGCCACCAAGGTCGGTTCGCTGGGCCTGGCCAGGGCCACGCTGATGTCCGCTTCGCGGCGTGCCAACGAGGCACGCGACTTGCTGCCGACCAGCTGCAACTGCAGCCGCGGGTAGCGCCGGTACAACTCGCCCAGGCGCCGGGCGATGATGCTGCCGAGCAGCGCCGGAGGCGCGGACAGCACCACCTCGCCTTCGACCGCTTGTTGCCCGGCGCTGGCGAAATGCTCCACGGCGAACGAGCCCTGGGCCATGTGCTCGGCCAACTCGGCGATCCGGCGCCCGTGCTCGGTCAGCTCGTAGGCCCTGGGGCGACGGTCGACCAGCTTGAGGTTGAGCGCCGCTTCCAGCGCGGCGATGCGCCGGGCGACGGTGGCGTGGTCGACCCCCAGCAGCTTGGCGGCTGCGGACAATGAACCGCTGCGGGTGAATGCGCTGAAGTGGCGAAGATCTTCCCAATCGAACATGGCTGGCCTCTGGTGTGCGCAGGCATGGTACTGGCTGGCGCGCTTAGCGGCCAGCCGAATGGCGAAGTCACGCGTGGAGCGGGGCGGGCGCCTCGGCCGAGGCGGGCGCAAGGTGCTGGCGAGGCGCCTGGCGCAGTGCGGCCAGGCCATGCATGCTCGGTTTCAGCGCTGGGTAGAGGTTGCAGTAAATTTCGAACAGCCGGTCGTAGGTAGCCCGGTTGACCGGGTTGGGCTGGGCGCGCGGGCACAGGGTTCGCCAGTCGCGCACCTGCGCCAGGTCGGTGATTTCGCCGATGGCCAGGGCGGCCAGCATGGCACCGCCCAAGGGCGCCTCCACGGCTTGCTCGATGGTCAGCACCGGGTAGCCGGTGATATCGGCGATGATCTGCATCCACAGGTCCGAGGCCGCAGCGCCACCGACCACGATCAGCTCAGGGTCGAGGCGCACTGCGGCCTGTTGCCCGCGCTCCATGTTGTGGCGCAAGGCGAACGCCAGGCCTTCGAGCACCGCGCGATACAGGTGGGCCTTGGTGTGGAACAACGACAGCCCGACATAGGCCCCGGATGCCTGGGCGTCCCACACCGGGCTGCGCTCACCCATCAGGTACGGCAGAAACACCAGGCCATCGGCGCCGGCCGGGGTATCGGCGGCCTGGCGCTCCATCAACTGATGCACCTCGACGCCGGATGACAAGGCCGCAGCTTGCTTTTCCTGGGTGCAGAACTGGTCGCGGAACCAACTGACCGAGGCGCCCGTGGCGATGGCTCCGCCAAACATGTAGATGTTCTCGGCGGGGTCGTGCACATAGGGGAAACTGACCAGGCCGAGCCTGGCATCGGTCTGCTGGTTGATGAAGCCCCAGCACATGCTGGTGCCCATCATCGCCACGTGGTTGCCCGGTTCGACCACACCGGCCGCCAGGGTGGCCATGGCGGCATCGACACCGCCGGCCACCACTGCCGTACCGGGTGCCAGGCCCAGCCGCGCGGCGGCTTCGGCGGTGAGGCCGCCGACGATCTCGCTGGACTCGACCAGCCGCTGCGGCATCAGCGCTGGGTCGATGCCCAATGCCTCCATCAGTGGGGTCGACCAAGTGCGCGTGCGAATGTCGTAGACGCCGCCGATGTTGCCCGCCGAGCTGTGGTCCACCGCCAATTCGCCGGTCAGGTGGTACTGCACATAGCTGTTGGGCGGTAGCAGGTAGCGGGTGCGCGCCCAGACCTCGGGCTGATTGCGCTTGATCCAGAGCATCTTGGTGAAGCCGTGGTAGCTGTCGACGCCGTTGCCGCTGATGGTCTGCAGCTGCTCCATGTCCAGGTGCTGGCGCACCCACTCGGTCTCGGCGGTGGCGCGGCGGTCCATCCAGATCAGGCAGGGGTGCAGCGGGCGGATGTCGGCGTCCACCGCAATGCCCGAGCCGCCATACAGGCTGCTGACACAGATTGCCTTGATCTCGCTGGCCGGCACGTGGCTCTGCGCGACCACTTCGGCAATGGTCGCCTGGACGGCGTCGAGCCATACGTCCGGCCATTGCTCGGCCCACAGCGGGTAGGGTTGTTCGACCTGGTAGGCAACCGACGCCTGGGCCAGGATGGCACCCTGGGTCGAGGTCAGCAGGGCCTTGGTACTTTGCGTACCGATATCGACGCCGATCACGTAGGTCATGCGTTCGTTCCTCGCTCTAGCCTTGTTTGTTGTTGTCGGAATCCCGGTTGGCGGGAGGAATGTAGACGTTAACATTATGAGTTTCAAAAAAACGCCTGGGGCGGCTCTTCGAGGGCTCGCAGGCGGATATCGGTCCAGATTGTCGACGTCAACATTGGGGCAAGCTAGCACAGGGTATTTGGCATTACAATACGCCATCCTCGACCCAGCGGTAGGCCTTCCAGGCCGCGGAAATCGGGGCCAGACCAGGCCAGCGCGAGAAGGAGCCGCCATGAAGCCAGCAGGCAAAGCCACCATCACCGACATCGCCCGACGGGTCAACATGACCACGGTCACGGTGTCTCGCGCGCTCAACCAGCCGGAAAAGGTGAAGAAAGAAACCCTGGCGCTGATCCTCAAGGTGGCTCGTGAACTCAACTACGTGCCCAATGCCTTCGCCCGTAACCTGAAAAACCGCGAAAGCCGGTTGTTCGGGCTGGTGACGGCAAGCCTGGACAACCCGTTCTATGGCGAAATCATCAAGGCAATCACCCGCGAGGCGAAGAAGCGCGACTACACGCTGATGCTGTTCGACACCGATGGCTCGGCCGACCTCGAGGCGCGCGCCGTGGACACGCTGCTCAGCTACCAGGTGGCGGGCATCCTGCTGTCGGCGGTGTCGGATGACGCGCAGTACCAGCCGGACTATCTGGGCAAGCTGGAGATGGCCGGTATTCCGGTGGTGCAGATCGACCGCAAGCTGGCCGGCGCGCCGTTCGCCGGGGTGTACCTGGACAACGAGCAGAGCGGCTACCAGGGCGCCCAGGCGTTGCTGGCGCAGGGGCATCGGCATTTGCTGGTGGTGGCCGGCCCGGAACATTCGCATATCACCTTGAGCAGGTTGCACGGCATCCGGCGCGCGACCGAGGCGTGCGACGAAGCGGTGACGCTGGAGGTGCTGTATGGCGACTACACCCTGGCGCCGGCCTGCCAGGCGGTCGGCGAGTATCTGCGCCAGGGCAAGCGCCCCGACGCGATCTATGGGCTCAATGTGCTGATCACCCTGGGCGCATTGCAGGCGATGCGCGAGCAGGGCCTGGGCAGGGCGGACATCGCGCTGTTCAGCATCGACCACGTACATTACGCCGAGATCCATGGCGACCCGATTCCTTGCGTCAGCCACGACAGCGCGCAACTTGGGCTCGAGGCGATCAACCTGCTGCTGCGCAAGATCGACGACCCCGATGCGCTCCTGGCCGACCAGGTGGTGAAGGGCCAGCTCGAAATCTGAGGCAAATGTTAACGTTGACATAGCCGGCGAGGCGGCCCTAAAGTCGCGGTCGCTCGGATGCATTTACCTGGCAAATGTAAACGTCTACATTGGCCTTACAAGATGATCAAAGTCCCGCTCGAGGGGACGAGGAGACACCCAATGGCTAACGAACTCGAAGGCAAGGTGGCAGCGGTAACCGGCGCGGCATCGGGCATCGGCCTGGCGACAACCGAAGCGATGCTCGCGGCCGGTGCCTTTGTGGTCTTGGTGGACCGCGACCAGGACGCACTTGGCCGGGCCTGTGAACGACTGGGTGAGGCGGCCGTGCCGCTGCACATCGACCTGCTCGACCCAGACAGCTGCTCGACCTTGCTGCGCAAGGTACTGGAACTGGCCGGCAAGCTCGACATTCTCTATGCCAATGCCGGCTGCTACCTCGGTGGCGAAGTGGTCGACGCCGACCCGGCCGCCATCGACCGCATGCTCAACCTGAACGTCAACGCGGTGATCAAGAACGTGCGCGATGTCTTGCCGCACATGCTCGAGCGCGGCACCGGCGATATCGTCGTGACCGGGTCGGTGGCGGGGCATTTCCCGGTGGCCTGGGAGCCGGTGTACTCGGCGTCCAAGTGGGCGGTGAACTGCTTCGTACAGACCACGCGCCGGCAGGTGAACACCAAGGGTGTCAGGATCGGGGCGGTATCGCCGGGCCCGGTGGTGAGCCCGTTGCTGGCCGACTGGCCAGCGGAGAACCTGGCCAAGGCGAAGGCCAATGGCACCTTGATCGAGCCGGAGGTGGTGGCCGATGCGGTGATGTACATGCTGACCCGCCCACGCAATGTCACCATTCGCGACATGGTCGTGCTGCCTTCGGCGTTCGACATGTAGCGGCGCTCCCTTCGCGGGCTTGCCCGCGAAGGGGCACTGCGATCCAACACCTGGGATGACCCTAACCGCCAACCCCCTGGGCCTTCAACAACTGCATCTGCTGTCGATATTCCGCCGTGACCTGTCGCGCCTGCTCGGGGTTGTTCACCACCTTGGGGGTAATCAGCACGATCAGTTCGGTACGATCGCGACCCTTGGCGTTGCTGCCAAACAACCAGCCCAGGCCGGGAATGCTCGACAGCCAGGGCACGCGGGTTTCCGAACTGCTGTTGTCCTGCTTGATCAAGCCGCCCAACAGCACCGTCTGCCCGCTCTGCACCGCCACCTGGGTCGACACCGCCCGGCTGGAGATGCGCGGGTTGGGCTGGGTGTCGGTCACCGCGCTGTCGTCGGCATCGCTGACCTGCTGCTGGATATCCATGTACACCAGGCCACCGGGGTTGATCCGTGGCACCACATCGAGGATGACCCCGGTCTGCACGTATTCGACACTGCTCAGCGTGGTGTCGGAGGTGCTGGTGTTCACCGTGGTCTGGTTGATCGGCACGTTGTCGCCGACCTGGATCTGCGCCTGCTGATTGTTCAGCACCACCAGCGAGGGCGCCGACAGCACCTGGGTCAGGCCCCGTGTTTCCAAGGCGCGCAACGCCACCTGCAGGTTGTCGCTGACGAACGAATAGAACAACGAACTGCTGCCCAGCGCCACGCCGCCAGCACCGAGGGCACCCTGGCTGCCTCTTTCGTTGGCGACGGTGTCGCTGGTCGAGTTACCGGCCAGCCGCCCCAGGTACCACTGCACGCCAAGGTCCAGGTCGCCGGTGAGCTGGACCTCCAGGATCCGGGTTTCGATCTGCACCTGCAACGGTGGCGTGTCCAGGCGCTTGACCGCCGACTCGATCTCCTTCCACTGCGCCGGGCGGGCTCGCACCAGCAACTGGTTGCTGCCTTTTTGCGCGGTGATCCGCACGGTCGCTTCCAGGCTCGTGCCCGAGGCGCTTTCGGTTTCACCTGTGGTTTCCTGGGCGGGCTCTTCGCTGTCCTGTTCCGACGGCTCGTCGAACGCTTCGCTGTGTTGTTCCTGGATGCCAGAGGTGGCCAGTGACTGGCTGCCGGTGCCGTTGAGCGAGGTCAGGCTGGTGGTCTTCAAGCCGGGGGCGACCTTGGCCGGGGTGTCGTCTGCGACCTTGCCCGAGCCATAGATCTGCCGCAGGTAACGGGCCAGGTCGGCGGCCTTCATGTTGCGCACATCGTAGACATAGAGCTGCGGCTGGTTACCACCGCCTTCGTCGATGGTGCGGATCCAGTCGCCGACTTCCTGCAGGTACTCGGGTTGCGCGGAGATCGCCACGATCGAATTGGTGCGGTCGTTGGGCATGAACCTGACCATATCGGCCAGTGGCATACCGCTGTCGGGGCCGAACAACTTCTGCAACTGCGGCATCAACTCGGCCACCGACGCCCGTTGCAACCCATAGACGCCGATGGACATCCCTTTGAGCCAGTCGACATCGAAGGTGTCGATCGTGTCCTGGTAGTTGGCCAGCTCCTGCGGCGTACCGGCCAGGCTGATCACGTTGCGCGCCGGGTCCACCAGCAGGAAGGCGTTTTCGCGCACGAAGGGTTGCAGCAGCTTGCGCATTTCGTTGGCACCGATGTAGCGCAGCGGGAACAGCCTGGCCGACAGGCCCGAGGGCGGTTGCTGCACGGCGGTGTCCGGCACCAGCTTGCCGGCGACGGCCTGGCTGGCGGGCAGGATGACGTAGCGCTCGCCCTGGCGGATCATCGCGTTGTCGGTCCAGGACAGCAGGGTTTCCAGGATCGACAAGGCTTGTTGCGTGTTGACCGGTTTGGACGTGGAGAAGCTGACGCTGCCTTTCACACCTTGGCTGATGCTGTAGTTTTCGTGCAGCAGATCGCCCATCACGCTGTTGATCACCGCCTCGATCGGCTGGTCGGTGAAATTGAAGACGATGTCGCCTCGTTCGCTGTCCTGCACAGGCGTGCGGGCGCGAGCAGGGCGAACGAAGTGCTGGTTGCCTTGGCGAATGGCCCGCGTTGACGCTGTGGGCACGGCCGCCGAAGCTGGCGGGCGAGTGTCAGTGCCCGGCAACGGGGCGCCTGCCCCGGCCAAGGCCTCCTGCATCAGGCCAGGGTCGGTGCGCATGGGTCGCTCGGACATGGCGCAGCCGGCAAGGGCTATGGCGACCCCGAGGCCGAGCAGGGGCACGCGCAAGGGCAACAGGGAGGAAGGAACAGGAACATGCTTGATCATGGAGTCGTCGTACGCGGAAGAGTGAGAACGGGGGGCTTGGACGGCGGCGCCAGGCGCAGCCGCGGCAGGTTCAGGGTGTAGGCCTTGCCGTCGCGGGTGAAGGTGGCGCTGGTGGGGTCGAGGTCGGTGAGGGTCCAGCCGTTGTCAAGGGGCTGGCCGAGGGCGAGCTTGCTGACCGGTTTGCCAGCTTCGCGCAGGTAGATGAAATGCACACCGTTGCCCATCATCACCCCGGTCAGGGCCAGGTCGGAAAGCGCGGGCACATGGGTTTCGGGGCGCTGTGGGTCAGGCTGGCGGTCAGGGCTGAACAGCGGCTGTGTCCAGGTCTTGGCGAGCTGTGCCTGGGGTGGTTCGGGCAAGGCGACACTGGGTGCCAGGTCTGCGGATCGGGGCACGTCGGCGGGAGGCAGCCAGTGTGGGGCGACGGGGCTGAGGGCAACCCAGGCCAGCGCCGCGAGTGCAGCGAGGTTGAACGCCAGCATGGCCTGGCTGGAAGTGTTCAGCTTCATTCTGCACCTCGCCCACGCAGGTAGCCACGGATCAGTACCTGCACATCCAGGCGCCCGGCGCCGCCATGGGCGGGTGCCGAGGCGCTGCGGCGCACGCTCAACTGGTCGATGAACAACGCCGGTTGGCCGTACTCCAGGGTATGCAGCAGTCCAGCGAGCGGCTCGATGGCGCAACTGAGGGTCAGGCTGACTTTCACCTGGCGGTACGGTTCGGGCTCGACCGTGGTGTGCTCGGCAGGCGTCACCGGCATGCGCTGGGTCACTTCGCAACCCAGGCCCTGAGCCGCCTGCCGGGCGACTTGCCGGGTGGCGTACTGCATCAGCTCGGCTGCGGCTGCGTTGGGGTCGTTGCCCGGCAGCAGGCTGTTGGCCTTGGCGGCACTGGCCTTGCTGCGTTGCAGTTGGGCTTCGAGCAGTGGTTGTTGGGCAAGCAGGCTGGCGTAGTGGCGTTGTTGTTCGCGCAGGGTTTCGATCTGGTCGTCGAGCTCGCGCAAGGGGGTGAGCAACAGGCTTTCCACCAGCAGGTACCAGGCCGCCCACAGCAGCAGGCCGAGCACGCCCAACGCCGCGATACGACGTTCTCTAGGGGTGAGTGGGCGCATGGTCGGCCTCCTTGAGTTGCGCGGAGATGGCAAAGCGATCACGCCCGCTGGCCTTGTCTGCCAGGATCACACCCTGGAAACGTGCGTCTTCGAGGGTATTGCAGCCCTTCACGGCATTGAGCAGGTCACTGGCATGAGTGCTCTGGCCCGCCACGGTCACGTGCACCCTGTCTTCCAGTTGCAAACGCTCGACCCAGGTGTCGTTGCCCAGGCAAGCGCTGAGGTCGGCCAGCACCGCCGTCAGCGTCGGCTGCTGCGCCTTGAGCCTGCCCAGGTAATGCGCGGCGCCCACGGTGCTGTCCAGGGACTGGCGCAGTCGCTGCACCGTGCGCACGGCCTGCCTTTGTTCGTTCACCGCTTGCTGCATGGCGACGACGGTGGCCTGGCGTCGGTCCAGGTAGGCGGCACCCAGCGCCACAACGCTGAGTAAGCAGCCCAGTCCTAGCCAGCGATTGAGCTGCCCAGGGGATGAACGCCTGGCCTCACTGCCCGCCGGCAGCAGGTCGATACCCAGGCGCTGGGCATCACGCGTGACCACATCGATGGCAAGCAATTGCAGGTCGCGTGCCCGGCACGCCTGGAGCATCGCGTCCAGAGCCGTGCGGGCGATGGCCACCAGTTCGATGTCGGCATGGGTCGCGTGCCGTTGCAGCACCCGGGCCACGAAGTGCACCTGGCCCGGCGGGTAGGGCGTGTATTTGTCGATCTCGTAGATCAGCACCTCGTTGAGGTTGCGCGCTGCGGCCAGGGGCAGGGCGATGTGTTGCAACATGACCTGGTGCTCGGCCAGAAGCAGGACCGCCGGGCGAGTGTCCTGGGCGTGTTCGGGCAATGGCCAGTCCAGCAGTTGGGTCGCGCCACGCCGGGTGCCACGCCCGGCCAGCGCAGGGGGAAGCATGCCGAGCAGCTCCTTGCACCAGGCATGCAACCAGCGCCGCGCCAGGCTGTGCCGCCAGCGTGCCCGCCAGTGCAGGCGATGCCTGCCGAGAACCGCGCCGTAGCCCTTGAGCACGGCCTTCATTCGCGCCACCTGAGCACACGGTAGGGTTTGCCGCCGGCATAACCGGGCAGCAGGACCACGGTGGCCTGCAAGTGTGCGCTGAAGCCGTCGGCCAGGGTGGCGATACTGCTGATGGTGACCCGCTTGCCAGCGTCGGCACCTGGCCTGGTCCGGCCGGGCAGGCCAAGCACTCGGGCCAGCTCTGGCGCGGCCAGGGCCGGGTCTGGTTCGGCGTTGCCTGACCAGACCGTGACCCACGGCAGGGTGCGCTCGTACACGGCATAGGTCATGCCGGGCAACTGGCGATATTCTTCGAGCATTCGCAGAGGTACCTTGTTACGCCTCGTCCTTAAAGCCTGGGTTACGCGTTTCGCGTCTTCGCTGCTGGCGCCACCTGCGCGCAGCAGTTTTTCGAGGGGGTGCAGGGCACCGGTATTGAGGTCGAACTTGCCGCGCTCGCTGACCACCCGGACCTGCAGCGCGCTGCCTTCGAACTGCAAGGCATGGGCGCGACCGTCGGCCAGCCAGCGTGACGGGCCAACGCGCATCAGGTTGACCACGGCCAGCTCCATGCCAGCCTGCGCGGCCAGCGCCGCCTGAGTCTGGTGACTGCGCCAGAGTGCCTGGCGCTGCTGCAGTTGCACCGCCATCGCCAAGCCACCCAGCAGCACGCTGAGCAGGCCGATCACCCACAACACCAACAACAGGGCGGCACCGCGTTGCCTCGGGTTCATGGGCGGCCACCATCGCCGCTGAGGTCGAGCTGCAGGTTGACTTGTAGCGTTGGCCAGGGCGTGGCGCCGGCTTGGCCGAGGTCGATACGCACCGCGCGCGGCAGGCGTTCCGGCCATGGCCACTCGCTCAACCAATCGGTGGCCTTGCCCAGCGGTGAATAACCGCGGTAATGCAAGCGCAGGGTGCGCACACCGTCGAGCAGACGCTGGGGCTCACCCCAGGGCTGCAGGCGTTGGCCGTCCAGCGCAGCCAGCTGCAACTGGAGTTGCTCGCCGTGTAGGCGCAGGCGCTGGCGGTGTAGGCCGCCACCCACCGAGCTGGGCAATGGGGCGTAGAACGTCATGCCATCGGCATGGCCTACGAACGTGGCGGTGTGTTCGCCGTTCTCGCGCACACCGCTCAGCGGCAGCATCTGGCTCACGGCCTGGCGCAGGAAGCGCTGGGTGGCCCGGCGTTGGTCCAGGCTGGCGCTGTAGCGCTCGGCCTTGACCACCGCGCGGTTGGCTCCCACCAGGGCACTACCGACCAAGCCCAGCAGCAGGCCCAGCAAGCTGATCACCACCAGCACCTCGAACAAGGTGAAGCCGGCCTGACGCCTCATCGGCCGTCATCTTCGGTGCGGGCCCGCAAGGTGCTGTAGTGCGAGGTCTGGCGCCCTTCGACCAGCGTCAGGTCCAGCCGATACAGCGCGACCCGGCCAGGCAGGGCCTGGTCGGAGGAAACCTCCAGGGTCCATTCCAGGCCCTGCCAGTTGCCACGGCTATGCCCGGGTTGCAGCGGACCCAGGTCGAAATCGTCCATCAGCGAACGCGCTACCGCCGCATGCCTGTCGTTGCGCTCGACCTGGCGCAGGCTACGGTTGCTTTGGGCGAACGCCCCCAGCAGGATCGACGCGGCCACGACCAGCAGGGCGATGGCCGCGAGCATTTCCAGCAGGGTGAAGCCACGCTGGGTGTTCATGGCAGTACCTGCAGGGTGACGTTGCCGGTGAGCCAGCTGACGTCGATTCGCCAATGCGCGGCACCTCGGCTGATCTGGATGTTGCCGCCGCTGGCCGCGCCATCGGGGTAGAACTCGAACGCCGCGCCCAGGGCCTGGGCGGTGGTCAGGCGTAGGGTGAAGGTATCTGGCCATTGCGCAGGTTTACGCCCCGGCACCTTGGCGCGGCGCCGTGCCAGGTCGAAGCTGGCGCGTACTGGCTCGCCGCTGGCGATGGCCTGGGCCCGGGCACTGCGCAGGGTGGCCACCATTTCGGTCAGGGCGCCACGCTCGCTCGCGTCCTGCAGGCCACGGCCGATACCCACCGCCATCAGTGGCAGGGCTACCGCCAGCAGGGCAATGACGACCAGCAGCTCGAACAAGGTGAAGCCACGCTGGCAAGGCCGGGCCATGATTACTGCCAGCTACCCACGTCGGCGTTGTAGCCTTCGCCACCCGGCGTGCCGTCCTGGCCAAGGAACACCAGGTCGAACGGGCCGTGCTTGCCAGGAGCCTGGTACTCGAAGGGGTGGCCGAACGGATCGAGCAGGTCGGACGGCTTGGCATAGGGGCCGGCCCAGGCACCCGCCGACGCGGGTTTGTGCAGCAGTTGCTCGAGGCTGCCTGGCGGCGCGCCGACATCCAGCGCATAGCTGTCGACCTTCATGCTGAGGCTGGCCAGCTGGGCTTTGCCCGCGCCGTACTTGCCCTTGTCGACATTGCCGCCAACCTGGCGCACCACGATGGTCGCGACAATGCCCAGCAGCACGATGACGGCCAGCATCTCGAGCAGGGTGAAGCCCGCCTGGCGGGCGCGCGGGATAGGGGTCGAACGCATGGGGAGGTTTCCTAGAGGGTACTTGTAAGGCTCATGAGCGGCAGCATGATGGCCAGCATGATCGCTGCCACCATCACCGCCATGACGATGGTCAGGGTCGGCACCAGGGCAGCGAGCAGGCGCTCGATCAGGCGTTGCGCCTCGAGGTCGAACATGTCGGCGACCTTGAGCAGCATCGGGCCGAGGCTGGAGGAGTGCTCACCCACCTCGATCATCTGGATGGCCAGCGCCGGCAGCAGGGGTTCGCAGGCCAGGGCATCGGCAAGGCTGGCGCCCTGCTTGACCTGCTGGGTGACCTGCTCGACATGGGCGCGCAGTGCGTGGTTGGCACCCACGTCGCGGCTGATGGTCAGCGCCGAGAGCAGCGAGACGCTGTGGCTCAGCAAGGTGCCGAGGGTGCGCGCCAGCCGGGCGGTTTCCAGCCGCTGCAACAACGGCCCGACCAGGCGGCTGCGCCACAGGCGCAGGTCCTGGCTGATGCGCCGCTGTGGATCGCGGCGCGCGGCTAGCCACAGCCATGGCGCGGCGATCAGCGCGGCCAGGCAGGCCAGGCCCCAGTTGGCGGTGAATGCGCCAAGTGCCAGCACCGCCTGGGTCACCCACGGGATCGGCACCCCAAGGTCCTGGAAGATGGGCACGAACTGCGGCACCACATAGCCCAGCAGCAGGGCCAGCGAACCGATCACGCCTGTGACGAGGAACGCGGGGTAGATCAGCGCATTGATCACTTCGCCGCGCAGTTTGTGGCTGCGCTCCAGGTAACCGGCCAGTTGCGCCAAGGTGTCTTCGAGCGCCCCGGCGGCTTCGCCGGCACGCACCAGGCTGGTGAAAAACGCCGGGAAGCTGCCGGGGTGCCGTTCCAGGGCCTGGGACAGCGACTGGCCACTCTTGACGTCGTCGCGGACCCGTTCGAGCAGATGCTTCGCGGCTGGCCTGCGCACGTGCTTGAGCAGTGTCGTCAAGGCTTTGTCGAGGGTCTGGCCGGCGCCGACCAACGTGCCCAATTGTTGCGTGAAGGTGATCAGCTTGGCAGGCGTGAGCTGCCCGTGCCCGTACTGCCAACGCAGCAGAGGCCGCCCACGCCGCAGCTGCAAGACCAGCAGGCCGCGTTGCTGCAGCAGGCGCGCGGCATCGGTGTGGTCGACGGCCTCCAGCTCACCGCGTTGCTCACGTCGCTCGGTGTCCAGCGCTCGGTAGGTAAAGATCGGCAAGTCATTCACTCCCTGTGACGCGTAGCACTTCTTCCAGCGAGGTGATGCCGGCCAACGCCTGGCGCAGACCTTCTTCACGCAAGGTGACCAGGCCCTTGGCGCGCGCCGCGGTTTCGAGGCTGGCGGCATCCGCCTGGCGCATCAGCAGGTTGCGCAGGTCGTCGTCCATCACCAGCAGTTCGGTGATGGCGCTGCGCCCGTGGTAACCGCCGCCTGCGGCGTGCTCGTCGGCGCGGTAGAGCATGATGGGCCGCTGCTGGGTAAAGCGCGCCAACTGATGGCGCTGTACCAGTTCGGCCGGCGCCTCGAAGGCGATGCGCGTGGCTGGGTCCAGGCGTCGCACCAGGCGTTGGGCCAACACGCCCTGCAGGGTCGAGGCCAGCAGGTAGCTTTCCACGCCCATGTCCAGCAGGCGGGTGATGCTGGCCGCCGCACTGTTGGTATGCAGTGAGGACAGCACCAGGTGGCCGGTGAGCGAGGACTGGATGGCGATACGGCAGGTCTCCAGATCGCGCATCTCGCCGATCATGATCACGTCCGGGTCCTGGCGCACGATCGAGCGCAACGCCGTGGCGAAGCCCAGGCCGATTGCCGGCTTGACCTGGATCTGGTTGATACCGGCCAGTTGGTACTCGACCGGGTCCTCGACCGTGATGATCTTGCGTTCGGCGGTATTCAGGCCGGCGAGCGCGGTGTACAGGGTGGTGGTCTTGCCCGAGCCGGTCGGGCCGGTGACCAGGAAGATGCCATGGGGCCGTGCCAGCATCTGGCGAATGCCCTGCAGTGTGGCGCCGTCGATGCCGAGGGTGGCGAAGTCGAAGCTGACGTTCTGCCGATCGAGCAGGCGCATCACCACCGACTCGCCGAAGCTGGTGGGCACGGTGGATACCCGCAGGTCCAGTTCATGGCCCTGGACACGCAGCATGATCCGCCCGTCCTGGGGCAGCCGACGCTCGGCGATATCCAGCCGGGCCATGATCTTCAGCCGCGAGATGACCGCCGCCGCATAACCACTGGGGGGCGCCTCGCCCTCGAGCAGCATGCCGTCGACGCGGTAGCGCACCTTCAGCTGGTTTTCGAACGGCTCGACATGGACGTCCGAGGCACGCAACTCCACCGCTCGTTGCAACAGCAGGTTGACCAGGCGAATGACCGGCGCTTCCGAGGCCAGGTCCTTGAGGTGTTCGATATCGCCTTCAGCGATGGCGTCGTCATCCAGGGCCTCGATCAGCGCCCCCATCGCGCTGCGGCCATCGCCATGGGCCTGCTCGATCAGGGTGGTGACCTGGTCGGCGGTCGCTACCACGACTTGCACCGGCTGGCCCGCCTGGTAGGCGAGGGCGTCGATGGCGTAGCCGGAAAGTGGCACTGCGGCCGCTACCCGCAATGGCCCGGCAGGCGCGTCCAGGGCGATCACACCATAGTGACGGGCAAACCGTTCGGGCGTGCTCGCGCTCGCTTGCACGGGCTCATCCGTCAGGCGTGGCGCGGCCAGCAATTGTGCGTAGGCGGCCGCCATTTGCTCATCCTTGACGGCGCCCAGGCGTAGCAGCGTACGAAGTTTTTCGTTCTCCGCCATGCCCTGGGCCAGCCCCAAACGAGTGGCTCGCTGGATATCCGCAAGCTGTAACGCACCCGCGTTCAACAGCCACTCACATATATCTTCAGTGCTGGGAAGTTGTATATTCATGTGGTGGCTTATTGCAACTAATGGCTATATGGCGGCGTATTCTTGAATTAAAGAATGGCTGGAGAATACGTCGTTGTCTTATCTAGCGCAATAGAGGGGGTTTTCCCGTAAGCCGGCTAATTTCAACGGGTAATTAATGAGCTTTTGCAGCTTGGCAGAGCTGCTCAGTCTGGCGGGTAGTGTGTTTGGCTTTGGTTGCAAATGGCATTGATATCACAATAGGTGCAATAACAATATCGTGCTCTGGCCGCTATCTTTCCGATAGTGCGTTGGCACAAAGCGATACTCTTCGGGTTGCAACTTTTTAGGCCGGTGTTCAGGCGTATCCCCCGATTACAAGTGGCCCAGTGAGGACCCGTGACGGCCTATGTCTCCAGTCGAGAACTATTCGATAAATAAACTAAGGTTGTCATTTGCCGGCGCAGCCCTATGCGCCGGCAATGCAATAGCGAGGGCTCAGGCGCCGCCCTTCATGCGCCGGGCAATCAGGTACAGCGCCAGGCCCGCCAACGCTGTGGCGGCGCCGATGTAGCCGGTACTGGTCCAGCCCAGGCCGGCGCTGATGGCCATGCCGCCGAACCACGGACCGAGTGCGTTAGCCAGGTTGAAGGCAGCATGGTTGGAAGCGGCCGCCAGGCTTGGCGCTTCATGGGCGATGTCCATGAGGCGGATCTGCAGCGGTGCGGCCAGGGCGATCATGGTGCCCACCAGGGCGATGCCCAGCAGCAGCGACCACAGGGCGTGGGCAGCGAAGGTGAAGAACAGCAGCACCGCAGTCGACCACAGCAGCACCACGCCCACGGCGCGGAACTGCAGGGTGTCGAACAGCTTGCCGCCGGCGATGTTGCCGATGATGCCGCCAAGGCCGAACGCGGCCAGGCCAAACGGGATCCACTGCGGCGCGACCTGGGTGACTTCCAGCATGGTCGGGGCCAGGTAGCTGAACACGCAGAACATGCCGGCGAAACCGATCGAGGCGATGGCCAGCGCCATCCATACCTGCGGCAGGCGGAAGGCCTGCAGTTCCTTGCGCGGGTCACTGCGCGCCTCGTCGCGGGGTTGCGGCACGTAGCGCCACACGCTGGCCATGGTGCACAGCGCGATCAGCCCGACCAGGACGAAGGCCGAACGCCAACCCAGGTACTGCCCGAGGAAGGTGGCGATCGGGTTGCCCAGCAGCATCGCCAGGGTCAGGCCCATCATCACCCGGGCCACTGCGCCGGCCCGTTGATCGGTGGGCACCATGCTCGATGCCACCACGGCGGCGATACCGAAATAGGCCCCGTGGGGCAGGCCGCTGATGAAGCGGAAGGCCACCAGGCCAAAGTAGGAAGGCGCGAATGCCGTGGCCAGGTTGCCGATGGCATAGAGGGCCATGAGCAGCAACAGCATGTGCTTGCGCAGCAGCTTGGCACCGAGGATCGCCAGGGTCGGCGCACCGACCATCACGCCCAGGGCATAGCCGCTGATGGCGTGACCGACCTGGGGCTCGCTCAGGTTGAGGTTGTGGGCGATATCGGGCATCAGCCCCATGATGGAAAATTCCCCGGTGCCGATGGCGAAGCTGCCCAGGGCCATCGCGGCTTCCATCTTGACCACCGTGCTTTTGGACGGCGCGAGGGGTGGTGCTTGGTGAACTGACATCTGGATCCCTATAGAAAGACGGAAATACGCTGAAACAATAAAGCAGGGATTCTAGACGCTTGGCAGCTTGCTCGTCGAGGCGGGGGATGGTGTTGGCTGGCACGGGCTGCGCCCGTGTTCGCGGGTAAACCCGCCCCTGCAGAAGCGATGATGCTGCAGGCGCGGGTGCCGATGGTGCTCATGTCAGGCGCTGGCTATCCAGGCTACGCGCAAGGCCGCCGAATTGCTGGGCCGGCTCCACGTAGCGCAAGGCCGACTTCAAATCCTGCCAGCCTACGTACTCCATCAACGTCTTGAGGTCCCAGCCCGAGCTCGCCGCCCAGGTCGCGAAGCCACGGCGCATCGAGTGCGCGCTGTAGTGGCGCGACGGCAACCCGCAGCGCTCCAGGGTGCCGCGCAACAGCGGAATCAGGCTGTGCGCCGCCAGCGCGCGGTCACTGACGTTGCCCCAGCGATCGATCGCCCGGAACACCGGGCCGTGGGCGATACCTGCCACTTCCAACCAGTTCAGGTAAGCCTCGACCGGGCAGAGCTTGGTCAGGGAAGGCGTGCGGTACTCGCGCCCCACATGCTGGCGGTCACCTTTGCTGTGCGCCAGATAGAAACGGATGCCCACGCCGCGTTCGGCCTGAGTGTTCTCCACTGTCAAGCGCGCCAACTCGTCGCCGCGAAAGCCGCGCCAGAAGCCAATGGTCAGCAGGGCGATGTCGCGGGTCGCCTTGAGCAGGCCCTGCTTATCGCCCTGTAACCGAGCCTGTTCGGCTTCGAATTGCAAATGCTGCACCGACTTCTCCAGCTGCAGAAGGGGCAGGGGAGCGGCCTGCTTCTGCTGCACCGGATGCAGCACGCGGATGCCCTTGAGCATTTGCCTGACCCTGGGTGTCTTGGTCGGGTCGGGAAAGCCATGGCTCTGGTGCCAATTGGCCAGAGCGGCGAGGCGCTGCTTGAGGGTGCTGATGGCCAGCTGGTCGGCGTACTCGGCGAGGTAGCGCACCACGGCCTCGCTGGTGGCGGGCAGGAAGCCACCCCATGTCACCTCGAAATGGGCGATGGCGGTGGCGTAGCTTCTAGTGGTGTTCTGCCGAACGCTTGCCGCCAGGTACCTGTCTGCCTTGTCCATTTAACCTGCCTCACCGTGGCCACATCACACCGGGCTCGCATTGTAACTGTTTTGGCTTATGACAAGCGATAATGCTCGATTATCGCTTGTTGAAAATTGGTGAGTATTTGGTCATTGAACAAGGTAAGATGCCATGTAATTACATACACCGTAACACAGTACGAAATCGTAGGAGCAATCATGGCAAGAGGCGGTATCAACCTGGCATTGGTGCGCAAGGCGCGGGAAGCGCTGTTGGCGCGCGGCCAAAATCCCAGCATCGACGCGATCCGCATCGAGCTTGGAAATACCGGTTCGAAAACCACGATTCAGCGTTACCTGAAGGAAATCGGCGCGTTCGATCCACGCCCGGCGGCGTCGCCCTCGCGCCTGAGCGACGAATTGAACGGGCTGGTCGGCAAGCTGCTGGAGCGTCTGCTGGAAGAAGGCAACCAGGCGCTGGTCGAGGAGCGTGCAGCGTTCGCACAGGAACGTGGCAGCCTGGAAGAGGGCGCAGCGGTACTGGAGGCAAAGTTCGGGGCCTCCCAGCAGGAGGTCGCGCGACTGCAGACGGCCCTGCAGGCCCAGGTCGAGGAGCTGAAAACCACGCAATCTAGCCTGCAGACCGAAATCACCCGCAACGCACGCATCAGCCAGAGCTGCAGCGATCTTGAGGTCCGTCTGCGGGAGAGGGACGAGCAGATCCGCTCGCTCGAAGACAAGCACCAGCATGCGCGAGATGCCCTTGAGCACTACCGCGCCGCCGCCAAGGAGCAGCGTGACCAGGACCTGCGCCGCCACGAGGCGCAGGTCCAGCAGGTCCAGCAGGAGCAGACGATCCTGCAGCAGACGCTGATCGTGAAGCAGGACGAGATCACCCGGTTGATCCGTGACAACGAGCGCCTGCTCGGCGAGAACCGGCAGCAGGCCAGGGAGCTGGCGCAGCAGCGTGATGCGCTTGAGCACCTGCGAGGCGACGTGGGTGTGGCCAACGCTGCCACGTCACGCGCCGAGGGGGCCAAGGAGCTGCTTCAACAACAACTGGAAGAGCTGAAGGCCGAAGTCGGCGTGGGGCGTGCCGCGCTCAGCGCCGGGCAGGCGCGCGAGGCGAGGCTGACGGCCGAGCTGGACGTCTTGCGGGCGATGCCTCAGCCCATAACGGAGAGTGCAAGATGATTGATCACCTGGACCACCTGGTTCTCACCACCATCGACCTGCAAGCCTGCAAGGACTTCTACGTGCGTGTGCTGGGCATGCAGCCCGAGACCTTCGGCGCCGGGCGCCTGGCATTTCGTTTCGGCAACCAGAAAATCAACGTACATGAGCGGGGGCGCGAGTTCGAGCCCAAGGCGCACCTGCCGGTACCCGGCGCGCTGGATCTGTGCTTCATCGCCAGCGTTGGCCTGGAACAGGTCATCGAACATTTGCAGGCGCAATGCTGGCCCATCATCGAAGGCCCGATCGAGCGTACCGGCGCCACTGGGCCGATCCGCTCGGTGTACGTGCGCGACCCGGACCTCAATCTGATCGAGATATCCGAGCCGTTGTGAGCGCAATCGCGGCTGGAGTACAAATGTGCTCCAGCCTTAGATTCCCCAGCGATGCAGCGCCCACAACACGCCCATGCCCACCACCAGGGTCAGCAGCGTGCTGCGTGTGCGCCAGGCCACCAGCGCCGCGACGATCGCCGCAGGAATCTGTGGGTTGCTCCAGTCCAGCCCGGCCTCCCGGTGTTCATACATCACGGCTGGCAGCACCAGCGCCGCCAGCACGCTGGCAGGTACATAGGCCAGCGCTCGGCGAAACCATGGCGGCAGGCGCAAGGCGCCATGGAACTCGATGAACGACAGGCGGAAGGCAAAGGTGCCCAAGCCGATCAGGGCAAAGGTGATCCATTGGGTCAACTCGCTCATGGTGCCTCCGCCTCGACGTCATCGCTTGCAGTCACCGTCTGGGCCTTGTCCAGGCGCTCCAGTGCCAGGCCGCACAGCACACCACCCAGCGAGGCCACCAGCAGGCCGAGGTTGTAGGGCAGGTCGATGGCCAATACCGCCAGTACGCCACCGGCCACGGCAGCGCCGAGCATGGCACGGTTGCGGATGCTGGGTACGAGCAATGCCAGGAACGACAACGGAATGGCGAAGCCCAGCGACCAGGAGTCGGGAATGCCGGTGCCGAGCAACACCCCGGCCACCACCGAGAGGTTCCAGCCAAGCCACAGGGTGATCGCCGTGCCGGTGTAGTACGGCACGGCATGCTGCCCCAGTTCCCCCGAGCCCATTTTCAGGCTGCACAAGGCGAACGACTGGTCTGACAGCAGGTAGGCCATCGACCAGGTGCGCCGGCGTGGCTGGTTGCTCAGCGTAGGCGCCAACGTGGCGCTGTACATCAGAAAGCGCAGGTTGACCACCAGTGCTGTGACCACCATGGTCACCGGCAGCGCACCGTTCTGCATCAATTGCATCACCACCATTTGCGCCGAGCCGGAATAGAACAGAAATGTCATGCCCAGGGCATCGAAGGGCGACATGCCCATCTCGATGGCGGTCACGCCCGTGATCAGGCCAAACGGCACGACGCCGGTGGTCAATGGGAGACAGCTGTGCACGCCGTGGACGAACGCGTGCTTCCCACTTCGATAGTGCATGTGGATTCCTTGGCAGTTTGAGGCTGAGGCGGCGGACGTCGCCTGCTGGCAAGATCAAGGTAAGAGCGCCACCACTTGGTAACAACACATTTTTCTGGAATATTAGGCCTAGAAAAACTGAGGCTCGCCCCATGTCGCTCGATGCACCTACCCGCCATACCCTGCAGCTCAATGCCCTGCGGGCTTTCGAAGCCTCGGCGCGCCTAGGCGGTTTCGCCCGCGCGGCCCACGAATTGAAAGTGACGCCCGGGGCCATAGCCGCGTTGATCAAGACCTTGGAGAGCCAATACGGTGCCGCGCTGTTCGAGCGCCATGCCAAAGGTGTGCGGTTGACCGCCTTGGGCGAGAGCTTGAAAAGCCAGTTCACCGCGGCGTTCGATGCCGTGGAGGAGGCCGCCCGCACCCTACGGCGCCTGGCTGCCCCCCAGCGCGTGCACATCGTCACTTCGCCTGCGCTGGCGCAACTGTGGATCGGCCCGCGCTTGCCGCGCCTGACCGACATGCTTGCGCCCATCGAGATCTCGGTAACTGCAGTGGACGAGGCGCCCAACCTCAAGCGCAGCCCGTTCGACTTGTGCGTGTTCTATACCGAGCGCCTGGAGCGCGGTCAGCGTCTGCTGGCCAGGGAAGAGTTATTGCCGGTGTGCGTGCCCGCCCTGGCCCGGCAGATCGGCACGGCGCACGACCTGGCCAAGGCACGCTGTATCAAGTCGGTGGGCTGGAATGACTGGGAAATCTGGTCTGCCATGGTGATGCCGGAAACCGGCCTGGTTGCCCAAGGCCCCGGGTTTTCCCTGTACGCCATCGCCTTGCAGCAGGCGCTGCTCGGCGCCGGGGTATTGATCGGGCGACGCAGCCTGGTGCAGCCCCACCTCGACAGTGGGGAGCTGGTCGCGCCACTCGATCAGGCCGTGCCGCTGGGGATGAGCATCGCCGCTTGGCGGCTGTCTGGTGCGGTCGGCAACCAGAGCGTGGCGGCGGTGGAGGAGGCGCTGGGGCAGTTGGCTTGAGTCGCGGGACAAGCCCGCTCTCATAACACCGACGCGCGTTCCCGGCGCATCTGCGTCACCAGGGTAAACCGATCATCCGGGTGCACGGTCTCCGATACCGCCATCAGCGCCCCTTGGTCATCCCGGTAATGGCGCAGGATCTTCAACCCTGGCGAGCCTGGCTCGGCCTTGAGCGAACGGGCCATTTCCGGCGCGATCAATACCGCACGCACCTGCTGGTCGACCACGTCGATGGCCCGACCGAAGCGTTGTTCTATCAGGCTGGCGATCAACTGGTCGGGGTGTTCGCGGGCCAAGTCGATGACCTCGGCGTAGTCACGCTGGGCATACACATCGGTCCAGCACAACGGCGCTGCATGGTGCTGGCGATCGACGCGGATGCTCGACACGCAGAAATAGTGCTCTCCAGGTACCAAGCCCAGCCGTGCCGCCTCGCTCAGGTCGGCGACGAAGTGGCGCACGTCCTGGATCTCGCGCTGTTGGGTTTCAGCCAGGTGCGCCAAGTCGGCGACCGTGGCCAGCGACTGCGAGTAGCCACCACGCGGGCTGCTGGCCTCGACCCGGGTACCGACGCGCTTGCGCCGCGACACCAGCCCCTGGTTGAGCAGCTGGTTGATCGCCGCGCGAACGGTGTGCCGGCTCACCTCGTACAGGTCGCACAACTCGAACTCGGTCGGTAGCAGGCTGCCGACCGGGTAACGGCCACTGGCAATGCCTTCCATCAGGTCCTTGGCCACCACGGCGTAGCGCGTTTCGTTCATACCTTCGGTCAGTCCCGTCAATTACTCCGGTTGACAGTGTATCAGCGGCAGGGCAAGAATTATGTACGGACATAAATAATATGTACGTCCAAAAACAACATTTCAGGATCTCCTGCCCATGTCTACCACCGTTTTCGACTCCACCCTGTTCCGCGACATGTTCGGCACCGCCGAGATGCGCGCGGTGTTTTCCGACCAGGCGCTCATCGAGCGCTACATCGAAGTGGAAGTGGCCCTGGCCAAGGCCGAGGCGCGTTGCGGCGTCATTCCCCAGGAAGCCGCTGCGCAGATTGCCGAACTGTCGCGCTACGCGTCCCTCGACCTCGCGCTGATGCAACACGAAACCGAAATCGTCGGCTATCCGATCCTGCCGTTGGTGGAGCAACTGTCGAAACTGTGTGGTGAAGCAGGCCGCTACGTGCACTGGGGCGCGACCACCCAGGACATCATGGACACGGCCGTGGTCCTGCAAGTGCGTGCGGCCCTGGCCATCGTCGAGCGCGACATCCAGGCGGTGCGTGGCCTGCTTGCCGAACTGGCGCAGCGCTACCGCGACACCCCGATGGCGGGTCGCACCCATCTGCAGCACGCCTTGCCGATCACCTTCGGCTACAAGTGCGCGGTATGGCTGAGCATGTTCGATCGCCACGCCGAGCGCCTGGTGGAGCTGCGTCCACGGGTGGAAGTCGGGCAGTTCGCCGGTGCCGCCGGGACCCTGGCCTCGCTGGGTGACAAGGGCCTGGAAGTGCAGGCCGCGCTGATGCAGGAGCTGGGCCTGGGCGTGCCGCAGGCCACCTGGCACGTCGCCCGTGATGGCCTGGCGGAAACCCTGAATTTCCTCGGTTTGCTGACCGCGTCGCTGGGCAAGGTGGCCCTGGACATCATGATGATGATGACCAGCGAGCTGGGCGAGGCCTACGAGCCTTTCGTCAAGGGCCGTGGTGCCAGCAGCACCATGCCGCAGAAGCGCAACCCGATTTCCTGTGAGCTGATGTACGCCGCCGCCAAGGGCGTTCGCCAGCAGGCCGGGTTGATGCTCGATGCAATGATCCAGGACTTCGAGCGCTCCACCGGCCCGTGGCAGGCCGAATGGATCGCCATCCCGGAGGCATTCGCCCTGACCGGCGCCTCGTTGGGCCAGGCGCGCTTCATGTTGGCCGGCCTGGATGTGCGCACCGAGCGTATGCGCAAGAACCTCGACATGACCCAGGGCCTGATCGTCGCCGAGGCGGTGATGATGGGCCTGGCCCCGGCGCTCGGTCGCCAGGTGGCGCACGACGTGGTCTATGCCGCCTGCCGCATGGCCAACGACCAGGGCATCAGCCTGCTCGAAGCGCTGAAGGCGCAGGGTGAAGCTACCGCTCGGCTGGACCTGGCGACCCTGGAGCAACTTTGCGACCCGACCAATTACCTGGGCCTGGCGCCACAGATGGTCGACCAGGCGCTGGCACGCCCGGGTGCCGTCGCCCGCTGATACGCCCCGTGGCCCGGTTCCACTGGGCCACGGCTTCCGCTTTTCGACAAGAACAATGAGAACGCTATCATGGCTTCCACTACCAAAACGCCGCTGTACAAGGACCTGACGTTCCAGGTACTGGCGGCGATGCTGCTGGGCATTGCCTTTGGTTTCATCGCCCCCGAACTTGCTGCCAGTTTCAAGATCCTCGGGGACATCTTTCTCAAGCTGATCAAGACCGCCGTGGCACCGCTGGTGTTCTTCACCGTGGTCCATGGCATCGCTTCGGCAGGTGACATCAAGCGGGTCGGCAAGGTCGGCTGGCGCGCGCTGGTGTACTTCGAGCTGCTGTCCACCCTGGCCCTGGCATTGGGCCTGCTGTGGGGCAACCTGATCGGCATCGGCTCGGGCATGCATGGCGCCCACGCCAGTAATGCGGCTTCGGCGGCGGCCAGCGCGGCAGTGGCCAAGGGGCATGCGCCGACCACGACCCTGGAGTTCATCTACAACATCTTCCCCGACAACTTCGTCGGTGCCTTCGCCGGCGGCCAGTTGTTGCAGGTGCTGGTGATCGCCGTGCTGTTCGGCTTTGCGCTGCTGGCCCTCAAGCATGAGCGCCGGGCGGTGGTCGAAGACGGCCTCAACCGCGTCTCGGAATGCTTCTTCGAGTTCATCAACCTGATCATGAAGTTCGCGCCGCTTGGCGCGTTCGGCTCGGTGGCCTATGCCGTGGGCAGCAATGGCTCGGCGGTGCTGATGTCGCTGGCCAACCTGGTGCTGATGTTCTACCTGGCAGTGGCATTCTTCCTGTTCGTGGTGCTGGGCGCGGTGTGCCGGCTCTCGGGCTTCAGCCTTTGGCGGTTCCTGGCCTACATAAAGGACGAGATCTTCATCGTGCTCGGCACCGCGTCTTCGGAGAGCGCCTTGCCGCGGCTGCTGCAAAAGCTCGAGCGGTTCGGTTGTTCGAAGCAGAGCGTAGGGTTGGTGCTGCCGACCGGCTATGCCTTCAACCTTGACGGTACCTCCATCTACATGTCGATGTGCGTGCTGTTCATTGCCAATGCCTACGGCGTGCCGCTGGGCTGGGAGCAACAACTGGGCATCCTGGCGATCATGCTGGTGACGTCCAAAGGCGCGGCGGCGGTGTCCGGTGGCAGCTTCGTGGTATTCGCTGCTACCGTCACGGCCATTGGCGTACTGCCGGTGGAGGGCCTGGCGCTGTTGTTCGGTGTATACCGTTTCATGTCCATGGCCATGGCCGCCTGCAACACCATCGGCAACAGCGTGGCTACCGTGGTGGTCGCGAAGTGGGCCGGGGAGTTTACCGAGGAGAAGGCCCGCGAGGCGTATACACAAACCTTGGGGCGCGCGCCGGGTAGTGTGCTCTAGACCTGCTTGCGGCACCCTGCAACGCCTTGGCGCATGAGCCGTGATGCAGCCCCGGCGATCTCAAGTGAACAGCATTAGGCGCATGTGCCGGGGCTTTTTCGGTTGGGCTATTCGATGGCTTCGGCCAGGCCCTGGTCTTCGCCCAGGAAACCGCCGCTCTGGTGCTGCCACAAGCGCGCATAGGTCCCGTTCCTGGCCAGCAGTTCGGCGTGGGTGCCTTGCTCGATGATACGGCCTTCGTCCATGACGATGAGCCGGTCCATGGCGGCGATGGTCGACAGGCGGTGGGCGATGGCGATCACCGTCTTGCCCTGCATCATTTCATCCAGGCTCTCCTGGATGGCCACTTCGACTTCCGAATCGAGCGCACTGGTAGCTTCGTCGAGCAGCAGGATCGGCGCGTTCTTGAGCATCACCCGGGCAATGGCGATACGTTGCCGCTGGCCACCGGACAGCTTGATGCCACGCTCGCCGACCAGGGTGTCGTAGCCGCTGTTGCCTTGGCGGTCGCTCAACTGCTCGATGAAATCGGCAGCCTGGGCATTGGCCGCCGCCGCGCGGATCTGCGCATCGGTCGCGTCAGGCCGGCCATAGGCGATGTTGTCGCGGATCGAACGGTGCAGCAACGAGGTGTCCTGGGTGACCATGCCGATGGCACTGCGCAGGCTGTCCTGGGTGACTTTGGCGATGTCCTGGCCATCGATGCGAATCACGCCGTCGTCGACGTCGTAGAAGCGCAGCAGCAGGTTGATCAGGGTGGACTTGCCGGCACCGGAACGGCCGACCAAACCGACCTTTTCACCCGCGCGAATGCTCAGGCTGAGGTTATCGAGCACCTGGCGCTCGCCGTTATAGTTGAAGCTGACATCGTCGAAGCTCACCGCACCGCCCTTGGTCACCAGCGTGGCGGCATTCGGTGCGTCCTGCACCTTGGGGCCGCGGGTGAGGGTGCCCATGCCGTCCTGTACGGTGCCGATGTTCTCGAACAGCGAGGTCATCTGCCACATGATCCAGTGCGACATGCCGTTGATGCGCAAGGCCATGGCGGTGATCGCCGCCACGGCGCCGGTACCCACCTCGTCCTGGTGCCACAGCCACAGGGCGTAGCCACCTGCGGCCACGATCAGCGCCACCACCAGGGCCTGGTTGACGATCTCGAACTGGCTGACCAGGCGCATCTGGCGAAAACCGGTCTGCTTGAAGTCTTCCATCGCCGCCCGGGCGAAGTGCGCCTCGCGCTTGGAGTGGGAGAACAGTTTGACCGTGGTGATGTTGGTGTAGGCGTCGGAAACGCGTCCGGTCATCGACGAGCGCGCATGGGCCTGCTCCTGGCCGACCTTGCCCAGGCGCGGCACGAAGTAGGCCATGGCCAGGCCGAACAAGGCGACCCAGGCGATGAAGGGCAGCATCAGCTTGAGGGCGAAACCGCCGGCCAGGGCGATGATGGCGATGAAGTACACGCCGATCCCCGGCAGGATCTCGATCAAGGTGAACAGCACTTCACGCACGGCAAGGGCTGTCTGCATCACCTTGGTGGTGACCCGACCCGAGAACTCATCGGAGAAGAACGACAGGCTCTGGCGCAGCATCAGGCGGTGGAAGTCCCAACGCAGGCGCAGGGGCAGGTTGATCGCCAGGACCTGGTGCTGGACCATGGTGCGCAGCGCCACCAGGCCGATGCTGACCACCAGGACGACGCCGATACCCCACAGTACCCGGGCCTCCTCGCCGTCGACGGCGGTGCCGGCCTTCCACGCCGTGAGCAGGTCGACGACCTGGCCGAGGAAGGCAAACAGCCAGGCCTCGTAGATCGACACCGCAGCGCTCAGGAGCGCGAAGGCGACGATGTAGCCGCGTGCGCCGCGGGTGCAGGCCCAAAGGAAGCGCATCAAGCCAACCGGGGGAGGTGGCAGCTCATCGGGTGGGAAAGGGTCTAGCCTGCGCTCGAATGCACCAAGCATGGGGGATCTCCGAAAGGGCAATGGGCACGATTCTGCCATCTAACGGAGGTTTGAGGGGAAACGGGGCGCAAAAGGTTCGCGCCCGCATGCCTTTCATTCCAAAGCATTGTGCCAGTTGGCCCGATCGGCGATCGACGCCGCGCGGCGCATGACGTCCTCGGCCGACGCTTTGGGCGAGACCAGCAATCTCAAGCGCCCCAGCGCCCGGCCCTGGATGCGTTCGATGCTGCCCTGGTGCAGGCGCACGTCAGCACCGAGCACCTGGGCCAATGCCGCCAGGTCCGGTTCGAGGCCGTTGTCGCCGGTGAAGTGCAGGTCCAGGTAGCGCCCGCCGCAAGCCGCCGTCTCGGGCTGTGCCGGTGGACTGAGCAGCAGTTGGCTCACGGCATGCCGAGGTGCGCCGAAGACACGCCAGACTTCCCCCGACTCGACGATACGGCCATGCTCCAGCACCGCCACCCGATCGCACAGGTCGCGGATCACTTCCATTTCATGGGTGATCAGCACGATGGTCAGGCCCAGGCGGCGGTTGATATCGCGCAGCAGCGTAAGAATCGCCTGGGTGCTTTGTGGGTCGAGCGCCGAGGTCGCTTCGTCGCACAGCAGGATCTGTGGCTGCAGCACCAGCGCCCGGGCGATGCCGACGCGCTGTTTCTGCCCGCCCGACAACTGCGCGGGGTAGGCGCCCGCACGGTCGGCCAGGCCCACCAGCTCGAGCAGCTCTACCACCCGCTGCCGACGCTGGGCCTTGGCTATCCCGGCCATGCGCAGCGGCAGCTCGACATTCTCGGCCACCGTGGCACTGGACAGCAGGTTGAAGTGCTGGAAGATCATCGCCACCTTGCGCCGAAATGCACGCAGTTGCACGCCCTGAAGGCCCGCGATGTCTTCGCCGTCGACCAGCACCTGGCCTTCGCTTGGCGCCTCCAGCCGGTTCAACAGGCGCAGCAGGGACGACTTGCCGGCACCGCTGCGGCCGATGATGCCGAACACCTCGCCCTGGCGCACCTGCAGGTCCACTTCCTCCAGCGCGGCCACGCGGCCATAGCGCTTTTGAACGCCGCGCAGCTGCAACTGCAACGTCTGATCTTCGATGTGTGGTTCGAAGCGGCTCATACTCAGAACCCCGGGGCGATCTGGCCCTTGTAGCGGGTCAGGATGAAGTCACGCACTTCGGGGGAGTTGAGCGCCTTGGCGAGCTTCTGGATACCGGGATCCTGCAGGTTGTCCGGGCGGGCGACCAGGAACTCGACATAGAGGTCCTTGCCCTTCTCGACGATGAGCGCGCTGTTGGTGTCGATGCCGGCTTCCAGGGCATAGTTGGCGAAGACGAAGGCGAGGTCGACCTGCTTCACCGAACGGGCCAGCATGGCGCCTTCGAGTTCGCGAATCTTCAGGTGGTGCGGGTTGTCGGTGATGTCGCGCTGGGTCGATTGCGGGTTGGCCGGATCCTTGAGCTTGATTAGCCCGGCTTCGGCCAGCAATACCAGCGCTCGACCGGTGTTCACCGGGTCGTTGGGGACGGCCACGCTGGCACCTTCGGGCAGCTCGGCGAGGCTCTTGTACTTCACCGAGTACGCACCGAAAGGTTCGATATGGACGCCAACCACGGGCACCAGGTCGGTGTGGCGGGTCTTGTTGAAGTCGTCCAGGAACGGCCGGTACTGATAGTAGTTGGCGTCCAGGTGTTTCTGCGCCAGTTGCAGGTTGGGCTGGATGAAGTCGTTGAAGACCTTGATGTCGAGATCGACGCCTTGCTTGGTCAGGGCCGGCTTGACGAACTCGAGGATCTCCGCGTGCGGCACTGGCGTGGCGCCCACTACCAGGTGCTCCGCGGCCTGGGCGGCAAGCGTGTTGAGAGCGAGGAAGGTGGCGAGGGCGGTGAGGGTCTTTTTCATGATCGATACCTGAGAGTTGGGAGTCAGCGTCGGGTGAAATGCTTGACCAGGCGGTCGCCGCTCATTTGCAGCGCCTGCACCAGCAGGATCAGCAACAGCACGGTGACCACCATCACGTCGGTCTGGAAACGTTGGTAGCCAAAGCGGATGGCCAGGTCGCCCAGGCCGCCGCCACCGATCACCCCGGCCATGGCCGTGTAGTCGACCAGCACGATGGCCGTGACGGTGACTGCGGCAATCAGGCCGGTACGGGCTTCGGGCAGCAGCGTGTACCAGATGATCTGGCCGATGCTGCCGCCCATGGCCTGGCTGGCTTCGACCAGGCCGCGGTCGACCTCGCGCAGGGCGGTCTCGACCAACCGCGCGAAGAATGGCGTGCAACCGACCACCAGCGGTGGAATGGTGCCCCGCACGCCCAGCGAAGTGCCGGTGAGCAGGGTGGTGAGGGGGATCAGCACGATCAGCAGGATGATGAAGGGCAGCGAACGCAGCACGTTCACCACCACTGACAGGCTGCGGTACAGCGGGCCGTTGGCGAGCAGTTGACGTTGGCCGGTGAGGTACAGCAGCACGCCGAGCGGCAGGCCGAACAGCACGGTGAAGCCCAGCGCGGCACCGAGCATGCTCAAGGTGTCGAGGCAGGCCTGGGCGATCTCCACCCAATCGAGGTTGGCGAGCAGCTCGTTCATCGGCCTGTCTCACGGCGCAGGGCGCCAACCGGATGTGGAGACTCTAGATGGTTTCCCTTATCAAACAGCTTGTTACGCAATGTTCCTGATGTGTATTCGCGCTTGAACAGGCCGCGTGACTGAAGCTCCGGAACCAGTAGGTCGACCACGGCGACGAAGGTTTCCGGGGCAACCACGCTGGCCAGGTTGAAGCCATCCACGTCGGTTTCCTCGACCCAGGCCTGCAACTGGTCCGCGACAGTGTGCGCGGAGCCGACCAGTACCGGGCCATCGCCGCCGATGGCGCAGTAGTCGGCGATCTCGGCGGTGGTCCAGGTGCGGCTGGGGTCGGCGCGGGTGAAGGCCTCGACGGCGGACTGTATCGCTTCGCTGGGCACTTCGCGCAGGACCTGGTCTGGCGCGTACTCGGCGAAATCGATGCCGGTCCAGCCGGACATCAGGGTCAATGCGCCGGTGGTGCTGGCGTACTCACGGTACTCGCGCAGCAGGGCCAGGGCGTCGGCATCGGTCTCGGCAACGATTACGGTCAATTGCTCGAAGACCAGGATGTCGTCCGCAGCCCGGCCCGCAGCCACGGCGGCGGCGCGCAATTCGGCGACCTGTTTCTTCAGTACGGTCTTGCTCGGTGCGGCGACGAACACGCATTCGGCATTGCTTGCGGCGAAGGCCCGACCGCGGCTGGAGGCGCCGGCCTGGTAGATCACCGGTGTGCGCTGCGGCGAAGGCTCGCAGAGGTGGAAGCCCGGGACCTTGAAGTAGGTGCCTTCGTGGGCAATGCCATGCACCTTGGCCGGATCGGCATACACGCCGCTGGCGCGGTCGGCACGCACGGCGTCGTCTTCCCAGCTGGTTTCCCACAGCTTGTAGCAAACCTGCAGGTATTCCTCGGCCAGGGCATAGCGCTGGTCGTGGCTCAGTTGGTCACGTTGGCCGAGGTTGCGTGCGCCACTGGCGAGGTAGGAGGTCACCACGTTCCAGCCAGCCCGACCCTGGGTCAGGTGATCGAGGGTGCTCATGCGTCGGGCAAACGGGAAGGGATGTTCGAACGACACCGAGGCGGTGACGCCGAAACCCAGGTGATGGGTGGCCGCCGCCATCGCCGGCACCAGTTGCAGCGGGTCGTTGACCGGCACCTGGGCGCCGCTGGTCAAGGCCGCGTCGGCACTGGCGCCATAAATGTCGTACACACCGAGCACGTCAGCGATGAACAGGCCGTCGATGCAGCCGCGTTCCAGGGTCCTGGCGAGCTCGATCCAGTAGTGGATGTCGGTGTAGTGCGTGGCTTGGTCGCGCGGGTGACGCCACAGGCCGGGCGCGAGGTGGCCGACGGTGTTCATGGCGAAGGCGTTGAGGTGAATCTGCTTGGTCATGGGGCGGCCTCAGTTCCAGTCGTGACGGGTCGGCTTGATGCCGTTCAGCGCCCAGTTGCCGACCAGGTGATATTTCCAGCGCACCGGATCGTGCAGGGTATGCACGCGGGCATTGCGCCAGTGGCGGTCGTAGTTGTGCTTGAGCAACGACGAGCGCGTTCCGCCAAGCTCGAACAGGCGATTGCTGGCTTCGATGGCCACCTCGGTGGTGAACACCTTGGCCTTGGCCACGGCGACCGAGGCGGCTGCCACGTTGTCCTCGTCCGGCGCCGGCTTGGCGGCATCCAGTGCCCAGCCGGCACGTTCGAGCAGGGCGTCGGCGGCTTCCTGGCGAATTTCCAGGTTGCCGACCTGGATGATGGTCAGCGGATCGTCGCTGGCGTTTTCGACCTTGGCGTCGATCCATGGGCGGGCCTGCTCGCGAACGAAGGCGATGGTGTCGTCCAGGGCCGCGCGGCCGATGCCTGCGTCGATGGCAGCGGTGGTCAGCTGGGCGAACGGGCCGGCCAGGGTCGGCTGCTCGTAGGAACGGTAGGAAGGGAACAGGTTGAACGCCGGCACACCCAGGCCTTCGAGCAGCACGGTGCCGCTGGAGGTGGTGCGCTGGCCCATGCTGCTCCAGTCATCGACGATGACCAGGCCGGGCGTGTCGCGTGGCACGAACGCCAGCTGCGCCCGATCCTGCTCATCCAGGGCCAGCACACCGATCCAGTGGGCGTAGAGCGAACCGGTGCAGTAGCCCTTGCGGCCATCGATACGGTAGCCGTCGCCCTCGCGGACCAGGCGAGTGCGGATGTCCTGCACGGTCTTGCCACCGGTTTCGGACAGGGCATTGGCGAAGCGGTGGCCTTGCAGGGCTTGCTTGAAGAACTGGCGTTTCTGCTCGGGGGTGCCTTGCAGGCGGATGTCCTCCAGCAGGCAGTAGTGGTTTTGCGGGATCTGGCCAAGCGATGGGTCCGCGGCCGAAACGATGGCGATGACCTTGGCCAGGGTGGCAAAGGACACTTCGGCACCGCCATATTCGCGGGGCACGGTGATGCCCCACAGGCCACTGTTGGAGAAGGCGTCGACGATATCGACAGGGACCTGGCGCAGGCGGTCGCGCTCGGCCGCACCCTCGCGCAGCAGGCTGGCCACCGAGTGGGCGATGCTGATCGCCTCGGCGTCGTCGCGGATGATGTGCGCGTCGGGGTGACGGATATCGTAGTGGGCGGAGGGGTTTTCGCGGGTCATGGGGCTGCTCGTGTGTGAAACGGATAACCACCCGTTGCAGACGGCGTGCCAATACTAAAAGCCAATAAAATCAAGTGCTTGTGACATATTTCTCGACACATCCATGTTCGAAAGCAGCATCAACTGTTGGAAAGGTGTTGGAAGGTGAACAGTACCGATCCGAACATTCGCCACAGCCGCCACGCCGGTGAGGTTGGCGTCCGCAGGAGCGGCGGTCCGCCGCCGCTCCTGCAGATGATTTGCGCAGTCATTCAGGCCTGCGCGGCGCCCTTGGCCCGAACTGTCCGGACATGGGTGCCGTAGAGGGTCAGACCGGTGAACGCCAGTCCACCGAGCAGGTTGCCCAACACTGTGGGAATCTCGTTCCACACCAGATAATCCATGATCGAGAACCCGCCGCCCATGATCATGGCCGAGGGGAACAGGAACATGTTCACCACCGAATGCTCGAAGCCCATGTAGAAGAACAGCATGATCGGCATCCACATGGCGATGACCTTGCCGCTCACCGAGGTCGAGATCATCGCGCCGACCACGCCCATCGACACCATCCAATTGCACAGCACGCCGCGCAGGAATATGGTCGCCCAACCGGCGACGCCATATTGCTCGTACCCTAGTGTGCGGGCCTCGCCAATGCTGGCGATCTTTTCACCGACCGCACCGGGGGAAGCGTTGAAGCCGTAGGTAAAGACGAAGGCCATCATCAGTGCAACGGTCAACGCCCCGGCGAAATTGCCGACGAACACCAGCCCCCAGTTGCGCAGGATGCCGCGCACCGTCACGCCCGGGCGCTTGTCGAGCAGCGCCAGCGGGGTAAGCATGAAGACTCCAGTGAGTAGGTCGAAGCCCATCAGGTAGAGCATCGAGAAGCCCACTGGGAACAACACCGCGCCCAGCAACGGCGAGCCCGTCTGCACGGCGATGGTGACAGCGAATGCAGCTGCCAGAGCCAGGATGGCGCCGGCCATGTAGCCACGGATCAGGGTGTCGCGCGTTGACATGTGGATTTTCGATGCGCCGGCATCGACCATCTTGGTCACGAATTCGCTGGGTAACAGGTAGGACATGGGGGATTCCTCGGCACGAAGCGGTGGGCGGCATGTCCCTGTGGAGATGCCGCGAGTCGGGAGCGATTACCAGGAGCGGTACGGCAGGAACTTGCCATTGAGCGTGAGCAGCACGCGGTCGCCCTTGGGGTCTTCGATCTTCTCGACGTGCATGGAGAAATCGATCGCGCTCATGATCCCGTCGCCGAACTTCTCCTGGATCACGTCCTTGAGGGTCGGGCCGTATACTCCGACCACTTCGTACAGGCGGTAGATCAGCGGGTCCTGCGGGATGGCCTGGTCCCAGCCCTTGACCGGGTAGACGGTCAGGGCCTGGGCGACGGTGTCGTCCAGTTCGAGTACTTCGCACAAGTGCGCGGCGACATCGTGCGGGGCACTGTTCATGCCGTAGCAGACCGAGGCCAGCCACACCGGAGCCTTGCCCACGGCCTCGCTGAGGTCGTCCCACGACAGGCCCTTGCGCGCCTTGGCCGCCATGATCAGGTGGTGCATTTCGAGTTTGGTCATTTTCTTTGTCTCTCAAGGAGTTGCGATTGGGTATGAATCCTCCATAGCGAGAGATGTGCCAAATCGGCTCGAATTTTAACTAACTGTTTTCAAAGGATATTTAGCTTTATCACTGATTTAGCGTTTGACGATATTTCGTTAATGACGAAATATCAGCATTCGAGTTACGAACTTTCGTTGATTCACGCCGCTCGGATACCGCCCATGCCAGCCCCCTTGGCTACAGACGTTTGCGCTGAAGCGCCCTTCGCCCTGATGCTGGTCGACCCGTTGCAAGACCGTATCGTGCAAGCCAATTCAGCCGCCCTTGAGTTGCTCGGTTGCTCGTCTCCAGCGCCGGATCACCTGACCTTCAGCCGCTTCGTGCGCGGCGCCATTTCGTCGTGGGTCAGCTTCACCGACGAGGTGCTGACCCAGGGCGAGGCCTGGTCGGACGACCTGGCTCTGGTGGATTTGGACAACCGCCAGCACGCCGTCGAGCTCATCGCCCGCGCCAGCAGCGGCCAACGCATCCTGATGATGATCCAGCGCCGCGACCTGCTGGAGCAGCGCCGCAACCGCGCCGAGGCACGCCGCCAGCATCGCCTCGGGCACGTCGGCTGGGAACGTATCGGCCAGGTGTTCGAGCGTATCCAGCAACAGAACCGGCTGATCCTTGGCGCGGTCGGCGAGGGCATCTATGGCCTCGACACTCGTGGCCAGACCACCTTCATCAACCCCGCGGCAGAACGCATCCTTGGCTGGAGCGCCGCCGACATGATCGGCCAGGATGCACACTTGCTGTTCCACCATAGTCATAGCGACGGCAGTGCCTTCGAGGTCGACCAGTGTCCGATCCATGCTTCGTTCACCGATGGCCAGGTGCACCGCGTGGACCAGGAGGTGTTCTGGCACAAGAACGGCGATCCGATTGCGGTGGAATACACCAGTACACCGATCTTCGAGATGGGCCGTCTGGTTGGCGCCGTGGTGCTGTTTCGTGACATCCGTGAGCGACAGCGCACCGAGGCGCGCCTGCGCGAGGCATTGAGCGAGGTGGAGCAATTGCAGCGCCGGCTGGAGATGGAGAACCAGTACCTGCAGGAGGAAATCAACGCCCACGCCAACCACCACGAGATCGTCGGCCAGAGCCCGGCGGTGCACCACCTGATCCAGCAGATCGAGCTGGTGGCGGCCACCGATGCCAACGTGCTGGTCATTGGCGAGTCCGGCACGGGCAAGGAACTGATCGCCCGCGCCATTCATGCCAGCAGCCGCCGTGCCGACCGGCCGTTGATCCGGGTCAACTGTGCGGCTGTGCCGCGCGAGCTGTTCGAAAGCGAGTTCTTCGGGCACCTCAAGGGTGCCTTCACCGGTGCCGTCAGCAATCGGGTGGGGCGCTTCGAACTGGCGGACGGCGGTACGTTGTTCCTCGACGAGGTGGGCGAGATCCCGCTGGAGCTGCAGAGCAAACTGCTGCGAGTGCTGCAGGACCGGCAGTTCGAAGCGGTGGGCGACAACCGCACCAAGGCGGTGGATGTGCGCGTGATCGCCGCCACCAATCGCGACCTGCGGGCCATGGTCGAGCAGGGCACCTTCCGCGAGGACCTGTATTTCCGCTTGAACGTGTTTCCGATTCGCTCGGTGCCGCTACGTGAACGGCTGGATGACATTCCGCTGCTGGCCAGCCATTTTCTCAAACGTGCCAGCCAAGCGTTCAACAAGCCGGATGTGCGCATGCCGATGGCGCAGATCGAGCTGCTCAAGCAATACACCTGGCCGGGCAACATCCGCGAGCTGCAGAATGTGATCGAGCGCCAGACGATAGTGGCGCGCGAAGGGCGGATCAGCTTCGAGGAGGTATTGGCCGGGGCCGGGGTGCCAACACAAGTGAGGGCGGTCCAGGGGCTGCCGGATGTGGAGCCCACGGCGGACGAAGAATGGCAGCGGCAGATGAAACGTAATGTCATCGGGGTGCTCCAACGCACGGCGGGCAAGGTTTCAGGCGATGGCGGTGCGGCCCAGTTGCTTGGCCTGAAACCCACCACGCTGGCGTCACGGCTTCGTAAGTGGGGCATCGATCCACGGCAGTACAAGCTGAAGTAGAATTCACCCGGTCGATCATCTCCCGCTGGCGCAAGGAACAGACACCCCATGGATCGCGATCCTCTCGCAATACCGGATCAGGCTTTCCCGACCACCGCCGCCGAGCGCTTGCAGTTGGCACTCGACGCCGGCGCGATCATCGGCACCTGGGTCTGGGACATTCCCAGCAATCGCGTGACCGCCGACGAGCGATTCTCGCGATCCTTCGACCTGCCTGCCGACAAGTGCCTGGCCGGCATCCCGATCGAGGAGGCTTTCGCCTCGATCCACCCCGACGACCGCGAGCGGGTGTCGGCCGACATCCAGGAAACCATGGCCCGGGGTGGTGCCTACCGCTGCGAATATCGCGTTCGCCAACAGGACGGCAGTTACCGCTGGGTCGAGGCCAATGGGCGTGCCGAGCTGGACGCAAACGGGCTGGCGGTACGCTTCCCGGGGGTGTTGATGGACATCGAGTCGCGCCGGGCCGCGGAGGCCGAGCGCGACCGCATGTCGGCCCTGCTGCGCACCTTCACCGCTGCCGTGCCGGGTGTGGTCTATGCCAAGGACCTGGCAGGCCGGCTGCTGGTGGCCAACCACGGCGCCACCCAGGTGTTCGGCAAGCCGCCGACATTCTACCTGGGCAAGACCGACCTGGAGGTGCTCGAAGACAAGGCCCAGGCGCGCCAAGTGATGGAGACCGACCAGCGCATCATGCACGGTGGCAAGACCGTGCAGGTCGAGGAGCGGGTCGACATGCCAGACGGCTCTGCCACCTACTGGCTGTCGATCAAGGCGCCCTTGGTCAACGACGCTGGCGAGGTCACTGGCCTGATCGGCTCGTCGATCGATGTGACGGCCCGCCGCGAGGCCGAGTCGCAGCTGCTGGAGCTCAATCGCACGCTGGAAGCCCGGGTCAGCGAAGCCGTGGCCGAGCGCGAGGCCGCCCAGGCGGCGCTGCGCCAGTCGCAGAAGATGGAAGCGGTCGGCCAGCTCACCGGTGGCATTGCCCACGACTTCAACAACCTGCTGGCGGGTATCACCGGCAGCCTCGACCTGATCAAGCTGCGACTGGGCCAAGGTCGTATCGTCGACGTCGAACGCTACCTGACGGTGGCGCATGGCGCGGCGCAACGTGCGGCATCGTTGACCCACCGCCTGCTGGCGTTCTCCAGGCGACAGACGCTGCAGCCGGTGGCCACCGACGTGAATACCCTGGTTCGCGACATGGAAGAGCTGATCAGCCGTACCGTGGGCCCCTCGATCAGCCTCAATGTCGCACTGGAGGCGACTGCGAGCACCTGCCTGGTCGACCCCGCGCAGGTCGAAAATGCCCTGTTGAACCTGTGCATCAATGCGCGTGACGCCCTGCCAAGCGGCGGCTCGATCGCCATCTGCACCTACAATCAGGGGCTGGAGGAGGGCCCGCAGCTCGACCCGGAACTGCTGCCCGGAACTTACCTGACCATCTGCGTGGCCGACGATGGCATCGGCATGAACGCCGAAACCCTGGGCAAGGCCTTCGAGCCATTCTTCACCACCAAGCCAGTGGGTGCCGGTACAGGCCTGGGGCTATCGATGATCTATGGCTTCGCCAAGCAGTCTGGCGGCCAGGTGCGGATCGAATCGCGCGAAGGCAAAGGCACCCGCGTCTACCTGCAATTGCCCGCCCATGCTGCCCAGGCCGAAGCGCGATACCCGGCGCGGGCGGCCAGTGAGGCGCCTTTGGCGGCACCTGGCGAGACAGTGCTGGTGGTCGACGATGAGCCGTCGGTGCGTTTGTTCGTGAGTGAGGTGCTGGGCAGCTACGGCTATGTGGTGATCGAAGCAGCGGACAGCCTCGCAGGGCTGCAACTGCTGCGCTCGGATACCCGGATCGACCTGCTGGTGACGGACATCGGCCTGCCGGGAGGCATCGATGGGCGGCAAATGGCCGAGGCTGGCCGTGGCACCAGGCCGGGGCTGCCGGTGCTGTTCATGTCCGGCTATGCACAGCCGCATGTGCTGGAAGACACCCCGAGCGATCCACTGACGGCGGTGATGACCAAGCCCTTTGCCCTGGAGGCGTTGACGCTGAATATCGAAGGGTTGTTGCGCAAGTCTGGGGTGGCTTAACCCCTGGGGTCTTGCCGACGACTGCGCTGGAAGCGATTCACCGCAACGTGGGCAACGGCCGCCACCACGCACAGCGCGCCGACCTTTACGCTGCCTTGCACCGCGAAGTGTTCGAGCACGGTGCCCACGGCCATCACGCTGATGAAAATGGCGGCGGGTAATACGAGATTGTTCATTACGGGTTCCTGGCGCGGTCGACAAAACAGGTGGAATGATACCTGGGTTTGTTGTTGTCCGGGCTGGCCTCTTCGCGGGTAAACCCGCTCCTACCCAGCACCGCACATCCCTGTAGGAGCGGGTTCACCCGCGAAGAGGCCCGCCCAGGTCAATGCGGTATCTTTTGCTCACGTCGGCAACCCTCTAGAATGCGCCTCGCGCTCAAGCGAGCGCATTCTGGAATCAGCAAGGAAGTCGATATGCAATTGGGAAAAACTTTAGGCCTGGTGTTGGCCTTGAGTCTCGGTGGATGCGCCAGCTTCACCAAGGATGAAGTGGCGCCGGTAGACCTGCCATCGATGGCGAACTACCAGAATAAACCGAACGTCTACGTGGACTTCGACTTCTACCAGGGCAACCCTGACAATGCCTCGGCCAATGAAGTCCCCCAGGCTCGCGACATGCTCAAACCTGAACTCAAGCGTGCGTTCAACGAGTCAGGCCTGTTCGGTCGAGTGACCTTCGACGAGTTCGAAAAGCAACCAGGGGACTACAACCTTCGCTTGAAGGTGTACAACCATGCCCCAGGCGGCGGGCAAATGGCACTGGCCTTCATCAGCGGCCTGACCTTGACCATCATCCCGTCGGTGGCCACGGACCAGTACACCATGAGCCTGGAAACCCTGGACGAGCGTGGACAGTCGCTGGGCAAGACCAGCAACCATGACGCGATCAATACCTGGATGGGTATCTGGTTCCTGCCGATGGTGGGCAATACACCCAAGGAAGCGGTCACCGACACCTTCAGCCGCCAGGTCAATGCGCTGCTCAAGAACTGGGTGGACAGCAACCGCATGAAGTACTCCGCTGTCGACGCCCTGATGCCTCGGGGCTGACGTGTAAAAAGAGCCGCATTCGCGGCTCTACTTTTACTTCAAGGCTTGAACGAATTGCGGGTCGCTGTACAGGCTCTTCAGCAAAGCCTGCAGCATGGGGTTGTAGTTGTTGGCGGCTGCAGGAATCGCGATCGGGCCAAAGAAACTGCTATCCCAGTCACGCTCCACATTCTTCGTGGTCTCGTAAACGACCTGGTCACCCTTGCGCAGGATGAAACGCGCCGCCAGCTCGCCATGGCCATTGATCACACCAGTGTTGAGCTGGCTCTTCACCAGTTGGATCTGCAACTGGCGGTCGGCACCCGGGTCAAGCAACCCGGCATGGCGCAGTTCATCGTTGATCGCCGCCTGGATGTGCAGGGGGACACTGCCCTCGGGTGAGGAAATCGGGTTCAGGCGCACCATCAGCGAGCCCTGTCCAGGGTCTGCAGTTACCTGAGTGTCGCGCACAGGCTGCAGCGGCGCATTTTGCTTGAGTTGCTGGACGTTCTGGTAGTTGGGCTCGTAGCGGGCCATGGTCACGCCACAGCCTTGCAACAGCAGCGCGCAGAATGGCAGGGCCAGGTAAAGCTTCTTCACGGCGAATCCTTGCGTGAGATAAAGGGAGCGGGATTATCGGCAGATCGGCCGTCGCCATCAAGCGCAACGGCCGGCCCAGGCGCCCCGAAGCGCTGGCGCCTAAGCCAGCACCCCCTCCAGCACCCCACGCAGCCGCGCCAACGTCGTCGCCGTACACGCTTGCATCGGCTCACGCAGCTCGTCGGCCATCAGCCCCATTTCCCCAAGCGCAGCCTTCACCACAGCCGGATTGGGCTCGGCGAACGCGATCTGGATCCACGGCAGCAGTCGATTGAACGCAGCACGCCCAGCGGCGAGATCACCGTCGTCCATCGCTTTCATCAACTGCACGTAGAGATCCGCACGCACATGGGCCGAGGCAGAGATCGCACCGGCGCCGCCCAGGGCCAGGTGGGTGAGGATATTGATGTCTTCACCGGTCAGCACCTCGACCTGCCCGTCATTGATCAGCGCCAGGGTCGTCTCGACATCGCCGCTGCAGTCCTTCACCGCAGCGATGTTCGGGTGGCGCACGATACGTCGCAGGGTTTCCCGCTCGATGCGCACGCCGGTGCGATACGGGATGTCGTAGAGCACCACCGGCACCGACGAGGCATCGGCGACTGCCTGGAAGAACGCTTCCAGGCCCGCCTGCGATGGCCGGATGTAGTAGGGTGCAGGCACCAGCACGCCAGCGATGTCGCGGCTCTGGACCTTCTGCTGGAAGGCCAGCAACTCGGCCAGGTTGTTGCCCGCAACGCCCATGATCACCTGATCCGGCCGCACCCACGCCAACACGGCATCCAGAACCTGGAGCTGCTCGTCCTTGCTCATTGCAGCGGCTTCGCCTGTCGTGCCGCACACGACAAGGCCCTTCACACCGTCGTCCAGAAGCTTTTTAACCAGGCTCTGCAGGGCTTGGAAATCGACGCGTGCCGAACGAAATGGCGTGGCCAGTGCAACCCAGATACCGCGAAAATCAGACATGCATTACTCCTCAGGCAGACCGATTGGTCGACGTCAGAGGAGAGAAGGGAAGCGAGCGGGGGAGACCTGGCGCTATCTTGTCCTGTCAGCTCATCTGACGGGACAGCGCCCCGGTCAAATGAGCGACTGTTTCTTGGATTTCTTGGCAACGGACACGCATGCACATGCCGGGGCAGGGAGGCCCGGGGCAGTCAGCGTGGTGTCGGCAAGAAGAATCATGGTGGATCCGTTAAAAATCTGTCACCGGATAATGCGCAGGATGCGAGCGGTTCGTCAACCTGTGCCTGCCTCTTCGCGGGACAAGCCCGCGAAGAGGTAGGCACAGACACAGAGATAGCGTACTCGGTATCAGGACGACTGGCCCGTCAGCGGGCGCTATCGCTCCAGCGTTGCATCAGGCTATTGGAAGGCAGGCCTTCATCCAGCAGCTTGCGTGCCGTCTCCACACCCGCGACCGGCAACCCTTCGGGGTCGAGCAGGCCGATCTGCACCAGCACGCTGGCTTGGTCCCAGTAGATATGCTCGTGGTAAAGCTTGTCGCCGCGGAACTTGACCACCCCGATCATCGGAATTTCCACGGCTTTGCCGGTCGGCGCGACGTTGGGCAGCAGCCAGTCGATCTCGGTCGTGTGGGTGAAGCACAGGATGAACTCGTCGACGATCTGCAGTGCGCCAATGGTGCGGGAGATCGGGATCAGTTTCATGTCCGGCGGGTTGCCGTGGACGAAATGGTGCTGGTAGAAGCGGCTCAACTCTTCGGCGCCGACGCCACCGGTCATGGTCGGGATGTGGTTGACGTAGGGCTGCGCGACCATCGTCGCCATGGTCGCCGGCACGTCGCGGGTGTCGAACTCGTGCTTGATGTGTTCTTCCCAGAGCGCCGACAGGTTGAAGTGCGGGCCGATTTCACGCTTGAGCGCGGCGATGCTGCGCTCGTGGGCCATCAGCGACGCGGACTTGTCGAAATGCTCGCTGCCGGCGCGTGCGAAAGCGTGGTCGGCGCCGGGGTACAGGTACAGCTCGACCTTGTCGTTGCCGTCCAGGTGCTGGGTCAGTTGCGCGCGCGCCGCTGCGTCGCAGTACGCGTCGTTCTCGGCCATGTGCAGCACGAAGCGCCCCTTGAGGTTCTCCGATTCGTGCAGCAGGTGCTCGATACCCATGCCGTAGTAGCCCACCGAGCAGGCAGCCTGGGTGCGGGTGGCGGTCAGCCAGGCGAGCTTGCCGCCCATGCAGAAGCCGACGTAGCCCTGGCGCTCGCCTTGTACCTCGGGCAGCGCCCGCAGGGCAGCCAAGCTGGCGTCGATGTCCTGCACGGCGAGGTCGACGTCCAGACGCTGGAACAGGTCGATGGCTACCTTGAAGTCGGCCTCGGTGTAGCCCAGTTCGAGGCCCGGTTGCAGGCGCCAGAACAGGTCGGGCACCAACGCCACGTAGCCTTCCTCGGCATAGAAATCGGCCACGGCACGCATGTTGGCATTGACGCCGAAGATCTCCTGGCCGATGACCACGCCAGGGCCCTTGCCGCTGGCGGGTACCGCGAGGTAACCGCTGAAGGTCGCGCTGCTGTCCAGTGCCTGTATCTGAATCGTCCTGCCCATTGCTGCTACCTCATCGATTGTAGGAATTATTGGCTGTCGCGGTATTGCTGGAACCACACCCGGGGCGAGACACCCCGGTCGGGCCCAAGGATAGAGAAACCACCGTCCACCGGCACGTCGATGCCGGTCATCCAGCTGGCCCCCGCAGAGCAGAGGAATGCCACCACATTGCCGACTTCCTCGCCACGGCCGACCCGGCCCAACGGGTGGAAGGGCGCGCCGACGCGGTCGGCAAGGTCGCGATCGTTGCCGCTGAACTCGGCCACGCTGGGCGACCAGGTCCAGGCCGGCGACACGCTGAGCACGCGAATGCCCTGTGGCGCCAGGCTCACCGCGAGGTTCTTGGTGAGCTGCAGGATGCCGGCCTTGGACGCAGGGTACAGGGCACGCCCGGCGGCGCCAAACTTGCCACCGGTGCTGCCGATGTTGATCACCACGCCGTCAGTCGGCAAGTGTTGCGCCGCCTGTTGGGTGAAGATGGCCGCCGACACCAGGTTCACGTTCAGCGTCTGCAACCACTGCGCGCGGCTGGATGCCAGGCCCTGGTCGGCGTACAGGCAGGCGTTGTTGACCAGGATGTCGAGGCGCCCGAAGCGTTCCAGGGTCGTCTCGATGCAGTGCTGGATGTCCTCGTCACGCTCCACGTCGCAGGCGCTGAAGGCGCAGTGCTCGCCCAACTGCTCGGCCAGCGCCTGGCCATTGCCGGCGTTGCGCCCCACCAACATCACCCGGGCACCCACCGCCAGCAACTGGCGCGCGATGTCCAGGCCGAGGCCCTGGGTACTGCCGGTGACGATGGCGACTTTTCCTTCGAGTATCATGCTGCATCCTCCGCTTCCAGGGCCTGGTTCACCTCGCAGACCCGTGCGATCAGCGCCATGCTCGCCAGCGATGCGCTGTGCGCGGCGGGATCTGCGCAGGCGCAGGCATCGGCGGCAACGGTGACCTCGAAGCCGCAGTCAACCGCGTGGCGCACCGTGCTTTCCACCACCGAATGGGTGGCGACACCGGCGATCAGCAGGCGCCGGGTGTCGAACTGGCGCACCAGGTGTTCCAGTGGCGAACCGTAGAACGCATTGATGCGCTGGTGGGTGACGCTGAACTCGTTGCTGCTCGCCAGCGGCGCCAGGTCGCTGAAGAACTCGGCGCCCCAACTGCCTTCCTGCACCGCACCGATGGCCGCGACGTTGCGCAGGATCGGCGCGTTCTGCAGCAGGTCGGCGTAGTCGGAGCGAAAGGCCACCCGCACATGGACGATCGGCCAACGCCGCGCCCTGGCACCGCCCAGCAGTCGCCCTGCGGCGTCCAGCAGCGCGTTGCGCGCGCTGTCCTCGGCGCCCAGGCCGACGCGGATCTTGCCGTCCGGGTGCAGCACATCGTTCTGGTAGTGCAGGGCAATGACCACGGGCGCCGGCATCAGACGAACACCTCCAGGTTGGCGAACACGTCGTTGCAGTTGATCAGGTCGACCCGCTTGAGCTGGATCTTCCAGCCGCCGGCCTCCTGCGCGGCCAGCTTGTAGGTGTAGCGCCCGGCCAACTGACGTTGCTCGAGGCGCCATTCGCTGGCCTGGAAGGTTGCACTGACCACCAACAGGCCTTGGGCATCCAGGCCTTCGACCATGACGTTGCCGACCAGGTGGGCAGTCTGGGTCTGGGGTTGCTGCGACCAGTTGCGCGCGTTCTCCACCCGGCGGATACGCACCTCGCGGAGCATGCGGTTTTCCCAGAACAGCGAAATATGGTCGAACGGGTTGTCCTGGTCGTGCTTTTGCGGCACCCAGTACATGCCGGTGTCGGTGAACAGCTTGTCCCACTCCCAGAAGCGTCGCTCATCGAGCAGCCGCGCTTCGCGGTAGAGGAACTGCTCGAGCTCGCGCAAGGTTTCGGCGGGCACCTTGGCCGGGGTGAGCGAACGGGTGTCGACGTCGATTTTGCGGTCAAGCAGCATGGGTGCTCTCCTTGGCGATCAGGGTGGCGGTCATGAAGTGCTTCCAGGCGGCGAACTGGTTGCGCATCGGCAGTTCGCTGGTGCCATTGGTAGAGATGGCGCCATCTTCCAGGGTGAGGTCGGTGCCGACGTAGCGGTGCATGCTGATCCAGTCGCCACCGCGGGTCATGTTGCCCTCCTGGCAGCGGGCGTAGACTTCGACGTCGTCGGGCATCACGTTGGAGGACGGCGAGTTGATCACGTTGGCGTAGGTCAGGGCGCGATCGAACACGGCGTCAGGGGCGCCCTTGCAGCGGAAGGTCTGGATCTCGACCAGGGTCTTGTCGACGGCGATTGGGCGGATCACGCGGAACTGCATGAACACCGTGTGCGGCGAGCCACTGCCGTAGATCACCGTGTTATGGCGGTTCATGCCGAGGATCTCGCGGGCTCGGCCTTCGCCGTAGGCCTGGCTGAGGCACTCGAAGTGCGCGCGGGACACTTCATCGCGTTCGGCCGCAGCAGGGTCGAAGATCGCCTCCATGTAGCCGTGGCCGTTGTGATAGGCGCGTAGTTCGAGCTTTTCCCAGAAGTCGTAGGGTTCGCCGTTGCCGTCCATGATCAGCAGTTCGAATGGCATCTCGCCAATGGCCTGGGCTTCGTCACGGGCGGCGTCCACCGACGACTCGTGGGTGACACGGGCGTGCATGGTGTCGTGCAGGTTTTCGTAGAACACCTTCCAGTTCGAGCGCTGCTGCACCCGGAAGATGCCACCGGCCACTTCCACTTCGCCCACCGGCGAGCGGTCGCAGAGGTTGTCGATGGAGGTGATCACACCGCCCAGGAAGCTCTTAAGGTCCGGGCCGTGGGCAGCCTGGCTGGCGAACACGAAACCGCGATAGGTTTCCACCCGCGCCAGGCTGACCATCGAGAAATCGGCATGCTTGGGGTCGTAGCAGGTGCCTTCGAAACCGCTTTTGAGCGGCGCCGACAGGTGCTGGCCGTCGAGCTTGAAGGTCCACGCATGGTACGGGCAGCGGAAGAACTTGCCGACGCTGCCATCGCCATCGGCGACCAGCTTGGCGCCCTTGTGCGGGCAGCGGTTGTAGAGCACGTTGACCTGGCGATCGGCACCGCGAACCATCACCACGTCCTGATCGCCGATGCGGGTGGTGTGGTAGTCGCCAGGGTTCTTGACCTGGCTTTCATGGCCGACGTAGATCCAGGCATAGCCGTAGATCCGTTCCATCTCCAGCTTGAACAGGACCGGATCGGTGTAGACGCTCTTGTGCACGCTGTCCTCGCGGATCAAGGCAGCGATTTGCTCATTGGTAGGCGCTTTGCTAGTTATCACGGGCTTTCCTCAGCGGTTTACAGGTCGAGCACCAGCAGCGGACCGCTGGCGCGAGAAACGCAGGTACAGAAGCTGCCGTCGGCACGATCACGCGCCGACAGGCAGATATCCCGGTGGTCGGCATCGCCTTCGAGCACCTGGGCCACGCACACGCCGCAGTCACCGCGGCGGCAATCGAACATCGGGTCGAGACCGGCATCGAGCATGGCGTCGAGCACGGTTTGCCCGGCGGCGACCTGCAAGGTCAGCTCGCTCGCTTGCAGGCGCACCTCGAAGGCCTGGTCGCCGGCTTCCTCCAGCGCGCCGCTGAACAGCTCGAAGTGCAGGTGGTCTTCGGCCCAGCCCTGTTGCCGGGCACAGGCCAGCACGGCATTGAGCATCGAGGCCGGGCCGCAGATGTACAGGTGCAAGCCGGGGCGGGGGTTGGCCAGCACCTCGGAAGAGGGGAAGCGACGCGCGGGATCGCCACCGCTGATCCAGCAGTGCATGTCAGCGCACTGACGGGCTTCTTCCAGGTAGGCCATGTGCGCGGCATCGCGGCCAGCGTAGTGCAGGGTGAACGGCTTGCCCTCGGCTTGCAGAGCGCGGGCCATGCCGAGCATCGGGGTGATGCCGATGCCTCCGGCGATCAACAGCACGTGGTCGGCGTCATCGCGCAAGGGGAAGTGGTTGCGCGGCGGCTCGGCGATGACCGGATCGCCGGCCTTGAGCGAATGCACCCAGCGTGAACCGCCGGTGCCGGCTTCTTCGAGTTGCACGGCGATCTCGTAGTGCCCACTGTGCGGCAGGTTGACCAGGGAGTAGGCGCGGCGCTGGCTGCGTTCGCCGGGGACGTGGAGCTCCAGGTGGGCGCCGGCGGTGAAGGCCGGCAGCGGCTGAGCGTGCTCGCCAACCAGCAGCAGGCGGCGGACCCTGGGGGTCAAGGTCTCGACCTGGTGCACTTTGAGAGAGAGGCTGGGCATACGTGATTCCTGTTTGGATACGTAGCCACTTTAGGAAGGGGGGGC
>NZ_JACVVE010000033.1 GCF_016648105.1 Pseudomonas sp. S31 | reverse complement strand
GCGCCGCAAGCAGGGCCAGAGGTGGCGCTGCTGACCGAGTTTTCATTCATGCGTGGATTCCTTGCTTTCGATTAGTGCTTGCAGCTCGCGAAGCATGCCCTGAGGCGACTCTCCAACTGACGTTTCGCTCGAAGTTGACGAGTTCGGGGGGCAAGCGGAAGGGTGTGCTCACTGCCTCCGTGAGTGAGAACGACCCCCCCTCGAAGCGCGAATCGCCAACAAGCGGCTGGAGGGTGAAACGCAGGTCGGATTTGGCTAGGCATCTTGAATCCTCGTCCAGCCCCAATGCGGGCTTAAGCCTTGGGGCCGTATTTATGGTCAGGTGCTGGCTTGATGCAGGAACCGGAACATTAGCGACGAACCTCTTCATGGAGGTGCATTGGTGGTCTGAAAGTCGCGTAGGAAAGTTCGACTTGCGCGCTCCACTGCCCAATGGAGGGTGGGATCTATACAAAAAGGGCGCCTAAAGGCATGCGACATTCGAGCAGTTGACAGCCCTCCAACAAACAAATTGTTACGCATTAGATAGCCTGCTACCATTCGCACTCCGTGAGATACGATGTCATTCATGTGAATGACCGCATGAGTGCCGTCGGACAAGAGCAGGGCGCATACCTGCCAGCAACAGCGGCTCACGGGTCTGAGTGATTAGCCATAGGTAGACCTGCATGTTGTTAGCCAAACAAACCTCGCGAAGGAAGTTCCTGCTTTCTTCGCTGATTGCCTTGCCCGCGATGGGCATCACGGTCAAGGGCCTGAGCGCTGCGATGGCGGCGGAAATGGCAGCGCCGAGCCTGGAAAGCTATACCCCGGTGTTCTTCACCGCCGCCGAGTGGACCTTCGTCATGGCCGCCTGCGACCGGTTGATCCCCGCCGATGGCCGTGGCCCGGGTGCGCTGGAAACCAACGTGCCGATCTTCATCGACCAGCAATTGGCTGGCGACCTGGGCAGCGAGATCTACCTGGAAGGGCCGTTCGACCTGAACGCGCCGGCGACCCTGGGCTACCAGTTGCCGTACACCCCGCAGGACATCTATCGCAAGGGCATCGCCGCGCTGGAGCACTGGTGCCAGGCCAACCTCGGCCAGCACTTTGCCCTGCTGGCGCTGGAACAACGCGACGAAGTGCTGAAGAAGCTGCAAGCCGGCCAGATCGATTTCGCCGCCCACGGCGAGGATGTGCTCAAGGCCAAGCTGTTCTTCAGCGAACTGCTCAACCACAGCCGCCAGGGCTGGTTGGCCGACCCGATCTACGGCGGCAACAAGGGCATGAAGGCGTGGATCGCCATCGGCTTCCCCGGTGCCCGCGCCAGCTACCTGGAATGGGTCGCCCAGCACAATGTCCCGTACCCCCTCGGCCCGGTCAGCCTGACCGGCCAGCGCGGTTGATCCCTTCGTCCCGAGTTACAGCATTCAAGGTTTTTTATGGCACAGATTACCAATGACGAAGTCGACGTCGCCGTCGTCGGCTTAGGTTGGACCGGCTCGCTGATGAGCATCGAGCTCGCCCAGGCGGGCTTGAAGGTACGCGCCTTCGAACGCGGCGAAGACCGCAACAACGCCGACTTCGCGTATCCGAAGCCGGCCGACCAGTATGCCTATGGCGTGCGCAACAAGATCATGGTCACGCCCAAGGATGGCGCGCTCACCGTGCGTCACAACCTCAAGGGCACGGCCTTGCCGACCCGCCAGTGGGGCGCGTTCGTGCCCGGCACCGGTGTGGGCGGTTCGGGCCTGCACTGGACCGGCGTGCTGATCCGCCCGACGCCGACCGACATCAAGCTCAAGACCTACGCCGACCAGGCCTATGCGCCGGGCATCCTGCAGAGCGACATGACCATCGGCGACTTCCCGTTCACCTGGGACGAGATCGAGCCGTACCTGGACAAGTTCGACAAGATCTGCGGCCTGTCCGGCAACACCGGCAACCTGCGTGGCCAGATCATCGAAGGTGGCGACCCGTTCGAGGGCCCGCGTTCCAACCCGTTCCCGCTGCCGGCGCTGGAAGACACGCTGAACAACAAGCTGTTCGCCGATGCTGCGCGCAAGCTGGGCTACCACCCGTTCCCCAACCCGTCGGCCAACGTCTCGCGGGCCTGGAAGAACCCCTACGGCAACCAGATCGCGCCGTGCAACTACTGCGGTTATTGCAGCAAGTATCCGTGCCTGAACTACTCCAAGGCCTCGCCGCAAACTGCGGTGATGGACGCGCTCAAGCGCATGGACAACTTCGACTACCGGGTCAACGCCAACGTCCTGCGCGTCGAACTGCACGCCGATGGCAAGACTGCCAAAGGCATCACCTACATCGACGGCCAGGGCAACGAAGTGTTCCAGCCGGCGAAGATCGTGGTGCTGGCGGCGTTCCAGTTCGTCAACGTGCGCCTGATGCTGCTGTCGGGCATCGGCAAGCCGTACAACCCGATCACCCGCGAAGGCACTGTCGGCCGTAACTACGCATTCCTCAGCAACGGCGGCGCCACGCTGTTCTTCAAGGACAAGCACTTCAACCCGTTCGCCACCGCCGGTGCCACCGGGCAGATGTTCAACGACGTCTCCCCAGGCAACTTCGACGGCCCGTCCCTGGGCTTCATCGGCGGCGCCAAGATTCACAGCTCGCAGGCCACCGGCACGCCGATCGGCACCGCGCTGCCGGGGGGTACCCCGGAATGGGGCCAGGGCTGGAAGGAGGGCATGCAGGACTGGTATGGCCACTCGATGAAGATCAGCATCTCCACCGGCTGCATGTCGTACCGCGACCACTACGTCGACCTCGATCCGACCTACAAGGACCCATGGGGCCAGCCGCTGCTGCGCATCACCTTCGACTGGAAGGAAAACGAGCTCAAGTTGCAGCAGCACCTGCGCAAGATCGTCCTCGACATCACCAAGGAGCTGAACCCCGACAGCTACAGCGAAAGCTTCCTGGGCATGGACTCGCACTGGGACATCACCAAGTACGTGTCCACCCACAACGTCGGTGGCGCGATCATGGGTGATTCGCCGAAAACCAGCGCGCTCAACCGCTACCTGCAGAGCTGGGACGTGCACAACGTGTTCGTGCCGGGCGGTAACGCCTTCCCGCAGAACTTCCAGGCCAACCCGACCGCGATGATCGGTGCGCTGACCCTGTTCGCCGCCCAGGCCATCAAGGACCAGTACCTGAAGAACCCTGGCCCGCTGGTGCAGGCGTGAGGAGCGAGAACATGAAAGCCAAATCCCGTTCCATTCTCTCGGTACTGCTGGGCGTCGCCGTGCTGGCCGTGGTGCTCGCCTGGATCGTCGCCGGCCTGCTCAACCGTTCCGGCAACGCCGAGGCCAAGCTGAGCCAGGCGATCACCCCCGAGCTGATCGACAAGGGTGCCTACCTGGCCCGTGCCGGTGACTGCGTGGCCTGCCATACCGCCCACGACGGCGGCAAGCCGTTCGCTGGTGGCCTGGGCATCGCCTCGCCGATCGGCATCATCTACTCGACCAACATCACCCCGGACCAGAAGACCGGCATCGGCAGCTGGACCTACGGTGAGTTCGAGCGTGCGGTACGCCGTGGTATCGGCCACGATGGCAGCGCGCTGTACCCGGCGATGCCGTTCCCGTCCTATGCCAAGGTCAGCGATGACGATACCCAGGCGCTGTATGCCTACTTCATGAAGGGCGTGGCACCGGTCGAGCAAGCGAACCAGGCCAACGACATTCCGTGGCCGCTGTCGATCCGTTGGCCGTTGGCCTACTGGCGGGCGCTGTTCTCGCCAGCGCCGCAGGCGTTCGAGGCGGGTACCCGCGATGCCCAGCTCGCCCGGGGCGCCTACCTGGTGCAGGGCCTGGGCCACTGTGGCTCGTGCCACACGCCGCGTGCACTGACCCTGCAGGAGAAAGGCCTGGACGAGTCCACCGGCACCTACCTGACCGGTACCGAGCTCAACGGCTGGAACGTGCCGGCCCTGCGCGGCATGCCGCACTGGAGCCAGGAAGAGCTGGTCGAGTACCTGGGCAGCGGGCGTAACGCCAAGGCCTCGGTGGCCGGCGAGATGACCGACGTGATCGCCAATAGCACCTCGCACATGAGCGATGCCGACCTGCAGGCGATGGCTGCGTACCTCAAGGCGTTGTCGCCAGCCAAGGGCCCGGCCTACCAGCAGCAGGCAGCGCGCAGCGCGGCGACCACCGCCAAGCTGACTGCGGCCAAGGACCTGACCCTGGGCGAGCGGCTGTACATCGACAACTGCGGTGCTTGCCACTTCGTTTCCGGTGAAGGCGCAGAACGCGTGTTCCCGCGTCTGGACGGTGCTTCGGTGGTCAATGCCGGCAACGCCGATGCGTTGCTGCACGTGATCCTCGCTGGTGCGGCGACGCCGTCCACCGAGCGGGCCCCGTCGGTACTGCCGATGCCGGGCTTCGCCGAGCGCATGGACGATGCCGAAGTGGCGGAACTGGCGACCTTCCTGCGTCAAGGTTGGTCGAACCAGGCTTCGCCGGTGACCGCAGAGCAGGTGCGTGCAGTACGTAGTAAGTTGCACCCGTGATGGGTAGAGCCAGCGCCGTTCCTGGAAACGGCGCTGAGCTCTGTCAGGCGGTGGCAGTGGCCTCTCGGGCCATGCCAAGGTCGCCCAGCTCCCGCTGCAACTGGCGGAAGCTGGCGGCGATGGTCTCGATCAGTTCTTCATCATTCACCGGGTCCAATCCCGCATAGGGCTTGCCGTTGTAATCGCCGGCATAGCTCAGCACCGCTTCGACACTTCCCGCGTTGTCCTCATAGCGCTGCCTGATCACCTGGGCTTCGCGATCCTTGTCGTCGGCGCAGTTCAGCGCATAGTGGATAGCCAGCGCCGCGCCGAAGGCAAGGCCTGGCGTGTCGATAGCATGCTTGCGCGCCAGGTCGATGCTGCTGAAGATGCGTTCGTTACGCTGCAACTTGCGCAACGGATCGCGCCCGACCCGCGCGCAAGGGTCGCGGAACGAGGTCTTGCAGCGCTCCAGGAAGGCATCGGCAAAATCGCCGACAGCTTCCGCCATCCCGGCATTCTCGGCCACCAGCGCCGGTCCCACTTCCTCGCGCACCAAGCGTTCGGCCAGCTCGCTCACGCGGCTGTCGCCCATGGCCTGGCCGACCCAGGCGTAGCCCAACAGGCTCGCGTACCACGCGACGATGGCATGCGGGCCGTTCCACAGGCGGTTCTTGATGACCTGGATCTGGGCGATGTCGGCGACCGTCTTCACTTGGCGCAAGCGCTCCAGCAGGTCGCTGCCACGCTCGACGTACAGCGGCATGTCCGGTTCGCTGTTGAACAGGATCAGGTGCAGCTGGCTCAACGCGCTGCTCGATTGCGCGAAGGGCCGGAAGTGGCCGATCAGGCGCTCGTACTCTGGTTGCAGCTTGGACGACGGTGCGCTGACCGCTGGTTCTTCCTCCAGGCTGTTCTGGAACATCTGCGACTTGATCCGCAGCTGGCGCACCAGCGCGTCCTTGCCGAGCTTGGAGACGATGCGGCTGACCACGGTTTCGGCGAAGTGAGTCTTGTGCAGGACCTGCCTGCCGATCTCCGGCGAGCACAGCAACGCGAGCTCTGCTTGTACGTGCCGACGCACGAACGCCGCGCCCCCGACCTTGTTCAGCACGATCAGGATGGTCAGCTCGCGGCCACGGCGCTCGAAGCGCTGCAGCAAGCCCTTGGCGATGACCTGGGCCTGGCTGCGGATGGCCTGCTCGGGCAGGCTCAGGCCGATGATCTCGGCGGCGGTATACATGTCGATCACCGCGTCGTCATCGTCCATGTCGATCATGCGCACGTTGTCGATGGTCTGGTCGAACGAGGTGGCGCCGTAGCGCACGCTGTAGTTGCCGAAGGCCGATACGCTTTCCCTGAGCATGCGCGAGCGGCTGGCAGCGATGATTTCACAGGGGCGGGTGTAGCCGTCCCAGTGGGAAAACACCTGGGTCAGGTAACCGCCACCGATGGCGCCGAAACCGTGGATGCCCACGCGGAACTGGTTCAGCGACGCCGGAAACGGCTCGTTCAAGGCCGGCATGCCGAGCTTGGGCACGCATTCGTTCAGGTCGGCGAGGAATTCGTTCATGCTGCGGTAGGCTTTCAGCGCACCGGCCTTGACCTCGGCCGCTGGTGGCTTGATGTCCTCGATCAGGATCGCCTGGCCCTCGGCGCGGATGGCCGAGAGCATGCCGTTCTCCGAGTCCTCGACCATGAAGCACTGGTCGGGCTCGCAGTTGAGCGCGCGGGCGGCGCGCAGGAAGATTTCCGGATGCGGTTTGCCCTGGCTGACTTCGTCGCCGCAGACGGTGATGTCGAAGTACTTCAGCACGTTGGCGTTGATCAGGTACTCCTCGGCGATGGCGCGGCGGCTGGAGGTGGCGACGGCCAGGGTCAGGCCGGACTTGCGCAGGCGCTCGAGCACTTCCAGCAGGCCAGGCTTGATCGGCACGCCGTGGTTGCGCACATGCTCCAGTTCGAGCTCATCGGCGCGCTTGCGAACCTGTGCGTAGGGGAAGTCTTCACCGTGGTTGGCCCTGGCCAGGGCCTCGGCCCTTTTCGCGCTCAGGCCCAGGGAACCGATCAAGGTCTGCTCGCTGAGCGGCTTGCCGGCGATTTCCATGGACGCTTGCTTGAGTGTCTTGAAGCGCAGGCGCTCGGTGTCGAACATGGTGCCATCCATATCGAAGATGGCGCTGAAAATACGTTTGTCCTGGAAAAAGATCATGTGATGCCCCTTGTGTTGCGTGAATGCGGTACGCCTTCAACGGGTTGAACGGCGGCTACGGTGCGAGCTTTTCAGCGTCGGGCCGTCAGGTAGGGGGCAGGCGATCGACCGGGCCACGCTCGGGCGTGACGCAGAAGTAGGGCGGGGCGGAGCGGGGAGTGCAGAGCAGGTTTGCGAGCTTTGCGGCGAAGCGGGCGATGAAGCGGGCTTTGAGGTCACGCCCACTGGTTGCACTTCGTTGTGCAGACAGTGGGCGAGAATAGCGATGGATACGTGTGATTCCAAGCATGAGGTGCTTTTGTTCCTGTTTCGTTAGCGAGTCCTTTTTTACCCTTGCACGTATCGGCAGCCGCTTGCAAGCCGCATCCGGCCCGCCTGGGCTCGTTTCACGGTAGCGGGTCGCCACTGTCGCCGATCAGGCCGAGCGCTTCGACGGCCAGCAAGGCGCAGCGCTCGTCGTTGTCCGAGGTATCGCCGCTGACGCCGATGGCCCCCAGCACGTGGCCCCCGGCATCGCGCAGCAGAACCCCGCCGGCGACGGGAATCACCCCGCCATCGGTGAGGCTGTTGATGGCGTCGAAGAACGCCGGCATCGCTTGGGCACGACGGGCCAGCTCGCGGCCACCGAAGCCCATGCCCAGGCAGCCGCGGGCCTTGCCGGTGGCGATCTGCGGGCGCAGGAAGCTGGCCTGTTCGTCGCGCAGCACCGCCAGCGGGTGGCCGGCCGGGTCGAGCACGGCGGCGGCCAGCGGTTTCAGGCCCAGGGCACGGGCCTGGCGCAGTGTCTCGGCGGCCAGCTGCGCAGCCAGTTCGAAGTCGAGGGTCGGCATGTTCACAGGCTCCATTTACCGAGTTCGGCAACGCGGTCGCGGGTGTACAGGTCGGTCCACTTCAGCGAATTGAAATCCGATACCTGCTTGGGGTTGTAGGCGGTGCGTTGCAGGCGCACCGGTTCGCCGGCCTTGTATACGGCCTGCAGGCGGTCGCGATCCTGGAGGATGCGGATGTCGTCCAGGGGGGAGCCGTCGAGCACCAGCAGGTCGGCCTGCTTGCCCGGTTCCAGGGTGCCGAGGGTTTCCCCGCGCGGCATCAGCCGCGCACCGACGTTGGTCGCGGCGAACAGCGCCTCGGCCGGGGTGAAGTCCAGGCGCCGCACCAGCAGCTCCAGCTCGCGGGCGTGCCATTCGCCGTATGGCGTCACGGCGAATCCGCTGTCGCTGCCACAGGCGAAGGGTACGCCTGCGGCCTTGGCGCGCTTGAGCACCGGCGTGCCGAGCGCCAGGGTACGCGCGCAGTAGCCGGCGTAACCGGTGCTGATGGCAGGGTCGTGGGGCTGGCAGAAGTCCACGGTGTTCTGCGGGAAGGTCATGGTGGGCGCCAGCACGCTGCCGGCCTCGAGCAGCGCCTCGATGCAGGCGTCGTCCATGTAGAAAGCGTGGAACACCAGGTCGACACCGGCCTTGGCGGCGTACATCACCGCCTCGCGGCCATAGGCGTGGGTCGCCACGCGGCAGCCGAGGCGGTGCGCTTCATCGACCATCTCGCGGGTTTCGTCGGCGGTGAAGGCGGCGATGATTTCGCCGTTGGGGCGACGGTGGGTGCCGTCCATGGCGATCTTGATCAGGTCGACGCCATCCTTGGCCTGCTTGCGAATCTGCGCGATGGCTTCGGTGCGGCTGGTGACCAGCGCGGCGGTGAAGTACTCCGGGGCACCGACCCGGCTGGGGAACCAGTCGTTGAGGCTCTGCCGGTTGGTGATCACGCGGCTGCTGGCGGCGATGCGCGGGCCTTCGAACAACCCGGCATTGACCGTGTTGCGCACGGCGATGCTGAGCTGGCCGCTGTCGCCAGGGCAGACCATCGAGGTCACCCCGGCGGCCAGGACATGCTGGGCGAAGAACAACCCGCGCAGGGCGCGGAATTCGTCGCTGGTCCAGATGTCGATGTCTTCCTCGCTCTGGGCATTGCCGAACGCCAGGTGAGTGTGTACGTCGACCAGCCCGGGCATGACGAAGTGGCCATGGCTTTCGCGGTCGCCAGGCCGCGGCCGGGGGGCCTCGGTGGATGGCCCGACATGGCGGATCATGCCGCCTTCGATGATCAGCGTCTGTTGCTGGCGGGCTTGCAGGCTGGTGCCATCGAACAGGGTTGTGCAGTGCAGGTGCAGGGCGCTCATCAGTGGGATCTCCTCGTCTTGTTGTGGGTGCACGCTAGGCTGGGGGCCGCAAGGCGGCCCCAGGATCAGGCGGTACGGCCACCCAGGGTTTCGGCGATCCAGTCGGCGATGTAGTGCCCGGCATTGATGCTGTTGTCGAAGCTCGAATGCTGCACGCCACCTTCGCGGTCGGTGAAGATCTTCAGCTCGCGTTTCGGGCTGTTGACCAGTTGCTCGTAGGTGCGATGCGCCCATTTGAGCGGAATCTGCGAGTCCTGCTCGCCATGGGTGACCAGGAACGGCACGCGAATCCGGTCGAGCACGCCGTCCAGGTGCACCTGTTCGGCAATGCGCATGAACTCGTCCATGTCCTGGGCGCCCCACACCCAACGCACGTGCGCCCAGTAGTGCGGCACCGGGAAGTTGCCTTCCTTTTCCAGGCGGCGCTTCTGCACCTCGCGCCAGTCATGGTTGGCACCCCACACCACGCCGCAGGCGAAGCGCGGCTCGAAGGCCACCGCACGCGGGCAGTAGTAGCCGCCCAGGGATACGCCCTCCAGGCCGATGCGCTGGGGATCGACGTCGGCACGGGTTTCCAGCCAGTCGACCACGCGGCTGGCCCAGTGCTCGCTGTCGTAGCGCGCGGTCAGGCCGTGCAGGCGCAGGGCCTCGCCAGTGCCGGGCTGGTCGATGATCAGCGACGACACACCGCGCTTGGCCAGCCAGGCGGGCAGGCCGACGCGGTACTTCATTTCCTTGGTCGAATCCAGGCCATTGACTTGCACCAGCAGCGGCGCCGGGCCGCTGACGCCTTCAGCGCGCACCAGCAAGCCCGAGAGGTGCTTGCCCTCGTAGGGGATCTCCACCCGCTCGCAGTTTTCCTTGGCCAGGTCGATGCCGCGGGCGAACGTTTCCAGGAAACGCTGGTACAGCGCCGCACGGCCTGGCGCACCGTGGGCCTGCAGGCGTTCGCAGGTGAGGTAGTAGGTGGCGGCGCGGTTGTATTTCTCGCCAGCGGAAAGGCGCCGGCCAGCGGCTTCGTCTTCTTCGGCGAGGGCACAGAGCTTGTCGGCCATGGTCGACCAGGTTTCCCGGAAGGCCTGGGTGCCCGCGGCGTCGGGCTGCTTGGCGGCGTCTTGCAGCGGGGCGCACATTTGCTCGATCTCGCCCATGCGGGCGCCCATCTCGATGGCCAGGTCCACCGACAGGTTCCAGACGTAATTGGTGGGGAAGTAACGGAACATTGTTGTTGTCCTTCTGCGGTCGTTGAGTCCGGCGCCCAGGATTGCGGCAGGCACGCAGGGCGCGGTTCGAAGGCAAGGTACGCAGGCGGGGCAGGGCGGGGCCAATCGTGAACGGGGATGCGAGGTATCACCAAACGCGATGCCCGGCCAGCCAAGCGCTGGCCGGGGCGATGGATAGGGCTCAGGCGCTGGCGCGCAGGGCCTGCGGTGGCTGGTCGGCGTGCTGGATGAAGTCGCTGATGCGTTCGCGCAACCAGCGGTGCATGGGGTCGCCGTCCATGCTGCGGTGCCAGAGCATGAATTCGCGCATCACCGGGATCTTCACCGGGGGCGGCAGGATCCGCAGGGGCAGGTAGCCGGCGTACAACTCGGCCAGGCGGCGGTGCATGGTGGCGATCCGCGCGGTGCCTACCAGCAACTGCGGCAAGGTGTTGAAGTCATTGGTGATCACTTCCAGGCGGCGGTTGAAGCCGTACTGGCTCATGAACCAGTCCTCGATGCTCAGGTGCCGGTTGCGGCCGAAGCCCACCGAGATGTGGCCCATCTGCATGTACTGCTCCAGGGTCAACTGCTCGCCGACCTCGGGATTGTCGCGCCAGACCACGCAAACATGGTCTTCCTCGAACAGCAGTTGCGCCGGGTGGCCGTCGATCAGGTAGCGCTCGGGCACGATCATCATGTCGACCTCGCCGCGCATCAGCAGCTCGGCGCTGCCGTCGCCGGGGCTGATCATCTCGAAGGTGATGTGTGGCGCTTGCTGGTGGATCTTCTGCAGGACCTGGGCGAACAGCACGCTGATCAGGTAGTCCGAGGTCACCAGGCGGAAGTGGCGTTTGCTGCTCGACGGTTCGAACACTGGCTTGGCGGTGATCGAGGAGCGGATGGTCAGCAACACCTCGCGCACCGGCTTGGCCAGCTCCAGGGCATAGGGCGTGGGCTGCATCTTGCGGCCGACCTGCACCAGCAGTTCGTCCTCGAAGAAGGTCCGCAAGCGGCCCAGCACGCCGCTGGTGGCCGACTGGGTCATGTGCAGGCGTTCGGCGGCGCGGGTGATGTTCTGCTCCTCGAGCAGGACGTCCAGGGCAACCAACAGGTTCAGGTCCAGGTGGTGAAAGCGCATGTGATAGCTCTCGGTTCTTGTAGTTATTTTCGCGATACCTTCCCGCTGGATTGCCGATACGTCAATACCTCCCGCCTTTCACGGCCCGCCAACGCCAGGCGCCATGGGCTGGGGCACAGGTATCGCGTTTGCCGATGCCTTGCATCCCGACACGCGATTGGTCACTGCGGGCCACCACCGAGCAACCTGCGCTCCAGTCGGACGGCCACTGCGCCGCCGCGACCCACTACCGGTGACCCTGCCTCGCCGAATAACAATTTCAATGGAGTGGTAGCCATGAACATTCTTGGTCTCGACGCGCTGGTGTTCGGCGTCGACGATATCCAGGCCTGCGCCGATTGCCTGCGTGACTATGGCCTGACAGCCGTGCAACTGAACGCCGACGGTGGCCGGTTCGAGGCGCTGGACGGCACCGCGATCATCCTCCGCCGTGGCAACGACAGCAGCCTGCCGCCCGCGCTTGGCCCTACGCCGTCGCTGCGCGAAACCGTCTACGGCGTGGCTGCGCCAGCAGACCTGGAGGCGATCGCCGACGAACTGGGCCGTGATCGCGACGTGCGCCGCGATGCCAGTGGTGCGCTGCATACCGTCGACGACCTGGGTTTCGCCATCGCCTTCCAGGTGACCTGCCGCCGGGCCTTCCAAGCGCCGGCCGACCTCACCAATGCCCCGGGCAGCGCTGCGCAGCGCCCGCTCAACCAGCTGGGTATCACCCCGGACATGCCGGCTTTGCCACGTACCTTGTCCCACGTCGTGTACTTCGTGCCCGACGCGGCCAAGGGCGAAGCCTTCTACCGCGACCGCCTGGGCTTCGTCACCACCGACAGCTTCATCGGCGTCGGCCCGTTCATGCGCACCGCAGGCATGGACGACCACCACTGCCTGTTCATGATCCAGACGCCGCCGCACATGCAGGGCTGCGAGCACTTCACCTTCCACATGGGCAGTGGCACCGAGGTGCTGCTGGCCGGTACGCGCTTCCAGCAGCACGGCTGGACCAGCTTCTGGGGGCCAGGCCGGCACCTGCTGGGCTCCAACTGGTTCTGGTACTTCAACAGCCCGCTGGGCTGCCACATCGAGTACGACGCCGACATGGACAAGCACGATGACGAGTGGGCGGCGCGCCAGGCGCCGATGTCGGCCGACAACTCGCAGCTGTTCCTGTTCGCCTCGCGGGAGAAATGGGCACCGAGCGGCCCACCGCCGAAGCAGGGTTGAAGCATGCGTTGCGTGGCGCTGTGCCGGCTCGATGCGTTGGGCGAAGGCCAGGCACGCGGCTTCGACCCGCAGGGCAGGGGCGCGGACAGCCTGTTCGCCCTGCGCCACCGAGGCCAGGTGCGGGTGTACCGCAACCTCTGCCCGCATCTGGCGACACCGTTGGAGTACCGCAAGGACCGCTTCCTGAGCGCCGATGGCCAGTGGGTCGTGTGCTATGCCCACGGTGCGCGCTTCCGGCCCGAGGATGGCGTCTGCGTCCACGGCCCTTGCCGTGGCGAGGCCTTGCAGGCGCTGGCGCACCAGGAAACGGACGGCTGGCTGCTATTGCCGCTGGCGCAGTTCGAACGCTGACCTATCGCGCCGCGCGATAGGTCGCATCCCGCGACGCGATTGGTCAAAGCCCGGCGCAGCCGGGAAGCTGTGCCCAGGCACAGGAAACGGCCGCCACGCCTGTCGGGGCGGACAACAAGAACAAGACGTGAGACATGCCATGAATACTGTGAACAACGTGCTGATCGTGGGCGGTGGGATCGGCGGGCTGTGCGCCGCCATCGCCCTGCGCCGCAAGGGCATCGCCGTCGACCTGGTCGAGCTGAAGACCGAGTGGACCGTCTACGGCGTCGGCATCATCCAGCAGAGCAACGTGGTGCGCGAGATGCACCGCCTGGGCTTGCTCGAGGCCTACCTCGATGCCGCCTATGCCTTCGAGGACGTGGCCATCTACACCACCGAAGGGCAGCAGCTGGCGCGCATCCCCGGCCAGCGCCTGGCCGGCCCGCAATACCCGGCCAACGTCGGTATCTCGCGCCGCGCCCTGCACAAGGTGTTGAGCGAAACCGCCATCGAGCTCGGCACCCAGGTACGCCTGGGCACTTCGGTGGAAAGCTTCGAGCAGGATGCCAGCGGCGTGGACGTGTTGTTCAGCGACGGCAGCCGGGCTCGCTACGGGCTGCTGGTCGGCGCCGACGGCTTGTACTCGAAGGTGCGCGGCTTGCTGTTCGGCGACCAGTACCAGCCGCGCTTCACCGGCCAGTCGGTGTGGCGCTACAACTTCCCACGGGCTGCCGGCATCGACCACCTGGCCAACTACCAGGGGCCGTCGGGCAACGCCGGCCTGGTACCGCTGGCCGACGACCTGATGTACCTGTTCACCACCTCCCACGAGCCCGGCAACCCGTGGATGGAGCCCGCCACCCTGGCCGAGGGCCTGCGCCAGCGCCTGGCGGGCTTTGGTGGGCTGATCGGTGAGTTGCGCGCGCTCATCGATGACAGCGCCGAGGTCGTCTACAAGCCGCTGGAAGCAGTGTTCGTCGATGAGCCCTGGTATCGCGGTCGCGTGCTGTTGATCGGTGATGCCGCCCATGCCACCACGCCGCACCTGGGGCAGGGTGCCGGCATGGCCATCGAGGATGCCGTGGTGCTGGCCGAGGAGCTCACCACCGATGGCAGCCTGCAAACGCAATTGCAGCGCTTCATGGGCCGGCGTTTCGAACGCTGCAGGTTCATCAGCGAGATGTCCCTGCTGGCCGGCGAGAAGGAGGTGCAGCGCGACCCGTCGTTCGACCGCATCGGCCTGGTCAAGCGGATGCTGGAGGTCACCGCGCAGCCGATCTGATCCCTGTACCCGGTGCGCCCTGCCTTGCCGGCGCGCCAGCGCTTACGCCAACACCCACGCACAAGAACAAGAAAGAGGAAACCCCGATGTTGACTCGCAAAGGTGCATTCGCCCGGCCATTGCCGGCGCTCAAGCCCATCAGCCTGGCGCTCGTCGCGCTGGCCGCAAGCCAGGCCCAGGCCTTCGAATTCGACACCGGCAACCCCGACCTGCGGGTACGCTGGGACAACACCCTGAAGTACAGCGCCGCCTGGCGCACCCAGGACGCCAGCAGCAAGCTGACCGAAGGGCAGACCGCGCTGAACCTGGACGACGGCGATCGCAACTTCGACAAAGGCCTGATTTCCAACCGCCTCGACCTGCTGTCGGAGCTGGACATCACCTACCACAACGTTGGCGCCCGGGTCAGCGGCGCGGCCTGGTACGACGATGTCTACAACCAGGGCACCGACAATAACGACCCCAGCCGTGCCAACAGCTATTCGGTCGACTACGACGCATTCACCAGCGACACCCGCAAGCTGCACGGGCGCAAGGGCGAGTTGCTCGATGCCTTCATCTTCGGCAGGACCGAGATCGGCGACATGCCGCTGTCCGGCCGCCTGGGCCAGTACGCCATGCAGTGGGGCGAGAGCCTGTTCTACGGCATGAACGGCATCGCCGGTGGCATGGCGCCGGTGGACGTGGTCAAGGGCCTGTCGGTGCCCAACACCCAGTTCAAGGAGCTGATTCGCCCGGTGCAGCAGGTTTCCGGGCAACTGCAACTGACCCCGGATGTGTCCATCGGCGCCTACTACCAGTTCGAGTGGGAGGCCAACCGCCTGCCGGCGGCGGGCAGCTATTTCTCCACCGACGACTTCTTCGGCGATGGCGCCGAGCGCATGTTCGTCGGCGCGCCGGTGTTCCCCGGTGGCCAGCCCCTGGCGTTCTTCCACGGCAACGACAAGGAAGCCAAGGATTCGGGGCAGGGCGGCGTGCAACTGCGCTGGCGCACCGAGACCGTCGACTGGGGCCTGTATGCCATTCGCTTCCACGACAAGTCGCCGCAGCTCAACGTGCGCCCGGACTTCGCCAATCTCGACCCGGTCAGCGGCAAGGCCGGCGAGTTCTACTGGGTGTACCCCGAAGGCATCGAGGCCTTTGGTGCCAGCTTCTCCACCACCGTGGGCAACTTCAACCTTGCCGGTGAGTTGTCCACGCGCTGGAACCAGCCGCTGGCCTCCACCAGCCAGCACGCGCTGGCCGTGGGCGAGGCAATCGACAACGACGACAACCCGGTGTATGCCACCGGCCGCACGCTGCATGCCAACTTCTCCTGGCTCGCCAGCCTGGAGCCGAACTTCATTGCCGCCGAGTCGAGCTTCCTGGGCGAAATCGCCTGGAACCGGGTGATGAGCGTGAGCAAGAACGCCGATGCCGTCGACCCCAACGCCGACCGCGACGCCACCAGCCTGCGCCTGGTGTTCGAGCCGATGTACCGGCAGATCCTGCCCGGCCTCGACCTGTCGGTGCCGATCGGTGCGAGCTACACCAATGGCGCGTCGATGGCGCTGGGCACCGGCTTTGGCACCGATCATGGCGGCGACCTGAACATCGGCCTGAAGGGCAACTACCTCAACACCTGGAGCCTGGGACTGACCTACACGCACTACTACGGCCCGGAGAACACCTTCCTCGACGCCGACAACCACTACACCTTCGAACAGTCGCTCAAAGACCGCGACTTCATCGCCTTCACCGTCAGCCGCACCTTCTGACCGAGGACCACCCGATGAGACACAACAATAAAGTCGTTTCCCTGCTCACTGCCCTGAGTGCCTCGCTGCTGTTCGCCCATGGCGCCGTTGCCGCAGTGTCCGCCGAGCAGGCGGCCACGCTCAAGACCCGCCTGACCCCGCTCGGTGGCGAGCGCGCCGGCAATGCCGATGGCAGCATTCCGGCCTGGACCGGGGGCTATACCCAGGCCGACCCGGCCTACAAGGAAGGCGGCAAGCGTGGCGACCCGTTCGCCGCTGACAAGCCGCTGCTGACCATCACCGCGCAGAACATGGCGCAGTACGCCGACAAACTCGCCCCCGGCATCCAGGCGATGCTGAAGAAGTATCCGGACAGCTACCGCCTCGATGTCTATCCGACCCACCGCAGCGCCGCAGCGCCGCAGTCGGTCTACGACGCCACCTTCGCCAACGCCACCAGCGGCAAGCTGGTGGAAGGCCCCGCAGGTGCCATGCCCGAAGGCGCATCCGGCGGCATCCCGTTCCCGATCCCGGCCAACGGCGTGGAAGCCATGTGGAACCACCTGCTGCGTTGGCGCGGGGCGTCCTGGCACGCCAGCTTCAACCAGTACCTGACCACCGCCGACGGCAAGCACGTGCTCACCAACGATTCGCGCGCCGACCTGCAGATGCCCTGGTACCTGCCGGGCGGCAGTGGCGACAAAGGGGTGTTCTGGTCGATCCGCATGACCAACGACGGCCCGCCACTGCGCGCCGGCGAGGCCATCACCGGCCTGGAGAACCTCAACGCCGACAAAGCTGCGGTGTGGACCTACCTGCCTGGCCAGCGCCGCGTGCGTCGCCTGCCCAACGCCTGCTGTGACACGCCGACCCCGGCCACTGCGGGCGTGATGAGCTTCGATGAGCTGTACGTGTTCAACGGCCGCCTGGACCGCTTCGACTGGAAGCTGGTGGGCAAGAAGGAGATGTACATCCCCTACAACGCCAACAAGGTGTTCACAGCGAGCAACGCCGAGGCGCTGCTCGACCCGCATCACCTGAACCCCGAATCCATCCGCTGGGAGCTGCACCGTGTATGGGTGGTCGAGGCGACCCTGAAGAACGGCCAGCGCCACGTGATGCCGCGCAGCACCTACTACCTCGACGAGGATACCTGGGCTGCCGTGCTCGGCGAGCGCTACGACGCCCGCGACCAGCTGGCCAAGGTGGTCTGGACCTCGCCGGTGGTGCTGCCTGACCTGCCCGGCGTGGTGACCCTGACCAACGGCTTCTACGACCTGCTCTCCGGTGCCTGGTTCGCCGGCGACCTGTTCGCCGGCAAGAACGAGCAGTACCGCATCGTGCCGCCCTACAAGGACTCGGTGTTCACCGCCGATGCCATGGCCGGCGAAGGCGTGCGCTGACTAGGCGCGCTGCGCCTGGCTGTACCGACTACAAGAACAAAAGGTTGCGTGCGATGAACAAGATGCTCTACGGCTGGCTGCTGGCAGCCTGTTGCGGGCTGCCGCCGGCCTTTGCCGGCGGCAGCGTGGATGTACTCGCGCAGCCCGCGGTGCAGGGCCCCCAGGCCCTGCGTGCGGTGCTGCAGGACGTGGCCCGTGCCGGTGCGCGCCTGGTGTCGGTGGGCGAACGTGGCGTGGTGCTGCTTTCCGACGACAACGGCGCGACCTGGCGCCAGGCCAAGGCCGTGCCGGTGAGCGTCAGCCTGACCGCCGTGCAGTTCGTCGATGCGCGCAACGGTTGGGCGGTCGGCCACGCTGGGGTGGTGTTGCACAGCGAGGATGGCGGCGAGCACTGGGGCTTGCAACTCGATGGCAAGCGCGCTGCCGCCCTGGAGGTGCAGGCAGCCGAAGCGTCTGCGGACCCAGGCCGCCTCGCAGCGGCGCAAAGGCTGCAGGCCGATGGCGCGGACAAGCCGTTGCTCGCGCTGAGCTTCGCCGATACCCGCCACGGCTTGGTCGTGGGCGCCTATGGCCTGGCCATGAGCACGGCCGATGGTGGGCGCAGTTGGCAATCGGGCATGGGCCGGTTGCCGAACCGGCGCGGGCTGCACCTGTATGCACTGGCCCGCCAGGGCGCCAACCTGTACGTCGCCGGCGAGCAGGGCCTGCTGTTGCGCTCGCGCGATGGCGGTGAACACTTCGAGGCGCTGCAAGGCCCCTACGACGGCAGCTACTTCGCTGCCGCCGTGTTGCCCAATGGCCGCCTGCTGGTCGGCGGCCTGCGCGGTTCGTTGTTCGCTTCCGATGACGCTGGCGACAGCTTCCAGGCGCTGGCCAACCCGGTTCCGGCCTCGCTCAACGGCATGCGCGTCGCCGGTGGCCAGCTGTTGCTCGCCAACCAGGCGGGGATGCTGCTGCGCAGTGGCCTGGAGCGTTTTGCCGCGCAGCCCGTGGCGGTCTCCGATGGTCTGCCGCTGACCGCCGCCACCACCGCCGCCGACGGTGCCATCGTCGCCGTCGGCATGGCGGGCGCGCGCCGCCTGGAACCTTCCTCCCTTTCCACCACGACGGACTGAGCCATGCACGCCATGAATCCACCTGCGCCGTCCAGCGGCCGTCTCGACGATTTCGACAGTACGTCCGGTTCGTTGCTGGAACGTGCCTTGTTCAACCACCGTGCGCTGGTGTTGCTGCTGTGCCTGGCGGCGACCCTGCTGCTCGGTTGGCAGGCTTCACGCCTGACCCTCAACGCCAGCTTCGAGAAGATGATTCCGCGCGATCATCCGTTCATCCACAACTACCTGGAACACCGCCAGGAACTGGCCGGCCTGGGCAACGCCGTGCGTATCGTCGTGGCCAACCCGCGCGGGAGCCTCTACGACAAGGACTACCTGCACAGCCTGCAGCAGCTCAACGACGCGGTATACCTGCTGCCGGGGGTCGACCGTGCGGCGATGAAGTCGCTGTGGACCCCGTCCACCCGCTGGACCGGGGTAACGGAGGAAGGCCTGGAAGGCGGCCCGGTGATCCCTGATGGCTACGATGGCGCAGCCGCCAGCCTGGCGGCGCTCAAGCGCAATGTCGAGCGTTCCAACGAGATCGGCCAGCTGGTGGCCTTCGACCAGCGTTCGAGCATCATCTACGTGCCGCTGCTGGAACACACGCCGGACGGCCAGGCACTCGACTACACGGCCTTCGCCCATGAACTGGAGACCTTGCGCGAGCGCTTCCAGGCCCAGGGCGTGGAGATCCACATCACCGGTTTCGCCAAGGTCGTCGGCGACCTGATCGACGGGCTGCAGCAGATCCTGCTGTTCTTCGCCGCCGCCATCGCCATCACGGCCGGTGTGCTGTATTGGTACACCCGTTGCGTGCGCAGCACCGCACTGGTGGTGGTGTGCTCACTGGTAGCGGTGATCTGGCAGCTCGGCCTGCTGCCGGTGCTCGGCTATGAGCTCGACCCCTACTCGGTGCTGGTGCCGTTCCTGGTGTTCGCCATCGGCATGAGCCATGGCGCGCAGAAGATGAACGGAATCATGCAGGACATCGGCCGTGGCATGCACCGGCTGGTGGCGGCGCGCTTCACCTTCCGCCGCTTGTTCCTGGCCGGGCTCACCGCGCTGCTGTGCGATGCGGTGGGCTTCGCCGTGCTGATGATCATCCAGATCCAGGTGATCCAGGACCTGGCGGTGATCGCCAGCCTGGGCGTGGCGGTGTTGATCTTCACCAACCTGATCCTGCTGCCGGTGCTGCTCTCCTACGTGGGCGTCAGCGGCCGTGCGGCGCGGCGCAGCCTGCGTGCCGAAGAGGCCGATGCCAGCGGGGCGCGCAAGCATGCATTGTGGCGCTTCCTCGACCTGTTCACCCGCCGTCGCTGGGCCGCCGCGTGCATCGCCGTGGCCGCGTTGATGGCCGTTGGCGGCTACGCCGTGAGCCTGCACCTGAAGGTCGGTGACCTCGACGCCGGTGCCCCTGAGCTGCGCGCCGATTCGCGCTACAACCGAGACAACGCGTTCGTCACCCGGCACTACGGCGCCAGCAGCGATGTGTTCGCGGTGATGGTGCGCACCGCCGCCGGTGGCTGCTCGGCCTATGACACCTTGAAACGCGTGGACGACCTGGACTGGCAGTTGCGTGGCCTGCAGGGGGTGGACTCGACCAACTCGCTGGCGCTGCTCAACCGCCGGGTACTGGTCGGCCTCTCCGAAGGCAGCCCGAAATGGTACGACCTGGTCAACAACCAAGCGACCCTGAACATGGTCACCGCTGGCGCCCCACGCGGGTTGTACAACGACGACTGCAGCCTGCTGACGCTCTACGCCTACCTCACCGACCACAAGGCCGACACCCTGGCGCGGGTCGTGGACAGCGTCGAGGCATTCGCCCAGGCCAACGACAGCGAGCAGGCCAGTTTCCTCCTGGCCGCCGGCAGCGCAGGCATCGAGGCCGCCACCAACCAGGTGGTGAAACAGGCCAACCGCGACATGCTCTGGTGGGTCTACGGCGCGGTGATCCTGCTCTGCCTGGTGACCTTCCGTTCCTGGCGCGCGGTGCTCTGCGCGGTACTGCCGCTGGTGCTGACCTCGATCCTCTGCGAAGCGTTGATGGTCGCTCTGGGCATCGGCGTGAAGGTGGCGACACTGCCGGTGATCGCCCTGGGCGTCGGCATCGGCGTCGACTACGCGCTGTATGTGATGAGCATCGTTCTGGCCCAGTTGCGCCAGGGCGCGAGCCTGTCCCAGGCGTACTACCGTGCGCTGCTGTTCACCGGCAAGGTGGTGATGCTCACCGGCATTACCCTGGCCATCGGCGTTGGCACCTGGATCTTCTCGCCGATCAAGTTCCAGGCCGACATGGGTGTGCTGCTGGCCTTCATGTTCGTCTGGAACATGGTCGGCGCGCTGATCCTGCTGCCGGCGTTGGCCTACTTCCTCTTGCCGCAGCGTCAGCTGCGCGCGGACCTGGAGCGCGAGCCAGCGTCAGCGACGCATGAGCACGCGGCCAGGCGGCGCGAGCACGCTGCTGCAACGGTGGAGCAGGGCGCCCGCTTGCGCCCGCTCGAGGAGGTCAGCCATGGCCGCTGAACGCACCGCAGGAAGCGCCCAGGCCGCCTTGTTGCTGTTCGGCAGTTGCCTGCCCGTGCTGGGCGCGGTGCTCATCGCACCGGTGCTGCCACGCATGCATGCGCATTTTGCCGAGACAGCGGGTGTTGCCGTGCTGGTGCCGGTGGCGCTGACCCTGCCGGCACTGGTGATCGCCTTGCTGGCGCCGCTGGCCGGGGTGCTGGCAGACCGAGTAGGGCGGCGGGCGCTGCTGCTGGCGAGCATGTTGCTCTACAGCCTGTGCGGCGTGTTGCCGTTGTGGCTGGACTCACTGGGCCTGATCGTCGCCAGCCGCGCCGGCATCGGCCTGGCCGAAGCCGGCATCATGACCTGCTGCACCACGCTGATGGGCGATTACTTCGATGGCCAGCGCCGCGCGCGGCTGTTCGCCTTGCAGATGGTGGTCACCTCGTTGTCGGCAGCGTTGTTCATGGGCGTGGGTGGCGCGCTGGGCGAGAGCGACTGGCGTGCGCCGTTCGCACTGTACGCCGTGGGCGTGCTGTGCCTGCCGTTGATGGCCGTGCTGCTGTGGGAGCCGCGCGCCTGCCATGGCGCGCCCGAAGCGACGGCGGATTCGCGTTTCCCATGGGCCGCCCTGACGCCGTTGTACCTGTTGACCGGCCTGGCCGGCGTCAGCCTGTTCATCGTCCCGGTACAGGCCGGCTACGTGCTGCAACTGCTGCAGGTCGATGCACCCCGGCAAGTGGGCTTGGCCATGGGCGCAAACCAACTGGGTGTGCTGGCGGGCGCCTTGGCCTTCCGCCTGCTGGCGCGCCTGCCGGCGGGTCGCTTGCTGGCTTTGGGCTTTGCCACGGCGGGGCTCGGTGGCGGCCTGATGGCGCTGTCGAGCAGCTATGCGCTGGTGGTGCTGGCGGTGCTGGTCAATGGCCTGGGCGTGGGCCTGCTGTTGCCGACACTGATCACCCAAGTGATGCAGCAGGTCGGCTTCGACCAGCGCGGCCGCGCTACCGGCGGGTTCACCGCTGCGATTTTCGCCGGTGAGTTCATCAGTCCGTTGCTGGTGCTGGCACTGACGGCTGGCGAATCGACACAGCTGCCGCACGCGCTGCTGCTGGTCGCCTTCGGCCAGTTGCTACTGACGCCTGTGTGTCTTCTGTTGATACGCGGCAAGAAAGCGGCCGGCCACGCACAGAATCTAATTGTCGACGGTGGCACGACCATCGGCGACGGCAATTGAAAGGAGACAACATGCAATCGCTTCCTGCATTCAAACGTGTGGTCACCGGCCACGATGCCCAGGGCCAGGCAGTCGTCGCCAGTTGTGGCCCGACGCCGAACAACTTCCCGCTCAACGCGGTGCCGGGCACCTTGTTCTACGAGGTCTGGAACAGTGTCGGCAGCCCGGCGCCGCTGAATAACGGCGACGACCCGACCGCCCAGCCGCTGCAACTGAGCCCTGGCCCGCTGGGCAGCGTGATCCGTGTGGTGGACATCCCGCCGGACAGCGTGCAGAACCAAGTCAGTGCCGAGGAGGCGGCCGCCGCCTTCGCCGAGATCGGCCAGGCGAGTGCTGGGACCGGCAATGCCGATTCGAAGCACAAGCTGATGCACCGCACCCAGACCCTGGACTACGGCATCGTCACCGAGGGCGAAGTCTGGCTGGTGCTGGACGAAGGCGAAGTCCACCTCAAGCGTGGCGACATCGTGGTCCAGCGCGGCACCAACCACGCCTGGAGCAACCGCAGCGAACAGATGGCGCGGATGGTCTTCATCCTGCTCGATGGGCGCTATGCCGATGACCTGAAGGAGTTGCTGCCATGAAGCTCGCCACGCTCGACGACGGCAGCCGCGATGGCCGCCTGCTGGTGGTGGCCCGTGACCTCGGGCGTGCGGTCGATGCCAGCGACATCGCCAGCAGCTTGCAGGTTGCCCTGGAAAACTGGCCCCAGGTCGAAGCCCGGTTGCAGGCGCTGTACCAGCAGCTCAACGACAACGCGCTCGCCGCTGCCTTCGAACTCGACCCTGCGCAACTGGCCGCGCCCCTGCCACGTGCGAGCCAGTGGCTGGATGGTTCCTGTTTCCTCAGCCATGGCGAGTTGATGCAGAAGGCCTTCAACCTCGAGCCGATCGAGGGTGTCGAGCACACCCCGCTGATCTACCAGGGCGCCAGCGATGACTTCCTTGGCCCTCGCGCCGACATCCCCTTGCCGAGCGAGGCCCACGGCATCGATTTCGAGGGTGAGTTCGCCGTGCTGCTCGATGACGTGCCCATGGGCTGCCCGGCGGAGCAGGCCTTGCAGCATGTGCGTCTGGTCCTGCAGCTCAACGACGTCAGCCTGCGGGCCCTGGCCCCGCGGGAGATGAGGACCGGTTTCGGTTTTCTCCAGGCCAAGCCGGCCAGCAGCTTCGCGCCGGTCGCGGTCACCCCGGATGAACTTGGCGAGGCCTGGCGCGATGGCCGGGTGCACCTGCCGCTGCAGGTGCAGTGGAATGGCGAGTGGTTCGGCCATCCCCATGGCGGCGCCATGCATTTCGGCTTCCACCAGCTGATTGCCCATGCGGCGCTGACCCGGCGTTTGAGTGCCGGTACGCTGATGGGCTCCGGCACCGTTTCCAACGCTGATCGCAGTGTCGGCTCGGCCTGCATTGCCGAGCGTCGTGCCATCGAAACGCTTGCATCCGGTGCGCCGCGTACGGCCTTCATGCGCTTTGGCGACCGGGTGCGAATGGAGGCGCGCGGGCCTGGGGGCGAGGTGCTGTTCGGCGCCATCGACCAGCGGGTGGTGCAGGGAGGCTGGCCATGCGTGTGATGGTCACCGGGGCCAATGGCTTCGTCGGGCGGCTGTTGGTGCGGCGTTTGCTGGAGACCGGCGAGGTGCGCGGGCGGCGGATCGAAGCCTTGCTGGTGCTGGACCAGGCACTGGACGGCCTGCCCGAGGATGCACGCCTGCGTCGGCACCCCGGCAGCGTGACCGACGCGGCCTTGCTGCGCCGGGTGCTGGCCGATGGCGTGGACGTGGTCTTCCACCTGGTCAGCGTGCCGGGCGGTGCTGCCGAGGCGCAGTACGAGCTGGGTTACCAGGTGAACCTGCAAGCCAGCCTCGAGCTGCTCAACCAGTTGCGCAACCGCCATCGTCCGCCAGTGCTGGTGTACGCCAGCAGCGTCGCGGTGTACGGCGGTGAGTTGCCGGGTCGCATGGACGAAGGCCAGCCGGCGTCACCGCAACTGTCGTATGCCGCGCACAAGCGTATGGTGGAAATCGCCCTGCAGGACCTCGCCCGTCGTGGCGAGGTCGATGGGCGCGCCTTGCGCCTGCCCGGCATCGTTGCCCGACCGCGTGAGCCCAATGGCCTGCGCTCGGCGTTCATGAGCGACCTGCTGCACGCTTATGCGGCAGGCGAGGCCTACACCTGCCCGGTGTCGCCCGAGGCGAGCGCCTGGTGGATGTCGGCCCGCTGCTGCGTCGACAACCTGCTGCGCGCCGCCGAACTGGACGACCCTGGCAGCCAGCGCGTCTGGCAGTTGCCGGTGCTGCACCTGAGCATCGCCCAGGTGCTGGCCGGGCTGGCGTCCAGCTTCGGCGCGGGCAACCGCGAGCGCATCACCTTCGATCCTGATCCGCACCTCGAAGCCTTGTTCGGTCGCTATCCACCGCTGCGTACTTCGCTTGCCCGCGAGCTGGGCTTCTGCCACGACGGTTCGGTGGCCGGCCTGCTGCGCAACGCCCTCGACCTGCCGCCACGCCGCAGCAACCGCGCGGTCATCCGCAAAGGAATCCTTGCATGAGCTTGAACACACGTCGTCTGCTGGATCTGTCCGTGACCCTGGACAACAACCCCTACACCGATCCGCCGCCCCTGTTGCCGAAGATCGATTACATGGACCACCAGCAGGGCTGGCCGGAGATGGCCGCGATGTTTCCCGGGCTGCGCAAGGAAGACTTGCCGGGCGATGAGTCCTGGGCGGCTGAGCGCCTGCAGATCACCACCCACAGCGGCACGCACATGGACGCGCCCTGGCATTACGCATCGACCACCGACGGCGGTAAGCCGGCTTTTGGCATCGACGAACTGCCGCTGGAGTGGTGCCTGCAACCGGGGGTGAAGCTGGATTTTCGTGAGATGCCGGATGGCCACGTGGTCACGGCGGCGGAGGTCGAGGCCGAACTTGCGCGGATCGGCCATGAACTGCAGCCATTGGACATCGTGCTGGTGAACACCCGCGCCGGCCGCCTGTTCGGTCAGCCCGGCTATCTCGAAGCCGGGGTGGGGATGGGGCGCGAGGCGACCTTGTACCTGCTGGAGCGCGGGGTGAGGGTGGTCGGCACCGATGCCTGGAGCTGGGATGCGCCGTTCAAATACACCCGCGAGCGCTTCAATGAAACGGGGGATGCCTCGCTCATCTGGGAGGGGCACAAGGCCGGGCGGGATATCGGGTATGGGCAGATGGAGAAATTGGCCAACCTGGAGCAATTGCCGGATCACGGTTTTCTGGTCAGTTGCTTTCCCTACAAGATCCGTCGTGCGTCGGCCGGGTTTGTTCGGGCGGTGGCGATTTTGTAGAGGGGTGTGCGCTTTAGCCTTGCAGTGTCGCTGATATCGAGCGCCGCCCGCGCGGCGCTCGATTTGCGCCACCCCACAGATCTCAAGCCGTCGCCTTCACATCCAGAAACGCCGCCTCCAGCAATTGCCGGGTATACGGATGTTGCGGCGCATGGAAGATCGCCTGGGCATCACCTTGTTCCACCACATGCCCATGGCGGATCACCATCAACTGATGGCTCAGCGCCTTGACCACCGCCAGGTCATGGCTGATGAACAGGTAGGTCAGGTTGTACTTCTGCTGCAGGTTGCGCAGTAGCTCCACCACCTGCCGTTGCACCGTGCGGTCCAGCGCCGAGGTCGGCTCGTCGAGCAGGATCAGTGCCGGCTTGAGCACCAGGGCGCGGGCGATGGCGATGCGTTGACGCTGGCCGCCGGAAAATTCATGGGGGTAGCGATGCCGAGTGCGTGGGTCCAGGCCCACTTCCTCCAGCGCCGCGACGATGGCCGCTTCCTGCTCCTGGGGCGTGCCGATGCGGTGGATGCGCAAGCCTTCACCAACGATCTCCGCCACCGACATGCGTGGGCTGAGGCTGCCGAACGGGTCCTGGAACACCACCTGCATTTCCCGCCGCAGGGGACGCACTTGCTTCTGGTTCATGCCCTCCAGCGCCTGGCCATGGAAGCGGATGCCGCCCTTGCTGGCGATCAGCCGCAGAATCGCCAGGCCCAGGGTCGACTTGCCCGAGCCACTCTCGCCGACGATGCCCAGGGTCTGGCCCTGGGGCAGGCTGAAGTTGATACCATCCACCGCCTTCACATGGTCGACCGTCTTGCGCAGCAGGCCCTTCTTGATCGGGAACCAGACCTTGAGGTCGTCCACCTCCAGCAGCGGTGCGCCGACCGGGTTGTGCGCCGGCAGCCCGCTGGGCTCGGCGTTGATCAGCATCTGCGTGTAGTGATGCTGCGGCGCGCTGAACAGCGTCGCGCAGTCGGCCTGCTCGACGATCTGCCCGCGCTGCATCACGCACACGCGGTGGGCGATGCGCCGCACCAGGTTGAGGTCGTGGCTGATCAGCAGCAGGGCCATGCCCAGGCGCGCCTGCAGCTCTTTGAGCAGGTCGAGGATCTTCAACTGCACGGTCACGTCCAGCGCCGTGGTCGGTTCGTCGGCGATCAGCAACTCGGGCTCGTTGGCCAGGGCCATGGCGATCATCACCCGTTGCCGCTGGCCGCCGGACAGCTCGTGGGGCAGAGCCTTGAGGCGCTTGCGGGGTTCGGGAATGCCGACCATCTCCAGCAGCTCGAGGGTGCGCGCGGTGGCTTGCTTGGCGGTCAGCCCCTTGTGCAGCAGGAGGATTTCGTTGATCTGTTTCTCGATGCTGTGCAGCGGGTTCAGCGAGGTCATCGGCTCCTGGAAGATCATCGCGATGCGGTCGCCACGGATCCGCTGCATGGCCTTCTCGCCCTGCTGCAGCAGGTCCTTGCCCTGGTAGCCGATGCTGCCGCTGGGATGGCGGGCGAGCGGGTAGGGCAGCAGGCGCAGGATCGAGTGGGCGGTGACCGACTTGCCCGAGCCGCTCTCGCCCACCAGTGCCAGGGTCTCGCCCTTGCGGATGTCGAAGCTGATGCCATCGACCACGCGGTTGACGTGCTCGCCGGTGACGAACTCCACCGCCAGGTCGCGCACTTCGATCAGGTTCTGTTCACTCATATCACTTCCTCGGGTCGAAGGCATCGCGGGCGGATTCGCCGATGAACACCAGCAGGCTCAACATGATCGCCAGCACGGCGAAGGCGCTGATACCCAGCCACGGGGCTTGCAGGTTGGACTTGCCCTGGGCCACCAGTTCACCCAGCGACGGCGCGCCCGGCGGCAGGCCGAAGCCGAGGAAGTCCAGTGCGGTGAGGGTGCCGATGGCCCCGGTGAGGATGAACGGCATGAAGGTCATGGTCGAGATCATCGCGTTGGGCAGGATATGCCGGTACATGATCGCGCCATTGCGCATGCCCAGGGCGCGGGCGGCGCGCACGTACTCGAGGTTGCGCCCGCGGAGGAACTCGGCGCGCACCACGTCCACCAGGCTCATCCACGAGAACAGCAGCATGATGCCCAGCAGCCACCAGAAGTTGGGCTGCACGAAGCTGGCCAGGATGATCAGCAGGTACAGCACCGGCAGGCCCGACCAGATCTCCAGGAAGCGCTGCCCTGCCAGGTCGACCCAGCCGCCGTAGAAGCCCTGCAAGGCACCGGCGATCACGCCTATGATCGAGCTCAGGATGGTCAGCGTCAGGGCGAACAGCACCGACACGCGGAAGCCATAGATCACCCGGGCCAGCACGTCGCGGCCCTGGTCGTCGGTGCCCAGCCAGTTGTCCGCCGAGGGCGGCGCCGGGGCGGGTACGCGCAGGTCGTAGTTGATGCTCTGGTAGCTGAAGGGGATCGGCGCCCACAGCACGAAGCTGTCTTTCTTGGCCAGCAGTTCGCGGATGTACGGGCTCTTGTAGTTGGCCTCGAGCGGGAACTCGCCGCCGAAGGTGGTTTCCGGGTAGCGCTTGAACGCCGGGAAGTACCATTCGCCGTCGTAGCGCACGGCGATCGGCTTGTCGTTGGCGATCAGCTCGGCACCCAGGCTCAGGCCGAACAGGATGAGAAACAACCACAGCGACCACCAGCCGCGGCGGTTGGCCTTGAAGCGCTCGAAGCGCCGGCGGTTGAGAGGGGACAAGGCCATGTCAGTGCTCCCGGCTGGCGAAGTCGATGCGCGGATCGACCAGGGTGTAGGTGAGGTCGCCGATCAGTTTCACCACCAACCCCAGCAGGGTGAAGATGAACAGGGTGCCGAACACCACCGGGTAGTCACGGTTGATGGCCGCCTCGAAGCTCATCAGGCCCAGGCCGTCGAGCGAGAAGATCACTTCGATGAGCAGGGAACCTGTGAAGAAGATGCCGATGAACGCCGAGGGGAAGCCGGCGATCACCAATAGCATGGCATTGCGGAACACATGGCCGTACAACACCCGCGGTCGGCTCAGGCCCTTGGCCTTGGCGGTGACCACGTACTGCTTGTTGATCTCGTCGAGGAAGCTGTTCTTGGTCAGCAGGGTCATGGTGGCGAAGTTGCCGATCACCAGTGCGGTGATCGGCAGCACCAGGTGCCAGAAGTAGTCGAGGACCTTGCCGGTGGTGCTCAGCTCGTCGAAGTTGTTCGAGGTCAGCCCGCGCAACGGGAACCAGTCGAAGTAGCTGCCGCCGGCGAACAGCACGATCAGCAGGATGGCGAACAGGAACGCGGGGATGGCGTAGCCGACGATGATCGCCGAGCTGGTCCAGACGTCGAAATGGCTGCCGTGGCGCACCGCCTTGGCGATGCCCAGGGGGATCGATACCAGGTACATGATCAGCGTGCTCCACAGCCCCAGCGAGATCGACACCGGCATCTTCTCGACGATCAGGTCGATGACCTTGGCATCGCGGAAGAAACTGTCGCCGAAGTCGAGCCGGGCGTAGTTCTTGATCATGATCCACAGCCGCTCCGGTGGCGACTTGTCGAAGCCGTACATCTTCTCGATCTCGGCCACCAGCGCCGGGTCGAGGCCTTGCGCGCCGCGGTAGTTGGAGCCGGCCACCGAGACCTCGGCACCGCCGCCGGCGATGCGGCTGGTGGCGCCCTCGAAGCCCTCCAGCTTGGCGATCATCTGCTCGACCGGGCCCCCGGGGGCGGCCTGGACGATGACGAAGTTGATGATCAGGATGCCGAACAGGGTCGGGATGATCAGCAGCAGGCGCCGCAGGATGTAGGCCAGCATGTCAGTTCGCCTCGGTCGTGGGGGCTTCGGTGACGGCAGGCGTCACGTTGGGCTTGATCCACCAGGTGTCGATGCCGACATCGTACTTGGGCGATACCTTGGGGTGGCCGATGTGGTTCCAGTAGGCCACGCGCCAGGTCTTGATGTGCCAGTTGGGAATCACGTAGTAGCCCCACAGCAGCACGCGGTCGAGCGCCCGGGTGTGGTCGATCAGGTTCTGCCGCGAGTCGGCGTTGATCAGTTGCTCCACCAGTTGGTCGATGGCAGGGTCGCGCAGGCCGATGAAGTTGCGGCTGCCGGGGTTGTCGGCGGCGGCGCTGCTCCAGTACTCGCGCTGCTCGTTGCCGGGCGAACTGGACTGCGGGAAGCCGCCGACGATCATGTCGAAGTCACGCGAGCGCAGGCGATTGATGTACTGGGAAACGTCGACACGGCGAATGTTCAGCTCGATACCGAGGTCGGCGAGGTTGCGCTTGAACGGCAGCAGCACGCGCTCGAACTCGGTCTGCACGAGGAGGAACTCGATGCTCACCGGCTTGCCCTGGGTATCGACCATCTTGTCGTTGGCGATCTTCCAGCCGGCTTCCTGCAACAGCTGGTAGGCCTTGCGTTGCTGGTCGCGAATCATGCCGCTGCCGTCGCTGACCGGGTTGTGGAACGCTTCGCTGAAGGCCTTGTCGGGAACCTTGCCGCGCAACGGTTCGAGGATTTTCAGCTCGTCGCTGCTGGGCAGGCCGCGGGCGGCCATCTCGGAGTTCTCGAAGTAGCTGGCGGTGCGGGTGTAGGCGCCGTTGAACAGCTGCTTGTTGGTCCACTCGTAGTCCAGCAGCAGGCTCAGCGCCTCGCGCACGCGCACATCCTGGAACACCGGCCGGCGCAGGTTGAAGACGAAGCCCTGCATGCCAGTAGGGTTGCCGTTGGGCAACTCTTCCTTGATCAGGCGGCCGTCGCGCACGGGCGGGACGTTATAGGCGGTGGCCCAGTTCTTCGCGCTCAACTCCTGCCAGAAATCGAATGCGCCGGCCTTGAGCGCTTCCAGGGCCACGGTATTGTCGCGGTAGGAGTCGAAGGTCATGAAGTCGAAGTTGTACTGGCCGCGGTTGATCGGCAGGTCCTTGGCCCAGTAGTCCTTGACCCGCTCGTAGCGGATCGAGCGCCCGGGCTTGACCTCGGCGACCTTGTAGGGGCCGCTGCCCAGTGGAATCTCCAGGTTGCCGCGGGCGAAGTCACGGTCCTGGTACCAGTGCTTGGGCAGCACCGGCAGTTGGCCGAGGATCAGCGGCAGCTCGCGGTTGTTCTTGTGCTTGAAGTCGAAGCGCACGCGCAGCGGATCTTCGGCGACCACGTCGGCGACATCGGCATAGTACTGCCGGTACAGCGGCGCACCTTGCTTGACCAGGGCGTTGAAGGTGAACACCACGTCCTCGGCGCGGATCGGGTGGCCGTCGTGGAAGCGCGCTTCTGGGCGCAGGTAGAAACGCACCCAGCTGTTGTCCGGGGCTTTCTCGATCTTGCCGGCGACCAGACCGTATTCGGTGAACGGCTCATCCAGGCTCTGGCGCATCAGGGTGTCGTAGATGATGCTCAGGTTCTCCGCCGCGACGCCCTTGTTGATGTAGGGGTTGAGGCTGTCGAAACCACCGAAGCTGGACTGGCGGAAGGTACCGCCCTTGGGCGCGTCGGGGTTGACGTAGTCGAAGTGCTTGAAGTCGGCCGGGTATTTCGGCGCCTCGTCGTATAGCGTGAGTGCGTGTTGCGGTGCGGCCAGGGCCGGAAGGCTCAGGCAGGCGAGCAGCAGGCTGCCTGCCAGCCGACGCAGGCGGGGCATTGGCGTCATTGGGCTTTCTCCGAAGTCTTGATCCACCAGCTGTTCAGCCCGAGGGTGTAGGGCGGCGTGGTGACGAAGGCGAACCGGTTGCGGTAGGCCAGGCGATGATTGTCGAGGTACCAGTTGGGGATCATGTAGTACTGCCATGAGAGCACGCGGTCCAGGGCGCGAGCGGCGGCAACCTGGTCATCGCGGGTGCGGGCGGCGAGCAAGGTGTCGAGCAGGTGGTCGACCACCGGGTCCTGGACCCCAGCATAGTTTTTGCTGCCCTTGGTCGAGGCCTGGCTCGAATGGAAATACAGCCATTGTTCCAGGCCCGGGCTCAGGGTCTGGTTGAGGGTCATCAGGATCATGTCGAAGTCGAACTGGTCCAGGCGTTGCTTGTATTGGGCTCGGTCCACGGTGCGCAAGTGGGCGTCGATGCCGATGCTTGCGAGGTTTTCGACATAGGGTTGGAGGATACGTTCTAGGTTCGGGTTGACCAGCAGCACTTCCATGCGTAGCTGTCGGCCCTTGGCGTCGACCAGGCGTTGGCCATCGAGCTTCCAGCCGGCCTGGCCGAGCAGCGCCAGCGCCTGACGCAGGGTCTGGCGGTTGATGCCACGGCCATCGGTGTGGCTGACCTGGTAGGGCTGGGTGAACAGCGCGTCTGGCAACTGCTCGCGGAATGGGGCCAGCAGCAGCCACTCCTTGCCGGTGGGCAGGCCGGTGGCGGCGAATTCGCTGTTGGGGTAGTAGCTGGTCGAGCGGCGGTAGGCGCTGCTGAACAGGGCACGGTTGGTCCACTCGAAATCCAGCATCAGGCCCAGGGCCTGGCGCACGCGGGCATCGCTGAAGGTGGCCCGGCGGCTGTTCATGAACAGGCCCTGGGTCTGGGTCGGGATGCGGTGCGGGATCTGCGCCTTGATCACCTCGCCACGGCGCACGGCCGGGAAGGTGTAGCCGTTGGCCCAGTTCTTGGCCTGGTGCTCGATATAGATGTCGAACTCGCCGGCCTTGAACGCCTCGAACGCCACTGTCGCGTCACGGTAGAACTCGTACTCGACGCGGTTGAAGTTGTATTTGCCGCGGTTGACCGCCAGGTCCTTGCCCCAGTAGTTCTTCACTCGCTCGAACACCAGGCGCCGCCCGGGCTGCACCTCGGTGATGCGGTAAGGGCCGCTGCCCAGTGGGGGGGTGAAGGTGGTGGCCTTGAAGTCGCGGTCTTGCCAGTAGTGCTTGGGCAGCACCGGCATTTCGCCCAGGCGCAGGATCAGCAACGGGTTGCCGGCACGCTTGAAGACGAAGCGGATGCGCAGGGGGCCGAGAATGTCGACGCGGGCGACTTCCTGCAGGTTGGTGCGGTAGATCGGATGGCCGTCCTTGAGCAGGGTACGGTAGGAAAAAGCTACATCCGCTGAAGTAATCGGCTTGCCATCATGCCAGTGCGCTTCCGGGCGCAGATTGAACACCACCCAGCTGCGGTCCTCGCTGTACTCCACCGAGCGGGCGATCAGGCCATAGCTGGAGGTGGCCTCGTCGCCGGAGGGATCGTATTGGCCGGTGCCGACCATCAGCGTTTCGTTCAGTTCGCTGACGCCATACTGCAGGAAGTTGGGCGTGGTGACCGGGCTGGTGCCCTTGAAGGTATAGGGGTTGAGCGTGTCGAAAGTGCCGAATGCCATGGCCCGCAAGGTGCCGCCCTTGGGCGCTTGCGGATTGACCCAGTCGAAATGGGTGAATGTGGCTGGGTACTTGAGCGTGCCGAACTGCGCGTATCCGTGGCTTTCGCTCACCATCGCGGCTGCGGGAAAGCTCAAGGCCAGGCTGAGGGACAGCAGGAGGGGACGTATCAAGTCGGCATCCGATCCAGGGGCGTTGGGCTTTGGTCGGAGTACAGTAACAGCTTGGCGGGGTTGGAAAAAGAGAGGCGGGGAGGGGAATTCCAGGGGCTGCGAGGCAGCCCCGGGGGGCATCAGTGCGACAGGTAGACGGTCAGCGTCTGGCCGGGCTTGAGCGCGTGGCCGCTGCGAGGGTTCCAGCGCTTGAGGTGCTTCATCTCGACATTGAAACGTTTGGCAACCAAGTAGAGCGAGTCACCCTTGCGCACCTTGTACTGGGTGGAGCGCTTGCCAGAGGCGGCCACGCGGTTGCCGGCGGCGCTTGGCGCATTGCCGCCACGCAGGGCGAGCACCTGGCCGGCCTTGACGCGATTGCCTGGCAGCTTGTTCCAACGTTGGATGTCCTTGACCGAAACCCGATTGGCCTTGGCGATGGTGCTCAGGTTGTCGCCACGCTTGACCCGATAGCTGCGTGCGGTCGCCGGAGCCTTGCTTTCGGCCACTGCGCGGGCGAACACCGCTTTGTTCGGTTGCAGGCTGAGCAGCTGCTCGGGCTTGAGGTTGGAGAGGCTGTCGCTGAGCAACTGGGCCTTGGCGGTCGGCACCAGCAGTTGCTTGGGGCCATCCACGGTCATGCGCTTCTTGAACGCCGGGTTGAGTTGGATCAGCTCGTCTTCGTCGATGTTGGCGAAAGCGGCGACACGCGACAGGTCGAGGCGGTCGTTGATCGCCACTGCTTCGAAGTAGGGCTCGTTGGCGATCGGTGTGAGGTTGACGCCGTAGGCCTCTGGAGTAGACACCACCTGGGACAGTGCCAGCAGTTTAGGCACGTAGTCGCGGGTTTCCTGCGGAAGGGGCAGGTTCCAGTAGTCGGTGGGCAGGCCGAGCCGTTCGTTGCGCTCGATGGCTCGGCTGACGGTGCCTTCGCCGGCGTTGTAGGCGGCCAGGGCGAGCAACCAGTCGCCGTTGAACATGTCGTGCAGGCGGCTCAGGTAGTCCAGCGCCGCGTTGGTCGAGGCGGTAACGTCACGGCGGCCATCGTAGAAGTTGGTTTGCCGCAGGTTGAAATGGCGTCCGGTGGAGGGGATGAATTGCCACATGCCTGCGGCATGGGCACGGGAATACGCCATCGGGTTGTAGGCGCTCTCGATGGCCGGAAGCAGGGCAAGCTCCAGCGGCATGTCACGTTCTTCGAGGCGTTCGACGATGTAGTGCAGGTACAGGCTGCCGCGCTCGCTGGCGTTCTCGAGGAACGAGGGGTTGCTGGCGAACCACAGACGTTGTTGCTCGATACGCGGATTGACGTCGATGCTGTCCTGCAGGGCGAAGCCCTGGCGCATACGTTCCCAGACATCCTGCGGCGCCTGTTCGACCGGCTTGACCACGAGCGTCTGGGGCTTGTGCTTGATCCGCGCCTGGTAGCTGTGTGCGCGAACGCTGTCGGATTCGTCGAGCTGACGGGTGCTCTGGCAGCCCACCAGGGTGGCGGCCAGGGCCAGCGCACTGACCTGGGCCAGGCGCGTCAAGGCGACGGAATGAGAGGTTCTGCGGCTACGGGAAGACATCGGCGGGGACAGTTATCCGGGCAAAAAATTTCGGCGATTCTAGAAACCGCTCCCGGCCGGGTCAACCTTTGACCGCCTCGCACGATATATCTTGGGGTTATCAGAAGGTGTCCTTCCAAGACCTCAAGGCAGCAAAAACAGCGGCTTGGCTTGTATTGGAAAGCCCCTTCCATTCGTCTGCTTTTTGTTTAACGGATGTTTCAGCGGTGCGCAGGAAGGGGTTGGTCTGGCGCTCGAGGCCGATCGTTGATGGCAATGTGATGCGATCGTCGGCGCGCAGTCGGGTAACGTCTTCGAACCGTTGGGCAACGTGCGGATTTTCCGGCTCGACCGCCCTGGCGAAACGCAGGTTGCTGAGGGTGTACTCGTGGGCGCAGTAGACCTGGGTTGCCGTCGGCAGGGCAGCAAGGCGGGCGAGGGCGGGCTGCATCTGCTCGGGGGTGCCTTCGAACATGCGCCCACAGCCGGCGGCGAACAGCGTGTCGCCACTGAACAGCAATGGGGTGGGGGTCAGCGCAGTGTAGTAGGCGATATGGCCGAGGGTGTGGCCAGGTACCGCCAGTACGTCGAAGGTCAGGCCGAGCACTTCGACCTGGTCCAGGTCGTCCAGGGCCAGGTCGCGGGCGGGAATCCGTTCGTTGGCCGGGCCGCAGACACGCGCACCGGTGCGCAGCTTGAGGCGTTCGACCCCGCCGACGTGGTCGTGGTGGTGGTGGGTGACCAGGATGTCAGTCAGGGTCCAGTCGGGGTGGGCATCGAGCCAGGCTTCCACCGGGCCGGCGTCACCCGGATCGACCACCGCACAGCGGCGTTTGGCAGTATCCTGTAACAACCAGATGTAGTTGTCGGAGAAAGCGGGTAGTGCGTCGATCTGTATCATGGTGCGGATCCGATTCGCCAAGCGTGGGACATGAAGGCATCTTAGCCGCGATGGCGCGGGGCGAGAACCTTCGAGGGAGAACGCAATGACCGACCAAGCCTTTGCCCAGGCCGACCCGGAGTGGGTCAAGCTGATCAGCCTGGCCCGTGAGTGGTTCGACGGGCCGATCGGGCAACTGATGTTGAAAGAAGAGGAAAAACTCCTCGAAGAGGAGCTCGGCCGGTTCTTCGGCGGCTACCTGGTGCACTACGGGCCTTGTGCCGATGCGCCGCCCACTGCACCCCAGGTGCAGCGCAACGTGCGCCTGGGCGCGCCGTTGCCGGGGGTCGAGATCGTCTGCGAGGAACAAGCCTGGCCGCTGGGTGAGCACGCTGCCGACGTGGTGGTGCTGCAGCATGGCCTGGACTTCAGCCTGTCGCCCCATGGCCTGCTGCGTGAGGCGGCCAGTGCCGTGCGTCCTGGCGGACATCTGCTGATCGTCGGCATCAACCCCTGGAGCAGCTGGGGCATGCGCCATTTCTTCAGCCACGGTGCCTTGCGCAAGGCGCGCTGCATCTCCGCCTCGCGGGTGGGCGACTGGCTCAATCTGCTGGGCTTCGCGCTGGAGAAACGCCGCTTCGGGTGCTATCGTCCGCCGCTTGCCTCGCCGGCCTGGCAGCAACGCCTGGCCGGTTGGGAGCGGGTCGCTGGCGCGCGACAGAGCGCGGGCGGCGGCGTCTACCTGCTGGTGGCGCGCAAGATGGTGGTCGGCCTGCGGCCCCTGCGTCCGCAGCGCCGCGAGCCGATGGGCAAGCTGTTGCCGCTGCCGTTGGCCAAGGTCAATCGCGGTGCAGTAGAGCCGGATTCCGAAAAGCACTGAACATGAGTGGTACATGAGCGATAACGTCGAGATCTACACCGATGGTGCCTGCAAGGGTAATCCTGGCCCAGGTGGCTGGGGTGCCTTGATCGTCTACAAAGGCGTCGAGAAAGAGTTGTGGGGCGGCGAACGCGAGACCACCAACAACCGCATGGAGCTGATGGCCGCGATCCAGGGCTTGATGGCCCTCAAGCGCGAATGCGAGGTGCTGCTGACCACCGACTCGCAATACGTGATGAAGGGCATCAATGAGTGGATGGTCAACTGGAAGAAGCGCGGCTGGAAGACCGCCGCCAAGGAGCCGGTGAAGAACGCCGACCTCTGGCAGCAGCTCGACGAGCAGGTCAACCGGCACAAGGTGACGTGGAAATGGGTTCGTGGCCATATCGGTCATCCCGGTAACGAACGTGCCGACCAATTGGCCAACCGTGGTGTCGACGAGGTGCGCGGCAAGCGCTGAGCTGCGGTACAATCCCCGGCTTTGTCACCGATTCAACGTGGAGTCTGCGCGTGGAGCAGCAGCAAGATAAGCGGTTCGTGATTCTCGACACCGAAACCACCGGCATGCCGGTGACCGAAGGCCACCGCATCATCGAGATCGGCTGCGTCGAGGTCATTGGTCGGCGCCTGACCGGGCGGCACTTTCACGTCTACCTGCAGCCGGACCGCGAGAGTGACGAGGGCGCGATCAACGTCCACGGCATCACCGACGCGTTCCTGATCGGCAAGCCGCGCTTCGGCGAGGTGGCCGAGGAATTCTTCGAATTCATCCAGGGTGCCACCCTGGTCATCCACAACGCGGCGTTCGACGTCGGCTTCATCAACAACGAGTTCGCCTTGCTGGGGCAGGCTGACCGCGCCGACATCTCGCAGCACTGCACCATCCTCGATACCCTGCTGCTGGCGCGGGCCCGTCACCCGGGGCAGCGCAACAGCCTCGACGCCCTGTGCAAACGCTACGATATCGACAACTCCGGCCGTGAACTGCACGGCGCACTGCTCGACTCCGAGTTGCTGGCCGACGTCTACCTGGCGATGACCGGTGGCCAGACCAGTCTGTCGCTGGCTGGCAATGGTGCCGAAGGTGATGAAGGGCAGGGCAGTGGTGGTAGTGAGATCCGCCGCATCACTGGCCGTGTGCCGGGGCCGGTGATCATGGCCAGTGCCGAGGAGCTCGAAGCCCATGCCGAGCGCCTGGCGGCGATCGCCAAGTCGGCTGGTGGGCCATCGATGTGGCAGGCCTTGAGTGAAACGCCCGCCAGCTGATGGGGCTTCATCGCCGGCACGCCGGGTCCTGCAGATGGACCCCACGGCCACCGGGATTCTGTAGGAGCGGGTTTACCCGCGAACCGGACGCCGCGGTGCATGGCACCGGCAGGGCCGGTGTTCGCGGGTAAACCCGCTCCTACCGGTAATGTGCTGAGCCTGGGTGAATAGGCCAGCACCTGAGGCCGCGCACCTCAACTACCCTGAAGACAACCCCATGTCCTTCGGAGGTAGCCGCCTGATGTACAAGGACCTCAAGTTCCCCATCCTCATCGTCCACCGCGCCATCAAGGCCGACAGCGTGGCCGGTGAACGCATCCGTGGCATCGCCGACGAACTCGCCCAGGACGGTTTCGCCATCATCCAGGCCGCCGACCATGCCGAAGCGCGCCTGGTCGCCGCCACCCACCACGGCCTGGCCTGCATGCTGCTCGCCGCCGAGGGCGCCGGCGACAATACCCACCTGCTGCAGAACATGGCCGAACTCATCGGCCTGGCTCGCCTGCGCGCCCCCGACCTACCGATCTTCGCCCTTGGCGAGCAGGTGACGCTGGAGAATGCCCCGGCCGAGGCCATGAGCGAGCTGAACCAGCTGCGCGGTATCCTTTACCTGTTCGAAGACACCGTACCGTTTCTGGCGCGCCAGGTGGCGCGCGCCGCGCATCGCTACCTCGATGGCCTGCTGCCGCCGTTCTTCAAGGCCCTGGTGCAGCACACCGCGCAGTCCAACTATTCCTGGCACACGCCTGGCCACGGCGGTGGCGTGGCCTACCGCAAGAGCCCGGTGGGCCAGGCGTTCCACCAGTTCTTCGGTGAGAACACCCTGCGCTCGGACCTGTCGGTCTCGGTGCCTGAGCTGGGCTCGCTGCTCGACCACACCGGCCCCCTGGCCGAAGCCGAGGCCCGGGCGGCACGCAATTTCGGCGCTGACCACACGTTCTTCGTCATCAACGGCACCTCCACCGCCAACAAGATCGTCTGGCACGCCATGGTCGGGCGCGACGACCTGGTGCTGGTCGACCGCAACTGCCACAAGTCGGTGGTGCACGCGATCATCATGACCGGGGCGATACCCCTCTACTTGTGCCCCGAGCGTAACGAACTGGGGATCATCGGCCCGATCCCGTTGAGCGAATTCAGCGCCGAGTCGATCCAGGCCAAGGTCCGGGCCAACCCGTTGGCCAAGGGACGCGCGCCGCGCATCAAGCTGGCGGTGGTGACCAACTCCACTTACGACGGCCTGTGTTATCACGCCGGGCTGATCAAGCAAGCCCTGGGCGCCAGCGTCGAGGTACTGCATTTCGACGAAGCCTGGTTCGCCTATGCGGCGTTCCACCCGTTCTTCACTGGGCGCTATGCGATGGGTACCGACTGCGTCGAGGGCAGCCCGCTGGTGTTCAGCACCCATTCCACGCACAAGCTGCTCGCCGCCTTCAGCCAGGCTTCGATGATCCACGTGCAGGAAGGCGCCCAACGCCAGCTGGACCGCGACCGTTTCAACGAAGCGTTCATGATGCATATCTCCACTTCGCCGCAGTACAGCATCATCGCCTCGCTGGACGTGGCCTCGGCGATGATGGAGGGCCCGGCCGGGCGTTCGCTGCTGCAGGAAATGTTCGACGAAGCACTGAGCTTTCGCCGCGCCCTGGCCAACCTGCGCGAGCACCTGGCCGTCGGTGACTGGTGGTTCAGCATCTGGCAACCGCCGGCGGCCGAAGGCAGCCAGCAGCTGGCGGCACAGGACTGGTTGCTGCAGCCGGGGGCGGCCTGGCATGGCTTTGCCGACGTGGCGCCGGACTATGTGCTGCTCGACCCGCTCAAGGTCACCCTGGTGATGCCGGGCTTGAACGCCGGAGGCGTATTGGGCGAGCACGGTATTCCAGCGGCCGTGGTCGGCAAGTTTCTCTGGGAGCGTGGGCTGGTGGTGGAAAAGACTGGCCTGTACAGCTTCCTGGTGCTGTTCTCGATGGGCATCACCAAGGGCAAGTGGAGCACGCTGCTGACCGAGCTGCTGGAGTTCAAGCGCCACTACGACGCCAATACCGCGCTGGGTACGTGCCTGCCGAGCATCGTCGCGGTGGATGCCATGCGCTACCAGGGTCTGGGGCTACGCGACCTGTGTGAACAGTTGCACGACTGCTATAGGGCCAACGCCACGGTCAAGCAGCTGGTGCGCTTGTTCACCTCCTTGCCGGAGGTGGTCATGAGCCCGGCGCAAGCCTACGACCATATGGTCCGTGGCGAGGTCGAGGCCGTTCCGATCGAGGCCTTGCAGGGCCGCATCGCGGCGGTGATGCTGGTGCCGTACCCGCCGGGTATCGCGCTGATCATGCCGGGTGAGCGCTTCACCGAGAAAACCCGGTCGATCCTCGATTACCTGGCCTTCGCCCGCGCCTTCAGCAGCGGCTTCCCCGGCTTCGTCGCCGACGTGCACGGCCTGCAGGCCGAGAACGGTCGCTACACGGTGGATTGCATCAAGGAATGCGAATGATCTCGACGCCGCTCTGGGCCAGCTCGAAGCGGTCTTCACCCAGGTGAGTGACGCGGTCGCCGATGGCCAGGCGGTAGGTGGTGATCGGTGCGCCCAGGGTGCTGCCGTCGGCCTGGAGGGTGGACTCCTGGAACTCGTGCACGGGATAGATGCGGCCTTCGGCGTCACGGGCGTGGAATTGGCCGACCATTACTGCTGCCATTTAGGTGAAAACCTCTGAATTACGTAGGAAATGTCTGCAGGGATAGACCATACAACATACCTGGAAGTTTTCCGTTGCAGGAAAAAAAACCAAGTCGCCGAGCAGTGGTCATCTATAACTACAACGTCTCTTAAGCCAGCAAAGGTTGGAAATCGCCATGACCCAGGTGTATTCGGTAGCGGTAGTCGTCGGCAGCTTGCGCAAGGATTCCTACAATCGCAAGGTGGCCCGTGCCCTTTCAGAGTTGGCGCCGTCGAGCCTGGCGCTGAAGATCGTCGAGATCGGCGATCTGCCGCTGTATAACGAAGATGTCGAGGCCAGCGGTGCGCCCGAGGCCTGGACGCGCTTTCGCGATGAGATCCGCCGCAGCGATGCGGTGCTGTTCGTCACGCCGGAGTACAACCGCTCGGTGCCGGGTGGCCTGAAGAACGCCATCGATGTGGGCTCGCGTCCCTACGGGCAGAGCGCCTGGAGCGGCAAGCCGACGGCAGTGGCGAGTGTGTCGCCCGGGGCCATCGGAGGCTTCGGCGCCAACCATGCGGTGCGCCAGTCGTTGGTGTTCCTCGACATGCCCTGCATGCAGATGCCCGAGGCCTACATCGGTGGGGCGGCGAGCCTGTTCGACGAGGCTGGCAAGTTGAGTGACAAGACCCGGCCGTTCCTGCAGGCCTTCATCGACAAGTTCGCGTCCTGGGTGAAGCTGAATCGGGCGGTCTGATCGTTCAGTATTGCCTGGGCCTGCGCATTCGCGGGTGAACCCGCTCCTACAGGGGCGGTGTGGAACCTGCGAATGCGCTGGGTCTGTCAGAACGCTTGTGGCATCTCGCCCCGCGCCAACCGGCGGTTGATGTCAGCCACCACCTCGGGCAGCTCGTTGATGGTGTCGATCAGGTAATGCGGGCGCGACCCCGCGAACAGTGCGTGAATCCGCTTGCGTTCGCTCTGCAGCTGCTCCGCGTCCAGTGCCTGATAGCCTTCCCAGGTCAACCCCAAGGCATTGCCCGAGCACACCAGCGCCACGGTCCACATTCCCGCGCGGCGACCTTCGAGAATGCCCGGCACGGTGTCGTCGACCTTGACGCAGGCCGCCACGTCGTCAATGCCCAGGGCGATCACGTTGGCCAGGGCCTGGGCCGGCCATGGGCGGCCATTCGGGGTCTCGTCGGTGGCCACCACGTGGTCGGCGACGTAGCCATTCTGCGCGGCCAGTTCCACCACCTTGTCCATCACCACCTTCGGGTAGCCCGAGCACGAGCCGATCTTCAGGCCGTCCTGGCGCAGGCCGGTGAGGGTGTCCAAGGCGCCGGGGATCAGCGCCGAATGCACGGCGATCTTCTCGATCTGCAGCGGCATGAAGCGGTTGTAGATGGCGGTCACGTCATCGTCGGTGGGCGTGCGGCCGAACACCTTGCGGTAGCGCTCGGCGATCTCCGGCACGTCGCACAAGGTGCGGATATGGTCCCACTTGCCCATGCCCATGGGGCCACGGGCTTCCTCGATGGACACCTGCACATCGAATTCGGCGAAGGCCTCGACGAAGATCTGGGTCGGGGCGAACGAGCCGAAGTCGACCACGGTGCCGGCCCAGTCGAGGATGGCGGCTTGCAGCTGGGTGGGGTTGCTGTAGTTCATGTGCGCGTGTTCCTGAAATTGGGTGGCGAAAGGGTCAGATGTCCAGCACTTCCATTTCCCGCAGCACCTCGGCCACGGCGTCGACGGCGGCCTGCATGCCTGCGGCACCGACCACGCCGATGCAACCGACGCGGAAGGTCTCGACCTGGGTCAGCTTGCCCGGGTAGAGGATGAAGCCCTTGGCCTTGACCCGCTCGTAGAAGTCCTTGAACTGGTAACGGGCGTCGTTCGGCGCGTGGAAGGTGACGATGATCGGCGCCTGGATCTCGGTCGGCAGGAAACTGCGCAGGCCGATGGCGGCCATGCCGTCGAGCAGGGTCTTGCAGTTATCGGCGTAGCGTTGGTGGCGGGCGGCGAGGCCACCTTCCTCGTTGTATTGCGCCAGCGCCTCGTGCAGGGCGGCGACCACATGGGTCGGCGGCGTGAAGCGCCACTGGCCGGTCTTGGCCATGTAGGCGTGCTGGTCGTGCAGGTCCATGGCCAGCGAGTGGGCGTTGCCCTCGGCAGCCGCCAGGGCGTTTTTCTCGGCGAACACGAAGCCCATGCCCGGTACGCCTTCGAGGCACTTGCCGGAGGCGGCGATCAGCGCCTCGAACGGTACCTGACGGGCATCGATCGGCAGCGCGCCGAACGAACTCATGGCGTCGATGAGCAGGCGTTTGCCGTGGCGCTTGACCACCTGGGCGATCTCCGGCAACGGGTTGAGGATGCCGGTGCTGGTTTCGCAGTGGATCAGCGCCACGTGGGTCACGGCCGGGTCGGCGGCCAGCAGGCGGTCGACGTCTTCGGCGGTGGTCGGCTGGTCCTCGGCGGTCTCGAAGGTGCTGTAGGCGCGGCCGAGGACCTTGCAGATCTTCGCCAGACGCTGGCCGTAGGCGCCGTTGATCAGCACCAGCACCTTGCCGTCGCGCGGCACCAGGGTGCCGATCGCGGCCTCCACGGCGAAGGTGCCGCTGCCTTGCAGGGGCACGCAGTGGTGACTGGCGCTGGCGTCCAGGATCGCCAGCAGTTGCTCGCAGACGCTGGCGGTCAGTTGGTTGAAGTCGCGGTCCCAGGAACCCCAGTCCACCAGCATGGCCTGGCGGGTGCGGATGGACGTGGTCAGTGGGCCGGGGGTCAGCAGAATCGGGGCGTTGCTCATTCCGTGGTTCCTCGCGAGCGGTGGGCTGAATCTATGGCGCTCAGGTTGCAATTCCCCGGGTTATCAATCAAATTGTTTGTCGTTATGCCAGTCATAAGTCAGGCCGATAACTATGAATTTGTTCCAGCTTCGTGCCTTCGATGCCGTCGCCCGCGAAGGCAGCTTCACCCGCGCGGCAGCGCGGCTGTTCATCAGCCAGCCGGCTGTCACCGGGCACGTCAAGGCTCTGGAGGAGCACTACCAGATCACCTTGCTGCGGCGCACCGCGCGGCGGGTCGAGCTGACCGAGGAGGGCACGCGCCTGGCGGCGATCACCCGGGCCATGTTCGGCCTGGCCGAGGAAGCCCAGGTGATGCTCGAGGCCAACCGGCAGTTGCTCACTGGCCGGCTGGAGGTGGCCGCCGATGGTCCGCATCGGGTCATGCCGATGCTCGCGCGCTTGCGCGAGCGCTACCCGGGCATCACCGTCAACCTGCGCCTGGGCAACGCCCAGGAGACCCTGGCGGCGCTGTTGTCCGAGCACGCCGATGTGGCCGTGCTGACCGAGATCGAGCCGCGCCAGGGGCTGCATCTGCAGAAACTCTGCGAGTCGCACCTGTGCGCCTTGCTGCCGGCCGGGCACGCCTGGGCCGACGCCGCTGACGATTTGCCTCTGGCCAGCCTGCACGAGCAGATCATGGTGCTGCGCGAGCCCAGTTCGACCACCCGGCGTACCTTCGACCGCGCCTGCGCCGCTGCCGGGGTGCAGCCGCGGGTGCTGCTGGAGCTGGACAGCCGCGAAGCGGTCACCGAGGCGGTGGCCGCGCAACTGGGCGTGGGCGTGGTCTCGTCCACCGAGGTGGCCCACGACCCACGGGTGGTGGCCCGCCCCCTGGGCGGCGCGGGATTGGTCAACCAGCACATGATCGGCTGCCTGGAGCGCCGGCGCGAGCTGCGGCTGATCCAGGCGTTCCTGCAACTGGCGGGCGAGCCATGAGCGAAAAGGACACCATCTCCATGCAATTGGTGCGCGAGGCCCTGTTGCAGACTTGCCCGGCCGGTGAGCCCGATGCCGCCCTGCTGTCCCAGGCCGGCATCGACCTGCAAGCGTTGCAGCGCCCAGGGGCGCGGGTGAGCGCCGAGGCCTACGCGCGGCTCTGGCGCCTGCTGGCACGGCGTTGCAACGATGAGTTCTTCGCCATGGACCCGCGCGGCCTGCCCAGTGGCAGCCTGGCCTTCCTGAGCCGTTCGAGCATGGCCCAGCCCAGCCTCGCCGCGGCCATGGAAAACGCCCTGGCATTCCTCTCGCTGATGCTCGAAGACCTGCAACCGACGCTGGTGCGCCAGCAGAGTCTGGCCGAGATCGTCATCAACGAGCCGCGTGACGCGCCGCGCCGGGCCTTCACCTATTTCACCTTCTGGATGATCGTGCATGGCGTGGCCTGCTGGCTGGCGGGGCGGCGCATTCCGATCCTGGCCATCGAACTGCGCTGCGCCGAGCCGCCTTTCTGCGATGACTACCGGGTGATGTTCTCGGAAAACCTGCAGTTCGACAGGCCGCGCACGCGCATGATCATCACCGGCGATTGCCTGGACCTGCCGATCCGCCGCAGCGCGCAGGACCTGGAGCGGTTCCTGGCCGAGGCGCCGGGCAATATCCTGGTCAAGTTCCGCGATCCCGATAGTTTGGCGCGAAGGATCCGACACAAGCTGTTGAGTCTGGATGCAGCTCGCTGGCCAGATGCCGAACGGCTGGCCAGCGACCTGTGCATGTCCGCCTCGACCCTGCGCCGCCGCCTGGGCGAGCAGGGCCAGACTTACCAGGGGCTCAAGGACAGCGTCCGGCGTGAGCTGGCGATCGCCTGGCTGGCCGAGCCCGAGCTGGGGTTGGTCGAAGTCGCCGAGCGCCTGGGGTTCGCCGACAGCAGTTCGTTCTACAAGGCGTTCCGTAAATGGTTCGGCTGCAATCCCGGGCATTACCGTAACTTGATGCTGCAAGGCGAGGGGCGCGGCTAGCAGGCGCCGACGCTGGTGTCGGAATATTTCCCTCTGCTGCCTGCGCCGATGAGGGATCAGAGTCGTGGTTTGTCAGTTCAAGGACATTTCCATGACCCAAGCACGTACCACCACCCTCGACAATCACGTTGACGCCTTCGTCGCGGCCCGGCTGCCTACCTGGCTGCGGCAGGCCTCGGTCGGGCAGATCAACAAGCTGCGCGACTGCTTCGCCACCCATCGGGCCACGGAGCAGGCGTTGAACAGCGCGCTGTCGCCATTGCCGACACCCCAGCAGTTCGCCCAGGCGGCCTATGCGCCCTTGCTCGAAACGTTATCCGCCCAGCTTGACCTGGCCGGGTTCGAATGGTTGGAAATCCGCCGGCGATTCACCGTTGCGCCAGGTGGCGGGTTGCCGACCGACGAAATCCTGCCGCTGCGCACGCCCGCCTTGCTGCGGCTGATGCAGAATTTCCCTGCTGGTGCCACCTTCTACGAGGGCACTGGCCTGGTCAGGAGCGGCAGCGATACGGTGCTCTCAGGCGAACCGAGTGAGTTCGTCACGCGCTGCCGGGCGCTGGACATCGGCAAGCGCTATCAGGAACTGCTGAAACAGCAGGCCAGCCCTCAGGTCCGCCGGTTGCTCATCGAATCCAAACGCAGCGCGTTCGCCCTGGCCCTCCAGTTGGCGGTGCTGCAAGGCCGTTTGAGTGCCAGCCAGCACGCGGCATTGCGGGCCATGTCCGAGGCCGGTCAGGTCAAAGGCCTGGCGGGCCAGCTGACAATGCTGCACTGCGTGATCGCCGACGGCTTGTTGATTCAACTGCGTGGCGACGACGGGCAGAACCTGGGGGTGGTCCTCTATCTGCCCCGGTCCGCACAAACGCCGTTGCGCCATTTCGCCGACGAGGCGCAAATGGTGGCCGCGTTGAAAACCGACCTGGACAGCGCTGCCAAGCGCGAGCGTTTCGCCGAGCAGGTTCGCCTGAGCGACCGTGAGACGTTCCTCTCCACCCTGAACAAGCGCTTGCTGGATGAGCGAACCGACCTGGCGCTGGAGGGGGCGACCCTGCACAAGGATGTGTTCGAGCACCTCGCCGAGGCCCATGTCGAGCGGATCGAGGACGATGCGCGGATGTTGCTGGTGAGCAACGCGGATGCCGATGCCAGCGAGGCCAAGGCACGTATGGCGCGCTGGGCCGGTATCGCGATGGACGCAGCGGGGGTCGCCGGGCTGTTCGTGCCGGGGATCGGCGAGTTGCTGCTGGCGGATCTGGTGGTCGATGTCACCCAGCAAACCTACGCCGGTGTCGCCGATTGGGCTCGCGGCCATCGGCACGAAGCGGTCGAGCACCTGCTGGGCGTGGCCGAGGTGGTGGCGGTGACGGCGGTGGGCGTGGGCACGGTGGGCCTGGTCGCGCGAGGCTTTGCCCATAGCGATTTCATCGACGGCCTGGAACCGGTGGACAACGATGGCGCGCAGGCGCGGTTGTGGCACCGCGACCTGCAGCCTTATGCAGTCAGCCCGCTACGGCCGATGTTGCAGGAGGATGGGCTGTTCACCGATGGCGAGCGCCGCTTTCTGCGCATCGATGGGCGTTTCCACGAAGTCTACCAGCCAGATCCGCAGGCAGCCTGGCGCCTGCGCCATCCCTCGGGGGACGAAGGATACGAGCCCGAAGTGCACAACAACGGCGAGCGCTGCTGGCGCGTGCGCCTGGAACGTCCGCTGGACTGGGACGACCGCGCTTACATGCTCGATCGCCTGTGGCCCAGCGACCCGCCGTTGTCGCCGACGCGGGCGGGGCAGGTGCTGCAGGCGGCAGGCATGGATGAAGAGGAACTACGCGGCATTTTGGTGGAAAACCGGCCGGTGCCGTTCAATCTTCGCGATGCATTGCGCAGGTTCCAGGCCGATGCGCGTATCACCCGATTGCTGGAGGGCCTGCGCCAGTCTCCGCCAAGCTTCGACGACCCTGCCATCCTGCAATGGTGCAGGGCACGACCCGGCATGCAGACCTTGGATGAAGCGCAGGTCGCTTCGCAGCTGTTGGCAGATCCGGCGTCCTGGCGAGGTGAGCTGTTCGCGCACCTGAGCGACGTACCCTTGCCGGACGACCCCCTGTTGGCCGTGATCAACCGCGACTTTCCCGGCTTGCCTGCGGCCTACACGGTCCAAGCCACCCAGGGCCTGTCCCCGAGCCTGCGGCAGGTGGCGCTGGCCGAAAAAAAGCTTCCCCTGGAACTGGCGCAGAAGGCCCGCTCGTTGCTGGCATTGGCACGGGTCAATCGCGCCGTGGAGGGATTGTTCCTGGAGGACTGCTACACATCGGGCACAGGTGAGCTGGCGCTCGCATTGCTGCGTCGTTGGGCGTCCTGGCCTGACCGGTTGAACCTGGAACTGCGCGAAGGCTCGGCCAGCGGGCGGTTGCTGAGTGTGCTCGACCCACAAGGGGCTGCCGAGGCACGCACGGTGCTGGTCGAGCGGCAGGGTCGGTTTCGCTTGTACGACCACCGGGGCCTGGAGCGCGAGGAAGAGATCGATTCCCCTGGCGGCCTGTTCGAGGCGCTGCTGGCAATGCTGACGGCCGATCAACGCCAGGCATTGGGCATGGCGGGCGATGACGCATCGCGGCAATTGCGGGCGCGACTGATCGACCTGCTCCCCGCCCGCCACTCTGGCGTGCTCAATCTATTGGGGTGGCGTGAGGGCGCGCCCTGGTTCAACCCCGGCGTTCGCCTGAGCGATGGGCGCGTGGGCTATCCGCTCGGCGGCAGGGCCACGCGTCAACGCGGTGCCCGCGGCACGCTTCGTGACCGGGTTCGCGCGCTCTATCCCGGGTTCGACAATGCCCAGGTGATGGTCTTCATACAGCGGCTGCTGCGCGAGGGAGATGTCTTCGAAAACCTGCTGCGGCAAGAGCGCAACTACGCGCGGCTGGACAGTGCACTGAGTCGGTGGCAAGCGGCGATTAGGGACGGGGCGGTACGTGCTCAGAGGACGCAACTGGCGGACTTGCTGCGTGCAGCATGGCGCCTGGAGGGCGAGGTCATGCTTGGCAGCGACGGCGCGACCGGCGGCTTGCGCCTCAACCTGAGTGGCTGGCGCGTCACTCAGCTCCCCGCGTTGCCCGAAGAGGTGGACCTGTCGCATGTCGAGGAACTGGTCATGGCGGGCCTTGACCTGGAGCAGGTACCGGCCAACTTCCTGCATTGTTTCCATGGGCTGCGCACCTTGACCCTGACCAACAATCGATTGACCAACATTCCTGCCGGTGTGACGCAGTTGGGCGAGCTGCGCCACCTGTCCTTGATGGCCAATCGCATCCGCATGACGCCCAGCAACCGCGAAGTGCTCGCCTCGCTGTCGAGGCTGCACTCGTTGAACCTGAGTCACAACCCGTTGCGCACGCTGGACTTGCGGCTCGAGATGCCATCGCAGCTACGCAGCCTGCGCCTGGCCTTTTGCGGCTTGACTCGGACTCCCTATGGGCTTGAGCAGTGCGAGCACCTGGACTTCGTGGACCTCAGCGACAACCAGATCAGCGACCTGCCCACCTCGCTCATGAGCCAGCCATGGGCTTTCCGGGCGAGGATCAATCTGGCGCGTAATGCGTTGTCGGCCAGGACGCGTGAGGACTTCTACAGCGTCGACCGGCACGGCGTGACCGTCAGGCCGGCGCAGCCCATGCAGGACACCATGGAGAGTTGGTTGCGAGGTGAGCCGACCACAGCGGCTCAGGCCAGGTCGCAGCTCTGGGACCGCCTGCACGGGCAGGAGGGCAGCACAGGCCTTTTCGAACTGTTGCAAGCTTTGCGCGAGGGCAGCGATTTCCTGCGTGCGGCCCCTTACGTACGTGACCAGGTGTGGAGCCTGCTCGAGACCCTCGATGGCGATCAAGTACTGCGACAACAGATCTTCGCCAGCGCCGCAGGGCCACGAGGCTGCGTGGACAGCGTGGCCGAGCGTTTCAGCAGGCTGCAGATCGAGGTACTGGTGTTCCAGGCCGGGCAACGCAGCACCCAGGCCGAGGCAGGCAGCGAACTGCTCGACCTGGGCAAGCGCCTGTTCCGCCTCGAACGGGTCGATGCATACGCGTTGCGGGTCGTGAAGGACAGGGAGCAGGCTGGGCAACAGGTCGACGAACTGGAGGTGGTGCTGGGTTATCGCATTCGTCTTGCCGATGCCTTGAACCTGCCGTGCCAGCCTCGCAGCATGGTGTTCACCCGTCTGGCCGATATCACTGCGCAGGACGAACGCGACGCGCTGGAGGTGGTGCGGGCTGAGGCAACCCGCGAAGCCTTGGTGCACAGCGTGAGCAAGCAGTCGTTCTGGCTCGCCTACTTGCGAGCCCAGCACACGCAGGTGTTCGCGGGGGTCGAGGACGCGTTCGGCGAGCGCGGCACGAAGCTCGATGAGCGGGCCGAACGCGACGCATCGCGTGCCGAGCAGATCGAGCGCGCCTTCCCAACTGCAGAGCCGGCCGAGCGCAAGGCGCTGCTCGCGGAACAAGAGGCGCTGATGAATAGCGAGCGGTACACGCAGGCATGGGAGGATCTGCGTGCCGAGCGCGACGCAGGCGAGCATGAGCTGGCCCTGCAATTGACCCGCGAAGCCCTGGAGGAGGCCGAAGGCGGCCAAACCGCTCATCGCGATTGACCGCTTTGGCCATTGTCGGCCTGCAGTCATGGCGTGACCATCGTCAGACCTGTGGTGTGATTCCAACAATAAGAAACCAGGAGTCTGACGATGCGCGATTACGCCGAGGCCGTCCGTTCGTTCCAGCATGCCGGTGCCGTGAAGGCGGCGCTGCATGGCGAGCTGACCGCCCTCAATGCCTGTGTCGAATGTTGTGACCGCCATGTCGGCGGCAACCGCGATGCGCTGGTCTGGCTGGGCAGCGATGGCATTGCCAGGCGCTACAGCTTCGAGCGCTTGCAGGCCATGGCCAGCCGCTTCGCCAATGTGCTGCGCGCCCAGGGCGTGGTCGAGGGCGACCGGGTGGCCGGGCTGCTGCCGCGAACCCCCGAGCTGCTGGTGACGATCCTCGCCACCTGGCGCCTGGGGGCGGTGTACCAGCCACTGTTCACGGCGTTCGGCCCCAAGGCCCTCGAGCACCGCTTGCACCAGTCCCAGGCCAAGGTGCTGGTGACCGACCAGGGCAACCGGGCCAAGCTCGACGAGGTTGCCGACTGCCCGGCCTGCATCACCTTGAATGCCCGCCCCGGCGAGGCCGACTTCCAGCAGTTGCTCGACGCTGCGGCCAGCGATTGCGAACCGGTCATGCGCAGTGGCGACGACCCCTTCCTGTTGATGTTCACCTCCGGCACCACCGGGCCGGCCAAGCCATTGCAGGTGCCGCTGCGTGCCATCGTCGCATTCCAAGGCTACATGCGCGACGCCATCGACCTGCGGCCGCAGGACAACTTCTGGAACCTGGCCGACCCGGGCTGGGCCTACGGCCTCTACTATGCGGTCACCGGCCCGTTGTCGCTGGGCCATGCCACCACCTTCTACGACGGCCCGTTCAGCGTCGAAAGCTGCACGCGGGTGATCGACCAGTTGGGTATCACCAACCTGGCCGGCTCGCCCACCGCCTATCGGTTGCTGATCGCCGCCGGCGATGGGTTTTCGGCTCCGATCAAGGGCCGCCTGCGGGTGGTCAGTAGTGCGGGCGAACCGCTCAACCCCGAGGTGATCCGTTGGTTCGCCGACGCGCTGGGGGTGACCATCCACGATCACTACGGGCAGACCGAGCTGGGCATGGTCCTGTGCAACCACCATGGCCTTGCGCACCCGGTGCACCCGGGGTCGGCCGGCTTCGCCATTCCCGGACACCGTATCGTGGTACTGGACGAGCAAGGCCACGAACTGCCGGCCGGGCAGCCGGGCATCCTCGCGGTCGACCGCGAACAGTCACCGCTGTGCTGGTTCGCCGGCTATCAAGGCTCGCCGACCAAGGCCTTCGTCGGCAAGTACTACCTGAGCGGTGACACCGTCGAGTTGAACGCCGACGGCAGCATCAGCTTCGTCGGCCGCAGTGACGACGTGATCACCACCTCCGGCTACCGGGTCGGCCCGTTCGATGTGGAAAGCGCACTGATCGAGCATCCTGCGGTGGTCGAAGCCGCGGTGGTGGGCAAGCCCGACCCCGAGCGCACCGAGCTGATCAAGGCCTTCGTGGTCCTGGCCGACGGCTTCCAGGGCAGCGCCGAACTTGAAGAGACCCTGCGTCAGCACGTGCGCCAGCGCCTCTACGCCCATGCCTACCCGAGGGAAATCGAATTCGTCGCCGAGCTGCCCAAGACCCCGAGCGGCAAGCTGCAACGTTTCATCCTGCGCAACCAGGAAATCGCCAAACACACCGCGCAGCTGGCCACCCGCGCCAGCGCCTGAAAGGAAACCGGACATGCACATTGCCAACAAACACTTCATCGTCAGCGGCGCCGCTTCCGGGCTGGGGGCCGCCACCGCGCAGATGCTAGTCGAGGCCGGAGCCAGGGTCATGCTGGTCGACCTCAATGCCGAGGCGGTCCAGGCCAGGGCCCAGGCGCTGGGTGACCACGCCCGTTTCGCAGTCGCCGACATCAGTGACGAGCAGGCTGCCCAGGCCGCGGTCGATGCTGCGCTGGCCGCCTTTGGCACCCTGCATGGGCTGGTCAACTGTGCCGGCATCGTCGGCGCCGAAAAAGTGCTCGGCAAGCAAGGCCCGCATGGCCTGGCCAGCTTCGCCAAGGTCATCAACGTCAACCTGGTGGGCAGCTTCAACCTGCTGCGCCTGGCCGCCGCGGCCATGGCCGAAGGCAGCGCGGACGAGAACGGTGAGCGCGGGGTGATCATCAACACCGCGTCCATCGCCGCCTACGACGGCCAGATCGGCCAGGCCGCCTATGCGGCGTCCAAGGGCGCCATCGCCAGCCTGACCCTGCCAGCGGCCCGTGAGCTGGCGCGCTTCGGCATCCGCGTGATGACCATCGCCCCCGGTATCTTCGAGACACCGATGATGGCCGGCATGACCCAGGAAGTGCGCGATTCGCTGGCCGCCGGGGTGCCGTTCCCGCCACGCCTGGGCCGCCCGCAGGAGTACGCCGCGCTGGCCCGCCACATCATCGAGAACAGCATGCTCAACGGCGAGGTGATCCGCCTCGACGGTGCACTGCGCATGGCTGCCAAGTAAGGAGAGCACGATATGTCCCTCGCCAACGATCCGATCGTCATCGTCAGCGCCGTGCGCACGCCCATGGGCGGCCTGCAGGGCGACTTCAGGAGCCTGACCGCGCCGCAACTGGGCAGCGCGGCCATCCGCGGCGCCGTCGAGCGCGCCGGCCTCGACCCCGCCAGCGTCGACCAGGTGCTGTTCGGCTGCGTGCTGCCCGCAGGGCAGGGCCAGGCACCGGCGCGCCAGGCCGCCCTGGGCGCCGGGCTCGGCAAGCACACCACCTGCACCACCTTGAACAAGATGTGCGGCTCGGGCATGCAGGCGGCGATCATGGCCCATGACCTGCTGCTGGCCGGCAGCGCCGACGTGGTGGTGGCCGGCGGCATGGAGAGCATGAGCAATGCCCCGTACCTGCTGGACAAGGCCCGTGGCGGCTACCGCATGGGGCACGGCCGGGTCATCGACCACATGTTCATGGACGGCCTGGAAGACGCCTACGACAAAGGCCGGCTGATGGGCACCTTCGCCGAAGACTGTGCCCAGGCCAACGGCTTCAGCCGAGAGGCCCAGGACCAGTTCGCCATCGACTCGCTGACCCGCGCCCAGGAGGCCATGAGCAGTGGCCGCTTCGCCGCCGAGATCGTCCCGGTGGAGGTTACCGAGGGCAAGCAGACCCGCGTGATCAAGGACGACGAGCAACCGCCCAAGGCACGCCTGGACAAGATCCCGCAGCTCAAGCCGGCCTTTCGCGAAGGTGGCACGGTGACGGCGGCCAACTCCAGCTCGATCTCCGATGGCGCCGCAGCGCTGGTGCTGATGCGCCGTTCCGAGGCCAAGAAGCGTGGCCTCGAGCCGCTGGCGCTGATCCACGGTCACGCGGCCTTTGCCGACACCCCGGCGCTGTTCCCCACCGCGCCGATCGGCGCCATCGACAAGTTGATGAAGCGCACCGGCTGGAGCCTGGGCGATGTCGATCTGTTCGAGATCAACGAGGCCTTCGCCGTGGTCACCCTGGCCGCCATGAAGCACCTCGACCTGCCGGCCGAGAAGGTCAACATCCACGGTGGCGCCTGCGCCCTGGGCCACCCGATCGGCGCGTCGGGCGCGCGTATCCTGGTGACGCTGCTCTCGGCCCTGCGCCAGAACAACCTGCGCCGCGGCGTGGCGGCCATCTGCATCGGCGGCGGCGAAGCCACGGCCATGGCCGTCGAATGCCTGTATTGAGGTGAACCATGCTGGTAACTGACGAACAACAACAGATCGCCGACGCGGTGCGGGCCTTCGCCCAAGAGCGTATCCGGCCGTTTGCCGAGCAATGGGACAAGGAGCACCGCTTCCCCAAGGAGGCCATCGAGGAAATGGCCCAGCTCGGCCTGTTCGGCATGCTGGTGCCGGAGCAGTGGGGCGGCAGCGACACCGGCTACGTGGCCTATGCCATGGCCCTGGAAGAAATCGCCGCAGGCGATGGCGCCTGCTCGACCATCATGAGCGTGCACAATTCGGTGGGCTGCGTGCCGATCCTGCGCTTTGGCAACGAACGGCAAAAAGCGCAGTTCCTCACCCCGTTGGCCAGCGGCGCGATGCTCGGTGCGTTCGCCCTGACCGAGCCGCAGGCCGGCTCCGATGCCAGCAGCCTGAAGACCCGCGCGCGGCGCGAGGGCGACGAGTATGTGCTCAATGGCAGCAAGCAGTTCATCACCTCGGGGCTGAATGCCGGGGTGGTGATCGTGTTCGCCGTGACCGACCCCGAGGCGGGCAAGCGCGGCATCAGCGCCTTCATCGTGCCCACCGACGCGCCGGGCTACCAGGTGGCGCGGATCGAGGACAAGCTCGGCCAGCACGCTTCCGACACCTGCCAGATCGTTTTCGACAACGTGCGTGTGCCGCTGGCCAACCGCCTGGGCGAGGAGGGCGAAGGTTACAAGATCGCCCTGGCCAACCTCGAAGGCGGGCGCATCGGTATCGCCTCCCAGGCCGTGGGCATGGCCCGCGCCGCCTTCGAGGTGGCGCGCGACTACGCCAGCGAGCGGCAGAGCTTCGGCAAGGCACTGGTCGAACACCAGGCCGTGGCCTTTCGCTTGGCCGACATGGCCACGCGCATCGCCGTAGCGCGGCAGATGGTGCTGCATGCCGCTGCGCTGCGCGATGCCGGGCGGCCGGCACTGGTGGAAGCCTCGATGGCCAAGCTGTTCGCCTCGGAAATGGCAGAAAAGGTCTGTTCGGATGCCTTGCAGACCCTGGGCGGATATGGCTATCTGAGCGACTTCCCGCTGGAGCGGATCTACCGTGACGTTCGGGTCTGTCAGATCTACGAAGGCACCAGCGATATCCAGCGCATGGTCATTGCGCGCAATCTTTGAAGGAGCAGACTGCATGGCATTCGAAACCATCCTGTTGGACATCCACGGCAAGGTTGGCCTGATCACCCTCAATCGCCCCCAGGCGTTGAATGCGCTCAACGCGCAGATCGTCGGCGAGATCAACCAGGCCCTGGACCAACTCGAGCGCGACCCGAACATCGGCTGCGTGGTGCTCACCGGGTCCGCCAAGGCGTTCGCCGCGGGTGCCGACATCAAGGAAATGGCCGATCTGCAGTATCCACAGATCTACGTCGAAGACCTGTTCAGCGATGCCGACCGGATCGCCAATCGGCGCAAGCCGATCATTGCTGCAGTGTCGGGTTTCGCGCTTGGCGGTGGCTGTGAGCTGGCGATGATGTGCGACTTCATCCTCGCTGCTGATAACGCCAAGTTCGGTCAACCGGAAATCAATCTGGGTGTGCTCCCGGGTATGGGCGGCACCCAGCGTCTGACGCGCGCTGTGGGCAAGGCCAAGGCGATGGAGTTGTGCCTGACTGGCCGCTTGATGGGGGCCGAGGAAGCCGAGCGAGCAGGATTGGTCGCGCGGATCGTGCCCCAGGCCGAGCTGCTGGAGGAGGCGCTCAAGGTGGCGGCGACCATCGCCGGCAAGTCGATCCCGGTGAGCATGATGGTCAAGGAAAGCGTCAACCGTGCCTTCGAAGTGAACCTGAGCGAGGGTGTGCGTTTCGAGCGTCGTGTGTTTCACGCGGCCTTCGCCACCGAGGACCAGAAGGAAGGCATGGCCGCCTTCATCGCCAAGCGCGAGGCGCAATTCAAGGATCGTTGAGTGGCAGGGGCGCTGCCAGGCAGCGCCCCCTTTCAGCATCAGAGGTTGAAGAACGCCTCCTGTGCCTGGACCCGGGTGATCGGCATGCGATAGACATCGGTCTGCTGGCCGGTGCTGTCGTCCACCGAGAAGCGCCCATGGGCAAAGCGCTGCGCTGCGGTTTTCAGGTGACCGGCGACGAAGTCGGTCTTGTCGCTGTCCATGGCACGGTAGTGGAAGTGGGCATACCACAGCGCCTGGCCGTCGTGACTGATCGCATACTCATCAAGATAGTCAGCAGGACGGCCTTTTTGCTGCGCCAGCCGTTTGCGGGCGCCCTCCTGACGGATCTGAACCTGGTCATGGTCGATCAGGAATTTCAGTTCCCCCATGCGTGGTTTCTGTGCCAAGGCGGCTCGGGTGCGCAGCGTAATGGCCTGTTGATCGAGGGTGGCGGATAGATCCTCGAGCGCCTTGATCGTGATCGCCGCGTCCTGGCTACTGCTGCTTTCGTCGGTCTGGTTGTTGGCAGTCAAGCGCTGTTCCAGAGCGTTGCGATGCGCGTCCAGATTGAGCTTCTGGTTGCGCAGAATCTCTTCGATCTCCACTGGCAGGTAGTTGCTGGCGGTTCTGGCCTGCAGGCTGGTCAGGGCCTGACGTGCGCCTTCCAGCAGGCGTGCGCCCTGGCCCAGCAGGGTCTTGAGCTTGCGTAGCTGGACGACCGGTTCGCGGTGGGCAGGTTGTTCCACACGCACCCATTGCTCGTCCTGCAGCCGGTAGGTGCGGGTTGGCGTCAGTTTATCGTTGGTGGCCGGTATGTCGACGAGGTGGTCGCTGCCGGGGCGCGGCTTGCCGAGCAGCAAGCCTTCATCGGGGGTCTCGATCAATCCGGGCAACCCTCGACGAAGCTGGGGGACGGAGCTCCTGGCGGGATAGTCCGGATACTCGGCCAGTTCGCTTTTGATCTGCCCAGCGAAGTCCTGCAGGTCCTGCTGCAGCTGGGTGAAGGCTCCGGTTGTTTCAGCGGCCGGCAAACGTGCCTGGAAGTTGTTCAACTGCCGCTGCGCGGTACCTGTGTGCTGATCGATGCTCTGTAGCAGGCGATAACGCACTTCTTCGCTGGCGTTGTCCAGGGTTTTGAAGTGCAGATGCTGGGCGACGGCCAGTTCGATGTTGGACCAGTAGTGATCCAGCCAATACACCGACTCGTCATCCAGACTCTTCAGCATGGACAGACGATTGGTGCAGGATTCCAGGCGAATCAGGCGCCACACCGTTGGATCGGTGGGGGGCTTCCAGTTTTCCCGGACCTTCGTCACCATCGTGGTGATCTGCGGTTGTGAGCGGCTCGCCAGTTGCTCAAGTTGCTCCAGACCAACGGAAAGTCGGGTGCTGTTGTCTATCATCTGTGCAAGCAATGGCAGCAGGCTGTCGATGCGCGTGCCGACGATGCTTTCATCGCTTTCGCTCAACTCATGGCCATCTGCCTGACGCTTGGCCATCTCGACGATCTGTTGGCGCAGCGGTCGGTACAATCGGGACAAGTTGGTCGCAATCGACTGGTCGCAGCGCAGCCTCTGGTTCAGGGCGCTGGCGCGCAGCACCTTGTACTGGGCCAGAGGTTCCTTTTCGTTGCGCGCCTTCAGTCGTGCCAGGTGTTCGTCGAGGAAGCGCGAGAATGTCTGCGCCTTGTCCAAGTAGTTGTAAAGAATCGGTGGCGGGACATCACCTGCGGCGATTTTGGCCACTGACTCCAGGTAGGCGACCTGACTGCGCATGTGCTCGGTATCCTGGCGCAGTTGCACATCCATTTCGGCAAGGGCCTGGATATTGGCCAGCCTCATCTGCTTGAGGCGGGCACTCAAGGGCATCCCACCGCGCAGTCGCAGCCTCAGGTCCGGGTGCCAGCGTCCGACCTCGTCAAGTTGCAGCCACGGTCCCAGCCGCTCATCCTGTTGCCCGCCGACGATGCGCGGTGCGCCTTGTTCGGTATCCAGCTGGACCTTGTAGACCGCGCCTTCCATGACAACCCAGAATGCATCCTCATGAATGCTCATGCCACGCAGCGGCCCCTGGGCTATCGGCGGGCCCAGCACCTCGGCGAGGAGACCGGCGCGCAGCTCGTCGAGTGTCTGTCGTTGTATTGCAGTGAGCTTCAGTGTCGCCGTGGACCAATGGAAATCCAGGGTGGTAGCGGACTTGCCGAGGATGAGCCGGGCTTGGGGGCGGGGTGCCGGGATTGCGGTAGTGGCTGAAGCTGCCGGTGCTGGCACTTCCAGCGTCTGGCGGCTGATCGCGTAGTGCAGGATCACAGAGGCCAGGTCGAGCAACAGCTGCACCAGCGCTTCGTTTCGTTGAGTCTTGTCGTCCTGCGTAGAGCCTTCGACCACCTGGGTCAGGGCTATCTCCATCCTGGCCAGCCAGGCGACCCTGGCTACCGCGCCTTCAGTGAACGGCAGTACGCTGTCGAGCAGCATCCAGCCTAAATCAGCCCAACGCTTCCAGCGTGTTTGCGCGGTTGTGGAGGACTGGGACTGGAACTGTTCGAGGGTTTCGCGCACGCAGCCTTCGTAGATCGCTGCCGTGGAGTTGTCGACAGCTTTTTCCCGGGCCAGGGTGGCAGGCGCTGGAGTGCCAAAGGGAATGCTGAACGGATCGTCGATCGGGTGGAACAGATGAGGCTCCACAAAACCGCCGTGGTCGTAGGTCTTGCGGTCCTCGGGGGCGAGTCGCTGCAGGATGTCGTCTTGAAGATCCCCGGGTGTACTGATTGCGACCAGAAGGGCCAGACGGTCCGCGAACAATAACAGCGGCTTGCTGTGCAGCGGGCGATAGAGCAGGCAGGGGCCCACATCAGCCTCCGGTGATTCGATCAGCCAAGTGTTGAGAGGATGGTCAGGGCTGTTATCGGGGCTTGCGAGCAAACCCAGGCGACGCATCTCCCACCTGGGTTTTCCGGGCAGCGGCTCGTTTGTGAACAATTGCCCCAGCCTGTCCACCGCCGAGGCCGACAATTGCCCTTCGAGCATGCTCAGCTCCAGCGCCATCGCCGGCAGTTGGGCACGCAACTGCTGGGTAAGCAGGCCTTCGCGTTGCATTCGCTGCTGCGGGTCGTCCAGCAGTTGCGAGCGCAGCATCTGCGGATAGTGGGTACCGATGTCCACTTCGCTGATGAGTCGACGGACGTAGGCTTCATCGAGCCATTGCGGCAATGCTCGTTTTTCCAGATGTTCGAGGGTGACCTGGCCGGGTCTGAGCAGCCCGAGATTGGAGATCGCCAGTTGAGCGAGGGTGAAGGAGACTACCTGGATCACGCCGTCCTGTACCAGTGTGCCCTGGTTGGCAGTCGCGGCTGCGATCACCTGATGATTGACCACACGTATCTTGGTCAGGTCTGGCAGTTGCCCGGGATGATCCTGCTGGATGCGTTGTGTGAGCCGGGTGTAGGCGAAGGCCTCGGCATCTTCGATGCCATCGAGCCAGTACTTCCCGGCGGATGCGTATGTGGCATTGGCAATATCGCCCAGCAGTGCACTGTAATGCAGAAGTGAATGGACGCTGGCATCTCGCAACCAACCAGGCAACCGCTTCGCCACGGATCGTTGGCGATTCTGCTGCGAAAAGTCGCACTGTGCGCCCAGGTCACCGATGCTATCCAAGGTGCGCGCTAGCGTATCGCTATCGGAGCGTTGGCGATAACTGAGGCACGCGGTTTCCATGAGCAGCAGTTGCTGGTGCAGCACATTCAGTGCCTGGGCGCTGAACAGCTCCATGTCCGCACGCGACTGTTGCAGCAAGGGTCGGGCGTCCGCCAGCGCCTCAGGCCAATTCTGCGCCAGAACCTCCAGCAGCGCCTGTCGCGAGGTGAATGCCAGCAGCCTTCCTGACAAGGTGTAAAGCAACGCGCCGTGTTCGCGCTCCATGAGCACGGCACTGGCCAGGTCGGGCTCCAACTGCCACTGCCTGGCCAGATCCAGGCGCAACAAGTGCACATCGATCTTTTCGGGTTTCAACCACTGCTCGACGTCAGCCGGTTGCGAATGCGCCTGAACCCGTGTTGCCATCTCGGCGTCCTTCTGATCGAGTGTGCCGTCGTCGGACAGGCGCTGTATCGACTGATCCAGTTGGGTGCGCAGATAGGTGCCATACCACTGCCAGGGCGTCTGCCCTTGCGCGTCTGCTGCTCCCCAGAACGCGACCAATGCACCCGCGTAGGCTTCGAAGAGCCAGGGACCACATTCGTTGAGCAGCAACTCCACGGCGTGCAGGTCGACGGAGACCGCGTATTGCTGGTCGGCATCGGCACGGCTGCTCAAGTGGTCTTCGTGTTCGGTGAGGTTGATCGTGCGCTCATGGCAGTAGCGCTCCACCAGCACATGGTGCAGCGGGCGGATGAACGTGTCTTGCGAGCCTGGCTTGCGGCTGATCAGGTAAAGCCCCTGCTGTGGCTGTGGTGCCAGACTGCGTGCTTGCCATTGGTCGTTGAGGATGCGCTCGGCGACATCGTACAAGGTCGGCCGTGCAGCGAAATGCTCGGCGACCGCACAAGTGAACTGGCTGCTGCGAGGGATGCGGATAGGTGTGGGCATGTTTCGGACTTCTGATTGATGAGACGTGCAGCTAAACGCCCCCCGCACCTGGTGATGCCGTATTCGGCTAACACCCGCCGACGAATGCTCGACCATTGCCGGGATGAAGCCAGAAATGCGATGCTCGCCGTGAAGGTATGGATACCGGCGGACGGATAATCGGCTGAATCGATCGAATCGTCCTTCATTTCTGTTGCCCCGTGCGGCCTGGCACCTTAGACTGCCGCCCCCTGTAAAAGAGTGCCGGTTGGCGCTTGAAAATTCCGTCACACGCGAGTCGTCGCGGATGGCACCCGAATCGCCCAAATGCACATTTTTTCATAGAGATATCGATGACCAAGGAACAGTTGCTGGCCATGTCGGCCGATGACTACATGAACGCCGACCAGCTGGCCTACTTCACCGGCATGCTGCAGGCGATGAAAGTCGAAACCCATGAACGCATCGAGCTGAGCCGCACCACCATCGAAAGCCTGGATACCCCATCGGATCCGGCCGACGTGGCTTCGGTCGAAGAAGAGCGCCACTGGTTGGTCAACGCCATCGAGCGCGACCAGCGCCTGCTGCCGCAGCTGGAAATGGCCCTGGGCCGTATCGCCGACGAAAGCTTTGGCTGGTGCGACGACAGCGGTGAGCCGATCGGCCTGCAGCGCCTGTTGATCAGCCCGACCACCAAGTACTGCATCGAAGCGCAGGAACGCCACGAGCAGCTCGACCGCCACCAGCGGCAGATCTGACCGAGCGCGGTGTACCGAGCCCCACGGAGCGATCCCTGGGGCTTTTTGCATGGGTTCGGCGGCCGTTGCCGCAGCTTTGTTGCCGTGAACGCAAGGCAGACTTGCAAGGCCGCGCTTTTCCTCGGCCCTGCTCAGGCGTATCATGCGGTCATCGTTAGGTTGCTAAGTAATGCGCCAGGGCGCTTGCCCGTGACGATGTGATGCAACGATAGCGGACAAGAAATGTCGTTTCCCTCTCGACGGATTTCAGTGTTTTCGTGCATATTTCCGTTTGCAATGTCTTGATGGACCCAGAGCCCGACTTCCGCCCCCGGGCCTGTAACTATCCATTGCATCTTTTCTGGCGTATGTGTTGTCAGACGTTACGCTTCCCGATTGGGATATATGCCGAAAGCCTCGTGCGGTGCCTGTCTGGCAACGCGCCTTGACGATTCCTGCAAGTTGCATCGCCAAGCGGCACAGATAGTTCGCGCATTGCGTCATTACTATTTTGTTTATCGACTTGAAATGGCCGTGCCTCGTCCAGTTCGGGCGGGGGCGGGATGTTACCGGTTTGAGGATCACTTCATTGGCAGTCAGTACTCTTGATACCCACGCGTTGTTTGCCTTGGGGGATTTGCGCGGCAAGTTGGCCAAGCTGTTCCAAGGGCGTTTCATTTATGTCACTGAGCAGAACCCCGAAGGCCTGTACATGGCCGAGATCGATACCGACAGTGCGTTGGTGGTCGACGACAAACAGCGCCTGGAGCTGAAAGTCGGTGACCATTTCCGTGCTGCCGTGCTGCCCAGCCGAGAAGGCGGCAAGCTGGAAATGCGTTTTCGCGAGATCAAGCTCAACGTCTACGGCGTCGGCGACTATGCCTTCGTTTCGGTGCCTGAGGGCGAGGGCATCGTGTTCCGCGAAGGCCAGGGCGTGATGCTGGTGTTCGCCGCCCAGCAGCAGGTGCAGGAAGGCCTGGGCAAGTTGCTCAAGGCGGTGACCGGCAAGGTCGCGAAATGGCGCAAGGGCGAGCTGACCACCTTCAAGGCCAGCGAGTGAGCCACGGGCGCGCGGCCTTACGCAGAAGCGTTCAATTGCCGCGGTCGTGCCCGCTGCTGACTTCCTCGGGGACCGGGTCGCGGGCCATGCGCTTGCGAAACAACGCGGCGCGGGCCAGCAACAGGGTGGTGACCGGCACGGTAATCGCCAACAGCACCGGGATCAGCCAGGCATGCAGCACGGGTGCCTGCTTGAGCCACGAGAAGTACAGGATCGACGCCAGGGCCACGCACCAGGCGCCGATGGTCGAGGCCAGCGCGGGTGGGTGCATGCGCTGGAAGTAGTCCTTCAGGCGTAGCAGTCCGGCCGCGCCGATCAGGGCGAATAGGCTGCCGATCAGTAGCAGGGCGGCGGTCAGCAATTCCAGCCAGAAGGGCAATTCAGGGGTGGCATTCATTCGATCACCTCGCCGCGCAACAGGAACTTGGCCAGGGCGAACGAGCCGACGAAGCCGAACAGGGCGATCAGCAGCGCACCTTCGAAATAGGTGTCGCTGGCGTAGCGAATGCCCAGTACCAGCATCATCAGCATGCCCAGGATGTACAGATAGTCCAGCGCCAGTACCCGGTCCTGGGCGGATGGGCCGCGGAACAGGCGGATCAGCGCCAGGGCCATGGCTATTGCCAGGATGAACAGGCTGGCGAGAAGTGCGTTGGCAAGCAGGCCAGTCATTCGAAGATCTCCATCAGCGGGCGTTCATAGGTGGCCTTGAAGTGCTCGATGAAGCGCTGCTCGTCCTCCAGGTCGAACACGTGCAGCAACAGCACGCTGCGATCCAGGGCCAGTTCCGACCAGACCGTGCCGGGGACCACGGTAGTGATCATCGACAAGGCGGCCAGGCCGTGGGCATCGCGCAGGTCCAGGGGGATGTGCACGAAGCGCGAGCGGGGCGGGCGCTGCCCGGCGCGCAGCACGCCAACCGCCACCTGTAGGTTGGAGGAGATCACGTCCATGCCGACCCGGCCGATCAGCCGGGCGATGGTCATCGGCTTGCGCACGTGGGCATGCTGCGGGCGCAGAGGCGCCATCAACAGAGGGGCCAGCACCGCCAGAGCGGCGGCCAGTAGCAGGTTGCCGGGGCTGACCGACAGGTTCAGCAGCAACCACAGGACGAACAGCGCGACCGACAGTAGTGGAGTGGGAAACAGTCGCTTCATGGCTGCACCTGCACGTCGAGGGTGGTCGGGCCCGGCAGCGGCCTGGCCGCCATGACTGCCTGGATGTAGGCGTCCGGCGCCTGCAGGCTGGCAGCGGTGTCCTGGGTGTAGCGCAGCAATGGTTCGGCGCGGAAACTGAGAATGGTGCACAGGCCGAGCAGCACTACCACGGCCAGGCACTCGTAGCGGCGTAGCAGCGGCGAGGGGCGTTCCTCGGGTTTCCAGAAACGCTGGATGCCCACGCGGCCGAAGGCGATCAGCGAGGCCAGGCCGGAGAGGATCAGCAAGGTCACCAAGGCCCAGCCTGCAGCCGACAGCGGTTGTTCGGCAGGCACGCCGAGGCCCAGCGGATTGAACAGCGCACTGATCAGGTTGAGCTTGCCGATGAAGCCAGAGAACGGCGGCATGCCGATGATCAGCAGGGCGCAGGCGATGAAGCTCAAGCCAAGGAAGGCCATGGTCCATGGGATGACCTGGCCGATCACTGCTTTTTGCTCATCGTCGAGGTTGATGCCCTTGGGTGGGTGCAGCGACTCGAGCGGCGAGGGCATCACGCCTTCTTCGTCTTCCAGCGGTACCTCGTTGGCCGAACGTGATCGCTCGATCAGTTCGGCGAGCAGGAACAAGGCGCACAAGGCCAGGGTCGAGCTCACCAGGTAGAACAGCGCCGCCCCGGTCAGCGCTGGCTGGGCGAAGCCGATCGCGCCCAGCAGCGTGCCTGCCGAGACCAGGATGCTCAAGCCCGCCATGCGCTCGAGGCGCTGCGCGGCGAGAATCGACATGGCGGCCACGGCGAGGGTGGCCAGGCCGCCATAGATCAGCCACTGGCCGCCAAAGTGCGCCGAGGCGCCTGCCTGGTCGGAGAACAGCAAGGTCCACAGGCGCAGTACCGCGTACAGGCCGACTTTGGTCATGATGGCGAACAGCGCCGCTACCGGTGCGCTGGCCGAGGCATAGGCCGGCACCAGCCAGGAGTTCAGTGGCCAGATACCGGCCTTGACCAGGAACGCCATGGCCAGGATCGCCGCACCGGCGTGCAGCAGGCCACGATCGGCCTCCGGCACCAGCGGGATCTTCAGTGCCAGGTCGGCCATGTTCAGGGTGCCGGTGACGCCGTAGAGCATCGCCGCGCCAACCAGGAACAACGACGAAGCGAACAGGTTGATGGCGATGTAGTGCAGCCCCGCGCGCACCCGCGCCCGCCCCGAACCATGGAGCAACAGGCCATACGAGGCCGCCAGCAGTACCTCGAAGAATACGAACAGGTTGAACAGGTCGGCCGTCAGGAAGGCGCCGTACAGCCCCATCAGCTGGATCTGGAACAGCGCATGGAAGCTGGCGCCGGCACTGTCCCAGCGGGCCCGGGCGAACAGCAGGGCACTGACGCCGATGATTCCGGTCAAGGTCAGCATCAGCGCCGACAAGTGATCCAGCACCAGCACGATACCGAAGGGCGCCGGCCAGTTGCCCGGCAGGTACACGCCGATCGACTCGGCCTGACCCTGGGTACGAACCCACAGCAGCAGGCTGACGGCGATACCCAGACCGACGAAGCTCGACAGCAGGTTCAGGCGCGCCTTGACCTGGCGGTGCTTCTCGCCGATCAGCAGCATCACCGCCGCGGTGAGCAGCGGCAGCAGGATCGGCGCGATGATCAGTTGACCCATGCCACTCATTCGTCGCGCTCCCGGCCATCCACGTGGTCGGTACCGGTCAGGCCGCGCGAGGCCAGCAGCACCACCAGGAACAGCGCGGTCATGGCGAAGCTGATGACGATGGCGGTCAGTACCAGGGCCTGGGGTAGCGGGTCGGTGTAGTGGAGCAGGTCCTGGGTCACGCCGTCCTTGATGATCGGTTCCTTGCCGATGAACAGGCTGCCCATGCTGAAGATGAACAGGTTGACCCCGTACGACAGCAGGCACAGGCCCATGATCACCTGGTAAGTGCGTGGGCGCAGCACCAGCCAGACCCCCGAGGCGGCCAGCACGCCGATGGCGACTGCAATGACTTCTTCCATCAGGCGGCTCCTGCTTGGCTGGATTTACCCGGGTTGCCCGGGCGATGGGCGCGCACCGACTGGTGGGCGAGGGCGGTGAGGATCAGCAGCGTCGAGCCGACCACCACGGTGTACACGCCGATGTCGAAGAACAGCGCGCTGGCCACGTGAATATCACCGAGCAGCGGCAGGTGCAGGTGCGCGGTGTGGGTGGTGAGGAATGGGTAGCCCAGCGCGATGGCGCCGACCCCGGTGAGCGTGGCGCAGAGCAGCCCGGTGCCCATCCAGCGCAGCGGCCGCAGGCTCATTTGCGCCTCGACCCATTGGGTGCCTGCGACCATGTACTGGAGGATGAACGCCACTGACATCACCAGGCCGGCGACGAAACCGCCACCCGGCTGGTTGTGGCCGCGCATGAACAGGTACATCGACACCAGCAGGGCGATCGGCAGCAGTAGACGCACCAGCACCGCCGGCACCATCATGAAGCCCAGGGCGGTATCGGCGGCATGCCGCGGGTTGACCAGGTCGGTGACCACATCGGGGGCCAGCAGGCGCTGCTGGGCGGGCAACTGCATGCTCTCCTTCGGAGGGCGGAAGCGCCGCAGCAGGGCGAACACGGTCAGCGCCACGGCCACCAGCACGGTGATTTCACCCAGGGTGTCGAAGCCACGGAAGTCCACCAGCATCACGTTGACCACGTTGGTCCCGCCGCCCTGGGGCAGCGCACGGCTGAGGTAGAACGAGGAGATATCGTTGGGCGTCGGCCGGGTCAGCATCGCGTACGACAGCAGTGCCATGCCACCACCGACCAGCACGGCCAGCAGCAGGTCACGCAGGCGGCGCATGCGTGCCCGGTCCAGGCTACCGGGGAGCGGCGATACGCCTTCGATCCGCCGCGGCAGCCAGCGCAGGCCGAGGAGGATGAGCACGGTGGTGACCACTTCGACCGCCAGTTGGGTCAAGGCCAGGTCCGGCGCCGAGAACCAGACGAAGGTGATGCAGGTCATCAGGCCGCAGACGCCGACCATGATCAGCGCGGCCAGGCGGTGGTACTTGGCTTGATAGGCCGCGCCGATGGCGCAGGCGATGGCGATCAGCCAGAGCGCGACGAACACTCCGGAGCCCGGAATCTTCGGCCGGTCGCCCCAGCTCAGGCCGCTGTACAGCAAGGGCGTGAGGCCGGCCAGAAACGCGGCGAGCACCAGCATGAACAGTTGCGACTGCAGGCGGCGACTGGTCAGCAGCCGTTCCACGTGGCGGGCCAGCAGCATCAGGTGAACCTGGCCGTGTTCGAACAGGCGTTTGCCGTTGAAGCGTTCCATCAGGGGTGGGTAGGGGAAGCGACCCAGGCGCAGCTGCTTGCGCAGCATCAAGTAGAGCACCACGCCAGCGCTCATGGCCACCAGGCTCATGACCAGCGGGGCGTTCCAGCCATGCCAGATGGCCAGGCTGTATTCTGGCAATGTGCCACCCACGACCGGTAGTGCCGCGGCAGCCAGCAGGGGGCCCACCGACTGGGCGGGGAAGATGCCCACCACCAGGCAGGTGAGCACCAGCAGTTCGACTGGCGCACGCATCCAGCGCGGCGGTTCGTGGGGGGTGTGCGGCAGGTCTTCGGCCTTGGGCCCGAAGAATACGTCGACAGTGAAGCGCAGCGCATAGGCCACGCTGAAGGTGCCGGCCAGGGTGGCGATGACGGGCAGGGTGGCTTCGACCCAGGCCGTGGAGCTGATGAACACAGTCTCGGCAAAGAACATTTCCTTGGACAGGAAGCCGTTCATCAACGGCACGCCGGCCATCGAGGCGCTGGCGACCATGGCCAGGGTCGCGGTGTGCGGCACCAGGCGGAACAGGCCGCTGAGGCGGCGAATGTCGCGGGTGCCGCTTTCATGGTCGATGATCCCGGCGGCCATGAACAGCGAGGCTTTGAAAGTGGCATGGTTGAGGATGTGGAACACTGCCGCGACCGCCGCCAACGGGCTGTTGAGCCCCAGCAGCAAGGTGATCAGGCCCAGGTGGCTGATGGTCGAGTAGGCCAGCAGGCCCTTGAGGTCGTTCTGGAACATCGCGGCGAATGCACCGAGCAGCAGGGTCAGGGCGCCGGCACCGCCGACGATCCAGAACCACTCTTCGCTGCCGGACAATACTGGCCACAGCCGCGCCAGCAGGAACACCCCTGCCTTGACCATGGTCGCCGAGTGCAGGTACGCCGACACTGGCGTGGGAGCTGCCATAGCATGGGGCAGCCAGAACTGGAAGGGGAACTGCGCGCTCTTGGTCAGCGCGCCGAGCAGAATCAGTGGCAGCAGTACCGGGTACAGCGCGTGTTGGCGGATGATGTCGCCGGCAGCCAGGACCTTGTCCAGGTCATAGCTGCCGACCACATGCCCGAGCAGCAGGGCCCCGACCAGCAGGCACAGGCCTCCGGCACCTGTGACCATGAGTGCCATGTAGGCGCCGCGGCGGGCGTCGGCGCGGTGGTGCCAATAGCCGATCAGCAGGAATGAAAACAGGCTGGTCAGTTCCCAGAAGAACACCAACTGGATGAGGTTGCCAGAGATCACCAGGCCGAGCATGGCGCCCATGAACGCCAGGAAGAACGCGAAGAAGCGCGGCACCGGGTCCTGGGGCGACATGTAATAGCGGGCGTACAGCGAAACCAGCGTGCCGATGCCCAGCACCAGCAGCGAGAACAGCCAGGCGAAGCCGTCCATGCGCAGCACCAGGTTCAGGCCCAGGCTCGGCAGCCAGAGAAATTCCTCGCGGATCACCCCGCCATGGGCGACCTGGGGGTACATCAGTGCTACCTGGACGGTACCGACGAGGGCCACGACACCGGCCAGTATGGACTCGGCGTTTCGGGCATTGTGCGGCAGCACGGCCGCCAGGCAACTGCCCACGAACGGCAGAAGCAGTAGCACTATCAATGACATAGCGGTCTATTCTAGAAGGATTGCCAAGGATCATACGTGCCGGGACATCGATCACCAACACGCAAGCTGTCGCAGAATCCTACAAAAGCGCTGTGACAAGCTGTTTTTTTATAACAGTTTTTTACAGAGCATAGCCGCTGGCAGAAGGTTCACAGGCCGTTGTGACGTTCACCTTCGAGTTGTGTTTCGTGCGTTTCGTCTTCGTCGGTGCTGCGACGCCACTTCAATTCACTGACCACCACGGCCACCACGATCAGCAACCCGCCCAGCAGGGCCACCCCCGGCAGGCGCTCACCGGCGATGCGCCCGACGATGCCGGCCCATACAGGTTCGCCAGCATAGATCAGCGTGGCACGCGTAGGCGAGACGGACTTCTGCGCCCAGTTCATCGCCACCTGGATCACCGCGCTCATGGCGCCCAAGCCCAGTGCGCTGAGCAGCAGCAACCAGGAGAAGTCGGGCAGCCGTTCCTGGGTCGGCACGATCATCAGGAACGCCAGCAACGAGGCGGTGGCCAGTTGCACCACGGTGACTCGGCGCACGTCGACCTGGCCGGCATAGCGGCTGATCAGGATGATCTCGGCGGCGATGGCAACGGCGCTCACCAGCGTTACCACTTCCCCTTCGCTGAAGTGCAAGGCACCCCCTTCGGGCCCGGCCAGCAGCATCAGCCCGACGAACGCCAGGCAGATGCCGATGCTGGGCATCAGCCCCGGGCGACGGCCCAGCACCAGCCATTGCAACAGCGGCACGAACGGCACGTACAGCGCGGTGATGAACGCCGACTGGCTGCTGCTGATGGTTTGCAGGCCCATGGTCTGCAAGCCGTAGCCGAGCATGATCGAGGTGCCGATCAGCACGCCGGCCTTCAGCTCGGTGAGGGTGAGCCCGGCCAGCGACCGCGCCGACACCAGGCCAACGAACAACGCTGCCGCTGCGAAGCGCAGGCCGACGAAGAACATCGGGCCGCTCACGGTCATGACGTTATGTACCAGCAGGAAGGTACCGCCCCAGAGCATGGTAATGAACACCAGTACCATTTCGGCCTTGCTCAGGCGGAAGGTGACGGCGGGGTGTGGTTGGCAGGTCAGCGGGTTCATGGTCTTGCACACTCGGAGGGGGCGGCGCACAATCGCCGCAAAAGTGGGCAGTATACTGCGCAACCTGCATAAGTGAGCAATATAGTGCACAAAGATTCTACGCACCGCGCGTCGGTGCTGCAGCACGTCAGCCTCAATGTCCGCAGCCTGCGCAATGCGGCAGGCATGAGCCAGAGCGCTCTGGCCGAGCGGTCCGGGGTGAGTCGGCGGATGCTGGTGGCGATCGAGGCGGGGGAAAAGAACGTCAGCCTGACCACCCTCGACCTGATCGCCGAAGCCCTCGAGGTGGCGTTCAGCACCTTGATCCAGGCCCCGGACCTGCGTGACCCCAGCCGTATCGACGAACTGGCCTGGGCTGGCGAGCTGCCACAGAGCAAGGCGGTGCTGCTGGCCAGCAGCACCGCCCGGCGCGAGGTGGAGATCTGGGAGTGGACCCTGGCGCCGGGCGAGCTGTACACCAGCGAAGCCGACGCCGAAGGCTGGAGCGAGCAGATCTACGTGGCCGAAGGGCAACTGACGCTGATCATCGAAGGCGTCGAGCAGTGCCTGCAGGCCCGGCAGTTTCATGTGTTTCCCAGCAATTGCCGGTATGCCTATCGCAACGACGGCGCCGTGGCCGTGCGCTTCGTGCGCAATGTAGTGATCTGAGCGTATTCATCGGCCGCATCGTAGCTGCGCAGAACTCAACCCTCGAGCAATTCATCGGTCCTGACAACTTTGGCATAGGCAAACGCCAACGCCGCCATTGCCGAGTCATGCACATGGGCCGCCGGTACCTGCTTGCCATCGAAGTCCAGCGGCAAGGTGGCGCAGGCATCATGGGCCACGGTCACGTCATAGCCGAAGTCGGCAGCGGCGCGGGTCGCCGCGTCGATGCACATGTGGCTCATGCTGCCGGCGATGGTCAGCGCGCCGATGCCATGCTGGTCCAGCGTGCTCTTCAGGTCGGTACCCAAGAACGCGTTGACCTTGTGCTTGAGCACCACCGGTTCACCGCCCTGCGGTGCAACCTTGGGGTGGATCGCCGCGCCCTGGCTAGCGGGGGCGAAGAACGGCGCATCGGCGCTCTCGAACTCGTGGCGCACATGTACCACCAGATCGCCGCGCTGGCGTGCTGCCGCCAGCAGACGGGCGGCGTTGTCGGCGGCCAGGTCGGCACCGTCGAGGGTCCATTTGCCGCCGGGGAAGTAATCGTTCTGGATGTCGATGAGGATCAGGGCCTGCTTGCTCATGCTGCCTCCTGGGCAGTAGTCGGTGGATGACGATAGTTATAGGCTGTGTACATCGATCTGGGGATTGGCGCGAACGACACAATGACGGCAAAAACTGACAGCCTTGGCAGCCTGGAGATCGGCCTGTTGCTCTATCCCGGCGCGCAGCGCGCGGCGGTGCATGGCCTGGTCGACCTGTTCGCGGTGGCCAACCGTGTTGCCCACGAGCTCGGCGCTGTCGATCGGCCGTGTGTGCGGGTCAGCCAATGGCAGGTCGACGAGACCGGGCAGTTGCAGCCCGTCGAAGGTCATGAGGTATCGCCGCAGAACCTGCGCGTACTGATCGTGCCGCCGAGCCTGGAGTCGATGCCCGCGCCCGAGCTACTCGAGCGCCACTGTGCGCCGCTGCGCCAGTGGCATGCCCAAGGCACCGTGCTGGCCTCGGTGTGCATCGGCGTGTTCTTCATCGCTGCCAGCGGGCTGCTCGACGGCCGTTCGGCCAGTACCCACTGGAACTATGCACAAACGCTCGCCGAGCGTTACCCCAAGGTACGAGTGGAAGCCAACCGGCCATTGCTCGACGAGGGCGACCTCATGACGTCCGCAGGCCTGATGGCCTGGACCGAACTGGGGTTGCGCCTGCTGGAGCGTTACCTGGGGGCCTCGGTGGCGTGGGAGACCGCTCGCTACATGTCGGTCGAACCGATCTCTGCACCGTTGCCAGGCGCGTTGTTCAACCCTCGCCTGGATCATGGCGACGAGGCGGTGCTGAAAGTGCAGCACTGGTTGCAGGCCACTGGTGCGGAGCAGGCTGACCTGGAGGGCATGGCGGCGTGCGCCGGGCTGGAGCCGCGGACGTTCCTGCGGCGTTTTCGCACGGCCACCGGCCTCAAGCCTACCGAGTATTGCCAGCAGGTACGGGTGGGGCGTGCCTGCCGGATGCTCGAGTTCACCCGGCGGACCGTCGATCAGATCGCCTGGGGCGTGGGCTATCAGGACCCGAGCGCCTTTCGCAAGGTGTTCCAGCGTGTCACCGGCGTCACCCCCAGTGGCTACCGACAGCGTATCGCGGCTGCAGCTGGCTGACCCCGAGCTCAGGCATACCAGGGTGCGTAATGCGGATAGCGGTCCAGGCGTGCGCCCACCACCATCTCATTGATCCATGCGGCCAGGATCGAGCTGTAGGCCTTCTGGCTTTCCTCGCTGGACAGCGCATGGTCGGCGCCGTCGAGGATGCGGTGGGTCAGCGAATGGGCATTGACGAACGCCGAGCGGTAGCTCATCAGGGTATTGTGCGGTACATAGTCGTCCTGCTCCGATTCGACCAGCAGGACATCACCGTCGAATTCGGCGCAGGCGCCCAAGGCGCGGTTGTCGGCAGGGCCCAGGGCGCGTTGGCGATACGCATTGAGGCGCTGTCGGTCGAGGGTCTGCTTGGGCGTATCCCACTCATCGTCCCAATACATCGCGGGCACGCGCAGGGCCAGCCATTTCACCGGCCGCAGTTGGGTCAGCAGGGTCGCCAGGTAGCCACCGTAGCTGCTGCCGATCAAGGCGATCGCGCTGCTGTCGACGGCAGCGTGGCTGGCCAGGCGATCGTAGGCGGCCAGCAGGTCCTTGAGGTTCTGTTCACGGGTTACGGTCAGCCGTTGGCTCTCGGTCTTTTCATGGCCGCGCAGGTCGAAGGTCATGCACACGCAGCCAAGGCCGGTGATCTGTCGTGCGCGCGCCAGGTCGCGTTGCTGGCTGCCGCCCCAGCCATGAACGAAGAGGATGCCGGGCATCTTGCTGCCTGGGCTGACCAGGGTGCCGACGATGGTGTCGTTGTCGACCTGCAACTCGACCGTTTCACTCTGAATGGCCATGTTCACGGATCTGCGCAAATTTGCTGAATTGTCCGAGTTCACTGTCTTGTCCTTGGTAGAAAAGGATTGCGTCGGTGGGGAGGTCGGGCTGGCCGAACACTTCGTGCGAAGAGGCCCGCACGCGTTGCAGCGCCGCGTCGTTGGCGAACGCCTGCAGCGCCAATAGTTCTGCGGTGCTGGCGCCACCTGGGCGCCAGGATTGCTCGAGCACGCCACTGCGCAGGTGGCCGCGGGCGTCGGTGCCACGGGCGATGTCGTAGTTGCGCCGGGAGGCGATGAAACCGGGCAGCCAGCGCTGTGCGGCCTCTTCGTAGGTGAGTGCCTGGGTGATGGCCAGGCGCAGGTGATCCTCCAGGGGCAGTTGCAACAATGCCTGATAGTCGCCACGTACCACCAGCAGGTTGGAGCCGCCGTAGACTTCGCTGCCTTGGTGATCCTGGGTCAATTGTTGGGTGCCGTAGTAACTGCAAATGATGCCGGCGACGCGGACCTGGCCGACACTGAGGGTCTCGACATTGACGAGGTTCTCCTCGAGTACCAGGCCCCAGGTCAGCAGTTCCTGTTCGTCCATGGCGCAGAGCAAGGGCTCCAGCTCATCCAGCCGTTCGATCACATGCTGGCCACGACCGGCGCTGGCGCGTACCGGCTTGACCCGCAGTGCGCCCTCGGCGAGTAGCAGTCGTGCAGCCTCACGGGCATCTTCCTTGCTGAAAACGGAGTAGCCCTTGAGCAGGGCACTGCTTGCCAGGCGGGCGAAATCGTCGGTCCAGCCGGGTGGAAAGATGCCATCGGCCAGGCGTGGATGGGAAATCGCCTTGGTGGCCATGTACGGCTGGCCCACCAGGCCGCCGAACAGATCCTGCTCGCTGCGGATGCCCAAGGGCACGTAGCGTTGCGGGTCGATCAGTGTCTGTGTCGCCAGGTAGTAGAAACGGTCGGCGGCCGTTGCAGGCCTTGCTGGCTCCACGTATGGGCAGCCGAGCAAGCCTGCCAGGCCCTCTGCCAGCTTGAGCTGAGTGGCACGTTCGTGGTCGGGGCTGTGCTCACGGGTGTCGAGCAGCACCACAGCGCGTTTGGCTTCGTTGGATCGAGGCATTGCGAGGCCTCCAGGTGTGCGTACTGTTTCTGAGGCCCGAGTTGGGGAGGAAGTTCAGCGCTGCGCGGCGTTCGACAGGGGTGATGGGTAGCGAGATTGCAGGGGACGGAAGGCTGCTCCATTATCTGAGGTCCAGAATCAACCCCGCAGTGGCCGCAGGAGTGCGCATGAACGTTCAGACCACCATCAAGCAGAGCGTGCCGGAGCGCCTGGCGCGCGTGCGCGCAGTCATGGCCCGAGAGGGTGTCGATGCCCTGCTGGTCCCTTCGGCCGACCCACATCTGTCCGAGTACCTGCCAGGCTACTGGCAGGGGCGTCGCTGGTTGTCCGGCTTCCACGGATCGGTGGGTACCTTGGTGGTAACGGCGGACTTTGCCGGCGTGTGGGTGGACAGCCGCTACTGGGCGCAAGCTGAAAAAGAGCTGGCGGGGAGCGGGATCGACCTGATGAAGTTGCTGCCGGGCAAGCCTGGCGCGCTGGAATGGCTGGGTGACAACGTTCGGCACAATGGCACCGTGGCAGTGGATGGCGCGGTCATGGCCCTGGCTTCGGCGCGCCAGTTGGAAGACCGCCTGAAGGCGCGCGCTGCGACGCTGCGGACCGATCGCGACCTGCTCGAGGGTATCTGGGAGGGGCGCCCGGTACTGCCAGCCAACCCTGTCTATCAACACTTGCCACCGCATGCCACAGTGAGCCGCGTCGAGAAACTTGCGCAATTGCGTGAGAGCCTGCGGCACAAAGGTGCGGATTGGCACTTTATCGCGACGCTGGATGACATCGCCTGGTTGTTCAACCTGCGCGGTAGCGATGTGTCCTACAACCCGGTGTTCGTCGCTTTCGCGCTGATAAGCCAGACTCAGGCGACCCTGTTCGTTGCTGCCGAGAAGCTCGATGAGCCTCTGCGTCAGGTGCTGGAAGCCGACGGGATCGAACTGCGTGACTACTCCCAGGCTTACCAGGGGCTGGCCGCGCTGGCCCCCAACAGCCGCTTGCTGATCGACCCGGCGCGGGTCACCTGTGGCTTGCTGCAGGGCCTGGATGCCGGGGTTGAACTGGTCGAAGGGCTGAACCCGACCACGCTGAGCAAGTCGCGCAAGGGCGATGAAGATCTGGCCCATATCCGCCAGGCGATGGAGCAGGACGGAGCGGCTTTATGCGAGTTCTTTGCCTGGTTCGAAGCGCAGCAAGGCAAGCAGGTGATCTCCGAACTTACCGTCGATGAGCAACTGAGTGCCGCGCGAGCACGTCGGCCGGGCTTCGTCTCGCTGAGCTTTGCCACCATTGCCGCATTCAATGGCAACGGTGCGATGCCTCATTACCGGGCCACGCAGGCGTCCCACGCAGTGATCGAGGGCAATGGCCTGCTGCTGATCGACTCTGGCGGCCAGTACCTGGGCGGTACCACCGATATCACCCGGATGGTTCCGGTGGGCGAACCAAGCCTTGAGCAGAAGCAAGACTGCACGAGGGTGCTCAGGGGCATGATCGCGCTGTCGCGGGCCACCTACCCACGTGGGATTCTCTCGCCATTGCTCGATGCCATTGCACGGGCGCCGATCTGGGCTGACCTGGTCGACTACGGCCACGGGACCGGGCACGGCGTCGGGTATTTCCTGAACGTACACGAAGGCCCACAGGTGATCGCCTACCAGGCGGCGACCACGCCGCAGACCGCGATGCAGGTCGGCATGATCAGCTCGATCGAGCCGGGTACCTATCGGCCAGGCGAATGGGGCGTGCGTATCGAGAACCTGGTGGTGAACCGGGAGGCGGGCAGCAGCGCCTTTGGCGACTTCCTGCATTTCGAAACGCTGACCCTGTGCCCGATCGATACCCGTTGCCTGTTGCCGGAGCTGTTGGCGAAGGAAGAGCGCGACTGGCTGAACGTTTACCATGCCAGGGTGCGCGAGCGGCTTGCGCCCTTGCTTGAAGGGGATGCGCTGGCTTGGCTGGAAGCGCGTACGACGCCCCTGTAGAAGCGCTGTCGCACTGTGAACGAAGAAGGGGCAGCACGGAGGCTGCCCTTGTTCATTTGCAGATGACGATCATGCTGCGGCTGGTGTATCCGGCTGGATTGATGCCGAACAGATAGTCCCCAGGCTCTTCGTCGGCGTCGCCAGAGCGTGCCACGACCTTGTATCCGCGGGAGGTGCAGGAGGAAGCCGCCTTGCTGTAGCACTTGTCCCAGGATGAAGAGAGACCGGAGCAGTTGATATGCAGGCCCTTCTTCCCTTTCTTGACCTCGGTCTTGGTCGTCGCGGCGCATCCAGCAATGGCCAAAACGGCCAGGATGAGCAGAATACGTTTCATTCCTGTCCTTAATTGCAGGGCTGACCAGCTGTCTGACCCTGTCGTTATCGCTTTGGTTCTTCCTGAAAATTCCCCAGCGTCCGTGTTCGGTCCAATAGTAGATAGCGTGAAGATTATGATTTTGTGACAGCTTAATCAGCGAGGCGGGTGACTACAACGATTAATCCCGTCTCAAATGAAAATATTTCTCATGTCAGTCAGCCGCTACCGGTGGGTTGGAGTCCTTGCGCATGGCCAGTGTAGCGCCCACCGATGCAGTGATGATGGCACCGATTGCCAGCCACTGGGTGGTGCTCAGTACCTCGCCGAGGAAGATCAGGCCGGACAGCGCACCGATGGCAGGTTCGATGCTCATCAAGGTACCGAAGGTACGTGCGGGCATGCGGGTCAGTGCGACCATTTCCAGGCTGTAGGGCAGCGCGGTGGACAGCACGGCCACGGCGAGTGCCAGTGGAATCACGGCCGGGGTGAGCAGGGCGCTGCCGGCATGGACGATACCGATGGGAGCCACGAACAGGGCCGCGACCACCACCCCCAGCGCTGCACCCTGGATCCCGTGTTCGGCGCCGGCGCGTTGGCCGAACAGGATGTACAGCGCCCAGCACACGCCCGCGCCGAGTGCATAGATCGCGCCTTGCAGGTCGAGCGACTGCCCGCCGTGGCCGACGGGTATGAGCAACACCAGCCCGGTGACGGCGAGCGCGATCCACAGGAAGTCGAGCGCCCGGCGCGAGCCAAACAGGGCGACGGCCAGGGGGCCAGTGAATTCGAGGGCCACGGCGATGCCCAGTGGTACGGTTTGCAGAGCCATATAGAAGAGGAAGTTCATGCCGCCCAGCGCCATACCGTAGATCACGATATCGCGCAGCGCCCTGGCAGTCAGGCGCGCGCGCCAGGGGCGGAGGATCAGCAGCATGAGAATGGAGGCGAAGATCAGGCGCAAGGTGGTGGTGCCCTGAGCGCCGATGATGGGGAACATGCTCTTGGCCAACGAGGCGCCTGATTGAATGGAAGTCATGGCGATGAGCAGCAGGCCGATAGGGAACAGCGTGGCGGCCAGGCTGCGGGGCTGGGTGTTCATTTTTGGGGTGGTGTTCCTGGATAGGGTGTGCGGGTTGTGCACTATAGTGCGCAATGGGTGGGGATGGCTAGGTTGGGGCGTTAGGGTAGGGGGTGTTGGTCGTTGATGTTGTGGTGGGGCATGCAGGTGTTCGCCATGGCCTTTGCAGCGTCTATGCGATCGAGCGCCGCCCGCGCGGCGCTTCGCGGGTAAACCCGCTCCTACAGTT
>NZ_JACVVE010000032.1 GCF_016648105.1 Pseudomonas sp. S31 | reverse complement strand
GCGGCGCTTCGCGGGTAAACCCGCTCCTACATTTGTTGCAACGTGGCCATGCCTGTTAGGCCATGGTTGTCAGCACAGGCGTAATTGACCGGGGACAAACTGTAGGAGCGGGTTTACCCGCGAAGCGCCGCGCGGGCGGCGCTCGATCTCATGAACACCGCCAATCTTGCGACGAACCGCTCTGAATCAATACCTGCCAATCAACTTGGCAGTCCGATCCACCGCAATCCGGGTCTTTTCCACCAACTCATCCAGCTCGCTGTGGCTTGCCACCAGCGCCGGTGCCATGATCATTCGCCCCAGGGTCGAACGAATGATCACCCCTTCCTCGAAGCCGAAGGTGCGGCACTGCCAGGCCAGGTCGTTCTCGTTGGCGAAGCGCTTGCGCATGCCCTTGTCCTCGGCGAACTGCAACGCCGCCACCAGGCCGGCGCCCTGCACCTGGCCGATCAGCGGGTGGTTGGCGAACACTTCGCGCAGGATGCGCTGCAGGTAGGGGCCGGTGTCTTCCTTCACCTGGCGCACGATGCCTTCGTCACGCAGGGCCTTGAGGTTGGCGATGGCCACCGCCGCCGCCACCGGGTGGCCGGAGTAGGTCAGACCGTGGGCGAACACCCCGCCCTGCTCCACCAGCGCCTCGGCGATACGCCTGCTCAGCACCAGGCCACCCATCGGCACGTAACCCGAGGTCAGGCCCTTGGCGATCGACAGGGTGTCGGGCTCGAAGCCGAAATATTCGTGGGCGAACCATTCGCCGGTGCGGCCAAAGCCACCGATCACTTCGTCGGCGCACAGCAGCACGTCGTACTGGCGGCAGATGCGCTGGATTTGCGGCCAGTAGCTTTCTGGCGGGAAGATCATGCCGCCGGCCCCCTGGAACGGCTCGGCGATGAAGCCGGCGACGTTCTCGGCGCCCAGCTCGAGGATCTTCTCCTCCAGCTGCAGCGCGCAGCGGCGGCCGAACTCGGCCGGCGACAGGTCGCCCCCTGCGGCGTACCAGTAGGGTTCGTCGATGTGCGCCACATCGGGAATCATCCCGCCCATCTCGTGCATGAACTTCATGCCGCCCAGGGCCGTGGCCGCCAGGGTCGAGCCGTGGTAGCCGTTCCAGCGGCCGATCATGATCTTCTTGTTCGGCTGGCCGACCACCTGCCAGTAGCGGCGCACGGTGCGGATCAGCACCTCGTTGGCCTCGGAACCGGAGTTGGTGTAGATGGCGTGGCTGTAGTGGCCCGGCAGCAGGCTGAACAGCAGCTCGGACAGCTCGATCACCGCCGGGTGGGTGGTGTGGAAGAACATGTTGTAGTAGGCCAGTTGGTCCATCTGCGCGGCAGCCGCAGCGGTCAGGTCCTTGCGGCCGTAGCCGAGCTGGGTGCACCACAGGCCCGACATGCCGTCCAGGTAGCGCTTGCCCTCGCTGTCCCACAGGTGCAGCCGCTCACCACCGACGATCACTCGCGGGCCTTCGGCGTTGAGGGCCTTCTGGTCGAGGAAGGCATGGATGTGGTGGGCGGCGTCACTGGCCTGGTAGTCACGGGTCTGGCGTTGCGGTACGAAAGGCGCGTTCATGGCGGGTGTTCCTTGTGGGTATAGGGGTGGAGCGAGGCAGCCGCGCTCAGCGCAGCTTGCCCATGTAGCTTTCCAGCGGGTCTCGGCCGAGCACACCCTGGGCATTGGCCAGGGCGTCGATGAACAGCGAGAACAGCTCCGACTGGGTGCCGATGTCGAGCTTGGCGTAGACGTGCTTGCGGTGGGATTTGATGGTGTCTTCCGACACGCCCAGGCGTTCGGCCAGCGACTTGGTCGAGTGGCCGCGCAGGATCAGCCGGGCGATGCGGCACTCGCGCTCGGTCAGCAAGGACGAGCCGAAGTTGCTCAGCGCGGCATGCACCCGCTGCTCCCAGCCGGTCTCGATGCGCCCACCCCGGCCCTGGTAGCCTTCGAAGTGCTTGGCCAGCACGGCCAGCACCCAGGGCGTGATGCACTTGAAGCGTGCCCGGGTGTCGTCATCGAGTTCGTCGGTGAACGCCAGGGACACCGCCAGGCTCAAGCCCTTGTCCAGCTGCAGGATGTAGTTGATCTCGTCTTCGAGGTAGGAGTGCCGGTAGAACGCCAGGTAGTACTCGCTGAGCTTGAAGTGGTCCGGGGCCACCTCTTCCAGGGCATAGCAACCCGACGGCACGTTCTCGATGCTGGCCTCGTAGAACGGGTCGAGCAGGTAGAAGCCCGACAGGTAGCGCCGCACGTTGCCTTCCGGCGCCCATGGACCGGCGCCGGCGCACTCGAACCAGGCCGAGGGCAAGCCCTGGTGCGGGTATAGATAGACCGTGGTGGCCTTGACCGGGCCGATGCTCGCCAACGCCTCGATCAGGGCTGCGGCGAAGCCGGGTGCGCCGATGGCGGCGGTCACCTTGGCCATCGTTTCGTACCATTGCATTGAAGTGAGTGGCACCGAAGCGAAGGGCACTGAAGTGAGTTGAACACTGTCCACGTCTGCATCCACCTGAAATGACGGCCTCGCATGGGGCGGCGTCGTTGTTCCGTTGAGCGGATGTTCCCACGCCCCACCGCACTGGAAAATCACCCGATAGGGTGAGCCTGCAAGCCCGGCGGCCTCTTCGTCGCGCCACGAAGAGGCCGCCGTGGTCAGGCTTGGCGCAGGTAGGCCGCCAGGCGCAGCAGCATCGCATCGCAGCCCTGCAGCTGCTCGACACTGACGAACTCGTCCGGCTTGTGCCCCTGGTCCATGCTGCCCGGCCCGCAGACCACGGTGGGTATGCCGGCCTGGTCGAACAGCCCACCTTCGGTGCCGAACGCCACCGTGCCGAAGGCATCGGAGCCGCTGAGCAAGGCCACCAGCTGCGCGGCTTCGCTGTCTTGCGCGGTGGCAAGCCCTGGGTAGGCGCTCAAGGGCTGCAGGCGGATATCGCTGGCAGCATTCACCGCGCGCATGCGTGGCAGCAGCTCGGCCTCGGCGTAGGTCTGCAACTGGTCGGCCACGCTGTGCGCCGCGAAACCGGGCAAGGCGCGTACCTCGAAGTCGAACTCGCATTCCTCGGGCACGATATTCAGCGCCCGGCCGCCCTTGATCACCCCGGTCTGCACGGTCGAGAACGGTGGGTCGAAGCGCTCGTCGTGGTGCGCCGGCAGCGCCAGCGCGTCGCCGATCTCGCCGAGCTTGCCGATCAGCCGCGCCGCGTACTCGATGGCGTTGACGCCGTAGGGTGCATAGGCCGAATGGCAGGCCGCGCCATGCACCTGGCAACGCATGGCCAACTTGCCCTTGTGGCCGAGCACCGGCTTGAGCTCGGTCGGCTCGCCGATCAGGCACAACCGCGGCTTGTGCGGGCGCTGCTGCAGGGCCTCGAGCATCGAGCGCACGCCCAGGCAACCGACTTCCTCATCGTAGGAAAATGCCAGGTGCACCGGCATCGTCAGCGGCTCGGCGAGAAACGCCGGGACCGCAGCCAGCACCGAGGCGATGTAGCCTTTCATGTCGGCGGTACCACGCCCGTAAAGACGGCCATCGCGCTCGGTGAGGGCGAACGGCTCGACCGTCCAGGCCTGGCCATCCACCGGCACCACGTCGGTGTGGCCGGACAGCACCACGCCGCCCCGGTCACGCGGGCCGATGGTGGCGAACAGGTTGGCCTTGGTGCCTTCGTCGTTGAGAAACAGCTCGCTGTCCACGCCCAGCCCGGCCAAATAATCGCGGATGAAGCCGATCAGCTCCAGGTTGGAGTCGCGGCTGACGGTGGCGAAGCCCACCAGGCGCGCGAGCAGCGCGCGGCTGGAGACCTCACTCATCGCCTGGAACTCCGTAGCTCGGTGCTGCAGTGGGGTCGAGGGCGCGGGTCACGTAGTCCTGCATCTGCGGGCGGTAGGCTTGCCATAGGCCGTCGAGCGCGCCGATCGGGTCATGCTCGGCCCAGTCCACGCGCAAGTCGACCAGCGGCCAGATGTGCTCGCCGGCGATCTTCAGCGCTGCCGAGTGCACCGGCCCCGCCTCGCCACCGGCAGCCATCGCCGCGTGCATGGCGGCCAGCAGGCGGTCTGCAAGGTGGCCACCGGCCTGCTCGAAGGCCGCGACCATGGCCTCGATCACTGCCTGCGACGACAGCAGGTTGCCTGCCGCAGCGCACTGCTCGCCCGCCACCGCGTTGTGCACGCCCAGGGCTTGCTTGCCGGTGAACAGCGCCACCTGACCCTGGCTGTCGATCACCGTCACCTGCCGGTACTCGCTCCAGCCATTGGCGCTGAGCACTTTGTCCAGCGCCGCCGCCGGCGGCATCTGGTCGCGTTCGAGGGCATCGAGGATCTGCGGACCGAGGGCCGGCAGGGTGATGTTCTGGGTCGAGACCGCACCCACGCCGGCGCGCACCCATGGGCAGCGGGCACCGACGGCGATGCTCGACGAACTGATGGCGATGCCGACCTGGCCGGTTTCCTGGCAGCGTCCGATGATGGAGAAAGTCATGGTGCAGCTCCTGTTCTGGTTTTCCAGGATTCTCTGCAAGCCCTGCCAGGGACGAAACCAACATTTTCCTCGGCATTGCCAAGGAAAAAACTAAGACCCCGGCAAAACGCCGGCGATCTTCGCCCCAACCCTTGTGCCACGGGGCCTTCGCCAATTTATCGGCAAGCTCCAGCTAAATACTATTTTCGCGATTTCACGCCCCTCCCTAGTCTGGCCCCAGGCAACAGCGGTCCATCAACCGACCTGACAACAACCGCCTGAACAAGGGCTCGGAAATGACACTGAACAACATCGAAATCGACACCCTCGTGGTCGGCGCCGGCCAGGCCGGCGTGGCCATGAGCGAACACCTGAGCAAGCTCGGCGTGCCGCACCTGGTCCTGGAGCGCAAGCGCATCGCCGAAGCCTGGCGCACTGGCCGCTGGGACTCGCTGGTGGCCAACGGCCCGGTCTGGCACGACCGCTTCCCGGGCCTGGACTTCGACCTCGACGCCGACGCCTTCGCCGGCAAGGACCAGGTCGCCGACTACTTCGAACAGTACGTACGCAAGTACAACCTGCCGGTGCGCACCGGTATCGACGTGAAGAAGGTGGTGCGCAATGCCGACCGCCCAGGCTTCACCATCGAGACCAACGAAGGCGTGATCCGCGCCAACCGCGTGGTAGCCGCCACCGGCCCGTTCCAGAAGCCGGTCATCCCGGCCATCGCGCCGAAAGACGCCAATCTGCAGCAGATCCACTCCGCCGCCTACTTCAACCCCGAGCAGCTGCCTGAAGGCGCGGTGCTGGTGGTCGGCGCCGGTTCCTCTGGCGTGCAGATCGCCGAAGAACTGATGCGCGCGGGCCGCCAGGTGTACCTGTCGGTCGGTGCCCACGACCGCCCACCACGCAGTTATCGCAACCGTGACTTCTGCTGGTGGCTGGGCGTGCTCGGCGAGTGGGATGCCGAGATCGCCAAGCCCGGTCGCGAACACGTGACCATCGCCGTGTCCGGTGCCCGTGGCGGCCACACCGTGGACTTCCGCGCCCTCGCCCACCAGGGCATGACCCTGGTCGGCCTGACCCAGTCGTTCGACAACGGTGTGGCACGCTTCCAGGACAACCTGGCCGAGAACATCAATCGCGGCGACGAGAACTACCTGGCCCTGCTGGATGCCGCCGACGCCTACATCGCGCGTAACGGCCTCGACCTGCCAGAGGAGCCGGAGGCCCGCAAGCGCCTGCCCGATCCAGCCTGCGTCAGCAATCCGCTGCTCGAACTGGACCTGGCCAAGGCCGGCGTCACCAGCATCATCTGGGCCACCGGCTACGGGGTCGACTTCAGCTGGCTGCAGGTCGATGCCTTCGACGCCAACGGCAAGCCGCAGCACCAGCGCGGCGTGTCGAAGGAACCAGGGGTGTACTTCCTCGGCCTGCCCTGGCTGTCGCGCCGCGGCTCGTCGTTCATCTGGGGCGTATGGCACGACGCCAAGCACGTCGCCGGGCATATCGCCACCCAACGCACCTACCTGGCCTACCGCGACCGCGATGAACGCGCCGCGGACGAACACGCCACCTCGACCCGCAACGTCAGCACACTCGGAGCCCACTGATGCCTACCCACACGCGCATCCGCATGTTCAACACCAAAGAAACCTACCCCAACCAGACCCTGGACAACGACCTGTGCCAGGCCGTGCGGGCCGGTAACACCATCTACGTGCGTGGCCAGGTCGGTACCGACTTCGAAGGCCGGCTGGTCGGCCTTGGTGACCCGCAGGCGCAGACCGAACAGGCAATGAAGAACGTCAAGCAACTGCTCGAGGAAGCCGGTTCGGACCTGTCGCACATCGTCAAGACCACCACCTACATCACCGACCCGCGCTTCCGCGAGCCGGTGTACAAGGAAGTCGGCAAGTGGCTCAAGGGCGTGTTCCCGATTTCCACCGGGCTGGTGGTGGCCGGGTTGGCCCAGGCTGAGTGGCTGATGGAAATCGATGTGATTGCGGTGGTGCCGGATCAGCAGTGATCCATTCGAGATAGCTGGGGGCGCTCTGCGCCCCTTTCGCGGCACAAGGCCGCTCCTACAGGCCAACCACAGCCTGCCCAGGCAAGGCCCCCGCCCCTACATCTTCGCCAACTCTTCCCGGCAAAACTCGACGAACAGCTGCGCCGGCTTGGTCAGCTGCACCCGCTTCAGGTGCGCCGCTGCCAACCCCGACAACGCCACCGGCTCGGCGATGTCGATCATCACCAGCCGCTGGCCATCATAGGTGAACGGCGAATGCGGCCGGGTCACCAGCAGCGAAAAACCGAACCCCTGCCCCACCATGCCACGCACCATCTCGATCGATGGCGAACTGAAAACGATGTTCGGCGTCAGGCCCAACTCGTTGAACAGGCTGACGAAATAGGTACGGCTAGGCGCCACGTCCAGCAGGATCATCGGCTCTGGGCACAGGTCGCGCAGCGACACCTGGGCCTGGTTGGCGAAGCGGTGCTTTTCCGGCAGCAACACATAGGGCTTTTGCGCGGGCATCAGCGGCTCGGTCTCGATGGTGCCATCGAGATCGTGGTCATACAGGAACGCCAGGTCGAAGCTGCCAGCGGTCAGGCCCTGGATCAGGTCCTGCTGCTCACCGTCGCGCAGGCGGATGTCCACCCCTGGGTAGCGCTCGCGAAAACCGGCGATCAGCCGCGGCAGGTACAGCGGCGCCACGGTCTCGAAGCAGCCGATGTCGATCTGCCCGGCCACGGTGTCGTTGTCGGCCAGGGCGTTCTGCTCGAACTCGTGGGCCATCTGCAACAACGCCCGGGTCTTGGCGTAGAAACGCTTGCCGCTGGGGGTCAGCGACACCCCCTGGGCGTGGTGACGGATGAACAGCTGCACGCCGAAGCTTTCTTCCAGGCTCTTGATCGCCGTGGAGATCGATGGCTGGGCGATGTACAGCTGGCGGGACGCCTCGGCGACACTGCCGGCCTCGACCGTGGTGACGAAGTACTTGAGTTGACGCAGGGTGTAGGAAGCCATGGGTACCTCTGTGGCCTGGGGCGGCGCCGTGGGGGTCTGTTCGCCACTTTACCTTGGGGCCGGCCGTTGTGCAGGCGCCGCTGGGCGAGGATTTGCCTATGGGCTGAGCATATTTTGCCTGGGCTTGAGCTGGAGCAAGGTCCTTGCGGTATCAGCGTCTATGCTTGGCTCTAGCTCACGATCAGCCTTTTCAACCCGCCCTTTGCACAGGCGCAGGGAGAGTCCGATGGCAGCACTGCAAACCGAGGAAGTCCGCACCACCAAGGCCGATGCCCGCCTCTGGTACCAGAAGAGCGTGCAGCAGACCATGGCCGACATGCAGACCAGCGTCGACGGCCTGGCGCCCGAAGAAGCCAAGGCCAGGTTGCTGCGCGTGGGCGCCAATGCCCTGCCGGCCAAGGACGTCGACCCAGCCTGGCTGCGCTTCATCCGCCATTTCAACGATGTGCTCATCTATATCCTCCTGGCTGCCGCCGTGGCCACCGCGCTGATGGGCCACTGGACCGACACCCTGGTGATCCTGCTGGTGGCGGTGATCAACGCTGCCATCGGGTTCATCCAGGAGAACAAGGCGGAAAAATCCCTCGCGGCCCTGCGCGGCATGCTCAGCAGCAGCGCCCATGTGGTACGCAATGGGCAGAAGCTGGAGATCGACGCCAGCGAACTGGTGCCTGGCGATGTCATCATCCTGCGCCCGGGGGACAAGATCCCCGCCGACGTGCGGCTGTTCGACATCCATCACCTGCAGGTCGAGGAATCGATGCTCACCGGTGAATCGCTCACCGTGGCCAAGCAGGCCGAGGCCATCGACCAGCAAGCGCAGCTGGCCGACCGTACCAACCTCGGCTACTCCGGCACCAACGTCAGCTCGGGCAACGCCAAGGGCGTGGTGGTGGAAACCGGCGCAGGCACCGAGCTTGGCAAGATCAACCGGATGATCGCCACCGTCGACGAGAACCAGACCCCCCTGCTGCTGCAGATCGCCCAGCTGGGCAAGCGCATCTTCCAGTTGATCATCGGCATGATGGTGGTGCTGTTCGTGATCGGCTTCTTCTGGCACGACTACCCGTTCGGCGAGCTGCTGCTGTCGCTGATCAGCCTGGCCGTGGCGGCCGTGCCCGAAGGTCTGCCGGCCATCGTTTCGATCATCCTGTCGCTTGGCGTGCAGCGCATGGCGCGCAGCAAGGCGATCATCCGCAAACTGCCGACCGTGGAAACCCTGGGGGCCATGAGCGTGATCTGCTCGGACAAGACCGGCACCCTGACCATGAACGAGATGACGGTGAAAAGCGTGCTCACCGCCGGCACCATCTTCAATGTCGAGGGCCAGAGCTACGAACCCAGGGGCCGCATCACCCTGGCCGGCGCCGCCGAGGCGCTGGACTGGAGCCAGCACGATAACCTCGCCGCGTTCATCCACGCCGTCGACATCTGCAACGACAGCAGCCTGCAACGCAACGATGACGGGCGCTGGAGCGTGGTCGGCGGGCCCACCGAGGGCGCCCTCAAGGTACTGGCGCGCAAGGCCGCGCTGGAGGTCCCGGAGGTCAAGCGCTTCGGCAAGATCCCCTTCGACTCGGCGTACAAGTACATGGCCCGGCGCTGCGACGTCGACGGCAGCAGCCTGGTCTACCTCAAGGGTGCCCCGGACGTGCTGCTGCGCATGTGCCAGCAGCAGCTCGGTGCCAACGGCCCGGAACCGCTGGACCGTGAATACTGGGAACGGGAGATGAGCCAGGTCGCCAGCCACGGCCTGCGCATGCTCGCCGCCGCCTACCGGCCCATGCCCGGAGCAGGCCCCGAGATCGACCACGAGGACCTGCAGCAAGGCATGATCTTCCTCGGCGTCGCCGGGCTGATGGATCCGCCGCGCCCCGAGGCGATCGAGGCCATCGCCATGTGCCGGCAGGCCGGTATCGAGGTGAAGATGATCACCGGCGACCACCCCGACACCGCCGTCGCCATCGCCGGCATGCTCGGCATGGGCAACGACCTGCGGGCCATGACCGGACAGGAGCTGGAACGGACCGACGACGCCACGCTCAAGGGCGTAGCCATGCAGTACTCGGTGTTCGCCCGTACCAGCCCCGAGCACAAGCTGCGCCTGGTGCGTGCGCTGCAGGCCAACCAGCAGGTGGTCGGCATGACCGGCGATGGGGTCAACGATGCCCCGGCGCTTAAGCAGGCGGACGTCGGCATCGCCATGGGCATCAAGGGCACCGAAGTGACCAAGGAAGCCGCCGACATGGTGCTCACCGACGACAATTTCTCGACCATCGCCAACGCGGTGCGCGAGGGCCGGCGGGTCTACGACAACCTCAAGAAGACCGTGCTGTTCATCCTGCCGACCAACATGGCCCAGGGCCTGATCATCGTCCTGGCCATTCTCACCGGTGTGGTGGTGCCGCTGTCGCCGCTGCAGATCCTGTGGATGAACATGGCCACCTCCACCACCCTGTCCTTCGGCCTGGCCTTCGAGCCTGGCGAATCCGGCATGATGAGGCGCAAGCCGCGCAATCCCGGCGAATCGATCCTCAACCTGTTCACCGTGTGGCGGGTGCTGTTCGTCGGCGGCCTGCTGACCATGGCGGCGTTCCTGCTGGAGGCCTGGCTGATTGCCGACGGCCAGGACACCGACCACATCCGCACCATGATCCTGCACACCCTGGTCACCGCGCAGTGGGCCTACCTGTTCAACTGCCGCCTGCAGGAAGGGTTCGCCCTGAACGCCGCGCTGCTGCGCAATGGCGCGTTGCTCACCGTGACCCTGGCGCTGGTGCTGTTGCAGTGCCTGGTGATCTACGTGCCGTTCATGCAGACCGCTTTCCACACCGTGGCTCTGCCCTTCAGCGGCTGGCTGATCTCGCTGGGCATCGGCGTGCTGGTGTTCCTTGCCGTGGAGCTGGAGAAACTGCTGATCCGCCGCTGGAAAGCCAGCCATGCCTGAGCGTCATTGGCACCCTCTGACTGGTTTAGGGACGTGCTGGCCTATTCGCGGGTAAACCCGCTCCTACAGGGGTTTAGGTGAAACCTGTAGGAGCGGGTTCACCCGCGAATAGGCCAGCACAGGCTACGCAGACTTCAGCGCAAACCGCGACACCGGCCGCTCCAGCCCATAATGCTCGCGCAACGTGCTCCCCGCATACTCACTGCGGAACAACCCGCGCTTGCGCAAGATCGGCAATACCTCGTCGAGAAACACCTCGAAACTGTCCGGAAACGCTGGCGGCATCACGTTGAACCCATCCGCCGCGCCCGCCCGGAACCACTGCTCGATCAGGTCGGCGATCTGCACTGGCGTGCCCACCGGCACCCAATGCCCTCGTGCACCTGCCAGGCGATGGATCAACTGGCGCAATGTCGGTTGCTCGCGGTCGACGATATCGATGATCAGCTTGAATCGACTGGACTGGCTCTGGCTACCCTGGAAGTCCACCAGGTGCCGCGGGAACGGCGCGTCCAGGTCCTGCCCCGACAGATCGGTACCCAACAGCCGCCGCAACTGGCCAAGCGATACATGCGGCAGCACCAACTCGTTGAGTTCGTCGAACTTGCGCTGGGCTTCGGCCTCGGTGCTGCCGATGTACGGGCTGATGCCGGGAAGAATCTTCAACTGCTGCGGATCGCGCCCCACCGCCCGGGCCCGGGCGCGAATGTCCCGGGCGAACTCGCTGGCACTTTGCAAGGTCTGGTGCGCGGTGAAGATCGCCTCGGCGTGGCGCGAGGCGAAGTCGCGACCGTCCTCGGACGACCCCGCCTGCACCTGTACCGGCCGCCCCTGGGGCGAGCGCGGCGAGTTGAACGGGCCCTTGACCCGGTAATGCGCGCCCACGTGGTTGATCGGGTGCACCTTGTCGCCATTGGCGAACACCCCACCGGCCTTGTCCAGCACCAGCGCATCGTCTTCCCAGCTGTCCCACAGGTCGCCGACCACCTGCACGAATTCCTCGGCGCGGGCATAGCGATCATGGGCGGATGGGTGCTGGTCGAGGCCGAAGTTGGCGGCGGCCGCCGCCAGTGAGGTGGTGACGATGTTCCAACCGGCGCGGCCCTTGCTCAGGTGGTCCAGGGCGCTGAACGAACGGGCCAGGTTGTACGGTTCGCTATAGGTCGTGCTGGCGGTGGCGATCAGCCCGATACGCTGGGTGACGGCGGCTATCGCCGCCAACCAGGTGATCGGCTCGAAACGGATGCGCACCCCCTCACGGTCGTTTTCGGCCAGTGAGGGCGAATCGGCGAAGAAGATCGCATCCAGCTTTTCGCGCTCGGCCCGCTGCGCCAGTTGCTGGTAGAAGCCGATGTCCATGGACGCTTCCGGCACCGACTGCGGGTGACGCCAAGCGGCCTCGTGATGACCGTTGGGGTAAATGAAGAGGTTGAGGCTGAGCTGGCGTTCGGACATTTCCATTCCCTGAAAAAATGTGGATTGACGTACTCAGTGCAGTTCGGCGAAGTCGCTGAGCACATCGTCGCGCAAGGCGATGAAGCGGCTGTCGCTACGGTTGCGGGGGCGCGGCAGGTCGATGTCCAGCACGCGTCGGATGCGCCCCGGGTTGGGCTGCATCACCACCACGCGATCGCCGAGGAACACCGCCTCGTCGACGTCGTGGGTGACCAGGATCATGGTGATCTTCTCCCGCGCCCAGATGTGCTGCAGCTCGCCCTGCAGGCGCGCACGGGTCAGGGCATCGAGCGCCCCCAAGGGCTCATCCAGCAACAGCACGCGCGGGCGATTGACCAGGCCGCGGGCAATCGCCACACGCTGCGCCATGCCGCCGGAAATCTGGTGTGGGTAGGCATCGATGAAGTCCTGCAAGCCCACCAGCTCGATATGCTCGCGCACCGTCTCGCGCTTCTGCGCGGCGCTCAGTGGCGAGTTCTTCAAGCCGACGGCGACGTTCTGTTCGACGTTGAGCCAAGGGAACAAGCGATGGTCCTGGAACACGATGCCGCGCTCCAGGCCCGTGCCCTGGATCGGCTTGCCGTCGAGCAGGATGCGCCCGTCGTATTCCTCGTCCAGGCCGAGGATCAGGCGCAGCAAGGTCGACTTGCCGCAGCCGCTGGCACCGACGATGCTGATGAATTCGCCGGGCGCGATATCGAGGTGGACGTTATCGAGCACCTGCAGGTGCGTGGCACTGCCGGGCCGGGAGGCAAAACGCTTGCTGATGTGTTCCAGGGTGAGGCCGTTGTTGTGCATGCTGCGATCCTTGTAGAGATGCCGATCAGCGTGGCGCGATGCCGTAAAGGCGCTGCATCCGCCGTTCGAGTGTCCGGGCCAGCGCGTTCAGCGCCCAGCCCACCAGGCCGATGACCAACATGCCGAACAGCACCAGGTCCATCATGAAATGCTCGCTGCCATCGATCAGCGTGTTGCCGATGCCCTCCCCCGACACCAGCAGGTATTCGGCGCCGATGGTTGCCAGCCAGGAGTACACCAGCGCCAGGTACAGCCCGGTGAAGATCGACGGCAAGGCGGCCGGCAGCATCACCCCCATGATCGTCTGCCGGCGGCTGAAACCGTACACCCGGGCTACCTCCAGCAGGCTCGGTGGCACGTTGCGCAGGCCATCGCAGGTATTGACCACCACCGGCACCAGCGCCGCCAGCGACAAGAACACCACCTTGGCCACGTCGCCCAGGCCGAACCACACCGAAATCAGCGGAATCCAGGCGAACAGGGAAATCTGCTTGAAGGTGTTGAAGCTGGGGCCTACCAGGCGCTCGAAATAGCGCGACAGGCCCAACAGACATCCGAGCACCAAGCCCAGCGTGGTGCCGATGACGAAGCCGCTGAGGTTGCGCGCCAGGCTCGCCGAAATGGCCCGCCAGAACTTGCCCGAGGCAATCTGCTCCCAGCCCGTGGCCAAGACCTTCTCTGGCGAAACGAACAGCCCCGACTGGCTCCAGCCCTGGTGCGATGCCAGCCACCAGAGGGCGATCGCGGCGACTGGCAGGACCCAGCCGCGATAGCGACGACGCCCTGCTTGCAGCACAAGGGAGGTGCTCATGCGCCCTGCCCTCCCACACTTGGTCGGCCGCGGTCGAGGCGCTTCTCGGCGTGGTCGAAGGCGCGATCGATCACCAGACCCAAGGCCCCGACCACCACCACGGCGGCCATCACCAGGTCGAGCTGGAACAGTTGCCGGCCATAGACGATCAGGTAGCCCAGGCCCTCGCTCGAGGCCACCAGTTCGACCACCACCAGCGACAGCCAGGCCTTGGTGAAGCCCAGGCGAAAGCCGGTGAACAGGGTCGGGATCGCCGCTGGCAACACGATCGCGGTGATGCACTGCCAACGATTGAAGCCATACACCTGGCCGACCTCCAGCAGGTTGCCGGGCGCCTGGCGAAACGCCTGCAAGGTGCACAGGGTGATCGGCACCAGCGCCGCCTTGGCGATCAGCACGTACTTCAACGTCTCGCCGATGCCGAACAACAGCAAGGCGAACGGCAGCCAACCCAGCACCGGAATCTGCACCAAGGCGTTGAAGGTCGGCAGCAGGTAGTCCTCCAGCGTGCGTGACAAGCCCATGGCCACGCCCAGTGCCACCCCCAGCAGGCTGCCGAGGGCAAAACCGACCACCACCCGCTGCAGGCTGGCCGAAGCGTTCAGCCACAGGTCGCCGCTACTGACCAGGTCGGCGAACGACTGGTAGACATAGGCTGGCGGCGGCAGCACCTGCTCCGATAACCAGCCGCGCTCCACGCCCAGGTACCACAGGCCCAGCAACAGCAGCGGCAGCAGCCAGGGCAGAGCCTTGTCGACCGGCCTGATCGACCAGGCCGGTCTGCGCGCCACCTCGACTCGGCGCGCCTGGCGAGCCGGAGCCGGAGGCAGGCGCTTGACGTTGTCGCGCGGCAGTGCCTGCGCGGGGTAGCGTTCGATGCGAGCGCCTTGTGCCCTGGCCATGGCGTCAGCCTCCCTGCTTGGCGCGGCCGGTGGCCGCTACCGCATCAGCTGCCGGTTGCTTGCCATCTGCGGCGTATGGGGTCCAGAAGTGTTCCAGGCCCTTGGCCTCGAGCGCCTTGTGCAGGTAGCGGGTGTCGAACCAGCCCTCGATGCTCACCGGACGGCGGATGAGTTTCTCCTGCTTGGCCTGGTCCGCGACGGCCTGGTAACGGCTGAGCAGGAACGGATCGACCAGTGGCGAGGCACGGTCACGCAGGGGTACCCCAGTGAAGTCGGCACGCAGGGATTCAGCCGGCTCGTTGCTCTTGGCCCACTCGCTGAAGACCGCATCGCGGTGGCTGTCCTCGGACGTCCATTTGGCCGCGTCCACCAGGGTGTCGACGACTTTCTGCACGTTATCCGGGTGTTCCTTTTCGTAGGCCGCGCGCACCACCAATGCGGTCTGCCGGGTGTAGCGCACGTCCTGCTCGGGGTTGTCGTAGACGATGTCGATCAGTCCCTTGTCGCGCAGCTTGAACAGCTCACGGCCACCGAACGCGGCATCGACGCCATTGGAGATCAACGCCGCCTGGGAGCTGCCGGTATCGAGGTTGATCGCCTTGATGTCGCGCTCGCTCAGCCCGTGCTCGGCCAGCAGGTTGATCATCACCAGGTGGCCGTTGGTACCGCGGAAGATCGCCACTTTCTTGCCCTTGAGGTCTTCGATGCGTTTGATCGACGAGCCCTTGGGTACCGCCAGGTACAGGTTGGCGCGCACGCCCAGCGCCGCCAGCAGCTTGGTGTCCAGGCCATTGGAGCGCCCGACCACCGCCGGCAGGTCGCCCTGGTAGGCGAAGTCCAGCTGCTGGTTGGACAGCGCCTCGTTGACCGCAGGCCCTGCTCCCTTGAAGAAGAACCACTGCACCTCGGTACCGCTGCCAGCGAAGGCCTTTTCCAAGAGTTGCTGGTTGCGCACGATACCCAGCGGCGAACCGCTGAAGGTGACCGGATCGCCGCCGCCTGCGGTGGCGACGCCGATGCGCAGCACATCGGCTTCGGCCACGGGAATGGCCAGGAGCGCGGCCAGGGTCAGGGCGATACGGCCTTTTTTGAACAGACGGATGCCGTCGAGCTTCATATGAGCCTTCCTTGTGTCGATACGATGGGCGGTTCAGGCAGCGAGATGCTTCTTGTCGGCTTCGGTCTTCGGCGAGCGAGATTCGGGGCTGGGCTTGAGCGCCGTGCTCGGGCGACCGTCCACCCCGATCGGCACATCGCCATCGATGGTCGTGCGACGCACGATGCGTTCGGCATCGCCGTAGTCATTGATGGCGACGTGCTGGGTCGCGCGGTTGTCCCAGATCACCACATCACCCGTTTGCCAGCGCCAGCGCACGGTGTTGTCCAGGTGGGTGATACGGTCATGGAACAAGCGCAGCAGTTGCTTTGAATCGTTCTGGCTTACACCTTGTATCTGTTTGACGAAATGCCCCAGCAGCAAACTTCTTTCACCTGTTTCGGGGTGCACACGCACCAGCGGATGCTCGGTCTCGTACACGTCAGCAGTGAATTGCTCGCGATACCGTTTCAAGGCCGAAGCATGTGGCGCGGCATAGTCATAAAGATTGCTATGCAATGCCCGCAAGTTATCCGCCAACAACTTCAGAGGTTCCGGCAAATCGGCATAAGCGGCCGCGGTATTGGCCCAGACCGTATCGCCCCCATAAGGAGGAATGACCACGCCACGGAGGATGGAGATCTTCGGATAGTTGGCAACGAAGGTCACGTCGGTGTGCCAGGAGCTGGCCCGGGTTTCCTTGGCGTCGAGGTTCAGGATGGCCGTGCTATGGGCCTGCGAACGCAAGGTCGGATGCGGCACCTGCTCACCGAAGCGCTGGGAGAATGCTTCGTGTTCGGCATCGTTCAGATGCTGCTCGCGAAAAAACAGGACTTTGTATTTCAATAACGTTTGTTCAATGATTGCGAAGTCTTCGTCACTGACGGACCCGCTCAACTTCACCCCGGAAAGTTCCGCGCCAATACGCCCCGCCACGGGTTTGATCTGAATAGTCATCGAACTGATCCTTGTCTTATGCCGTCGTGGATCAGATCATAAAGACATAAAACCAATCGTGACCAATCACTAATTAATATAAAGATATAAGGCCGATCCACGGCGTCATACCCGAACGCTATTAACTAATAACGTTCTCAATGAGCGATGGAAACGGCCAAGGCAGACGCGATATTGCACACCTACCCCACTGCGAGCCCGGAAGAACTTGAATGTGAGTGCCAGCCAAGGAGTTTCCATGCCTGCAGCAAATCCTTCTGCAGGTCGTGGTGCCATATCCAGTCGAAGCGCTCGGCCAATACCTGGCCGAGCATCACCTTGTCGGCCTGCACAACCGAGTCACGCATCTCGTAGAGTTCGCCCGCCTCGAACGAAGTCCGCTGCATCTGGCAAGCACGTGGCCGGCGCACAGCGTCATAGGCTTGCAGCACGGCTTGCGGCCGCTTGCCCAGCACCTGCGGATCGGCCAGCAGGCGTGCCAGCAACCAGGCATCCTCCAGCCCCTGACCGGCGCCAGCACCTTGGTGCGGCAGCATGGCGTGAGCGGCATCGCCGATCAGGCCGACCCGACCCTGCACGTACCCAGGCAGCTCGGCGAGGTCGTGCAGTGCCCATAACGAAGGTTTCGGGATGTTTTCCAACAATACGTGTACAGCGTCATCCCAGCCGGCGAACGCCGCGAGCATCTGCGCCTGGGTAGCCTCCCGCACCCATGGGGTGTCGCTGGGCCAGACCGGATCAGGCCGGCTACGGTCGCTGATGAAGGCCACCACGTTGATCAAGCGGCCCCGCTTCACCGGGAAGGTGAGGATATGGCCGTCCAACCCGAGGTACATCTGCGGCACATCGATCAGGTGCTCGTCCAGGCCACGGGCGCGGTAGGCACCGCGCAACTGCTGGCTGTCGATCAGGCCGCGGTAGGCGCAGGTGCCGCTGAAGCGCGGCTCTGCCAGGGGCTGCCCGAGCCCGTGCAATACATGGTCGCGAATCGATGATTTGATGCCGTCGGCACCGATCAGCAGGTCGCAACGGTGCACGCTGCCGTCGGTGAAGGTCACCTGCACCTGCTCGCCGTCCTGCTCGACTCGTTGCGCACGTTTGCCGAACCGGGCCACGCCTGCCGGCAACTGGCAAGCCAGGGCATCGAGAAAGTCAGCGCGGTGCACCGAGGATTGCCCGACACCCTTGGCCACGCTGCTGCCCAGGTATTGGGCATCCTCGCCCATGCGCCATTCGAACCAGATGTCCTGCCACGGTGCAGGTGTGCTGTCGGCGATCTTGCGGTACGGCTCGCCGATGCCCAGGCCGGCGATGGCGCGCACGGCGTTGGCGCCGAACGACACGCCCGCACCGATCTCGCCGAAGGCTGCGGCGGCCTCGAACAGCTGCACATTCAGATGGGCATGGCGGCACAGGTCCAGTGCCAGGGCGACGCCGGCGATACCACCACCGATGATCGAAACGTTAAGACAGGAAGACGATTGATGCATGACAGGGCACCCTCTGGGCTGATTGTTATTGGTGTCCCCGGATCATTACCCCTCGGATGATATTGATAAATATCGTGTAGCCTATAAATCACATCACGACTGTGAATATTGCCGAGGCATCATGGAACTGCGCGACCTGGACCTGAACCTGCTGCTGGTCTTCAACCAGCTGCTGATCGACCGCAAGGTGTCCACCGCCGCCGAGCACCTGGGGTTGACCCAGCCGGCCATGAGCAACGCGCTCAAGCGTTTGCGCACCGCACTGCAGGACGAGTTGTTCGTGCGCACTTACCAGGGCATGGAGCCGACGCCCTACGCCCTGCAGCTGGCGGAACCGGTGACGACGGCGATCCTGACCCTGCGCGATGCCCTGGGCCGCCAGGACACCTTCGACCCGGCCACCTGCAGCCGACGCTTCACCATGGCCATGACCGACATCGGCGAGATCTACTTCATGCCCAAGCTGATGGACGCCTTGGCCGAACGCGCCCCCGGCTGCACCATCAGCACCCTGCGCAACACCAGCGACACCCTCGCCGAAGGCTTGCAGAACGGCACCATCGACCTCGCCGTCGGCCTGCTGCCGCACCTGCAGGCAGGGTTCTTCCAGCGCCGGCTGTTCCACCACCGCTACGTCTGCCTGTGCCGCGCCGGGCACCCGGCCACACGCGAGCCACTCACGCTGGAACGCTTCTGCAGCTACGGTCATGTCCGGGTGGTAGCGGCCAACACCGGCCATGGCGAGGTCGACACCTTCTACGCCAAGGCCGGCGTGGCGCGTAACGTGCGCCTGGAAGTGCCGCACTTCGTCGCGGTGGGCCACATCCTGCAGCAGACCGACCTGCTGGCGACGGTGCCCGAACGTTTCGCCAGCAGCTACGAGGCGCCGTTCGGACTGTGCATCCTGCCGCCACCGGTGGAACTGCCCACTATCGAGATCAACCTGTTCTGGCATGCACGGTTCAACAAGGACCCGGGCAACCGGTGGTTGCGGCAGTTGATGGTCGATTTGTTTTGCGATTGACAGACAAGATGGGTTTTATCGCCATCACACAGCGCGAGTGACGCTCGCCGGCCTGTCGTGGATGCCAGTGCAGGCTATCGGGGGAGCACGCACCTACAGAAATTTCTGCCTGACCGAAGCAATCCCGCCCACCACCACCAGCACCGCACCGACGATCAGGAAGCCGTCCAACGCTTCCTGGAACCACACCACGCCGATCAACGAGGCGAACACCAGCAGCGCATAGTTGAAGGGCTGCAAGGTCACCGCTGCCGTGTACTTCAAGGCCTGCAGCAGCAACAGCTGGGCCGCTACGCCGGTCACGCAGAGGATCAGCAGCAACCCCCACTCCTGCGCCGACGGCGTCACCCACTGCGGCAACCCCGTCACGCTCGACCCCACCGCCCCCCAGAAGCCCATGTACAGCAGGTTGGTGGCAAAGGAATCGGTCTTGCTGATCTTGCGCGTCAGCACGTTGAACACGGCGAACATCAGTGCAGCCAGCAGCGGGATCAGCGACGCCACGCTGAACACCCCAAGGCCCGGCCTCAAGATTATCAGCGTGCCGGTGAAACCGACCAGCGCCGCCAGCGCCTGGCGCAGGCTGACGCGCTCACGCAGCACCAGCCCGGCCAGGACCAGGGTCAGCAACGGGAAGATCGCATAGATTGCGTGGGTTTCAGCCAGCCCCAGGTAACGCAGGGCCAAGCCGAACACGGCGATCTCGAAGGCTCCCAGCAACGCTCGAACCACCTGCAGCAATGGATGGGCGCTCTTCATCGCCTTGCTCACGCCACCTTTCAAGGTCACGAAGGCAATGGCGAACAACAGGAAGAACCAGTACCGCACCATGACCAACTGGGCTATGGGCAGGTCCTTGACCAAGGTCTTGGTGATGCCGTCCTGTGCCGCGAACACGAACATCGACAACAAGCACAGCCCAATGCCGATGTGCGCGCCCCTGGCCTGGCCGCCGGTGTTGAACTTCAGGTCGTGTGCGACAGTACTCATGCCAGGCCTCGATGCAGACTCGATCAGTTGAGGTCATCTTAGGTATGGCGTTTTCAACGGTCCACATCCCCCGATCACCTAGGTGAACGGCGCGCGTGGCTGGCCGTAACGCTCGCCGTGGGGCACGCAGTCGATGCCGCCTGTCGTGGCTTTCACTGCTGCGCCACCTCCGTGCCCAGCGCCGCCTGGACCTTCGCCAGGCCTGGCGCGCCATCCCAGGTGGTGACGCCCGCCAACCAGCCCTCGAGCACCTCGGGATGTTGCTTCAACCAGGCGCTGGCCGCCGCTTCCGGCTCCATCTTGTCGTAGAGGATGGCGCCCATGATGTGGTTCTCCATGTCCAGGGTGAAGCTGAGGTTGCTCAGCAGCCGCCCCACGTTCGGACATTCGTCGACGTAACCCTTGCGGGTGCTGGTGTAGACCGTGGCATCACCGAAGTCGGGGCCGAAGTAGGCATCGCCGCCGGTGAGGAACTGCATGTCGAAGCGCGTGTTCATCGGATGCGGCTCCCAGCCGAGGTAGACGATCGCCTGCTTGCGCCGCTGCGCCCGCTCCACCTGGGCGAGCATGCCCGACTCGCTCGAGGCGACCACCGAGAAACCGGCGTCCTTGAGGCCGAAGGCGTTGTCGCCGATGGCCTTGAGCACGGCGTTGTTACCGCCGTCACCCGGTTCCAGGCCGTAGATCTTGCCGCCCAGGGCGTCCTTGAAACGGGCGATGTCGGCGAAGTCCTTGAGCCCCTGGTCCCAAAGGGCCTGGGGCACCGCCAGGGTATACTTGGCGTGCTTGAGGTTGACCCGCACGATGTCGATGCTACCGGCATCGCGGTAGGGCTTCAGGTCTGGCTCCATGGTCGGCAGCCAGGTGCCGAGGAACACATCCATGCTGCGGCCTTCGGACAACGCCTTGAAGGTCAGCGGGACGCCCACGAGGGTCGATTTGGTCTGGTAGCCCAGGCTTTTCAGCAAGGTGGTGGCGATGGCGGTGGTGGTCTGGATATCGGTCCAGCCTGGGTCGGACATCCTCACCAGCCGGCACTGGGACGGCTCAGCGCCGTGGGCACTCACGGATACAGCCAGGGCGGTGCAAAGACCAACGCAAAGTGCATGTTTCATGACGCAGAATCCTCTATTGAGCAGCTCTGATAAGCGGCAGTTGTTGTTATTCCAGAGGTAAAGCGATCTTGTTTTTCTATGCAGCGAGTGGCGTTTCTTTCAGCGACGGATCCCGATGACACGACTGCAATAGCCGGGCCGAGGCAGCAATCGATGGGTTGCAAACACAGAACGGATGCTGGCCTCCACCGAGGTGGCGAACGTCACCGCGCGTCCGGCCTCCACCGCGATGTTCATGAGCATCTGCTCACTGGCGGCCAGCAGCTCCCCGTCCTTGGGGCGATACAGGTTGTGGACGATGTGCAGCCGCTTGCTGTCATGGTCGATCACCTGGGTAAAGATCTGTACGTCCTCGCCCAGCCGGGTTTCGCTCAGGTAATTGATGTGCGCTTCGAGCGTGTACAACGTATGGCCGTAGATCGCTCGACCCTGCGCGTCGAGACCGATGTGATCCATCAGGGCATCGGTGGCATGGCTGAAGAGCAAGAAGTAGAAGGCATCGCGCAGATGCCCGTTGTAATCGATCCAGTCTTCGACGATGGTGGCCTGGTGAATGAGTAAAAGATTGTTCACGAATAAACCCTTCCAGAAGTCATGGGTGCGCTTCAGAGATCGAGTACGAGGGTTTTGGAAAGCGATCGGGAGACGCAGATCATCATCACGTCGTTGTTCTTGCGCTCGGCTGCCGTCAGCACGCTGTCGCGATGGTCTGGGATGCCGTCCAGGACACAGACCTCGCATGAGGCGCATGTGCCCTCCCGGCACGAACTCTCTACCCGCAACCCGTTGTCCTCGAGTACCTGCAGAATGCTTTTGTCTGCCGGCACCTCGAAGGCTTCGCCGCTTCGGGCCAGTTGAATGTGGAAGGCCTCGTCCGTTGCAGTGGAGCTGGGCTGTTTCGGGGTGAACCATTCGAAATGCACCTGCTCCTGGGGAAAACCCGCGGCAGCCGCTTCCACAGCGAGCATCAGCGGCGTTGGCCCGCAGGTGAAGACATGCACATCGGCTGGCTGCTGAGCGATGGCTGAAGCAATGTCGAACACGCCACCGGCTTCGTCGTCGGCATGCAGCGTGACACGCTCGCCAAAGGGCCGGAGCGCCTCCAGGAATGCCGCCCGTTGACGGCTGCGCACCAGATAGAACAAGTGCCACGGGCGCTTGTTCGCCTCGCACCACTGGATCATCGACCAGACCGGCGTGATGCCGATCCCTCCTGCGAAGAACACGAACCCAGGCGCGTCCTCTGCCAACGGGAAGTGGTTGCGCGGTGGGCTGATTTTCAACGTATCGCCGACCCGAAGCGATTGATGGACATGCCTGGAGCCTCCCCGACTGGTCGGCGACAGGCCGACACCGACGCAGTAGCGATGGGTTTCCCGAGCGTCGTTGCACAGCGAGTACTGACGAACGATGTCGCCCGGCAGGTGCAGCTCGATATGAGCACCCGGTTCGAAAGGTGGCAGCGCGTCACCTGCCGGCGAGCGCAGTTCGACGACGATGACGCCTTTGGCTTCGGCAATCAGGTCGGTGATTCGTAGAGTCAATTCTTCTGGCATGGCATACCTCGCGCAACGGCAAACAGGCCCGGGACGCTGCCCATCCCGGGCCGACCATCAACGGCGCCGCAGGGGTGCGGTGGCCTTGAGCATCCGCGTGATGAGCTCGTCACGGTCGCTCGCCAGTGACGCCCAGCTGCTGCTGCCGGCCTCGTCATGTACGCCCTGGACCAGCAGCGAAGCCGTCTGCTCATCCAGACGCGGATCGCCCAGGTCATCCCACCAGCCGTGGAAACTCTCGGTGTATTTCTGGCAGAACGAGCTCAGGCCTTGCGAGCCACCGCCCAGGTGGAACAGCAGGGTCGGGCCCATGGCCGCCCAGCGCAGGCCGGGGCCGGCCCAAACGGCCTTGTCGACGTCCTCGACACTGGCCACGCCGCTTTTCACCAGGTGAATCGCCTCGCGCCACAGGGCGGCCTGCAGGCGGTTGGCGACGTGGCCCTTCACTTCCCGGTTGACCCGGATGGTGACCTTGCCCACCAGTGCGTAGAAACGCTCTGCCTGTTCAACCACGCCGGCGGCCGTTTTCTCGTTGCCCATCACCTCGACCAGCGGAATCAGGTGCGGCGGGTTGAAGGGGTGACCCAGGATGAAATGCGAAGGGTCTTTCCAGCCGGCCTGCATTTCGCCCAAGCGCAGCCCCGAGGCTGAAGAGGCGACGATGGCCCCTGGCTTGAGCGCCGCTTCGAGCTTGGCGAACAGTTCATGCTTGATGGCGATCCGCTCGGGCACGCTTTCCTGCACGAAGTCGGCGCCGTGCACGGCACTGGCCACATCGGCATGGAAGCTCAACGCGCCCGGCTCTCCCTCGGCCAGGCCCAGCTCGCGTAGCGTCGGCCAGGCATTGTCGATATACGCGCGCACATCGGCTTCCATCGTCGGCGCTGGGTCGTAGACCGCCACATTGCGCCCCGACGCCAGGAACAGCGCGGCCCAGCTGGCACCGATGACCCCGGCGCCGATCACCGCAACGTTTTCGAATTCACTCATCAGAAGAACCTCGGTTGTAATGGGGATGCACTGGTCAGGCCGCCATCGACGACGAGGCACTGCCCGGTGATGAAGCGCGCAGCGTCCGAGGCCAGCCAGGCCACGGTCTCGGCGATGTCCTGGGGCTGCCCGAAGCGCCCGGCGGGGTGCCGGGCCAGGGCGTCATGCTTGGCCTTGGCGGGGTCTGTGGCCATGGCGAAACCGTCCTCGGCCATGGCGGTCATGATCCAGCCAGGGCTGACCGCGTTGCAGCGCACCTGCGGCCCATGATCCACGGCGATGGAGCGCGTCAGGCCATGGACGAAGGCTTTCGAGGCGTTGTACACGGCCATCGACGGGTCGGCAGCCAAGCCGGATATCGAGCCCAGGTTGACGATCACCCCGCCGCCGTCGAGCATGCCCGGCAGCACCGCGCGGCACAGGTTGAAGGTGCCACGGGCGTTGATGCCCATCACTTGGTCCCAGTCGTCGTCGCTGGTTTCGAGCACGGTCTTCTCCAGCTGCACGCCGGCGTTGTTGACCAGCACCCCGACCCGGCCGAAACGCTGCTCGGCACGCGCCACCACGCGCCGCGCATCCGCCGGCCGGGCGACGTCAGCCTGGACCCACTCGACCACCGGGTCGAGGTCATGCGGCCGTGCACCGCGGCCGCACGTGAGCACCTGGCTGCCCTGGGCGACGAAGGTGTCGACGATGGCCCGGCCAATCCCCCGGCTGCCGCCGGTGACGATCACTACAGGTCTGTTCATGGTCGGTCACCCATGGGCCAGCATGACGTGGCGGATACTGGTGTAGGCATCGAGCGCGAACACCGACATGTCGCAGCCATGGCCGGAGCCCTTCATCGCGGCCCAAGGCATTTCCGGCGTGGCCACGCTGTGGGTATTGACCCAGGTGAAGCCGTAGCGCAGCCGGCTGCTGGCCTCCATGGCTCGGCCGCTGTCGCGCGTCCAGAGTGACGACGCCAGGCCATAACGGGTCGCGTTGGCGATGGCGACCGGGTCCTGATCCGGCGTGAATCGCGATACCGAGATCACCGGACCGAACAGCTCCTGGGTCGCGATTTCCGCATGATGGTCGACATCGGCTACCACGGTAGGGCGATAGAAAAACCCACCGCCAGGCTCGATCGTGCCACCTGTGACGACCTCGGCGTAGGCACGCGCACGATCGACGAACCCCGCCACCCGCTGGCGATGCACCTCGGTCACGAGCGGTCCCATTTCTGTCCCGTTGGCCCGTGGGGCGCCGACCTTGATCGATGCAGCGGCTTCGGCCAGGGCGCTGACCACGTGGTCATAGCGCTTGCTGGCAACCAGTACCCGGCAGGGCTGCGCACAATCCTGGCCCGCATTGAAAAATGCCGTGGCCCGAAGAGTCGCCACCAGTTTCTCGACGTCGGCATCTTCATAGACGATCACTGGCGCTTTGCCGCCCAGCTCGACATGAACCTGACGCATCTGCTGCGCAGCGGCGCGCATCGCCGCACTGCCGGTCGCCGGCGAGCCGGTGATGCTCACCGCTTCGATACCCTCGGCATTGATCAGCCGCGCCCCGGTCGAACTGCCGACCCCGTGCACGATGTTGACAACCCCCTTGGGCACGACGTCCGCCAACAGCTGGCCCAGGCGCAGGGTCGACAGCGGGGTCACCTCGGAAGGCTTGAGCACCACGGTACAACCGGCCGCCAGCGGCGCCGCCAGCTTCCAGGCCGCCATCATCAGTGGGTAGTTCCAGGGCGCGATGGCCGCCACCGGCCCGATCGGGTCGCGCCGGATCAGGCTGGTGTGCCCTGCCACATATTCGCCTGCCGCGACACCCGCCAAGGTGCGCGCTGCGCCGGCAAAGAAGCGAAATGTGTCAAGGGTCAGCGGCATCTCATCGTCGAGCGCCGATGGCCATGGCTTGCCGACATTCAGGCTCTCCAGGGCAGCCAATTCCTCGGCGTGTCGCTCTATCACCCCAGCGATGTCCTGCAACAGAGCAGAGCGCTGCCCTGGGGTGGTCTTCGAATAGGACTCGAACGCTTCATGCGCACAACGCACAGCACTGTCCAACTGAGCATCGTCAGCTTGGCGAACGCTGACGATCTCCTCCCCCGTTGCTGGATCAATCACAGCCAGCGGCACATCGGCGCCTTCAACGAGCTCACCGTTGATCAACATTCTGGTATGCATGGTGTTTCCCCAATCACGAATCACAGGGTGATCTTGTCGCGTCCTTTCAAGCCCAGGCGCGCCCGGGCTTCTTCAGGCGTTGCCACTTTCAAGCCCAGGTTCTCGACGATCGAGCGGATCTTCAGGACCTGCTCGGCGTTACTCCTGGCTTTCTCGCCAGCACCGATGAACAGGCTGTCTTCCAGGCCGACGCGCACGTTGCCGCCGAGCATTGCCGCCTGCGTGGCGAAAGACATCTGGTGCTTGCCCGCAGCCAGCACCGACCATTCGTAGTCCTTGCCGAACAGCTTCTGCGCCACCGTGTGCATGTGCATCAGGTTGTCCAGGTCGGCCCCCACCCCGCCCAGCACGCCGAACACGATCTGGATCAGGAATGGCGGCTTGACCCAGCCCTGGTCGATGACCCAGGCCAGGTTGTACAAGTGGCCCAGGTCGTAGCATTCGAACTCGAAACGGGTGCCATGGCCTTCGCCCAGCTCTTTGACGATGTACTCGATGTCGGCGAAGGTGTTGCGGAAGATGAAGTCGCGGGTGCTGTCGAGAAAGGCCGGCTCCCAGTCATGCTTCCAGTTGCTGTACTTGGCCTTCATCGGGAAGATGCCGAAGTTCATCGAGCCGACGTTCAGCGAGGCCATTTCCGGGCTTACCGCCAGCGCCGCACGCAGGCGCTCCTCGCGGGTCATGCCCAGGCCACCGCCGGTGGACACGTTGAGCACCGCATCGCTCTGGCGGTGGATCTGCCCCATGAAATCCTGGAACAGCTCCGGGCGCGGGTCGGGCTTGCCGGTTTCCGGGTTGCGCGCATGCAGGTGGATGATCGAAGCCCCCGCCTGCGCCGCCTCGATGGACGAATCGGCGATTTGCTGCGGGGTGATCGGCAGGTATTCCGACATGGTCGGGGTGTGCACGCCACCGGTGGTGGCGCAGGTGATGATCACGGATTTGGGCATGGCAAGGCTCACAGTTTCATTTGTTGGACTTGGGCGGTCAGACCACCATCGAGAATCCACAACTGGCCGCTGGCGTAGCGCGCCTCGTCGCTGGCCAGCCAGTAGACGAGGTTGGCCACGTCCTCTGGCGTGCCATAGCGGCGGGTCGGATGCACGTCGCGCACGGCGCTTTCCAGGCTGGCGATGTCGCCGTGGCCCTGGAAGAAACTGCGCAGCATCGGCGTGTCGATGTAGCCTGGGCACACGGCATTGACGCGAATGCCCTCGGGGCCGTGGTCGCAGGCCATCGCCCGGGTCAGGGCATGCACCGCGCCCTTGCTGGCGCAATAGGCGGCCAGGCCAGGGTCGGCGATGAAGCCGTCGTAGGAGCCGAAGTTGATCACGCTGGCCCCCGTGCTCTCGCGCAGCAGTGGCAAGGCATGCTTGCTGACCAGGAAGGTGCCGGTGACGTTGACCGCGAACACCTTGTTCCACACCTCCAGGCTGGTGTGCTCGATGGTCTGCTCCACCTCGATACCGGCTGCATTGACCAGCACATCGAGGCGCCCGTGAGCCTGCTGCACCCGCTGCATCAGCGCCTGCACCTGGGTTTCGTCACTGACATCCAGGCGCGCGCCGCGTGCACCTACCACTGGCGCGCCGTCGGACAAGTCCGCGGCGTAGACAACCGCCCCTTCCCTGATCAGCCGCTCGCAGACCGCCCTGCCAATGCCGCCGATTCCCCCGGTGACCAGCGCCACCTTGCCCGCCAATGCGCCGCTCATGGTTTCACGCTCCGTGCATAGGCCTCGAGTACCAGGCCGTGGAAGTGGTGCAGCGCGTGTTCGGACTTGCCCGAGCCATTGGGGTCGGTGACGATGCGGCCCTGGTCGAAGGCCGGGGTCTGCATGCCGCGCTGGACGTTCTCCACCAGCGAGATGTCCTCGACCTGCAGCACTTCATCCAGGTAGCGGATGGCCTCGCGCTCCATGTCGTCGGGCTCGGGCGTCTCGAGGAAGAAGTCGTAGGTCTCGAAGGTGCGGTCCGGGCCCATGGGCACGATGTTGAGTACGATCATCGAGCTGCGCCCTGGGTAGCGCATCAGGCAGGTGTTGGGCCACAGCCACCACACCGCATGGGTGCGCACGCTGGCCTTGGACACGTCGTAGGCCGAATTCTGGCCCTTGCCGGCCTCGGCCATGTGACTCGAGTAGATACCGTGGGTCTGCACCTTGTAGGTGTCCATGTCGACCAGGGTGCAGAAGTCCTTGTGCGCCGTCGGGCAGTGGTAGCACTCGAGGAAATTGTCGACCACGTTCTTCCAGTTCGACTTGATCTCGTAGGTCAGGCGGTGGCCGAAGGTGAGCTTCTCGATGTCCGGCGCCCAGTGCAGGATTTCCTTGGCCAGGTCACCGGACTGCTCGCGCAGCGGCGCGGCTTGCGGGTCGAGGTTGACGTAGACGAAGCCGCAGAACACCTCGACCTGTACCGGGGTGAGATGGATTTCCTCCTTGTCGAAGTCCTTGAGCCCGCCCACATGCGGCGCAGCCACCAGGCTGCCGTTGAGGCCGTAGCACCAGGAATGGTAGGGGCAGACGATGCGCCGGGTCTTGCCCTCGCCTTGCAGCACCGGGTGGGCGCGGTGCTTGCACACGTTGTAGAAGGCGCGCAGGGTGCCGTCCTGGTCACGTACCACGGCGATGGGCATGCCGGCGACGTTCACCGTGGTGTAACTGCCAGGCTCGCGGACCTTCTCGACGTGGCAGACCCACTGCCACGACTGGGCGATGATCGCCTGCTGGTCGAGGCGGAACCACTCGGGGTCGACATAGGCGTCGGCGCGCAGGGATTGGGAGCGCAATGGGTCCGGGTCGTACCCCTGCTTGATCGATTCGAATTGGCGAGGATGCAGCAACTCAGTCATATCAACGGCCCTTTTATTATCACGGGCTTGGGGATCTGCCCGTTCTGTGGGGTTGATATTCGTCTGAGTTCGCGAGCGGAAATGTTTAAAAACCGCCGCGCTTTGTGCTTATTCGGCCATTGTCGTTTTTAGGTATGTGCTCGCCACAATCGCGCGAAAAACGACATGCGTTCAGCGCTCCTTGCCGGCCTGGTGCATCGGCCAGGCCCGATAGTCGAACGGCACACGCCCTTCCTGGCGGTCCTTGCGCGGCGTCAGGCCGAAGCGTTCGCGGTAGATGCGGCTGAAGTGCGACTGATTGGGAAAGCCGGCCGCCACGCCGACCTTGGTCAGCGCCAGGTCGGTCTGGGTCACCAGCCCACGCGCGCGATCCAGGCGGATGTCGCGGTAGTAGAGGGCCGGCGTCTTGTGCACCACCTGGCGAAACAGCCGGTCCAGCTGGCGTTGCGAGATGCCCACTCGTTCGCAGATTTGCGGAATGCTGATGACCTCTTCGAGGTGCGTCTCCATGAGTTTGATCGCCTGCTTCACCACCAGCGGAATGGTATGGCCAAGCGGTTGCTGCGCTTCAGGGTTCTGCTGCGTGCTGCCGGGCCGGAACTGCTGGTGGAAGACGTAGCGCGCCGCCTCGTTGGCCAGGGTCTCGCCGTGCAGGTTGCGGATCAGTTGCAAGGCGGTGTCCGTAGCGGCCGCGCCGCCGCAGCAGGTGATACGGTTCTGGTCGAAGACGTAAAGGTCCTCGACGATGGTGACATCCGGGTACAGCTCGATCAGCGCATCGATGTGCTCGTAGTGCCCGGTGGCCTTGCGCCCGGCGAGCAGGCCCGCCTCGGCCAGCAGGAAGGTGCCGGTGTCCAACCCGGCGAGCATGCAACCCTTGCTTGCCCAGGTACGCAGCAGGCCCTGCAGGTAGGGGCTATGGTGCTGCTCGGGCGACCAACTACACGACAGCATGACCAGATCCCAGGGCTGCTCGCGTAGGTTGGCCAGCGACTGGGTGAACAGGTCCATGCCGTTGGAGGCGCGGATGCCACCGCCCTCTACCGAGGCGAATTCCCAGTGGAAACGGCTCTCTCCCGCCAGGTAGTTGGCAGCGCGGAAAGGGTCGACGAACGCCGTGGTGGCTGCGGCATTGAAGTACGGGAAGACGATGACCAGGAAACGGAACACGCGCACCTCGATCGGTTGGCGGAGTGCCGACATGATACGCCGCTTGCGCCCCCTGTAGGAGCGGTTCAGCGTTGCACCACCCGCAGCGAGGTCAGTACCTGGTCACCGCCTCCCGGAATCATGATCTTGCCCTTCTGCTCCAGCGTCTCGGAGTCGTACACCGCGATATCGTCCACCGTGCCACCGATGTACAGCTCCTTGCCATCGGTGGAGACGTTGACGTTGTAGTAGGTATGGTCGAGGTCGATGCGCTTGATCAGCTTGCCGGTGTCCACATCGGTCTTGGTCAGCTGGGTATACACGGTATAGGCCTCGTTGCGCCGCACCGGGTTGATCGCCGTGCTGAACAGCACCACCGACGCATCCTCGAATTCGTGGAAGCGCACCGTGTCCTTGGCCAGGTCCAGCGCCCAGACCCCGGCCTTCTGCACGGTCTTGCCATCCGCCCCGGTATGGTTGATGTAGTACGGGGTGGCGTATTCCCCCGACTGCTCGAACTGCGGCCAGATCGCCAGGGTATCGGGCTCGCCGTACCCAGGGCGCTTCCAGCTGCGCCACGGGTGCTCGCCGATCTGCTTGCCGGTCTTGGGATCGAGCACCAGCATCTCCCAGCTGAAGGCATACAGCCGCGAGGCATCCGGCGAATAGATCAGGGTGGTCACCCGCCGTGGTACCTGCAACTTGCGCACCGGCTCGGCCTTCAGCCCGCTGGCGGTGTCATACACCGCCACGTAGGAGTCCTGCACATGGTATTCACCCGGCAGCATCTGGGTCGGATTGACGAACACCACCAGCTCCTTGCCATCAGGGCTGACATCGATGGCGTAAGGTGCCTTGGCGCGGATACCGGGCGACGACAGCTCGGCGCGGAATACCTCCTTGCCGGTTTCCAGGTCTATTCCCGACACCGTCTCCCAACGGTTGTGGATGACGTAGGCGACCTTGCCGTCCTTCGATACGGCCAACGCGCCGGGGCTGTTGCCCATCGAGGTGTTGGGAATGTGGAAAGTCTTGACCACCTTTCGCTCGGCGGCATCGGCGACGATGACCAGGTTGGGCCTGGCTGCGGTCACCAGGTAGTCTTTGGCCACGGCCGATTGGCTCAGCAGGGCCAACCCCAGGCAAACAAAGCCCAGCAGTGCTTGCAATGTCTTGTGATCGTTCATGAGATCGCTCCGCTCGGGCGTTATTTGGGGAAGACCGCCTTGAGATTGGCCCAGTCGTTCGGCGCGGAGTCTTGCCCCTCGCTCCACTGCGGGTAGGTATGCATCGAGTCCGGCACCTGGGCTGGCCACCAGCACGGGTCGGAGCAGCCGTACAGGTCGGCCTCCATCGGTTGGCACAGGCCGGCGACGCCAAGGAACGGGTCGACCTCCCAACCGGGGTCGAAGGTGGTCGAACAGCCGACCACCGCCGACATCGCCACGACCTCGTCGGCCGCCCCCTGCTCCACGGCCACCTCGACCTGGTGCGCCTTCATGTTCATCGGTTTCATATGGTTCATGGCTGGGCACTCCGGTTGCTCAGGTGGGTCTGGAAGAAGCGCGGGTTCTTCTGCAGGATCTCCATGTAGATCGCAATGCCGAAATCGACCCACTCGCGCATCAGGTCGCAGTAGTGGTAGGTCGGTGAGTGCGGGTCGCCGAAGCGGGCGTAGGACTCGTGGTAACAACCGCCGACACAGAGGTTGCGGATCTGGCAGGTAGAACAGCCCTTGCCGGTGCGCTGGGTGGCGTCTTCGAGGAAGCTGCCGAGCGCCTGCTTGGCGATGCCGTCGTCGACATTGCCGAACAACGGCATGTCGGAACCGGTGAAGCGATGGCACAGGTTCAGGTCGCCCTTGTGATCGACCGCCAGCAAGCCCACTCCCGCCCCGCAAGGCAAGGCCTTCTTGCGCCCCTCGTAGAGGTCGCTCATCAGCTGGTGCATGTTGGAAAAGCCATTGTTGCGTCCAGCCAGGGCCGCGTCGCGGTAGGCCAGCCCCAGAGTCTTCATGCTGTCGAACACCTGGCGCAGTTCGTCCGCCTGCAAGTTGAAGGCCGTGACTGCCCCCGAAGTGGCCGGCGCCACGCCGACCTCGGCAAAGCCCAGGTCGTCCTTGAGGTGCGCATGGATGGCCAGCACATCGGTGAAGCCCGAGGTCAGCGTAACGCGCACGCCAACCGGCTTGGAGCGGTAGCGTTCGAGCAGCATCCGCGACTTGGCCGCGACCACGGCGTAGGTGCCCTGGCCGCTGACCGTGATGCGCCGACGATCGTGCACCGCCTGCGGCCCGTCCATGCTGATGGAGATGCCGAAGCGGTGGCGATCGAGGTAGTCGACGATCTCTTCGGTGAGCATGGTGGCGTTGGTGGTCATCGAGAAGTCGACCTGCTTGCCCAGCTCGCGGCAACGCCCCTCAGCATACTCGACCACCTGCTTGATCAGCGGCAGGTTGGTCAGCGGCTCGCCGCCGAAGAAGATCACATTGATGCGGGCATGCATGGCGCCCTCGGCCAGCAACAGTTCGATGCTCTTGCGCGCCGTGTCGAAGGTCATTCGCCGGCCCTTGGTGGGCACGTCGAGGTCTTCCTTGTAGCAGTAGGTGCAGCTCAGGTTGCAGCCGGTGTTGACGTTCAGCACCACCGTGCTGATGGGGAACTCGGTGATGCGCACGTCCATCCCCGCGTCGGGCTGGCCCGGTGCCTCGCCGAGGATCGACAGCTCGCGAAAGTTCTCCAGGGTCTGCGCGAGGTCGGCGGGCTGCACCGAGCCGTTGAAGGTTGCCTGCAGGCCGGCGAAGGATATCTCCTCGTGGGTCTTCAGGTAGTCGATCAGCTCACCCCCCACCTCGTCCAGCTCGAACAGGCCGCTGGACGGGATATGGAACAGCACATGCCGATCACCGAGTTTGACATCGTGAAAACTGAAGCGATTGACGAATAGATTGCCCATGGCGTGCTCCTCGATGATTCAGCGAACGGGTGGGTCGTTCCAGCGCTGCACGGTGACGACAAGAGGCTTGCTGGCCTGCACCTTGCGCTCGCCGTCCTGCACCACCGCGGTGACCTCGAGGTCGCCGGCGTTGTTGGTGTGGAACTTGCGCTGCGGGTTGGGTCCCGCCTCGCCCGGCACGAACAGGCCGTTGGCGTCGAGCTTGCCGGCGAAGTGCACGTCGTTCATCGACACGGCATAGGGGGTGGCGTTGTCCACCGACCAGGTGGCCGGCATGTAGCCCAGGCGGATGTCATCGTCGGTGCCAGGCTTACCGTCCGGGCCGTAGGCGTAGGCGACCGACTCGAACTGCACCGGTACCTTGGGCATGGCGCCCTGGTTGGCGCCGACGCGAGCCATCGCCTGCCCAGGCTCGATGACGATGAAGTCGACGGTCTGGTACAACGCCAGGCCAGCCGCCAGCTTCGCACTGCCAACACGCACTGCGCGCGCACCGGCCTCGGCCCCCCGGGCGGCAGTCGCCTCGACCACCACCTTGTCCGCCGTGCTTTCCAGCACCTTGGCGCTGATGCCATCGCCCAGCGCGACCTCTCCCTTGAGGTTGCTGCCGTAGAGCGTGACCTTCTGCGTGGTACCGGCCTTGATGGCGGCAGGTTGCACGGCCAGCAGACGCGCCATGCTGCCGGCATCGGCCCGCACCGCCTCGAGGGTGCCACCGATCGAGTCGATTCCAGGCTGGAACCAGCGCCCCTTGAGGGTCTGGCCGTCGGCGGTCAGGGCGAATACCTGCTGGATCTCCTGGCCACCCTGGCGCACGGTCGCCCGCCATTCGTAGCCGGTAAACAGCACGGCCTTGCCTTCGGCGGTCTCCTGCTGGCCATTGGCATAGTTCATCTGCATCGAAACCTTGAAGTGGTCGGTGCCATCGGCGGCCACCGTCGCCACCCCCTCATAAAAGCCCCAGCCCGGGCGGTGGCCGGTGATCCGCCAGCTTCCGGTCGGCGCCACGACCTGGTGCTTGAGCCAGTCGCTCCAGGCCTCGGACTCGAACGCATAGCGCGAACCCAGCCGCTTGGGAATCTGCTGCGAGGCGATTTCCCACCAGTTGCGGTCGCGGCCGGCCTGCTGGATCTCGATGGTCGGGAACTGGCCGACGTGGAAGTTGGCCAGCTTGCGCCAGTCGTCTTCGGTGCGCCGCTGCAGGGCGATGCGTCCGTACGAATGGCAGCGGGCGCAGGTCTGCGCCACCAGCTTGTCGTCAGGAGTCTCGACGCGGGTGAAGTCACGTCCCAGCAGGTAGCGCCGAGGAGCGGACTCCTCGGGTGCCAGGCCATGGCTGTCGGCGAGGTACTTGACCAAGGTCAGGCGCTCGTTCGCGGTCAAGGTCAGGCCATGGGCGGCAATCATCCTGCCGATGGTCATGTCCCAACCCTCAGGGCTGCGGCGTGACTGATCGATGCGGTTGAGGCCGCCGCCTTCGACCGGCAGGTGGCAGGCGCCGCACTTGGTCGTGAGCAACGCCCTGGCATCGGCCGGGGGATCGGCGGCCGGGTCGGCCTGGGCAAGCAAGGGGGCTAGAGCGACGGCGAGTGACAGCGCCAACGGGCGCGCGGGGGTAGGAAATGCACGGGATAAGCGCATTCGTGGGCTCCCTGTTTTCTTGTGTTTTGATTCAGGCTGCCCAAAGGCTATGTCGGCGGCGCCAAGGGCCGTATCGAGAATCGGCAAGGGGCGGCGTTCGCCTATCAAGAATCGGCAAGCCGTGGCCGGGTTCGACAGACAGAGCTTGTGCGGTTATCTTTTTTTACAAAATACTTTTCCTGGGCGCGGAGCCGCCGTAAGGCCCTTGAAGGATCAGGCAACGCGGACTGCGGGCCCAGCACAACAACAAGAACAATCAGTTGTCCGTGAGGTAGCTATGCGCGCTAGCAATGAGCAATGCCGTGTGGAGGCAACCGCCGTGCCCTCCTTCATCTCCCATGAACTGACTGACGTATTGCTGCAAGCCTCGGCACTCCCGAAATGGAACCAGGAGTACGTGCAAATCAGCGAGGGGGCCTTCTCCGGCACCCTGCAGGACCTCTCGCTAGGGCCCATCCAGCTGTTTCGCGAATCGATGGACAAGGCCGTCGACCAGCACGGCCTGCCCTGGCCGGACAGCTTCGCCATCGGCGTCGCCAACGAAATGTACGGCGACGGTTTCTGGTGCGGCGACAAGCTCGAGCCAGATTCGGTGTTGTTCCTCAAGCCCAATTCCGAACTGAAGTTCCGCACGCCTGCCCGCTCCGATATCTTCGTGGCGGTGATCGACATGCAGTTGCTCAGCGAGTACGCCGAGACCGTGGGCGAGCTGGACGCTGCCAGGATCACCGCGATCAGCGGCGCCAGTGCAGCGTCCCATGAGTTGTGCAGCGCCTTTCGGGCGAACATGGGGCTGCTGTTCGGCGGCGTGAGTGCCAACCCGCAGGCACTCCAGCACGACCTGTTCCGCCGTAACCTGCTGAGCGAAACCCTGAACATCATCTGCGCCGGTCTCACCCACTTGAGCAGCGCCAGACCGCACAACCCCGGGCAGTTGGTGCACCGGCACATCGTCGAGAAGGCCCGCGAGTTCATCCTGGCCCGGCATACCCTGCCGCCGACGGTGCTGGAAGTCTGCAAGCAGCTGCGGATCAGCCGACGCACGCTGCACTATGCGTTCAACAAGGTGCTGGGCATCAGCCCGATCAGCTACCTGCGCTACATCCGCCTGCACGGCGCGCGGCAGATGTTGCTGGCCTGCGCCCCCGGGGCCCAGCCGATCTTCGAGATCGCCGCGCACTGGGGCTTCTACCACTCGGGCATGTTCGGCAGCTACTACAAGCAGCTGTTCGGCGAAACGCCCACGGCGACCTTGTCCAGAAGGCCGGCCCGACACTGATCCCACCCTCCGCCAAGCGGCATGCCAAGCCTGCATGGCGGCATGCCGTCGCGCCTGCGCGAGCCTTGAAACAGCACGTCGATGACGCATCGAGGCATGTCGTGAATAGCCATTCGCGACAAGGTAGAACGATCATTGTACCTGCCACTTTACACAGGTAGAACGATCGCTCTACCATCGACACATGGACGCTCGCCAGCCGACGTCCGCCCGATGGCGTTGCATTCGACCGAGACCTCCCATGTCCGATACCCGAGAAAAGATTGCCAGTGATCTGGAACGCAGCTTCTCCGAGCAGGGCTTTGCCGAACAGGGCGTCGAAGCCCTGCGAGCCGAAGCCGATGTCTCGCTGCGCACCCTCTATAAATACTTTCCCAGCCGCGAGGCGATGATCGTCGGCGCCCTGGAATACCGTCACCGCACCTACTTCGAATGGCTCGCCGGCGGCCCCGGCGAGGGCATCGAGCACGTGCTCTACCCTCTCGAACGCCTGGACCAGTGGCTGGCCGAGGTGGCCAACAGCGGCTGCCTGTTCATGACCGCCCTGGCCGAATACCCCGAAAGCCAGGCTATCACCGAGGTGGTCAAGGCACACAAGGCGCAGTTGGCCGATGAGTTCAGGGTGCGTCTGCAGCGTATCGCGCCAGGGCGCGATATCCAGCAACTGGCCGATACCCTGTTCCTGCTGCACGAAGGCATGACCCAGACCGCCCGCCTGCAAGGCCGCGAAAAAGCCACCAACGCTGCGATCCGCGCTGCACGTGCTGCGCTGCTCGCGGAGAACATCATCTGACAAGCACGTGAGCTGGAGACAACAACAAATGAAGATCCGCGAAATTCACATCTACGCCCACGACCTCCCGGTGAAGAACCCGCCGCGTGTGATGTCGAGCGGCACCGTCTGGTCGCTGGACACCACACTGGTGCGCATCGTCTCGGAAGATGGCCTGGAAGGCTGGGGCGAGACCTGCCCGGTCGGCTCGACCTATGCCGAAGCCTATGCCAACGGCGCCCGCGCAGCGCTGGTCGAAATGGCCCCGGACCTGATCGGCAGCGACCTGTGGCCGGTTGCGCTGCACCGACGCATGGACTCGCTGCTCAACGGCCACCATTACGCCAAGGCCGCCATCGACATCGCTGCCCACGACCTGATCGGCAAGAAACTCGGCGTGCGCGTGGCCGACCTGCTGGGCGGTGCACTGACCGAGACCGTGCCCACCTACTACTCCACCGGCGTCGGCGAACCTGACGAGATCGCCCGTATCGCCAAGGAGCGCTTGGCCCAGGGCTACCCGCGCATCCAGGTGAAACTGGGCGGGCGCAGCGTCGAAGCGGATATCGAGACCCTGCACAAGGTCTGGGAAGTCATCCGCGGCTCGGGCATGCGCCTGGCGGCCGACGGCAACCGTGGCTGGAACACCCGCGACGTAATCCGCTTGAGCCGTGAATGCCCGCACATCCCGCTGATACTCGAGCAGCCGTGCAACAGCATCGAAGAGCTCGCGGTGCTGCGCAACGTAGTCCAGCACCCGATCTACATGGACGAGAATGGCGTCAACCTGAGCACCGTCATCACCGCTGCCGGTACTGGCCTGGTGGATGGTTTCGGCATGAAGGTGACGCGCATCGGCGGCCTGCACCCGATGCGCACCTTCCGCGACATCTGCGCCGCACGCAACCTGCCGCACACCAGCGACGACGCCTGGGGTGGTGACATCATCGCCGCTGCCTGCGTGCACCTGGGCGCGACGGTGCGACCGGACCTCAACGAAGGTGCCTGGATCGCCGCGCCCTACATCGAAGGCAACTACGACGCACGCAACGGCCTGCACATCGACAACGGCCACATCGCGCTGCCGCAAGGGCCTGGCCTGGGTATCGAACCGGACCGCGAACAGTTCGGCGCAGCGCTGGCGAGTTTCTGAAGCGCCATGACATTTGGTTATCAGAGTCGCCCATAAAAAGTTGATTTCGTTGAAACCGGGCTAACTCTAGACTGGCTTCCACAACGTTATTCATTAATTGCACGTCGCGCACGGCCACCTGCTCAAGTTGGCCTTGCGCCGGTCTTCGCTCGCGCGCATGAAAGCGGCCAAGTTACATCGAGTTGTTTCAGGAGTATCAATAAAAATGCATAACATCAGCGCTGGATTAGACTTGATCAAACAACGCAGGCCGCAACACGGGCTGCCCGGTGCGGCGTACAGGGATACCGCGCTCTATCAACTCGAACTGGAACATATCTGGTACCAGGAGTGGATCTTCGCCGGGCATACATTCGAAATGGAAAAGCCCGGTGAATACCTGACCCTGCAAATCGGCGAATATCCCGTGGTGGTAGTGCGTGGCAAGGACGGCGCTGTCCGCGCCTTCCATAACGCCTGTCGCCACCGCGGTTCGAAAGTGTGCACCGAGGCCAAGGGCAAAGTGGCCAAGCTGGTCTGCCCGTATCACAAATGGACCTTCGAGCTCGACGGCAAGCTGCTGTATGCCGGCAACATGGGCGCGGAATTCGACCCGAGCCAACACAACCTGACACCGCTGCACTGCGAAGTGGTGCACAGCTATATCTATGTCTGCGTGGCCAAGGTGGCGCCAGACTTCGAGAAGTTTCGCAGCGCCGTTTCCCCGTTCATCGGTCCGCATTACCTGGAAGACTGCAAGGTGGCCTTCGAGTCCAACCTGGTGGAGAAAGGCAACTGGAAGCTGGTGTTCGAGAACAACCGCGAGTGCTACCACTGCGACGGTACCCACCCGGAGCTGCTGTGCAGCTACACCGAGCTGGCTTCGGTACGCGGTGGCGACGAAGCCGAGGATCCGCTGTTCGCCGAGTACTGCAATACCCTGGAGGCCGCAGGCCTCGCCAGCCGCCAGGTGATGGACCCGAACGGCCAGTTCCGCATGACCCGCATTCCGCTCAACCCCGGCGCCAGCAGCTATACCCTCGACGGCAAGCCGGCCGTGACCCGGCGCCTGGACCGCAGCGGGGTGGAGAACATCGGCGCCCTGCTGTACTTCAAATACCCCTCGACCTGGAACCACTTCCTCGGCGACCACGCCCTGAGTTTTCGCGTGCTGCCGGCAGGCCCGGGCGAAACCGTGGTCACTACCAAGTGGCTGGTGCCCAAGGATGCCCAGGAAGGCGTCGACTACGACATCGACCGTCTGACCAAGGTGTGGATGGCCACCAACGACCAGGACCGGCGCCTGGTCGAAGGCACCCAGGTCGGCGTCACCTCGCCGGCCTACGTACCCGGCCCCTACTCTTCGATCATCGAGACCGGTGTGTGCCAGTTCGTCGACTGGTACTGCGAGCTGATGACCCGGCGGCTGAACGAATCGGCGGCCAGGCGCATCGTCTGATGCCTTTCGCGAAGGGCTTGTCCCTTCGCAGCCTCCGCCCCCGCCGTCGAAATTCCCCAGTCCTTGCGCTGCGCGCCACGGAACGACCATGCACACCGTGAACACCTGCTTCAATGAAAAGTTCGAAGGGCGAAACCTGCGGTTTCTCGAACGGAAAGTGGCGCGCAAGACGTCGACCATCGGTTTCCTGCTGCTGGACAATTTCTCCTTGCCCTGTTTCACCCAGGCCCTGGATGCATTGGCCACGGCCAACCTGATCCGCCCGGGTTCGGTACGCACCCACACCTTCAGCCACACCGGCGCCGAAGTGACGAGCGACCTCGCCATCCCCATCAGGCCCGATACCCCGCTGACGGATATCCGTGTCGCGCAGATCGACCTGATGGTGGTCTGCGGCGGCCTGCGCACGCCGCGCGTTGCGCCGGCCTGGTTGAATACCCTGCTGCGCAACCTGGCTACCGCGCCCATGGCCCTCGGCGGCTTGTGGAATGGCGCCTGGTACATCGGCCATGCCGGCCTGCTCGACGGCTATCGCTGTGCCATCCACCCCGAGCAACGCCGGGCCCTGGCCGAGCATGTGCCAAACGCTGTGGTCAGCCAGGACAGCGTGGTGATCGACCGCACCCGGCTGAGCGCCGCCACCCCGGCAGGCGCGTTCCAGGTGATGATCGAATGGTTGCGCGAGCGCTGTGACCCGACCCTGGCACAGGCCGTGGTCGACCTGCTCGACTACGACCAGTCGCGCTTCCAGAGCGCGACCAAGACCCGCCACCCGAACATGACCAAGCCCCTGCGCGAAATCATTCGCCTGATGGAATCCAACCTGGAAGAGCCGCTGGACATCCAGCAGATGGCGCAGTGTGTCGGCCTGTCGCCACGCCAGATACAACGGTTGTTCCGCGACCAGACCGGAGCCACGCCGCAGCAGTACTACCTGCAACTTCGCATTACCGAGGCGCGCCGCCTGCTGCAACACACGGCACTGTCGGTCATGGAAGTTGGCCTGGCCTGTGGTTTCGTTGCCGCCACGCACTTCAGCCGTACCTACAGCAAGTTCTTCGGCCGGCCGCCTTCGAAAGAAACCCGCTACGAAGTCTGAACAATCGCCACGGCGAGAACGTGCCGTTTGCCTGCGCCGTCATTTCCCGAATTCCAACCAACCGCCACTTCCACGGCTTGAATGGGAGGTCGTTTTCCACTGCCTGGGCAAGACCCATCACCCAACAACAAGGTTGGTCGCGTACGCCAGGCTACTCGCACATTGAAACTGCCCTGAATTAAACACGGAGACAACAATGACAAATCCTTTAATCACGGTCGAAGATGTACCCCTCAACAAGTTTCACCAGACACTGACCCTGCGTTCGGGCGGTGGAGGCTTTGCCGACGGTTATGTGCTGTGCGTGATAGGTGTCGCCCTGGCGCAGATTTCCTCGGCGCTGCACCTCGACGCCTTCTGGGAAGGCATGATCGCCGCTTCCTCGCTGATCGGCGTGTTCTTCGGCGGCTTTCTCGGTGGCTGGCTCACCGACCGCCTGGGGCGGCGCAAGGTGTACTTCCTCGGGCCGCTGCTGTTCATCGTCGCCTCGTTGGCGCATCTGTGGGCGGATTCGGCGGTGGCCATGTTCCTGCTGCGCCTGCTGATCGGCATTGGCGTGGGCATCGAGTACCCGGTGGCCACTTCGATGCTGGTCGAGTTCATGCCGCGCAAGTACCGCGGCTCGCGCCTGGCCATGCTGACCCTGTTGTGGTTCGCCGGCGCCGCGTGCGCTTATCTGGTCGGCGAGGTGATGCTGCGAACCCTGGGCAGCGACGCCTGGCCGCTGGTGCTGGCCAGCGCTGCCGTGGTCGGCCTGTTCCTGCTGGTGGTACGCCTCGGCTCGCCGGAGTCGGCACGCTGGCTGCTGAGCAAAGGCCGCGACGCAGAGGCCGAGGCGGTGATCAAGGCGGTCTATGGCGATGACTTCGGCTTGGGTAACCTGGCGCAGGAAACGACCGGCCCCAGCCTCGGCTTCTCCAGCCTGCTGCACTCAGGCTACGGCAAACGCATGTTGTTCGTCCTGACCTTCTGGACCTGCGCCATCGTGCCGATCTTCGCCGTCTACTCGTTCGCGCCCAAGGTCCTGGCCGCGCTCAACCTCACGGGTGACCTCGCCTCGCTGGGCTCGGCCCTGATCACCTTCCTGTTCTTCGCCGGCTGTACCATCGCCACGCGGATCATCAACCGCATCGACCGGCGCAGCATGCTCGGCTACAGCTTCCTGCTGTCGGCCATCGCCCTGCTCGGGCTGGGCTACTTCCACGACCAGTCGGGCGCGCTGACCCTCGCCCTGTTCGCTGCCTACGCACTGTTCACCGGCGGTGCGCAGGTGCTGATCCTGGTCTACCCCAACGAAATCTTCCCCACCGAGCTAAGGACCTTCGCCGTGGGCTTCGGCACCTCGATCTCGCGCATCGGTGCGGCGGTGGGCACCTACTTCGTGCCGGTGTCACTGTCGCAGATGGGCATCGCCCAGACCCTGTATGTAGCCGCCGGCATCTGCATCGTCGGTTTGCTGGTGTCGATGATGCTAGCCCCGGAAACCCGCACGCTGAACCTGCAACAAGCGGCATCGCTGGGCTGATGCCCCTCTTCCAAACAAATTGGGGGCGCAATGCGCCCCATACCGCTTCAACTGACTGGCACCAGCCCTTGCCGGCTACTCATCCCCCGCCCGAAGCTCCTTGAACTTCATGTTGGCCTTGGCCCCCAGGGTGAGGAACGGCTGCGGCGGTAACTGCCTGGGCTTGTCGAACCCGGTGAAGATGTCCAGCAGTTCACTGTTCACCCCGAGCGCCTGGTCGGCTGCCGCGATACCGGCGGCACTCGACTTCGACGCTCCCAGGCCATTGCAACCACAGGCCGAGAAGACGCCACGCTCGACCTCGCCAAAGGCCGGCACGCTGTTCCAGGTCAATGCCATCGGCCCGCCCCAGCGATATTCCATGCCCAGCCCCTTGAGCCCCGGGAAACGGGTGAGAAACTTGCCGTCATGCACCCGCCCGGCACGGTTCACCTGGCCATCGCCGATGGTCAGGCTCGGGTTGTAGCTGTAGCGCCAGCGCACCAGGATGCGGTCGCCATCACCATCACGGATGCGGCGCACCGTGGTACCCATGGGCAAGGCCGGCGTGGCCGCCCAGGTGCGCTGCCCTGGCAGGCGCCGGGGGTCGAAGCGCTCGGTCAGCGAAGCGTAGGTGAACACGTGCAGCAGCTTGCCCTTGAAGAAACCGAAGCTCTGCGCGTGGCCATTGTTGGCAAGGATGATCCTGCCGGCGCTGACCACACCCTTCGGGGTCTTGATCACCCAGTCAGCGCCCACCTGCCTGAACGACAGTGCCGGGGTCTGTTCATACACCCGCACCGGCTCGCCCAGCGCATCGGCAAAGCGCCGCACGTAGGCCGCCGGTTGGATCATCACAGTGCCCGGCATGAACATGCCCGAGGTGTAGGCCGGGCTGCCGGTGATCTCGGCGATCTGCCGGGTGTCGAGCAATTGATGACGCTCGCCCAGCGCATCGAGCTGCTTGCCGTAGGCCAGGATATGCGCATCGCCCTGGGCGCCGCGGGCCACGCTGTAGCGCCCGCAGGGGTCGAACACGTCCCTGCCCCAGCCATGCAGTTCGGCCATTTCCCGGCCCAGTTCGATGGCCGTGCGGTACATCGTGATGTCGCGCTTGGCGCGGTCGAGCGAACCACCACCCAGGCCTTCGGCGGACACCTCGTGCGGCAGGTCGATGATAAAACCCGAATTGCGCCCGGAAGCGCCTTCGCCTACCACGCCAGCCTCCAGCACTACGACCTTCAGCCTCGGATCGCGGCGAACCAGCTGGCGCGCCGCGGACAAGCCCGCGAAACCGCCGCCGATGATCGCCACATCGGCAGTGACCGCCTCGTTCAGCGCGGCCCTGGGGATCCGCTGTGGCAGCATCTCGACCCATCCGCAACTGCCGTTGTTGCCAGGTATTTTCGAAGCAACGTACATGGCCAATGCTCCAACCGGTCAACGAGTCGAGGCTTCACGTTCGATCAACGGTGCCAACGCTTCACGCAGGGCGCCAAGCTTGTCTTCGGCCAGGCGCGCCAACGGGCGACGCGGATGGCCGGCGTCGAAGCCCATGATCTGCGCGCCGGCGTACACCGATTGCACGTAGTCGCCCTGCCAGATCAGCGACATCACCGGCGCCAGGCTCTTCCAGATCTGCTGTACCTCGGCCCACTGCCCTTCGCTGGCTGCATTGGCCAGTGCCACGCAGGTTTTCGGCGCCAGGTTCGCGCCGCCCCAGATCAGCCCCGCCGCACCGGCGAACAGCGCGTACGGCACCAGCGGGTCGGCGCCGTTCATGGTCGGCAAGCCAGTGCGCGACAGCGACGCCTGGGCCGCCAGGTCACCGCTGCTGTCCTTGACCGAGACGAAGTTGGGGATCTGGCTCAGTTGCTTGAACAGGCTCGGGGTGACCTCCACGCCGACCGCCTGCGGCACGTTGTAGCCGATGATCGGCAAACCGGCTTCGGACACGCTCGCATAGAAATCGATGATGCTCTGGTCATCGGTCGGGCCTTCGAAGAACGGCGGCAGCACCATCACGCCATCGGCGCCGCAGTCCTTGGCGTGACGAGTTCGCTCCACCACCTCCTCGACCAGCAACGCCGAGGTCTGGGCGATCACCCGGGCGCGGCCATTGATGACCTTGGCACCGAACGCCACCAGTTGCTTGGACTCGTCCTTGCTCAGGTACACATGCATCCCGGTTCCGGAACTGAGCACGAAGCCCTGCACGCCGGCGGCGATGTAGCGCTCGATCAAGCTTTCGAACCGGTCGTAGTCGATCTTGCCGTGCGCGTCGAAGGGGGTGGTGATGGCCAGGTTCACGCCGGAAAACTTGAATGCAGACATTAGGCAACTCCTTATTGTTTTTGGCAGGCAGGTTCCTGCCAAGGCATTGAGCGTTCAGGGCTCCATGCAAAAGCCTAAGGTCTGGTCCGGTAGGGTTACAGCGACATTTCCGGGACGCTACAGATGATTTTCGGTTATGCCAGCGACGGCGGGCATAACCTGCGGATCGGTGTCTACCCGGCATCACCCCGCCGGTATCTGCTCCAGCCAATACGCCACATCCACCTCGTCGATCTGCTCGGGCCGCAGGTAGCGCTCGCCGTACTGACGATAAACGCCGCTGCTTAGGAAGAACCGCAGCAACTGCCCATCGATGTGGTTGTCACGGGCCATGTACACCATGATCTTCACCGATTCGGACAGGGTTTTCGGCGGCTTGTACGGGCGGTCGGCGGCGGTCAACGCCTCGAAGATATCGGCAATGGCCATGACCCGCTCGGGCAGGCTCAGCGCGTCGCGGCCCAGGCGACGCGGGTAGCCGGTGCCGTCCATCTTCTCGTGGTGATGGCCAGCGATCGCGGGCACGCGCCTGAGGTGACGCGGGAACGGCAGCGACTCGAGCATGATGATGGTCTGGACGATGTGCTCGTTGATCTTGAAACGCTCTTCGTCGGTGAGCGTGCCGCGTCGAATCGACAGGTTGTACAGCTCGCCCAGGTTGCTGGCATCCTCTGGCAGGCGCATGTCGAAACCCCAGACGTTGCGCGGATCGTCGCGCACTACCGGCGGTTTGCGCGGCCCCCATGGCAGGCGGTGCTCGGGGCGGTCGGCGAGCAGTCGCTCGGGCGCAGGCAGCACCTCGGCAGGCACGCCGGTAAAACGTTCCTGTTCGTCGCGGGAAATACCCAGCCGGTTGTCGAAATAACGCTGCCAGGGGCGCTGGCCGATGCGTTGCAAGCGCTCGATGTCTTCTTCCTGCATGAACTCGCCACCGATGTTGGCCTTGGCGACGAAGGCGAACTCCTCCTGCAATTCGGCCCTGGTGCGCTCGAGTGCCTGCTGCAACGCCTGCCCCTCGGCACCCTCGGCCAGCGCTCGCCAGTAGGCCAGCTCGGCATCGCGCCAGAGCACCTCGAAACGGGTACGGATCTCATGAATGCGGTTGTACAAGGTTTCCAGCTTGGTAGCCTTGTCTACCACGTACTCTGGGCTGGTGACCTTGCCGCAGTCGTGCAGCCAGGCCGCCACCCTGAACTCGTACTGTTCGGCGTCGTTCATGGTGAAGTCGGCGTAGGGCCCGCTGTTGGCCCGCACGGCCCGGTCCAGCAGCATCTGCGCCAGCTCCGGGACCCGTTCGCAGTGGCCGCCGGTGTAGGGGCTCTTGGCGTCGATGGCGTCGGCCAGCAACTTGATCATGGCATCGAGCAGGCGCTGCTGCGCCTCGATCAACTGCCGCGTTTCGATGGCCACTGCTGCCGCACCGGACAGCTCGTACACGAAGCGGCGGAACGGTTGCCCCACCTCCTCGCCGTTGGCGGGCTGCTCCAGTTGCAACACCAGAATGCCCAGCAACGCCTGCCCGCGGTCCGCCAGCGGTACGGCAAGACTGCCACCGGGAAGTGCCAGCGCCCGGGTGACGGCACTGGCCAGTTCGGCCTGTTGGTTCGCGTCGACCGCCACTTCGGCCGGGTAATCCGCCACGCCACAGGTGGCCGCCAGGCGCAGTCGGGCCTGGTCCTCATCGAACAGATAGATGCCGCCGGCCTTGACCCGCGCCGCCTCGACCAGATGGCTGAGCACGCCATCGAGCATGCGTTCGAGCTGGCTTTCCTGGCTGAGTGTGAGGGTGATCGCCTGCATGCTGCGGATGGTTCCCGACATGCGGCTGAGCACCTGGCTCAGTTCACGCACCTCGTTGACCCGCGACTGCACCCCGACCTCTCGACTGAAGTCGAACCCGGCCAAGCTGCGCACCTGGGCCGCCAGCGTGCGCAGCGGCTGGCCGATACGGCGCCCGAGCAACCCACCGAGCAGCAACAGCACGCCCATCAGCGCCACCGTCCACAACAGCTGCTCGAACAACACCTGGCGTGCGCCGGCCAACAGTTCCCGGGCCGGCACGGCGAGCAATACCTGCAGGTTATGCCCGGCCAGGTTCATCAATGGCACGCGGATGCCATACCACAGCTGGCCCTGCACCTCATACAGCTGCGGTTGCTTGCTCTCGGGCGGCGCCGCCTGGATCTGCGCCAGGCTCGGGATGCCCAGCTCGGCGACGCTCGACAGGCGTACATCCTCGCCTTCGCGCACGATCATTCGCTGCAGATCCGGGTAGGCGACGACCTGCCCCTGGTCATCGATCAAGGCAATCTCGGTGCCGGCGGTCATGCGCAGGTCGCGGCTCTCGGTGGCCAGGTCGTTGACCGAGACATCCATGCCGATCACCGACGCGCCATCGATGCTGCGCTGGGCCAGAGTCACCCCGACCTCGCGAGTGGTGAAGAAGACGTACGGCCGGGTCAGGACGATGGTGGAGCGCGCCGAGGCCGCCATGAACCAGGGTCGGTGGCGTGGATCGTAGTGGTAGTCCGGCTTGGGCTGGGCACGCAGCAAGTGCAGTGCATGGTCGTAGAAGCGCCACTCGCCATGCATCGCGCCGTCGTCACCGCGGGTGATGCTCTGCACCAGGTAAACGGTGCCCGCCGGGGCCTCGAACTGCTGCAGCAACTGCGGATCGCGCAGCCGCCGAACCAGGAAGAACTCGCCATTGGGCTGGCCGATGTAGGCCGAACTGACCATCTGGTTGGCCGCCAGGCTCTCGACCAGTTGCGGCAACCCTTCGAGGCGTTGTGCCAGGTTGCTGGCGGCGGGGTTGAAGGCCAGCATGCGGATGCTGCTCTGGGCCGGTTCGATCAGCCGCCGGGCGCGTTCGTCGATGGTCCTGGCCACTTGCTGGGCGGTATCGCCCGCAGCCGCGACCAGCGCCTGGCGCATGCCCTGGTAGCCCTGCCAGGCCAGCCCCGCGCCGAGCAGCAAGATGCCGAGCATGATGGCTAGCGCCACCACCAATTGCAGGGATATCCCGCGCCCAGGGTTGTTCATGGCTGCCGACTCCGCTTCGCGACGGCGAATAGTGGCACAGAGCTATTAATCACTCCAGCGCCACCCGCCCCCATTACGTCCTGGTCAATGCCTTCTGTAGGCATGCAGCTCTCACGTTAGCGCAGGGGCAGGCTTCGCGCTTGCAAGGCGAGCTTGAAGCTGCATATGAACAAATCTTCATATTCCCGGTGAGCGCCCTGTTCGCGGGCGCTCTGCGCTTGCTGGCCCCATGCCGTTCGATGCCTCGCCTTGAGGGGTGCCCCAGGGTTGCGTAGCATTCCCGGCCCCTGGGGCCGCTGGGCATCGTTCCTGCCCTGCCGATACCGCACAGAATTCCCATGCCGCAACCGATCCCCCTCAAGGACCATGAGAAAGAGAAGCACCTGGTCAACCGCCGCCTGCTGGCCTGCGCTGCCTTGGTGTTCAGCCTTGTCGCGATCCTGATTGGCCGTCTCTACGTCTTGCAGGTGGTGCAGCACGACCAGCAGTCCGCCGTGTCGGAAAACAACCGCGTGCACGTACTGCCCATCGCCCCCGAGCGCGGCCTGATCTACGACCGCAACGGCGTGGTGCTGGCCGACAACAAGCCCAGCTTCGACCTGACCATGACCCGCGAGCGCGCTGGCGACTCGGCCAAGGTGCTCGACACCCTCGCCCAGGTGCTTGGCCTGGGCGAGGATGACCGCAAGCAGTTCGACAAGGACCTGCGCCGCGGGCGCAAGCCCTTCGAGCCGGTGACCCTGATGGTGGGCCTGACCGAAGAGCAGATCGCCCTGGTGGCGGTGAACCAGTTCCGCCTGCCGGGCCTGGACGTCGAGCCGCAGTTCATCCGCGAATACCCGCTGGCCGAGCATTTCGCCCACTCGGTGGGCTACGTCGGGCGCATCAACGAAAAAGAAGCCAAGACCCTCGACAGCACCGAATACCGGGGTACCCAGTCCATTGGCAAGACCGGCATCGAACACTTCTACGAGAGCCAGTTGCACGGCCATGTCGGCTACGAGGAGGTCGAGACCAACGCCCAGGGCCGGGTGATGCGCGTGCTCAACCACCAGGCCCCGACCCCCGGCAAGGACATCGTGCTGAGCCTGGACAGTCACCTGCAACTGGCCGCCGAGAAGGCCCTGGGCGACCGCCGTGGCTCGGTGGTGGTGCTGGACCCGGCCAATGGCGACGTGCTGGCCATGGTCAGTAACCCGAGCTTCGACCCCAACCTGTTCGTCAAGGGCATCAGCTTCAAGCAGTACGCCGCGCTGCGCGACTCGATCGATCGGCCACTGTTCAACCGGGTACTGCGCGGGCTCTACGCACCGGGCTCGACGGTGAAGCCGGAGGTGGCCATCGCCGGCCTGGACAGCGGTGTGATCACGCCGGGCAGCCGGGTGTTCGACCCCGGCTACTACGAGCTGCCCAACTACGACCACAAGTACCGCAACTGGAACCGCAGCGGCGATGGCTGGGTGGACATGTACACCGCCATCATGCGTTCCAACGACACCTACTTCTACGACTTGGCGCACAAGCTGGGCATCGACCGCCTGCATGACTACATGGCCGAGTTCGGCCTGGGCCAGAAGGTCTCGCTGGACATGTTCGAGGAAGCCGCCGGGCTGATGCCGTCGGCCCAGTGGAAGCGCGCCACCCGCCGCCAGGCCTGGTTCCCGGGCGAGACCCTGATCCTCGGCATCGGCCAGGGCTACATGCAGGTCACACCGTTGCAGCTGGCCCAGGCCACCAGCCTGCTGGCGAGCAAGGGCGTGTGGCATCGCCCGCACCTGGCGATGACCGTGGGCGGCGAGACGCCGATCGACCCCAACCCGATGCCGGACATCGTGCTGCACGACAAACACGCCTGGGACCAGGTCAGCCAGGGCATGCAGATGGTCATGCACGACCCGCGCGGCATCGCCCGCGCCGCCGCTGCCGGCGCGCAGTACCGCATCGCCGGCAAGAGCGGCACGGCGCAGGTGGTGGCGATCAAGCAGGGTGAGCGCTACAACCGCAACAAGACCCTCGAGCGACATCGCGACAATGCCTTGTTCGTCGGTTTCGCCCCGGCCGATCACCCCAGCGTGGTGGTGGCGGTGATGATCGAGAACGGCGAGGCCGGTGGCCGCGTCGCCGGGCCGGTGGTGCGCGAAGTGATGGATGCCTACCTGCTGGATGACCAGGGGCACCTCAAGCCCGAGTATGCCGGGGTGGCGGCGGCCAAACCGGGGCCGCATTCGTAGGCATGATTGACCCTCGGACCAATCTGTAGGAGCGGGTTTACCCGCGAAGCGCCGCGCGGGCGGCGCTCGATATCCGCCCCCCTACACCACCCAAGCCAAACCGAAAAAAGCCATAAGAATATTCTTTCTTATTCTTTTTTAACCAACCGCAAATCCTCTATAACACTCCCAACTGTACAGCCGCCAACACCCGGCCAACTGTCCGCAGCGCAACACTCGGTCAACACCCAACGCCCACCTGGCAACACCGGTTGCACCATAAAAAGGATGCAACCTGTTGATCCAAAAGAAAATCCAATCACGGCACGACGATTGCTCAAGCAAAGTCCCCACTCATCAAGAACCGGAGACCTGCCCATGAGCATCCCATTGATCGTCGTCGCCTTGCCCGGCGCCCACCACGCGCTGCGCAAGAGCGCCTGAGGAGCGGCCATGAATGCACCTGTAACCGCCACCCGCCGCCCCGCACTGAGCATCGCCCGAGGCCTCGCCGCGCAATTCGCGCAAACCGCTGTCGAGCGCGACGAGCGCGGTGGCACGCCGAAGGCCGAGCGCGATGCCCTGCGTGACAGCGGCCTGCTGTCGCTGGTCATCCCGCAGGCATTCGGGGGCCAAGGCGCCAGCTGGCACGACACCTTCGAAGTCGTTCGCGAATTCGCCCGGGTGGACAGCTCGCTGGCCCACGTGTTCGGCTTCCACCACCTGATGCTGGCCACCGTGCGCCTGTTCGCCAGGCCCGACCAGTGGCAACCCTGGTTCGAGCAGACCGCGCGCAAGCAGTGGTTCTGGGGCAATGCGCTGAACCCGCTGGACACCCGTACCCAGGTCAAGCACTTCGATGGCTGGTGTGAGTTCTCGGGCAAGAAGAGCTTCTGCTCCGGTGCCAGCGACTCGGAAATGCTGATCGCCTCGGCAGTGGACGAGCGCGCCGGCGGCAAGTTGCTGATCGCGGCGATCCCCAGCGGGCGCACCGGCATCACCCTGCACAGCGACTGGAACAACATCGGCCAGCGCCAGACCGACAGTGGCAGCGCCACCTTCGAGCGGGTGCGGGTCGAGCATAACGAACTGCTGCTCGATCCCGGCCCGCTGAGCACGCCGTTCGCCGCGCTGCGCCCGCTGATCGCCCAGTTGCACTTCAGCAACCTGTTCCTCGGTATCGCCGAGGGCGCCTTCAACGAGGCCCGCCAGTACACCCTCAAGGAAAGCCGCCCATGGTACCGCTCCGGCGCCGCAACGCCCGAGCAGGACCCCTACATCCTGCGGCACTACGGCGAGTTCTGGGTGGGCCTGGAGAGCATGCGCCTGTTGATCGAGCGCGCTGCGCGCCAGCTCGACGCCGCCTGGGCCAAGGAACAGGCCTTGAGCGCCGAGGAACGTGGCGACCTGGCGCTGGCCATCGGCACCGCCAAAGTCGCGGCGACCCGCCACGGCCTGGATATCTGCAACCGCCTGTTCGAGGTCACTGGCGCCCGCGCCACCCATGCATCGCTGCGCTTCGACCGGCACTGGCGCAACCTGCGCACGCAAACCCTGCACGACCCGGTGGACTACCGCATCCACGAGCTCGGCGAGTGGGCGCTCAGCGGCCAGCGCCCGGCACCGTCCTTCTATTCCTGAGGTTCCCCATGCAGCTGCTGACCCTTCCCCCGTCACCGACACTGGCTACCTCGATCAGGGCGACCGCACAGGTCTTCGAAGACCCCAGGTCGCAGGCGCTGCTCGCCCATTTGCAACAGGTCGCCCCCAGCGAGGCCAGCGTCCTGATCATCGGCGAAACCGGCACGGGCAAGGAGCTGGTCGCACGCCATATCCACAACCTCAGCGGCCGGCGCAACGGGCCCTTCGTCGCGGTCAACTGCGGCGCGTTTTCCGAATCGCTGGTCGAGGCCGAGCTGTTCGGCCATGAGAAAGGCGCCTTCACCGGCGCCTTGGCGGCCAAGGCGGGCTGGTTCGAGGAGGCCAACGGCGGCACGCTGTTCCTCGACGAAATCGGCGACCTGCCCTTGCCGATCCAAGTCAAGCTGCTGCGCGTGCTGCAGGAGCGCGAGGTGGTGCGCCTGGGCTCACGCAAGAGCATCCCGATCAACGTGCGGGTGCTGGCCGCCACCAACGTGCAACTGGAAAAGGCCATCAATGCCGGGCATTTCCGCGAAGACCTGTACTACCGCCTGAACGTCGTGACCTTGCAGTTGCACCCGTTGCGCGAACGCCCCGGCGACATCCTGCCATTGGCCCGGCACTTCATCCGCAGCTACAGCGAGCGCCTGGGCTACGGCCCGGTGGAGCTGAGCGCCAAGGCCCAGGCCAAGCTGGTCGACTATGCCTGGCCTGGCAACATCCGCGAGCTGGAGAACGTCATCCATCACAGCCTGCTGACCTGCGGCGACGGGGTGATCCAGGCGCAAGACCTGCGCCTGTCCCACCTGCGCCTGGAGCGCCAGGACGAAGCGCCCGCCGGCAATGCCATCGACGACTTGCTGCAACAAGCGTTCAGCCGGTTGTACGAGGAGCAGCCTGGCGACTTGTACGAGAAAGTGGAGCATGCGCTGCTGCGTTCGGCGTACCACTTCTGCCATTACAACCAGGTGCACACCGCGCAGTTGCTGGGGCTTTCACGCAACGTCACGCGGACCCGGCTGATCGCCATCGGCGAGCTGGTGGTGAACAAGCGGCGGGCGCAGGAGCCGGCTTCGCTGGACAATCGCGTGGTGCGGTTGTCGATCTGATGCTGTGGGTCTGTTTTTGGGGTTCGCCGTGGGTGACGTGGCGGCGCTCGATCTCAGCGTCGCCGCCTATCCCAAGACAACCGCCCTCAATTTCAACCATGCACCCAACGACGGTGCAACCCCCGCGCCAGGGCGTCGAGCATGAAGCCCAGCACACCGATCAACAGCACCATCGCCATCAGTTCCGAATAGGCCAGGCGGTCGCGGGTATCGAGGATGAAATAGCCCAGCCCGGCACTGACACCCAGCATCTCGCACGGCACCAGCACGATCCACAGAATGCCGATGGCCAGACGCACGCCGGTCAGCACATGGCCAATCACGCCGGGGATGATCACCTTGCACAGGGTTTCCCAGCGCGTGGCACTAAGGCTGCGGCTCAGCTGCAGCCAGCGCGGATCGAGTTGGCGCACCCCGGCAGCGGTGTTGAGCAGGATGGGCCACAGCGCGGCGAAGGCCAGCAGGAAATAGATCGGCTGGTCGCCCACACCCATCAGCATCACCACCACCGGCATCCACGACAGCGGCGAAATCATCCGCAAAAACTGGAACGCCGGCGTGGTGGCAGCTTCCAGGTGCCGGTAGCTGCCGACCAGCAAGCCCAGCGGCACACCGATCAACAGCGCCAGCAGCAGGCCGACGAGGATGCGCTTGAGGCTCACCCAGATGTGCCCATAGACCTCGCCCTGCCCCAGCAACTCGACCAGACTGGCCAAGGTCGCCTGAGGCGCGAAGCGTGCCGACAGGCCATCGGCCTCGCCAAACAAACGCACCCCGGCCCACCACAACAGCAACAACCCCAGCAGGCCGGCCAAACCCAGACCGGCGTGTACGACGTGCTTGCGCATCAGACCCCGAACTCCTCGCTACGCTCGAAGTTGTCGGCGATGCCGAATACCGACGGCCCACCGACTGCGGCGATGGCATTGCGCACGAAGCGGTCGTCTACCAGGTCGCGGGCGGCATGCGCCGGGTCCAGCTCGGCGAGAAACGCCTTGTCGCCTTCGATCAGGGTGTTCTTCAGGCGCTTGACCAGCTCCTCGGTGTAGCTGGGGAACGGGTAAGGCTGGAAGTCGATACGCTTTTCATCCCATTGCTGGTGCACGATGGCACCGCTGGCGATGTAGCTGGCGCGGTCCTCGGCAGCTGGCGCGAGGACCTTGGTCAGCACCGCGGGCTCGTGCGGGGTGTACTTGTTGGGGCCGGCCTTGGACAACAGTGCGGCAGCCTCGGCACGGTGGTCGCGGGTCCACTGCTGGGCCTTGACGATGGCATTGACCACCTTCTGCGACCACTCCGGGCGGTTGTTCAGGTCGTGCTCGTGCATGAACACCACACAGCAGGCGTGGTTGCGCCAGACATCACCGGTGAAGCGTTGCACGCGGCCGACCTTGAGGTTCTCGGCCAGGGCATTGAACGGTTCGGCGACGATGTAGCCGGCGATACGCTTGCTGGCCAGGGCCGGCGGCATGTCCGAAGGCGGCAGCACCAGCAGGTTGACCTCGTTGGCCGCCAGCTGCGCGTTGGCGGGTTTCGACACCGGGGTCAGGCCGTTGTCGTCGAGCATCTGTTGCAATACCACGTTGTGGATCGAATACCAGAACGGGATGGCCACGGTCTTGCCACCGAGCTGCTTCATCTCGGTGATGTCGGGAGCCACGGTCAGGCCCGAACCGCCGACGTGGTTCCAGGCCACCACCTTGGCCGGCACCTTGCTGCCGTAACGTGCCCATACGGTCATCGGCGACAACAGGTGAATCACGTTGACCTGCCCGGAAATGAACGCTTCGATCACTTGCGCCCAACTGCGCAACAACACCGGGCGCTCGGCCTTGATGCCTTCGGCCTCGAACAGGCCGTTGTTGTGCGCCACCAGTAATGGCGTGGCGTCGGTGATCGGCAGGTAGCCGATGCGCACCGGCGCGTCCGGCTCGGCGGCCGCCCGCGCCTGCAGGCTCGACAGCAATGGCAAGGCGCCGGCGGCGGTGAGCATGGCGCTGAGCTTGAGGAAGTCGCGACGCGAAGAAGAGGAACAGCAGTCATCCATGCACATGGACAGGCTCCGAAGGCAACGGGGAAGGTGAAGGGTCGGCTGTGCGGCTTGCCCGCCGAAGGGTTTTGAGAATCTCGATGCGCAGCGCGCCCAGTTCCTCGACCCGCTGCGCACGCGGTTGCGGCAGGTCGATGGGCCACTGGCCGAGCACCTGCGCTGGGTGGTTGCCCAGTAGCAGGACGCGATCGGACAGCAGCAGGGCTTCGTCGATGTCGTGGGTGATCAGTACCGCCGCGGTGTTGTGGGTGGCGATCAACTGCAGCAGCAATTGCTGCATGTCGGCGCGGGTCACTTCGTCCAGCGCGCCGAAGGGTTCGTCGAGCAGCAACACCTCTGGCTGGCGAGCCAGGCAGCGCGCCAGCGCCGTGCGCTGGGCCATGCCGCCGGACAGCTGCGCCGGGTACTGGTTGCGCGCATGGGCCAGGCCCACGGCCTCGATCGCATGGTCGATGCGCGCACGCCGCTCGGCGGCGGCGAGCTTGGGCTGGCGGGCGAAGTCGAGGCCGAAGGCGACGTTCTTTTCCAGGCTCAGCCAAGGCAACAGGCTGGGGTCCTGGAAGGCTACCGCAAGGCGCGGATGCGGGCCCTGCAACGGCTCGCCGTGCAAGGTCACGCGGCCCCCACGCGGCGCCTGCAGGCCGGCCAGCACCCGCAACAGGCTCGACTTGCCGACGCCACTGGGGCCGAGGATGGTCACCACCTCGCCCGGCGCCAGTTGCAGGTCGAACCGCGCCAGCACCTCCTGCCAGCCGCCATCGCGCGGGTAGCCCAGGCTGATCTCGCACGCCTCGAGCAACACCTGGCTCATGCGCCAGCCGCCTGGCGATGCAGCTCGGCCCGCAGTTGCACCAGGCTCGGCGTGACGATCGGCACGAAGGCCGACTCGCGCCAGCGACGCGCGAAGCCTTCGCCGAAGGCATTGAGGTAGGCCTTGCCACCGCTGGCCTGCAATTCCAGTTGTACGGCATCGGCAGCGCTCTCGGCGAGGGTGATGCGCAACTTGAACAACGCCGCCGGCTGGCTTTGGAAGCGCCCTTCCAACAAGCCGTGCATGAGTTCGGCCACGGTATTGTCAAGGCGATCCTTGAGTACCTGGCGATGCTCCTCCAGGAATGACAGACGCCCGTGCAGGTGCTCGTGCACCTCGTCCAGCGAACGCCGGGCCAGGCCGATGGCCATGCCGCATTGCAGTGCCAGGAACGCCGGGCGTACCTGGGGCAGGAATTCCCGGGCATTTTCGTGCAACAGCCAGTCGCGCCCCAGTTCCACCTGATGGAAGGCCAGCGCTGCGGTATTGGTCGATTGCAAGCCCATCAGTTCAAGGTCGTCGGAGCGTTCCAGGCCGTGGCTGGTGGAGGGAATGGCCAGCACGAAGGGCGAGCCCCCGGCGTCATCTTCGATGGCCGCTGCCACCACGAAGCCGCACTTGCGCAGGTTGGTCACCCAGTGCAGGCGGCCTTCCAGCGTCCAGCCTGCGGCATCCGGACGGCCACGTACCTGCAGCGCCTCGATCCCGGAAAGGAACTTCATGGCATTGGACAAGCCGGTGGCTCCCGCCAGCTCACCCGTCAGCAGGCCCGGCAGCAGACGCTCGCGCAGCGCGTGGTTGGGGCTTTGCAGCAGGTACTCGATGAAGGCACGCTGCCCCCAGCAGACGAAGGCCGCGGCAAGTGAACGGTTGGCGATGGCGGCAATGGCCTCGACCGCGTCGGTGATCTCACCGCCGCTGCCGCCCTGAGCCGGGTCGACCCCGACTCGCAGCAACTGTGACTCGGCGATTTGCGCCAGGACCTGGTGCGGGTCGCACTGGCCCTGGTCGATTGCCTCGGCATTGGCATCCAGCCATTGTCGAAATGCAGCATCAAGCATGTCCCTACTCCTTTGAAAACGCCGGCCGGGCCGGCACCGAGGCTGGTTACGCGTCAGGCTGCCAGCGGTACTTGCTCAGTTCGTCGTTGAGTGGCGTCTGGGCGAACACATTAGCAAAGTTGCACAAGGTTGCGAGGCTCACGCCCAGAATCACTTCCAGGGCGTTGCCCTCGCTGAAACCGGCCTCGCGAAACGCCTGGTAGGTAGCCTCGCTGACATTGCCACGGGTGGCGATGACTTCACGGGCGAACTCGGCCAGGGTTTCGTAGCGGGCATCCGGCAGCTCGCCACGGGCGCGCAGGGCATCGACCACCTCGACCGGCAGCTTGGCCTTGTTCAGCGCCACGGCGGTATGGCCGGCCACGCAGAAGTCGCAGCCGTGCTGGGTTGCGGCGATCAGTTGGACCACTTCGCGCTCGGCCAGGGTCAGCTCGGACTTGCCGTTGAGTGCCGACACGGTCACGTAGGTTTCCAGCGCCGCAGGTGCGTTGGCCAGGACCCCCAGCAGGTTGGGAATGAAGCCTGAATTCTTCTTCGCGTTCTCGAGGAAAGGACGGGCTGCTTCCGGGGCGCTCTGCAGGGTGTGTAAAGTAATGCGCGAGGACATGGAGTAGTCTCCTTGATGTGTGTCTGTACAGTCTGTTGGTTATAAGAATTACCCTCCATATTCATCAGTCGCCTTTCCTTGCTCCTGAGTCTTTGCATTAGATGATTTCATCCAGCCATCTCGTCGATTGGTTATTAGAAGGCCTCGAACTCGATGCCAGCCTGTTCCATGTCGGCCGCTACTGCGGCGGCTGGCATGCCAGCACCCAGGGCATGGGCCGGGCCAGTTTCCATCTGGTGGTGCAGGGACAATGCTGGTTGCACCTCGATGGGCGGGCCGAGCCCGTGTCTCTTGTGGCCGGGGATGCGGTATTCCTGCTGCGCGACCTGGGGTATCGGCTTTCCAGCGAGCAGGACCTGGGCGACGCCTGCGCCCGACCGCGCCAGGCCATGCAGCCGCTGGAACCGGACGCGACAGATGGCGTGGGTCTGGTGTGTGGGTTCTTTGACTTTCGCCCCGGGTTGTCGTCACTGATCGTCGAGGGGCTGGCCGATTGGATTCTGCTGCGCGCCGACGAGCCAGCCGGACATGCGGCACGGGCGTTGTTCGGGCTGATCCTGGAGGAATGCGAACGCGCACCGGCTCCGTCGCAAGCGCTACTGGAGCGGCTGACGCATCTGTTGTTCTTGTACGCGTTGCGCCAACAGGTACATACCGGGCAGCCACTGGGCGGGCTGGTCGCCCTCGCCCGCCAGCCCGCCTTCGCCGGGTTGCTGGAACAGTTGATCGAGCAGCCCGGGCAGGCCTGGACGCTCGAGAGCATGGCAGCCTGTACGGGGTTGTCGCGCTCGGCATTCTTCAAGCGCTTCAATGAGCTGGCCGGGCAGTCGCCGGGGCAGGTGCTGCTGGCACTGCGCATGCGCCATGCCTGCCAGTTGTTGCGGGCGGGCAATACCGTGGAGCAGGTTGGCGCGCAGGTGGGGTATCAGTCGGTGGCGGCGTTCACCCGGGCGTTTGCCAAGGTGGTCGGGGTGCAGCCGGGGGCGTATCGGCGCCAGCATGAGGGGCGTTGACCCGTTCCGGCCTTAAACCTGGCTTACGGGAATATCCCCGCCGCCCTTGGCCTCCCGCCGCTCGCTCATCCACTCATTGACTTGCTGCCCGAACGCCGCCGGCGCCTTGCGCCCGAACCGCCGCGCCAGGTCCAGAATGGTCTGCTGCGCCAGGGCCTCTTCCATTCGCTTCTGCGCCCCCAGCATCACCGCATGAATGGCACAGGTACCCTCGGTCGCCCAGCCGGGCGGCGAGCCTTCGAACAAGCTGCAGCGCTCGCGGATCTCGCGGCAGTCGAAGATCTTCTTCGGTCCGTCGATGGCGTTGACGATATCCAGCACGGTAATTTCGTCCGACGGCCGCGCCAGGCGAAAACCGCCGCGCACGCCTTCGGTGGCCACCACCAGCCTGGCCCGGGCGAGCTTGGTGAACACCTTGGCCAGGTACTCCTGGGGCACACCCTGCAACGCCGCCAGGTCACGCACGCTGGACTCGCGGGTGTCTCCGCGCTCGTCCACCAGGTACAGCAGGCAATGGATGCCATATTCAACGCCAGCACTGTACAGCGACATATCAATCTCCGACCAAATCTGTCGCAAATATTACGCTCAACCATAGGGATTGGCAAAGCACGCCATAACCACTCGTCGGCGTCGCTACCTTGTTTGATGCCCTTTGCGGCCTCTGCACAAGCGGTTCCCAACGATTCCTGCAAGCGCCCTGTCGACCCTCGTCTACGAAAAACGCTTGCCGCCAATAACTACGACAATTACAGTCGTAGTTATTCGGGCAGCACGACAGCGTCGCTCGAAGTCCATAATTCCCCCTCATGAACCTTGCGGAGCATCTTCATGAAATCGAACATCCTGATCATCGGTGCCGGCTTTGCCGGTGTATGGAGCGCCCTGAGCGCCGCTCGCCTGCTCGACCAGGCCCAGCGCGACGACCTGAGCATCACCGTCCTGGCGCCACAGCCTGAGCTGCGCATCCGCCCGCGCTTCTACGAAGCCGACGTGCACGGCATGAAGGCGCCTTTGGCCGAGCTGTTCGAAGCCGTGGGCGTGCGCTTCATCGCAGGCAATGCCGAGGCCATCGACAGCCAGGCACGCAGCGTCAGCTATACCGATGCCAACGGCCAGGCCCAACGTATCGGCTACGACCGCCTGATCCTCGCTGCCGGCAGCCAAGTGGCGCGGCCAGCGGTACCGGGCTTGGCCGAGCATGCCTTCGATGTCGACCAGATGGAGTCGGCCATGCGCCTGGAACAGCATCTGGTCGGCCTCGCCGCCCTACCCGCCACGCCAGCGCGCAATACGGTGGTGGTCTGCGGCGGTGGCTTCACCGGGATCGAAACCGCCACTGAAATGCCCGCTCGCCTGCGTGCCATCCTCGGCGCCGACACGCCGGTACGGGTGGTAGTGGTCGACCGTGGCGCTCAGGTAGGCGCGGCGCTGGGCGCGGGGATCACGCCGTCGATCGTCGCCGCCTGCGAACAGGCTGGCGTCGAGTGGCTGGCCGCAGCCTCGGTGGTAGCAGTCGATGCCGACGGCGTGACCCTGGACAACGGCGAACACATCGCCAGCAACACGGTGATCTGGACCGTGGGCGTCAAGGCCAGCCCGCTGACCGCGCAAGTGGCCGGCGAACGTGACAACTTCGGTAGGCTCAAGGTCGACGGCCACCTGAAGGTGATTGGCCAGGACCACATCTTCGCCACTGGCGACACCGCCTGGGCCGCCGTCGACGATGCCGGCAACCACGCGCTGATGACCTGCCAGCACGCCATCCCCATGGGCCGCCACTGCGGTAACAACGCCATGGCCGATCTGCTCGGCGTGCAGCCGGTGCTGTACCGCCAACCCAAGTACGTCACCTGCCTGGACCTCGGCGAATGGGGCGCGGCGTTCAGCGAAGGCTGGGAGCGTGAGCTGAAACTGCATGGCCAGGAGGGCAAGGACCTCAAGCGCCAGATCAACTCGGTATGGATCTATCCTCCCGCCGCTGATCGCGACGTGGCACTGGCGGCAGCGGATCCGCTGATCGCGATCGTTTGATAGGAAATGTCTGTCAGGTCCGTCCTAAAACTGACGGATCTGTCTAGACATGTCGTTACTGTGAATGACTGGTCACGGCTGCTGGCCATATGTCATCATTCCAAAGAAAACCTACCGAGGGTAAGGCAACCACTCAATCCGCAGCGCATCGAGAGCCTGGCTTCACTCCGGTGATCCCGGCCTTCGTCCATGCTCTTGACGCCTGCACGTCATCGCCAAGGAGCATTCGATGTACTTAAGGAACATGAAGATCGGCACGCGCGCAGCCAGTGTGTTTGCCTTGTTGGGGGTATTGGTCCTGGGCATGGGCCTGACCGCGTTGTACGAAACCCGGCAGATGGACAAAGCCACCGACGAGATCCGCATCACCTGGATACCCGCCGTGGTGGCCCTCAGTGAAATCAGCACCGATCTCGGTCGCGCCCGCGCCGTTACCCTGCGTGCGGCACTGGACAACGACTCACGCGAGCGCACCCGCAACCTTGAGATGCTCAAGGGCATCACCCAGCGCCTGACAACCAGCCTGAAAAGCTACGACAGCACTATCATCGCAGCCGACGACCGGGCCCTCTTCAACACCTTCACGGCGGCCCACCAGCAGTACGTCGGCCTGCAGGCCCAGGTGTTGCAGGACATCGCCGCCAACCGCATGGCCGAAGCCGAGCAGCAGATCAGCGGCCCGCTCAGCCAGTATGCTGACAACATGATGAAAGCCATGGCCGCGTTGATCGACTACAACGGCAAGGGCGCCGAGCAGGCGTCGCAACGCAGCAGCAATGTGGCTGACGAAGCATTCGAAGTGTTGATAGGCGCGCTGCTGGTGATTGTGCTGGCCCTCGTCGCCATCGCCACCCTGCTCACCCGCAGCATCGTCCGACCGTTGGCCGAAGCCGTGGCCGTGGCCGAGCGCGTGGCCACCGGCGACCTGACCCGCGACATCCAGGTGGTAGGCCGCGATGAGCCTGCCTTGCTGCTACGCGCCCTGGGCCGCATGCAGACGAACCTGCGCGAAACCATCCGCAAGATCGCCGCCTCCTCCGACCAGCTGGCCTCCGCCTCGGAAGAGCTGCACACCGTCACCGAGGACACCAGCCGCGGCCTGCATCAGCAGAGCGCAGAAATCGACCAGGCCGCCACGGCCGTGAACCAGATGACCGCAGCCGTCGAGGAAGTGGCCAACAATGCCGTGAGCACCGCCGATGCCTCGCAAGGCGCCGACCACAGCACCCGCGATGGCCGCGACCAGGTCAACCAGGCCCTGGCATCGATCCAGCAACTGGTCGAGGACGTGACCGGTACCTCTGCCGAGATCGAACAGCTGGCCAGCAACGCCAGCGAGATCAGCCGGGTGCTGGATGTGATCGGGGCGATTGCCGGGCAGACCAACCTGCTGGCGCTCAATGCCGCGATCGAGGCGGCGCGTGCCGGTGAAGCGGGCCGTGGTTTCGCCGTGGTAGCCGACGAGGTGCGCGCCCTCGCCCACCGGACCCAGCAATCGACCGCCGAGATCGAGCAGATGATCGCCGGCATCCAGAACGGCACCGAGCGTGCCGTAACCGCCATGCACAGCAGCCAGGGGCGTGCGACCGGTACCCTGGAAGTGGCGCAGGGGGCTGGGCAGGCGTTGGAAGTGATTGCCGAGGCGATCGCCTCGATCAACCAGCGCAACCTGGTGATCGCCAGTGCCTCGGAAGAGCAGGCGCAGGTGGCGCGAGAGGTGGATCGTAACCTGGTGAATATCCGCGACCTGGCGATGCAGACATCAGCGGGGGCGAACCAGACCAGTGCGGCGGCGCAGGATTTGTCGCGGTTGGCGGTGGATTTGAACGGCATGGTGGCGCAGTTCAAGGTTTGAACTTGTGAACAGCGGGGCCGCTTTGCGGCCCTTCGCGGCACAAGGCCGCTCCTACAAGGTACCGCGCACATCCCAGATATCTGCGCGATACCTGTAGGAGCGGCCTTGTGCCGCGAAGGGCTGCAAAGCAGCCCCAGTTAACGCAACAACAATCGATCAGTCGTTGACGCTCACAACCCGCCCCACCTTCTCCGCCGCCTTGCCGCGAGTCGCCAGGCAGTAGTACAGCGGCACCGTCACCAACAGCCCGAACAGCCACGAAAGGTCGGCCCCTTCGACGATGTTCGAATACGGCCCCACATACAGCGACGTGTTGGCAAACGGCAACTGCACCAGGATGCCGCAGGCATAGGCAATGATCGCGTGGTGGTTGAAGCGGCCATAGATACCGCCGTCGGCACGGAAGATCGATGCGATGTCGTACTGGCCCTTCTTGATCAGGTAGAAGTCGATCAGGTTGATCGAAGCCCACGGCACCAACACCAGCAGCAGTGCCAGGATCAGGCCGATGAACTGGCCGATGAAGCCTGCCGAGGCATTCAACGCCACCATCGCGCAACCCACCAGGATGACCGACGCCAGGATCACCCGTACCTTGATGCTCGGCGTCCACTCGGCGATGAAGGTCTGGATCGCGGTGACGATCGAAAGCACCGCGCCATACAGGTTGAGGGCGTTGTGGCTGATGATGTTGAACAGAAACAGCACCATCAGGATCGGACCCAGCCAGCCGGTGGCCTGCTTGACCGCGTCCATCGCGTCGGTGCCTTCCGGCACGCACAGCACCGCGATCGCACCGAAGCTGAAACACAGGATGGTGCCCAGCGTGGCACCGAAGTAGGTGGCCCAAAACGGCTTGGCGATGCCCACTTCACGCGGCAGGTAGCGCGAGTAGTCGGAGGTGTACGGCGAGAAGCTGATCTGCCAGATGATGCCCAGCGACACGGTGGCGATGAAGCCCGACAGGTTGAAAGCACCGCGACTGAAGAAGTCGGCAGGCAGCGCCTGGACGAACATCATGATGAAGCCGGCCAGCAGCGCCGAACCCATCACCCAGGTCCCGATGCGGTTGAGGATGTGGATGAAGCGGTAGCCGATCACGCCGATGGCCGTCGCACTCAGGGCACCGATCACGATCGCGCCCGGCATCGGCACGCTCGGGGCGATGCCGTGGATGGTCTTGCCCGCCAGGACGATGTTGGAAATGAAGAAACCGACATAGATCAGCGCGGTGAAGAACACGATCAGCAAGGCGCCGTAGCGACCGAACTGGCCACGGCTCTGGACCATCTGCGGAATGCCCAGCTGCGGTCCCTGCGCAGAGGCAAGGGCAATGAACACGCCCCCGATCATATGACCCAGCACGATTGCGATCAGCCCCCACAACAGGTTCAGGTGGAACACCTGGACCACCATGGCGCCGGTGACGATGGGCAGTGGCGCGATGTTGGTACTGAACCAGAGGGTGAACAGGTCGCGCGCCTTCCCATGGCGCTCGGCAGGTGGAACGTAATCGACCGTGTGATTCTCGACAAACTGGTGTTGCGACGACGGTTGGGACATAGGATTCAGCTCGAAAGGTCGTTTTTATCTTTGTAAGGAAACCGCATCTAGGCGGCCTCTCAGCTGCGGACCATATTATGGTATTCCAAACTTTTGACAACACTGATCCGCAGTAAAAAACGCCCGCTGATCTGCTCGCGCAACCCCTGCGACAAACCGTCTCACCGCTCGACCCCACGGTTTACGCGGCGTTGAGCCGTTCATCGTGAAAAACCAGGGCTGAAAATTCCGCTTGCAAAATAGGTATTACGGTATACCATCAGACACATCAACGATAAAAACCGCGGACCACCGCAGCCTTTTAGAGGTACTTTCAGATGATCGACGCAACCGTCTACAAGAACGTCCTGGGCTCCTTCCCGTCCGGCGTTACCGTCATCACCACCCTGGACGACGACGGCTCGGTCGTCGGCCTGACCGCCAGCGCCTTTTCCTCCCTGTCGATGGACCCGCCGCTGGTGCTGTTCTGCCCCAACTACACCTCCGACTCCTACCCCGTGCTGATCAAGCAGAAGCGCTTCGCCATTCACCTGCTCTCCGGTGAACAGCAGGCCCAGGCCTATGCGTTCGCGAAAAAGGGCAAGGACAAGGCCGCTGGCATCGAGTGGTCCTTGAGCGGGCTGGGCAACCCCATCCTGGCCGGCGCCACCGCCGTCATCGAATGCGAACTGTGGCGCGAATACGAAGGTGGCGACCACGCCATCATGGTCGGCAAGGTGCACAACCTGATCGTCCCTGAAGAAGCCCCACGGCCGATGGTCTACTGCCGCGGCAAGATGGCCAGCCTGCCGGCCTTCGCCTGAAGCCTATCCTGAATCGAGACACCTGGCGCCTGCCCTGGCCGGCGCCTGACACTTTCAAGCGTTGAGGAATGCCCCATGAAATTTTCGTTGTTCGTGCACATGGAACGTTGGGATGAACAGGTCAGCCACCGCCAGCTGTTCGAAGACCTGACCGAACTGACCCTGATGGCCGAGCACGGCGGTTTCAGCACCGTGTGGATCGGCGAACACCACGCCATGGAATACACCATCTCGCCAAGCCCGATGCCGCTGCTGGCCTACCTGGCCGCGCGCACCGAGAAGATCCGCCTGGGTGCCGGCACCATCATCGCGCCGTTCTGGAACCCGATCCGCGTCGCCGGCGAATGCGCCCTGCTCGACGTGATCAGCAACGGTCGCATGGAAGTGGGCCTGGCCCGTGGCGCCTACCAGTTCGAATTCGACCGCATGGCCAATGGCATGCCGGCCACCGACGGCGGCAAGGCCCTGCGTGAAATGGTGCCGTTGGTGCGCAAACTGTGGGAAGGCGACTACGCCCATGAAGGCGAAGTCTACAAGTTCCCGACCTCCACCAGCGTACCGAAACCGTTCAACGCCACCCCGCCGATGTGGATCGCCGCGCGCGACCCGGACTCGCACAACTTCGCCGTGGCCAACGGCTGCAACGTCATGGTCACCCCGTTGATGAAGGGCGACGAAGAAGTGCTGGACCTGAAGAACAAGTTCCAGGCCGCCTGCGACAACAACCCGGACGTGCCGCGCCCGCAACTGATGGTGCTGCGCCACACCCACGTGCACAGCCCGGCCGAGCCCGACGGCTGGAAGGTCGGCGCCCAAGCCATCTCGCGCTTCTACCGCACCTTCGATGCCTGGTTCGGCAACAAGACCACCCCGGTCAATGGCTTCCTCGAGCCAAGCCCTGAGTCGAAGTTCGCCGAGGTGCCGGCATTCCAGTTGGAGAACATCCGCAAGAACACCATGATCGGCACGCCGGAAGAGATCATCGCGCGGATCAAGTACTACCAGGAACTGGGCGTCGACGAGTTCAGCTTCTGGTGCGACAACAGCCTGCCTCACGCCGAGAAGAAGAAGTCGCTCGAGCTGTTCATCAAGGAAGTGGTGCCGGCGTTCGCCTGAATTCCCATTACCTGAGTCGTTGCGGGACGCGCCCGCTCCCGTGGGCCTTGTGGCCTGCGTGAGCGGGCTTTTTTGTGGTGTCTGTGCTGGCCCCTTCGCGGGTGAACCCGCTCCTACAGGTACAGCACATACCGTCAGGGCTTCGGCGCACCTGTAGGAGCGGGTTCACCCGCGAAGAGGCCAGCACAGACACCAGAGAATTCAGGGGATCAGCCCACCTTTCGTCCCCCAGCAAGAGATTTTTCGACCCCCCTCTTGCGCAACAAATATTATGGTATACCATCAGACAACAAGAGCTGATAACCCTCACCAGGAGCCACCCATGAGTTTCGAAATCCGCAAGATCGTCACCTACTCCGAAGAGACCCGCATCGAAGGCGGCAAGGCCACCGACAAACCGGTGACCATGGTCGGCCTGGCCGTCGTGATCAAGAACCCATGGGCCGGTCGCGGTTTCGTTGAAGATCTGAAGCCGGAAATCCGCGCCAACTGCTCGGACCTGGGTGCCCTGATGGTCGAGCGCCTGACTGCCGCCATCGGCGGTGCCGACAAGATTGAGGCCTACGGCAAGGCTGCCGTGGTCGGTGCCGACGGCGAGATCGAGCACGCCTCCGCGGTGATCCACACCCTGCGCTTCGGCAACCACTACCGCGAAGCGGTACAGGCCAAGAGCTACCTGAGCTTCACCAACAAACGCGGCGGCCCGGGCACCTCGATCCAGATCCCGATGATGCAGAAGGACGACGAAGGCCTGCGTTCGCACTACATCACCCTGGAAATGCAGATCGAAGACGCCCCACGTGCCGACGAGATCGTCGTGGTCCTGGGCGCTGCCGACGGCGGCCGCCTGCACCCACGCATCGGCAACCGCTACATCGACCTGGAAGAACTGGCTGCCGAGAAAGCCAACGCTCAATAACGACAACCAGACGGGCCGGGGCGTTGCGTGCAAGCGCCACGCCCGACCTTCAAGGAGCGCCCTCCATGATTCAGCCTGTCGCTGAACGTACACCGGCCGGGACCAGCTATCTGGACCAAGGCCATGGCCAACCCGTGGTACTGATCCACGGCGTGGGCCTGAACAAGGAAATGTGGGGCGGGCAGTTCGTCGGCCTGGCCAACGACTACCGCGTCATCGCCTACGACATGCTCGGCCACGGCCAGAGCGCGCTGCCTGCTGCCGACACCGGCCTGGAAGGCTACGCCGCCCAGCTCGCCGAACTGCTCGACCACCTGCAGATCAAGCAGGCCACCGTGATCGGTTTCTCCATGGGTGGCCTGGTCGCTCGCGCCTTCGCCCTCCACTACCCGCAGCGCCTGGCCGCGCTGGTGGTGCTCAACAGCGTGTTCAACCGCACCCCCGAGCAGAGTGCCGGGGTCATCGCCCGCGCCGCCCAGGCGGCTGAACAGGGGCCCGACGCCAACGTCGACGCCGCACTGGATCGCTGGTTCAGCCGTGAATACAAGGCCGCCAACCCGGCCCAGGTCGCGGCGATTCGCCAGGTGCTGGCGAACAACGACCCGCAGGGCTACCACACCACGTATTCGCTGTTCGCCACCCAGGACATGTACCGCGCAGGCGACCTGGGCAGCATCCAGGTGCCGACGCTGATCGCCACCGGGGAACTCGACGCCGGCTCCACCCCGGCCATGACCCGCCAACTGGCCGCCAGCATTCCTGGCGCGCGAAGCGTGGTCCTCGCCGAGCAACGGCATATGATGCCGGTCGAAGCTCCGCGTGAAGTCAACAAGATGCTGCTGGACTTCCTCAAGGAAGCCCGCACCCTCACCGAATCCGCCAAGGGGATTGTTGCATGACCCTCGTTCGTTTCCAGATGTGCATCGACGGCCAATGGCTCGATGCCCAGAGCGGCAAGACCTTCGACAGCCTCAACCCGGCCACTGCCCAGGCCTGGGCGCAACTGCCCGACGCCGACGAAGCCGATGTCGAACTGGCCGTGCAGGCCGCCCAACGCGCCTTCGACAGCAAGGCCTGGCGCAGCATCAGCGCCACCGCGCGCGGCAAACTGCTGCGTCGCCTGGGTGACCTGATCGCCGAGAACAAGGAACACCTGGCGCAGCTGGAAAGCCGTGACAACGGCAAGCTGATCCGCGAGACCCGCGGCCAGGTCGGTTACCTGCCGGAGTTCTTCCATTACACCGCAGGCCTGGCCGACAAGCTCGAAGGCGGCACTCTGCCGCTGGATAAACCAGACCTGTTCGCCTACACCGTGCACGAGCCGATAGGCGTGGTGGCCGGGATCATCCCGTGGAACAGCCCCCTGTACCTGACCGCGATCAAACTCGCCCCGGCCCTGGCCGCCGGCAACACCATCGTGCTCAAGCCTTCCGAGCACGCTTCGGCGACCATCCTCGAACTGGCCCGCCTGGCTCTGGAGGCCGGCTTCCCGGCGGGCGTGGTCAACGTCGTCACCGGCTACGGCCCGAGCACCGGCGCCGCCCTCACCCGCCACCCGCTGGTACGCAAGATCGCCTTCACCGGCGGCGCCGCCACTGCCCGCCACGTGGTACGCAGCAGCGCTGAGAATTTCGCCAAGCTGTCGCTCGAGCTAGGCGGCAAGTCGCCCAACATCATCTTCGCCGACGCCGACCTGGACAGCGCCATCAATGGCGCGGTGGCAGGCATCTACGCCGCCTCGGGGCAAAGCTGCGTGGCAGGCTCGCGCCTGCTGGTGCAGGACGAGATCTTCGATGAGTTCGTCGAGCGCCTGATCGCCCGCGCCAAGCGCATCCGCATCGGCAACCCACAGGACGACGCCAGCGAGATGGGCCCCATGGCCACCGCGCAACAGCTGGCGGTGGTCGAAGGCCTGGTCGCGGCGGCCAAGGCCGAGGGCGCCAAGCTGCACATGGGTGGCAAGCGCGCCGAAGTCGAGGGTGACGGTTGGTTCTACGAGCCTACCCTGTTCGAGTGCGACAGCAATTCGATGACCATCATGCAGGAAGAGGTGTTCGGCCCGGTCGCTGCGGTGATCCGCTTCAAGACCGAGGAAGAGGCCCTGGAAATCGCCAACGACTCGCAGTTCGGCCTGGCCGCCGGTATCTGGACCCGCGACCTGGGCCGCGCCCATCGCCTGGCCCGTGACGTGCGGTCCGGGATCATCTGGGTCAACACCTACCGCGCGGTCTCGGCCATGGCGCCGATCGGGGGCTTCAAGAACAGCGGCTACGGCCGCGAGAGCGGCATCGACTCGGTGCTCGCCTATACCGAGCTGAAGACCGTGTGGATCAACCTGTCCACCGCGCCGATGCCCGACCCGTTTGTGATGCGCTGAGAGGTAGCACGAAAATGATCGAACCCGGCATCTACAAAGACGTGATGGGCTCCTTCCCGTCCGGCGTCACGGTGGTCACCACCCTGGACGCCGACGGCGGCATCGTCGGCATCACCGCCAGCGCCTTCAGCGCGCTGTCGATCGACCCGGCGCTGGTGCTGTTCTGCCCCAACTACGCCTCCGACACCTACCCGATCCTGCGTGACAGCAAGCGCTTCGCGATCCACCTGCTGTCCGCCGACCAGACCGCCGAGGCTTACGCCTTCGCCGGCAAGGGCAAGGACAAGGCCAAAGGCATCGAGTGGCACCTGAGCGAGCTGGGTAACCCTCTGCTGCCCAAGGCGACGGCGATCATCGAATGCGAACTGTGGCGCGAATACGACGGTGGCGATCATGCGATCATCGTCGGCGCGGTGAAGAACCTGGTGCTGCCGGCCGAGCCGGTGACGCCCATGGTGTACCACAAGGGCAAGCTGGGCGGCCTGCCGCCGCTGGGCTGAACCTGAAATCGGTGTTGGCTTCTTCGCGGGTAAACCCGCTCCTACAGGTATTGCATTGGTCCTCCCTGTAGGAGCGGGCTTACCCGCGAAGAAGCCAACACCGATGTCCCTGTTTCAATTCCGGAGTACTGCGCATGAGCAATGAAAAGTACGAGAAAGGCCTGCAGATCCGCACCCAGGTGCTGGGCGAGGAATACGTCAATCGCTCGATCCAGAACGCCGACGAATTCACCAAACCCCTGCAGGAACTGGTGACCGAGTACTGCTGGGGCCACGTCTGGGGCCGCGAAGGCCTCTCGCTGAAAGAGCGCAGCATGATAAACTTGGCCATGATTTCCGCGCTCAACCGGCCCCACGAGCTCAAGCTGCACATCCGCGGCGCCTTGCGTAATGGCCTGAGCCGTGAACAGATTCGCGAGATCCTGCTCCAAGTTGGCATTTATTGCGGCGTGCCTGCGGCGGTGGACAGTTTCCGCCTGGCCCGCGAAGCGTTCGCCGAAGCCGACGCGGAGTCAACCCGTTAACAGCGGGCTGTTCGAACCATTGCAAGGAGCACCCGTGGTTCGCGGTGCTCCGGCCCTGGCTGCGTACAGCCTCATTCAGAGCGCACTTGATGAAACGCCAGCCCCTCGACGACAGCTTCAAGGTCAACCGCAACCCCGTTACCCTGCGTGAAATCGTGCTCGACAAGCTGCGTGGCGCGATCATGAACTTCCACCTGCTGCCTGGCGACCGCCTGGTCGAGCGCGACCTCTGCGACCGTCTCGGCGTCAGCCGCACCTCGGTCCGCGAGGCCCTGCGCCACCTCGAGTCTGAAGGGCTGGTGGAGTTCGCCGACGCCAAGGGCCCGCGCGTGGCCATCATCACCCTTGAAGACGCCCGCGACATCTACGAATTGCGCTGCGTGCTCGAAGGCCTGATCGTCCAGCTGTTCACCCTCAACGCCAAGGCCAAGGACATCCGTGCCCTGGAGCGTGCGCTGGAGGTCAACCGCGAAGCCCTGGAAGAAGGCGAGCTGCAACAAGTGCTGGATTCGGTGCAAGGCTTCTACGATGTGCTCCTGGAAGGCTCCGGCAACCAGGTCGCGGCCCAGCAGTTGCGCCAGTTGCAAGCGCGCATCAGCTACCTGCGCGCCACCTCGGTGTCGCAGGAGAACCGCCGCGGCGCCAGCAACCGTGAGATGGAAAAGATCGTCGAGGCGATCAAGGGGGGCGACCCGCTGGTGGCCCACCAGGCTTCGGTCGATCACGTCCGCGCCGCCGCCAAGGTGGCCCTGGACTACCTGCGCCAGAAGCAGGACGGCAACACCAAGGTGCGCGACATGGTCGAGCCCCTGGCCCTTAAGGACCCACGTATCTAAGACCCGTATAGGCCGCTGACCATGCCCAACGCCCCGCGCTACTGCCCACACTGCACCACGGAACTGGCTCGGGGCGTTCCCACAGGCGACACCCACGAGCGCCTGCACTGCACCGGCTGCGGCTACATCCACTACATCAACCCGAAGATCATCGCCGGCTGCATCATCGAGCGCGAAGGCAAGTACCTGCTGTGCCAGCGTGCCATCCCTCCCCGCCCGGGCACCTGGACCCTGCCGGCCGGCTTCATGGAAGCCGGAGAAACCACCGAACAGGCGGCGCTGCGTGAAGTCTGGGAAGAAAGCGGCGTGCGTGGCGAAATCGTCTCGCCCTACTCGATCTTCAGCGTGCCGCAGATCAGCGAGGTGTACATCATCTTTCGCGCCATCGCCACCGAGGAAACCGGGCAGTATGGGCCCGAGACCCTGGCCTACAAGTTCTTCGAGCCCGACGAGATCCCCTGGGAAGAAATCTACTACCCGGCCATCCGCCAGATCCTCGAGCGGTATATCCTCGAACGCCAGGCCGGGGTGTATGGCATTTACATGGGCAATGACGACACCGGCAAGGTGCATTTCATGCGCTGAGCCGTCGCGGCGCTGGTAAAGCAGCTGGCTGACAGTGCACTCTAGTAAGCCCAAGGCAAGGATTCGGCAAAGCACATGGCTAGATGGCTAGACGGCGGCGGCGCGATGGCCGAGCGCATACGCAACCACGACTGGGCCGCCACGCCCCTCGGCCCGCTGGAACAGTGGCCCGATGTGCTCAAGACCACCGTCGCGCTGTGCATGGGCTCGCATTTCCCCCAGGCGGTGATGTGGGGGCCTGACCTGCTCACCCTGCACAACGATGCGTTCGCCCCCATCCTCGGCAACAAGCCACTGGCGTTGGGCCGGCCCTTCAGCGAAATCTGGCAGGAGGCATGGAACGAGATCCGCAGCATCGCCGAGCGCGCCCTGGCCGGCGAGGCCGTGTTCATCCAGGATTTCCCGCTGACCATCGACCGCAACGGCGCCCCCGAGCGCGCCTATTTCACCTTCTGCTACAGCCCGATCCGTGACCAGGACGGCAATGTGCTGGGCTTGATCGATACCGTGACCGAAACCACCGCCAGCGTGCTCGCCAACCAACGCTTGAGCTTTCTCGACAATCTGAGCCGGGCCGTGGACAGCGCCACCGACGCCGACCAGATCATGGCCATCACCACACGCCTGCTCGGCGAGCACCTGCGCTTGTCCAGTTGCGCCTATGCGGTGATGGACCCGGACGAAGACGGCTTCATCATCTGCGGTGACTGGGTGGCGCCGGGCTCCCCGCACTTGCTTGGCCAGTACCGCCTGGCCGACTTCGGCGCGCTGGCGGTGCAACGCCTGAAGGCAGGCCTGCCACTGGTGATCAACGACAACCTGCAGGAAATCGCCGCCAGCGAGGCGGCGACCTTCCAGGCCATGGGCATCACCGCGGTCGTTTGCATGCCGTTGATCAAGGGCGGGCGCCTGACCGCGCTGATGGCCATCCACGACAAGCAACCGCGGACCTGGAGCGCCTACGAGCAATCGTTGATCGGCCACGTCACCGAGCGCTGCTGGGCGCACATCCAGCCGGTCCAGGCCAATGCCGAGCTGCGCGACGCCATGGCGGCACTGGAAGGGCTGAACTCGACCCTGGAACAGCGGGTCGAGGAACGTACCGCCCAGTTGCAACATACCGAGGCTGTGCTGCGCCAGACCCAGAAGCTCGAGGCCATCGGCCAGTTGACGGGCGGCGTGGCCCACGACTTCAACAACCTGCTGACCATCATCCGCTCATCGCTGCACTTCCTGCAGCGCGCCAATCTTGATGAACCGCTGCGCCAGCGCTACCTCAAGACTGTGTCCGATACGGTCGACCGCGGCGCCAAGCTGACCGGCCAACTGCTCGCCTTCGCCCGGCGCCAGGCCTTGAGCCCGGAAGTGTTCGAGGCCGGCGAGCGGTTGCAGGCCATCGCCGAGATGCTCGACACCACCACCGGTGCCCGGATCCACGTCGCCCTGACCTTGCCCCAGGCACCGTGCTACGTCCACGCCGACCTCAGCCAACTGGAAACCGCCGTCATCAACCTGATGCTCAATGGCCGCGACGCCATGAGTGGCCAGGGCACCCTGCACCTGAGCCTGCTGCCTGCCCAGCGCCTGCCCAGCCTGCGTGGCCAGCCTGCGCAGGCCGGCCCCTTCGTGGCGATATCGCTGCGCGACAGCGGCGTGGGCATTGGCAGTGATCTGCTGGATCGGATCTTCGATCCCTTCTTCACCACCAAGGCGCCCGGCGAGGGTACGGGCCTGGGCTTGTCCCAGGTGTTTGGCTTCGCCAAGCAGTCCGGTGGCGACGTACAGGTGCTCAGCACGCCGGGCGCAGGCACCGAGTTCACCCTGTACCTGCCGCAGGTGGCGGCACCGGCCGAGCAACCTCTCAAGCCACTCGAGCACCCGACGCAGCCCCAGGCGGCCCCGACGCACAGGCACATCCTGGTGGTAGAGGACAACCCTGAGGTAGGCCGGTTCATCGCCCAGATTCTCGAAGATCACGGCTATCAGGTGTGCTGGGCGAACTCGGGCGAAGAGGCGCTGCTGCAGTTGGCCGATGACGACGATCGGTTCGACGCGGTGTTTTCCGACGTGCTGATGCCGGGCATGGGCGGACTCGCACTGGCCAGGATACTGCGTGAGCGCCGACCGACGCTGCCGGTGATCCTCACCTCAGGCTACAGCGATGCAATCGCCGAAGGTGGCCATCAGGGATTTGCCTTCCTGGCCAAGCCCTATTCGGCCGAGCAGGTCTGCCAGGCACTGGGCGCGGTGTTGAACGACTAGCGTTTGTACCAAGAACCCTAGCCTCTGGGCGCCAGCAAGTGCGCCAGGCTATGTGCCAGTTCCTCGCCGCGAAACGGCTTGCGCAATACCTCGAAGCCCTTCAGCTCACGGGGGGTGAGGTTGGCGTAGCCGGTGATGATCAGCACCGGTAGCTCGGGTTGACGCAGCCGCAGGCTCTGGGCGAAGCGCACGCCGGTCATGTCGGCCATGATGTGGTCGGTCACCAGCACATCAGCGCGCAGCCCCTGCTCCACCAACTGCAGCGCAGCGCCAGCGCTGGACGCCTCGACCACCTCATAACCCAGGTCGGCCAGTTGCAATGCCGTGGCGTGGCGGACGATGGCCTCGTCATCCACCAGCAGTACCCGGCTGCAGCGCTCGGCCAACGGCAATTCGACCGGCGCACTGACCGGAGAAGTCGCGGCGCCCTCACTGACCGGCAACCACAGGGTCGCCTCGGTGCCCTGACCAGGGCGGGAACGAATGGCGAAGCCACCGCCCGACTGCATGGCCAGGCCCTGGACCATCGGCAGGCCCAGGCCAGTGCCCTTGCCCACGCCCTTGGTCGAATAGAACGGCTCGACACAGCGACGCAATTGCTCCTCGTCCATGCCACAACCACTGTCGCTGACTTGCAGCCAGGCCTGGGTCGTTGCCGCCAGCCCAGGGGGAACAGCCGGCCCGCCGCTGCCGACGCCGGCGGCAATGCGCAATGTGCCGCCATCGGCCATGGCGTCGCGGGCATTGACCACCAGGTTGAGCAGGGCCAGTTCCAGCTGGTGTGGGTCGACCACCACCGCCGGCAAGGCCGGGTCGAGCTGCAACTGCACGGTGATGGTCGGGCCGAGTGAGCGCGCCATCAGCTCGCGCATGTCCTCGACCAGCGCTGCCAACGAGATCGCCTGTGGCTTCAGGGTCTGGCGTCGGGCAAAGCTGAGCAGGCGCCCGACCAGGTTGCGCGCGCGCTCGGCCGCTTGCAGGCCGCCATCGATCAGGCGCGGCGCACGCTCGGAATGAGGGTGGCGGCGCATCAGCTCGAACGAGGCGATGATCGGTGTGAGCATGTTGTTGAGGTCGTGGGCGATGCCGCCGGTCAACTGGCCGATCATTTCCAGCTTGTGCGCCTCGTGCAGTTGCTGCAGCGCCGCCTCACGCTCGGCGAGGGCCGCCACCACGCGCTCCTCGAGGTTTTCGTTGAGCAGGTGCAGCGCGCGCTCGGCGCGGGCATGGGAGATGGCCGCCCAGGCCTGCTTGGCGGCTTCTTCCAGTAGTTGGCATTCGTCCTCGTGGCACTGGCGCGGCGCGCAAAAATGCACCCCCAGCATCGCCTCCAGGCGCCCGGCGCGCAACACCGGAACATGCAGGGATGCGCTCAGTCCGGTCTGTTGCGCCATCGTGCCGTCGTATGCCTGCTGCACCACCTGCCCCGCCAGCAACTGCTCGCGCAAGGTGCTGCCGAATGCCTGGTAGCAGTGCTGGCCAACCAGCGACGGCACGCCCTCGGCCCAATCCTGGGTGACCCGGAAGCTGATGTCATCTCCCAGGTCCTCGCCAAAGCACACCCGCGCCGCGCCCATCTGCTCGGCCAGGCGGCGCACCGTATAGGCTTCGATCCGTTCTGCTTCGCCAAGGCCCGGCAAGGTCTGGCCCAACTCCAGCAAGAACGCCTGGTGCTGCTGGAAGCGCACCCGCTCGGTGGTGTCGGTCACCAGGCACAGTACGCCGCCGACCGAGCCGTCGGCCTCGCGTACGGCGGAATAGGACACATCGAAGTACACGGTCTCGCCCAACCCACGACGTTCGATGTAGAAGGCCCGGTCCTTGGCCGCATAGGTCTGGCCGGTCTCGCGCACGCCGCGCAGCAGCGGTTCGAGGTCATCCCACAGTTCCTTCCAGTGTTCCTGCGCAGGCTGCCCCAGGGCGTGGGGATGCTTGGTGCCGATGGTCGGTGCGTAGGCTTCGTTGTACAGCGCCACGTAGGCACTGCCCCAGAACAGCACGAACTGGGCCTGGGCCGGCAGTAGCGTGGCCATCACCGCTTGCAGGTGCGGGGACCAACCGGCAGGTGGGCCCAGGGGCGATTCGCTCCAGTCCATCGCACGCAGCAGGTGACCGATGGCTCCCCCGTTGGACAGGAAGCTCAGCTTAGGGTCAGCGAGGTCGGTTTCTGGTTGTTGCAGCAATACCATTTCTGGGCGTCCCGAGCACATTGCCATCCATCTGTGGATAGGAGATGCGCGTTAAACAAATCGTTCCACCCGCTGCGGCAAAACGATCAACGGAACGTCCCGTTCAGCGGCTAGCCTATCTGCGCCGCCACCAGACCCACGGCGACCAGGATCATCGCCGCCCCCGATACCCGGCCTACCCACCTGGCGGCTTGCGGTCGGCTGGCGAGCACCGCCTTGGCGCCATAGCCCACCAGCGAATAGACGATCAACGAGCTACACAGGTGCACCAGGCCCAGCAGCAGGATCTGCAGCGGCAACGGCCAATTCGACTGCGGGTCGGTGAACTGCGGCAGCAGGGCCAGGAACAGCAGGAACACCTTGGGGTTGAGGCCACTCACGCAGAAACCCTTGAACGCCCAGCGCGAGCCTGTCTCGCCCGCCTCGCTGCGCGCAGCTTGCGGCACTGCCGGGCTGAGCATCAGGTTGCCACCGAGCCAGACCAGATAGCAGGCACCGGCCATGGTCAGCAGGGTCAGCGCCAGTGGATGGCCGGCGATCAGGCTACCCACCCCAGCCGCTACCACCAGGGTCGCCAGCAAGTGCCCGGAGAGCATCCCCGCCACTGCAGGCATCACCCAACGCCCGCGCATGCCTGCCGATATGGCATAGGCCCAGTCGGCACCGGGGGTGATGACGAACAACATCGATACGGCCCAGAACGCCGTCAATACACTGATTGCCACTTGGGTCTTCCTTCACGGGGCGGGTACGTGAAGAAAGCCTACGCATTTCGCGCGGGGAATTTCTTTCGTATATTGCCTCTCATTCACCAATCACTGGAAGATTCTTCTCAATGGACCGCACCGACCGCAAGATCCTTGCCGAACTGCAAAAAGACGGGCGCCTGTCCGTGACCGACCTGGCCGAACGCGTGGGCCTGAGCCTGTCGCCCTGCCATCGGCGGCTCAAGGCACTGGAGGAGTCCGGCGCCATCCTCGGCTACCACGCGCGCCTGGCCCCGGCGGCGCTGGGGTTGAACTTCGCCGCGCTGGTATTCGTGACCCTGCGCGAGGTGACCCGCCAGCCGGTGGCGGATTTCGAGGCGGCACTGGGCGAGATCCCGCAGATCGTCGAGGCGCAGCGGCTGTTCGGCGACCCGGACTACCTGCTGCATGTGGTGGCCAAGGACCTGCCGGCGTTCCAGAAGCTGTACGACGAACAGTTGACCAGCATTCCCAATGTGAAACGGCTGAGTTCGACGCTGGTGATGAAAGAGGTGATTCAGGATCGGCTGTTGCCGATGTAGATTTTTTTCCAGTGCCGGCCTCTTCGCGGGTAAACCCGCTCCTACACGGGAAATGAGATCCTGGAGGAGCGGGTTTACC
>NZ_JACVVE010000031.1 GCF_016648105.1 Pseudomonas sp. S31 | reverse complement strand
ACAAATGTGGGAGCGGGCTTGCCCCGCGAAGCGCCGCGCGGGCGGCGCTCGGTCTCACAGGCGCCACCATTCTCCCGGCGAGCACCCATCACCCCACCAGATTCGGCTGCACGATCCCGTACCGCTTCATCTTCCGATACAGCGTAGAACGCGAGATCCCAGCCGCCTGCGCTGCCGCACTCATGTTCCAACGCTCGCACTTCAACACCTCAAGAAGGTGCCTTCGCTCGGTATCCCCGACCTGCTGCTCAAGCACCGGCGGGTTGGCAGGCCGGGCCTGGGCCAGCAATTCCTCCGGCAAGTCAGCCAGCTCGATTACGCCGTTTTCCGCCAATGCCACCGCATACCGCAACGCGTTCAGCAACTGCCGCACATTGCCAGGCCAGGCATGCCCCAACAGGCAGGCGCGCGCTTCGCTGCCCAGGCGCAGGCCCTCTGCTCCGGCCAATCCCGCCAGGAGCCGCTCGATCAATTCAGCCCGATCACTGCGCTCTCGCAGCGCCGGCAGCACCATGCGCATCCCGCAAAGCCGGTAGTAGAGGTCTTCACGAAAACGCTTGTCGGCAATCATCGCCTGCAGGTCCTGGTGGGTGGCGGAAATCACCTGGATGTCCAGCGCCACAGGCGTGTCCGCCCCCAGCGGCAACAATTCACGCTCGGCCAGCACACGCAACAGGCGGGTCTGCAGGTGCGCCGGCATGTCGCCGATTTCGTCGAGGAACAGGGTGCCACCATTGGCCAGCTCCAGCTTGCCTTTCATACCCTTGCGGTTGGCCCCGGTGAAACTCCCGGCGCGATAGCCGAACAGCTCGCTCTCGATCAGTGATTCGGGGATCGCCGCGCAGTTCAGCGCCACGAACGGCCCGGCCTGGCGCCGGCTGGCCTGGTGCAGGGCACGGGCGAAGGCCTCCTTGCCGGTGCCGGTCTCGCCTTGCAGGAGGACAGCGATGTCCTGGTTCAACACCTTGCGCAAGCGGCGTACACCTTGCTGCAACTGCGGGTCGTTGCCGGCAAGCTGCTCGAGGTCCGGATGGCTGTTGACCGGCGTGGAGGCAGGGCGTGTCGGCGCCTGGCGGTAGCCGGCCGGCGCGCGCAGGCCGACATCCAGCAGTTGCTGGTCCTGGCTGCGCAGGTGCGCGCCGCGCGCGCCTCCACGGGTCAGGTCGAGCAGGGTATCGATGCTGGCGGGCAGCAACTGGTCGATACGCCGCCCGATCAAGGCCTGCGGATAGGCGGCGAAGGCCGCCTGGTTGGCACCGATCACCCGGCCGCTCGGGTCCAGGGCCAGCAGTTGCTCGTTGGCAAGATCGGCAAGGTCGTCACGGGGCGTCAGCGCCAGGGTCAGGCAATCGCGGTAACGCTGGCGGAAATGGGTGTTCTCGATCAGGCGAGCGTACAGCGTCACCAGTTGCAGGGTCAGTTGCTGGGCCTGCTTGGGGCCTTCGTTTTGCAGGCAGGTGGCGTTCAGGCAACCGAGCAGTTGGCCTTGGGCGTCGAACAGCGGCGCTACCGAGCAACTGAGCCGGGCGTTGGCCGAGAGGAAGTGCTCCTGGCGGTGGATGGTCAAGGCCTGGCGCGAGGCCAGGGCAGTACCGATGCCGTTGGTGCCCGCGATGGACTCGTCCCAGCGCGCGCCGATGCGCAAGCCGGAGCGGGTATAGCGCTGGGTGTCGGCCGGCAGGCGGGCGTCCAGGGTGATGCCGTCGGCGTCGCTGAGCAGCACCGCGAAGCCGGCCTCGACCACGCGCCGGGCCAGGCCACTGACGCCCTGGCTGGCAATGGCCAGGTAGGCCTCGTGCTGGGCCTGGTGCAGGCGCAGCTCGGCGGCGCTGAGAATATTGTCGACGTGGCGCAGCTCAGGGTCCAGCCGGTGCTGGTTGATGCTGCGGTACCACGATTCGGCGATCACCGCCTCGGGCTGCAGCCCGCGGTCGGCGAAATGGCAGTCGATGAATGCCGCCAGCTCGCTGGGGCGGGGTGTTCCTGGATACGCGGGCATGAGCGGTCCATGGCTTGTTATTGTTCGCAGTGTGCCAACCATAGCTGGTTTTTGCCCGGCCGGCCCACGGGGCGATCATATCAGCGCCAGGGCATCGGTCAGGCTCAGGGGGCGTTTCATCCGCTGCGACAGCTGTGCCATGGCGTCCGAGTAGCCTTTGGCGATCACGGCCTCGACCTGCTGGCCCACGCACTGCAAGGCCATGAAGTCACCCTGCTCGGGCTCGCCGACGAACTCGATATGGTCCCAGTCCCGGGCGTGCCCCAGTACCTCGTAGGTGCGGCCATGCTGGAAGGTCCAGAAAAACGGCACATCGTCATACTGGCGCTGTTCGCCGAGCATGTTGGCGGCGGCGATCACCGCGTGTTGCTGGGCCAGGCGCCAGTGCTCGATACGGACCGGGCGGCCGGCCAGGGGAAAGGTCGCGATGTCGCCGGCAGCCCATAGGCCATCGGCGGCGCGCAGCTGGGCATCGACGTTCACCGAGTGGTCCTTGGCCAGGTCGAGGCCCTGCACGAAGGCGGTCGCCGGGGTGACACCGGTGCCGAGCAACACCAGTGCCGTCGCCAGCCGTTCGCCATTGGCCAGCAGCACCGCTTCGACCTGGCCCTGGCCCTCGAAGCGCTGTACCTCGGTGGGGCCGTGGAAGATCACCCCCTTGCGCTCGTGCAGCTGGCGGATACTGCGGCCGATTCGTTCGCCGAGCTGCTTGGCCAGGGGCACCTCGTGCCGAGTCACCACGTGTACCTGCAAGCCGTACTTGCGCAGCGCCGCAGCCGCCTCCAGGCCAATGAAGCCGTCGCCGACGATCACCACCGGCTGCCCGGGCTCGGCGGTATCGAGCAGGCGCGCAGCGTCCTCGCGCGAACGCAGGGTCAGCACGCCGGCCAGGTCGGCGCCGGGAATGTCAGGGCGGCGCGGCTTGCCGCCGGTGGCCAGCAACGCGGCGTCGTAATCGAGGCGCTGGCCGCCTTCGAGGGTGATGCTGCGCCTCTTCGCATCCAGCCCCCGCACCTTGGCCTGGCGCCGCTCCAGGTGGCCCTGGCGCAGGTCGTCGGCTTCGAGCAGCGCGGGGACTTCGTCCGGCGGCATCTCCCCGGCGATGACGAATTTGCTCAGCGAGGTACGGTCGTAGGCGGGCTGGCGCTCCTGGTCGAGCCACAACAAGTGGCCGCTGAAACCATGAGCCAGCAGCGTGGCCACCGCCGCCGACCCGGCCGCGCCAGCACCGATCACCACGAAGCGACGGGCGTCGCTGTGGCGCGGTGGCATGGGCTTGGGCAGCGGTTGCTCGTCGACCCAGACCTGGCCGTTTTCCACCCAGGTGCGATAGCGCCTCAGGTCGGTGAGGGCCGGGGGTTCACAGACGGCGCCCTCGTCGATGGCGAATGCCGCCTTGTGCCACGGGCAGACCAACAGGCCGCCACAGATGACGCCTTCTTCCAGGGGCGCGCCGGCGTGCGGGCAGTTGGCCTGGTAGGCGTGCACCTGGTCGCCCTGGCGGATGAGGATGACTTCTTCGTTGCCGGCCTGCACGCGCAGAGGGTGGTTGCTGTCGAGCTGGTCGAGGGTAGCCACGGCATGGCGGGTCATGGGCTTCTCCAAAGGGGGCCTTTGGAACCATTTGACGCCTGGGCTGGGTGGGAGATGCGTTGATCTGACGATCGGAGGGGGCCTCTTCGCGGCTAAAGCCGCTCCTACAGGGTCTGTAGGAGCGGCTTTAGCCGCGAATGGGGTCAATTGGCCCTGGCGGCGTTCATCGCTCCAGCGCGCGACACGCGCAAGGCGACCAGGCTACCGACCACGATCAGGCCAGCGAGCGAGTACAGCGCGGCATCGGTGGAGCCGGTCTGGTCCTTGATGAAACCGACCAGGTATGGGCTGAGGAAACCGGCCATCTGCCCGACCGAGTTGATGATCGCCAGGCCCGCCACGGCGGCGCCGGCGCTCAGCAGGGCGGTCGGCATCGGCCAGAACATCGGCAGGCCGGTGAGCGCGCCCATGGTGGCGATCGACAGGCCGAGGATGGCCACTGGCGGGTTGCTGGCGAAGTTGACCGCGATCAGCAGGCCGACGGCGCCCATCAGCATCGGGACCACCAAGTGCCAGCGGCGCTCGTTGCGCAGGTCGGCCGAGCGGCCGCAGAGGATCATGAACACACCAGCCAGCAGGTAGGGGATGGCGCTCAGCCAGCCGATCAGCAGCGGGTTGTCGAAGCCCATATTCTTGATGATCGACGGCAGCCAGAAGTTGATCGCATACACGCCGCTCTGGATGCAGAAGTAGACGAAACCGAAGGTCCAGATCAGCGGGTTGGTCAACACGGCGAGGATACCGTCGCCCATGGTGGTGGGCTTGCTGGCGGCGTCGGCCTTGAGGTCTGCTTCGATCAGCTGGCGTTCGGCCGGGCTCAGCCAGGCAGCCTTCTGGTAGCCGTCGCTGAGCAGGCCGATGGCCAGGAAGCCCAGGGCCACGGTCGGCAGACCCTGGATCAGGAACATCCACTGCCAGCCGGCCAGGCCGTGCTGGCCGGTGGCGAAGTGTTCGAGGATCCAGCCGGAGAACGGCCCGCCGAGCAGGCCCGAAACCGGGATCGCCGACATGAACAGGGCCATGATGCGGCCGCGGCGGTCAGCTGGGAACCAGCGCGAGAGGTACAGCACCACGCCTGGGAAGAAGCCGGCTTCGGCGGCACCGGTGAGCAGGCGCAGGGTGTAGAACTCGGTGGGGGTGGTGACGAACAGCAGGCACGTCGAAAGCGCACCCCAGGCGATCATCATCGCTGCGATCCAGCGGCGCGGGCCGAAGCGGTTGAGCGCCAGGTTGCTGGGCAGGCCGCAGAGCACGTAGCCGATGAAGAAGATGCCGGCGCCGAGGCCGTATACGGTTTCGCTGAACTTCAGTGCATCGAGCATCTGCAGCTTGGCGAAGCCGACGTTGACGCGGTCCAGGTAGTTGAACAGGTAGCAGATGAAAATGAACGGTATCAACCGCAGGGTGATGCGCCGGTACAGCGCGTTGCGGGTGGTGTCGTTGCCTTGGTCAGCGGCAGGGCTGTGTGCCATGATCGAAATCTCTGTTGTTATGGTTGTCGCCGCGTCGCCTGTGCCGGCGCTCGCCCTGACGAGTCTCGGGGAGTGCGACGCGCCTGTCTTTGTGCTTTTGCACAGCCTCGGCGTTACGATGCTGTGCCACTTCACAAAACCCAACCCTTCAAGGAACCGCTGAATGTTCGAACTGGACCATGACCTGGCGCAGGATATCGTTGATCGGGCCATGGCCATCTTGCCGTGCAACGTCAACGTCATGGACAGTCAGGGCTTGATTCTAGGCAGTGGCGAGCCCGAGCGCATCAATACCCGCCATGAGGGCGCGCAGCTGGTGTTGGCCAATGGCCGTATCGTCGAACTGGATGCCGACGCCGCCAAGTGCCTCAAAGGCGTGCAGCCCGGGGTCAACCTGCCGTTGATGCTCGATGGCCGGTTGATCGGCGTGCTCGGCCTCACCGGCGACCCTGGGCAGATGCGCACCTATGGCGAGCTGGTGCGCATGACCGCCGAAATGTTGCTGGCCCAGCGTCACCTGCAGGTCGAGCAGCAGTGGCGACGCCAGCGCTGCGACGACCTGCTGGCCTTGCTGCTCGGCGGCAGCGGCGATTCGCCGAGGCTGCTCGACGAAGCCCAGCAACTGGGCCTGAAGCCGCAATTGCCGCGGGTGCCATGCCTGTTCGAACTGCGCGCCGGGCCGCCCGCCGAGGCGCTGTCGGCGTGGCTGCTCAACCGTTACCCGGAAAGCTGGTGCGTCAGCCCGTCGCGCGAATCGCTGTTGTGGTGCCGGCCCGCCAGCGCGGCCCTGGATGAAACCCGCCTGCTCGAACGCCTGCAGCGCCATGGCTGGGAGGTCGAGCGCCTGGCCCTTGGCAGTGTGGCGCAGAGCCTTGAACAGTTGCGCCGCGGCTATCGGCGGGTGCGCGACTTGCTGGCCTATGGGCGTGAAGTGCTGCCCGGCGAGCGCCTGCTGAGCCTGGCCCGCTATCGCCTGCCGGCGTTGCTCTGGCGCCATCGCAACGACGATGCCCTGGATGAACTGCTCGAACCGTTGTTGCGCATTCGCGCCAAGGACGCCAGCGGCCAGTTGCTGCCGACCCTGCGCGCCTGGTGCGCCCACGATGGCCAGAGCCAGGCCTGCGCCGATGCCTTGGGCATTCACCGCAACAGCCTGCGCTATCGGCTGGAGCGGGTGGCCGAGCTGGGCGAGGTCGATCCTCTGCGGCTGGAGGGCATGCTCAGCCTGTACCTGGGTCTGCAACTGTTGCCAGCCGATTGATCTGGCTACCTGGCCGCTGGATGCATTTGCCCAAACAAGCGGCGCGGGCTTTTGTGCATCCGACAGAAGCTAGCCCGCAGCACAACTGTCAGCATGCAGTCATCTGGACAGGAGAATCCCCATGAAAATCGTCATCGCCCCCGACTCGTTCAAGGACAGCCTGGACGCCGCTGGCGTCGCCCGGGCCATCGCCGGTGGCCTGGCCGAAGCCTGGCCGGGTGCCGTACTGGTCGAGTGCCCGATGGCGGACGGCGGCGAGGGCACCCTGGAGGCGATCGTCGCCGCCAGCCATGGCGAACTGCGCCGCCAGGTGGTGCGAGGCCCGTTGGGGCAAAACGTGGAAGCGGGCTGGGGCTGGCTTGCCGATAGCCGCACGGCAGTGATCGAAATGGCCCAGGCCAGTGGTATCCAGCTGGTGCCCCAGGGGCAACGCGACGCCTGCCGCAGCAGCACCTGGGGCACTGGCGAACTGATTGCCGCCGCCCTGGCCGCCGGTGCCCAGCGCATTGTCCTGGCTATCGGCGGCAGCGCCACCAACGATGGCGGCAGCGGCATGCTGCGGGCCCTGGGCCTGCGCCTGTTCGATGCCGCGGGGCAGCCCCTGGCCGAAGGTGGCTTGGCCCTGGCCGGCCTGGCCCGCATCGACGCCAGCGACCTGGACCCGCGCTTGGCCGAGGTGTGTGTCGAGGTGGCTGCGGATGTCGACAACCCGTTGTGCGGCGCCAATGGCGCCTCGGCGATCTTCGGTCCACAGAAAGGCGCCAGCCCCGAGCAGGTGCAGTGGCTGGACCAGGCGCTGGGCCACTTCGCCGACCATTGCGCACAACTGCTCGGTGAAGACCTGCGCGATGCCCCAGGTTGCGGCGCCGCAGGCGGCATGGGTTTTGCGGCCAAGGCGTTCATGGGCGCGCGTTTTCGCCCGGGCGTCGAGGTGGTTGCGGAACTGGCCGACCTCGATGCCTTGGTGCAGGGCGCCGACCTGGTGATTACCGGGGAAGGGCGCTTCGACGCCCAGACCCTGCGCGGCAAGACCCCCATGGGCGTGGCCAAGGTCGCCAAGCGCCACGGCGTACCGGTGGTGGTGCTGGCCGGTACCCTGGGTGAGGGGTACCAGCAGCTCTATGGCCATGGCATCGATGCCGCCTTCGCCCTGGCCAGCGGGCCGATGAGCCTGGAGCAGGCCTGCGCCGACGCTGCCGCGTTGCTGCACGCCCGTGCCGGCGACATCGCCAGGCTCTGGCAGGTCGCCCGCAAGGCCTGAGTCGCACTCAGCGGCCCTTCGAGGCTTCCATCAACTGTTCCAGTGGCGCGTATTCGGCCTGGCCGACCGGCACCAGGCCGCTGGCATCCTGCGAGGCGACGAAGCCTGCAAGCGCTTGTGGGTCATCCAGCATGGCCTTGCGCAAACGGGCTTTCAGTGCCGGGCACAGTGCAGCGCTGAAGACATAGGGGTCGTAGTAGATCGGCTTGGAGCGCCATAGCGCCTTGAGCCGCTCGGCCGGCAACTGGTGGTCGGCGAGGTAGGCGTCGGCCCGTTCGCTGGCGACGAACGCGGCATCCACGCCGCCGCTCAGCAGGGCATCCAGCGCCTTGTCGTGGGTGCCGGCATACACCAGGGCACCGAAGTAGCGTGGCAGGGGGCTGCCGACCTGCGCGGCGAACTCCACCTGCGGCACCAGGCTGCCCGAGGTGCTGGCCGGGTCGCTCAGCGCTACCCGCTTGCCCCGCAAGGCATGGTAGTCGTCCGGGCCCTCGGCGCGGGTCAGCAGCAGGGCCTGGTAGTGGTTGCCCGCCGGGGTGAAGGGGCCGGCACTCAAGGTGAAGGTGGCGAACGGCTCGATGCGCGGGTCACGCTTGTGCGCCAACATATATGAGGCCGGGCCCAGGCGAGCGATGTCGGCGCCGCCGGAGACGATGGCATCGACCACGCTTTCATAGGATGGGGCGATCACCAGCTCCACCGGCACGCCCGCTGCGTGACTGAGGCGCTCGAGCAATGGCTGGTGCTCGGCGCTCATCTGCTCGCTGCCCTTGATCGGGATCACCGCCAGGCGCAGGCTGCGCGGCGTGCAGTCGGCCTGGGCGGCGCAGGTGTGCAGGGCCGCCAGCAACAGCGTCAAACCGGTCAGTACACGCATGAACGTTCCTCGGTACCGTTGAAGGGCGGGTATTCCAGCAGTTGTACCGGCGACAATGGCCGGCTGAAGTGATAGCCCTGGGCGATGTCGCAACCGGCCAGCTTCAGGCACACCACCTGTTCACGGGTTTCCACGCCTTCGGCGACCACTTCCAGGCCCAGGCGCTTGGCCAGGATGATGGTCGAAGACACGATGGGGCTGTCGTCGTAGCTGTTGGACAGCGGCGCGATCAGCGAGCGGTCGATCTTCAGCTTGCTCAGCGGCAGTGCCTGCAGGTGCGCGAAACCGGCGTAACCGCGACCGAAATCATCCAGGCTGATGCCGATGCCCGCCGTGCGCAGACGGTGCAGGTGTTCCACTGCGGTTCCCTCGGGGTCGAGAACGGTGGTTTCGGTGATTTCCAGTTCCAGCTGGCGTGGGTCGATGCCGTGTTGGCGCAACTGCGCCAGCAGGCGCTCGGCGAAGTCGGCCTGGCGCAACTGCAGCGCCGAGACGTTCACCGCCAGGCGCGAGGAGCGCCCGTCGCGGCGCCAGCGCGCCAGTTCTTCGCACGCCAGGCGCAGCACCTCCCAACCCAGGTCGATGATGAAGCCGCTGCGCTCGGCCATGGCGATGAAACGGTCGGGGTAGAGCAGCCCGAACTCCGGGTGGTCCCAGCGCACCAGCGCTTCGTAGCCCAGCACCTGGTGGGTGTCGAGGCGGATCTGCGGCTGGTAGTGGAGCACGAACTGGCGCTCGGCCAAGGCGCTGACGAAGGCCTGCTCGAGGGTGAAGGCCTGGATGTCCGAGAGGTTCAGCGAAGGGTCGAAGAAGCGGTACTGGGCACGCCCGGCCTGCTTGGCCGAGTACATCGCGGCGTCGGCGCAGCGGATCAGGCTGTCGATGTCCTGGCCATCGCGGGGGCAGATGCTCACGCCGACGCTGGGGCTGGTGTTGACCTCCTGGCCGTCCAGGGCATAGGTGGCCGAGAGCTTCTGCACCAGGGTTCGCACCCAGGTGTTGATGCGCTCCTCGCTGCGCTCGCCGGCCAGCAGCACCACGAACTCGTCGCCGCCGAAGCGCGAGGCTTCGTCGCCCGGCTCCAGCAGGCGCTGGATGCGCCCGGCCACCGCCTGCAGCAGCAGGTCGCCGATCTTGTGCCCGAGCGAATCGTTGATCGACTTGAAGCGGTCCATGTCGATGAACAGGATGGCCAGCAGTTGCCGTCGGCCGCGTTGGCGGGTCAGCGCCTGGCTGGCGATCTCGACGAACTGGCGGCGGTTGTGCAGGCCGCTCAAGTGGTCGGTGGCTGCGGCATGGCTGCTGCGCCGGTGTTCGTCCTCGAGCCGGTCGATCAGTTGCTGGTTGACCTGCTGGGCCTGCTCCAGGGCGCTGAAGGCCTCCTGGCGCTTGCGTAGCAGGCGCAAGGTCCAGACCAGGCTGGCGAGGATCATCAGGGTCATGCTCAGGTTGAGCCAGAACTGGCGGCCGAAGGCCAGGGTCGTGGGGGCGAGGATCTCGTCGTGACGCTGGCTGACCACCACACTGAAGCCGCGCTCGGCCACGCGGCGGTACAGGCTCTGGTAGGGCTCGCCAACGGCATATTGGGTGAGCAGGCCGGATGCCTGGTCGCCCTGCGGCAGTTCCGGCAGCAAGGCGTCGCCGGCCACCACCACGCCATTGGTGTCGATGCGCAGGCGTTCCTGGCCATCGTCCTGCAGCAGCCGGACCAAGCCGCTATGGCCCAGTTCGATATGCTGGAACAGCACCGCCAGGTAGCCGATATCCAGTTGTACAACCAGGATGCTGCCGATCTCGCGGCCCGGCAGGTCGGCCAGCGGCAGCAGGAAGGGCAGGCGCCAGTTGGGCATCGCGGCCGGGTTGTCGTTTTGCACGACCTTGGGCAGGAAGGGTTTGAAACCGTAATGGGCCACATGCCGCTTGAGTTGCAGCAACCAGTCCTCGGGCAGGGCTTGGGCTTCGTCCGGGTGGCTGGCCGAGAGCAGCCGGCCTTGCCGGTCGTACAGGCTCATGCGCTTGAACACCGGGTCTTCGGCAAGGATCCGGGCCAGGTTGAAACCACCCAGGCGCTGGGTCTTCATGTCGTCCTGGGTGACGCGGCCCACGGCCTGGGCGCGGTCGAGCAACTGGCGCAGGCTTTCGGCGACGATGCTGGCAAGGTTCAGGTGCTCGGCCGCCTTGGCCGACAGCGCATCCTGGCGCGAGGCAGCCTTTTGCGAGAAATGCAGCCCCCAGAGAAACGCCAGGGTGGCGGCGCAGAGCATCATGATCAACAGCCGCAGCAGGCCTGTGGAAGAAAGAGAACGACGGATCACTGCTGGTATTCCCTACCCTGGGTGATCCTCGAAAAATACGACAGATAGATGACAGGCTCGTGACTGATGGCTAATTGCCTTTAAGGTTTTTCCGCAGCAGCTATCGGGGTCTGGATACGCGCGGTTTCTTCTTCCAGGTAGTTGAGCACGGCCGTGACCTCGGCATCGCCCAGGCGCATGTTGGGCATCGCCAGGCCTTTGTATTGTGCGAGCAGCAGCATCGCCAGCGGGTCTTTTTCCGCGAGCACCTGGTCGGGCATCTTCAACCAGCGGGTCAGCCACTGGATCTCGCGTTGGCGGGTCACGCCCAATAGGTCGGGGCCGATGCCCGGTTGGCTGCCGGGCTCGACAATGCCCAGGGTGTGACAGGACGAGCAGCGGGTGCGGAAGATCTGTTCGCCACTGCTGGGTGGGCGCACGTCAGGTGCATGGGCGTAGTCGTTGGTCATGGCGCTGGCCTGTTTCCAGTTGTGCAGGCTGTTGCCCAGGCGGTCCGCGAGGATGTAGGGGCTCTCGAAGGGCGATGCCTTCATCCAGCGGCCGGTGGCCTGGTTGCCGATGATCAGGCTCAGGTTGTGGTCCTTGGATCGGCCATTTTCCAGACCTTCTATGTAGAGGCCCAGGCGCCGGCGCAGTTGCTCGATGTGGGCGGGCTCACCGGTGAGCAGGGTCCAGCCGGGGCCGATGCCGAATTTCTCGGCGTAGCGCTTGAGGGTGGCCGGCGTGTCGTTGTACGGGTCGATGCTGATGGAGTAGAGGAAGATATCCTTGCCCACCCGGTCGCCGAGGATCTTCTGTACCTGGCGCAGACGTGCGGTTTCCACCGGGCAGGAGTCGGAGCAACCGGTGAAGATGAAGTTGATCGCCACCACCTTGTCCTTGATCAGGTCATCGAAGAAATGCACCTGCTCGCCGTCCTGGGTGAGCAGTGGCGTGTTGGGGAAGTAGTCAACGCCCCAGGGGGACGCGTCGCCGGTGTTCGCAGCAGGCATGGCCAGGGCTTGGGGGGCCGGTTTCAACGGCCAATAGTGGATACCGGCGGCGAACATCAGCAGAGCGAGCAGAACACGCCATGAAGTGGCCATGATGCGATCCTCTTCGAATAGGGACGGGGCCGCAGCGCGGCCCCTGCCTGCGACGACTCACTTCACGCTGATCGGCGCCGTGACCGTGCCGCCGAGCGCCGAGTTGACGGTGATCGTCGCCGGGCTGGCCGGGCCGTTTCCGGTGGTGGTCAGCGAGACCCGCCAGCGCGCACCGGTGCCCAAGGTGGTCAGCGTCGCCTGGCCCAGGCTCAGCGGGCCGGCCGTGGTCGCGGCGGTGACGCTGATGCTGTTGCCGGCGGCCACCGAGGTGGTGCCGGAAATATCCCAGGTGTAGCGGTTGTTGCTGCGCACCTGCACGGCTGCGCTACTGACCTGGATCTGGTCGGCCACCACCGCAGGCGACACCGCGACGCTGACCGTGGCCGGGGTTGCCGATTCGGCGCCCTTGGCGTCCTTCGCCTGGTAGGTGAAGGTGGCGGTGAACGGCGTCTCGACGGTGTCCGGTGGCAGGTAGGTGACTTTCAGTCCGTCAGTGCTCACCGTGCCCTGGCCGGAATCCGGCTGGGCCAGGCCGACCACGCTCAGCGGCAGGTTGCCCTCGGGGTCGGTGTCGTTGGCCAGCACGTTGATCACGATCGGTTTGCCTGCAGTGGTCGCGGCGCTGTCGTTGTTGGCCACCGGTGGTTTGTTGCTGTTGTCCTCGCCGTGGTTGGCACCTGCGGTGCGGAACGTCGGCAGGCCCACCGAAGCCATGTACTCCACGCCGTCCCAACCCGGCAGCGGGGTCGGCATCACCTGGAACTGGCCAGGGTGTTCCAGGTCCCAGCGCAGCAGCATCGAGGAGTCCTCGTGCTGGGTGTTGTGACAGTGCTCCATGTAGGTCCCGGCGAACTCGCGGAAACGGATGGCCACTTCCACCTCTTCCGAGGAGTCGGTCTCCGGGCCGATGCGGTAGACGTCCTTGCGTGCCCATTTTTCCCATTCCGGCGGGGCCTTGCCATCGCGGCTGAGGACCACGCCTTCCTCGAAGTGCACGTGCACCGGGTGGCTCCAGCCGTTGCCGCCGTTCTTGATCTTCCACACTTCCAAGGTGCCGTCGCCGCTGAAACCGCCGGCGGTGGCCTCGCTGGCCAGCTGTGGCGCCGCAGTGATCCGGCGTGGGTCCATGCTGTAGCCGAAGCCGCCGTCGGTCTTGATCGTCCAGGGTGCGGTGTCGGTGCCATCGGAGCGGCCGAAGAGGAACTCGCGGTGGCGGGCAGCTTTGAGTTTTTCCTTGTCGGCCACGCCGTTGCGGTCGATGGTCAGCGGGATCATCTTCAGGCCTTCGGCCTTGCCGGGCTTGGCCGGTTCGTAGAGGCTGGGGTCCATGGCCACGTCCTGGCCGCTGTAAGGCTGCACCAGCAGTTGCATGAACTTGCCGACCACCGGGTCACCCTTGTCCCACTCCGGCCCTTTGCTGGTCTGCTTGATCACTGCCTTGTACTTCTCTGACAGCACGTCGGCCAGCGAGATGACTTCGCCCGGGCCTTTGCCAGTGTCGTGCTCCTGGAGGTTGACGAAGTAGAGTTTGTCGCCGGCCTGGATGCCATTCTTGGCGAAGTTGATGATGATGTCGTAGCGCTCGGCGATGCCTTGCAACGGCAGGATGCCGTTGTCGTCCTGCAGTTTGCCGTCGCCGTTGAGGTCCAGGGTGCCGTCGAACGGGACCGCGTGTTCCATGATGTTGCCGTCGTTGGCGATCATGTGGAACGGCACCCGCGCATAGGACAGGTTCGACCCCGACGGCCCTTTGAATTCGCCACTGTTGCCGGCGATTTCCCGCACCACGGCGATCTTGAAGTAGCGCGACACCGAGCCGTTGAGAATGCGGAAGCGGTAGCTGCGCGCGCGCACCTTGAGCTTGGGCTGGTATTGCCAGTTGACCAGGATCTGGTCGCCGAGGAAGCCATCGGTATTGAACGGGTTGAACCACAGCTGGCCGTTCTCGTCCCAGGCCTTGTCGGCGACCACCAGGTTGACGTCGTAGTCGCGGTTGCCCCAGGCCATGCCCGAGCCGCTCGGGAAGCGCAGGTTGACGCCATCCTGGAGGGCTTCGTTACCGCGGTCGATGGCGCTGTAGTAGTTCATCATCACGGCATTGCCTTTGTAGACGTTCTGCGCCGTGAAATCCATCATGTGGTCGTGGAACCAGTGGGTACTCATGGTCTCGTGCCAGTCGCCACGGATCTTGATGGTGCCGTTCTCGCAGGTCTTCAGGCCTGGCGAGGCGTCGTTGACGAACAGCGTTTCGCCGGGTGAGCAGGGGAACGCCGCACGTGGGTCCTGGGCACGGGTGTTGATGGTGTCGTAGCCGGCCAGTTGTACCGGCCAGCGGTAGTCGTAGTACTGGCCCGGGAAGAAGTAGGCGTTGGCGAAGCCGTCGCTCTCGGCCGGTGAATGGCCATTGTGCTCATGGGTGGAAATGGTATGCAGGCCGAACCCGCCGTTGGCAGACGGATCGATCGGCAGGGCATTGTAGTGGCGCATCAGCACCGGCTGGCCATAGCGCACCATCAGCAGCTTCGGGGGGAAGGTGCCGTCGAAGGTCCACAACGACTTGTGGTTCTGCAGCGGGAAGTTCGGGTGGAAACGGGTGTCGATGTTTTTGGTGGTGCCGAGCGTGGTCGGAATGTCCGAGGTCTGGTAGTACAACCCGCCTGGGGCGAACTCGCCCACGGCATAGTTGTGCAGCTGCTTGCGGTCACGCAGCCCCTGGTTGATGCGTGCGCCGGCCTGGGCGGTCTTGAACGCGGCCTGGGGGTAGAACTCGTTCCAGCGCTGGTGCGCCCAGCCCTTTCCGGGTGGACGGCCTTCGGCCGGCGAGCCGACCGAGTTGCGGTTGAGGAACAGTTCGATCTGCGCCTTCCATGGGTTGCGGTCGAGCGTGTTGGAGAACTGGGTAGGGAAGGGGAACAGCCCGGGTTGCTTGAGGAAGGCTTCCAGGGCATTGCCGTTGGGGCTGCTGCGCGCCACCACGTTGGGATCCTGCGCGGGGGCCTGGCCAAGGGTCGGCACCGGGAAGGTCAGCTCGGGTGGCGGCAGGTTGGGGTCGAGTTTCTCCAGGCCGAATTCTTCGAACAGCAGCAACTGCTGGGTGAACGGTTGCGCGCCGAACAGCGGGCTTGGCTTGCCGTTGGTGGGATAGTTGCGCGAAGTCTGTTGGATCGGCTGCAGCACGTTGTCGATGCGTACGGTATCGCGGTTGCCGAACGCGCCGTCGGGCAGCTCCAGCGAGCCCTCGTTGGCCTCGGGCAGGTTGAACAGGTTGAGCAACGCCGGGTTCGGGTCAGCCGGCTGGTCGGCGTACGCGGAGGGGTCCGTCGGCGGCGGCTGACTCACGTCATCGAGCGAGGAGGCACTGGCGCAGATCTGCCCGAAACCCAGCAGCAATGCGGTGACGGCTGAAAGTGGGAACGCGTGGCGGTGTGGGTGGAACATGGCAGGTGTTTTCATTGCCTGATGCCTCGCTCGCTAGGTGGCCTTGAGCCATCGATGGCTTTTTGCCTGGTCCTAGGAGGTTGAGCAACGGATGTGCCAACTCTCAACTCTGTAACGCGTTGTTAAACAAATGCTTGCCGGGCCTGATGCGCGCTAAATAAACGCGCGTCAACGTTTGGGGAAAGTCCCCGCTAACGGGGTCTCGCCGGCCCCCAACAGTGGTGATTGCGACCCACGGAAAAGCCCCCGAGCCCCCGTGAATCGGGCGGTCTGGCTAGCCACTGGTGGAACGCTGAAGCAAATAAATCAAACTTCCGGGGCGCCCTGCGGCTCTTCCATAGACATCTTCAAAGGAGGCGCAAACATGTCCACCCCAAAGCAACGCCCTGCATCGGAGCAGGGGCCACATTCCTCGGAGCACGCCGATAAACAGGAGGATCTGGGCTTCGACCCGGACTCGCCGGACCTCGACGACCCGCAGGTCGATCCCCAGGGGCCGGCAAAGCCGCCGAGGGACCACGAGAAGCAAAAGTAAGGAAAAGGGCCGCGCAAGCGGCCCTTGGTCGTTCAGTTGTCCAACTGCTTGGCCGCATCGACGCCGGCCGCCGACAACTTGATCGGATAGCTGACACTGATCTGGTGCTGGTCGTCCACGGTGACGTGGGCGCCCTGGATCAGGCCGTGTTCCTGCAGGGTCTTGAGCATGCCGGCTACGGCTTTTCCGCCGCGATAGTTGTCCAGCACCTCCTTGCCCAGGCCTTCGGGGTGGGCGTGCAACAAGCGGGTGAGGATTTCTGCGCGTAGGGCGTCGTTGCTCATATCGGGCCTCTCGAGGTTGTCAGGTTACTTGCCGTGCTTGGCCTGCAGCTCTTTGGCGTGCTGCAGGTGCTGCTCGAGTTTGGGCAGGGTCTCGCTGGCGAAGGCCTTCAGCTCGGCCTTGTCCGATGAGGCGGCCTCTTTCTTGAACAGTTCCACGGCTTTTTCATGGGCGTCGACCTGGTTGTTGAGATAGGACTTGTCGAACGACTCGTCGCGCCATTCGAGGATCATCTTCTTGACCTTGTCGGTCAGCGCGGCTTCGTCAGGCACCTCGATGTCCAGCTTGCGGGCGATGTCGGCCAGTTTCTGGTTGGCTTGGGTATGGTCGGTGACCATTTGCTGGGCAAAGGTCTTGATTTCGCCGTTCTGGCTTTTCTCCAGGGCCAGCTTGCCGGTGACCACCTCGGCGATACCCGACTCGGTGGCAGCCTCGACGAAGTCGTTGGAGGTAGCCGCCATGGCTTGCAGCGAGGCCAGGCCCATCGCCATCGACAGACCGACGCGCTTGATGAAGAGATTGCTCATGTCCCACTCCTTACCGGTTGGCGCGACTTCAGTGTCGCGTACGGTTGAGCCGGGCCGAGGCGCAAAGGTTTAATTTTTCTGCCGAACTGGCCGACGGTGGCTTGCGGTTGAACGTTGCGCCGGGTAGCGGCTCACACATTCAAAGGCACGCAAGAGGACTCGCCCCATGAGCATCGAACGCAGCATCCCGGAGCTGGAGGCCTGGTACGCGCAATACGACGACGTCAGCTACCGGCGCGAATCGCCGGATGCCTACCATCATGAGCTGTTACGCACTGCCGAAGCCCTGCGCGACGACGGCGCCATCGACTGGGACGACTGGCTGGCGCTCAAGCGTCTGGCCGACGAGTCACATGCCCGGGCCCTGGAAGATGCGGTGCAGGCCCACGTCAACGACCCCGACGCATGAAAGCGCTGAAGATCGCCACGTTCAACATCAATGGCATTCGCAGCCGGCTACCCGCGTTGCTGGCCTGGCTGGAACGGGAACAGCCCGATATCGCCTGCCTGCAGGAGCTCAAGGCGCCGGACGCACAATTTCCGGCGCGTGAGCTGGAAGCGGCGGGCTATGGCTGCCTGCACCTGGGCCAGCCGTCGTGGAATGGAGTGGCCATCCTGGCCCGCGACAGCGAGCCGCTGGCGGTACGGTGGGGTTTGCCTGGGATGGAGGACGATACCCAGAGCCGCTACCTGGAGGCGGCCGTGCATGGCATTCTGGTCGGGTGCCTGTACCTGCCCAATGGAAACCCGCAGCCGGGGCCGAAGTTCGAATACAAGCTACGTTGGTTCGACTGCCTGATCGAGCATGCCAAGGGCCTGCTCGACAGCGAACACCCTGCATTGCTGGCGGGCGATTTCAATGTCGTGCCGACAGATCTGGATATCTACGACCCTCGGTCGTGGCTCAAGGACGCCTTGCTGCAACCGCAATCGCGCGATCGCTACCAGCAACTGCTCGACCAGGGTTGGACCGATGCCATTCGCCACCTGCACCCGGATGCGCGGGTGTACACGTTCTGGGATTACTTTCGTAACCACTGGGCGCGCAACGCTGGTTTGCGCATCGATCACCTGTTGCTCAACCGGCAACTGGCGCCGTACCTCAAGGCGGCCGGGGTCGATGCCTGGGTTCGCAACGAGCCCAAGGCCAGTGACCACGCGCCGGTATGGATCGAACTGGGGACGCGTAAACGGCGCTGAACTATCGTCACAGCCCGCAAGCGCTGCGCCGCCGGGGCGAGTCTAGCCGGCGAGGACGCTGCGCGAACATGACAATGCCTTCATCGAGAAAGCCACGCAATCGGTCACGCCTGCGTGGCAAAGCGGGCAGGTTATCGGTACTCTTGCGCCACTCTTCAACCGCTGCCGGACCGTTACATGCTGTTCAACCTCACCGTGCTGTGCGCCACCCTGGTGGCCATGGAAGGCGTCGGCACGCTGGCCCACAAGTACATCATGCATGGCTGGGGCTGGTGGCTGCATCGTTCGCACCACGAGCCGCACCTGGGCGTGCTCGAGACCAACGACCTTTACCTGGTGGCCCTGGCGCTGATCGCTGCGGCCCTGGTAGCGCTGGGCAAGGCGGGGTATGCGCCGCTGCAATGGGTGGGCGGCGGCGTTGCCGGCTACGGCATCCTGTATGTGCTGGCTCACGATGGCTTCTTCCACCGCCACTGGCCGCGCAAGCCGCGGCCGGTGAACCGCTACCTGCAGCGCCTGCACCGCGCCCACCGGCTGCACCACGCGGTGAAGGGGCGCACGGGCAGTGTGTCGTTCGGCTTTTTCTACGCGCCGCCCCTGGACGTGCTCAAGCGCCAACTGCGCAAGCGGCGCGGGCAGGGTTGAGCGCATCTAAAGCGTGCGCGCCGGCACCTCGGCGCGGCTCGCACGGCTGACCCACCAGCCGAACCCCGCCGCCGTGAAGAACATGATCAGGCTGTACAGCGCCGCGGGCACCGCCATGGTGGCGTTGTTCAGCAGCGATGGGCTCAGTGCCAGGGCGATGGCCAGCGTGCCGTTGTGAATGCCGATTTCCATACCGATGGCGATGGCCTGGCGCTTGGGAATGTTGCACAGGCGGGGCACCCAGTAGCCGACGGCCAGGCTCAGCAGGTTGAACGACAGGGCCGCAAGGCCAACCACCGGGGCATATTCGAGCACCGTCTGCCAGTCCTTCGCCAGCGCCAGGGCGATGGTGAACGCCAGGAACAGCGCAGCTACCAGCTTCATGGGCCGTTCCATGCGCGCGGCGAAGCGCGGCGACCAATGGCGGATCAGCATGCCCAGCGCCACTGGCAGCAGGACGATGGCGAACACCTGCATGACCTTGGCGAATTGCAGGGGAATGGCCTGGTCCGAGGCCATGAACCACATCAGCGACAGGTTGACCAGCAGCGGCATGGTGAGAATGGCGATCAGCGAATTGACCGCCGTGAGGGTGATGTTCAGCGCCACGTCGCCATGGGCCAGGTGGCTGAACAGGTTGGCGGTGGTGCCGCCCGGCGAGGCGGCGAGCAGCATCAGCCCCACCGCCAGGGCGGACTCCAGGCCGAAACCATTGGCGATCAGGAAGCACGCCAGCGGCAGCAGCAGGATCTGGCAGGCCAGGCCGATGACCACCGGCTTTGGATACTTCACCACCCGGGCGAAATCGGCCAGGGTCAGCGACAGGCCAAGGCCGAGCATGATGATGCCCAGGGCCAGCGGCAGAACGGCGGTGAGCAGTGGCGAGGCGGTCATGGATGATCTCTGGGAGGGGCGCTGTGCAGCAGTGTAGGTGGGCACCGGCAGGGCACACGGCGGGCTGGGGAGGACGTTGGTAACCATTTGTTACGGGGACGGCGACTGGTCAACCTCGCCTTGGCGCAGTAGCATTCGCGCTTTTGCCAAGGATTCGCCTGTCATGCCGTACCAGCAAGGTCTGCTTGCCACCCCGGTGCCGGTTCACGCCCGTCACCTGTTTTTCGCCATCGAGTCGCTCGAAGCGCTGCCCGCTGCCTTGCAGGCGCTGCGATCCGAGGTCGATGGCCGTAGTCTGAGCCTGGGTGTCGGCGCGCCACTGGCCAAGGCGCTGGACCGTGAGATCGAAGGTCTGCGCCCATTCCCGCAGCTCGATGCGGTGGTAGAGAACCCGAGCACCCAGCACGCCCTGTGGCTGTGGCTGCGCGGTGATGAGCGCGGCGACCTGTACCTGCGCGCCCAGGCCCTGGAGCGACTGCTGAGCCCGGCCCTGCGCCTGGTCGATCACGTCGATGGCTTCCTGCACCGCGGCGGGCATGATCTCACTGGCTACGAAGACGGTACCGAAAACCCTCGCGACGATGATGCGGTGGAGGCGGCAATCGTCGCCGGCGACGCCCCTGGCCTTGCCGGCTCCAGCTTCGCCGCCGTGCAGCTGTGGAAGCACGACCTGAACTACTTCAAATCGCTGCCGCAACCGGAGCAGGACGACATCATCGGCCGCCGGCTGAGCGACAACGAAGAACTCGAGGACGCACCCGAGTCCGCTCACGTCAAGCGTACCGCCCAGGAGAGCTTCAGCCCTGAAGCGTTCATGGTGCGTCGTTCGGTGTCCTGGGCCGACACCCGCGGCGCCGGCCTGGCCTTCGTCGCCCTGGGGCGTTCGTTCGATGCATTCGAGATCCAGCTGCGGCGCATGAGCGGCCTGGAGGACGGTGTGATCGATGCCCTGTACCGCTTCAGCCGGCCACTGACCGGCGGCTATTACTGGTGCCCTCCGATGGGCAGCCAGGGTCTCGACCTGCAGCGGCTGCTGGGCTAAACATCCAGATACAGAATCGTGCGGTGCCAGGGGGCAGGCGGGCTAGCCTTGAAAGTTTCCGAATGATGACGGGAGCTTTGCCATGTACGCACGTCGCGATGTCCTACGCGCTGGTGCGGCCTTGGGGATCTTGTCGGCTGTCAGCCCCTGGTTGCATGCCGCCGTCCCCAGCGGCCTCTTGACCCGCGCCATCCCGTCTACCGGCGAGGCACTGCCGGTGATCGGCGCGGGCACTTCCGGCAGCTTCGAGGTCGAGCCTGGCTCAGCGCAGTACCAGCAGTTGAAGGCGGTGCTGAAGGCGTTCTTCGAGGGCGGTGGCAAGGTCATCGACACCTCGCCCAATTACGGCGGCGCCGATGCCATCCTTGGCCAGCTGCTGGAGGAGGGCGGTTGGCACGCCCGCTGCTTCATCGCCACCAAGATCGCCGCCGACAGCCTGGAGGATGCCAAGGCCCAATGGGCCGGCAGCCTGAAAAGCCTGCGTACCGACAAGGTCGACCTGCTGCAGGTGCACAACCTGCGCGACTGGCGCACCCAGCTGCCTTATGCCCGTGAACTCAAGCAGCAGGGCAAGGCGCGCTATGTCGGCATCACCCACTACCTGGAAAGCGGTCAGGACGACGTTGCCCGTATCGTGCGCAGCGAAGCCCTGGACTTCGTCCAGATCAACTATTCAGTGAACTCCCCCCAGGCTGCCCGTGAACTGCTGCCGCTGTGCCAGGACAAGGGCGTGGCGGTGCTGATCAACCGCGCCTTCGACGACGGCCGGTTGTTCTCCAAGGTCAAGGACCAGCCCCTGCCGGCGTGGGCCGCCGAAGCCGGGGTGAGCAGTTGGGCGCAGCTGTTTCTCAAATTCGCCATCAGCCACCCGGCGGTGACCACGGTTATCCCGGCCACCAGCCGCCCCGATCGCCAGCTCGACCAGCTCAAGGCCGGCCACGAACCCATGCTCAGCCCGGCGCAACAGCAGGCGCTGATCAAGCAGTTCGGCTGACAGCATGAGTGGTTGGCGGCAGCGCATGCAGCAAAGCCTGGCCCTGCAGCCTGGCGAAGGCCCCGCCGTGGCTGCCGGGCTGACAGTGTTCTACCTGCTGTTCAGCGGCTACTTCATGCTGCGCCCCGTACGCGAAACCATGGGGGTGGCAGGTGGGGTAGACAACCTGCAGTGGCTGTTCACCGGCACCTTCATCGCCACCCTGGCGTGCCTGCCGCTGTTCGGCTGGCTGGCCAGCAAGGCCAAGCGTCGGCATATCCTGCCGTGGACCTTTGGATTCTTCGCCAGCAACCTGCTGCTGTTCGCCATACTGTTCGAGCGAGATCCGCAGCATGTCGGCTACGCGCGGGCCTTCTACATCTGGCTGTCGATGTTCAACCTGCTGTCCATTTCCCTGGCCTGGAGCGTGCTGGCCGACCTGTTTTCGCCCGAACAGGGCAAGCGCCTGTTCGGCCTGTTGGCGGCGGGCGCCAGCCTGGGGGGACTCAGCGGCCCAATCCTGGGCACCTTGCTGGTGGCGCCCCTCGGGCATGCGGGGCTGTTGCTGCTGGCCGCCCTGGCGCTGCTCGCCAGCGTGGGGGCAACCCTGTACCTGCAACGCTGGCGCGACCGGCAGCCGCTGGCGCAAGCGCATAGGCAGCCCACCAGCAAACCGTTGGGCGGCAACCCGTTCGCAGGCGCCAGCGCGGTGCTGCGCTCCCCCTACCTGATGGGCATCGCGTTGTTCGTGGTGTTGCTGGCCAGCGTCAGCACCTTCCTGTACTTCGAACAGGCGCGGGTAGTCAGCGAAACCTTCACCGACCGCACCCGGCAGACCCAAGTGTTCGGCCTGATCGACACCGTGGTGCAGGCATTGGCGATCCTCATCCAGGTGTTCATCACTGGCCGCCTGGCCCGGCGCCTGGGCGTGGGTGTGTTGCTGGTGGCCGTGCCGCTGGTGATGGCCCTGGGTTTCCTGTGGCTGGCCCTCGCTCCGGTATTCGCGGTTTTCGTGGTGGTGATGGTGGTGCGCAGGGCTGGCGAGTATGCCCTGGTGCGGCCTGGGCGAGAGATGTTGTTCACCGTGCTGCCAGCCGAAGACAAGTACAAGGCCAAGAACTTCATCGACACCGTGGTCTACCGGGGTGGCGATGCGCTCAGTGGTTGGGTCAAGCGTGGACTGGACGTGCTGGGCGAACACCCACAGTGGGCGATGGCGATCGGTGCATGCATCGCCCTCGGCTGGGCCGCGACCGGTCGCTGGCTGGGGCGGCGCCAGCGCCAGCTGGAAGGCCCGCCCGAAGAGCCCTGAACCCGCCGCCCAGGGGCTTGTAACCTGGCGCCCCAAATACTATGCCTAGGCATATTTAACGCCACCGGTCCGAACCGGCCGCAATAAACCGAATCCGCCGTTATCACCGAACTCCGAACCTATGTACGGGGCGAACCCGTGCACCCCTAAAGCCATACGAGGTGTCAGATGATGGACAAGAAAGACAACAGCCGCACCGGCAGCCAGGGCAGCAGCAAGAACCCAGGCAACTTCGCCAATGACCGCGAGAAGGCCTCCGAAGCCGGTCGCAAGGGCGGCAAGAGTTCCGGCGGCCATACCAGCGAGTCGGGCCGCAAGGGTGGTCGCTCGTAAGTGAGGCAGCGCAGTGCCGGGGCGACCTGGCACTGTGGCTTTCCCGTGACAGAGGATATCCCATGCGCCTGATTCCAATGTTGGCCATAGTCGCCAGCCTGACCCTACTGGGCGGTTGCTTCGACCGTGACAATGACGACCATGCGACCCAGAACAGCGACCAGAGCAAGTCCTCGGTGCAGATGCAAAACACCGACAAGCCCGCGCCACAGCCTGCGCCCGACCCCGAGCCAATGCCGCGCGAAGAAAACCGCTGAGCCATAGCGCAAGGAGTAAGGCATGACGGTCATGACCTGCACATCTGCCCCGTCGCTCATGCCAGTCGAGCGTGGCGGCGGCCTGCAACGACGCTACCGTGCCTTGCTGCAAGGTGAGGATGCCGGTAGCCGTGCCTGGCTCGACGCACAGCTGAGTCGGGCCGAGGGCATGAGCGATGATCTGCCCGCCACGCCTGCGCAGCTCACGGCTTGGAGCCATGAGCATTGTCGTCAGGTGGCCCAAGGCCATGCCCAGTACCTCGAACAACGCCGCCATGGGGCTGCGCGCCGTTACTTCGACAACCGTGCCCATGCATTGTGGTTCATACAGCAAGTCGCGCCGACCAAGGCGGTCGATGGCGCCTGGCTGTTCTCGACCCTGAAGCAGTGGCGTGACCCTCGCTACCACGGGCTGATCCGCACCTACCTGGAGGAACTGGGTGAGGGCGATGCGCACTTGAATCACGTACTCATCTACCAACGCCTGCTGACTCGCCTCGGCTGCCAGGACCCCGCGCCCATGGCTGACGAGCGCTACCTATCGGGCACCCTGCAGTTGGCGCTGGGGCTTCACGGCGAGCGCTACCTGCCGGAGGTCATCGGTTATAACCTTGGCTATGAACAACCGCCGCTGCACTTGCTGATCACCACCTACGAGCTTGCCGAGCTAGGCATCGATGGCCATTACTTCCAGCTGCACGTCACCATCGACAATGCCGCCAGCGGTCATGCCCAGAAGGCTATCCAGGCGCTGCAGCAACTGTCGCCGGTGCGAGGCAGCGACGAATTCTACCGGCGCGTACGTCATGGCTATCGGCTGAACGACCTAGGCACCGATACGCCGAGTCTTATCGCCAGTTTCGACCTGCATGCCGAGTTGCTGGCCGCTCTGGAGCGCAAACGAGTATTCGGGCAGTTCATGCACGCGGACCATTGCCGGCTGCAAAAACGCACCATCAATCAGTGGCTGGCCGAACCTGGGCTGATGCCGGGCTTCCTCGAGGCCATGCAGGCCCAAGGCTGGATCCAGCGCGGCGCGGATCCCGCGCAGAGCCGCTGGTGGCGGATGATCGAGGGGCCGTCAGCGCCCATGTTTGGCGTCTTCAACGCCTACGAAAAACAGCTCTGGTATGACTGGATCGCTGCCGGTTGGCAGAGCCCCACACGGCGGGTGATGCCTGGCAGCTGGGAGTCAGGGTTGGCGTTCAAGCCCTTGCCGGCACCGCGACCCGGCCAAGCGATCGACACACTCATCGAGCGCATGGCCGGCAACCGCCACGCATTGCCGGAAGGCCTGCTTGCCACCCAGGCCTATCTCCGCGCCACGGGCCTCGCCCAGGAGATCCCTCACTGATGCGACTCGACTCTGCCCAGACCGAAGCGGATACCGCCTTGCTGCAACTGGGGCGGCGTTTGCGCGCCGATGGCTACCGGTTCACCTGCGTCACGCCCGCTACCCATGCCCTCAACAACGCGCGGCCTGGTGCCGAGCGAGCGCATAACCTGCGCGATGTCTTCGGTTGGAGCCGGCCTTTCGCCCCGTCGTTGGTCTGCGTCGACGAATTGCAACAGCTGCGGCAAGCCGGCGTGCTGAACGAGGAGCCGGGTGGCCTGCTGCGCAGCAACGTGCGCTGGTCGAGCCTCGACGACCTGCTGCTGGTGCATTCGGCGTATCCGACCGAGGCCGCCGACGCCGTATTCTTCGGGCCCGACAGTTATCGCTTTGCCCAGGTCATCCACGACCACCTGCAGCGCCATCCGACCCGCGTGCAGCATGCCGTGGACATCGGCTGCGGCAGCGGCATCGGTGCCTTGCTGATCGCCCGTGCCGCCCAGCACGCGCAAGTCAGCGCGGTCGATATCAACCCTCGGGCCCTGCGCTACACAGCCATCAACGCGGCGTTGGCCGGGGTCGGCAACCTGTCGGTGGAGCCCAGCGACCTGCTCGACGGCCTGGCTGGCAACTTCGATCTGATCGTCGCCAACCCACCGTACATGCTCGATGTCGGCCAGCGCACCTACCGTCACGGAGGTGGCGCGCTGGGCGCCGAGCTGTCGCTGCGGATCGTCGAGCAGGCGCGCGAGCGCCTGAGCCCAGGCGGCTCGCTGTTGCTGTATACCGGAGTGGCCATCGTCGAGGGCCGCGATGCCTTGCTCGAAGCCGTGCGCTTGCGCCTTGCCGGGCCACGTTGGTCGTGGGTGTACCGGGAAATCGACCCCGATGTGTTTGGCGAACAGCTGGGTGAGCCAGGTTACCAGCAGGTCGAGCGCATCGCTGCGGTGGCGCTCACCGTCACCCGCAATGGCTGACCGCCGTGACCGAGGCCTGCACGTTCGGTATCGAGGAAGAGTACCTGCTGGTATGCCTGGACAATGGCCGCGTGCTGGCGGCGCCGGGCAAGGCCGTGGCCCGGTGTTGCGAGGCGGCGGTGGGCCCTTACCTGGCGAACGAGATGTTCCGCAGCCAGATCGAGATCGCCTCGCCGGTGTTTCACAACCTGCAGCAGGCTCGGGGTTTCTTTGTCGACCACCGGCAGCGCCTGGTCGAGGCTCTGGCCGAGCACGGTTTGGGCTTGTACGGCGGCGCCAGCCATCCCTGCGCGCAGTGGCAGCGCCAACACCCCCGACCCGAGCCACACTACCGCCAGGTGTTCGCCGACTATCAGCATGTTGCCCGGCAAAGCCTGCTGTGCGGTTTGCACGTGCATGTGGGCGTGCCAGCCGAATGCGATCGCATGCAACTGATCAACCGTGTGTTGCGCTGGCTGCCACTGTTTCTCGCGCTGAGCACGTCGTCGCCGCTCTGGGCCGGCCAGGTCACGGGCTACAGCAGCTATCGGCGGGTCATCTGCGCGCAATGGCCGCACATGAACCTGCCCGAGCCCCTGGCCGACTGGGGCGCCTATCAACGGTACCGGGCATTGCTGCAACGCACCGGCGCGTTGGCCGATGACGGCGACTTCTGGTGGGCCATACGCCCCTCACGGCGTTACCCGACCGTCGAACTGCGCATTTGCGACGCCTGCCCGCGGCTGGAAGATGCCTTGTGCATCGCCGGCCTGTTCCGGCACTTGGTAGCGCATTGCCTTGCGCCTGGGCACGATCCTGCGCCGCTTACCGAAGAAACGCGCTGGATCACCCAGGAAAACTACTGGCGCGCCATGCGACATGGCCTGCACGGGCTGTTCATCGGCGTGCAAGCGCAACTGCCGACCACTGCCCTGGGCTGGTTGGCGCAGCTGCAGGCGATGTACCCAGTCGACACCGGGGACGCTGAACATGCCTTCAGCCATGCCCGGCGCATCATCGCCGAGGGCACCAGTGCCGATCGGCAGCTGCAATGTCTCGCGCACGCTCGCGCGGCAGGCTTGAACGAGGCGCAGGCCATGCAACAGGTGGTCATGCAGGTGCTGCAGGAGGGGGGCAGCGGTTGCACCACGAGCACCGCGCCGGCATTTGCAGCCGACCCGGTCGCCCTTTAGAGTGGCCGGGCTCCTCCCCAACTGCCGGTAACTGGAAAGCCCGCATGATCCACATCGATGAACACACCAGCGTCGCGCTGGCCGATACCCTTTTTGTCTTTGCCCTCGAAGCCGAGGCCGCCGATGCCTTCAGCCATGTCGACGCGGTGTTCACCGGCATCGGCAAGGTCAACGCCGCCATCGCCCTGACCAAGGCCCTGCAGACGCGCAAGCCCAAGCTGATCGTCAACCTCGGCTCGGCCGGCAGCCCGCGCTACGGCAAGGGCGAGCTGGTGTGCTGCACGCGCTTCGTGCAACGGGACATGGATGTCACGCCCCTGGGCTTCGCCCGCTACGAGACGCCGCTGGCGAACATCCCGGTGGTGCTGGAACAAGGGTTGAGCAAGCCCGGCTTGCCCCTGGGCACCTGCGGCACGGGCGACAGCTTCGAGACCAACCACGGCAAGGCACCGTACGATGTGGTCGACATGGAGGGCTACGTGCTGGCGCTGATCGCCCGTGAACAGGGCATTCCGTTCCTGTGCCTGAAGTACATCTCCGATGATGCCGGCAGCGACGCGGCGGGTGACTGGTCGGTCCAGGTGCATCTTGCCGCGGCAGCCTTCGCCAAGGCGTTGTTCGACTGAGTGACCTGGTGCCGTAGGGCGGGCCGGCTAAACCTTCGAGGCAGCCTGCAGTCACGATAAGGTATGCGGCCCCGACTTCAGGGGCGCCAACCTTGGGAGCAGGCAAATGGCGCGGGCAATCTGGAAAGGCGCGATCAGTTTCGGCTTGGTGCACATCCCGGTGTCGCTCAATACCGCCGTGCGCTCGGACGGTGTCGATTTCGACTGGCTCGACAAGCGCAGCATGGAACCGGTGGGCTACAAGCGGGTGAACAAGGTGACCGGCAAGGAGATCGACAAGGACAATATCGTCAAGGGCGTCGAGTATGAAAAAGGCCGCTATGTGGTCATCAGCGAGCAAGAGATCCGCGAAGCTCGGCCCGAGGCGACGCAGACCATCGATATCTTCTCGTTCGTCGAAGCCGGTGACATTCCCTTGCAGCACTTCGACACGCCGTATTACCTGAGCCCTGACAAGCGCGGTGGCAAGGTGTACGCCTTGCTGCGCGAGACCTTGGAGCGTACCGGCAAGGTGGCCTTGGCCACCGTGGTGCTGCACACCAAGCAGCATCTGGCGTTGTTGCGGCCGTTGGACGATGCACTGGTGCTGATCACCCTGCGTTGGCCCGAGGAGGTACGCGGTTTGGAGACACTGGAGCTGGACCCGAGCGTGACCGACGCCAAGGTCGACAAGCGGGAGCTGGACATGGCCAAGCGCCTGGTGGAGGACATGAGCGGGTCATGGACGCCCGATGACTACCATGATGCGTTCCGCCAGACCATCCTCGACCTGGTCGAGGAAAAGGCCAGCAAGGGCAAGATCGCCGTGGTGGAAAAGGGCGAGGGCGGCGAGGCGCAGAAAGGCGCCGATATCATCGACCTCACCGAGCTGCTCAAGCGCAGCTTGGGTGGCAAGGCCGCGCCGGCGGCGAAGAAGAAGCCCGCCAAGCGTTCGCGTAAGGCGTCTTGATCATGGGTGATTTACCGGCTTGCCCAATTGGCTTGCCCCGCGAAGCAGGCGCTGCTGGGGATGGCACGGGCTTTGCCCGTGTTCGCGGGTAAACCCGCTCCTACAGGGACCGTGCTAGATCAACGATGACTCCAGACCAGCCAGGTAATCGCCAAAGCCTTCACGCGCACGGCTATCGGTACGGCTGCTGGTGGCCACGCTGTGCCGCGCGCTCCATACGATCTGCGCGCCGTGGGCCTGCAGGTCGCTGATCAGACGCACGTCCTCGTGGGCCGGCAGGGGCTGGAACCCGCCGACGCGCTCGTAGGCCCTTGCGCATACCCCCAGATTGGCGCCGTGGATATGCCGGTGGCCGTCCTCGGCCTGGTAACGGCTGTGGTAAAGCGCGCGCAGGGCAGCCGTCTGCCAAGGCTGCCAGTGCGCCACATGCACGGTGCCGCACACCGCATCGGCGCCGCAGGCCAACTGCGACACCAGCCAATGAGGCGGCACCTGGCTATCGGCATCGGTACAAGCCAACCAGCGCGCTCCGCGTTCGAGCATCCACTGGGCGCCGGCACGGCGGGCCATGCCGACATTGCCGGCATCCACCGCCAGCGTCGCCACGCCATGGCGCGTCGCGACCGCTGCGGTGCCATCGCTGCAACGGTCGAGTACCACCAGAATCTGCACCGAATGGCCTTCGCCCTCGGCCATTGCCGCAGCCACCGAGAGGGCCTTGAGGCATCGCCCGAGGCGCCGCGCTTCGTTATGCGCCGGCACGACCACGGCAATCATGGGCAGGTCTCGTCCAGGTCGACCACGCTGGGCTGGCAGGCCCAGTACTCGAGGAGAAAATCGCCTTCCTCGTGGCGGAACACCCGGTACAGCGGCAGGTGCCTGGCCAACATCTCGTGTACTTCGCGCCCGTCCTGGGGGCAGCCAGCAATCGGGTGACGCCAATGGCAGGCCAACAGGCCGCCGTCGTAGGTCAGGCTGCGCACCGACTGTTCGATCACTTGCAGCCACTCGGTCGGGTCGAGGTAATAGCCGATTTCGCTGAGGACGATCAGGTCGAACTGCCCGCCTGGCCAGTCGCCGGGCAGGTGGCCCAGGCCGACCGTGGTATTGCCCAGCAGCGCCAGGCGATCGCGCGCCAAGCCGACGGCGGTGGGGTCCAGGTCCTGGCACATCAACTCAGCGCAGCGTTCGGCCAGGGCGGCGCTCAGTTCACCATTGGCGCAAGCGGGCTCGAACACCCTTTGGTAGCACTGGCGCGGCAGGCTGGCCATCACCAGGTCGCGCTTGCGCCGCTCGTACCAGCGGGTGCGAAACGCCCAGGGGTCTTCGTTGCTGGCGTACAGGTCGGCGAAATACTGTGCATCGAGGCTCATGACAACTCCATTCAGAGGAACACCAGTTCGAAAGGTTGCAGCAGGCAATCGAGCAGAGCTGGGGGTAGCACGGGTGGCCGCCCCTGGTCGGGCTCCAGTTGGCTCACGTGCGCGGCCAGCGCCTGGCGCTTGCGGGCCACGCGGGCCTCGTCGAGCTGGATGCGGTGGGCGCGGGGCCAGGGCAGGCGCGGGTCGTCTGGCTGCGCCCAGTGCCAGGCCCAGACCGGCACTTCGACCAGCCGGGCCTGGCGCACCTGGCTGGCCTGGGCTGCGGCGCGGCCGACGGCCTCGTGGTCGCAGTGGCCATCGCCACGCCAGGTGGTCATCAGCACGTCACCGGGTTTGAGCAATTGGTTCAGGTGGTTGAGCAGGAACGCCTCGTTGCGTGGCAGGTCACCGTCCTTGAGGTTTAGGCGCCGCCAGTCCAGCAGATTGAGGTCCAGGTCGAGCTGTGCCAGCGCGTGGCGGCTCTCCAGGGGGCGCTGGCGGCGCAGGCGATGCTCGGTCCAGTGCGCCGAGCCTGGGTGGCTGCCTTCGCCATCGGTGGCGGAAATCAGCACCAGGTCCTGTTCGCGGCCGCGAAATTCGCCTAGCAGGCCGCCGGCCATGAGGATCTCGTCATCCGGATGCGGTGCCAGCAATACCAAGCGCTGGCCCGGCGGGCACAGCTGTTGCGGGGGCATCCACGTGGCCCGGGCCAGGTGCGCCGAGTGCTGCCAGGCGGCCCAGGGCGTGCCGCTGCTGGCCTGGATCAGGTTTTCGCTCATAGCTGCCAAGCCCCTGCTGGCAACTGGGCCAACTGTTGACCGAGTGCGGCCAGGTCACGTTCGGCATGGCTCTGGCGCAGGAAAACCGGCAGGTCGGCGCTGAGCCGGGCGAAGTGAGGGCTACGGCAGAACGGCGTGGCGCCGAGGGCGCGGCCGACGTGATGGATCACCTGGTCCACGGCCTGCTCGACCTGGGCCCGGGCGCGGCGCACCTCGAAGCTGGCATCGGCGCCGGGTTGCCGGTCGATCCACGCCGCGCACTCGCGCAGGCTGGCGCGGGCGCCGGACAAGGCTGCGTCGACGGCACCCAGATGAGCTTTGGCATGCGGGTCGGGGCGTGGCTTGCGGCAGTGCTCGCGCAAGTAGTCGGCCAGCGCTTCGGCGGCGCCATACCAGCAAGCGGCGATGCCAGCCCCTCCATGCCAGAAGCCGGGGCGCGACAGGTACTGCCCGGCACGCCCGATGGCGATCCCCGGTGCATTGTCGAATTCCAGTTCGACGCTGGTGGTGGTGGCCATGCCCAAGGCTTGCCAACGTTCGACCTGCAACTGCTGGCCGCTGTCGGCCAGATCGATCGCCACCAGTTGCGGTTGATCGTCGTCTGTCCAGGCGGTGATCAGCGCGTGATCGATCTGCAGCGCACCGGAACACCAGGCCTTGCGGCCGCCCAGGCGCACCCGTTCCCCGTCGCGGGCAGTGATGCGGGTACGCGCTTCGGGCGGCTCGGCCGCCCAGACGCCCCAGATGCCTTCGCTGGCGTGATGAGCCGCGCCGCATTCGGCGAGGATCGCCAAGGCATCGGTGTGGCCTTCGTAGAGCTTGGCCAGGGCCAGGTCGCAGCCAGCAACGCGGGCCAAGGTCTGCCAGCGGCGCAAGGTATTGCCCTGGCCTGGCAATGGCAGCAGGTCGAGATGATCGGCCTGCAGCGCATGCATCAGCTCGGGCAACTGGGTATCGAGGTTCAGCGGCTGTGCACGCTGCGAGAACGTGCGCAACAGGCGGTCGAGGTTGTTCAGGTCGAAGTCCTGGATGATGCTCATGTGCTCGGCTCCTTTGCCATCGTCGCGCGCTCCATCAGGCCATGCCCATCTGCTTGCGCATGCGCGCGGTGATCGACTGGCGAGTCTTGGTCAGGGCGGCCCAAGGATCGTCGACTTCCGCCAGGCGCTGTTGCAGGTTGCCGATGTGCCATTGGTTGGCCCCCTTGAGCTGCGCCAGCTCTTCGCGCCAGATCGGCACCGACACCGGCAGCCCCTCACGGGCGCGCAGCGAGTAGGCGCTGGCAGTGGTTGCACCCTTGCCGTTGCGCAGGTAGTCGATGAAGATCCGCCCGACGCGGTTCTTCGGCCCGGAAACGGCGCTCAGCCGATCCGGGAACAGCTTGGCCAGGTAGGTGACGATGGCATGGCTGAAGTCCTTCACCTCGTCCCAGCTGGCGCGGCGGGTCAGTGGCACGACCAGGTGGATACCCTTGCCGCCGCTGGTCTTGATGAAGACCTCGAGGCCGAGTTCGTCGAGCAGGGTCAAGGTCAGTTGGGTGGCCTCGAGCATGGCCTTCCAGGGCAGCGCAGGGTCGGGGTCGAGGTCGAGGACGAAGCGGTCGGGCTTGTCGAAGTCCTTGTCGGTGGCGTTCCAGGTGTGCAACTCGAGCATGTTCATCTGCACGGCGCCGAGCAGGGTGTCGGGCCGGTTGATGACCATGGCTGCCTGGCCAGCCTCGGCCTTGTCGTAGGTCAGGACATTGGGGATATGCAGCTGGCCGGCGTTCTTCTGGAAGAACAGCTCGCCGCCCAGGCCATCCGGCGCGCGCACCAAGGCGACCGGGCGGTGCTTCAACTGGGGCAGGATCCAGGGGCTGACCTGGGCGTAGTATTCGGCGATGTCGCGCTTGGTTGCGCCACTGCTGGCGTCGATCACCCGATCGGGGTGGGTCAGGCGCAGCTCGCCGAGGTCGTCCTCGGGCGGCTTGGATGCGGTCTTGCCAGGCATGGCGCGCTCCAGGTCGATGTCGGTGGCGGGTTTGTCGTCGCGCAGGCCGTGGAACACCGAGTGGCGCACCACGCCGTCGCGGGTCATCTGGGCATAGGCGACCTCGGCCAGCAGCTGTGGCTTGAGCCAATGCACGCCACGCGCCTCGGCGCCGGTGGGGGGGGTGGGCAGCGCCGGGCGGGAGATTTCCAGCGGTTTGAGACGGCCGTGGAGACTGGCCAGGGTGGTCGCGTTGAATCCCGTGCCCACCTTGCCGGCGTAACGCAGCTCCCCCGTGACGTCGTCGTGCAGGGCCAGCAACAGGGCGCCGAAGCCGCTGCGGCTGCCCTTGGGGTCGGTGAAACCGACGATGACGAACTCTTGGCGCTGCTTGCACTTGAGCTTGATCCAGTCGGCGCTGCGCTTGCCGGTATAGGGGCTGTCGGCGCGCTTGCCGATCAGGCCCTCCAGCTCGAGCTGGCAGGCGCTCGCCAGGAGCGAGTCCACTGGCTGGTCGAAGCTTTCGGAGTATTTGAGCCGCTCAGAGGCGTTTTTTCGCAGCAACTGCTCCAGGGCTTGGCGACGGTCTTGCAGCGGCATCGGGCGCAGGTCCTGGCCTGCGAGGTAAGGTAGGTCGAACAGGTAATAGGTGATACCTCCGTCCTGCTCGGTGTCGAAGGCGTTCTGCAGAGCCTGGAAATCGGCGACGCCGTTGTCGTCGACGACCACCATCTCACCGTCGAGCCACGCCGACTCGAGGCCCAGGGCGCGCAGCGCCTCGACCTGGTGCGGCATCTTGCGGCTCCAGTCGTGACCGTTGCGGGTGAACAGGCGCACCTCGTCGCCGTCGATACGGGCGAGGATGCGATAGCCGTCGAACTTGACTTCGTAGCGCCAGTCGCCGCTGGGTGGTGAATCGACCAGGGTGGCCAGCTGCGGTTGCAGCTGATCGGGCAGGGCGGCCGTGCGCGCGGTGGTCTTGGCCTTGCGACTGGCGGGGGCCGCCTTGGCTTTGCGAGGGATCAGGGTGCGGTCGCTGAGCACGCTGTCGGGTTGCGCCTCGACGATGCTGTAGTCGGCTTCGCTACGGGCTTCGCCGTCGTGCGACTTGACCAGCATCCACTGTTCCTTCTTGCCGGCCAGGTGGGTGCGAAACAGGTTCCAGATGCCGCTGAGTTTCTCGCCCTGCAGGCGAAAGCGCAGCTTACCCTTGGCATAGGCGGCGTGTGGGTCGCCCTCGGGCTCCCAGACGCCGCGGTCCCAGACGATGACGTCGCCCGCGCCATAGTGGCCTTCGGGGATAACGCCTTCGAACTCGGCATAGTCGAGCGGGTGGTCCTCGACGTGCACGGCCAGGCGCCGCACCTTGGGGTCGAGCGACGGGCCCTTGGGTATCGCCCAGCTCTTGAGGGTGCCATCGAGCTCCAGGCGAAAATCGTAGTGCAGGTGGCTGGCATCGTGCTTCTGGATGCAGTACTGCAAGGCGTGCGCCTGCTTGCCCCGGGCGCGGCTGCCGCTGGGCTCGGGCGTGGCGTTGAAATCGCGTTTGCGCTTGTAGTCCTGCAGGGGCTTGGCCATGGCGGCTCCGAGCGGTTCGTAGTGTCTCCAGTTGGGAGGCGAACGCGTGTAACGGAGTTCAATCTTTCCACCAGGTGGCTGGCAGGTGGCTGGAGCCTGAAGAAACTCTGAATCATTGCCGGGGCAGGGAGGTCGACCGGTTATAGCCACCCGATGGAGAAACGAGATGCCTCGACCAGACGATACCGAACCCCGCGTGCCAGCCGAAATCGACGACACCGAGGACCGTATGGGCAGCGTGCACGAGCTGGATTTCGATGAACGCAACGATGAGCGCCAGGGCCGGGTAGGGGATGAACGCCCAGCCCGGGAGCTGGCCCAGGAGTTTCCTGCCCGGCGCGTTGCTGAAAGCGGCATGACCGGCGGTGAGGCGTTGAGCGACAGCCTGCACGAAGACGGGGTGACCTATGACGATCTGAGCCCTGACACCTTGCTCGACGAAACCGGCGCCCGCGATCCCCACGAGCCAGGCGATGCCGGAGGCCCGGCGGACAAGCGCCTGCGCCGGGTCGATGCGCAGGAGATCGGCGGCGGCATAGGCCTCGACGAAGCAGAGCTGGCGCGCTCAGCCCCGCTCGATGGCGAGCCTTGGACCGATGACGTGATTGACGACGACGAGAGGACGGACCGATGAGCGAAGTACGTTGTGCCTGTAGCCACTGCAACTGTACGGTCGACGCCAACAGCGTGACCCAGGGGGACAAGGCCTACTGCTGCGAGGCCTGTGCCAGCGGCCACCGCGATGGCGAGCCGTGCCGCATGCCGGACTGCCATTGTGGTGAAGCGGCGCAGCCCAAGGAGACCAGCGTGGACAATGCACTGGATGAGACCTTCCCGGCCAGTGATCCGATATCGCCTTGAACATTTCCAGGGCCGCGAGTAAATCCGCTACTACAGGTATTGCGCCGATCATAACGGCATTGATGCCCCTGTAGGAGCGGGTTTACCCGCGAAGGCAGGCGGCGCGGGTTCTAGTCAGCCCTACGCAACACCTCCAGCAACTTTGCCTTGTTCATCGTCGACCGCCCAGCGATGTTCTGCTTACGCGCCCGCTCCAGCAACTCTGCCTTTGTCATCTCCGCCAACTGCTCGCCAGCCCGCGGCTTTCCGTGCTTGGTCGCCACGGCTCGCTTGGCCGAGGACTGCCGTGACCTGGCCTTGGCAGGTTCGCTTTTCTTCTGCCCTGATCCTCCCTTGCGCTCGCCGCCGCCTGACTGCTTGTTGACTGTGGCCCAGGCCCGCGCTTCAGCCTCACCCTTGGAAACGCCCTTGGCCTCGTAGCCTTCCTCGATGTGCTCGGCCTTGCGTTTCTGCTTGTCGGTGTACTTGTCTTTGTCTCCACGTGCCATCTTCGCTCTCCTTTGGGCGTATCGCCCTCGTCAGGGTTTACCGGGCGCGGCCTTGCCCTGCTGGCGCATGGCTTTGGCACGCTTTTCCAGCACCAGGTAGGTGATGACGGCCAGCACCAGCGGAATCAGGTAGTAAAGGGTGCGATAGCCCAGCAGTGCCGCCACCAGCGTGCTCTGGTTCATCTGCCCGTGCAGCAGGGCGAGAAACACGGTTTCCAGCACGCCCAAGCCTGCCGGGATGTGCGCCACCACCCCGGCCACGCAACTGATCAGCAAGATGCCGAGGATCGAAGGGTAGAACGCCCGGTCTGGCAGCAGCCACCAGATCAGCAAGGCCATCAGCGCCCAATTGCTGGCCCCCAGTGCCACCTGGCACAGCGCAAGGCGCAGGGTTGGCAAGGTCACTTCATGATCGCGCCAGCGCCAGGTGCGCCGCTTGGCGAAGCCGCAGGCGAGCAGGTAACCCATCGAGATGGCGATCAGCAGTATGCCGATCAGTTGCAAGCCGGTGGCGCCCACTGCCCAGTTCTGCGGAAGCTCCACCAGGCGCAGGGCGAACACCGTACCGGCCAGCAGCATGTAGCCCATCCAGTTGGTCAGCAGGCCGAGGGTGAGGATGCGCGTGATGGTCGGCGTATCGAGCCCAAGGCGCCCATACAAGCGGTAGCGCAGCGCCACGCCACCGACCCAGGTGGTGAAGTTGAGGTTGAATGCGTAGCAGACGAACGCCACCGGCAGCACCTGCCGGGCAGGCAGGTTGTGGCCGGTATAGGCCCGCGCCAACAGATCGTAGCTGGCGAAGGTGGCGAAGCTGCACAGTGCCAGAAGCAATCCCACGACCAGGGTACTGGGCGCGTAGGCCAGCAACGACTGGCGCACTTCGTTCCAGTCAAGATTGCGCGCGAGCATGTACAGCAACGCCGGGATCAGGATCAGGAACAGCAGCGAGAACAGCCGCTTGCCCCAGGTATGCCACTGCTTATGCGCCATCAGGTGTTCCTCTCATGCAGGTCGCCTTGGGCGTCGGCTTCCGGCTGCACCGAGCGCAGGCGCTGGCGATGGGCGGGAAACCAACCGGCAATCCGCGGGAAATGCCGGATCACGTGGAAACACGCGAAGATCAGCGGAGCGCGCCACCAGTAGCCGCGGATCATCCGCTCCAGGGTCACCGGCTTGCACTGTTGATTGGCGAGGCTCTGCAGATGCTGGTACAGCGCCTGGTTGAACGCCCGGTCGCGAATGAACAGGTTGGCTTCCAGGTTGAACGACAGGCTCAGCGGATCGAGGTTGCTGGAACCCACCGTGGACCAGTCGTCATCGACCAGCGCCACCTTGCCATGCAGCGGGCGCCTGCAGTATTCGTGGATGTGCACGCCGTCGCGCAGCAGGTAGTTGTACAGCAGCCGTGACAATGCCCGGACCCAGCGCATGTCCGGCTGGCCCTGCAGGATCAGGGTCACCTCGACACCACGGCGCGCGGCGTTGCGCAGCTCGCGCAGCAAGCGGTAGCCGGGGAAGAAGTAGGCGTTGGCCACCACGATGCGCTGGCGTGCCGCGCGCAACGCCTCCAGGTAACGCGCCTCGATGGCGGTGCTGCGCTGGCCGTTGTCACGCTCGACCATCACCGCGCTGATAGGGCCGGTCGGATCGGTGACCGGACGCACCTCGCTGGGCGGTTGCAGGACGGGTGACATCAGGCGCCGGCTGGAGGCGTGGATCTGCGCCACCACCGGGCCGGTCACCTCGACGGCATAGTCCTGCTTGGCCATCGGCCCATAGTCTCCCAGGTGGTCGGCGCTGTAGTTGATGCCCCCGATGAACGCCCGAGTGCCATCGATCACCACGATCTTGCGGTGCAACCTGCGGAACAGGTTGGTACGCATGCCGGCCAACCGCGGTTGCGGGTCGAAGGCATGAAAACTGACACCCGCCTCGGTCATGGCCGAGATGAACGCTTCGGGCAGGTCTGCCGTGCCGTAGCCGTCCACCACCACTTCCACCCGCACGCCTCGGCGCGCGGCGTCGATCAGCGCCCGTTGCAGCTGCTGGCCGACCTTGTCGTCGAAGATGATGAAGGTTTCCAGGAGGATCTCGTCCCGGGCCTGGGCCATGGCCTCGAATACCCTCGGGTAATAAGCCTCGCCATTGATCAACAGCTCGACGCTGTTGCCGTCTACCCATGGCCTGTTCATAGGCTGATCTCCGCGGCCAAGGGGGCATGGTCGGATAGGTGCGACCACGGGTATTTCGACAGTACCTGCGCCTTGCAGGGCAGCGCGTTGCGCAAGTAGATGCGGTCCAGCCGCAGCAGCGGCAGGCGGGCCGGGAAACTGCGCGCCGGGGTACCGAGGCGGTCGCCGAAGGCTTCCACCAGCCGCTGCGACAGCACCGCATCAGCTTTCAGGCGCCAATCGTTGAAATCTCCGGCAATGATCACCGGGGCCTTGGCCGGCAGCTTGTCGAGCAGGTCGAGCAGCAGCCGCACCTGGCTTTGCCGATGGGCTTCGCGCAGGCCCAGGTGCACGCAGATGGCATGCACCTGTTCGTGCCCGGGCACCTCCAGGCGGCAGTGCAGCAGGCCGCGCTGTTCGTTGCCAGCCACCGAGACATCGAGGTTGTGGTGCTCGGTGATGGGAAACTTCGACAGCAAGGCGTTACCGTGGTCGCCATGGGGGTAGACCGCGTTGCGCCCGTAGGCGAACTGCGGCCACATGCTGTCGGCGAGAAATTCGTACTGCGGCGTCTGTGGCCAGGCTGGATGACGCGCGGCGTGCTGCTGGTGGCTACCGTGCACCTCTTGCAGGAACACCAGGTCGGCACCCGTGGTCCGAACCGCTTCGCGCAATTCAGGGAGGATGAAGCGGCGGTTGAAGAAGGTGAACCCCTTGTGCACGTTGATCGTCAGGACGGTCAGGCGGTGCACCGTGGTCACCTGGTCAATGAGGCTGCGCGGGGCAGGCAAGGTCGGATTCACAGGGCAACCTCCGGCAGGGCGCCTGGCTCGGTGAGCAGGTCGTGGTCGAGGTCGAGTTTTTCCAGCAAGCGGCGGGCATCGTAAGGCGCGTGGACTTTCTGGTCGTTGTCGAAGTAGCAATACACATCTCGGGAAGCACGTTTTGGGGCAGGCCCCGGAACGACCAGTTGCGCGTCCTCGGCCTGGCTGCCCGCGCTCCAACGCTGGATGCGCTGTTTCCAGCGGCGCAGGGCGCGCGCGGTGTAGCCACTGCTGTACAGTTCGACATCGCCATGCAGGCGCATGTAGACGAAATCTGCGGTCACATCCTCCACGTAGGGCCACTTGCCGGCACTGTCGGCTACCACCAAGGCCACCTTGTGCTTGCGCAGCAGCTTGATGAACCCTGCGCACAGAAAGCTCTCATGGCGGATTTCCACGGCGTGGCGCAGCCGGGCGTTTCCCTTGATGCCCGTCCCGCCGTTACCCCGCAGGCGCTCGGCACATCCCTCGGCACAGGCGCGTGCAGCCTTGCGGTCGACTGGCAGTAATTGCAGGAATTGCGCGAAACGCTCCTCGTCGTAGCGCAAGTTGGGCGGAAACTGCCAGAGCATCGGGCCAAGCTTGTCGCCGAGCAACAGCGGCCCGGAGGCGAAAAAGTTGGCCAGCGGCTCCTCGATGTCCTTGAGCCGCCGCACGTGGGTGATGTAGCGCGGCGCCTTGACCGAGAACACGAAGCCTTCCGGGGTCTGCTCGCGCCACTCGGCATAGCGCTCGGGCATCTGCAGCGCATAGAACGAGCCATTGATCTCGATGCTGTTGACCGCCCGCGAGGCAAATGCCAGTTCATCGGCCTGGCGCAAACCCTGCGGGTAGAAATCCTTGCGCCACGGGCCATAACGCCATCCTGAAATGCCGATGCGGATATCGCTCACTACCGTCCTCCTCAAGGCTTTGCGCGGCCTGCTGGTAAAACATCCGACGGGCAGCCTTTGCTGGCGTGCCTTGAGTTGCGACAGACCCTGCCTGGCAAGGGTTCAGGACGATTGATGGATGGCTTGTGCGAGCGGCAGAAGTTGAACTTTGCCGGCGTCAGCGATTCCACCCAATAGCGGACTACGCGACGGAGGACCGACAGCATGAAATTCGAGCGTTTCGCCCAATGGCTGGCCAACTGGGCTGGCCGCCCGCTGACCTTCGGGGTTGCCCTGGCGCTCATCGTGGCCTGGGCACTCAGCGGGGTGCTGTTCGACTACAACGACACCTGGCAGCTGGTGATCAATACCTCGACCACCATCATTACCTTCCTTATGGTCTTCCTCATCCAGAACACCCAGAACCGCGATAACGATGTATTGCACATCAAGATCGACGAGCTGCTGCGTACCACCAAGCGCGCGCACAAGGCGCTGCTGGACCTGGAAGACATGGATCCGGCGCAGTTGCATGCGCTGCGCAAACAGTACCAGCGCATGGGCGAGGACGACGAGCAGCCTCGCCAGGACGCCAAGCAGCAGGCAAAGGACGACGACTGAGCGCCTGCGCCGTCCCTGCAACGAACTGCCAACCCCGGAGGTAGCATGGCCAGACATATCATCCATTTCACCGGGCCGATCAACTCATCGACCTGCGGCAACCTGATCAGCACCTGCGGCAAGGCCCTGCGTCAGGGCGCCGAGGTGCTGCAACTGGACATCGCCACCATGGGCGGCGAGTGCAGCTACGGGTTCACCCTGTACAACTTCCTGCGCACCCTGCCAGTGCCGGTGCACACCCACAACCTGGGCACGGTCGAGTCCATGGGCAATATCCTGTTCCTGGCCGGCGAGCGGCGTACGGCGTGCGCGTACAGCAAGTTCCTGTTCCATCCCTTCCACTGGACCCTGCACGGTTCGGTGGACCATTCGCGGATGGCCGAGTACGCCATGAGCCTGGATTACGACCTGCGCCTGTATGCACAGATCGTTGCCGAGCGCACCGAAGGCAGCGCCGAAGTGTTGGACGTGCCGCGTTACCTGATGGCCTATCCGCGCATCCTTGGCCCGCGCGAGGCGCTGGAATGCGGGATGATCCATGCCATCGAGGACCAGCCCATCGCCGCCGACAACTGCCAGTGGAGCGTGCACGCCTGAAGGCGCGGCGACGCTGCGATGGCCGGTAGCGCCCGATCGAGGTCACCGGCCGTGCGGTCAGTACGGCACCGAGCCGCTCAGCGATTCGATCGTCTCGACCAGATCGTCGTAGCCCACGGGCTTGTTCAAGTGCCGATCGAACCCGGACTCCCGCGAACGATGCTGGTCGGCGCTGGCGCCGTAGCCGGTCAGGGCGATGGCCGGGGTGTGGCGCAGGTGATGGTGCGCGCGCAGGGCCTTGATCAGGGCATGGCCATCCATCACCGGCATGCCGATATCGGAAAGAATCACGTCGTACTCGCCTTGGGCCGCGGCTTCGAGGGCCTTGCGCGGGTCGTTGAACGCCGCGACCTCGGCGCTTTCCATCTCCAGCAATTGCTGCATGACCTCCAGCACCTCCACCGAGTCGTCGACCAGCAGCACTCGGATACCCGCCAGGCGCCCTTCGATTTCCGCTTGCATGTGCTCGCCGCGCAGTTGTTGCTCCGGCGCGCACAATGGCAGGCGCACCGTGAAGCTGCAGCCTTTGCCGAGCCCTGGGGAGCTTGCCAGCACCGTGCCGCCGTGGGCCTCGACCAGCTGTCGCACCAGCGACAGGCCGATACCCAGGCCCTCGCGGCTGTGGCTGGCGTGCGGTGCGGCCTGGCTGAACAGGTCGAAGATGTGTTCGAGGCTGGCGTGGTCCAGCCCGATGCCCTGGTCGACCACGCGCAACACTGCGTCGATGCCGTCGCGGGCCAGGTGCAGGCTGATGGGGCTGCCGCTGGGGCTGAACTTCAAGGCATTGTTCAAGAGGTTCCAGATGATCTGCTCGAGTCGGGTGCTGTCACCGACGATCAACAGCGCGCCGGCATCGGTCGCGATGTCCAGATGCACCGGGCAGATGTGCTGCTCGCTCAGGACTACGCCATGGATGCCGCGCAGGATCTCGGTGAGGTCCACGGGCTCGGTCTTGAGCTTGAGCTTGCCGGTACGGATGCGCGCCACGTCCAACAAGTCGTCGATGATGCGCGCCTGGCTCGACACCGCCTCGCAGATGGTACTCACGGCCTTGCTGGCGGCACCGACGGTCTTCACCGATGGCAGGCGACGGAGGATATCGGCGTTGAGCTGGATCAGGTTCAGCGGGTGCTTGAGTTCGTGTGACATGACGGCGAAGAACTCATCCTTCATGTGGCTGGAACTCTGCGACTCGGCCAGTTGCTTGCTCTGCTCGTCGTGCAGGCGCTTGTGGCCGGTCAGGTCGCGAGCGATCTTCACGTAGCCACGCAGGCTGCAGCCCTTGAGCAATGACACCTCGCCGCTGCAGTAGAAGCGGCTGCCGTCCTTGCGTACGTGCCAGCGCTCGTCCTGGCCGCGGCCATGCAGGCGGGCACTGCGCAGTTCCTGCTCGGGCACGCCGTTGTGGCGGTCTTCGTCGGTGAAGATCAAGGCATAGCTGACGCCCAGCACTTCTTCCTTGGTGTAGCCGAAAATCAGTGTCGCACCGGTGTTCCAGTCGGTCACCAGGCCCTGTTCGTCGAGCAGGATGATGGCGAAGTCATGGGTGCTCTCGGCCACCAGGCGCATGCGCTCTTCGCCCAGGCGTACGCGCTCTTCGGCAGCCCGACTCTTGCTGATGTCGATGAAGGTCAGCACCGTGCCATCGATGTGCTTTTCGCTGGAGCGGTAGGGCAGCAGGCGCGCCAGGTACCAGCGCTGGCTGCTGGTGCTGACCTCGCGCTCGACGATGGCCTGGCCCTGGACAACGGCGCGGGCGTCTTCGGCCAGCTCCGGGTATACCAGGCGATGGGTGATGTCGAGCAGAGAGCGGCCGGTATCCACCGGCAGCATGTTGAACAGATCGGTGGCGCGTGGGGTGAACCAGCGGATGTGCAGGTTGCGGTCGACGAACACCGTGGCGATGTCGGTGGAGGCGATCAGGTTGCTCAGGTAGTCGTTGACCTTGTCGGTTTCCTCCACCTTGGTCTTGAGTTCGTAGTTGACCGTCAGCAGTTCTTCGTTGATCGACTGCAGCTCTTCCTTGCTGGTTTCCAGCTCTTCGCTGGCCGAGCGCAGCTCCTCGTTGATCGCCTGCATTTCCTCGTTGGAGGCGGTCAGTTCCTCGCTGGAGATCTCCGAGTGCTCGATGGTTTCCTGCAATTGCAGGCGAGTGCGCTGCAACTCCCGTTCGAGGTTGTTCAGGACCATGCTGTCGGTCTGGCGGATGTCGGTAGATGCCGGCAACGGCGCGTCAGCCGGGCGCTCCTCGAACACCACCAGCAGGCAATCGGCTGTGCTGGGCTCGTCCGTGTGCGGTTGTACGGTGATTTCGACTTGGCGCTTGAGTTGCCCATCGCTGAGCTCGACCGGCCGCGAAGTGATCGCCTGGCTGCCCTGGCGGGCCTGGAACAGGGAGCTGCGCAGGGCCAGGCGCAGTGACGGCAACACCAGGTTGATCAGGTTGCGGCTGGGCTCGCCGCCTGCCAGCTGGAGGAAGCGGCCTACGCCTTCGCTCATGTGCAGGATATTGCCTTCGAGGTCGACGATCAGGCTAGGCGGGGTGCGCCGCGCCAAGGCCCGGTGGTGAATCTCGGCGTAGGCATGCTTGCGCCCTTGCTTGGCGACGGCACGCTTGCTCACCGGCGCCGGGGCCGGCTCGGTATCGAGCAGATGCCGGCCGGAGCGGCGGGCGATCGGCCGGACATCGCGGGCGCGGTAGATGCGGTTGCGCTTGTCCACCGGGACGAACAGCTCGTCAACGGCATCGGCCGACTCGGACGAACCCAGGAACAGGAAACCACCCGGACGCAGAGCGAAGTGGAACATCTGCAGGATGTCACGCTGGACCTCGCGGTCGAGGTAGATCAGCAGGTTGCGGCAGACGATCAGACCGATCTGCGAGAACGGTGGATCGGACAGCAGGTTGTGGCGGGCGAACAGGACCTTCTCGCGGATTTCCTTGCGTACCCGGTAGTGCTGGTCTTCGTTGACGAAGAACTGTCGCAAGCGCGCCGGCGGCACGTCGGTGACGATGGCTTCGGGATAGGTGCCGGAACGGGCAACCTCGATGGCGCGCTCGTCAAGGTCGGTGGCGAACACCTGGACCTTGGCCTCGCGCCGGTCCAAGTCGAGTTGCTCACACACCAGCATGGCCAGGCTGTAGGCTTCCTCGCCGGTGGAGCAGCCGGCCGACCAGACGCGCACCTCGCCGGGGTTGTCGGCGTCCTCGGGTTCGCTGACCAGTTGCGGCAGCACATGGCGCTCCAGCGATTCGAAGGCTTCGCGATCGCGGAAGAAGTTGGTGACGCCAATGAGCATGTCGGCGAGCAACGCGGCGGACTCTTCCGGGTGCTTTTCGAGGTAACTCAGATAGGCGCCCAGGTCGGTCTGGCCAGTGACATGCAGGCGCCGCTCCATGCGCCGCAGCACCGTGGCGCGCTTGTAGTGCTGGAAGTCATGGCCGGTATCGCCGTGCAGGCGCTGGAGGATGTCCTCGAGCAGCGTTTCGCCGGCCTGGGTCTGTTCGGTCGGGTTGCCCAGGGGCGGCGGCAGGTTGTCGTCGCCGATCTCCGGCAAGCGGACCTGGCGCGCAGTACGCCAGAGGTCGAGCAGTTTCTGCGGTATTTCCGCTACTGGCAGAATCATATCGACCATGCCAGTTTCGATGGCAGCCCGCGGCATGCCGTCATACTCGGCGTCATCGGGGCTCTGCACCAGGGTCACGCCGCCTTGTTCCTTGATACGCGACAGGCCGACCGCGCCATCGGCGCCGGTGCCCGACAGCACCACGCAGAACGCATGGCTCTTGTGTACGTCGGCCAGGTCGCGGAAGAACAGGTCGATGGCCACGTGATCGCCGCGTCGCCGGTTCGCAGGGGAGACCCGCAGGTAACCGTCGTTGGTCGACAAGCGGTTGGCCGGCGAGATGACGTAGACATGGTTGCGTTCGATGGGGACCGGGTCGCTGACCTGCCTGACCGGCATGGCCGTGGCTTCCTGGATGATCCGGTCGGCCACGCTCTGGTGGTCCGGCGATAGATGCAGTACCACCACGAAGGCCATGCCGCAGTCGCTGGGCATGTGCCGGAAGAAGGTGCCGATGGCCTCCAGGCCGCCCGCCGAGGCACCGATCCCCACCACCGGAAAGTTCAGGTGACTGGTGGCCAGATGAGGGTTATCGGGCCCGGACGCGGATTTCGGGGGGGACGACTTCATCGCTTAGCCTTCTGCAGACCTATGTTGGGCCTCGTGAGCCACATGGGCCACTTGAACGAGAATTATAGGCCCGCACGTTACACCACGGCGAGCGCTCAAGGCCACGACCTTGGCCATGTACGCGGCAGATTGCGGCGCTGCATTGACCGGCGCGCCAACCTTTGGCGCCGCTCGTCAGTGGCGCTTCCACGGGAGGGAGCTTTCCCGCGCCTGGTTGGCTCGGAAGTAGGGCGGGACCCAATGGAGCCCGTGCAACCCAACCCATCGCAAGGAGATACGACATGGCGCGTGATCAAGAACAGACCAGCCAGCGTGGCGGCACCAAGGAAACCAACCCGGGCAACTTCGCCAACGACCGAGAAAGAGCGTCCCGCGCGGGCCACAAGGGCGGCCAGGCCTCGGGCGGAAATTTCGCCAATGATCGTGCACGCGCCTCGGAAGCGGGGCGCAAGGGTGGGCAGAACAGCCACGGAGGCGGGCGTACCAAGAGTGAGTGACTAATATTGTGCTGACGTCCCGCAAACGGGCGCTTCTTCCTTCTGGAGGCTGCACATGCGCGCATTGACTTATCACGGCTCGGGCGATGTCCGGGTCGACACCGTTGCTGACCCGATCCTGCACGAACCGGATGATGTGATCCTGCGGGTGACCGCCACTGCCATCTGTGGCTCGGACCTGCACCTGTACCACGGCAAGATGCCCATGGTCGAAAGCGGCGACATCCTGGGCCACGAGTTCATGGGCATCGTCGAGGAGGTCGGCAGCGAGGTAACGGCCGTGCAGCCTGGTGACCGGGTGGTGATCCCGTTCGTGATCGCCTGCGGCGGTTGCTTCTTCTGCCAGCAGGAGCTCTACGCAGCCTGCGAGACCACCAATACCGGCCGGGGCGCGATCCTCAACAAGAAGGCCATTGCCCCAGGCGCTGCGCTGTTCGGCTATAGCCACCTGTACGGCGGCATTCCCGGTGGCCAGGCGGACTACGTGCGGGTGCCCAAGGGCAATGTGGGGCCGTTCAAGGTGCCTGGGCAACTGGCCGACGACAAACTGCTGTTTCTCTCTGACATCCTGCCCACCGCTTGGCAGGCGGTGCTCAATGCCGAGATCAAGCCGGGTTCGTCGCTGGCGATCTATGGCGCCGGCCCGGTGGGGCTGTTGTCGGCCGCCTGCGCTAGAATGTTGGGCGCCGAACTCATCTTCATGGTCGATGAATGCGGCTACCGCCTGGATTATGCACGTGACGCCTACGGCGTGATTCCGATCAACTTCGCTCACAACGACGACCCCGCTTATAGCATCATCCGCCAGACCGCTGGCAAGCGTGGCGTGGATGCAGCGATCGACGCGGTGGGCTTCGAAGCCAAGGGCAGCACCGCCGAAACCGTGCTCACCGCGCTCAAGCTCGAAGGCAGCAGCGGCAAGGCGCTGCGCCAGAGCATCGCGGCTGTGCGGCGTGGCGGAGTCGTCAGCGTGCCGGGAGTGTATGCCGGCTTCGTCCATGGCTTCCTGTTCGGCGATGCCTTCGACAAAGGACTGACCTTCCGCATGGGGCAGACCCACGTGCAGCGCTTCCTGCCCGAGCTGCTCGAGCACATCGAAGCCGGCCGGCTGAACCCCGACGCGATCGTCACCCACCGCATGGCCCTGGAGGATGCAGCCCGAGCCTATGAAATCTTCGATGAGCGCCAGGACCGTTGCCGCAAGGTGATCCTGGTGCCGGGTGCGGCGTCGGACGCCAATCCAGGGGCACCGCTTTGAGGGTTTGAAGGGGCCCGCGTCACCGCTCGCGCGAATTGTTCGACGATTTATTGAATCTTCCGGCGTGGGCGGGACTCCATCAGGAAGTCATCCATGGAGAAGAGGAGGGCCCCGGGATGCCTAGTCCCCAGCTGTACATCATCGACTACCAGCTGCACGGCAAGCCGCGCAGTTTCATCATTCGCCTGGAAAAGATGGACAATGCCGAAGCTTGGCATTGGGCTAGCTGCGATGCGGGTATCGGAATCATTCCCAAGTTCGGCCGGGAAAAGATTCGCAAGGTCAGCCGCCCCATGGCTGAGCGCTTCGGCATCACTGCCGTAAGCTGGCGACTGTCGGGTGACAAGGCCGTGCAGCCAGCCGCGGACCCATCCACGGGCGAGAAAGATTCCGCCACCCTGTAACCTGTCGCCCCGGCCATTCCAACGATGGCCGGGGCTGCCGGAGGTTGCACGGCTCAAGCGCCGGATTCTGGATCGCTGGCCGGAACGCCCGGTCGGTTCTGCTCGTCATCTGCGACATTCGGATCGGCATCGGGATCATCGGCGCGATCGTTGCGCTGGTCGGGCTCGAGCTCTGGCCAGTCGTCTTGTACATTGCCTCCACCCATCTGGTACCTGTGCATGCTGGTGCCCTCGCCTGGAGTGAAAAAAAGGCCCACCCGAAGGGCAGGCCAAGACAGGAGTGAGAGGCAAGCCCTTGACCACCCCTCATGGTATGAGAGCCCGGCCTGGCGACGTGGGATCAGTGCAATTCGTCCCAGAACCGACCAACGGTCGTCATGATCAATGATCCTCACGCTGCCGCCGCTTGCCTGAAAGGGGCAGGTGGCGGGCTCTGGATACCCTGTAACCAGTCGCAGTAGCGAGCAACGCCTTGCTCGACGGTCAATGTAGATGCCTTGAAGCCTGCCGTGCGCAAGCGCTCCAGGTCGGCACAGGTGTAGCACTGGTACTTGCCACGCAAGTGATCGGGAAACGCGCTGTATTCCAGGATGCCCTCGAGCAAGGCCGCCTGCAGCGTCAGAGGCGGTTGGCCATGCTGCGCGCGCAGCCGGTTGATAACGGCCAGGGCCACATCGTTGAATGCCTGAGCGCGGCCGCTGCCGACGTTGACGATACCGCTCATCTGCGGGTTGTCGAGAAAGAACAGGTTGACCTTGACCACATCCTCCACCGACACGAAATCACGCAGGTGGCCGCCGCTTGGGTAATCGCCGTACTGGCCGAACAGGCTGACCTTGCCATGGGCCTGGTACTGGTTGAAGCAGTGCAAGGCTACCGAGGCCATGGCGCCCTTGTGCTGCTCGTGGGGGCCGTAGACGTTGAAGTAGCGCAGCCCGACCACCTGGCTGCGCGGCGCTGCCAACTGGCGACGCACATGCTGGTCGAACAGGAACTTGGAGTAGCCGTAGACGTTGAGCGGCCGTTCGCACTCGCGTCGCTCGCGAAAATCGTCGCCCGCGCCATAGACCGCTGCCGAGGATGCGTACAGCATGGGGACCTGCTGGGCCTGGGCGGCTTCGAGCAGGTCGCGGCTGAAGCGGTAGTTGTTGTCCATCATGAAGCGCCCGTCGCCTTCGACGGTGCTCGAACACGCGCCCTGGTGCAGCACGGCGCGAACCTTGCCGAACTGGCCACTGGCGAAGCGTTCGATGAAGTCGTCCTTGTCCAGGTAGTCGGCGATCTCGCAATCGGCGAGGTTGCGAAACTTGTCGCCATCGGTCAGGTCGTCGACGACGACGATGTCGGTTTCGTTGCGTTGGTTGAGCGCCTGGACAAGGTTGCTACCAATGAACCCCGCGGCGCCCGTGACGATGATGGTCATGCCATGTCCTCGTGATCTGGGTGCGGAGCCGCCATTTTAGGGCGTGATAGCCGAACGATGACTTAACCGGGATCAATGAAACCGAGGTTGGCACTGCGACATTGCACCGCGCTGGCCATTGGACATAGCTGAAATGCCCGGATTCTATAGCAGCGGGCGGCGGCGCTCTTTAGACTTGCAACTTGCACGCCGAGCTCTCCGAGCCTTGGCGTGCCTCTTTTTTGTCGGCATGGGTTGTCTTGTGAACGCTGGTGTACGTCTTCCTGGGCCTGTCGGTATTTTCTGGCTTGGCCTGCTGCAGATTCTGGTTTGGGGTGGTTCTTTCTTCCTGCTGGCCGTGATGGCGGCGCCAATCATGCGCGAAACTGGTTGGGACAGCCATTGGGTGTACGGCGCGCTGTCCCTCGGGCTGATGGTGTCGGCGCTGCTGGCGCCACTGTCGAGCCGGCTGATCGCCCGTCATGGCGGGCGTTGGCAACTGGCTGCCAGTGGCGCGGTGGTTGGCCTCGGCTTGCTGGTGGTTGCCAACAGCCACAGCCTGCAGGTGTTCCTGCTGGCCTGGGTGATCATCGGTGCCGGCATGGCGATGGGGCTCTATGAAGCACTGTTCGCGACGCTCGGGGCGCTGTATGGCGAGCGCGCGGGGCGGGCGATCACCGGCATCACGCTGATCTCGGGGTTCGCCACTACCATCACCTGGCCGCTGGTGGCTCTGGTCATCGAGCATCTGGGCTGGCGCACGGCCTGCACGGCCTATGCCGTGCTGCTGATGGTGGTGGTCGCGCCGTTGTACCTGTGGGTGCTCCCGGCGGGGCCGCAAGTGGCCAAGGCACAACGCGCCACTGCGTCCGATGCCGGTACGGTGGACCGGCGTGTGTATCTGTTGCTGATCTGGATCTTCGCCCTGGGCGCGATCATCATGACCGCCGTTTCCGTGCAGTTGGTGGCGGTGTTGCAGGGGCTGGGGCACTCGTTGGCCAGCGCCATCGGCTTGTGTGCCTTGCTCGGGCCGAGCCAGGTGGCGTCGCGGGTGCTGCAGATCCTGGCGGGCAAGCGGCATCCGATCTGGACCGCGTTGGTATCCTCGGTACTGGTGGCGCTGGGCTTGGCGCTGGTCACCAGCGCACCCGCGGCGACTGCACTGGGCCTGTTGCTGTTCGGCTGTGGCAACGGACTGCGGGCGATCGTGCGCGGGCTGCTGCCCCTGGCGTTGATGCCACCCGAGCAGTACGTGGCGCTGATGGGCAAGATGTCGCGGCCTTCGTTGATCGGACAAGCTCTGACGCCGCTGGTGGGTGGCTACCTGTTCCAGCACTTTGGTGCGATGGGGGTGCTGCTGACCCTGGTCGGGCTGGCGTTGCTCAACGTCGTGCTGGTGGGGCTGGTCATGCGGTCGTTGCGGGACAAGGTGAGCTGAGGGTATCTACGGGAGCGGGCTTGCCCGCGAAGAATGCAGCGCGATGGATGGCACAGGCTTCGCCTGTGTTCGCGGGTAAACCCGCTCCTACAAGGGCGAATTGGGAAAGGGGCCCCGGTTGCCGGCCTGCCGAGCCCGTCAGAACATGGCGGGCCGGCAACCGGGGCGGACAACGCTCAGGCGTCAGCTTCGCTCCGTGCCACCAGTGCGCGGGCGTGCAGATTCAGAGCTGCGCGGAGAGTTCGGGGATGGCTTCGAACAAGTCGGCCACCAGCCCGTAGTCGGCCACTTGGAAGATCGGCGCTTCTTCGTCCTTGTTGATCGCGACGATCACCTTGGAATCCTTCATGCCCGCCAGGTGCTGGATGGCGCCGGAGATACCGACGGCGATGTACAGCTGCGGGGCGACGATCTTGCCGGTCTGGCCGACCTGCATGTCGTTGGGCACGAAGCCTGCGTCGACCGCGGCGCGCGAGGCACCGACGGCGGCGCCGAGCTTGTCGGCCAGGCTGTACAGGTGGCTGAAGTTGTCACCATTGCCCATGCCACGGCCGCCGGATACGACGATCTTGGCTGCGGTCAGCTCAGGGCGGTCGGACTTGGCCAGTTCTTCGCCGACGAAGGCCGAGATACCGGCGTCATGCGCAGCGCCGACAGCTTCGACGGCAGCCGAGCCACCTTCGGCGGCCACGGCGTCGAAGCCGGTGGTACGCACGGTGATGACCTTGACCGCAGCGCTCGACTGCACGGTGGCGATGGCGTTACCGGCGTAGATCGGGCGCTTGAAGGTGTCGGCAGACTCGACCGAGATGATCTCGGAGATCTGGTCGACGTCCAGCAGCGCAGCCACGCGTGGCAGGATGTTCTTGCCGTTGGTGGTGGCCGGGGCCAGCACATGGCTGAAGTCGCGGCCCAGGTTAGCGATCAGCGGCGCGAGGTTTTCCGGCAACTGGTGAGCGTAGGCGGCATCATCGGCACCGAGCACCTTGGCAACGCCGGGCACTTCTGCGGCGGCGCGGGTGGCACCCGCGATGCCCTGGCCCGCCACCAGTACCACGATTTCGCCACCGATCTTCTGCGCAGCAGCCAAGGTATTGAGGGTGGTGGCGGCCAGCGTATCGTTGTTGTGTTCTGCCAAAACCAGGATAGTCATCAGATTACCTTCGCCTCGTTTTTCAGCTTCTCGACCAGTTCGGCCACCGACTTGACCTTGATGCCAGCGCTGCGGGCGGCAGGGGCTTCGACCTTGAGGGTCTTGGTGGTGGAGGCCAGGGAAACGCCCAGTGCATCTGGCGTGAGGGTTTCCAGTGGTTTCTTCTTGGCCTTCATGATGTTCGGCAGCGACGCGTAGCGTGGCTCGTTCAGGCGCAGGTCGGTGGTGACGATGGCCGGCAAGTTCAGCGCAACGGTCTGCAGGCCGCCGTCGATTTCACGGGTGACGTTCAGCTTGTCGCCAGCGACTTCCACCTTGGAGGCGAAGGTGCCCTGGGCGAAGCCTGTCAGCGCGGCGAGCATCTGGCCAGTCTGGTTGTTGTCGCTGTCGATGGCCTGCTTGCCGAGGATGACCAGCTGCGGCTGCTCCTTGTCGACAACGGCTTTCAGGGCCTTGGCCACGGCCAGGGAGTTCAGCTCGTCGGCGGCTTCGACCAGGATGGCACGGTCGGCACCCAGGGCCAGGGCGGTACGCAGTTGCTCCTGGGCGGCACCTGGGCCGACGGAAACCACCACGACCTCGCTGGCAATGCCTCGCTCCTTGAGGCGAACGGCTTCTTCCACGGCGATTTCGCAGAAGGGATTCATGGACATCTTGACGTTTGCCAGGTCGACGCCGGAGTTATCCGCCTTGACGCGAACCTTGACGTTGTAGTCGACCACGCGTTTGACCGCGACCAGTACTTTCATATGACCCCCGAAGTGCGCAGTTGCTGGATTCGTTCATTGGACAGGCCCAAGTCGGCCAGGATGGATTCGCTGTGTTCGCCAACCGTTCAGAGCGCGCTCAGAACGAGCGCGGCAGCTCCAGCAGGTGCTCGGCGACATAGGAGAGAATCAGGTTGGTGGAGATCGGCGCCACCTGGTACAGGCGGGTTTCGCGGAACTTGCGCTCGACGTCGTATTCATTGGCGAAGCCGAAGCCGCCGTGGGTCTGCAGGCAGGCGTTGGCCGCCTCCCAGCTGGCCTTGGCCGCCAGGTACTTGGCCATGTTGGCGGCGGCGCCGGCGTTGCGCCCGCTGTCGTATTCCTCACAGGCGCGCCAGCGCATCAGGTCGGCGGCCTCGATCTCGATGTGCGCTTCGGCGATGGGGAATTGCACGCCTTGGTTCTGCCCGATCGGGCGACCGAACACCACGCGGTCGCGGGCATACTGGCTGGCCTTTTCGACGAACCAGCGGCCATCACCGATGCACTCGGCGGCGATCAGCGTGCGCTCGGCATTGAGGCCGTCGAGGATGTAGCGGAAGCCTTTGCCTTCTTCGCCGATCAGGCTGCTGGCGGGGATTTCCAGGTTGTCGAAGAACAGTTCGTTGGTCTCGTGGTTGACCATGTTGGCGATCGGCTGCACGGTCAGGCCGTTGCCGATGGCCTGGTGCAGGTCGACCAGGAAGATCGACATGCCCTCGGACTTCTTCTTCACCTCGGCCAGTGGCGTGGTGCGGGCCAGCAGGATCATCAGGTCGGAATGCTGGACCCGGGAGATCCACACCTTCTGGCCGTTGATCACGTACTTGTCGCCCTTGCGCACGGCAGTGGTCTTGATCTTGGTGGTGTCGGTGCCGGTGGTGGGCTCGGTGACGCCCATCGACTGCAGGCGCAACTCGCCGCTGGCGAGCTTGGGCAGGTAGTAACGCTTCTGTTCTTCGCTGCCGTTACGCAGCAGGGTGAACATGTTGTACATCTGGCCGTGGATGGTGCCGGAGTTGCCGCCGCAGGCGTTCACCTCTTCGAGGATCACCGAGGCTTCGGCCAGGCCCAGGCCGGAGCCACCGAATTCTTCGGGAATCATCGCCGAGAGCCAGCCGGCGTCGGTCATGGCCTTGACGAAGGCTTCCGGGAAGCCTTTTTTTTCGTCGATCTTGCGCCAGTATTCGGCAGGGAAATCACCACATAGGGCGCGCACGCCTTCACGGATGGCGCTCAATTCTTCTTGGTTGTGCTCGGTCATCTGCGATCTCCAGGGCGGGCAGGGCCTGTAGCGTCATCGTGGGTCGGCTACCGACCCCACCCTGTGCTGCTTTTGTTTTGCCACAGCATGGCGCCAGTCGAGGTCGACGACGACTACCTTTTTTTTCTTTGAGATATGCCCAAATGCTATAGCTCGTTGGCAGTCGTGGCTGAGCGGCGCCGCTGAAGACCTTGCAGCCGCTTGAGTGACCGCGACCTGATATACCTGAAATCTATAGCCGCCCGGATAGCCAATGTTTAGACTGCGCGTTGCCCCAAGGGCCTGTCTGGCTCTTTCTACAGTTATGTGCAGTGGTCGATCGATGGACGTAGTGCAACTCAAAACCCTCATCCACGTGGCCGAGCTCGGCAGCCTGAGCAAGGCCTCCGACCGCCTGCATGTGGCGCAGCCGGCATTGAGCCGGCAGATTCGCCAACTGGAAAAGGAACTGGGGGTCTACCTGTTCGAACGGCACGGGCGCGGCATGGAGATCACCGAGGCCGGGTTGGAGGTGCTGGAGCATGCCACCCGGATCATGGACGAGCTCGAGTCCATCCGTACCTCGGTGGCCGGTGGCCGCGCCGCCTTTCGCGGCATGGTGGTGATCGGCACCACGCCGACCATCGCCGAGATCGTCACCGTGCCGCTGGTCAAGCGCATCCGTGACACTCATCCCGACCTGTCGATCCGTTTTTCCTCGGCGTTCAGCGGTTACCTGCTGGACTGGCTGCAGCGCGGCGAGCTGGAGCTGGCGATTTCCTACGATCCGCAGCCGCTGCATACCTTGCGCATCCAGCCGGTGATGATGGAAAACCTGATGCTGGTCGGGCCGCCCGAGGCGGGGCTGGGCCGCGACACCGCGGTGCCGTTCGCGGCGCTTGCGCAGGAGCAGATGGTCTTGCCGAGCCCGCGCCATGGCCTGCGCAAGATCATGGACCAGTGCGCGCTGGAACGTGGCTTCAAGATCGCCACCAGCGTAGAGGCCGATTCGTTCGGCGCGATGATCGACCTGGTGCGCAACGGATTCGGCTTCACCGCGCTGCCATTGGCCTCGATCTACTCACTGCTGGAAGCCGGCAGCTTGTGTGCCGCGCCGTTGATCGACCCCACGCCCATGCGCAAGCTGGTGCTGGTATCACCGGCCGACCGGCATGTGAGCCCGGCCACTCGTTACGTGGGCCAGACGTTCATCGAGATCGCGACAGAGCTGGTGGGCAAGGGGATCTGGGCCGGGCACATGCTCTGAGGCCCTCTAGGCAAGCTATTCAATTCAGGCCCTGCCGGCAGTGAAAAGACAGTCATCCATGGCGGGTATGAAGTGGGGCAGGTCGCTAGCGCGGCCCAGCGGCCCACGGGGCAACACATCGGCGGGCAGGGCGGATCTAAGAGAATCTGAGACTGGTTTTTATAACTACGCTAAATGACTATTTAGCGTAGTTATAATTTAAGCGCATATAAATCAGGGTAGGCGGCGTCCAAGCCAAACCGTCTGCCCAGCGCATTCCGGATCCTCCACGATGTGCTCCAGCAACTCGAAGCCGTGGTCGGTCAGTTGCGCAGTGTACTCCTGCGGATCGAGGCTCGCATGGTACAGCGTTTCACCCTCGAACACGCCCAGGGCTTCGCCATGGGAAGGCCCACTGGTGAACATCAGCAACGCACCGGGTGCGGCATGGCGCTGGAATATGGGGAACATCTGGCGTTGATCGTCGGGCTTGAGATGGAAAAAGCTGTTCCAGGCCAAAATGGCCGCGAATTGGCGATCGAGCGCCAGGTTGCGCATGTCTGCGTGAATCCATTCCTGCGTTGGAAATTGAATGCTGCACAGTGCGAGCATCTGCGCAGACGAATCCACACCGACAACAGACGCGCCGCCATCGATCAGATAACGCGCCACGGGTTGGCCAGAACCGCAGCCGAGATCCAGGACGATTGCAGACGGCGGTAGCAGCGAACGGAAGCGCTCGATCCATTTGCGGTCGACGAAATGGTTGATGCGCAAATCGCTCCAAGTGGTGGCGTGGCGATCATAGAGGCTGATGATCTGATCTGCGGATGGATGGTGAGACATGGATGGGGGCATCCTGGGTCGGCTTTAGAGGCTGAAAGTCCATGAGGGGGTTTCCAAGATTGAAATGTACCCTGGGTGTCGCTCGTATGGGAAATACGAATCTGCGCATAATGCATATTATGTTAAATCTTGTATTGGGTGCGTGGTTTCGACATGGAGCCCATGCCGTACTTCTTTTTGCCCGACCCTGCTCATCATCTGCAGGCTTGCTCGGAAACAAAGCAGGCGCACCGTTGCCAGCGACTGGCCTGCGACAGAATGCCTCTGGCGGTATTGCTGCGTAGGTGGATAAAATCCCACGTCCGTAGACTCCCGAGCCAGCGGCTCGTGGACGTATTTTCTGAGTTCATCCCTCCTCATGACCGAAATTCTGAAGAAAACAGCTGGGTTCATCTACAGTGGACGCTATGTCGTAACCGCCTGTGCGCTTGCAATATATGTGATAGGTGGAATCGCATACTTCGTTGCCTTCAAGTACTGGCCCGGCCTTTCGGCGACCACTCAAGCAATGATTCTGGAAGGCCTGGCTTCGGCGCAGACAGCCCCTCTGTGAGCTACCAGTCAGTGGCATGGCGCTCTCCTTCTGGATCGAACTAAAGATCCCCTTCGATAATAATGACCTCACGCCGGGCGGCCTGGGTAGCAAATACCTTGGCTGCGGTATATGCGGGATCGTTGTAACAGGTCCTGGCCTGTTCCAAACTAGCGAATTCGACGATTAGCACACGTTTGGTGTCCAGCGCTTCGACCATCGCGCCGCTATCCAGCACCTTGATTTTCGCATCATATTTCTGCCCAATCGGCGCCCACAGGCGTGCGTATTCCGCTTGTGCTTCTTGGTCGGTGATTTCGCCGCAGAATATTATCCAATAGCCCTTCATTCATTTTTTCCTTTGTGGTGATCGACCGGAGCTTCAGAGGCGGCCGTCATTGTCGGCGAATGCAGCTGCAGATTGTTCGAAGGTTTGGCCAGCGCGAGGATTCCATTGCACGCCAGAGCGAGCGATCACGCCGGGTTTCAGCTGCTGATGATCGTCGTAGTCCTGGCGCGGATGGAAGAACAATGGTTCCAGCTCTTCAAGGTGGGCCAGGCGCTCGGCGTAATCAGCCAGATATTGCTTTCGCATTGCTTCATCCACCTGCGCCGGCATCCACGAAGCAATCGGGGGCAGCACGGTGAAGCCGGTATAAGCGAGCGTGCCATTGTGAATTGGCCAGAGGATGTGATGGAGGTCGCCGTCGACGCCGTTGGGCTCGTACAGAGTGCTAGCGGTACCGGTGGTCACGCTCAACATTGCGCGTTTCCCCTTGAGGTGACCCGTGTCGTATTTGTGTCCGGAGGAATAGGCGAACCCCCGACTCAGAACGCGATCTACCCAGCCTTTGAGAATGGCCGGCATCGAGAACCACCATACAGGGAACTGAAGGATCACCAAGTCAGCCCATTGGACCTTTTCCTGTTCCGCTCTGACATCAGGGCTTACGGAGTGGTGATACTGGGCATGCTCTTGTTCTTGTGAGGGCTCGAAGCGCGAGGTATCAGCACGTTGCGCGAAGTCATCAGGATCAAGGGTTGCTTTCCACTTCATCGCGTAGAGATCGCTGATCTGAACATGGTGTCCTCGATCTTGCAATGTTCGCAGCGCCAACGCTGTTAGCGCGCCGTTGAATGATGTGGCCTCGGGGTGAGCATGGACGATCAGGACGTTCATTGAGTTTTCTCCCTTGCAGTTTTTATCTCGAACCGATGTTTCGATTGTCTTGGCCCTGCCCAGGCGTTACAAATCATATGTTTTCACGTCATGAAGGAGAAAAACTGCGCCATGCGAGCTGATACCCCACTCAAAGCGATAGCGTATTTCGATGCTGTAATGAGATCTGGTAGCACGACCACGGCTGCAGAAAAGCTATTCGTCACCCCCGGCGCAGTGGGCCAGCAGGTACGCAAGCTCGAAGCTTGGCTGGGTGTGCAGTTGTTCATCCGTCACATCCGAAAGCTTGAGCCAACGCAACACGCAATCCGTTACTGGGAACAAGTAAAGCCGGCACTTCAGCAAATCGAAGAAGCCAACTCAGTAGTGATGGGAAGGCGGACACGGGAGGTGCGTATCAGTCTGCCTCCTGCCCTCGCGAGCTCGTGGTTTGCGAGACGCATGCCCGAATTCGTCTCCCGACACCCCGATCTCAGCATCCATCTCAACGCCTCTAGCTCGAAGGTTGACCTGGATAGTGGGGAGTACGACATGGGGGTACGGCATTTTGATGGGCAGGATGAGGGCATCCACTCTCACTTGCTGTTGAAGGATGAAGCGAGGGTGTACTGCTCTGCGGGTTACCAAAAGCAGTGCGGCTTACGTGCTCCAGTGGACATCATCGGCGCCACGTTGCTCTACACCACATCCCATGCTCACTGGTCACGCTGGCTTGCCCTTGCGGGATTATCATTTGACGGCATGAGCCGCCCCTTGCGCTTCGACCAGTCCGAGGTTGCTATCGACGCCGCGCGACGGGGCCAAGGGTTGGTACTGACAAGTCCCTGGCTCGTCGAAGACGATGTGCAGGCCGGACGCTTGATCCAAGCGTTTCCACAATGCTTGAAAACCGGGAAAGGCTACTACCTCGTGGCTTCCAAGCATCTTGCTTTGAGTGACGCAGCACGCATTGTGTGGGAATGGCTCACCGGCACCGCTCAAGTTGCCTGCCTGCCGGCAACCTAGCTGTTTCAGCGCTCGACGGATTCGACGTTCAACGCAACCCAAACCCCATCCGGTTCAGTTCTTCAACCAACGCCTCGCGCCCATGCAAATTCGAAACGCTGCGCAACCGGTTGATCACCTGTTCAGACCACCCAGAGGCTTTGAGCCCTTCGCGCTGATAAAACGCACCCAGGCGCTCGTCGTACGCCGCTATCACGTCCTGCTCGCCGCTGGCTGAGTAGGTTTCGTGATGCAGCACCGCCTGCTGCGGCAGCCTCGGTTTCACCTTTGCCGGCCGATCCGCCGATGGGTACCCCACGCACAAACCGAACACCGGATACACCTGGGCAGGCAACTGCAGCTCCTGGGCAACGCCTTCGATATCGTTGCGAATAGCGCCGATATACACACTGCCAAGCCCCAGAGACTCCAACGCGACCACGGCATTCTGCGCAGCCAGGGCCGCATCGATGGTACCCAGCAGCAGGCTTTCCAGGTACGGCAACGCCTCCAGCTCGACATCCTGCTGCCCGGCAATTCGCTCTACCCGCGACAGGTCGGCAAGCCAGACGAAAAACAGCGGCGCCTGGCGAATGTAGGCCTGGTTGCCGGCCAGGGCCGAAAGACGATTCTTGCGCTCACTGTCCTGAACCGCGACCACGCTCCACACCTGCAGGTTCGACGACGTGGAGGCGGACTGTGCGGCTGCGATCAAGGTTTCGATCGTGCCTTCCGGCAAAGGCTGGTCAGTGAAGGCTCGCACGCTGCGATGGTCGAGCAACTGGTCGAGGGTGGCGTTCCATTGATCGAATGGCGAAACGTCTGGCGCGCCGTAGCGCGCGGTGAGTTTCGACTGGGCTTCAGCGGTCATGGGCAGTCTCCAAAAGAAAACGAGGCTACCAAATCGAATCCAGCAAGACACACCTAGCCTGAAATGTTTCATCTACAATGCCGGCGAAACCGTTCTGGACGAGCATTATTGATCGGTTCGCAAATGCATCACACAAGGACAGCGCATGGACCAGTTCCACCTGATGCAAGTCTTCGTGGCTATCGGCGATCAGGGTAGTTTCGCTGGCGCGGCCCGGCATCTGGATATCTCCCCAGCAGCAGTCACCCGGGCAATCACCGCGCTCGAGTTGCAACTGGGCGTTCAACTGATCGAGCGCACCACGCGCAATATTCGCCTGACCGAGGCTGGCCAACAGTATCTGGAAAACTGTCGTCCGATCCTGGAGCAGGTCCGCCAGGTGAACGATGACGCCGCCAACCTCGGTACCAGCCCATCGGGCAGTCTGTCTGTCACCGCGCCAACCTTGTTCGGCAAGGCCCTGGTGCTGCCGTGCATCCTGGCCTACATGAAACAGTACCCGCAGGTCGACGTTTCGGCTTTCTTCCAGGACCGTCTGGTCAACTTGATGGACGAAGGCATCGATGTCGCCGTGCGCATCGGGCATCTGCCTGATTCAGGTCTCAAGGCCATTCGCATCGGATCGGTACGCAAAGTACTCTGCGCGTCTCCGGCGTATCTGCAGCAGCACGGCACACCCAGACACCCCGGCGAGCTCAAGCAGCACGCAGTCATCGCCGCCAGTAGTGCCGCACCTCGGGTGGACTGGCGATTCGACTCGGCGGATGTGCGGCTGAAGCCGCGCTTCGTCGCCACCAGCAACGATGTTGCCGCTGCGGCGGCCGAATCGGGCATTGGCATCGCCCGCTTCCACCTCTATCAAGTCATCGAACAGATCGCCGCCGGCCGCTTGGCGATAGTGTTGTCCGATCATGAGGAAGACGCCTGGCCTATCCATATCGTGCATCGAGAGCGGCACCACCGCTCACCGAAAGTGAAGGCGTTCGTAGACATGCTGGTCGAACACCTGCGCAACCACCCGGGCGTTACCTGAAACACTGCTGCCCTCCCCCGTTCATTTGCGAAATTCTGAATTCCCCATGTGTCTATTGTTGCCCGACGATGGATCGAAGAAGCTGATTGCAAGACCCGCCAAGGCGGGATGGCAGTCGCGATAGTGAGGAAGTAATGAAGCGTTTCGAACAGAAAGTAGCGCTGGTAACGGGTGGGCGCAGTGGCATCGGTCGGGCGATTGCCCTGAGGCTGCAGGCCGAAGGTGCACGGGTGATCACGGCGCAGCGCACGGGTGACGACACGTTCGAATCCATTCAGGTGGATTTCACCGACCCAGAATCGGCTGCTGTCGCCATCGACCAGGTCATCAGCATCGCCGGGCGCCTGGACGTACTGGTGAACAACGCGGGGATGATGCAGGAAGTGCTCGCCGAAGACATGTCGCTGAAAGCGTGGACGAAGAGCCTGACGGTCAACCTGACCACGCCTTTCGCCCTGATCAAGGCCGCCCTGCCCCATCTACGTAAAACCGCCGGCAGGATCGTCAACATTGGCTCCACCGAAGGGCTAGGCTCCAACCCCAAACACGCAGCCTACTGCGCTTCCAAGGCCGGTCTGCATGGCCTGACCCGTGCGATCGCCATCGACCACAGCCATGAGGGCATCCGCTGCAATGCCGTGGCGCCGGGTTGGATCGATACCGATCTGAACGTCGACTTCATCGAGAACATGCCCGATCCTGTCGCGTTCCGCCAAGGCCTTGGCCGTATCCACCCGGTTGGCCGCACCGGCAAGCCGGAGGAAGTGGCCAATCTGGTTGCCTGGCTGGCGTCGCAGGAATCGGGCTTCGTGACGGGTCAGGTGTGGACCGTAGACGGTGGCAGGATGGCGCAGCTCAGCCTTCCTGGCTGAGGCTCGTAGAGCAATGGCAGACGCTGCGGCCCATTCGCGGGTGAACCCGCTCCTACAGGTGCGTCGCTGGATTCGTGAACGGCGGTGTTCCTGTAGGAGCGGGTTCACCCGCGAAGCTTTGTCAGTCCACCGCCACCGGTTGCGCAACCGATGCTTTCTTGACCGCAGCCACTGGCGCCGTAGCGTTGTCGTCGGCCGTTTCGAGGTCTCTGCTGAAGGTCCGGTCGTTCTCGCCCTTGAAGAAGTTCTTGCCGTAGATCAGCAGGCACAGCACCACGCCCACCGCAAAGGCCCAGCTCGCACCCTTGATCGCCAGCACCGCGCCAATCACGCCAGCGATGCCCAGGTCACGTTGGCTTTTCGCCTCCAGCACGCCCAGGCGCACGCTGACGTAGCCCTGGATCAGCAGCGTCAGCGCCAGGGCGACGCCGAGGATCGGCTGCACCAAAGTGACCACCGGCAACAGCAGCAGGCCGGTATTGGTGCCCCAGCGGAACGACCCTACCCCGCCGATGATCGACTGCATGGCGCGGGGGCCGCCCTTGAAGCGCTCGATGATGACTACCAGCATCGCCGCCCACTTGGGGCCGCACATGGCGACGTCCGGGCCGAATAGGCTCATGAACGCGTTACGGCCGCCGAAGATCAGATGCGCCCGGTCCGGGTTGTAGTCGACCTTCTGGTCGGTGCGTACCTGCTCCGCCTCGTCGAGCAGCACCTTGGCGCTGAGCACATCGCCAAACACCACGATGTACACCGCCAGCACCATGGGGATCGCCGAAATGAACATCGAAACCGGCGGCATGCCCAGGCCAAATACCGTGTAGTTGTTCCACAACCCGGCGAAATCAGGCGTGCTGATGCCCCACTTGATGGTCGGCCAGGCGGCTTCCTGGGCCAATGGCGCGATCACCACCGCCAGCAGGATGATCGGCAGGATGCCGAGCTTGGCGAAGTTCCACCAGAAGCGATTGCGCAGCTTCAACTGCGCGAAGTGCTGGGAGAAGATCAGGTAGAACGCCAGGCCCACGGTGATGCTGATGGTGATCGGCAGCACATCGAACTTGCCGCCCACCTGGAACACCGACATGACGGCGCTGAAACCCGCGCCGACGATGATCCCGGACTTGATCGCCGAGGGCACGTAGGCGAACACCTTCTTGGCCATTCCCGTCGCGCCCAGCACGATCGAGAACACCCCTAGCAACAGCTGGAAGGCAATCAACGCGTGGACCCGTTCCGGCCCCTCCGGAAACTTGGCGCAGTAGGCCATCAACAACGGCACGGCCGGGGTGATCCAGCCCGGCACGGTGGGGTCGCCGAGCAGATGGTGGGTGAGGTAGAGCAATCCGTTGAGCATCACCACCGCCAGGGCCACCTCGAACGGCATGCCCAGCAGCTCGGTCATCAGCGGGATGGCGGCCAGGTCCACGGCGCACATCAGCAGGCCCTGGAGGTAGTCGGGCAGCTCGAATCGGTAGTGAATGAAGGGCAGGCGAATCTTGAACGGGCCTAACGGGATGTAGGGCGTTTCATGGTTTGTGTTGGACATCGGTATACCGTCTTATTGGTCTTGTAGGCTTTGGCACCCCGTTCAGGGTGCCGAGTTCATCACACGATTGGTTTGCAGCGGCGTTACCAAGCAGCTCGGTAGATCGCCTCGATATCGGTGGCGCTGAGCTTGCGCGGGTTGTTGCGCATCAAACGGTCGATCTTGCTGGCTTCCTCGGCCATGGCCGGCAAGGCATCCTCAGGCACCTCGAAGGCGCGCAGGCCGGTGGGAATAGCGACGGCGGCGCAGAGTTCGGCCATGGCATCGACCCCGGCGTCCGCCGCCTGGTTATCACTCAAGCCGGCGACATTCACGCCCATGGCCTCGGCGACGTCGCGCAGGCGCTCGGCGCAAGCCAGCTTGTTCCAGCGCATCACATAGGGCAGCAGCAAGGCGTTACTGACACCATGGGCGATGTTGAAACGCCCGCCCAATGGGTAGGCCAACGCATGCACGGCGCCAACCCCGGCGTTGCCGAAGGCCATGCCGCCCATCAAGCTCGCCGTGGCCATGTCCTCGCGGGCGGCGAGGTCATCAGGGTTGGCGAAGGCCTTGGGCAAGGCGCGGGCGATCATCTTGATGGCGCCGAGCGCGATGGCGTCGGTAATCGGCGAGCGGTTCAACGACAGGTATGCCTCGATCGCGTGCACCAACGCATCGACACCACTGGCTGCGGTGACGCTGGGTGGGCAGGTGCGGGTCATGATCGGGCTCACCAGCGCAACGTCGGGCAACAGGTAGTTGCTGACGATGCCCTTCTTCAACTGGGCGTTCTTGTCGGAGAAGATCGCCACATTGGTGACCTCCGAGCCTGTGCCCGCCGTGGTTGGAATCGCGATCAGCGGCGGCCCCTTGCGCTTCACCTGGTCGACCCCGAACAACTCGGCCAGGTCCCCCTCGTGGCCGGCGAACGCCGCGACGCCCTTGGCGATGTCGATCGCGCTACCGCCGCCCAGGCCGATCAGCCCGTCATGGCCGCCTTCGCGGTAAACCCGGGTGCAGTCTTCGACCAGGCCGATTTCAGGCTCCGGCAAGACCTGGTCATACACCCCATAACGGCGGCCGCCCAGCTGGGCCAGGGCGAGGTCGACGGTGCCCGACCTCACCAGGATCGCGTCGGTCACGATCAGCGGGTTATGGACGTTCAGACGGGTCAACTCGGCGCCGAGTCGTTCAACGGCGCTGGCGCCGGTCAGCAGTTTGTTGGCGATCTGAAAGGCAGCAACAGTCATCGGCTCATCCTCGTTGTTTTAATTGAGTCGAGCTGGGTGGTAACAAAACGTGTGCCAAAGTCATACAACACCCGTGCCAGAGGGGTTTGGCCGATTTTCAAGAGGTTCGAGCTCGGGGTGGCGATCAGGATCTGGATCAAAACTACAGCTGCTGATCAGAAACCTAATCAGACCGCTCCCAACGCTTCATCTTCTGCACGATGGTCGCCTGGCTCACACCCAGCGCCTTGGCGGCCAGGCGGGTGGTCTTGTGCTCGCGCATGGCGGCGAGGATCGCGCCGCGCTCGGCGTTCTCCACGACCTTGCGCAGCGGCAGCTGGTTTGGGTTGATGCGATCCGGATAGAGGTCGAGGATTTCCTCGGGCAGGTCCAGGGCCTCGATGGTGTCGCCTTCACAGGTGACCACCAGGCGCTCGACCAGGTTGACCAGTTCCCGGATGTTCCCGGGCCATGCGTACTCGCACAGCAGGTCCAGGGCTTCGAGCCCCCAGCTCATGGTGCGGGCATAACGTTCGCAGAACTGGCGCAGGTAGTGTTCCAGCAGCGTGGCGATTTCGCCGCTGCGCTCGCGCAGGGCTGGAATACGGATGGGCACCACGTTCAGGCGATAGTACAGGTCGGCGCGGAACAAGCCCTGCTCGACCCGCTGGCGCAAGTCGTGGTGGGTGGCGCTGATGATCCGTACATCCACTTCGCGCAGTTCGAGCCCGCCCACGGGGATGAAGCGGTTCTCCTCGATCACCTTGAGCAGCTTGACCTGCACCGACAGCGGCAGGTCGCCGATCTCGTCGAGGAACAAGGTGCCGTGGTTGGCCAGTTCCAGGAGCCCGCGCTTGCCTTTGGCCGCCGCCCCGGTGAAGGCCCCCGGCGCGTAGCCGAACAACTCCGCTTCGATCAGGTTTTCCGGCATCGCCCCGCAGTTGAGCGGGATGAAAGGCTCCTTGGCCCGAGCACTGGCATTGTGGATGTACTGCGCCAGCAGGCCCTTGCCGACACCGGTTTCGCCCAGCAGCAGCACCTTGACGTCACTGCCGGCCACCCGCCGGGCCTGGGCGAACAGCGGCCCTGACTGGGCCTGGTCGAACACCTGGGAAGACTGCGCCAGCTTCTGGTACTTGCCCGCGTGCAACTGCGCGGTGCTCTGGCGCAGTTTCTTGAGCCCGGCGAGTTCGTCGCGCTCGTGCTTCATGCGCAGCAGTTCGGTCATGTCCCGCACCGCGCTGACCACGTAACTGACCCGGCGGTCCTGGAAAATCGGCGTGGCGCTCACCAGCAGCTTCTTGCCGTTGCCCAGGCTCTGCATCACCGACACCGCCGCCCCCTGCTGCAGCACCCGCAAGGAGGCGGACTGCGATACCACGCCGTCGCGGACCAGCTCATGCATGCTGCGCCCGATCAATTGATCGCTGTGCAACCCGGTCAGGCGCTCGTACGCGGTGTTGACCTTGACGGTGATCCCGGCGCCATCGGTGATGTACACGCCGTCGTGCAAGGCGTTGAGAATGGTGTCGAAGGTCTGGTCGGTGAAATTCACAGCAAGGCTCGGGCTGGCGAAAAGCGTAAGTGTAAGGCGTTTCCATGCCCGCTGGCCTTAGACTTTCGCCATCACCTCGGCAATCGCCGCCGTCACCTGCAGGGTCGCAGCCTCGATCGGGCCGTCGTTGCGGCACAAGTACCACGCGTGGTCGACGAAGGCCTGCTCGAATGCCTGGGTGGCCGCCGCGTGCTCGTGAAATGCCTGGATGACCGTGCTGCCCAATCCACGGGTGCGCGCTGCCGCCCTCGCCCATGAGAGCTCAGGGTCGGTGATCACCCCGACGTGCAGGTCTGGCACACGTACCTGGCGCTCCAGGTTCAGGCGCAACGCTTCGTCGAAAGGGATCAACCGGCGAAATGCGGCATCGGACGGATACCAACGGTCGATCAGGATGATGCTGCCTGCGGGCTGCTTGGGCAGTACGTGCTGGGAAATCCAGGCGCGGCTGAGCGCCAGGCGCTGACAGATCTCGAGCTCCAGCGCGATGGACGGCTTTCTGGCCAACGCATTGACCAGGACCATGGTTTCGGCCCGGTACGGGTCATTGGCCTTCTCCGACAAGCGGATAACCGTATGACCGCGCGCCCTGAGCGCCCGGGTGACGGCTTCGGCAAGAGTGGTTTTACCGGTGCCCTTCGGGCCATCGAGGGCAATGAACAGTGAGGTTTTCATACTCCGCATCTTATCGGGTTTTGCGCGCAGCCCTGAAGCTAGCCGCGGGTCTGGCGCGGCAATTCGCCAAAACGCTGCCGATAGTAAGCGGAGAAACGGCCCATATGGGCAAAGCCATACTCCAGCGCCACTTCGGTGACACTGGCGCCAGGGTTGCCGAGCAAGTGGTCACGCGCCGCGTCCAGACGCAAGCTGCGCAAGCGCTCCATGGGGCTCTGGGCGTATTCACGCTGGCACACGGTATTCAAGCTGCGGATGCTCATACCCGCCTCGCTCGCCAGCTGCGGCAGACTGATGCTCTGGTTCAGGTAGCCGCGCATGCATGCCTCGATGCGTTCGAGGTGCCGCGCCGGCTGGCGTGGCTCGGCGTTGTCGGCGATTTCCGCGCAGCAGTGGCTGAGCAGGAACAGCGGCAGACTCTGCTCCAGGTGCTGGAGCCAAGGCGACAACGGCGTGACCTGCTGATCGCGGGGCAGATGCTCTAGTAGCTCGCTGACCAGGCGTAACCAACGCACTACCAGCGGGCGTTGCAGACGGCTCAAGGGTGGCAGGCCGGCGCTGGGGTGCAGCTGTGCTTGGGAGGCTTCGACCAAGGGGCGAGGCAGTTTCAGCATCAGCTGCTCGCAGCCGGCCTCCCACAGCACCCGCGCCTCTTCGCGCGGCGCCAACACGGCGGCGTCGCCTGGGCTCACGCAATGGCTGACGCCATCGCACTGCAAGGTGGCACTGCCCTGCAAGGGCATCTGCACCAGCACGAAATCTTCGAAAGGTTGCGGCCGGATCTCGACCTGGCCGCCGTAACGCAAGGCATAGAGTTCGCAGCTGGCGACCCGCCCCCGGTGCAAGGTGACGTCCACCCGGCCGTCGGGCCAGTCCAGTTCATGGTCAACCAGTGCCTCGCCCAGCCGCTGCTGGACGGCCTGGGCGGAGCTGCTGCAGAAGCCCGGTTGGTCGAACAACGCGGACAGGTCCAGCCCCAGGCGGTTGACGGTGCAGCCGTGCAAGCCGTTCATCTCACAACGACCGGTTGCGGCGGGCTTCGTTGCGCTGCAACGTGGCGCTGGGCGCCTCGTTGAAAAGCTTGCGGTATTCGCTGGCGAAGCGCCCCAGGTGCGAGAACCCCCAGCCCATGGCAATCACCGAAATGTTGCGCTGGGAGGCATCCTCGAGGATTTCCTGGCGCACGGCGCCGAGCCGGTATTTCTTCAGGTAGGCCATCGGCGATAGCCCGAACGATTTGCGAAACCCCTCGAACAGCTTGAACCGCGACACCCCCGCGGCGTGCTCGATGTCTTCCAGGTGCATTTCCTCGCGGGCATTGGCCTCGATGTAGTTCTTGGCCCGCACCAAGTAGTAAGGCAACTTGCTGTCGGTCTGCTCACGCAGTTCGCTGCTGTAGTTGTTGGGTTGCGACAGTATCAGCCCTTTGATCAGAGCGGTTTCCACGTCACGGCTGAAGGCCACGTGTTCGAACAGCCCATGGCCGCGCTCCAGTTCCTCGACGTAGTAGCGCGCCATGCGCCACCAGGACGCCGAGGCGCCCTCCACCGCATCCATGACCGGCTCGAACACCAGCGGCACGTCCAGCGGACGTTGCAACATCGACTCCAGGGTCTGGCGCATGGCCATGCGGGTGATCACCACCGAGACCTTGTGGCAGTCGCCAGTCATGCTCAGGGCCTGGGTCTCGTAGGGGGTGACGATCAGCCCCTGGTCGCAATCGGAACGCAGGCGCTGGCCGTTCTTGACCAGTTCCTGCTCGCCACGCAGTGGCAGGCTGAGGCTGTAGCAGTTGAGGTGTTCGGCATCCTCGACGCCAATGGTCACGTCGGTGCCGTATTCCATGCGCCCCAGGGTGGTGGACATGGACTTGAAGACGTTGGCGCTATGGTGGAAGTGAATGCGGTTCGGCTGGCGCGTCTGCAACTCGTGGGGCCCACAGATACCGGCCATCCAGTCACGGGCGCCGGCGAGGTCGTAGCGATCTATTCGAATATCTCTGAAGTGAACAATGCTCGGTTGATTCATGAAAGTGCACCCACGGCTAGGGATATCGGCGCGCTCTTCGGCGCGTTTGCTCATTAGCCAAGCAAAGGCCATGCCCCGCACACCGGGCCCGGGGCATATCCGGATTTTTTGGCTAGTAATACATGATTAAGTGGATATCCAGGCTCCCATGGGTTGGGCGAAGCCCTGAAACGACCCTGGGCCGGTCGATTCCAGCGCCAGGTGATGTTCGATTTCAGGGCAGAGCGTTACCAGAATTTCCAGGTGTACTGGGTGATCAGGCGGTTCTCGACCCAGTCGTTACCATGGCTGAACTTGGCTACCACATTACCGGCCTCGAAGCCCAGCCCTTGCAATGGCCCACTTTGCACCACGTAGGACAGCACAAAGTTACGCTCGCTTTCAGCGGCTTCGCTCAGGTTGTCACCGCGATCGATCGAAGTGCCCTTGAGGTAACGGGTCATGAATTTCAGCCCCGGAATGCCCATGCCGGCGAAGTCGTAGTCGTAGCGTGCCTGCCAGGATTTCTCGTTGGGCTTGATGAACGCCACACGCGACCAGTTCACCAGGAAGGGTTGCGGCACGTAGCCGCCCAGGGTCGGGAAGTTGCTGTCGCCAAGCTGGCGCTGGTAGCCGATGCCGAAGGCGTGGGCGCCCTTGCGCAGGGTGGTCATGATGCCGTACGAGCTGTTGTCGATCTTGCCGTACAGGGCATCGCCGTCTTCGTTGTTGTTGAAGTAGCGCAGGTCGGTCTTCAGCCCGTAACCTGCGCCCAGGTCGCTGACGTTGGTCACGCCCAGGTAGTGCTGCTGGTAGATGTCCTCGAGCTGGGCGTAGTAATAGCTACCGGTCCACGACTTGTTGAAGGCATAGCTGGCGCCAGCCAGGTTCATGCCGTCACTGCCGCGGACCACCCCAGAGCCGGTCTGCAGGTAGAGTTTCTCGTAGTTGGACGAGTTACGTGCGCCGATCTCGGTCAGGCGCCCGGCGTGCAAGGTCAGGCCGTCGATTTCCTTGGATTCCAGCAGGCCGCCACGGTAGGTGGTGGTCAGCTGGCGGGAGTCGTCGATCACCACCACCGGCAGGATCGGCCGCAGTTCGCCGATTTTCAGCTCGGTCTTGGAGTAGCGCATCTTGAAGGTCAAGCCACCACGCCCGTAATCGTCGGGCTGGGCCTGGCGGCTGACGCTGTAGGGGATGATGCTGTCGTCGCCGCGCCCGCCCCCGCCATCCAGGCGGATCGCGTACTGCACGTTGGCATCCACGCCGAACTGCAACGGCCCATCGCTGTAGCCAGAGGCGAAACGCAGGTCGAAGCCCTGAGTCCAACTGCCGACCCGCGAGCGCGCCGGGTTGTCGCCCTTGAAGTCGCGGTCGATGTAGAAGTTGCGCAGCCCCAGCGCCAGGTTGCTGTCATCGACGATATCGGCCTGCGCCAACAGCGGCGCACACAAGCCAACGGTTTGTACACCCCTCACCCACCAAGTTCGTTGCAACATGTCGTTCTTCCCCAGGCCGCACGCAACACGGCATTTTTTATTTGGACGGCCGCAAGGCCGCTATGCAGAGGGCAGTCGTTGTTACCGGTCGAGCGACACTCTGTCGGTGTCTGGGGATGAATTAAGCGGCAAGCCAGCGTGCAGCGGCTATCCCGTTACTTGAAGACAAATAGCCAATTGTTCAGCGCCGCAATACGAGAATTTTCCAGTTTTCGCGGCTGCGTTGACGCTGCCCGGAAATGTCGCCGAATTTCCGGATGCTATTCACTTATTAAGCGGATAGACCCTGCCGGAGATGAACTCATTTAATGGATGCATGAACTAGCCCTGATGGCCGAGGACTGCACCATGAGTCAAACGAGAAGCGTCGAACAGTGGAAACAATTCGTTGAAAGTTGCCTGGACTTTCGCCCGCAGGACGGTGTGTACCGTATCGCTCGCGACATGTTCACCGAGCCGGCGCTGTTCGACCTGGAAATGGAACTGATTTTCGAGAAGAACTGGATCTACGCCTGCCACGAGAGCGAGATCGCCAACAATCACGACTTCATGACCATGCGCGCCGGGCGCCAGCCGCTGATCATCACCCGTGACGGCGAAGGCCAGCTCAATGCCCTGATCAACGCCTGCCAGCACCGTGGCACCACCCTGACCCGGGTCGGCAAGGGCAACCAGTCGACCTTCACCTGCCCCTTCCACGCCTGGTGCTACAAGAGCGACGGCCGCCTGGTGAAGGTCAAGGCCCCAGGCGAGTACCCGGAAGGCTTCGACAAGGCCACCCGGGGCCTGAAGAAGGCTCGCATCGAAAGCTACAAGGGCTTCGTCTTCGTCAGCCTCGATGTGGCCGGGACCGACACCCTGGAAGACTTCCTCGGCGATGCCAAGGTGTTCTTCGACATGATGGTCGCGCAATCGCCCACCGGCCAGCTCGAAGTGCTGCCGGGCAAGAGCGCCTATACCTACGACGGCAACTGGAAGCTGCAGAACGAGAACGGCCTGGACGGGTATCACGTCAGCACCGTGCACTACAACTACGTCGCCACCGTGCAGCATCGCCAGCAGGTCAACGCCGAGAAAGGCCTTACCGCCAGTGACACCCTGGACTACAGCAAGCTGGGCGCCGGCGACAAGGAAACCGATGACGGCTGGTTCGCCTTCCACAACGGCCACAGCGTGCTGTTCAGCGACATGCCCAACCCGGCGGTGCGCCCCGGCTACGCCAGCATCATGCCGCGCCTGGTCGATGAACACGGCCAGGGCAAGGCCGAATGGATGATGCACCGCCTGCGCAACCTGAACATCTACCCGAGCATGTTCTTCCTCGACCAGATCAGCTCGCAGCTGCGCATCATCCGCCCGGTGGCCTGGAACAAGACCGAGATCAACAGTTTCTGCCTGGGCGTGGTCGGCGAATCGGATGCCGATCGCGAGAACCGCATTCGCCAGTTCGAGGACTTCTTCAACGTCTCCGGGCTCGGCACGCCAGACGACCTGGTGGAGTTCCGCGAAGCCCAGCGCGGCTTCCAGGCCCGTCTGGAGCGCTGGAGCGATATCTCCCGCGGTGAAGGCAAGTGGGTCGAGGGTGCCACGCCCAACAGTGAAACCATCGGTATCCGCCCGGCGCTGACCGGCACCGAGTTCACCCACGAAGGCCTGTACGTCAACCAGCACGCCAACTGGCAGCGTTTCCTGCTCGAAGGCCTGGCCCGCAAGGCGAACGAGCAGCAATCGCTCAAGCTCAAGGAAGTGTGACCATGAATGCGCAACTGCAATACCGCGTCGAGCAATTCCTCTACCGCAACGCCGAGTGCTGCGACCAGCAAGACTGGGATGCCTACCTGGCGATGTTCAGCGAAGACAGCGAGTTCCACTTGCCGCAGTGGGATTCCGAGCACGTCTACACCACCGACCCGAAAAAAGGCATGTCGCTGATCTACTACGCCAACCGTGGCGGCCTGGAAGACCGCGTGTTCCGCATTCGCACCGGCAAGGCCGCCTCGACCATCCCGATGCCGCGCACCGTGCACCTGCTCAGCAACGTGCGCATCGCCCCGCTGGAGGGCGACGAGCTGCAGGTGCGAGTCAACTGGCACACGCTGTTCTACCGCATGCAGACCAGCGAGCAGTTCTACGGCCTGGCCACCTACCGCCTGCGCCCTGACGGCGACAGCTGGAAGATCGCCCGCAAGCACGTGGTGCTGCTCAACGACCAGATCAACTCCGTGCTCGACTTCTACCACCTCTGATTTTTGCGGAAACTGCCCATGCCTTACAAAGTCGCCTTCAGTTTTGCCGACGGCAAGACGCTGTTCTGCCAGGTGCAGGGCAACGAGATCCTGCTCGACGCAGCCTTGCGCAGCGGCATCAAGATACCGCTGGACTGCCGCGAAGGCGTCTGCGCCACCTGCCAGGGCCGTTGCGAGTCCGGGCAGTACACCCAGGACTACGTGGACGACGAAGCACTGTCGGCCCAAGACCTGGCCGAGCGCAAGGTGCTCACCTGCCAGACCCGCGTACAGTCGGATGCCGCGTTCTACTTCGACTTCGACTCCAGCCTGTGCGGCAGCGCGGGCCCGGCCAGCCTGCAAGGCACGGTCAGCCGGGTGCAGCAGGTGTCGCCGACCACCGCCATCCTCCACCTCGAGACCGGCGCGGTCGGCGCCGCGCTGGATTACCTGCCGGGCCAGTACGCACGCCTGAAGGTGCCTGGCACCGAACTGCGCCGCTCGTATTCGTTCGCCAGCGCGCCCGGCGCCAGTCAGCTGCAGTTCCTCATCCGCCTGCTGCCCAGCGGCGTGATGAGCGACTACATGCGCGAGCGTTGCCAGGTGGGCGATGTGATCGAGCTGGAAGCGCCGCTGGGTGCGTTCTACCTGCGCCATGTCGACCGGCCACTGCTGCTGGTCGCCGGTGGCACCGGGCTGTCGGCGTTCCTCGGCATGCTCGACCAGATCGCCGTCCAGGGCGGCTGCGGCCAGCCGGTGCATCTGTACTACGGCGTGCGTGATGCCGCCGACTTGTGCGAACTGGCACGCATCGCGGCCTACGCCGAGCGCATTCCCGGGTTTCGCTTCACCCCGGTGGTCAGCGAACCGGACGCCGACTGGACTGGCAAGACGGGCTATATCGCCGCGCACCTGGACGTCGCGGCGCTGCGCGACCAGCCCTTCGATGTGTACCTGTGCGGCCCGCCGCCGATGGTCGAGTCGATCAAGACCTGGCGCAGCGACCACGGCCTGGAACACAGCCGCCTTTACCTGGAGAAGTTCACCGAAAGCAACAGCTGAACCCATAACAACAATTATTCGGCCCGCCCGAACAACGAAACGCTGCCCTCCTCGACCCCCTGCAAAGGCCGCATCATGAAAAAGCTGATAGTGCGTGCATGTCTGGCAACTACCCTCTGTGCGGCCGCGGCCGTGCAGGCCGTGGAGCCTGTCCGGATCGGTTTCATCACTACCCTCTCCACCCCCGCCGGTTACCTGGGCGAAGACTCTCGCGACGGCTTCCAGCTGGCGATCGACCAGGAAGGCGGCAAGCTGGGTGGCGTACCGGTGCAACTGATCGTCGAGGACGATGGCTTGCAACCGGCCAAGGCCAAGCAGATCGCCGACCGCATGAGTCTGGACGGCGTTTCGCTGTATACCGGGGTGATCTTCTCCAACGTGCTGGCGGCGGTGATCAACACCGCCACCAAGGACGGCTTCTACGTCAGCATCAACACCGCGCCGTCCACGCTGGCCGGCGAGAAATGCATGGCCAACTACTTCGTCGGCTCGTACCAGAACGATACCCCCCACGAGATGGCCGGGGTCGCCGCCAACGAACTGGGCTACAAGAAGATGGTCGTCCTCGCCCCCAACTACCAGGGTGGGCGTGACGCCCTGGCGGGCTTCAAGCGCACCTACAAGGGCGAGGTGACCGAGATCTACACCAAGCTCAACCAGCTGGACTTCTCGGTGGAACTGGCGCGCATCCGTTCGCTGGCCCCCGATGCGATCTTCCAGTTCCACCCCGGTGGTGGCGGCATCAACTTCGCCAAGCAGTACGGCAGCTCGGGCCTTTCGGCGAAGATCCCGATGGTCGTTCCGGTATTCTCGATGGACGAGCGCATGCTCGCGGCCACCGGCGAAGTGGCCAAGGGCACCAACATCGTCACCCTGTGGAACCCACAATCCACCAACCCGGCCAACCAGGCCTTCGTCAAAGCCTTTACCGAGAAGTACAAGCGCGAACCCACGGTATACGCCGCCCAGAGCTACGACACCGCACGCCTGATCGGCGCCGCGCTGAACACCACCCAGGGCAACCTCAAGGACGCGCCGGCGTTTCGCACGGCCATGCACAACGTCAAGTTCGACTCGATTCGTGGCAACTTCAGCTTCGCCCAGAACCAGCATCCGGTGATCGATTGGTACCTGCTGCAGGTACAGACCGGCGCCGACGGCAAACTGCAGGAAGTGCCGATCAAGACCCTGGCCAGCCACCACGTGGACAGCTACGCGGCGCTTTGCAAGCTGTGAACCGCTGCTGACGAACGCCCCGCAGCCTGCTGCGGGGCGCGCTCATGAGGAAAGGCTTATGTTATTGCTCGAACAGATTCTCAACGGGTTGCAGTACAGCGCCCTGCTGTTTCTGCTGGCCTCCGGGCTGACCCTGATCTTCGGCATCATGGGGGTGATCAACCTGGCCCATGGTGCCTTCTACATGGTCGGCGCGTTTTGCGCCGCCTATACCGCGATGAGCACCGGCTCTTTCTGGCTCGGCGGCCTGGCGGCCCTGATCGGCGCCGCTTGCTACGGCGCGCTGATCGAGACCTCGATCATGCGCAGGCTGTACAAGCGAGATCACCTCGACCAGGTGTTGGCGACCCTGGCGGTGGTGTTTTTCAGCAACGAGCTGCTGACCGTGCTGTTCGGGCGCAGCCCGCCCGCGATGCCGACCCCGGAGTGGTATTCGAGCTTCGTCCAGGTTTTGCCCGGGCTGATGTATCCGGTCAGCCGCCTGATGTTCATCGTCGCCGGTATCGTGGTGGCCATCGGCATGTGGTGGCTGATCAGCCGCACTCGCCTCGGCATGCTGATACGCGCCGGTGCCGACGACCATGAAATGGTCGGCGCGCTGGGGGTGAACATCGCCCGCCTGTATACCCTGGTGTTCGTCTTTGGTTGCGTGCTGTGCGGGCTCGCCGGGTTCATGGCAGCGCCATTGCTGTCGGTGGAAATTGGCATGGGCGAGAAGATCCTGATCACCACCTTCGTGGTCATCGTGGTCGGCGGCGTCGGCTCGGTGCGTGGCGCACTGGTCGGCGCCTTGCTGATCGGCATGGTCGACAGCCTTGGGCGAGCCTACATACCGCCGTTGCTCGACCAACTGTTGCCCAGCGAAAGCGCCGGCACGGTGAGCGCCGGCCTGGTGTCCGCCAGTGCCTACATCGTCATGGCCGTGGTGCTGCTGCTGCGCCCACGCGGCCTGCTACCGGCCCGAGCCTGAGGAGAACCCCGATGTCACCACGTCTTGTCATCGACCTGGCCTGCCTGGCCGTGTTCGCCCTGGTACCGCTGTTGGCCAACTGGCTGAACGAGCCGTACCTGGTCAGTTTCTTCACCCGCCTGGCGATCTACGGCATGGCCGCGATCAGCCTCGACCTGTTGATCGGCTACGGTGCGATGGTCAGTTTCGGCCACGCCGCGTTCTTCGGCCTCGGCGGCTACATCGTCGGCATCGTCGCCTTCCATACGTCCCAGGGCATGCCGCTGTGGGGTTGGGCGGGGAGCAACGATGCGCTGCTGGTGTGGCCGCTGGCCTTGCTGGTCTGCGCCTTGTTCTCGCTGGTGGTCGGCTACCTGTCGCTGCGCACCACAGGCGTGCAGTTCATCATGATCACCCTGGCCTTCGGGCAGATGCTGTACTTCGTGCTCAGCTCGCTGTCGCTGTATGGCGGCGACGACGGCATCCTGCTTGGCGAGCGCAACCACTTCGGCGCCCTGGACCTTGCCGACGCCAAACACTTTTATTACCTGTGCATCGCGTTGCTGCTGGGCTGGCTGCTGCTGTGCCGGCGCCTGGTGGGCTCGCGCTTCGGCTTCGTGCTGCGTGGGCTCAAGCAGAGCGAGCGGCGTACCGTGAGCCTGGGCCTCAAGCCCTTGCGCTATCGCCTCACCGCGTTCGTCATCGCCGGCACCGGCGGCGGTCTGGCGGGCATCCTCTGGGCCAACTATGCGTTGTTCGTCAGCCCCGACATGGGCGCCTGGCAGAAATCCGGCGAGTTGATGGCCATGGTCATCCTCGGCGGTGTCGGCACCCTCCTCGGCCCGCTGCTGGGGGCCGCGACCTACCTGGGGCTGGAACAGGTGCTCAGCCAGTGGACCGAGCACTGGATGCTGATCTTCGGCCCATTACTGTTGCTGGTAGTGCTGTTCGGCAAAAAGGGCGTGTACGGCCTGTTGCTGGGCCTGTTGCAGCGCAAGCGCAAACCGGCTCCGAGACTGATGGCGCCAAACGTGGAGGCGCAACCATGAGCGCACAACTGTCGATACGCCAGCTGCACAAGGCCTTCGGCGCCGTGAAGGCGACCAATGACGCCAGCCTGGAGCTGGCCAGTGGCGAGCTGCACGCGATCATCGGCCCCAATGGCGCGGGCAAATCCACCTTGATCGCGCAGATTGCCGGGGAGATCTTCCCTGACCATGGGGAGATCCACCTGCAAGGCCGCGACATCACCCGTGTGCCGGCCTGGGAGCGACCCTGCCTGGGCCTGGCGCGGGCGTTCCAGGTCAGCCAGCTGTACACCGAGTTCACTTTGCTGGAGAACGTCGGCCTGGCGATTGCCGCTCGTGATGGCAAGGCTTTCGGTATGTGGCAGCCGCTGGCCCGCGACCAGCGGCTGCTGGAGTCGGCGCGGCGTTACCTGCAACAGGTCGGCTTGCAGCACCGCGCGCATGACGCCGTCAGCGACCTGTCCCATGGCGAGCGGCGTCAGCTGGAGATCGCCTTGGCTCTGGCTCAGGAAGCGTCGGTGCTGTTGCTCGACGAACCCATGGCCGGTATGGGCGCCGAGGAATCAGCGCGCATGACCGAGCTGCTGCACAGCCTCAAAGGCCGCTACTCGATCCTGCTCGTCGAGCACGACATGGACGCGGTGTTTGCCCTGGCCGACCGCATCACCGTGCTGGTCTACGGCCAGACAGTCCTGACCGGTAGCGTCGAGCAGGTGCGTAACGACCCGCAGGTGCGGGCCGCCTATCTGGGAGAAGAACATGCTTGAAGTTCAAGGGCTGGTTGCCGGCTACGGGCTGAGCCAGGTGTTGTTCGACATGCACCTGAACATCGAGCAGGGCCAGGTGGTGTCATTGATCGGGCGCAATGGCATGGGCAAGACCACCACGGTGAAATCGATCATGGGGCTGATCAAGCCCAGTGCCGGCAGCATTCGCATCCACGGCACCGAAATGCGCGGTGCGGCGCCCTATCGCATTGCCAAGGCCGGCCTGGGCCTGGTGCCGGAAGGACGACGCGCGTTCAGTAGCCTGAGCGTGCGGGAGAATCTGCAGGCAACGGCCAGCAAGGGCAAATGGGATCTACAGCGGGTCTATCAGCTGTTTCCGCGGTTGCAGGAGCGCCAGGACCAGCTGTCGCGCACCTTGTCCGGTGGCGAGCAGCAGATGCTGGTGGTAGGCCGGGCGCTGTTGACCAACCCCAACCTGCTGATTCTGGATGAAGCGACCGAGGGATTGGCGCCCATCATTCGCGAGCAGATCTGGCAGTGCCTGGCGACGCTCAAGGCTGAGGGCGAGACGATCCTGGTGATCGACAAGAACCTCAAGGAGATGGCGCGGGTGGTGGATCGGCATCACATCATCGAGAAGGGGCGGCAGGTCTGGCAGGGGACGCCCCGGGAGCTGGCGGCGCAGCCGGAATTGTCGCAGCGGTATTTGGGGGTTTGAGAGGCGTACGCTTGGGATTTTCGTTGGGGCATAGAGCGAGCGCCGCCCGCGCGGCGCTCGATCTCGAAGCCGCTGAGAATCCCACGCCGATCCCCCACCAGCCTCACCACCTCCCCCCATAAACCTCGCCATTTTCGGATACAACTTTGCCGTAAACGGCTATATCCCCCCGCCCCCCCGGCGGTTAGTG
>NZ_JACVVE010000030.1 GCF_016648105.1 Pseudomonas sp. S31 | reverse complement strand
CCCCGCCCCTTATCATGCCCCCATGATCAGAGACCCCTTCGAACGACTCGGCCTGGACCGCGAGGTCCTCACCGTCAGCCAACTCAACGGCCGCGCCCGCGTGCTGCTGGAAGACGTGTTCCGCAGCGTCTGGGTGGAAGGCGAGATTTCCAACCTCGCCCGCCCGGCTTCCGGCCACATGTATTTCACCCTCAAGGACAGCGGCGCCCAGGTGCGCTGCGCGCTGTTCCGGCAGAACGCCACGCGCGTGCGCCAGGCCCTGCGCGATGGCCTGGCAGTGCGGGTGCGCGGCAAGGTCTCGTTGTTCGAGGGGCGCGGCGACTATCAGTTGATCCTCGACACCGTCGAACCGGCCGGCGACGGTGCCCTGCGCCTGGCCTTCGAAGCCTTGAAGGAAAAGCTCGGCAACGAGGGCCTGTTCAGCGCCGAACGCAAGAAGCCGCTGCCAGCACATCCGCAGCGCATCGGCATCGTCACCTCGCCCACCGGCGCAGTGATCCGCGACATCATCAGCGTGTTCCGGCGCCGTGCGCCACAGGTCGAACTGAACCTCATCCCCACCGCCGTGCAGGGCCGCGAGGCCATCAACCAGATCGTCCGCGCCCTGCAACTGGCCGACGGTCGTGGCTTCGACGCGCTGATCCTGGCCCGCGGCGGCGGCTCGCTGGAAGACCTCTGGTGCTTCAACGAAGAAGCCGTGGCCCGCGCCGTGGCCGCCTGCGTCACGCCGATCGTCAGCGCCGTCGGCCATGAGACCGATGTGTCGATCAGCGACTTCGTCGCCGACGTCCGCGCGCCCACGCCGTCCGCCGCCGCCGAGCTGCTGGCACCGGACAACAGCGGCCTGCAGCAACGCCTCGATGGCCTGCAACGGCGCCTGCTGCTGCGCATGCAGAACCGCCTGGCCCACGACCGCCTGCGCGTGGAGTCGCTGACCCGGCGTCTGCGCCACCCTGGCGAGCGCCTGCGCCAGCAGGCCCAGCGCCTGGACGACCTGGACATGCGCCTGCGCCGGGCGTTCATGCTCAACCTCAACCAGCGCCGCGAGCGCCTGGCCCGCCTCGACACCCGCCTGGCTGCGCAACATCCAGGGCGCGCCCTGAAGTTGCTTGGCCAACGCCTCGACAGCCTGGCCGAGCGCCTGCCTCGGGCGATGCGTGAGGTGCTCAAGGACCGTCGCCAGCGCTTCCAGGCCCAGTTGCAGACGCTGCAGGTGGTCAGCCCCCTGGCTACCCTGGCCCGCGGCTACAGCATACTGCTCGACGAGCGAGGCCAGGCCATCCGCAGCGCCGAGCAGACCCGCAACGGCCAACGCCTCACTGCACGCCTCAATGAAGGCGAGTTGCAGGTACGGGTCGAGGACAACCACCTGACCCCGGTCACCCTTTCCCTACTGGACTGACACATGCCCCGCCTGTTCGCCCCCCTGCTCGCCCTTTCCCTCCTGCTGCTGGCCAGCGGCGCCCAGGCCAGCTACATCACCCGCACCCTGAACAAGCCGGTGCCCGGTGGCGTAGCCGTGGTCGACCTCGGCCCCTCGGCGCAAACACCGAGCGCCCGCTTCGATGGCAAGCCGGTGCTGGTGGTCAAGGAGCAGGACAACTGGCTGGCCATCGTCGGCATTCCGCTGACCCAGAAACCCGGCACCACCTCGCTGAGCCAGGGCGGCCGCACCCTGCCGTTCACCGTTGGGCACAAGAAGTACCCCGAGCAGCACATCACCCTGAAGAACAAGCGCCAGGTCAACCCTAACCCCGCCGACCTCAAGCGCATCGACCGCGAGCTGGCCGAGCAGGTCAAGGCCTACCGCAGCTTCAGCCCCAACCTGCCGAGCAATCTGGTATTGGACAAACCGGTCAACGGGCCCTTGTCGAGCAAGTTCGGCGTGCGCCGCTTCTTCAATGGCGAAGAACGCAACCCGCATGCCGGCCTGGACTTCGCGGTACCGGCCGGCACGCCGATCAAGACCCCGGCCAATGGCAAGGTGATCCTGGTCGGCGATTACTTCTTCAACGGGCGCACGGTGTTCGTCGACCACGGCCAGGGCTTCATCAGCATGTTTTGCCATATGTCCAAAATCGATGTGCAGGTGGGCCAACAGCTGCGCCGGGGCGATGTGGTCGGGCGGGTGGGCTCGACCGGGCGCGCGACCGGGCCGCACATGCACTGGAACGTCAGCCTCAACGACGCACGGGTGGACCCGGCGATCTTCATCGGGGCGTTCCAGCGGTGAGATCGGCGTCGCCTGCTTCGCGGGTAAACCCGCTCCTACAGGGCCTCCACGCCCCCTGTAGGAGCGGGTTTACCCGCGAAGAGGCCGACACGGCCACCACGACTTCGACTGTCTTGCGCCATTGAAAACTACAGCGCAATAGTTACAAACCAAAAATCACATAACCGCCATAAAATCTCGCTAATCTTATTTTTTTAAGCATTCCTCTCAATTTTTTTGAGACACTTGCCATCCCCCACCCCACTGGTTAGGGTTGAAGGCATGAAAACCTTCAGCACCCTCATCCTGCTCCGACAACATCGCAGCCTCTGCCTGGTCAGCGCCCGACTACCAGGCTGATTCGCGTCGCCTCGCCCCCCTCATCTCGTTATCGCTCGGCAGGCCCGATCTCGGCCGCACACAAAAGGATTGCTTCCATGACCATGCTCAAAGACCCTTCGAAGAAGTACCGCGCCTTCCCGACCATCGACCTGCCCGACCGTACCTGGCCGTCGAAGACCATCACCCAGGCACCGATCTGGTGCAGCTCCGACCTGCGTGATGGCAACCAGTCGCTGATCGAGCCGATGGATTCGGAGAAGAAGCTGCGTTTCTGGAAGACCCTGGTGCAGGTCGGCGTGAAGGAGATCGAAGCCTCGTTCCCATCCGCCTCGCAAACCGATTTCGACTTCGTTCGTACCCTGATCCAGGATGGTCACATCCCGGACGACACCACCATCCAGGTGCTCACCCAGGCCCGTGAAGACCTCATCGCCCGTACCTTCGAGTCGCTGCGCGGGGCCAAGAAGGCCATCGTTCACCTGTACAACGCCACCAGCCCGTCGTTCCGCCGCATCGTCTTCAACCAGGACAAGCAAGGCGTGAAGGACATCGCGGTGAACGCGGCCAAGCTGTTCGTCAAATACGCAGCCCAGCAGCCGGAAACCCAGTGGACCTTCCAGTACTCGCCGGAAACCTTCAGCGCTACCGAGCTCGAGTTCGCCAAGGAAGTCTGCGACGCGGTCATCGAAGTGTGGAACCCGACGCCAGAGCACAAGATCATCCTCAACCTGCCAGCCACGGTTGAAGTCGCCACCCCGAACATCTACGCCGACCAGATCGAGTGGTTCTGCCGCAACGTCAGCCGTCGCGACAGCGTGATCATCAGCCTGCACTGCCACAACGACCGCGGCACCGGCATCGCCGCTACCGAGCTGGGCCTGATGGCCGGCGCCGACCGTGCCGAAGGCTGCCTGTTCGGCAACGGCGAACGCACCGGTAACGTCGACCTGGTGACCCTGGCGCTGAACCTGTACACCCAGGGCGTCGACCCGGAGCTGGACTTCTCCGACATCGACGGCGTGCGCAAGGTCGTCGAAGAGTGCAACCAGTTGCCAGTCCACCCACGTCACCCGTACGTCGGCGACCTGGTCCACACCGCGTTCTCCGGCTCGCACCAGGACGCCATCCGCAAAGGCTTCGCCCAGCAGAAGGAAGGCGAGCTGTGGGAGGTACCTTATCTGCCGATCGACCCGGCCGACATCGGCCGCAGCTACGAGGCGGTGATCCGCGTCAACAGCCAGTCCGGCAAAGGCGGTATCACCTACCTGCTCGAGCAGGAGTACGGCATCAGCCTGCCGCGCCGCATGCAGATCGAGTTCAGCCAGGTCGTGCAGGGTGAAACCGACCGCCTGGGCCTGGAAATGACCGCCCAGCAGATCTACAGCCTGCTGCACAAGGAATACCTCCAGGCCAACGCCCCGTATGCGCTGGTCAGCCACCGCCTGCAGGAAGAAAACGGCCATAGCGCCGTGGAAGTGGAAGTCGCCGGCGAAGGCGAAACCACCCTGCACTGGCGCGGCAAGGGCAACGGTGCCCTGGAAGCCCTGGTGGCTGGCCTGCCGGTCTCGGTGGAAATCATGGACTACAACGAGCACGCCATCGGTGCCGGCACCAATGCCAAGGCAGCGGCCTACATCGAACTGCGCGTGGCCGGCGGCCGCCCAGTGCATGGCGTGGGTATCGATGAAAACATCACCACGGCCAGCTTCAAGGCGCTGTTCAGTGCACTGAACCGCTCGCTGAGCCAGCAGGAAGCCAAGGCGGCCTAAGCGTTTCGCTGTGAATGGAAGCCCGCATCAGGTGATGCGGGCTTTTTTTATTGCCTGTTCCGGCCTCTTCGCGGGCAAGCCCGCTCCTACAGGTCATCCGTTGCCCGAGGGCCTGCGCAACCCCTGTAGGAGCGGGCTTGCCCGCGAAAGGGCCAGAACAGGCAACACAGGAATTCCAGGCAAAAAAAGGGGCGCCAACCAAGCGCCCCATAAGCCGTAAAGCACACAACAAATTCAGTTGGCGTCCAGCAGCGCCATCGCTTCAGCGCTGCACGCCTCGATACGCGCCCAATCGCCGTTCTTGATCCAGCCGCTGTCGAGCATCCACGTGCCCCCCACGCACATCACGTTGGGCAGCGCCATGTAGTTGCGCACGTTGCCAGGGTTGACCCCGCCGGTGGGGCAGAAACGGATATCGCCGAACGGGCCGGCGAAGGCCTTGATCGCCGCCACGCCACCGCTGATTTCCGCCGGGAACAGCTTGAAGCGGCGGTAGCCCAGGGCATAGCCCATCATGATCTCGGACGGCGTACTGATGCCCGGCAGCAGCGGGATATCGCTGGCGACACCGGCCTCGAGGATGTCCTGGGTCACCCCAGGCGTCACCACGAACTGCGCGCCAGCGGCTTCGACCGCATCGAACATGCCACGATCGAGCACCGTCCCGGCGCCGACGCAAAGCTCTGGCCGCTGTGCCCGCAGCACCTCGATGGCCTTCAGGCCATGCTGCGAGCGCAGCGTGACTTCGAGCGTGCGGATGCCGCCAGCGGCCAAGGCATCGGCCAGGGGCAGGATGTCTTGTTCGCGGGCGATGGTGATCACCGGCAGAATGCGCGCCTGGTCGCAGATCGCGTCGATCCGTGCGGCTTTCTCGGCCATCGAGAGCAAAGGCTGTGGGCGTTCGAGGGTGGTCATGACAGTGTGTCCTTGGCTCATGGGCACCAGTAGATGCCCAGGGGATCGTGAAGAAAGGCGCGAATCGGCATTTCGTCGATGGCAGTGCCGGCCAGCGCGGCGCGCAGGGTAGCGAGTTTGCCCGGGCCTTGCACGGCCAGGGCGATGAAGGCGGCACTGGCGAGCAACGAGCGGCTCATCGACAGGCGCTGGTGCGGCACGCTCGGCGCCAGCAACGGCAGGCACCGGCGGCTGCCGGCAAGGTCCAGGCCCTGGGCAAGATTGGGGCTGCCTGGGAACAGCGACGCGGTGTGGCCATCGTCGCCCATGCCCAGCACCAGCACATCGATCGGCGGCAGCTCGGCCAACGCCTGGTCCGCCTTCAGCGCCGCAGCATCGAGGTTTTCCGCCTGCTGGTAGAGGCCGACGAAACGGGCACGGCCAGCCTCGCCCTTGAACAGGTGGCGGGCCAGCAGGCCGGCGTTGCTGTCGGGATGCTCCACCGGCACCCAGCGCTCGTCGGCCAGGCTCACGGTCACTTTCGACCAGTCCAGCGCCTCGCCGGCCAGCTTCTCGAGAAACGGCACCGGGCTGCGGCCACCGGACAGCACCACGCAGGCCTGGCCCTTGCTGGCAATCGCCGCGCGCAGGCGCTCGGCCACATCATGGGCCAGGGTCGCGGCCAGGACCTTGCCACTGGGCAGGTCGTGGACCTGCGCCGTTGCCGGCAGTTGCAGTTCAGATATCGCCATACCACGACCTCCCATCACGTGTAATCAATGCGATCGAGCTCATCGGCCCCCACGATCCGGCCGCGTAGGGCTTGGGCGCGTCGCCGCTGTTGCGCCAGCCGGCGATGAGCTGATCGCACCACTTCCAGGCATATTCGATCTCGTCCTTGCGCACGAACAGGTTCTGGTTGCCGCGCATCACCTCGAGCAACAGGCGTTCGTAGGCATCCGGAATCCGCGCACTGCGCCAGGTGTCGGAAAAATTCAGCTGCAAAGGCCCGCTGCGCAGTTGCATGCCCTTGTCCAGCCCTTGCTCCTTGGTCATCACTCGCAAAGAAATGCCTTCGTCCGGTTGCAGGCGAATGATCAGCTTGTTACCGATTTGCAAACGCTGTTCCGGCGCGAAGATGTAGTGCGGCGTTTCCTTGAAGTGGATGACGATCTGCGACCATTTCTGCGGCATGCGCTTGCCGGTGCGCAGGTAGAATGGTACGCCTGACCAGCGCCAGTTGCGGATGTCGGCGCGCAGGGCGACGAAGGTCTCGGTGTCGCTCTGGGCGTTGGCATTGTCCTCTTCCAGATACCCCGGCACCGGCTTGCCGTCGCTGTAGCCGGCAATGTACTGGCCACGCACCACATGGGTGCCAAGGGCCTCGCCGGTGATCGGTGCCAGGGCCTTGAGCACCTTGACCTTCTCGTCGCGAATGCTGTCGGCGGACAGGTCGCTGGGTGGGTCCATGGCGATCAGGCACAGCAGCTGCAACAGGTGATTCTGGATCATGTCGCGCAACTGCCCCGCCTTGTCGAAGTAGCCCCAGCGCCCTTCGATACCGACCTTTTCGGCAACGGTGATCTCCACGTGGGAGATGGAGTTCTGGTTCCACTGGGTTTCGAACAGGCTGTTGGCGAAGCGCAGGGCGATCAGGTTCTGTACGGTTTCCTTGCCCAGGTAGTGGTCGATGCGATAGACCCGGCTCTCTGGGAAGAAACGCGCCACCGCATCGTTGACCCGGCGCGATGACTCCAGATCGTGGCCGATGGGCTTCTCCAGCACCACCCGGGTGCGTTCGGCCAGGCCGACGCGCTCGAGGTTTTCGCAAATAGCGCCGTAGACCGCCGCCGCCGTGGCGAAGTAGGCGATCAGCGGCAGGCCGGCCCTGGCCTGCTCGGCCAAGACCTGGTAGCCGTCGGGCTGGAGGAAGTCCAGATGCTGGTAGCCCAGGCGCCCGAGGAAGCGGCCCAGCGCCGCCGGCTCGATGTCGGCCGCGGGCACATGCCGGCGCAGGTGGGCTTCGATGGTGGCCAGGTGTTCCTCGGCGCTGCCGGGCTCGCGGGCCAGTGCCAGCAGGCGGGTGTCCGCGTGCAGCAGGTCGGCGCGGTCGAGCTGGTAGAGCGCGGGAAACAGCTTGCGCAATGCCAGGTCGCCGAGGGCGCCAAACAGGGCAAAGGTGCAAGGTTCTACACTGATCGCAGCCATGATGTTGGTTCTTTCCTAAAGTTGGACTAGAAATACCGCTTTCAAAGGCAGTTTTCAAGGTTGGATGTAGTAAAAACCACAACATTGATGTCGCATGATACAGACGAGTGGTGCACCAAGCTTACCGACAGTACGATAGACAACTCTGTAAAAGGCCTGCTGTCTCGTCAGCCGCCTGCCTTCCGACCCAAGGAAACCCTATGGACCGCGTGCGAAATCTCCTGGAGCAGATCCAGGGACGCCTCGACGAGCTGAACAAGGCCGAACGCAAAGTCGCCGAAGTCATCCTGCTCAACCCGCAGCAAGCCACCCGTTTCAGCATCGCCGCCCTGGCCCAGGCGGCCAAGGTCAGCGAACCCACGGTCAACCGCTTCTGTCGCTCGTTCGGCGTCAGCGGCTATCCCGAACTCAAGCTGCAACTGGCGCAGAGCCTGGCCAGCGGCGCCGCCTACGTGAGCCGCGCGGTGGAAGCCGACGATGATCCGGCAGCTTACACCCAGAAGATCTTCGGCAGTGCCATCGCCTCGCTCGACAGCGCCTGCCAGCAGCTCGACCCGCAGCAGGTCAGCCGCGCCGTGGACATGATGATCCAGGCCCGGCAGATCCACTTCTTCGGCCTCGGTGCGTCGGCCCCGGTGGCACTGGATGCACAGCACAAGTTCTTCCGCTTCAACCTGGCCGTTTCGGCGCATGCCGACGTGCTGATGCAGCGCATGCTCGCCTCGGTCGCCCACACCGGTGACCTGTTCGTGATCATCTCCTACACCGGGCGCACCCGCGAACTGGTCGAGGTCGCGCGCCTGGCCCGCGAAAATGGCGCCTCGGTGCTTGGCCTGACCGCCGCCGGCTCGCCGCTGGCCAACGCCTGCAGCCTGAGCCTGAACATCCCATTGCCCGAAGACACCGACATCTACATGCCGATGACGTCGCGCATCATCCAGCTGACCGTGCTCGACGTGCTGGCTACCGGCATGACCCTGCGCCGTGGCGTCGACTTCCAGCCGCACCTGCGCAAGATCAAGGAAAGCCTCAACGCCAGCCGCTACCCGATCGAGGACGACGAGCTCAACTGAGGCGGTGCGCCTGCAAGCGCAGGTGCGCACGCTGCCCAGGCGCAAGGCTGAGGCCTTCGCCGCTGCCACTGGCGGCCTCGACGCAGACGAAGCCCTGGCACTCGCGCCCGGTCACGCCCATCAGTGGCCGGTTGCCGGGGTGCCAGACCACGGTATCGTCGCTGTCACCAGTGTCGATGCACAACGCCCGCTGCCAGGCCGGGTCCTGCAACTGCACCTGCGCCGTGCCCGGGTACACCCGCTGGCAGCCACCCTTGACCTTCAGGGCACCTTCGTCGCGGCATGCCTGCCGGTTCAGGCGATCGTAGCCTTCGACATCCTCCAGCCCGGACAGCGCTACCTCCGACACGTTGCTGATACGCCAGTAAGCCAGCAGCGCGTGGCTCAGCTGGCACGGCTCGCTGTCCTGGTGCTCGGTGCTCAGGCTCAGTTCCATGCGGCTGCCCAGGCGGGCATGCAGGTCGACCTGCCAATCGCACAGCTCCAGACGCCACTTCAGGGTCACGCCCTCCTCGTCCTCACGGCTGTCCAGCAGCTTCCAGTCAAGCAGCCGCGCCCAGCCATGGGCCGGCCACAGGTCCTCGCTGGGGTGCCGGCCATACCAGGGCCAGCACACCGGCACACCACCACGAATAGCGCCCACTTGCGGCCATTGCTCGGCGCACCACAACCAGGGGCGCTCGCCGGCCGGCTGGAAATGCAGCAATTGCGCGCCCTGCCGGCTGAATACCGCCTGGCAGCGCGGGTGATCGATGATCAGGACATCGCGCTGCTGGTAACGCTCCCATTCGAACGTCGGCCTGGGCCGTTGCGTGCTGAAGAAGCGATGGAGCGGATGTTCGGGCATGGTCATGGGCTCTTGTTGTTTGAGATAGCGCTATCTCGGCCTAGCCTGGCAAACCACTGCAAAGCCAGTGGATGCCAGGTACCGAAGGTGGATTGGCGTAAATTTACAACAAACCGGCTCAGAAAGACGACTGAATCTTCAAACCCGCGACCAGCGCGTTGTCGACCTCGTCGACACCTCCGGGGCTCTTGATGTACTGCAGGTTGGGCCGCACGGTCAGCCAGTTGGTGACGTGGAACCCGTAGTAGAGCTCGGCGTTGTACTCGGTACGCTGCAGCGGCACGAACCCCGGGTTGTCGTAATCGCTGATACCGCTCTGGGCATTGAGCAGCTCGGCGCGTTTCTTCACGTCGTCGTTCACATGGATCCGCGCCACGCCGAAGCCGATGTCGTCCTTGGGCCGGGCGTCGAACGCGCCTTTGTACACCAGGCCGAGCTGCTGGTAGTTGTCGACCACGTTGGTGGCCTTGTCGTGCACGGTGAAGTTGGCGAACAGGCTCAGCCCGCGGCTGGCATCACCGCCCCGGGCAGTGACCTGCTGTTGCGCAACCACCCACCAGCCATGCTTGCTCGAATGCGACTTGAAGGCCTCCCCGGTCACGGCTTGCGCATTGCCATTGACGTCGTCGAACACGTCATCGGCCTTGGCCGTGCTGTAGTAGTAGCCCAGCCGGTACTCGCCTGGCAGGCCGTTGACCTGCGGTGACCAGACCATTTCCACCGGCAGGATCGCGCCCTGGGTGCCACTGCCGCTGAGCTTGAAGCCGTTACCGGTTTCCAGGTTGGAAGGATTCTGCTCGAAGGCACCGACCTGCACGAAGAACTCGGGCGTGATGTTGTACTTGACCCGCAGCGCCCACTGGCTGACCGGCCAGTTGTACCAGATGCCACCGACCCAGTTGCCCACCTGCGAGCCACAGAACGCCAGGTTCTGGAAGTCACAGGGGAAGCTGTTGAAATCCTCGCCCTCGCCGAAACGGCCGAATTTCACGTCCAGGGCGCCATCGAAGTACTTCTGCTTGATCCACATCTGCGTCAGCCGCCAGGTCTGGCCACGCCCCCACACCTCCTGTACCGAGCTGAACTGCCCGGCGCGCGGGTCGCTGATGCGGTCGTTGGACAGGTTGCGGCCGCTGCGCTCGGTGATCGCCAGCTTGAACTCGGTATCGTGCCAGCCGAGGATCTTCTCCAGGTCCAGGTGCGCGCCGAGGGCGAACTGGTCGCTGTAGCGCGCGGTCTTGTCGTCGTTGTAGCCGCCATTGAGGTTACCGGCCACTTCACCGACATAGTCGAGGGTGAAGTCGTAGCCCTTCTCCAGCAGCTCGGTGCGCGTACCGCCCCAGTCACCGGTCATCCATTTCGATTCGCTGGAGAAGGCTTCGGCAGCCTGCACGCCGCTGTTGCCGACGAGCGCCAGCATGGCCAGCGAGCCCAACGTCCTGATGCGATTACGCTGTTTCATCCTGTTGCGTCCTCTTTTTTCTTATTGGTGGTGTAGACGATTTCAACGCCCCTTGAACAAGGCTACGTTGTCCTTCACGGCCTCGGGCGGCCTGCCCAGGCCAAGACGCTCGCCGCTTTCGGCGTCGAACAGCAGCACCCGGGCCGGGTCCAGCTGCAGGTCGAGGCAGTCGCCGACGCGGCACGCCACATCGGGCGCCAGGCGGCAGCAGACCTTGGTGTTGTTGAGGGTGACGAACACCAGCAGGTCTGGGCCGGTGGGTTCGGTAACCTGCACTTGGGCGCGGATGCCGGCTGGGCCAGTGCCCAGGCTCACCTGCTCAGGACGCAGGCCGAGGATCACCTCGCGGCCATCGAGTTCATCGCCGACCATGCCCAGCGCCAACTCGCAACGCGCCAAGCCACTGTCGAGCAATGCCAGCAACTGGCCGTCGCGCTTGACCACTCGCACCGGGATGAAATTCATCGGCGGCGAACCAATGAAACTGGCGACGAACTGGTTGGCCGGGTCGTTGTAGATCTGCTGCGGGGTGCCGAACTGCTGGATGATGCCGTCCTTCATCACCGCCACCTTGTCGCCGAGGGTCATGGCCTCGATCTGGTCGTGGGTGACATACACCGTGGTGGTCTTCAGGCGCTGGTGCATCAGTTTCATTTCGGTACGCATCTCGACCCGTAGCTTGGCATCGAGGTTCGACAGTGGCTCGTCGAACAGGTAGAGCTTGGGCCGTCGCGCGAGCGCCCGGCCCATGGCGACCCGCTGCTGCTGGCCACCGGACAGCTGCGCCGGTTTGCGCGCCAGCAGGTGTTCGATCTGCAGCAGCTTGGCCACCCGGGCCACCTCCTCGTCGATCGCGGCCGGGGGCAACTTGCGGATCTTCAGGCCGAATTCGATGTTCTCGCGCACGCTCATGGTCGGATACAGCGCGTAGGACTGGAACACCATGGCGATGTCACGATCCTTCGGGCTCATGCCGCTGACGTCCTGGTCGTCGATCAGGATCGCGCCACCGGTAATCTGCTCCAGGCCGGCGATGCAGTTCATCAGGGTGGACTTGCCGCAACCTGAGGGGCCCACCAGGATGAGGAACTCGCCATCCTTGATCGACAGCTGGATGTCCTTGAGCGTATCCGGCAGCCCGCTGCCGTAGGTCTTGTTGACATTGCGAAGTTCAAGCGTTGCCATGGTTCACCCCTTGACGGCGCCGGCGGTCAAGCCGCGCACGAAATACTTCCCTGCCACGACGTAGACCAGCAGGGTTGGCAGGCCAGCGATCATCGCCGCCGCCATGTCGACGTTGTATTCCTTGGCCCCGGTGCTGGTGTTGACCAGGTTGTTCAGGGCCACGGTGATCGGTTGCGAATCGCCACTGGAGAACACCACGCCAAACAGGAAATCGTTCCAGATCTGGGTGAACTGCCAGATCAGGCAGACCATGATGATCGGCGTCGACAGTGGCAGGATGATGCGCCGGAAAATGGTGAAGAAACCGGCACCGTCCAGGCGCGCGGCCTTGATCAGGGCATCGGGGATGCTGACGTAGAAGTTGCGGAAGAACAGCGTGGTGAAGGCCAGACCGTACACCACATGCACCAGCACCAGGCCGCTGGTGGTGCTGGCCAGGCCGAGCTTGCCGAGGGTGAACGAGGCCGGCAGCAGCACGGTCTGGAACGGCAGGAAGCAGCCGAACAGCAGCAGGCCGAAGAACAGCTGCGAGCCACGAAAGCGCCACATCGACAGCACGTAGCCGTTCAATGCACCGATGGCAGTGGAGATCAGTACCGCTGGCACGGTGATCATCACCGAGTTCCAGAAGTATCCGCTGACCGTACTCCAGGCCTTGACCCAGCCGATGCCGGTGACCGCTGCCGGCCAGCTGAGCAGGTTGCCGCTGCCGATGTCTTCGGGAGTCTTGAAGCTGGTCAGCAACATCACCACCAGCGGCACCAGGTACAACAGCACGGCGAGCAGCAGTACACCATGAATGGCCACGCGGCTCAGGCTCAGGGCCGGTTTGGAGGCTGGGCTATGCATGGCGCTTGCTCCGCAGTTCGGAGTACAGGTAGGGCACGAGGATGGCGAGAATCGCCCCGAGCATGAGGATGGCGCTGGCCGAGCCCATGCCCATCTGCCCGCGGCTGAAGGTGAACGCGTACATGAACATCGCCGGAAGGTCGGAGGAATACCCCGGCCCGCCAGCGGTCATCGCCGCCACCAGGTCGAAGCTCTTGATGGCGATGTGCGAGAGGATCATCAGCGCGCTGAAGAACACGGGGCGCAGGCTGGGCAGCACCACCTTCCAGTAGATCCGCGGCAGGCTGGCGCCGTCGATCTGCGCGGCGCGGATGATCGACGGGTCGACCCCGCGCAAGCCGGCGAGGAACAGCGCCATGATGAACCCCGAGGCCTGCCACACGGCCGCGATCACCAGGCAGTACACCACCCGGTCGGGGTCGATCAGCCAGTCCAGGCGAAAGCCCTCCCAGCCCCAGTCGCGCAGCAGTTTGTCGAGGCCCATGCCGGGGTTGAGCAGCCACTTCCAGGCGGTACCGGTGACGATCATCGACAGCGCCATCGGATACAGGTAGATGGTGCGGATGAAACCTTCGCGGCGGATGCGCTGGTCGAGCAATACCGCCAGCAGTACGCCGATGACCAGGCTGATGGCGATGAACAGGCCGCCGAACAGCAGCAGGTTCTTGCTCGCCACCCACCAGCGGTCGTTGTCGAACAGCCGCGCATATTGCGCGAGGCCGGCCCATTTATAGGTCGGCAGGAAGGTCGAGGTGGTGAAGGACAGGACGAAGGTCCACAGGATGTAGCCGTAGAAGCCCACCAGGACGATGAACATGCTGGGCGCCAGCACCAGCTTGGGTAGCCAGCGCTGCAGGGCGTCCAGGGGAGAGGCCCGCAGTTGGGCGGTTGCTGTTGTCATGAGTTACCTCGCAGGCACTGTCACACACAGTTGTGGGAGCTGCCTACTTGGCCGCAGTGATCGCCGCCGCCAGCTTCTTCGCCGCATCGGCCGGGTCGGCCTTGGGGTCGTTGATGTAGTTGGTCACCACGTCGAAGAACGCACCCTGCACGGCCAGCGTGGTGGCCATGTTGTGCGCCATGCTCGGCTGCAGGCCGCCGGTCTTGGCGTCGGCCAGGAAGTCCTTGGCGGAAGTCTGCGCGCAGGCGTCGAAGCCGTACTTGCCCATGTCGGCGAGCATGTCGTTGCGCACCGGGATCGAGCCCTTGTTGGTGCTGAACACCTTCTGGAAGTCCTGGCCCAGGACCTTGCGGGCGATGTCCTGCTGGCCGGCCGCGGTGCCTTTATCGTTCTGCTTGAAGACCACCAGCGAGTCGATGTTGTAGAGGAAGCCCTGGGCGGTGCCGGGGAACGGCACGCACTGGTAATCCTTGCCGGCAACCTTGTTGGCCAGGGTCCATTCGCTCTTGGCCCAGTCGCCCATGATCTGCATGCCAGCCTTGCCGTTGATGACCTTGGCGGCTTCCAGATTCCAGTCCTGGCCCTTGCCGTCAGGGTCCATGTAGCTGGCGACCTTCTTCAATTCGGTCAGCGCCTTGACCATTTCAGGGCCGGTCAGTGCGCCCTTGTCGAGGTCGACCAGCGCCTTCTTGTAGCCTTCGGCGCCCATCACCGACAACACCACGCTCTCGAACACGGTGCTGTCCTGCCAAGGCTGGCCGCCGTGGGCGAGCGGGATGAAGCCAGCGGCCTTGAGCTTGTCGGCAGCGGCATAGAACTGTTCGAGCGTGGTGGGCGGCTGGTCGATGCCGGCCTTCTTGAACACTTCAGGGTTGATCCACAGCCAGTTGATGCGATGGATGTTCACCGGCACGGCAACGTAGTCACCTTCATACTTCATGGTGTCGGCGACTTTCTTGTCGAGCAGGCTGTCCCATTTTTCTTCCTTGGCGACATCCTTGAGCACGTCAGTGTCCAGCAGCCCGGTGGCGGCCCAGTCCTGGATATCCGGCCCCTTGATCTGCGCGACGCCCGGCGGGTTGCCGGCCACCGCGCGGCTTTTCAGCACGGTCATGGCCGTGGCCCCGCCACCGCCGGCGACGGCGCCGTCCTTCCAGATGAAACCGTCTTTCTCGACCTGGGCCTTGAGCACGTCCACGGCGGCCTTTTCGCCACCGGAGGTCCACCAGTGCACGACTTCGACAGTGCCTTTGGCGTCGGCAGCCAGGGCGTTGAGCGGGAACAGTGATACCAGGGAGAGGGCGCCAGCGAGGCGAAGGGCAGCGTTCATGAATGTACCTTTCTTGTTGTTATGCCGTGCAAGTCGGTCGCTTGCGTTGCATGGAGTCTAAACAGCCTGTCTGCCTCGCCAGGTAACGAAGCGATGCGCGAATGTCATCGTTTGGTTACATTGCGCGCCAGGTTGCTCGCCAGGCTCGGCGCCAACGCCAAGCCGGGCAACAGCAGCGCCTGGTAGGCGTGGTACAGGTCGGGTTTGCCCGGCCAGATCGTCCCGGCCGGGCGGTTGCTGCTATCGAGTTCGTGGTGCCAACTGCCACCGGCGAGGTCGATGAAGTGGTTGTCGATGAAGCCCCAGAAACGCTGGTACCAGCGCTGGTAATGCATTTCGCCAGTGCGCAGGAGCAACGCCGCAGCCGCGGCGCAAGCCTCGGCGTGCACCCAGTGCAGGCGCGCCCGTACCACTGGGCGGTTGTCCCAGTCGAGGGTGTAGACGAAGCCCTCGGCACCATCGACCTGCCAGGCCTGGCTGCAGGCACTCTCGAACAAGCCTCGGGCGCACGGCAGCAGCCAGGCCGGCACATCCCGCCCGGCCTGGGCCAGGCTGGCCTCCAGGTGCAGCAACAGGCGCGCCCACTCCAGGCCGTGGCCTGGCGTCGTGCCGTAAGGCCGGAAATGGTCGGCGGGATGCTCCTGGTTGTAATCGGGCAAGGGCTGCCAAAGCGCGTCGAAATGCTCGACCACCCTGTACTGATTGGCCTGGGCAATGTCGTGGATGAGGCGCTCGGCTATTCGCAGGGCGCGCTCCAGCCAGCACGGGTTGCCGGTGACATCGGCCAGGGCGAGAAAGGCCTCGGTCGCATGCATGTTGCTGTTGGCGCCGCGATAGGCCTCGGGCAGTTGCCAGGCACGCGAGAAGGTTTCGCGCAGGGCGCCCTCCTCCTCGCTCCAGAAATGCGCCTCGATGATCCGCACCGCGTCCTCCAGCAACCCCTGCGCAGCGGCTGCACCCGCCACCTTGGCGGAGCTGGCGGCCAAGGCGACGAAGGCGTGCAGGTAGGCCGACTTTCCACTGTCGTGGTGGCCACCGGGCTGACTGAACCACCCACCGTAGTGGGCATCGCGCATGGCGCCGCACAGGGCGGCCACGCCATGCTCGGCATAGGCCAGGCAACCGGGTACACCCTGGATGTGCGCAAGGGCGAAGCAGTGGGTCATGCGCGCGGTGTTCATGGTGCCTGCGCGAGCCCTGGGCGGCAGATGGCCGGTGGCGTCAAGATCGCCGAAGCCATCGGGCAGCCGTGAGGCCTTGGCAAAAGCCAGCAGGCGCTGGCCTTCGGCCACACGCCAGGCAGCATGTATCGGGGAGTCGAGCCAGTTGTGACAGGAGTCGTTCATGGGCCAGCGCGTCCTTGCCAGTCGTTTGCGAATTCTAGCCAGCACCAGGGGCTAGCACGTCACAAAGCGCTGCCGGAATGTCACAGGCCGGTGACATCGCGCGGCAGCGACAACGTGACCCGCAGCCCACCCCCACGCAGGTTGAGCAGACTGACCTCACCGCCATGACTATGGGCAATGTTGCGCGCGATGCCCAAGCCGAGACCATAGCCCTGCTGCTGCCCGGCCAGTCGCATATGCGGCTCGAACACCTGCTCCTGTTGCTGCTCGGGCACGCCCGGGCCCTGGTCGTCCACCTGCAGGACGAAGCGCTCGGCGCTATCGAGAATGCGCAAGCGCGCACGCTCGCCATACTTGATCGCGTTGTCGATCAGGTTGCCGATGCAGCGACGCAAAGCCAGCGCCTTGCCAGGGTACGGCGCCAGCGCCTGCCCCTCGACGGTGATGCGGCCATCGGCCAGGTAGGGTTCGGCGAGGATCTGCAGGACCTGGTTGAGGTCGATTGGCTCGATGTTCTCGTGGATGTCGGTGTCCTTCACGCATTGCAGGGCGCCCTTGACCAGTAACTCCAGCTCGTCCAGGTCCTGGCTGAACTTGGCTTGCAGGCGCTCGTCCTCGAGCAGTTCCACGCGCAGGCGCAAACGCGTGATGGGGGTGCGCAGGTCGTGGGAAATAGCACTGAACAACTGGCTGCGTTCGGTCAGGTAGCGGCTGATACGCTCGCGCATGCTGTTGAACGCCCGCCCCACCTCGACCACCTCACTGCCGCCACGCTCGGCCACCGGCGCCACATCGGCGCCCAGCGACAGCTCACGGGCAGAGCGGGCCAGGCGCTTGAGCGGCCAGCTCTGCCAGTGCACCAGCAGGCCGATGAACAGCAACAGCAAGGCGGTGGTAAGGACGATGAAGCCGACCTGCTGGCGCGGCAGGCGCTCGGCCTCGAGGCTGGTGTAGGGCTCGGGCAGCAACGAGGCGATGTACAGCCACTCGTCCTCGCCCAGGCGGATCTGCGTCACCAGCACCGGTGGCTTGAGCGGCTCCAGGGTCAGCGAGTAGTGGGCCCAGGAACGTGGCAGTTCGTCGAGCTTGAGGCCACTGTTGAAGATGCGCAGGTCATCGGGGCTGACGAACTCCACCGAGATGTCCATCTGCGCCCCGAGGCGTTCGTGCAGCACTTGCTGGACCTCATCGATCACCGCTTGCTTGCGCGGGGTCACCGGCAGCACCGGCATGACCAGTGGCTTGACGTTGAGCGACACGAAAAAGCGCGTGCCCCCCATGCTGCGCAACTGATCGAGGACCATCGGCCGATAGGCCACCGGCAGCGAGCGAAAGTAACTGACGCTGGCGCTCATCGAATGGGCCAGGCTGCTGGCGCTGGCACGCAGGCCCTGCAGCTGGCTGGAGCGCAGCTGCGCGACCCAGATCATGCTCGACAGGCCCTGGGCGAACAGCACCGCCAGCAGGGTCAGCAGCAGCATGCGGCCGAGCAGCGAGCGCGGCAGCAGGCGCCAGCGCCGTTCAGCCCGAGCAGCGGACATGGGCAGCCAGCAGGTAGCCACTGCCGCGCACGGTGCGGATCAAGCGTGGCGGCCGCTCGCTGTCGCGCAGGCGCTGGCGCAGGCGGCTGACCGCCATGTCGACGATGCGGTCCAGCGGCATCGGCTCACGGCCACGGGTGGCGTTGCCGATGGTGTCGCGGTCGAGGATCTGCTGGGGGTTGTCGAGAAACAGCTTGAGCAGCGCGAAGTCGGCTCCGGAGAGCATCACTTCCTCACCGTCGCGGTGAAACAGCCGGTGGCTGACCGTGTCCAGGCGCCATTGATCGAAGACCAACACCGCGCCGCTGGGTGACGCCTGGGCGAAGTCGGCACGACGCAGCAAGGCCTTGATGCGCGCCTGCAGCTCACGCGGGCTGAACGGCTTGCCCAGGTAATCGTCGGCGCCCAGCTCCAGGCCGATGACCCGGTCGGTCTCGTCGGAACTGGCGGTCAGCATGATGATCGGCACGCGCGCCTGGCGTGGGTGCTGGCGCACCCAGCGGCACAGGCTGAAACCGTCCTCGTCGGGCAGCATCACATCGAGGATCACCAAATCGCAGGGTGTGGACTCCAAGGCCTGGCGAAAGCCCTGGCCATCGGCCTCGGCATGCACCTGGTAACCCAGGCGGCTCAGGTAGGTGTGCAACAGTTCGCGGATCTCCTGATCGTCGTCGACCATCAGGATGGATTTTCCGGCAGTGCTCAAGGTGGTCCGTCCTCTTGTTGGTTGCAGGTCTTTTTGCCTGCTGTCCGGTGTTGCCTTCTGGGGCTGCTATGCAGCCCCCTATCGCCTATCCGTGATCCAGCGCCTGCTGCAGGGCTACACCGGCGCCCAGCAACCCGGAAAACTCAGCCGTCACCAGCCACACCGGCACCCCGGCGAAGTAGCCGCTCATGCAACCCTTGTCGGCAAAGCTCTGGGCAAAACCGCTGCGCAGGAACAGCTCGGCGAAACGCGGGATCACGCCGCCGACAATATAGACCCCACCACGCGCGCCGAGGGTAAGTACATTGTTACCGGCCACTCGGCCAAGGAATCGGCAGAACTGCTCGATTACCGCCAGGGCCCGTGGCTCGCCGGCCAGCGCGGCATCGGTGATCGCTGCAGGGGTCTTGTGTCGCGGTGTGTCGCCATCCAGCGCGCAGATCGCCTCGTACAAGCGCACCAGGCCACCGCCACTGAGCACCGTTTCGGCGCTGGCATGGCCGATCTGCCCATGGATCTGCTGGTGGATCGCCGCCTCGCGGGCATTGCCTACCGGCAGGTCGACATGCCCGCCCTCGCCCGGCAAGGCCAACCAACCGCGCTCGCCCATACGCAGCAGGCTGCCGACACCGAGCCCGGTGCCAGGGCCGATCACCAGCGCCGGGCGCAGCGGGTCGGCCTGGCCGGGGCACACCTCCTGGAATTCGCCGGGGCGCAGGCGCGTCATGCCCAGCGCCATGGCCGAGAAATCGTTGGTCAGCAGCAGGCGCTCGACCTGCAGTGCCTGGCAGAACGCCGTGCGGTTCAAGCGCCAATGGTTGTTGGTGAAACGAAAGTCCTCGCCGTCGACTGGCCCGGCGACCGCCAGGCATACAGCCGAAAGGCCACCACGGGCGACACCCTGACCGTCGAGGTAGGCCGCGATGGCCTGCTCGGGGCTGGTGTAGTCGGCGGTGGCGAACACCTTCACCGCATGCAGCTGGTTGTCGCGCCACAGCGCGAAACGGGCATTGGTACCACCGATGTCGCCAACCAGCAGGTCCTTCATTTGAGGTTCTCCAGGGCCGAGGTGAAGGCGCTGGCGCCCTGCTCGGCCGGGCTGAATGCCATGCGCATGAAACCGAACAGCTCACGCCCGCAGCCTTCGTCGTTGCCCTGCGGGGCGGCTGGCAGGTCGCGGCTGGCCAGTACCTCCGCTGCAACCATCACCTGCAATGTGCCTTCGACACCATCGACCCGCACGATATCCCCGTCGCGCACCTTTGCCAGCGGACCACCGTCGAACGCCTCGGGGCAGACGTGGATCGCCGCCGGGATCTTGCCCGAAGCACCGGACATACGCCCGTCGGTGACCAGCGCGACCTTGTAGCCGCGATCCAGCAGCACGCCGAGGAAAGGCGTCAGCTTGTGCAGTTCGGGCATGCCATTGCAGCGTGGCCCCTGGAAACGCACCACCGCAACGAAATCGCGCTCCAGCTCACCGGCCTTGAAGGCGTCGGCGAGCGACTGCTGGTCGTCGAAGATCCGCGCTGGCGCCTCCACCACCTGGTGTTCAGGCGCTACCGCCGAGACTTTCATCACGCCTCGGCCGAGGTTGCCCTGCATCACCCGCAAGCCGCCTTCGGGCGAGAACGGCCGCGCCACTGGCCGCAGGATGTTTTCGTCGAGGCTCTGCCGTGGCCCCTCGCGCCATACCAGGCGACCATCGTCGAGGAACGGCTCCTGGGTGTAGCGGCGCAGGCCGTGCCCGGCCACGGTGTTGACGTCCTCATGCAGCAGCCCGGCATCGAGCAGCTCGCGGATCAGGAAGGCCATGCCGCCCGCCGCCTGGAAGTGGTTGATGTCGGCCTTGCCGTTGGGGTACACGTGCGACAGGGTTGGCACCACTTCGGAAAGGTCGGCCATGTCCTGCCAGGTCAGCTGGATCCCGGCGGCCTGGGCGATAGCAGGAATGTGCAGGGTGTGATTGGTCGAACCGCCAGTGGCGTGCAGGGCGACGATGGCGTTGACCAAGGTCTTCTCGTCGACGATCTCGCCCAGCGGCATGAAGCCGCTGCCGCTGGCCTTGGTCAGGCGCGTGACCTGCTGCGCGGCCTCGGCAGTAAGAGCATCGCGCAGCGGCGTGTAGGGGTTGACGAACGAGGCGCCGGGCAGGTGCAGGCCCATCACTTCCATGACCAGTTGGTTGGTGTTGGCGGTGCCGTAGAACGTGCAGGTCCCTGGGCCGTGGTAGGACTTCATCTCCGACTCGAGCAACTGCTCGCGGCTGGCCTTGCCTTCGGCGTAGCGCTGGCGCACGTCGGCCTTTTCCTTGTTGGAAATACCCGAGGTCATCGGGCCACCTGGCACGAAGATCGTCGGCAGATGCCCGAAGCGCAGCGCGCCCATCATCAGCCCCGGGACGATCTTGTCGCAGATGCCGAGCATCAGCGCGGCATCGAACATGTTGTGCGACAGCGCCACGGCAGTGGACATGGCGATCACCTCACGGCTGGCGATGGCCAGTTCCATGCCCGGCTCGCCCTGGGTCACGCCATCGCACATGGCCGGTACACCGCCGGCGAACTGCCCCACCGAACCGACCTCGCGCAAGGCCTGTTTGATCTGTTCGGGGAAGTGCTGGTAGGGCTGGTGCGCCGAGAGCATGTCGTTGTAGGCCGAGACGATGGCCACGTTGGCCGCGTTCATCAGCCGCAGGCTGTGCTTGTCCTCGGTACCGCAGCCGGCCACGCCGTGGGCGAAGTTGGCACATTGCAGGCTGGCGCGCATGGGCCCGTCGCTGGCCGCACCGCGAATCAACCGCAGGTAGCGTTCACGGGTGGCACGGCTGCGCTCTACCAGCCGTCGGGTGACCTCAAGGATGCGCGGATGCATGTACTGGACTCCAGGCTAACTGTAAGGGTGGCCGTACCGGGCATTTCCCCTCCGGTCGATCGCAGCCTAGGCTCAATTGCAAAGGGGCCTGACGCATCGAGGAGGTGGCCTTGCCGACCACTCGTTGTATGTTTAAACAAAATTCTGCCAGTAAAAAGGCTTGTTTTCTATCAGCCAGTGAATAATCTTGTAATTCCAACAACAAAACCGTTTCAGTGAAGCTCCTTTGTGCCACAGGTTTCACTCGGACTGCCAGAGGTACTGCCATGACTCTACGCATCGCCATCAACGGATTCGGCCGCATCGGGCGCAACGTCCTGCGCGCACTGTATACCCAAGGCTACCGCCAGGACCTGCAGGTCGTCGCCATCAACGATCTCGGCGACAGCACCATGAATGCCCACCTGCTCAAGTACGACAGCGTGCACGGCACCTTCGATGCCACGGTCGAGGCCGATCACGAGAGCCTGACCGTCAACGGTGACCGGATTGCGGTCAGCGCCATCCGCAACCCCGCCGACCTGCCCTGGAAAGCCGAAGCGATCGACGTCGTGTTCGAGTGTACCGGGCTGTTCACCGAACGGGCCAAGGCCGCCGCGCACCTGGCGGCTGGCGCTGGCAAGGTGATTGTCTCGGCACCGGCCAAAGGTGCCGACGCCACCATCGTGTACGGCGTCAACCACGACATTCTGCGCCCGTCACACCAGATCATTTCCAGCGCCTCCTGCACCACCAACTGCCTGGCACCGATCGCTCAGGTGCTGCACCGCGAGTTCGGCATCGAGCAGGGCCTGATGACCACCATCCATGCCTATACCAACGACCAGGTGCTGACCGACGTCTACCACAGCGACCCGTACCGCGCCCGCTCGGCCACCCAGTCGATGATCCCGAGCAAGACCGGCGCCGCCGAGGCCGTGGGCCTGGTGCTGCCGGAGCTGGCCGGCAAGCTGACCGGCATGGCCGTGCGCGTGCCGGTGATCAACGTGTCGCTGGTCGACCTCACCGTCAACCTCAAGCGCGAGGCCAGCGCCGAGCAGGTCAACCAGTTGTTCCTCGAAGCCAGCCGCCACTCCCGGGTGCTGGGCTACAACGCCCTGCCGCTGGTGTCGTGCGATTTCAACCATAACCCGCTGTCGTCGATCTTCGACGCCAACCACACCCGCGCCAATGGGCACATGCTCAAGGTGCTGGCGTGGTACGACAACGAATGGGGGTTCTCCAACCGCATGCTGGATAACTGCCTGGCGCTGTGCAACGCACGGTAGGCACGAACGCGCACCGCACAATCTTTACCTTTTCCTAACAATTCGGTGCTTGACCTGGCAGGCAGATGATAAGCATTATCATTAACCTTTCGTCGGCCAGGTCACCCCGTGAGTCAGTCCCGGTTCAATTCCGTCTTCATCGTCCAGCGGCTTTCCCTGCTGCGTACCCTCCAACGCATGGTGGGCAATCCCAGCACGGCCGAAGACCTGCTCCAGGAAACCTACCTGCGCGTGTCACGGGCACTGAGCGAGCGGCCCATCGACCACCTCGAACCGTTCGTGTTCCAGACCGCCCGCAACCTGGCCCTCGATCACCTGCGCAGCCGTCGCGTGCAAGCCCGCACACTGGTCGACGATGTGCCCGACGAAGTGCTGCACAGCGTTGCCGCGCCGGCCAGCAGCAGCGAGGATGCCGCTCACGCCGAACGCCTGCTCAAGCAACTGAGCGTCAGCCTCGGGCAACTGAGCGATCGCCAGCAGCGTATTTTCATTCTCAGCCGCGTGCATGGCGCCAGCTACCTGGAAATCGCCGAGCAGTTGAAGGTCTCGGCGAGTACCGTTCAGAAGGAACTGAAACTGATCATGGCCATCTGCATGGGCGTGGCCGACCGCCTGCGCTGAACCGACCAGCGGCCTGGCAGGGAGCCCAATGCCCTTGCCATGCCCGGCCTTTGCCTTGATCATGCGCGAAAAACCATTCCAGGGATCCACCGTGACCGACAGCCCCGTCCCTCACCCGCCACCCAGCGGGCCCGACGCACGCGCACGCGCCATGGACGAGGCGCTGGACTGGCTCGTGCGCCTGCAATGCGCCACAGAAGAGGACACCCTGGCCTTCGAGCACTGGCTCGGCGCGGCCAGCGAAAACGCCGAAGCCTATGTGCAGGCCGAAGCCCTGTGGAATGGCACTGCGCTGCGCGAGGCCGCCGTGCAACTGCAGCAGCACCAGCGCCGCTCGCTGCGCGGGCGCCTGCGCGCGCACTGGAAACCACTGGCCACCGCTGCACTGCTGCTGGTCGGCCTGTTCACCTTCGGCAACCTGCCCGTGCGCCTGCAGGCCGACCACCTGACCGTGGTAGGAGAACGCCAGCGCCTGGAACTGGGCGACGGCGCCAAGGTGTTGCTCAACACCAACTCGGCCTTCGCCAGCGACCTGCGTGACGGTCGTCAGGTCGCCCGCCTGTTGCAAGGCGAAGCGTATTTCCAGGTAGCCAGCGGGCAGGTTCCGCTCGAGGTTCAGGCCGGTCCGCTGCGCGCCCAGGTGCGTGATACCGACTTCGCCGTGCGCTATCTCGACGGCGAGGCCCAAGTGCGAGTGCAACGCGGTGACGTCGACCTGCAGGGGGCTCGCGACCAGCGTATCCGCCTCAGCGCCGGAGACAGCATCAGCGTCGGCCCCGCCGGCTTCGGCCAACGCCAACGCCCCGACCTGACCAAGGACCTGGCCTGGATCGATGGTCGCCTGGTGTTCGAGAACTGCCCTCTCAGCCAGGTGCTGGCCGAGGTACGGCGCTACTACCCCGGCTGGATCATCAACCGCAACAGCCACCTGGATGACGTCGCGGTCACCGGCAACTACCGGCTCGACCAGCCGTTGCAGACCCTGCGCGCCCTCGCCCAGATCACCTCGGCGCAACTGCACGAATACCCAGCGCTGGTCATTCTCAACTGATGGATCGCGGCCCGCTGATGCGGGCCGAATTATTTTTACGCGATCGCAATAGCCCAGTCGTCTCGTTATAGCCAATGCAACTGATTCTTGTTTCAAACAAGTTCGGTTCATCACCTATAACAGTTCGCGCGTCTGGGAGCGCCTTCGATGTCCACAGGTCAAAATCGCCCGTCCACCCTTCCTGGCCGCAGCGGCCAACGGTCCCTGCTGAGTCTTTCGCTGTTGAACCTCGCCCTGCTCGCAGGCGGCGCCTACAGCCTGCCGGCGCTGGCCGTCGAGCCGGCCCAGGCGAGCAGCCCACGGATGGGCGACTACCGCTTCAACATCGCCCAGCAGCCGCTGGTCTCAGCCATCAACGCGTTCAGCCAGGTCACCGGCTGGCAGGTCGGTTTCAGCGCCGAACTGGCCGACGGCATCGCTTCGCCGGGCGTGCAGGGCTCGTTGCCGCCCGAGGCCGCGCTCAAGCGCCTGCTGCACGGCACTGGCCTGAACTTCCGCAGCGTCGGTAGCGGCAACGTGGTGCTCGAGCGCCAGGCCGCAGGCAATGCCATCGCCCTGCAGCAGATGACCGTCAGCGCCACCCGCAGCGCCCAGGAGGTCAGCCAGGTGCCGAGCACCGTCAGCGTGCACACCCGCGAACAGCTCGACCGCGACAACGTCAACAATATCCAGGACCTGGTGCGCTATGAACCCGGCGTGTCGGTGGCCGGTACCGGCCAGCGCAGTGGCCTCAACGGCTACAACATTCGCGGCATCGACGGCGAGCGTATCCTCACCCAGATCGACGGCGTGTCGATTCCCGACAGCTTCTTCTACGGCCCATACGCCCAGACCCAGCGCAACTATGTCGACCCCGAGATCGTCAAGCGCGTGGAAATTCTCCGCGGCCCGGCCTCGGTGCTGTACGGCAGCAACGCCATCGGTGGCGCGGTGAGCTACTTCACCCTCGACCCCGATGACATCATCAAGCCCGGCCAGGACGTCGGCGCCCGCTTGAAAACCGGCTACAGCTCGGCAGACGAAAGCTGGCTGACCTCGGCCACCGTGGCCGGCCGCCACGGCGACTTCGACGGCCTGCTGCACGTGAGCCAGCGCAACGGCCACGAGACCGAGTCCTACGGCAGCCACGGCGGCGCCGGCATCGACCGTACCGAGGCCAACCCGATGGACGTGCGCACCACCAACGTGCTGGCCAAGCTGGGCTGGAACTACGCCGACGACGCCCGCCTGGGCTTCACCTACGAGAACTACAAGGACGACCGCGACCAGAACGTGCTCAGCGCGGTCAACGGCCCCTACAACAAGGGCGCTCCCCTCAACATGTACAAGTCGCGCCAGGCCGAGGACACCATCACCCGTGAGCGCTTCGGCATCAACCACGAGTTCGGCCTGGACTCGGTCGTGGCCGACCACGTGAAGTGGAGCCTCAACTACCAGGTGGCCAAGACCAATCAGGACACCGCAGAAATCTACGTGCCCTTCGTACGCCAGGTCTATCGCACCCGCAATACCACCTACAAGGATCGCCAGTGGGTACTCGATGCCCAGTTCGACAAGGCCTTCAGCATCGGCCAGACCGACCACGAGCTGACCTACGGCACCACCATCAAGCACGAGAAAGTCACCGGCTCGCGCAGCGGCAATGGCACCTGCCTGGCTGTAGGCGCGGGTTGCTCGGCCGTCGGTGCCGACAGCGCCAGTGACCGCCAGCAACTGGTCAGCGACTTCCCGGCCCCGACCATCGACACCTACAGCCTGTTCGTGCAGGACCAGATCCGCTGGAACAACTGGACCTTCCTGCCGGGTGCACGCTATGACTACACCCGTCTGGAGCCGAAATTCACCGAGCAGTACCTGCGCGGTATCCAGGGTTCGAGCAGCACGGGTGCAGCGGCGCTGGACGACTCGCCGAAGAAGTGGCACCGGGTATCGCCGAAGTTCGGCATCACCTACGCGTTCAACGACAACTACACCTGGTATGGCCAGTACGCCGAAGGCTTCCGCACACCGACTGCCAAGTCCATGTATGGCCGCTTCACCAACGAGACCGTTGGCTACACCGTCAAAGGCAACCCCGGGCTGGAGCCTGAGAAGAGCAAAGGCTATGAAACCGGCCTGCGTGGCAACTTCGATGCGGGTAACTTCGATGTAGCGGTGTTCTATAACAAGTACCGCGACTTCATCGATGAAGACGCCGTACAGAGCGCCACCCTGGGCCAAACCTTCCAGGCCGCCAACATCAAGCACGCCACCATCAAGGGTGCCGAGGTCAAGGGTCGCCTGAACCTGGACCACTTCGGTGCACCGCAGGGCCTGTATACCCAGGGCTCGATCGCCTACACCTACGGCCGCAACGACGATACCGGCGAGCCGCTGAACACGGTCAACCCGCTCAAGGGCGTATTCGGCCTGGGCTACGACCAGGATAACTACGGCGGCCTGCTGAGCTGGACCCTGGTCAAGCGCAAGACCCGCGTCGACGACACCTCCTACTTCGACGCCGATGGCTCGTCCTCGAAATTCCGCACCCCAGGCTACGGCGTGCTGGACCTGACCGGCTTCTACAAGATCACCAACGACGTGACGGTCAACGCCGGCCTCTACAACCTCACCGACAAGAAGTACTGGCAGTGGGATTCGGTACGCAGCTACGACGGCCAGGGCGAGGCCGGCGTGACCCAGCCTGCCAACCTCGACCGCCTGACCATGCCGGGGCGCAATTTCGCGGTCAACGTGGTTTGGGATATCTGATCTGAAGCGCCGCTGATCGGCATTTCGTCAGTCACGGCCTATTCGCGGCGGTTCGGCGCCCCGATGAACCCGCTCCTACAGGCACAGCGATACCCTTGTAGGAGCGGGTTCACCCGCGAATAGGCCTGTCAGCACAAAACCCCAGATTTTTTACTGTACCCAGCCCTCTGTTTCGTCTTGTCACTAGACGCCATCATTTTCCAAGGACACCCCCATGACCGATCGCCCAGCCCCGCGCTCGCAACGCCTGAACCAGGTCACCCACGCCCCCCACGCCGAACTCGATGCGCTGGTCAAATCCCACGCGCCGTTCGACAGCCGCGAAAGCTTCGCCCGCTTCGTCGTCGCCCAATACCTGTTCCAGGCCGAGCTGCAGTCCCTGTACAACGACCCGCAACTGATCGCCATCGTCCCCGACCTGGCCCAGCGCTGCCGCGCCGAACAGGCCCGCCTGGACCTCGCCGACCTCGGCACCGAGGTGCCCGCCGCCGTGCCCGGCGCACTGCGCAACCCCAGCCTGGGTGAAGCCATGGGCTGGATCTTCGTCTCCGAAGGCTCCAAACTGGGCGCTGCGTTTCTGATCAAGCGCGCGGTGGCCTTGCAGTTGTCCGACAGCTTCGGCGCCCGGCACCTGGGCGAACCGGCCGGTGGCCGTGCCGAGGGCTGGAAGCAGTTCACCCGGATTCTCGACGGCCTGGCACTGTCGCCCGAAGAGGACGCCGCCGCCGAGCGTGCCGCAGTGGCCGCCTTCGAGCGCTTCACCGAGCTGCTCAAGCACGCTTACGCTGTGGACGCCGCACCGGCCTGACACGCACCACCCGGCCACCCTTCCGGTGGCCGGACCGTTTTTCGCAGTGAGAACATGACCCGACCTGCCCGCTCCAAACTGTCGCGCCTGCTGTATGGCATCCTGGCTTACGTGAGCCTGGGCATCGGCCTGGTCGCCATCGTCATCCCCGGCCTGCCGACCACCGAGTTCATTCTCCTGGCCGCCTGGGCCGCGACGCGCAGCTCGCCGCGCTTGTCGGCCTGGCTGGAGCGCCACCGTCTATTCGGGCCGATCCTGTACAACTGGCGCAACGGCAAGATCATCCAGCGCCGGGCAAAGGTCAGCGCCACGCTGAGCATGCTGGTGTGCGCAGGATTGATGCTGGTGTTTCTCGAGCACCGCTGGCCGGTCTTCCTGGCCATTGGCGGCATGACCCTCGGCAACCTGTGGATCTGGTCCCGTCCCGAGCAGGCCAGCGTGCCGGCGTCAGAGGCTCAACAGCCCTGAATACAGGGAGTAGGCGGCAAACGCGGCGCCCAGCAGCACGGCGATGAAAATGAGTTTTTCCCAGGGTGTGAACAGCGCCTGGCCTTGCTCGCGCTTGGCCCGGGCGAACAGGATCACCCCAGGCGCATACAGCAACGCCGACAGCAGCAGGTATTTCAAACCGCCGGCGTACAGCAGCCACACCGCGTACAGCAACGCCAGCAGCCCTACCAACAGGTCCTTGTGCCGCCGTTTCGGCTGCCCCGCGTAGGTCTCGCCGCGCGCCGCCAGCAGCACCGCATAGGCCGCCGACCACAGGTAGGGCACCAGGATCATCGACGAGGCCAGGTAGATCAGGCTGGTGTAGGTACCCGCCGAGACCAGCGTGATCAGCAGGAAACCCTGAATCATGCAGTTGGTCAGCCACAGGGCATTGGCCGGCACGTGATTGGCGTTTTCCTTGGCCAGGAAGCGCGGCATGGTCTTGTCTCGTGCGGTGGCGTAGAGGATCTCGGCACACAGTAGCGCCCACGAGAGCAAGGCCCCGAGCAACGAGACCGCCAACCCGACGCTGATCAGCAGCCCACCCCAAGGCCCGACGATGTACTCCAGCACGGCGGCCAGCGACGGGTTCTGCAACCCGGCCAGTTCCGGCTGGGTCATCACCCCCAGCGACAGCACGTTGACCAGCACCAGCAAGGCCAGCACACCGAGGAAGCCGATCACCGTGGCCTTGCCCACGTCCGAACGGTTCTGCGCGCGGCCAGAGTAGACACTGGCGCCCTCGATGCCGATGAACACGAATACCGTCACCAGCATCATGTTGCGCACCTGCTCGAGCACGTTGCCGAATTGTGGATTGCTCAAGCCCCAGATATCGCGGGTGAAGATATCGGCCTTGAAGGCGAACGCGGCGATCACCACGAAGATCAGCAGCGGCACCACCTTGGCCACGGTGGTGACCTGGTTGATGAACGCCGCCTCCTTGATGCCACGCAGTACCACGAAGTGCACGGTCCACAGCAGCAGCGAGGCGCAGCCGATGGCGATTGGCGTGTTGCCCTCGCCGAAGATCGGGTAGTAGAAACCCAAGGTACTGAACAGCAGCACGAAGTAGCCGACGTTGCCCAGCCAGGCACTGATCCAGTAGCCCCAGGCCGAAGAAAAGCCCATGTAGTCGCCGAACCCCGCCTTGGCGTAGGCGTAGACCCCTGAGTCGAGTTCCGGCTTGCGGTTGGCCAAGGTCTGGAACACGAAGGCCAGCGCCAGCATGCCGACCGCAGTGATGCCCCAACCGATCAATACCGCACCGACATCGGCGCGTGCCGCCATGTTCTGCGGCAGAGAGAAGATCCCGCCACCGATCATCGAACCAACCACCAGTGCGATCAGTGCGCCAAGGCGTAGCTTCTGTCCCGGTTCGCTCATGACGCTCCTTAACTTGCACGCTGTTAACTTGCACGCTGTCATTCATTTGCAACAGCCAGCGGCCTCATATATGTACCGGGCTTATATAACTTCGACGATTAAAGCTATAGCACTCATAACTGCTTTGTCTATAGCACCGCTTATGACAAATACGAACACCACAAGCACTATAGGGGAATCTGCTAAAACGCGAAATCCATGTGAAAAATTTGCGAAACCTGCAAAAGCGGCTAGCTTGAGAGTTCGCAGGCTGCACAGAGCGATTGCTCTAGAAAGACATGGAGGTGCCAGTTTTCAAGGCCTGTAGCCAAGCTGTCGGCACGCTCCAGGAGCCGCGTGAAGGAAATCTCCCACTTCACGTGATCACACACTGATTTATGTCAGTTTGTGACTCAGGCGTCGGATTTATTCTGTCGTCAACTTTCTCCTGGTAGGAGTTGTTAAATGTCTGATTCTTCCGGAAAACTAAAACTCGGCGCATTAGTTGCACTTGTCGTTGGCTCGATGATTGGCGGCGGGATTTTCTCGTTGCCACAAAACATGGCCGCCAGCGCAGAGGTGGGGGCCGTGCTGATTGGCTGGGCGATCACCGCCGTCGGCATGCTGACCCTGGCCTTCGTGTTCCAGACCCTGGCCAACCGCAAGCCTGACCTCGACGGCGGGGTGTACGCGTACGCCAAGGCCGGCTTCGGCGACTACATGGGCTTTTCCTCGGCCTGGGGCTACTGGATCAGCGCCTGGCTGGGCAACGTCGGCTACTTCGTGCTGCTGTTCAGTACCCTCGGCTACTTCTTCCCGATCTTCGGCGAAGGCAATACCCCCGCGGCCATCATCGGTGCGTCGATCCTGCTCTGGGCCGTGCATTTCCTGGTGCTGCGCGGCATCAAGGAAGCGGCGTTCATCAACCTGGTCACCACCGTGGCCAAGGTCGTGCCGCTGCTGATCTTCGTGCTGATCTGCCTGTTCGCCTTCAAGCTGGACATCTTCACAGCCGATATCTGGGGCGCGGGTGCACCTGAGCTGGGCAGCGTGATGAACCAGGTGCGCAACATGATGCTGGTCACCGTGTGGGTGTTCATCGGCATCGAGGGGGCGAGCATCTTCTCGTCGCGGGCGGAAAAACGCTCGGACGTCGGTAAGGCCACGGTCATCGGCTTCATCACCGTGCTGCTGTTCCTGGTGCTGGTCAACGTGCTGTCGTTGGGGGTGATGACCCAACCGGAACTGGCCAAGCTGCAGAACCCGTCGATGGCCGCCGTGCTCGAACACGTGGTAGGCCACTGGGGCGCGGTGCTGATCAGTGTCGGCCTGGTTATCTCGCTGCTCGGCGCCCTGCTGTCATGGGTGCTGCTGTGCGCCGAGATCATGTTCGCCGCCGCGAAAGACCACACCATGCCGGAGTTCCTGCGCCGCGAAAACAGCAAGCAGGTGCCGGCCAACGCACTGTGGCTGACCAACGCCATGGTGCAGATCTTCCTCGTCATCACCCTGTTCTCCAGCAGTACCTACCTGTCGCTGATCTACCTCGCCACCTCGATGATCCTGGTGCCCTACCTGTGGTCGGCAGCCTACGGTTTCCTGCTGGCCTTGCGTGGCGAGACCTATGAACAAGCCGCAGCCGAACGCAGCAAGGACCTGTTGATTGGCGGTATCGCGCTCGTGTACGCCATCTGGCTGCTGTATGCCGGCGGCGTGAAGTATCTGCTGCTTTCCGCGCTGCTGTATGCCCCTGGCGCGATCCTGTTCGCCAAGGCCAAGCGCGAAGTCGGCCAACCGATTTTCACCAACATCGAAAAACTGGTCTTCGCCGCCGTGGTCGTGGGTGCCCTCGTGGCCGCCTATGGCCTGTACGACGGATTCCTGACCCTTTGATTTCCTGGTCTTCGCCTTATTGGAGGATTTGAACCATGTCCACTGAAAAACAGAAGTACGGTGTCCACTCCGAGGCCGGCAAGCTGCATAAAGTGATGGTTTGTGCTCCGGGCCTGGCGCACAAGCGCCTGACCCCCAGCAACTGCGACGAACTGTTGTTCGATGACGTGATCTGGGTCGACCAGGCCAAGCGGGACCACTTCGACTTCGTCACCAAGATGCGCGAGCGCGGCGTCGAGGTGCTGGAGATGCACAACCTGCTGACCGACATCGTGCAGAACAAAGAGGCCCTGAAATGGATCCTCGACCGCAAGATCACCCCTGACACCGTTGGCGTCGGCCTGACCAACGAAGTGCGCAGCTGGCTCGAAGGCCTGGAGGCCCGTCACCTGGCCGAGTTCCTGATCGGCGGCGTCGCCGGCCAGGACCTGCCGGCGAGCGAAGGCGCCGACGTGGTCAAGATGTACAACGATTACCTCGGCCACTCCAGCTTCATCCTGCCGCCGCTGCCCAACACCCAGTTCACCCGTGACACCACCTGCTGGATCTACGGCGGGGTGACGCTCAACCCGATGTACTGGCCGGCGCGACGCCAGGAAACCCTGCTGACCACCGCCATCTACAAGTTCCACCCGCAGTTCACCGGTGCCGACTTCCAGGTCTGGTACGGCGACCCGGACAAAGACCATGGCAGCGCCACCCTCGAAGGCGGTGACGTGATGCCGATCGGCAAGGGCATCGTGCTCATCGGCATGGGTGAGCGCACCTCGCGCCAAGCCATCGGCCAACTGGCGCAGAACCTGTTCGCCAAGGGCGCAGTTACCGAAGTGATCGTCGCCGGCTTGCCGAAATCCCGCGCGGCCATGCACCTGGACACCGTGTTCAGCTTCTGCGATCGCGACGTGGTCACGGTGTTCCCGGAAGTGGTCAAGGAAATCGTGCCGTTCATCATCCGTCCGGACGAGGGCAAGCCCTACGGCATGGACGTGCGCCGCATCAACAAGTCGTTCATCGAGGTGGTCGGCGAGCAGCTTGGGGTCAAGCTGCGGGTGGTCGAGACCGGCGGCAACAGCTTCGCCGCCGAGCGTGAGCAGTGGGACGACGGCAACAACGTGGTGGCCATCGAGCCGGGCGTGGTGGTCGGCTACGACCGCAACACCTACACCAACACCCTGCTGCGCAAGGCCGGCATCGAAGTCATCACCATCAGCGCCGGCGAGCTGGGCCGCGGCCGTGGCGGCGGCCACTGCATGACCTGCCCGATCGTGCGCGATCCGGTCGACTACTAGTTCGCCCAAACCCGGCGGCGCCAGCAGGCGCCCGCCGGGCCCCGCCCCACATTCATTGAAAGCCTAAGGAGATACCGTCATGGCGTTCAACATCCGCAATCGCAACCTGCTCAGTCTCGAACATCACACCACTCGCGAGCTGAAGTACCTGCTGGACCTCTCCCGCGACCTCAAGCGCGCCAAGTACACCGGCACCGAGCAGCAGCACCTGAAGGGCAACAACATCGCCCTGATCTTCGAGAAGACCTCCACCCGCACCCGCTGCGCCTTCGAGGTCGCCGCCTATGACCAGGGCGCCAACGTCACCTACATCGACCCCAACTCTTCGCAGATCGGCCACAAGGAAAGCATGAAGGACACCGCCCGCGTGCTCGGGCGCATGTACGACGCCATCGAGTATCGCGGTTTCAAGCAGGAAATCGTCGAGGAACTGGCCAAGTTCGCTGGCGTTCCCGTGTTCAACGGCCTCACCGACGAATATCACCCGACCCAGATGATCGCCGACGTGCTGACCATGCGCGAGCACAGCGACAAGCCGCTGCACGACATCAGCTACGTGTACCTGGGTGACGCCCGCAACAACATGGGCAACTCGCTGCTGCTGATCGGCGCCAAGCTCGGCATGGACGTGCGTATCGCCGCGCCAAAAGCCCTGTGGCCCCATGACGACCTGGTCGAACGCTGCAAGAAATACGCAGAAGAGAGCGGCGCGCGCATCACGCTCACCGAGGACGCCAAGGCTGCGGTCAAGGGCGTCGACTTCATCCACACCGACGTCTGGGTGTCGATGGGTGAGCCAATCGAAGCCTGGGGCGAGCGCATCAAGCTGCTCAAGCCCTATCAGGTGAACAAGGAGCTGATGAAGGCCTCGGGCAACCCGCGCACCAAGTTCATGCACTGCCTGCCAGCGTTCCACAACTCCGAGACCAAGGTCGGCAAGCAGATCGCCGAACAGTATCCGGACCTGGCCAACGGCATCGAAGTGACCGACGACGTGTTCGAGTCGCCAGCGTGCATCGCCTTCGAGCAGGCGGAGAATCGCATGCACACGATCAAGGCGATCCTGGTGTCGACCCTGGCCGATCTCTGACGGCTGGCGACACGCAGCCCTGTAGGAGCGGGTTCACCCGCGAAAGCGTCGGTAGCACCAGCTGCGTTGCTTGGGCTCACGCATTCGCGGGTGAACCCGCTCCTACAGGGGTGAGGTATGGCTTCGAAACCCTCTTTACTTGCTAAAAGGACATTCCCCATGCGTATCGTTGTAGCTTTGGGCGGCAACGCCCTGCTGCGTCGCGGCGAGCCCATGACCGCTGAGAACCAGCGAATCAACATCCGTACCGCCACTGAACAGATCGCCAAGATCCACCCCGGCAACGAGCTGGTCATCGCCCACGGCAACGGCCCCCAGGTCGGCCTGCTGTCGCTCCAGGGCATGGCCTACAAGCCCGACGAGGCCTACCCGCTGGATGTGCTGGGCGCCGAGACAGAAGGCATGATCGGCTACATGATCCAGCAGGAGCTGGGCAACCTGCTGCCCTTCGAGGTGCCCCTGGCCACCTTGCTCACCCAGGTCGAGGTAGACGCCAACGACCCTGCCTTCAAGGACCCGAGCAAGTTCATCGGCCCGGTGTACAGCAAGGAAGAAGCCGAACGCCTGGCCAAGGAAAAGGGTTGGGTGGTCAAGCCCGACGGCGACAAATACCGCCGCGTGGTGGCCAGCCCGAAACCCAAGCGCATCTTCGAAATCCGCCCGGTCCAGTGGCTGCTGGAAAAGCAGAGCGTGGTGATCTGCGCTGGTGGTGGCGGCATCCCCACCATGTACGATGACAACCGCAAGCTCAAGGGCATCGAGGCGGTGATCGACAAGGACCTGGCCTCGGCCCTGCTGGCCGAACAGCTCGAGGCGGACTTGCTGGTGATCGCCACCGACGTCGACGCCGCCTACATCGACTGGGGCAAACCGTCGCAGAAGGGCATCGCCGAAGCCCATCCCGACGAACTCGAACGCCTGGGCTTCGCCGCAGGCTCCATGGGGCCGAAGGTACAGGCCGCCAGCAACTTCGCCCGCAACACCGGCAAGGTGGCCGTGATCAGCTCGCTGGAAAACATCGAGGAGATCGTCAAGGGGACCGCCGGTACCCGAGTGTCCGTCAGCGCGTCCGGAATCAGCTACCGTTGATGCATCAGGCGGGCGCTGTCCGCCCGCCATCTTCACCTCCGGAGGACCGCCATGGCCAAGTACGAACCCGGTCACGTACACATCGAGCGCACCGCGCTGAACCAGAACGACCACAGCTATGACCTCAAGATCGACTACGAGGCGACGACCGACGAAAAGGAAGGCCGCGGGATCCAGTTTCGCCTGCATGGCATCATCGAAGGCAAGACGGTCGACGAGAAATTCTTCCTGTCCAAGGACCAGGTACTACCCAGTTTCCTGATGAAAGCCTCGCGCATTGCTCAGTCCTATCTCCCCCCGCACCAGAAATTCGAAACCCTGGGTTCGCCCCACAAACTCTACGACGCGATGTTCGAAGACATCCGCCAGAAGCTGGACGTGAAGTCCGGCGATCCGGTCAAACCCGAACACCTGGGTAACGCCTAACCTCATGCGTAACGGCCGCTCCCCTGTAGGAGCGGCCTCGTGCCGCGAAGGGCTGCGCAGCAGCCCCAAGCGTTGTGCAGCGCTGCCAGCCTTGGGCGCGGGCCCCGACTAGGGGCATACTAGCGCCCTCCCCAAGCCACCAACCCGCCCCAGCATGCGCATCCACGTCAGCTTCATCGACCGCGTCGGCATCACCCAGGAAGTCCTGGCCCTGCTCGGTGCCCGCAATCTCAACCTGGACGCGGTGGAAATGGTACCGCCGAACGTCTACATCGATGCCCCGACCCTGAGCCCTGCCGTGCTCGAGGAGTTGCATGACGCCCTGTTCGACGTGCAGGGCGTGCAGTCGGTGGAGGTGGTCGATATCCTCCCCGGCCAGCGCCGCCACCTGCAACTCGATGCCCTGCTCGCGGCCATGAGCGACCCGGTGCTGGCGGTGGACAGCGCCGGCAAGGTACTGCTGGCCAACCCAGCGCTGATCGCCTTGTGCGGGCGCGAATCGGCGGGCCGCTCGGTGAGCGAGCTGTTCGACGACCCGGCGTTGCTGCAAGCCCTGCTGGACAACAATTTCCACCTGCCGATGCGCGAAATGCAGCTCAACGGCCAGAGCCTGCTGCTCGACGCCACCCCTATCACCAACGCCGGCGGCCTGCTGACGCTGTACCCGCCTACGCGCATGGGCGAACGTCTGTCGGCCCTGCATCACGACCATGCCGAGGGCTTCGATGCCTTGCTCGGCGAATCGCCGGCGATCCGCACCCTCAAGGCCCGGGCGCTGCGTGTGGCGGCGCTGGACGCACCACTGCTGGTACATGGCGAGACCGGCACCGGCAAGGAGCTGGTGGCCCGCGCCTGCCATGCCTTGAGCAGCCGCCACGCCGCACCGTTCCTGGCATTGAACTGCGCAGCCCTGCCCGAGAGCCTGGCCGAGAGCGAGCTGTTCGGCTATGCCCCTGGCGCCTTCACCGGCGCCCAGCGCGGCGGCAAGCCGGGGCTGATGGAGCTGGCCAACCAGGGCACGGTGTTCCTCGACGAGATCGGCGAGATGTCGCCCTACCTGCAGGCCAAGCTCCTGCGCTTTCTCAACGATGGCAGTTTCCGCCGGGTGGGCGGCGATCGCGAGGTCAAGGTCGATGTGCGGATCATCAGCGCCACCCACCGCGACCTGGAGCGCATGGTGGCCGACGGCACCTTCCGCGAAGACCTGTTCTATCGCCTGAACGTGCTCAACCTGCAGGTACCTCCGCTGCGCGACCGAGGCCAGGACATCCTGATGCTGGCGCACTTCTTCATGCAGCAGGCCTGCACGCAAATCCAGCGTCCGCCCTGCCGGCTGGCCCCGGCCACCCATTCGGCATTGCTCGCCAACCCCTGGCCGGGCAACGTGCGCCAGTTGCAGAACGTGATCTTCCGCGCGGCAGCGATCTGCGAGGGCACGCTGGTGGACATCGGCGACCTGGACATCGCCGGCACCTCGGTGGCCCGTGGCCAAGACGGCGAAGTAGCCAGCCTGGAGCAAGCGGTCGGCGACTTCGAGCGGGAGCTGCTGCAACGCCTGTACGCCAGCTACCCCTCGACCCGGCTATTGGCGGGCCGCCTGCAGACATCGCATACCGCGATTGCGCAACGTTTGCGCAAGTACGGGATCCCCGGCAAGCCCTGAACGCGCTTCAGGCCAATTCCGCCAACAGCGGCTCGGGGCCCAGCAGGGCCTGGCGCTGGCGCTCGGCTTCGTGGCCCTCACCGAGCAACAGCAGGATGGCACACAGGCCACGGACGATGTTGTGGCTCGAACCCAGGTCGTTCATCAGCGAGCTGGTAACCATGCCATCCAGCGCCCCGCTGCGAATGCCGTCGTACAACGACTGGCGGAACCGCTCCTCGAAACGCTGCTCGCGCTCGTTCAGGGCCTGGAAGCGCACCGCCCATTGCTCGGGGTCGACATCGGCCAGGCTCAGCTGGCGGATCTCGCGCAGGCACTCCAGCACATGCCGGCGCAGCGCCAGGTAGTTCTGCCGCGCCACCGATCCGTCTGGCTCCAGGACATAGCGGCGCAGGTTCTTCTGCACCCGCCGGGCGTGCTTGACCGCGTCCACCAGCTGGAAAGCAGCCAGCTGGCAGTTACGCCAGAACGCCAGTTGCTCTGGTTCCGCCCAGGAAGATCATCGAGATGCCCAGCAGGAAGCGGCCGATGGCCTTGCCCTTGTCACCCAAGAAGCCCAGCAGCACGCCGAACACCAGCAACGGCATGGCCAGCGCCGACATGCTCAGGTTCTGCCCGGCCATGGCCAGGAACCAGATGCCGCTGGTGGCGCCCAGGTTGACCCCGAACAGCACCGCGATGCTACCAGCCAGGGTGATCAGGCCGGTACTGAGGAAGGCGATGGTCAGCAGCGACACCAAGGTGCTCGACTGCATGATGAAGGTCGCCACGCAGCCGAACATCAGGCCCTTGACCGGTGTCGCGGTGCTCTGCGCCAGCCAGGTCTCAAGGCGGCCACCGGCCAGGCTCTTGAGGCCCTGCTCGAGGCTTTGCATGCCGAAGATGAACAGCGCCAGGCCAGCCGCCAGCTGCAACCAGCTGGGGCTGAACCAGAACGACCAGGACAGCGCCAGGAACGCCAGCAACATCAATGAATACCGCGTGTTCAAAAACGTGCCCATGGTTGGCTCTCCCTCGCTGGCCGGTGACGCTGCGGACTGCCCAATCATAGCGGCTAAACGCCAGTGATAGAGCCCGTCGCTTGCACGGTAGCGAGGCAGGGGTCAGAACGGCACGGTCAACTTGATCCAATAGGCATCGCCCTGGGCGCGGTTGCGCACTTCGGTTTCCTTGGACCACTTGGCGGTGACGAACCAGCCGTCCTTGCCGCTGTACTTGATCGACGGGCCAATGGCGAAACTGCGCCCCTTGTTGTCGTCTATGCGCTCGCCATCCTGGCGGTCGTCGGTGGTCTGGCGGTAGTAGTAGCCGCCGATGCCGGCCACCCAGCCATTGCCGAAGCCCCAGCCGAGGGCATAGTCGACGTGGAATTCCTGGCCGGAGCGGTAATCGGTGTCGGGGTTGCGGCGGTTGAAGTCGTACATCACCTTGGCATCGGCGTTGAGCCCGTCGGGGTCGACGTAGGTCATGGCGTAGACCGGCTCGAACACCCAGTAGTTGCGCCCCGGGTTGGCCAGGTCGTTCTTGTCGTAGCGGCCGGTGGGGGCAATCATGTCGAAGGCCAGGATGCTGTGGAACTTCTCGCTGTGGTGAAAACCCAGTGCCGGGCCGAAGATCACGTCGCCCAGGCCGCTGTTGCGCTGCGACCGGCCATTGAGGCTGACCTTGACGTCCACCAGCGGCACGATCGCGTGCAGGCCCACGCTGGCGCCGAACAAGGTGTAGTCACTGACCCAGATCAGCCGGGGAACGATGGCGTTGGCGCGCACGCTGAAGTCCACCGGCAGCTTGCGGCCATCGTTGCCGCGCAGGTTGTCTGCCTCGTAGTGGTTGACGAACAGTTGGCCGTAGAAGCCGGGTGGTGGCATGGCGCCGCTCATGTAGTTTTCCGCACCCAGCGGGTAGGAAGTGCCCCCGCCTTCGGTGGCATGTGACAGGTTGGCCACGCCGAACAGGCCAAGGCCGGCGGCGAGGCGAAGCAGGGTCGCAAGGGTCGGGTTCATACAGGTCAACCTTTGTTGTTGTTATCGGTCGGGTGCACCTGGGCACCCCGCCCCTGGCGAGGTACCCGGCTATCAGGTTCAGATGCGCTTGAACAGGGCCGAACGCTGGCCTTCGCCGGCACCGTCGGCGGCGCTGTAGAAGCGCTCCATGAAGATGTCGCGTTCGAACAGACGGCCCTGCATCAGGCAGGTGATGGCGGCGTCGATCATCGGTGGCGGGCCGCACAGGTAGGCCTTGTGGCCGGTGAAGCGGCCATCGAAATGGGCCTTGGCCGCGTCGTGCACGTAGCCACGAAAGCCCTGCCAGGCATCGTCGTCACCGGCCTGGCTCAAAGCTGGCACGTAGCTGAAGTTGGCGAACTGGGCGGCCAGCGCGACGAACAGATCGTGGTTGTACAGCTCGGCGCGGGTGCGTGCGCCCTGGAACAGGGTCATCTGCCGGGTATCGCCCTGGGCCAGCAGGTCGAGAATCATCGATTGCGGGCTGGACAGCCCCGAACCGCCGGCGATGAAGATCAGGTTGCCCGGTTGCGTGCTGCGCACGAAGAACTGCCCGTAGGGCCCGGACAGCTCCACCGCATCGCCCACCTGCAACTGCTGGTGGATGTGGCTGGTGGCGAGCCCGCCTTCGACCAGGCGCACGTGCAGTTCGACTTCGTCGGCCCGGCCCGGCGGGTTGGCCAGGGAAAACGCCCGTGTGCCCTCGATGCCTGGCAGTTGCAGGTTGATGTACTGCCCGGCCTGGAATGCCATGGGCCGGTCGAGCTTGAGGTGCACACCGCGGATGGTCGGCGACAACTCCACCAGCTGGGTGACCGTTGCGCGATAGTCCTGCACCGGCAGGCCGGCGAAGTCCGGGTCGACGTCGATGTCGGCCTCGATCACCAGGTCGCTCTGGGGGATGGCGCAGCAGGCCAGCACCTTGCCCTCCTCGCGCTCCATGTCCATCAGGGCGAAGGGCGAAGCGGCGCCGATGTCCACCTCGCCTTCGAGCACCTGGCACTTGCAGGTGGCGCAGGTGCCATGGCCGCAGGCGAAGGGCAACCATACCCCTTGGCGCAGGGCGGCCTGGAGCAGGGTCTGGCCCTCTTCGACTTCGATCTGTTCGCCGGTGGGTTCGATCGTGACTTGGTAGCTCATGGCGCGGCTCCTCAGTTGCAGCTGCCACCCAGGCCTTCGAGGCCGGGGGTGTGCAGGTGCAGCAGGCTTTTGTGAACGACGCCGTTGGCAGCCAGGCCCCGCGCTGGATCGGGTGTGAACGATTGTTCGTCCAGGCGCCAGCGCGCGGCGGCGAAGTCCACCTGGGCGGCATCGGGGTGCAGGGCGATGGCCGGCTTGACCACCTGCTCGATGAAGTCGGCGAAGGGCAGCGCCGGGTCGACCGGCAGGGTGAACGGCGCGCAGAACAGCAGGTGGTTTTCCCAGCACAGGTAGACCAGCTGGGCGCCGTGGAAATTGGCCTGGCGATCCAGGGGTTGGGCAGTGTAGGTGCCAATGGCGGTCACGGGCATGACGGTGTCCTCTTGTTCTTGTAGGGCCGGGGCGGCACCCGCCGCCCCGGATGGCGATCAACCAGCCTTGCGCTCGGCGCTACGCAGCGCCTGCCAGCGTTGCTCCTCGGGCGAGCCCTGGTATTCGAAGTTGTCCTGGCCGGGGTCGATGTTGTAGTAGTCGCGCACCACCGCCTCGACGTCGCCGCCGCCGCAGTTGCCTTGGAGAATCTGGTGCACCGGCAGCCAGGCCTGGACGTACTTCTCCGGCTCGTGGGCGAAGATGTCGCAGCAGCCGTCGGAGCAGAAGTGGTAACGCTCGCCTTCATGCACCAGGCTGCGATGGCTGAGTTGGGTGGGATTGTCCGGCTCGGTGAACGCCAGGGGGATCTGGCAGATCTGGCACAGCATCGGCAGGGTCGGGTTGTAGAAGCGCTCGCCGCGCGCCTGCAACTCGCGCCAGTGCTCGTAGCGCGGCCGGTAGTAGCGGTCGAAGGTGTCCGGGTACTTGGCCGACAGCCAGTCCAGTTCCTCGTCGGTGGGGATCCAGGTGTGGAAGTTGGTGGCCTGGCTGTACTGGTAGAAGATCGACCAGGCCTGGTGGGTGATGTGCTCCTTGCCGATGATGGTCTGCTCGACGTACTTGGGTGGGCGGATGCCGTAGCGCTCCAGGTCCTTGAACAGCGCGCCACCGGCCTGCTCGAAGTACACCTCCCAGGCCTCGGCCCAGGACATGACCTTGTTCGGCAGCATGTAGTCCATCATCATCCCGACCAGGGTCAGCAGGCGGTAGCCGCGCCAGAACCATTTGTCGATCCAGCGCTGGACGATCGGCACGTTGTCCTCGTGCTGTTCGAGCAGGAACTTGATCACCTCCAGCCCCAGGGTCATGTGCCGGGCTTCGTCGGACTGCGCCGAGAAACCGAAGGTCACCGTGGCCATGTCGCCGTTGTAGGCGGCGCCAGACATGAACGGCACGAACAGCAGGTTGGTCAGCACGTACTCGAACGAGAACGAGATGGCCGTGAGGAATTCGAACGGGCCGGCGGTACGGGCATCCTCGAAGAACGACTTGGGCACCGAGAGGAACCACACCCGGTCGTGCATGTGGGCGAAGTCGTGCAGGCCGTTGAAGTGCTTGTTGTAGTGGCTCATCGCGTGCACCTGGGTCTGCACGTGACGCAGTTCGTCGATCGCCTGCATCTGGCAGGCGACCCGCGCGCCGGCACCGCCGAAGTGCCGGCCGACGCGGGCGAAGCCCTGGTAGGCCTGGTATTCCAGCGGCGTGACGCCGCTCAGGAACAGCTTCAGGGCATTGACGTAGCGCGCATCGGAGATGTTCTGGTGGCCGTTGTTCTGGGCGAAGGCGTCGAAGATCGCATAGAGCTTCTTTTCCTTCTCGGCCTGGTACTTCCAGTAGGCGTCCATGGTCAGGCGGAACGGGTCTTCCCACTTGTCCCAGTCGGTGATCTTGATCCCTTCGAAGTGCTCGTAGGGGTAGATGTCCTCCTTGGTCTGGTAGCTCGGCTCCCAGCCCAGGTCACGGGTCAGGCAGCGGTACTTGTCTTTCTGGTTCAGGCGTTTGGCGGCCATGGTGGTTCTCCGGATTCTTGTCGTTGTACGGATCAGTTCCAGTGCAGGGCGAAGCAGTCTTCGTCTTCCTCGACGTTGCCGCCGAGGGTGATCACGTCGATCAGCATTTCCTGCACGTCCCATTCGCGGCCGAGCTTTTCCTCCACCGTGGCGCGGTGGATTTCCAGACGGCCTTCGGCCTGCACGCGGATCATCGCTGGCTGGTGCTGCACCTCGGCATGGGGGTTGTCCTGGGTGATGGCCTCGACGATGTAGCGGGCGCTGTCGTTGTCCTGGAAGGCGATGTAGACGAGGGAAGTCATGCGCACGCTCCGTTCAGGCCGAGTTTCGCCAGGCGGGCGCCAAAGGCGGTGTCCACGGCATCGAGGGCATCACGGCCTGGGCCGAGGTCGGCCAGTGGGCGCAAGGCTGCCAACGCGCGACCGCGCCAATGGCCGACCCAGCCATCGATCAGTTGCTGGTTTTCCGGGCTGGCCGCGGTGACGGTCTTGACCAGCGCATCGACCCAGCGCTGGCTTTCACCGAACCACAGGCGCATGAATTCGGTGAGCATGCTGACCGGGGCAGCGCCGGCCATCGCCAGCTGGTCGTCGAAACGCTCGAACAGCAGCGGATACAACAAGCCATCGCTGACCAGGTTCTGGGCCAAGGTCAGCTCGAACCAGTCGCGCACCACCAGGGTGTCTTCGACGTAGCGGCGCAGGCCCTGCCAAGCCGGCTCATCGAGCCAGCGCTGCTTGGCCTCGGCGAGCAGTGCCAGGCCGTCGTCCTCCAGCAGCAGGCCGATGCGCGACAGGTACTGGGCGATGGCCAGGCGGTCCATGGCGTGGAACATGTGCATCTGCGTCACGCTGGTGCCGAAGGCGTCGGCGGCAATGCCGCTGTTGTTCATGTTGGCGCCGAGCTCGGCGTGGCGCAGCGGCAGCAGCAGGTGGGCGATCGAGGCGCGCAGTGGTGCCGGCAGGTTGGCCAGCAGCTCGCGTTTCTCGCAGAAGCCGAAGCTGTGCTCGGCGTTTTCCTGCATGCGCGCCCGGGCCTGCACGTAGGCGCCGTAGTAGTACTGGCGCGGGTCGCTGACCACGTACCAGTCGGCCATGCGCACGGCGGTGCGGGTGGGGTCGTTGAGCAGTTTGTCGGGCTGCCACAGCGGGCGGTAGTGGAAGTTGGTCGCCGCCTCGATGTCGAAGCTGGCCTCCTGGTAGCGGCTGGCAGGCTTGTCGCCGAAGCGCCGACGGGTATGGCTGAAGGTCTGGCGGATCGGCTCGACGGTAGCCGTCTTGATTTCAATGCTCATGCAAGGCGTCCTGTAGTTGTTGTTGTGGGCAAGGCTGCAGCGCAGCGCCTCAGTCGTCCTGGTCGCGGCCTTCGCCGTAGCGCCACTTGAGCATGTCGGCGTCGACGGCAGCGGCCATCGTCGCGTCCATGTGCTGCACCTGGTTGTGCTCGCAGAAACTGGCGAAGGCCGCTGCTGGCAGGACCAGCTCGACGAACAGGTCCGGGTAGCCAATGGCGAAGTCGAATTCGACGAAGGCGGCGCCCGGCTCGCTGCGAACGCGAACGTAACGCGGCATTTGCTCGAATGACGAAGTGGCTGGGGTCATGGTGAGTTGCTCCATCTGGGCTCGATGGGATCAGAGCAACAGCTGTGCCAGGCCGTAAAAACCTCGTGGGCATAGCTCATAACCAATTGATAAAAATTGACTTTTAAATCAGGAGCCTGGCCACCCAGGGCGCATCCAGAGGGCTGTCGGCCACCCTGTGCTCGCGGCAGATTGATCATTTGATCAATGCCTGATCGCGACGATGCAGCAAATGACCCATTCACCCGGCGATTGACTTTTGCCTGGCTTTCAGGCGGTTTTAGAAAGGACAGGACGGCCCATGCGTGCACACCCAGGCCTCCTCGGCATGAACGAAACCCGCCAGCCTGAGCGGGCCCATGCCGAAACCCCATACAACTACAATCAAGGGGCGCTACCTATGATCACCCAGTACCGGGCACCTGAACCGGCACCGGCCTTGAAGGACCTCACCGAGCGGGTGCGCTTTCTCGGCACCGAAGGCAAGATCTGGCTGGACGAACAACGCATGCTGCTGGTCCAGGCCGCGGTGATGGCGAGCATGCGCCGCGAGCTGATCGAAATGCTCGGGGTCGAACGGGCCAAAGGCTTCTTCCTGCGCCTGGGCTACCAGTCCGGGCTCAAGGATGCCGAGCTTGCGCGCAAGCTGCGGCCCAACGGCAACCCGGTCGAGATGTTCTTCATCGGCCCGCAGTTGCACTCGCTCAAGGGCATGGTCAAGGCCCGTCCACTGCAATTGGAGATCGACCTGGAGAGCGGCCACTTCTACGCCGATATCCAGTGGCAGGACTCGTACGAGGTAGAAAACTGCCAGCTCGAGAACCTGCACTCCGACCAGCCGATCTGCTGGATGCTGCTGGGCTATGCGATCAGCTACAGCTCGTTCTTCCTCGGCCGCCAGGTGCTGTACAAGGAAGTCAGCTGCCGGGGCTGCGGCGGTGCCGAATGCCGCATCATCGGCAAGCCCGTCGAGCAGTGGGAAGATGCCGATGAGTTCATGCGCTACTTTCAGAGCGACCCGATCATCGACGAGCTGCAGAGCCTGCAGGTGCAGGTGGCCAACCTGCGCCAGCGCCTGCAGTACGCGGCCGGGCAGTTCTATGGCATCGGTGACTCGGCGGTGTATCGGCGCTGCTGCACCTTGATCGACAAGGTCGCCACCGGCAAGGCCTCGGTGCTGCTGCTGGGCGAAACCGGAGTGGGCAAGGAAGTGATCGCCCGCAGCCTGCACCTGCGCAGCGAACGCGCCGGCGCGCCGTTCGTGGCCCTCAACTGCGCGACGATCCCACCCGACCTGATCGAGGCCGAACTGTTCGGCGTCGAGAAAGGTGCCTACACCGGCGCCCAGCAGGCGCGCATGGGCCGCTTCGAGCGGGCCAACGGCGGCACGCTGTTCCTCGATGAAATCGTCGAACTGACGCCGCGCGCCCAGGCCAGCCTGCTGCGCGTGCTGCAGGAGGGCGAACTGGAGCGGGTGGGCGACACCCGTACCCGCCAGGTCGATGTGCGGGTCATCGCCGCCACCCACGAAGACCTTGAACAGGCGGTCAAGCAAGGTCGTTTTCGCGCCGACCTGTTCTACCGACTGAACGTATTCCCAGTGCGCATCCCTGCCCTGCGCGAACGCCGCGAAGACATTCCACTGCTCATCGAGCACTTCCTCGGCCGCCTGCACGAAAGCTATGGCAAGAAGACTCGGGGGCTCAGCGACAGGGCAATGCAAGCCTGCCTACAGTACGAATGGCCAGGCAACATCCGCGAGTTGGAAAACCTCATGGAGCGCGGCGTGATCATCACTGACGACAACCAGAGCATCGCCGTGGATGCCCTTTTCCCCCAGGCCCCGGCCATCGACGAGAGCATCGGTTTGGGCAACGATGGCCGCCTGGTCGCCGACAGTGGTCCTGGCGCGCCAGGCTGGGTCGCGCAGATCATCGACAGCGGTACCAGCCTCGAATCGGTGGAAGGTGCATTGATGCAGGAGGCCATGGCCCGCTGCCAGCAGAATGTCTCAGAAGCGGCGCGGCTGCTGGGCATGACCCGCCCGGCCCTGGCCTACCGGCTGAAGAAGGCACCCGGCGAAGAGGCCCCAGGCAGGGCTTGAGCATTTGCGCAATGCCGGCAGGCGGTGTTGATCAAATGATCCACCGCCCTGCCCGGACCACCGCCTGGAGCCCCTGCAATGCCTGGGTTGGCGACCTGGCACCGGCTTTGCAAAACCGACTTCACCGGAAAAACAACAACAATGACCTGTGAGGTATCCCATGGCTGCAAAAATCGCTCATACCGCCGAACTGCTGGCGTTCTTCGAAAAGGCCGCAGGCGCCCACAGCGCACAGGGCAACCCGCGCGTGAAACAGATCGTCCTGCGCCTGCTGCAGGACTGCGCCCGGCTGATCGAAGACCTCGAGATCAGCGACGACGAATTCTGGTCGGCGGTCGACTACCTGAACCGCCTGGGCGGCCGTGGCGAGGCCGGTTTGCTGGTGGCCGGCCTGGGCCTGGAGCACTTCCTCGACCTGCTCAGCGACGCCCGCGACCAGCAGGCCGGGCATGTCGGCGGCACGCCACGCACCATCGAAGGTCCCCTGTACGTGGCCGGCGCGCCGTTGCACGAAGGCGAAGCCCGGCTGGACGACGGCACCGACCCCGGCATGCCGATGCTGCTCGAAGGCCAGGTGCTGGACCTGCAGGGCAAACCGATCGCCGGCGCCATCGTCGACGTCTGGCATGCCAATACCCAGGGCTTGTATTCCTACTTCGACTCCAGCCAGAGCGACTACAACCTGCGCCGACGCATCCGCACCGACGCCCAGGGCCGCTACCGCGCACGCAGCATCGTACCCAGTGGCTATGGCTGCCCTCCCGACGGGCCGACCCAGCAATGCCTGGACCTGCTGGGCCGCCATGGCCAGCGCCCGGCGCACATTCACTTCTTCATCTGCGCACCTGGCCACCGCCACCTGACCACCCAGATCAACCTGGCCGGCGACCAGTACCTGTGGGACGACTTCGCCCACGCCACCCGCGACGGACTGGTGGGTGACGTGATCCTGGGCGAAGACCCCAGCAGCGGGATCGCAGGGCGCTTTGCCAGCGTGCGCTTCGACTTCCAACTGCAACCGGCGAGCGAGGCCCAGGATGAATTGCGCAGCCAGCGACCGCGGGCGTTGCAGGCCAGTTGAGGGGCTGATCAACAGGCAAGTCCAAGCCTGAGCGCGCCCCCACAGCTCATGCGGAATGGAATCAATACACTGTATTGATTTCATTCCGTATGAGGTCGGTGGCTTATAGCCAAGGGTTTGATAGATCAAACCTTTTGCCACCGCTATATGACTGTATCGATTTCATTCCAATCAAGTATTTCGAAAAACCTAAACCTTCATATAACTAATTGATAAACATAAACTTTTTTTAAGTGGCCACATTCTTGCAATAAAAATCCTCACTGACCGGGCGCGCCTTACGCGCCACCAAGCCCTGCTTCCCGAGGATTTCCCATGAGCGAGTTGCGTTTCACTGAAGATCACGAATGGCTGCGCGTCGAAGCCGATGGCAGTGTCACCGTGGGCATCACCGCCTACGCCCAGAACGCCCTGGGTGATGTGGTCTACGTGCAACTGCCGGAACTGCAGCATTACGACAAGGGCGCCGAAGCCTCTACCGTCGAATCGGTCAAGGCCGCCAGTGGCGTGTACATGCCGCTCACCGGTGAAGTCGTGGCGGTCAACGAACAACTTGCCGACCAGCCCGAACTGGTCAACGAAGACCCGCTGGGCGAAGGCTGGTTCTTCCGCTTCAACCCGGCCGACATGGCCGAAGTCGACGCGCTGCTCGACCAGGACGCCTACGACCGCCTGATCAAAGCCAACGACGACGCCTGAGGAGACCGACCATGACCATCAACCTCGGCACCGCCAACGAATTCATCGCCCGCCACATCGGCCCACGCAGCGCCGACGAGCAGGCCATGCTCGCTACCCTCGGCTTCGACTCGCTGGAAGCCATGACCGCCGCGGTCATCCCCGACAGCATCAAGGGCACCAGCGTGCTCGGCAGCGAGGACGGCCAGAGCGAAGCCGACGCCCTCGCCGCGCTCAAGGCCATCGCCGGCAACAACCAGTTGTTCAAGAGCTACATCGGCCAGGGCTACTACAACACCCACACCCCGGCGCCAATCCTGCGCAACCTGCTGGAGAACCCAGCCTGGTACACCGCCTACACCCCGTACCAGCCTGAAATTTCCCAGGGCCGCCTGGAAGCGTTGCTGAACTTCCAGACCCTGGTCAGCGACCTGACCGGCCTGCCCATCGCCAACGCCTCCCTGCTCGACGAAGCCACTGCCGCCGCCGAGGCCATGACCTTCTGCAAGCGCCTGTCGAAGAACAAGGCCAGTCACGCCTTCTTCGTCTCGCAGCACTGCCACCCGCAGACCCTCGACGTGCTGCGCACCCGCGCCGAGCCGCTGGGCATCGACATCGTGGTGGGCGACGAAGCCCAGCTCAGCGATGTTTCCGCCTTCTTCGGCGCACTGCTGCAGTACCCTGCCAGCAACGGCGAAGTATTCGACTACCGCGAACTGGTACAGCGCTTCCATGCGGCCAACGCCCTGGTGGCCGTCGCCGCCGACCTGTTGGCCCTGACCCTGCTCGCCGCACCGGGTGAATTCGGCGCCGACGTGGCCATCGGCAGCGCCCAGCGCTTCGGCGTGCCACTGGGCTTCGGCGGCCCGCACGCGGCCTACTTCGCTACCCGCGACGCCTTCAAGCGCGACATGCCGGGCCGCCTGGTCGGTGTGTCGATCGACCGCTTCGGCAAGACCGCCCTGCGCCTGGCCATGCAGACCCGCGAGCAGCACATCCGCCGCGAGAAAGCCACCAGCAACATCTGCACCGCCCAGGTGCTGCTGGCCAACATCGCCAGCATGTTCGCCGTCTATCATGGCCCCGAAGGCCTCAAGCGCATCGCCCAACGTACCCACACGCTGACCTCGATCCTGGCTGCCGGCCTGGAAAAACTGGGCGTGCAGGTGGTCGGCGACAGCGCCTTCGACACGCTGACCCTGGCAACCGGCTCGGCGACCGCCGGCCTGCACGACAAGGCCCGCGCCCAGCGCATCAACCTGCGCCAGATCGACGCCGACCATCTGGGCTTGTCGCTCGACGAGACCAGCACCCAGGCCGATGTCGAGGCGCTGTGGCAGCTGCTCGGCGGCGACCAGGCGCAACCGGACTTCACCGCCCTGGCCTCCAGCACCGCCTCGCGTTTGCCGGCAGCACTGCTGCGCCAGTCGGAAATCCTCCAGCACCCGGTGTTCAACCGCTACCACAGCGAAACCGAGCTGATGCGCTACCTGCGCCGCCTGGCCGACAAGGACCTGGCGCTGGACCGCAGCATGATCCCGCTGGGCTCGTGCACCATGAAGCTCAACGCCGCCAGCGAGATGATCCCGGTGACCTGGGCCGAGTTCGGCAACCTGCACCCGTTCGCTCCGGCCGCGCAAAGCCAGGGCTACCTGCAGATGACCAGCGAGCTGGAAGCGATGCTCTGCGCCGCCACCGGCTACGACGCCGTGTCGCTGCAGCCCAACGCCGGCTCCCAGGGCGAGTACGCAGGCCTGCTGGCCATCCGTGCCTACCACCGCAGCCGTGGCGAAGCCCATCGCGACATCTGCCTGATCCCTTCCTCGGCCCACGGCACCAACCCGGCGACCGCGCACATGGCCGGCATGCGCGTGGTGGTCACCGCCTGTGACGCCCGTGGCAACGTCGATGTGGACGATCTGCGGGCCAAGGCGATCGAGCACCGCGAGCGCCTGGCGGCGATCATGATCACCTACCCGTCGACCCACGGCGTGTTCGAGGAAGCGATCGGCGAGATCTGCGCGATCATCCACGACAACGGCGGCCAGGTGTACATCGACGGCGCCAACATGAATGCCATGGTCGGCCTCTGCGCGCCTGGCAAGTTCGGCGGCGACGTATCCCACCTGAACCTGCACAAGACCTTCTGCATTCCGCACGGTGGTGGTGGCCCGGGCGTCGGCCCGATCGGCGTGAAGTCGCACCTGGCGCCGTTCCTGCCGGGCCACGCCCAGCTCGCGAACACCACCGGCGCGGTCTGCGCCGCGCCGTTCGGCAGCGCCAGCATCCTGCCGATCACCTGGATGTACATCCGCATGATGGGTGGCGCCGGGCTCAAGCGTGCCTCGCAGATGGCCATCCTCAACGCCAACTACATCGCCCGTCGCCTGGAAGAGCACTATCCTGTTCTGTATACCGGTGGCGATGGCCTGGTGGCGCACGAATGCATCCTCGACCTGCGCCCGCTCAAGGACACCAGCGGCATCAGTGTCGATGACGTGGCCAAGCGCCTGATCGACTTCGGCTTCCACGCCCCGACCATGTCGTTCCCGGTGGCCGGCACGCTGATGATCGAACCGACCGAGAGCGAGTCCAAGGAAGAACTGGACCGTTTCTGCGACGCGATGATCCGCATCCGCGAAGAAATCCGCGCAGTCGAGACCGGCAGCCTGGACAAGGACGACAACCCGCTGAAGAACGCCCCGCACACCGCGGCCGAGCTGGTTGGCGAGTGGGCCCATGGCTACAGCCGCGAGCAGGCGGTGTACCCGCTGCCGAGCCTGATGGAAGGCAAGTACTGGCCGCCGGTCGGCCGGGTCGACAACGTGTTCGGCGACCGCAACCTGGTCTGCGCCTGCCCTTCGATCGAGAGCTATCAGGACGTCTGATGGCCCTCGGGTCCACTGCCGCCCTGTAGGAGCGGGTTCACCCGCGAATGCGATGCTGGCCTCACCACCGCTTTCGCGGGTGAACCCGCTCCTACAGGGGTCACCGTCAACCTGGAGAATCGCCATGTCCTTGAGTGTCTTCGACCTTTTCAAGATCGGCATCGGCCCCTCCAGCTCCCATACCGTCGGCCCGATGCGCGCCGCCGCCCGCTTCGCCGAAGGCCTGCGACGCGACGGCCTGCTGGCCAGCACGGCCAGCGTCAAGGCCGAGCTGTATGGCTCGCTGGGGGCTACGGGCAAGGGCCATGGTAGCGACAAGGCGGTGCTGCTCGGCCTAGAAGGCGAGCACCCCGACAGCGTCGACACCGAAGCCATCCCCGCCCGCCTGCAGGTGATCCGCGACAGTGGCAGCCTGAACCTGCTTGGCGAACACCCCATCGCCTTCGTCGAGAAACAGCACCTGGCGATGATCCGCAAACCGCTGGCCTACCACCCCAACGGCATGATCTTTCGCGCCTTCGACGCCGCCGGCCTGCAGATTCGCAGCCGTGAGTACTACTCGGTGGGCGGCGGTTTCGTGGTCGACGAGGACGCCGCCGGCAAGGACCGCATCGTCGAGGACAGCACCGTGCTGGCCTACCCCTTCAAGACCGCCAGGGAACTGCTCGGCCACTGTGTCGCGCAGCAACTGTCGATCAGCCAGGTGATGCTCGCCAACGAGTCGGCCTGGCGCCCCGAGGCCGAGACCCGCGCCGGCTTGTTGCGCATCTGGCAGGTGATGCAAGACTGCGTCGCCGCCGGCTGCCGGCACGAAGGCATCCTGCCCGGCGGGCTCAAGGTCAAGCGCCGCGCCCCAGCCTTGTATCGCCAGCTCAGCCAGCACCCCGAGGCCGGCCTGCGTGATGCCTTGTCGGTGCTCGACTGGGTCAACCTGTACGCCCTGGCGGTCAACGAGGAAAACGCCCACGGCGGCCGCGTGGTCACCGCACCGACCAATGGCGCGGCGGGCATCGTCCCGGCCGTGCTGCATTACTACATGCGCTTCATTCCGGCAGCCAACGAGGACGGTGTGGTGCGCTTCCTGCTCACCGCTGCCGCCATCGGCATCCTGTACAAGGAAAACGCCTCCATCTCGGGGGCCGAGGTCGGCTGCCAGGGCGAGGTGGGCGTGGCCTGCTCGATGGCTGCCGGGGCACTGTGCGAAGTGCTCGGCGGCACCCCGCAACAGGTGGAGAACGCCGCCGAGATCGGCATGGAACACAACCTGGGCCTGACCTGCGACCCCATCGGCGGGCTGGTCCAGGTGCCTTGCATCGAGCGCAACGCCATGGGCTCGGTCAAGGCGATCAATGCGGTGCGCATGGCCTTACGCGGCGACGGGCAGCATTTCGTGTCGCTCGACAAGGTCATCCGCACCATGCGCCAGACCGGCGCAGACATGAAAAGCAAGTACAAGGAGACCGCCCGCGGCGGTCTGGCCGTCAACATCATCGAATGTTGACCCGAACAGCAAACCAAGGAGTCATCGATGTCCGAAACACTGCTCAAGACCCCACTGCACGCCCTGCACCTGGAACTGGGTGCGCGCATGGTGCCGTTCGCCGGCTACGACATGCCGGTGCAGTACCCACTTGGCGTGCTCAAGGAACACCTGCACACCCGCGAGCAGGCCGGCCTGTTCGACGTCTCGCACATGGGCCAGATCGTGCTGCGCGGCAGCGACGCCGCCAAGGCCCTGGAGAGCCTGGTGCCAGTGGATATCGTCGACCTGCCGCTGGGGATGCAGCGCTACGCCATGTTCACCAACGAGCAGGGCGGCATCCTCGACGACCTGATGGTCGCCAACCTGGGTGACGACACGCTGTTCCTGGTGGTCAACGCCGCCTGCAAGGACCAGGATCTGGCCCACCTGCAAGAACGCATCGGCGGCCAGTGCGAGATCCAGCCGCTGTTCGCTGAACGCGCCCTGCTCGCCCTGCAAGGCCCGGCAGCGGTCAAGGTGCTCGAGCGCCTGGCGCCGGAAGTGGCGGGCATGACCTTCATGCAGTTCCGCCCGGTCACACTGCTGGGCCAGGACTGCTTCGTCAGCCGCTCGGGCTACACCGGCGAGGACGGCTATGAGATCTCGGTGCCGGTCGCCGGCGCCGAAGCCCTGGCCCGTCGCCTGCTGGCCGAGCCGGAGGTACAACCGATCGGCCTCGGTGCGCGCGACTCGCTGCGCCTGGAAGCCGGCCTGTGCCTCTACGGCCATGACATGGACACCACCACTACCCCCGTCGAAGCCAGCCTGCTCTGGGCCATTTCCAAGGTACGCCGCGCCGACGCCGAGCGCGCCGGCGGCTTCCCCGGTGCCGAAACGGTGTTCGCCCAGCAGCGCCAGGGCGTGGCGCGCAAGCGCGTAGGCCTGCTGCCGCAGGAACGCACGCCAGTGCGCGAAGGTGCCGAGATCGTCGATGCCACGGGCAAGACCGTTGGCCAAGTGTGCAGTGGTGGATTCGGCCCGACGCTCGGCGCACCCTTGGCCATGGGCTATGTCGAAGTCGAACATGCAGCACTCGATACCGCGTTGTTCGCCTTGGTACGCGGCAAGCAAGTTGCCCTGAAAGTCAGCAAAATGCCTTTCGTTGCACAACGTTACTATCGCGGCTGAATGCACAACATGAGGTTCGCCGATATTCGTTTTCGAACCTCTTCCATAACTTTTCAACATGGCGCCAGGCCAGGCGCCATGCCGTTTCCGACAATTTTGTCGGCTATCGGCAAATGCCCGATTTCCTGCAGCTCGGAGGGCTTGTTTTTTTCTCGGGAGTTGGCGTAGAGTCACTGCACTGTGTTTGCATGGGTCGCAACAGTTCGTGACCTGGGCCAGTAGCCGCAATCTGCTACAACCCGTTCGACGTCTCTTACTTTCCTGCAACCCAGCCCGGTACTCTTTCGCCTACAAATATGTGAAAGAAACTGTCATCAAAAAATTTAAGCTTCATAGGAAACAAGACAATGGCTGAGCGTCAGAACGGTACCGTCAAGTGGTTCAATGACGAGAAAGGTTACGGCTTCATCACCCCAGAGAGCGGTCCGGATCTGTTCGTGCACTTCCGTGCCATCGAAGGCAACGGCTTCAAGAGCCTGAAAGAAGGCCAGAAGGTCACCTTCGAAGCAGTCCAAGGCCAGAAAGGCATGCAGGCTGACAAAGTCCAGCCTGTCTAAGCACAAGCCCGACTCCTAAAAAGCCCCTGCCATGTGCAGGGGCTTTTTTTTGCCCGTAGAATACCCGCTTCGCCATACGGAGCCGTCCTGCATGTCCAAGCCCCTGCTCTCCCCCCAGGGTGATTTCCCACCGGTCGGCCTGGGCCGACGCCTGGCGGCGATGTTCTATGACTTCCTGCTGTGCACCGCGCTGCTGATCGTTACCGCAGGCGCCTACAAGATGATCCAGATGGCGATCATCGGCGAAGCACGCATGCGCGAACTCACCGAGGCCGGCGCCCTGGATGGCGACCCACTGCTGTCGACCCTCCTGCTATTCGCCCTGTTCGGCTTCTTCGCCAAGTTCTGGACCCATGGCGGCCAAACCCTGGGCATGCAGGTGTGGGGGGTGCGGGTGCAGAATGCCGACGGCAGCGCCATCAGCCTGTGGCAAGCGCTGTTGCGCTTCGTGGTGTCGATTGCTTCGTGGCTGTGCCTGGGGCTGGGGTTCTTCTGGGCCCTGGTCGACAAGCGCAAGCGCGGCTGGCACGACATCTACTCGGAAACCCAACTGGTGCGGCTGCCCAAGCGTAAAAAATGACGTTACGCGTATTGCCGGCCCAGCGACCACAAAAAAGCCGACCCAAGGGTCGGCTTTTTCATGCAGCGTGTCCGTTACCCCGCCCTGCGTAACAGCCACAGCCCCGCGACCGCGCAGATCCCGGCGGGTATCACCACCGCCAGCAGCGGCGGGAAGCCGAACACCTGGCTCGATGGACCCAGCAGGTCGCCGGCAATCCGGAACACGAAGCCCACCAGCACGCCGGTGAACACGCGCTGGCCCAGAGTCACCGAACGCAGCGGGCCGAAGATGAACGAGATCGCCATCAGCACCAGGGCGGCGGTCACCGCCGGCTGCAGGACCTTGGTCCAGAAGGCCAGCCAGTAGCGCGCATTGTTCAAGCCCTGGTCAGCCAGGTAGTGAATGTAGTCCCACAGCCCGGTGATCGACAGCGACTCCGGTGCCAGGACCACGGTGTTGAGCAACTGCGGCGTAACCGAAACGTCCCAGTCTTCCTTGGCGTTCTTCACCACTTCGGTGTGATCGCCATGGAAGTGGGTGGTGCTGACGTCGCTGAGCACCCAGTGATCGTCCTGGAACTGGCCACGACGGGCGAAGCTGGAGGTGACGATCTTGCGTTCGTCATCGAAGCGATAGCGGGTGACGCCCAGCAGCAGGCCATTGGGCTGCACCGAGTTGATGTGCACGAACTCTTCGCCCTGGCGGTGCCACATGCCGCGCTTGGAACTTTGCGCCTCGCCGCCACCCTGGGCCAGCGAGCGGTCGGCCTGGGCCTTGTTCTCGGTGACCGGAGCCACGTACTCGCCGATCAGCACACCGACCAGCATCAGCACCAGCATCGGCTTCATCACCGCCCAGACGATACGGCCGATGGACACGCCAGCGGCACGCATGATGGTCAGCTCGCTGTTGCTGGCCAGGGTACCCAGGCCGATCAGGCAGCCGATCAGCGCCGCCATCGGCAGCATGTCGTAGAGACGACGCGGCGCGGTCAGCAAGGTGTAGATACCGGCGTCGAGCACCGTGTAGGTGTCGCTCAGGTCGCTCATCTCGTCGATAAAGGCGAACAGCGAGGCCAGGCCGAGAATGATCCCCAGCACGGCCAGGATGGCCAGCAGCACGCTCTGGCCGATGTAGCGGTCGAGCTTAGCCATGGGCCACCTCCGCACGACGCGCGGCACGCTTGAGGCGTAGCGGCTCCCAATACATCAGGCCGAGGCCGATGAGCAGGAACAGCCCATGCACCCACCACATGCCCAGGCCAATCGGCAACTTGCCCTTTTCCAGGGCGCCGCGTACGGAAATCAGCATCGTCAGGTAGGCCATGTACAGGAGAATCGCCGGCAGCAGCTTGAGGAAGCGGCCCTGGCGCGGATTGACCTTGGCCAGCGGTACCGCCAGCAGGGTCACGATGAACACCAGGATCGGCAGCGACAGGCGCCATTGCAGCTCGGCACGCTCGCGCAGGCCCTTCTGGCCGAACAGCTCAGAGGTCGGAATCGCCTCGCGCTCGGTGACTTCCTCGCTGACCTCAGGTTTGGGCAGCAGCACACCGTAGGTGTCGTACTTGATCGCGCGGTAGTCGGCCTGGCCGGGGTTGCCGTCGTAGCGGTAGCCGTTTTCCAGGACCAGGTAGCGGTTGCCGTCAGCCTGCACTTCCTGGTGGCCCTTCTCGGCGACCAGTACCGAAGGCGCGCGGTCCTTGGTCTTGTCCTGGTTGAAGCGTTTTTCCGAGATGAACACGCCGTCGAGCTTGACCCGGTCATCCGACAGCTGCTCGGTGTAGGTCACCCGCGAGCCGTCGCGCAGGGTCTGGAAACGCCCCGGCACCAGGGTGTCGAACTCGGTCAGGGCGTCCTGCTGGGCGATGATCTTCTGCACGTGGGCCACGCCCAGGGGGGCGAGGCTCAGGCTCAGCCAGGCCACCAGCAGGGCGACCAACGCGGCCGGTGCCAGGGTCAGTGCCAGCAGACGTTGCTGGCTCATACCGGTGGCCGACAGCACGGTCATCTCGCTCTCCAGGTACAGCCGGCCATAGGCCAGGAGAATGCCGAGGAACAGCCCCAGGGGCAGGATCAACTGCAGGAAACCCGGCAGGCGGAACCCCATGATCAGGAACAGCACGCCCGGGTCGAGCACGCCCTGGGCCGCCTGGGCCAGATACTTGATGAAGCGCCCGCTCATGATGATCACCAGCAGCACGGCGCTGACGGCGCTCAAGGTCACCAGGACCTCACGGGACAGATAACGAAAGACGATCAAACCAGACACTCCTGGGTTGTCAGGGTGGACTGCCAGACACTGGCGCCAGACGATGACTTAGTGCAACCAAGACCAATGCCGGTTCGCCAACGGCGAACCTCCATGTAAAGTGCGCGCATTATCCTGTGATTGACCGCGCCTGTCACTTGGCCGCGCATCGAGGCGTACATCGGGGTTGTCAGCACGCTTGCCACAGGCTCAAACTGGCAGCTTTTCACCCGGCACGCGACCACGCGGTCGGGCCCGCTCAAGGCGCAAGCACACTTGGCGCCAACTGTAGAGATCATTCGGGGACCCTGACATGGAACTGGTTGTAAAAAGCGTAGCTGCTGCATCCGTAAAAACCGCCACCCTGGTCGTGCCGGTCGGTGAAGGCCGCAAGCTCGGCAGTATCGCCAAGGCCATCGACGAAGCCGCCGGCGGCGCGATCAGCGCCCTGCTCAAGCGTGGCGACCTGGCCGGCAAGCCGGGCCAGACCCTGCTGTTGCAGAGCCTGCCAGGCCTCAAGGCCGAGCGCGTGCTGCTGGTCGGCAGTGGCAAGGAAGAGCCCATGGGCGACCGCGCCTGGCGCAAGCTGGTGGCCAGTGTCGCCGGTGTGCTCAAGGGCCTGGGCGGCAGCGATGCGGTGCTGGCTCTGGACGACATCGCCGTGAACAACCGTGATGCCTTCTACGGCAAGTACCGCCTGCTGGCCGAGACCCTGCTCGACGGTGCCTACGTGTTCGACCGCTTCAAGAGCCAGAAAGCCGAGCCGCGCGCCCTCAAGAAGATCACCCTGCTGGCCGCCAAGGCCGGCCTGGCCGAGGCCGAGCGTGCGGTCAAGCATGCCAGCGCCATCGCCACCGGCATGGCCTTCACCCGCGACCTCGGCAACCTCCCGCCAAACCTGTGCCACCCAAGCTTCATGGCCGAGCAGGCCAAGGAACTGGGCAAGGCGCACAAGGGCCTGAAGGTCGAAGTGCTCGACGAGAAGAAGATCAAGGACCTGGGCATGGGTGCGTTCTACGCCGTGGGCCAGGGCAGCGACCAGCCACCACGCCTGATCGTGCTCAACTACCAGGGCGCCAAGAAGGCCGACAAGCCGTTCGTGCTGGTGGGCAAGGGCATCACCTTCGACACCGGCGGCATCAGCCTCAAGCCAGGTGCCGGCATGGACGAGATGAAGTACGACATGTGCGGCGCCGCCAGCGTGTTCGGCACCCTGCGCGCCGTGCTCGAGCTGCAGCTGCCGATCAACCTGGTGTGCCTGCTGGCCTGCGCCGAGAACATGCCGAGCGGTGGCGCCACCCGTCCGGGCGACATCGTCACCACCATGAGTGGCCAGACCGTCGAGATCCTCAACACCGACGCCGAAGGCCGCCTGGTGCTGTGCGACACCCTGACCTACGCCGAGCGCTTCAAGCCCCAGGCCGTGATCGACATCGCCACCCTCACTGGCGCCTGCATCGTTGCCCTGGGCAGCCACACCTCTGGCCTGATGGGCAACGACGACACCCTGGTCGAGCAACTGCTCGATGCCGGCAAGCGTGCCGACGACCGCGCCTGGCAGCTGCCACTGTTCGACGAGTACCAGGAACAGCTGGACAGCCCGTTCGCCGACATGGGCAACATCGGCGGGCCGAAAGCCGGCACCATCACCGCCGGTTGCTTCCTGTCGCGCTTCGCCAAGGCCTACCAGTGGGCGCACCTGGACATCGCCGGTACCGCCTGGATCAGCGGTGGCAAGGACAAAGGCGCCACCGGTCGCCCGGTGCCGATGCTGACCCAGTACCTGCTCGACCGCGCCGGCGCCTGATGGCGTAGACCGGTGGCGCCCCGCGCCACCGGTTGGCAGACCGAACCATGAGCAAAGTCGATTTCTACATCCTGCCCACCGACTCGCTGTCGGCGCGGCTCGATTTCGCCTGCAAGCTGTGCGAAAAAGCCTGGCGCCTCGGCCACCGGGTCTACCTGCACTGCCTGGATGCCGAGCAACGCGGCGAACTGGACCTGCGCCTGTGGCGCTTCAAGGGCGAAGCGTTCGTCCCGCACGATCTGGCCGAAGACCATGCCGACGCCGCAGTAGCCCTGGGGCTGGGTGACGACGCAGGTGACCACAAGGGCTTGTTGATCAACCTCGGCGCCCAAGTGCCCGGGTTCGTCAGCCAGTTCGAACGGGTGGCCGAAATCGTCGTCGAGGAACCCGGCATCCGCCTATCGGCTCGCGAGCGATTCCGTTTCTACCGTGAACAGGGCTATGCTCTGCAAGACCACCGCTTACAGCGACTCTGACAATGATGGACAAGCCTTCCGCCCTGCCTGACTCCGCCCACCTGCTCGACGACCTGGAGTCGATTCGCCAGCTGTTGGGCGATGCCGACCTGCAGCCGCCGCTGCTGACCGACACGGTCGAACAGATTCCGCTGCTGCTCGACGAGCCGGCCGGCAACCCGGCGCCCGTGCCTGAGCCCGAGCCGGTTGCAGCCGAGCCCGAGGATGATCCCCAGACCCGCCGCCAGGACACCCTGCTGCACCTGGAGAGCGAGTTGCGCGCTGCCGCGCAGTTGATCATGCAGGACGTGATCAACGACTTCACCCCGCATATCGAGACCGAGATCAAGCGCCGCCTGGATGCGCGCATCGAGCGGTTGATCAAGCGTTCCGAGTGAACCGCCCCTTCAGCGGCGCGGCCTTCGCGGGTAAACCCGCTCCTACAGGGTGGTGAGTAACCTGTAGGAGCGGGTTTACCCGCGAAGGCCGCGCCGCCGCATTGCCAGATAGCAGCAGCTTGTCGCCTGCCGCTCCCAGCTTCGTTATACTTCCCGGCTTTCCCGAATAAATGCACAGGGTCCCGCCGCGCATGGATAAGACCTACCAGCCGCACGCCATCGAAACTTCCTGGTACAACACCTGGGAGTCCGAAAACTATTTCGCTCCACAAGGTGCAGGTGAGTCCTACACCATCATGATCCCGCCACCGAACGTGACGGGCAGCCTGCACATGGGCCACGGCTTCAACAACGCGATCATGGACGCCCTGATCCGTTTCCGCCGCATGCAAGGCCGCGACACCCTGTGGCAGCCAGGTACCGACCACGCCGGTATCGCCACGCAGATGCTGGTCGAGCGCCAGCTCGAGGCCAAAGGCCAGAACCGCCACGACCTGGGTCGTGAGAAGTTCCTGGAAAAGGTCTGGGAATGGAAGGATCAATCTGGGGGCAACATCAGCCGTCAGATCCGTCGCCTGGGCTCGTCGGTCGACTGGAGCCGCGAGCGTTTCACCATGGACGACGGGCTGTCCGAAGCCGTCAAGGAAGCCTTCGTGCGCCTGCACGAAGACGGCCTGATCTACCGCGGCAAGCGCCTGGTCAACTGGGACACCAAGCTGCACACGGCCATTTCCGACCTCGAAGTGGAGAACCACGACGAGAAAGGCCACCTGTGGAACCTGCGCTACCCGCTGGCCGACGGCGCCAAGACCGCCGAGGGCAAGGACTACCTGGTAGTCGCCACCACCCGCCCGGAAACCCTGCTCGGTGATGCCGCCGTTGCCGTCAACCCGACCGACGAGCGCTACCAGGCGCTGATCGGCAAGTTCGTCGAGCTGCCGCTGGTCGGCCGCCGCATCCCGATCATCGCCGACGACTACTGCGACCCCGAGTTCGGCACCGGCTGCGTGAAGATCACCCCGGCCCACGACTTCAACGACTACGAAGTCGGCAAGCGCCACAACCTGCCGCTGCTGAACATCTTCGACAAGAACGCCCTGGTGCTGTCCGCCGCCCAGGCCTTCAACCTCGACGGCAGCGTCAACGAACAATTCGACACTACCCTGCCCGCTCAGTATGCCGGCCTCGACCGCTTCGTCGCGCGCAAGCAGATCGTCGCCGACCTGGACGCCCAGGGCCTGCTGGTCAGCATCGACGACCACGCACTGAAAGTGCCGAAAGGCGACCGTTCGGGCACCGTCATCGAGCCGTGGCTGACCGACCAATGGTACGTGTCCACCAAGCCGCTGGCAGAACCTGCCATCGAAGCCGTGGAAGATGGCCGTATCCAGTTCGTGCCCAAGCAATACGAGAACATGTACTTCTCCTGGATGCGTGACATCCAGGACTGGTGCATCAGCCGTCAGCTGTGGTGGGGCCACCGCATCCCGGCCTGGTACGACGAGGCCGGCCAGGTCTATGTCGGCCGCAATGAAGAAGAAGTCCGCGCCAAGCACGACCTCGGTAGCGATGTGCAACTGCGCCAGGACGACGACGTGCTCGACACCTGGTTCAGCTCGGGCCTGTGGACCTTCTCCACTCTGGGCTGGCCGGAACAGACCGAGTTCCTGAAGAAATTCCACTCCACCGATGTGCTGGTGACCGGCTTCGACATCATCTTCTTCTGGGTTGCGCGCATGATCATGTTGACCATGCACCTGATCAAGAACGAGGACGGCACCCCGCAGGTCCCGTTCAAGACCGTGTACGTGCACGGCCTGGTCCGCGACGGCCAGGGCCAGAAGATGTCCAAGTCCAAGGGCAACGTGCTCGATCCGCTGGACATCGTCGACGGTATCACCCTCGACGCCCTGCTGGAAAAACGCACCAGCGGCATGATGCAGCCCAAGCTCGCCGAGAAGATCGCCAAGCAGACCAAGGCCGAGTTCCCTGAGGGCATCGCCAGCTACGGCACCGACGCCCTGCGCTTCACCTTCTGCTCGCTGGCCTCCACCGGCCGTGACATCAAGTTCGACATGGGCCGCGTCGAAGGCTACCGCAACTTCTGCAACAAGATCTGGAACGCCGCCCGCTACGTGCTGGACAAGGGCGAGGACTGCGGCCAGAACGGCGAAGCCTACGAGCTGTCGCTGGCCGACCGCTGGATCATCTCGCAGTTGCAGCGCACCGAAGCCGAAGTGACCCGCCAGCTCGAACAGTTCCGCTTCGACCTGGCCAGCCAGGCACTGTACGAGTTCATCTGGAACCAATACTGCGACTGGTACCTGGAGCTGTCCAAGCCGGTGCTGTGGGACGAGAACGCCCCGGTCGAACGCGCCCGTGGCACCCGTCGCACCCTGGTGCGCGTACTGGAAGTGGCGCTGCGCCTGGCGCACCCGTTCATGCCGTTCATCACCGAGGAAATCTGGCAGCGCATCGCGCCGCTGGCCGGCATCGACGGCAAGACCATCATGCTGCAGCCGTGGCCGGTAGCCAATGAAAGCCGCATCGACGCTGGCGCCGAAGGCGACATCGAATGGCTCAAGGAACTGATGGTCGGCCTGCGCAACATCCGCGCCGAGATGAACATCGGCCCGGGCAAGCCGCTGCCACTATTCCTCAAGAACGCCAACGCCGACGACCAGCGTCGCCTGCAGGAAAACGAAGCGCTGTTGAAGAAACTGGCCAAGGTCGAGTCGTTCACCGTGCTGGGCGATGCCGACGAGGCACCGCTGTCGGCCACCGCGCTGGTGGGTGACCTGCAGGTGCTGGTACCGATGGCCGGCCTGATCGACAAGGATGCCGAGCTTGCGCGCCTGAACAAGGAAATCCAGCGCCTGCAAGGCGAAGTGGCACGTGTCGGCGGCAAGCTGTCCAACGCCGCCTTCGTCGACAAGGCTCCGCCTGCGGTGATCGAGAAGGAACGCGCCAAGCTGGCCGAGTCGGAACAGGCCCTGGCCAACTTCACCGAGCAGCATGCGCGGATTGCGGCGCTGTAATCGCTAGAAAGACCGTTGGGGCCGCTACGCGCCCCTTTCGCGGCACAAGGCCGCTCCTACCGGACGGTGCCGCCCCATGGCACCGCTATCCGGTAGGAGCGGCCTTGTGCCGCGAAAGGGCTGCGCAGCAGCCCCCTCGGCCAGCATCACCGGACCCGACCATGACCGAAAAACCCACCCTGCACCCGCGCAACCGCCACCAAGGCCGCTACGACTTCCCCAGCCTGATCAAGGCCCACCCTGACCTGGCGCGCTTCACCATCACCAATCCCCACGGCAAGCCCAGCATCGATTTCGCCAACCCCGAGGCGGTGCGGGTGTTCAACCGCGCCCTGCTCAAGGCCCAGTACGGCATTCAACACTGGGATATCCCGGCCGACTACCTGTGCCCGCCGATTCCCGGGCGCGCCGACTACATCCACGTCGCCGCCGACCTGCTGGCCGCCGACCATGCCGGCGAAGTGCCCAGGGGCGCCCAGGTGCGCGCCCTGGACGTCGGTGTGGGGGCCAACTGCATTTACCCCCTGCTCGGCCACAGCGATTACCGCTGGCGCTTCCTCGGCTCGGACATCGACCCAATCGCACTGGCCTCGGCCAAGGCCATCGTCCAGGCCAACGGCCTGGCCAAGGCCATCGAGTTGCGCCAGCAGCCCAACCGCAAGCACATCCTCAGCGGCCTGCTGCAGGCCGAAGAGCGCTTCGCGCTGACCCTGTGCAACCCGCCCTTCCATGCCTCGCGCGAAGAAGCCACCCGCGGCAGCCAGCGCAAATGGAAGAACCTCGGCAAGCAGGACCCCAAGCGCAAGCTGCCGGTGCTGAACTTCGGCGGGCAGAACAACGAGCTGTGGTGCGAGGGTGGGGAAATCCGCTTCGTTGCCCAGCTGGTCAACGAAAGCGTGCAATACGCCGCCCAGGTACTGTGGTTCACCAGCCTGGTGTCCAAGGCCAGCAACCTGCCAGGCATCGAGGCGGCGGTGAAGAAGGCCGGCGCCAAGGCCCTGCGCATCGTCGAGATGGGCCAGGGGCAGAAGCAGAGCCGCATGGTCGCCTGGAGCTTCCACGACGACCAGGCACGCCAGGCCTGGCTCGCCCAGGGCAAAACCCAGGCATGAAAAAACCGCGTCCGGGCAAGCCGGGCGCGGTTTTTTCAACGCATCAACACATTACTTGTTGATGGAGTCGTTCAGGGCTTTGGCCGGTACGAACTTGACGACTTTCTTGGCAGCGATTTCGATGGCAGCGCCAGTCGAAGGGTTGCGGCCGGTACGGGCAGGACGCTCGGAGACTTTCAGCTTGCCGATGCCTGGCAGAGTGATTTCAGCGCCGTTTTCCAGCTGGTCGGCAACGATCTGGCCCAGTTGCTCCAGAGCGTTACGCGCGGTGGTTTTCGGCGCGTCGATGGCTTCGGCGATGTCGGCAATCAGTTGGTCTTTGGTCAATGCCATGGTGGTGTTCCTTCCCTATCAAAATTCAGTGGTTATGCAGCGTGCTACGACGATATCGGGCCAGCCCCTGAAATTTGGAGGGCCGCGCCAACCGCGCATGTAGATGCGTAATTTGGCGTTTGGTTCGACGCGCTGCGAGCACACTGCCAGCAATGCGCCACACAAGGTGCGCAAGACCGCGCAAAGCTACCACAGGAATCGACAAATATCCGCTGCCGACCTCGATTTAATGCAGGTTTTTCGGGGGTTTTAGCCTAAAACGCAAAAAATCGAACAAAAACTGAACAACCGACATTTCTGCCAACATCCGGCCACTGCATCACCTGCCGGCTGGGGTAAACTGAACGACTTTTGCAGCGCGGTCTCGCACCGCCCCGATCACCCGAGAATTGCCCATGCCAATCCGTCATTGCATCGTTCACCTGATCGACAAGAAGCCCGATGGCAGCCCCGCCGTGCTCCATGCCCGTGACACCGAACTGGGCCAGTCGGACGCCATCGAAAACCTCCTCGCCGACCTCAACGACAGCTACAACGCCAAGCAAGGCAAGGCCTGGGGGCTCTTCCACGGGGAGTCCGGCGCCTATCCATTGAGCGGCTGGCTGAAACAGTACCTGGAAGACGAAAAAGACTTCACCGGGTTCAGCCGCGAGGCCGTCGAGCACCTGCAAAAACTGATGGAAGAGTCCAACCTCTCCACCGGCGGGCATGTTCTCTTCGCCCACTACCAGCAAGGCATGACCGAGTACCTGGCCATCGCCCTGCTGCACCACAGCGAAGGGGTGGCGGTGAACGCCGAACTGGACGTCACACCGTCTCGCCATCTCGACCTCGGCCAATTGCACCTGGCCGCGCGGATCAACCTGTCGGAATGGAAGAACAACCAGGCCTCCAAGCAGTACATCTCGTTCATCAAGGGCAAGAACGGCAAGAAGGTGTCCGACTACTTCCGCGACTTCATCGGGTGCCAGGAAGGCGTCGACGGCCCGGGTGAAACCCGCACCCTGCTCAAGGCCTTCAGCGACTTCGTCGAGAGCGAGGACCTGCCCGAGGAATCCGCCCGCGAAAAGACCCAGACCCTGGTCGAATACGCCACTATCCAGACCAAGCTCGGCGAGCCGGTGACGCTGGAAGAATTGTCGAGCCTGATCGACGAAGACCGTCCCAAGGCGTTCTACGACCATATCCGCAACAAGGACTACGGCCTGTCGCCAGAGATCCCCGCCGACAAACGCACCCTCAACCAGTTCCGCCGCTTCACCGGGCGTGCCGAGGGCCTGTCGATCAGCTTCGAGGCTCATCTGCTCGGCGACAAGGTGGAATACGACGAGGCTGCGGGCACCTTGATCATCAAGGGCCTGCCGACCACGCTGGTGGATCAGCTCAAGCGACGCAAGGACTAGCCGAGCGCCACATAGGAGGCCACCAGCGCCTCCTTGGCCGACTTGCGCAACTTCTTCACCAGGCGCTCCTGGCGCAGCGCCTCGCCCTTGTCGGGCCACTGCTCGACGTAGACCAGCGCCTGGGCCGGGCTGGTCTTGAAGTAGCGCGCCCCCTGCCCCTTTTGATGGGCCGCGAAGCGCCGCTGCGGATCATCGCTGATGCCGCAGTACAACGAGCCGTTGGCGGCTCGCACCAGATACACGTACCAGGGCTTGCCTGCCTGGATTTCTGACACGTCGTTCACGAGGCTTCTTGCGCGTGGAAAGCCGACAGCTTAACCCGCCTCCTGGAATGCCCGCAGCCCCTTGAAGGCTTGCTGACGCACTTTGTTCTGCAAGAGTGGCGACCAGCCCAGCAACACCCCAGGCATGCCCAGCGCCTGGCGTGACCAGCGCCACAGGTCGAAGCTGTCGTCGTGCTGGCAGATCAGCCCATCGCGGATGACGAAACGCGCCTGGATATCGTTGACCACGGTGCGCCCGGTCTGGCTGAACTGATAGGTCGCCACCCAGCGTGCGCATCCGCTCTGGGCGTCGGCGCGCACCTGGTCGAAGGTTAGCGAGAAGTCCTTGGCCCGCCGCGTCAGCAGGCGCCACATGTCGCCGGCATCCGCCCCGCGCAGGGTGCCGAAGACCGGGTCGCTGAAGACGATGTCGTCGCTGTAGCAGGCCACCATCGCCTCGGCATCGAGGCGCTGGAAAGCCTGGTAGAAGCGGGTGATCAGGTCGCGGTTGGCGTCGTTCATTGGGCGAGTCCGTCCTGAGGGGCGTGGGAAGCCTGAAAGATAGTCCGCGTCATGGGGGTCTGTACATCCCATCAAGACAGCGCAGGCCCCTTCGCGGGTAAACCCGCTCCTACAGACGGTCCTGTAGGAGCGGGTTTACCGCCCCACCCCCCCCCCCCCCCCCCCGCGCGGGGGGGGGGCCCCCCCCCGCGAAGGGGCCTGGACTGCCGCCTCAAGACTCAGACCTTCTCGGCAGTCACCTGCACATGCAGCGCCCGCCCCGCCCCCAGGCCGAACACCAACGCGCCCAGGCCCACCACCGCGAAGATCCAACCCACCGCAGCCCAGCCCCCAGTCCAGTCATGCACCAACCCCACTGCCAACGGCCCCATGGATGCCAGGGTGTACCCCACGCCCTGGGCCATGCTCGACAGGTTGGCAGCCACATGGGCATCGCTGGAGCGCAGCACGATCAGCGTCAGCGCCAGGGCGAAGGTCGCCCCCTGGCCCAACCCCAGCACTACCGCCCAGCCCCACAACCCGGAAATCGGCGCGTACAAGCAGCCGAACAGACCGGCCAAGGTGGTCAGCATGGCCAACACGATCATCAACCGCTGATCCTTGCCGCGGGTCGACAACCACGGCGCCGCCAGGGAGCTGACCAGCTGCACGATCACCGACCCGGACAGCACCAATCCCGCTTCGGTGGGGCTCAAGCCACGGCCGATGAGAATCGAGGGCAACCAACCGAAGACGATATAAGCCAGGGATGACTGCAAGCCCATGTACAGGGTCACCTGCCAGGCCAGCCGATCACGCCACAGCCCACGCACCCGGTAGGCGACCTTGTGCGCGCCATGCCCCTGACGCGCCTGTGGCAGCCATACCAGCATCGCCAGCAGCGCCGGCACCACCCAGAAGCCCAGGCCCAGCGCCCAGCTGTCGCCGAAGTGCTGGGTCAACGGCACGGTGGCCCCGGCCGCGATAGCGGCCCCCAGGGACAGCGCCATGGTGTAGACGCCGGTCAGCGTGCCAGCCTGGCGAGGGAAATCCCGCTTGACGATACCGGGCAGCAGCACCCCGATCACGCCGATGCTCGCGCCCGCCAGCAAGCTTCCGAGAAACACGCCCAAGGCGCCCAGCGAGCTGCGCAGGACGATACCCAGCGCCAGCGTGAGGAGAATCCCGAGCACCACCCGTTCGCTGCCGAAGCGCCGGGCCAACACCGGCGCCAATGGCGCGAACAGGCCCAGGCAGAGTACCGGCAAGGTAGTCAGGAGGCCGGCCAGGGAAGCGCTCAGGCCCAGGCTCTGGGACACCTCGGCGAGCACCGGCGCCATGCTCGACAGTGCCGGGCGCAGGTTCAACGCCACCAGTACCAGGCCCAGCAGCAACAGCCAGGGGCGCCGGGGCGCCTGCGGCGGTTGCAGTTGCGCATCGTCCGCTTCCGCGTCGATCAGCAGTTCTTCGATATGCCGCTCGCGGGCAGGATGGTCGCGGGTCATTGATTCAGCCATGGCCTTCTCGTTGTCAGGATTCGATGAGTGCCCGGCTCAGGCGCTTGGCGCGCTCCGGGTCGCGTTGTTCGATGGCGTCGAGGATCTGCCCATGCAGGTCGAAGGTCGCCTGGCAGCGCGGTTCGGCGCTGAGGTTGTGCTGCACGGCTGCGGCCACCACCCCCGAGAAGTAGCGGTAAAGCTCGCTCAAGGCCGGGTTGTGCGCGGCGTCGACCAATTGCTGGTGAAACACCATGTCGCAGGAGATATAGGTATCCAGATCACCATGAAAGTGCCCGGCGCTGCCGGCCAGTGACTGGCGCAGTGCGATCAGGTCCTGATCGGTGCGGCGCAGCGCCGCCAGGCCGATGGCCTCGGCTTCGAGGATGTGCCGTGTTTCCCGCGCTTGCTCGGGCGTGCAACGCGACATGGCCTGCACCGCTTGCAGGGGGTCCTGTGCGGTACGCAGGTAGCTGCCGTCGCCCTGGCGAATCTCTACCAGGCCACTGAAGGCCAGCACACGCATGGCCTCGCGCACGGTATTGCGGCTGATACCGAGCTCCATCGCCAGTTCCGGTTCGGTCGGCAGCCGCTGGCCGACGTGCCAGTCGCCCTGGAGGATGCGCTGGCGCATGCGCTCCACGGCCAGCTCGACCAGGGAGCGTTTAGGTAACTCAGTGCTCACGTCATTCAACCAATCATCCGATGTTTTAATCGAGTGTAATGGAACGACGGGCAAGCAGCAACAACACTCAAGGCCTGGCGCCGGGGGACAGCCCCGGCGCCAGGCGATCACGCTTCGAGTGCGTCCAGCAACGCCTGGTTCATCTCTGGCGTGCCAATGGTGATACGCAGGAACTGGGCAATCCGTTCTTGCTTGAAGTGCCGCACGATCACGCCCTGTTCACGCAGGCGCGCTGCCAGTTGCGCGGCGTCCTGCTGCGGGTGGCGGGCGAAGATGAAGTTGGCCGCAGACGGCAACACCTCGAAGCCCTTGGCAATCAGCTGCTCGACCAGCGCTTCACGGCTGTCGATCACTTTGCGGCAGGTTTCCTCGAAGTACGCCTGGTCTTCGAACGCCACCGCCGCGCCAACGATCGCCATACGGTCCAGCGGGTAGGAGTTGAAGCTGTTCTTGATTCGTTCCAGCGCCTCGATCAGGTCCGGATGGCCAACCGCCAGGCCGACCCGCAAGCCCGCCAGCGAGCGCGACTTGGACAGGGTCTGGGTCACCAGCAGGTTGTCGTAGCGGTCGACCAGGCTGATGGCGGTTTCGCCACCGAAATCGATGTAGGCCTCGTCCACCACCACCACCGAATCACGGTTGGCCTGCAGCAGTTGCTCGACCGCTTCGAGCGCCAGCAGGCAGCCAGTAGGCGCGTTGGGGTTGGGGAAGATGATCCCGGCGTTTGGCTTGCTGTAATCGGCCACGCGGATCTGGAACTGCTCGTCCAGCGCCACCGGCTCGAATGGGATTGCGTACAGGCCGCAGTACACCGGGTAGAAGCTGTAGCTGATGTCCGGGAACAGCAGCGGGCCGCGATCGTGCTGGAACAGGCCGTGGAAGATGTGCGCCAGCACTTCGTCCGAGCCGTTGCCGACGAACACCTGGGCCGGGGTCACGCCGTAGTACTCGGCCACCGCCTGCTTGAGGCGATCGCCATTCGGGTCCGGGTACAAGCGCAGGTTGTCGTTGACCTCGCCGCGCATGGCCTCCAGCGCCTTGGGCGACGGGCCATAGGGGTTCTCGTTGGTATTGAGCTTGACCAGGCGGGCCAACTTGGGTTGCTCGCCCGGCACGTAAGGCACCAGGTCCTTGACGAAGGGGCTCCAGAAACGGCTCATGTTCAGTTCCCCTCGGCTTGGGTCAGGATACGGTATTCGGCGCTGCGGGCATGGGCGGTCAGCGACTCGCCACGGGCCAGGACCGAGGCGGTGTGACCCAGCTCGGACGCGCCCTGCTCGGAGCAGAAGATGATCGACGAACGCTTCTGGAAGTCATACACCCCCAGCGGCGACGAGAAACGCGCGGTACCGGAGGTCGGCAGCACGTGGTTGGGGCCGGCGCAGTAGTCGCCCAACGCCTCGCTGGTGTGACGCCCCATGAAGATCGCGCCGGCATGGCGAATCTGCGGCAGCCAGGCCTGCGGATCGGCGACCGACAGCTCCAGGTGCTCGGGGGCGATGCGGTTGGCCACCTCGATGGCCTGCTGCATGTCGCGCACCTGGATCAACGCGCCACGGCCATTGATCGATTTCTCGATGATCTCGGCGCGCTCCATGGTCGGCAGCAGCTTGTCGATGCTGGCGGCCACGCGGTCGAGGAATTCAGCATCGGGGCTGACCAGGATGGCCTGGGCGTCCTCGTCGTGCTCGGCCTGGGAGAACAGGTCCATGGCGATCCAGTCAGGGTCGGTCTGGCCATCGCAGACCACGAGGATTTCCGACGGGCCCGCGATCATGTCGATACCGACCTGGCCGAACACGTGGCGCTTGGCGGTGGCGACATAGATGTTGCCGGGGCCGACGATCTTGTCCACCTGCGGCACGCTCTCGGTGCCGTAGGCCAGCGCTGCGACCGCCTGGGCGCCACCGATGGTGAACACACGGTCGACGCCGGCGATGCAGGCAGCGGCCAGCACCAGCTCGTTGACCTCGCCACGCGGGGTCGGCACCACCATCACCACTTCGCCGACACCGGCGACCTTGGCCGGAATGGCGTTCATCAGCACCGACGACGGGTACGACGCCTTGCCGCCCGGCACGTACAGGCCAGCGCGGTCCAGCGGGGTGACCTTCTGCCCAAGCACGGTGCCATCGGCCTCGGTGTACTGCCAGGAGTCCTGCTTCTGCCGCTCGTGGTAGATGCGCACGCGCTCGGCGGCCTTCTCCAGCGCCTCGCGCTGGACCGCCGTGATGCGCGTCAGCGCCAGTTCCAGGCGTTCGCGGCCGAGGATCAGGTCGTCGATCGAACCGGCTTGCAGGCCATCGAAGCGCTGGGTGAACTCGACCAGCGCCGCGTCACCCCGTTCGCGCACGGCCTTGATGATGTCGAGCACGCGCTGGTTGACCGCGTCATCGGACACACTTTCCCAGCTCAGCAGATGATCCAGATGTCGGGCGAAATCCGGATCAGCGGCGTTGAGACGGGCAATTGCAGTGGACACGGTCATGGCGAGGGCCTCGATTATTAGCGAATGCTCAGGCGCCCTAGGCTACCAGTCCATCCGCGCGGGCACCCGAGAAAAATGGCTATGACGCGGATAGACGAGCGCGACTGCGAAGGTCGCGCGAGTCGGTAGAGAGTTAACCGCGGTGTCGCGATTCGACCGCTTGACGCAGGGTGTCGATCAGGCTCTGGATGCGTGCATGCTGCATCTTCATCGACGCCTTGTTGACCACCAGGCGCGAGCTGATCGTGGCGATCAGTTCCTGAGGTTCAAGGCCGTTGGCGCGCAGGGTGTTGCCGGTATCGACCACGTCGATGATCTTGTCGGCCAGGTTGATCAGCGGCGCCAACTCCATGGAGCCGTACAGCTTGATGATGTCGACCTGACGGCCCTGCTCGGCGTAGTAGCGCTTGGCTACGTTGACGAACTTGGTCGCCACCCGCAGGCGGCCCTTGGGCTCGGGCGCGCCGACCACACCGGCGGTCATCAGCTTGCAACGGGCAATCTGCAGGTCCAGGGGCTCATACAGGCCCTGGCCGCCGTATTCCATCAGCACGTCCTTGCCGGCCACGCCAAGGTCGGCGGCACCATGCTCGACGTAGGTCGGCACGTCGGTGGCACGCACGATCAGCAGGCGCACATCATCCTGCGTGGTAGGGATGATCAGCTTGCGGCTCTTGTCCGGATTCTCGGTCGGCACGATGCCCGCTTCGGCCAGCAATGGCAGGGTGTCGTCGAGGATGCGGCCTTTGGAAAGCGCGATGGTCAACATTGGAACGTCGGTCCTTAAGCGGCTACAGCCGGCCAGGTCATGGACCTGGCCGCATTCAATTCGTAGGGGGCAGGCTTGCCCGCCCCCGTAGGCAGACGACTAGCCCGGTACGCGACGGATCTTCGCGCCCAGCATCTGCAGTTTTTCTTCGATGCACTCGTAACCACGGTCGATGTGGTAGATGCGATCGATCAGCGTATCGCCGTCGGCGACCAGTGCCGACAGCACCAGGCTGGCCGAGGCCCGCAGGTCGGTGGCCATGACGGGTGCGCCCTTGAGCGAGTTGACCCCGGTCACGATGGCGGTGTTGCCTTCGACCTGGATCTGCGCGCCCATGCGGTGCATTTCATAGACGTGCATGAAGCGGTTCTCGAAGATCGTCTCGATCACCGCGCCAGTGCCTTCGGCGATGGCGTTGAGCGAGATGAACTGCGCCTGCATGTCGGTCGGGAACGCCGGGTACGGGGCGGTACGCAGGTTGACGGCTTTCGGCCGCTTGCCGTGCATGTCCAGCTCGATCCAGTCTTCACCGGTAGTGATGTCGGCACCGGCTTCCTTGAGTTTTTCCAGCACCGCCTCGAGGATGGTCGGATCGGTGTCCTTGACCTTGACGCGGCCACCGGTCACGGCAGCGGCGACCAGGTAGGTGCCGGTCTCGATACGGTCCGGCATGACGCGGTAGTTGGCCGAGGCCAGGCGCTCGACGCCATCGATGACGATGGTGTCGGTGCCAGCGCCTTGGACCTTGCCGCCCATGGCATTGATGAAGTTGGCCAGGTCGACCACTTCAGGCTCGCGCGCGGCGTTCTGCAGCACGCTGCGGCCCTTGGCCAGGGCGGCGGCCATCATGATGTTCTCGGTACCGGTCACACTGACGGTATCGAAGAAGAAGTGCGCGCCACGCAGGCCACCCTCAGGCGCCTTGGCCTTGATGTAGCCACCTTCGACCTCGATCTTCGCACCCATGGCCTCGAGACCGCGAATGTGCAGGTCGACCGGACGCGAACCGATGGCGCAACCGCCAGGCAGGGCCACTTCGGCCTCGCCGAAACGCGCGACCATCGGGCCGAGCACGAGGATCGAGGCACGCATGGTCTTGACCAGCTCGTACGGCGCGACCAGGGTCTTGATGGTCCGTGGGTCGATTTCCACCGCGAGCTTTTCGTCGATCACAGGCTCGATGCCCATGCGACCGAACAGCTCGATCATGGTGGTGATGTCGTGCAGGTGTGGCAGGTTGCCCACGGTGACCGGGCCATCGGCCAGCAAGGTCGCCGCCAGGATCGGCAGGGCCGCGTTCTTCGCGCCCGAAATGCGGATCTCGCCGTCGAGACGGGCGCCGCCAGTAATAATCAGTTTGTCCATTGGAGTCTCGCCGCCAAGTTGGCTCAGGTGCGCTCAGCCCAGGCTGCGCTGCTGAAAAATTTCATGGTTACCGCATGGATGCTGCCATTGGCGATCCACGGATTCAGGTGAGCATAGATCGCCTGCTGGCGCTTGACCGGGCTCAGGCCGGCCAGCTCATCGCTGATCACGTTCAACTGGAAGTTGCAGCCTTCGCCTTCAACTTCAACCCGGGATCCCGGCAATTTCTCTTCAAGGAAGCTCTTAACTTCTACGGCCTGCATGCTCAACCTCAATCGGCGCCCGATGCGCGCGGGTCGGCCATCATACAAAAAAGCCCCTCGCCTGCGAAGCCCACTGGTGGGTTACGCTGACCGAGGGGCTTCCATCACCGGTAAGCCATCAGCTTGCCAGTACCTCATCGAGGTCGTAGACCTCGGCGATTTCCCGCATGTCGTCGGGCATGCCACGGACCTCGCAGGCCTTGCCGGCGCCCTGGGCATCACGGATGAACGCCAGCAGCAACGACAGGCCGACGCTGCTGCTCTTGGCCACGGCCGAGCAATCCAGCACCAGGCGCTGCTCGCGGCAGGCGGCGATCAGCCCCTTGCCCTGCTTGCGCAGGGCCGGGCCGCTGCGGTAATCGAGCACACCGGCCAGGCGCAACACGCCTGGCTCGGTCATGCTGACAGCGGCGTCACTCATTTCACTTCCTTTTCAGGCGAGTTGTCCGCCGCTTCCTTGGCCTTGGCCACTTCGCCGGCCCAGCCGTCGATGGTCTTGTCCAGGTTGTTGCCGTTACGCTGCATGGCATCGGCGAACTGGTCACGGAACAGCTTGCCGATGTTGATACCGTTGACGATGACGTTACGCACCTTCCACTCGCCGCTGATGTTCTCCAGGGTGTACTGCACCGGGTAGACCGCACCGTTATTGCCGGTGACCTTCATGCCGACGCTGGCACGCTTGCCGTCGTCCGCCTTGGCCGGGTCGACGGTGATGCCCTGGTTGTTGTACTCGAGCAAGGCGTTGCCATAGAACTGCATCAGGCTGCGCTTGAAGTTCTCCTGGAAGCGCTGCATCTGCTCGGGCGTAGCCTTGCGCGAGTACTTGACGGTCATGATGCTGCGAGAAATACCATCGGCGTCCACCACCGGGCCGAGGATGCGGTTGAGCGCATCGTAGAAGGCGTTGGGGTTGCTCTTGTACTGCTCCTTGTTGGCCTTGAGGTCGTTCAGCAGTTCGCTGGTGGTGCTCTGTACCACATCGTGCGGCGACTGCGCGGCCAGGGCGAACAGAGGGAAGGCCGCCAGCAGGACCAGCAGGCCACGTCGCAGGATCGAAATCATGGAAACTCCTTAATTAGCCGGTTGCGCTTCTTTCGGTTCCTTGCCAACGGAGTTGAGCAGGAACTTGCCAATCAGATCTTCCAGCACCAGCGCCGACTGGGTGTCATGGATGGTGGCACCATCCTTGAGCACGTCTTCCTCACCGCCCACGCTGATACCGATGTACTTCTCGCCCAGCAACCCGGCGGTCAGGATCGATGCGGTGGAGTCGGTCGGCAGGTTGTCGACCGACTTGTCCAGCTGCAGGGTCACCCGACCGGTGTAGGAATCACGGTCCAGATCGATGGCGGTGACCTTGCCGATCGTCACGCCGGCCATGGTCACTTTAGCTCTGACCGTCAAACCGGCGATATTGTCGAAGTACGCATAAACTTTGTAGGTATCGCTGCTCGGGCTGGCGGACAGCCCGCTGACGCGCAGGGCCAGCAGCAGCAGCGCCAGGATCCCGGCCAGGAGGAACAGGCCGACACCGATTTCCAGGGTGCGGTTTTGCATCAGAAATCTCCAAACATCAAAGCGGTCAGAATGAAGTCCAGACCCAGTACGGCCAACGAGGCGTAGACCACGGTCTTGGTGGTGGCACGGCTGATCCCCTCGGACGTGGGCTCACAGTCATACCCCTGGAACACGGCGATCCAGGTGCTGACGAAGGCGAACACCAGGCTCTTGACCAGCCCGTTGAGCACGTCGTCGGTAAAGGAAACACTGTTCTGCATGTTGGCCCAGAACGAGCCCTCGTAGACGCCCAGCCAATCGACCGCGACCCACGAACCACCCCAGATACCGACCACGCTGAAGATCAGCGCCAGCAGCGGCAGCGAGATGAAGCCGGCCCACAGGCGTGGCGCGACGATGTACTTGAGCGGGTCGACGCCGATCATTTCCAGGCTCGACAGCTGCTCGGTGGACTTCATGTTGCCGATCTCGGCGGTCAGGGCCGAGCCTGCACGACCGGCGAACAGCAACGCAGTGACCACCGGGCCGAGCTCACGCAGCAGGGTCAGGGCGACCATCTGCCCCACCGCCTGCTCCGAGCCGTACTTGGTCAGGATGCTGTAGCCCTGCAGGGCCAGCACCATGCCGATGAACACGCCGGACACGACGACGATCGCCAGCGACAGCACGCCCACCGAATACAGCTGCTTGGTCAGCAGCTGGAAGCCACCGCCGATGCCGCCGCGGCCGATCAGGGCATGGAACAGGAACAGGCATGAGCGCCCCAGGACCGCCACTACGTCGATCGCCGAGCGACCGAGCAGGCGGATGCGTTCGAGTAAGGATTTTCTGCGCATCACCGCGCTCCCAGCAGGTCGGCGCGGTAGTCAGGCGCAGGGAAATGGAAAGGTACCGGGCCGTCCGGGTCGCCCTTCATGAACTGGCGAATGCGCGGATTGTCCGAGCCCATCAGTTCGTCGGGCGTGCCCTGGCCAAGCACCTGGCCATCGCCGACCACATAGATGTAGTCGGCGATGCTGGCGGTTTCGGCCAGATCGTGCGACACCACGATGCTGGTGATACCCAGAGCATCGTTGAGCAGGCGGATCAGGCGTACCAGCACGCCCATGGCGATCGGGTCCTGGCCGACGAAAGGTTCGTCGTACATGAGGATCTGCGGGTCCAGGGCAATCGCCCGGGCCAATGCCACGCGCCGCTTCATGCCCCCGGAGAGCTCATCGGGCATCAGGTCGATGGCGCCGCGCAGGCCCACGGCCTGCAGCTTCATCAGGACGATGTCGCGGATCATCTCGTCCGACAGCTGGGTGTGCACCCGCAGCGGAAACGCCACGTTCTCGAATACGTCGAGGTCGGTGAACAGTGCGCCGCTCTGGAACAAAACGCCCATCTGCTTGCGGGCATCGAACAGATCGCTGCGCGACAGCGACGGCAGATTCTGCCCGGCCACCCACACCTCGCCGCTCGACGGCCGCAGCTGCGCGCCCATCAGGCGCAGCAGCGTGGTCTTGCCGCAACCCGATGGCCCCATGATCCCTGTGACCTTGCCACGCGGAATACGGATGTCGACGTTGCTGAAAATGCTGCGCGAACCGCGCTTGAAGGTGACTCCCTTCAACTCGACCGCGTAGGCGCTATCCACACTCATCTAGACTCCTTGCTGATGCAGCCTCGTCCTTATGGACGCTGGCCCCCATCATGAAGGCACACGCGCCCCCGACGGGCCGAATAGCGGCGAACTATAGCACCGCTGGCAGGCCGCCCCCAAGGCCATTGCCACGCTTGTTCAGCCCCCAGACAGGCAACCCAGCACCATGTGACAATCGAATGATGAGGCTTTCGCACATTGCCGCTATAATCGGCGCCTTTTCATCAGGCATTGCTTTTTCGACATGAGCCAATCCAGCGAGCTGATCCAATCCGCCCAGCGCACCCTGCGCCTTGAACTCGAAGCCGTCGAGGGCCTGCTGCCGCGCATAGACGCCAGTTTCGTCAAGGCCTGCGAGCTGATCCTGGCGAGCAAGGGCCGGGTGGTCGTGGTCGGCATGGGCAAGTCCGGTCACATCGGCAACAAGATCGCCGCCACCCTGGCCAGCACCGGCACGCCGGCGTTCTTCGTGCACCCGGCCGAAGCCAGCCACGGCGACATGGGCATGATTACCCGTGACGACGTCATCCTGGCCCTGTCCAATTCCGGCAGCACTGCCGAGATCGTCACCCTGCTGCCGCTCATCAAGCGCCTGGGCATCCAGCTGATCAGCCTCACCGGCAAGCCCGAATCGCCCCTGGCCCAGGCCGCCGAGGTCAACCTCGACGCCAGTGTCGCCCAAGAGGCCTGCCCGCTGAACCTGGCTCCGACGTCCTCGACCACCGCGGCCCTGGTGCTGGGCGACGCCCTGGCCATCGCCCTGCTCGAGGCGCGCGGCTTCACCGCCGAGGACTTCGCGTTCTCGCACCCCGGTGGCGCCCTCGGTCGCCGTCTGCTGCTCAAGGTCGAGAACGTCATGCACGCCGGCGACGAACTGCCCTGCGTGCAACGCGGCACCTTGCTCAAGGACGCACTGCTTGAAATGTCCCGCAAAGGTTTGGGCATGACCGTGGTCCTCGAGGCCGACGGCAAGCTGGCCGGGGTATTCACCGACGGCGACCTGCGCCGCAGCCTGGACCGCAACATCGACGTGCACACCACCCTGATCGACCAGGTGATGACCATGCACGGCAAGACCGCCCGCGCCGAAATGCTCGCCGCCGAGGCCCTGAAGATCATGGAAGACCACAAGATCAGCGCGCTGGTGGTCGTCGACCAGGACGACCGCCCGTCCGGCGCCCTGAACATGCACGACCTGCTGCGCGCCGGAGTGATGTAAATGAACCAAGACCTGATGCAACGCGGCAAGGCCATCAAGCTGGCGGTATTCGACGTCGACGGCGTGCTCACCGACGGGCGCCTGTACTTCCTCGAAGATGGCAGCGAATTCAAGACCTTCAACACCCTCGACGGCCACGGCATCAAGATGCTCATGGCCTCGGGCGTGACCACGGCGATCATCAGCGGGCGCAAGACGCCTGTGGTCGAGCGCCGGGCGAAGAACCTCGGCATCCCGCACCTGTATCAGGGCCGCGAAGATAAACTGGTGGTTCTGGACGGCCTGCTCGCCGAACTGGGCCTAAGCTATGAGCAAGTCGCCTATCTGGGCGACGACCTGCCCGACCTGCCGGTGATTCGCCGCGTCGGCCTGGGCATGGCGGTGGCCAACGCCGCGCCGTTCGTTCGCCAACACGCCCATGGCGTGACCCAGGCCCGCGGCGGCGAGGGTGCCGCCCGCGAGTTCTGTGAACTGATCATGCAGGCCCAGGGCACCCTGGACGCTGCCAACGCCAACTACCTGTAAGGCTGCCCATGTTCAGCAAGAAAGTCCGAAACATCGCGCTGCTCGGGGTGATCGCTGCCCTGCTGGTGGCCGTCGGCTACTGGAACGTCAGCCCCGAGAGCTTCCTCGACAAACCGGTGGCGCAGGTCGACGAGAGCGCCATCGACTACTACGCGGTGAACGCCCACACCCTGCAGTTCCTGCCGGACGGCAAGTTGCAGTACGAGATGACCGCCGACAAGGTCGAACACCTCAAGGCCAGCGAAGTCACCTTGGTGACCACGCCCGACCTGCACCTGTATCGCGGCACCGAATACCCCTGGCACGTGCAGAGCGTGCGCGCCGAGGTCAATCCGGACGGCACCGAAGTCGAATTGATCGACAAGGTGCGCGTGGCCCGCACCGACGAAAAGCAGCGCGAGACCATCATTACCAGCTCGCGCATGACCGTGTTCCCGCAGAAGCAATATGCGCAGACCGATCAAGCCGTTAGAATCGACGGCGCCGGTGGCGTAACTACGGGCAAAGGAATGAAAGCGTATTTGAAAGAAAGCAAGATGGACTTGCTCTCTAACGTAAGAGGACAGTATGAGGCTCGTTAAAACCCTCCCCCTTTTGCTCAGCCTGAGCGCAGCAGCACTGGGAAGCGCGAGCGCCTTCGCCCTGCCTAATGACCGTGACCAGCCGATCCGTATCCAGGCCGACAACGCGCACCTGGACGACAAACAGGGCGTGGCCACCTACACCGGCGACGTGATCATCACCCAGGGCTCGATGATGATCAAAGGCAACACCGTGACCATGACCCGCGCCGCCAGCGGCGATATCGACGTGGTGACTTCGGTGGGCAACCTGGCCTACTTCGAACAGCAGCAGAGCGCGGCCAAGCCCGACAAGATGAAAGGCTGGGCGGTGACCATTCAGTACCAGGCCCAGAAAGACATGGTGATCCTCACCGACCGCGCCAAGGTCGAGAACGAGGGCAACACCACCGAAGGCGAGAAAATCGTCTACAACACCAAGACCCAGGTGGCGACCGCAGGTCGTGGTGGCAACGTGACCACGCCGCGTCAGCGCATCGACATGGTCATCCAGCCGAAGAAGAAGGCCGAGTAAATGGCGACCCTCAAAGCCCAGCACCTGGCCAAGAGCTACAAGGGCCGCCAGGTGGTACGCGACGTCAGCCTGTCGATCGACAGCGGCCAGATCGTCGGCCTGCTCGGCCCCAACGGCGCCGGCAAGACCACCTGCTTCTACATGATCGTCGGCCTGGTCCAGGCCGAGCAGGGGCGTGTACTGATCGACAACCTCGACGTCAGCCACCAGCCCATGCACGGCCGCGCTCGCGCCGGCATCGGCTACCTGCCGCAGGAGGCCTCGATCTTCCGCAAGCTGTCGGTGGCCGACAACATCATGGCCATTCTCGAGACCCGCAAGGACCTCGACCGCGACGGCCGCCGCAAGGAGCTCGAAAGCCTGCTGCAGGAGTTCCACATCAGCCACATCCGCGACAACCTCGGCATGAGCCTGTCCGGTGGTGAACGCCGCCGCGTCGAGATCGCCCGCGCCCTGGCCACCGCGCCGAAATTCATCCTGCTCGACGAACCCTTCGCAGGTGTCGACCCGATTTCGGTAGGCGACATCAAGCAGATCATCCACCACCTCAAGGCCAAGGGCATCGGCGTACTGATCACCGACCACAACGTCCGCGAGACCCTGGATATCTGCGAAACCGCTTACATCGTCAACGATGGCCAACTGATCGCCGAAGGCGATGCCGAGACCATCCTGGCCAACGAACTGGTGAAAGAAGTCTACCTGGGCCACGAGTTCCGGCTCTGATCCAGGCCTGCCCGAGCACTGGCAAACCCGCCATGAACAGGCCTAAGTTGTTACAGTGCTCTAGGCAAACGCTACAAATTAAGGCATAAAACTTGCTTGAATTCGGCGCTCCGGCGCCCTGTAGTGGATGGCGCATGCGCGCCGGCGAACAAGGTATTTAGCCCCAGCCATGAAACCATCGCTCGTCCTAAAAATGGGCCAGCAACTGACGATGACCCCGCAGTTGCAACAGGCCATCCGTCTGCTTCAGCTCTCGACCCTGGACCTTCAACAGGAGATCCAGGAAGCGCTGGAGTCGAACCCGATGCTCGAACGTCAGGAAGACGGCGACGACTTCGACAACAGCGACCCGATGGCGGACAACGCCGAGAACAAGCCGGTCGCCGAAGCCCAGGACAACAGCTTCCAGGAAACCACGGCCAGCGCCGAGAACCTGGAAGAAGGTGAATGGAACGAGCGCATCCCAAACGAATTGCCGGTCGACACGGCCTGGGAAGACATCTACCAGACCAGCGCCAGCAGCCTGCCCAGCAACGATGACGACGAGTGGGACTTCACCACACGCACCTCCGCCGGCGAGAGCCTGCAGAGCCATCTGTTGTGGCAACTGAACCTGGCACCGATGTCCGACACCGACCGCCTGATCGCGGTCACCCTGATCGACAGCATCAACGGCCAGGGCTACCTGGAAGACACCCTCGAGGAAATCTGCCAGGGCTTCGACCCCGAGCTGGACATCGAACTCGACGAAGTCGAGGCCGTGCTGCACCGCATCCAGCAATTCGAGCCGGCGGGCGTCGGCGCTCGCAGCCTCGGCGAGTGCCTGTTGCTGCAGCTGCGCCAGTTGCCGGCCAGCACGCCCTGGATGAGCGAGGCCCAGCGCCTGGTCACCGACTTCATCGACCTGCTCGGCAGCCGCGACTACAGCCAGCTGATGCGCCGCATGAAGCTCAAGGAAGACGAGCTGCGCCAGGTCATCGAACTGGTGCAGAGCCTCAACCCGCGCCCAGGCTCGCAGATCGAGTCGAGCGAACCGGAATACGTGGTCCCGGACGTGATCGTGCGCAAGGACAGCGACCGCTGGCTGGTCGAGCTGAACCAGGAAGCCATCCCTCGCCTGCGGGTCAACCCGCAGTACGCAGGCTTCGTGCGCCGCGCCGACACCAGCGCCGACAACACCTTCATGCGCAACCAGCTGCAAGAGGCCCGCTGGTTCATCAAGAGCCTGCAAAGCCGCAACGAAACGCTGATGAAGGTCGCCACGCAGATCGTCGAGCACCAGCGCGGCTTCCTCGACCACGGCGACGAGGCCATGAAGCCGCTGGTACTGCACGATATCGCCGAGGCGGTTGGCATGCACGAGTCGACCATTTCCCGGGTGACCACGCAGAAATACATGCACACGCCGCGTGGCATCTATGAATTGAAATACTTTTTCTCGAGCCACGTCAGCACCGCCGAAGGGGGCGAATGCTCGTCCACGGCGATCCGCGCGATCATCAAGAAACTGGTGGCTGCGGAAAATCAGAAAAAGCCATTGAGTGACAGCAAGATCGCTGGTTTACTGGAGGCACAAGGCATCCAGGTAGCCCGTCGCACCGTCGCCAAGTACCGCGAGTCCCTCGGCATCGCACCGTCGAGCGAGCGCAAGCGACTGATGTAGCCCCTGGATGTGCCACAGCGTTTTCGGGGCAGGTGCAATACCTGCCTCCTTATGCACGGGCAACAAAGGAGAAGCTGTATGCAAGTCAACATCAGTGGACACCATGTAGAAGTCACCCAGCCGCTGCGCGACTATGTCGAGCAGAAACTCAAGAGGCTGGAAGGCCATTTCGACAAGATCACCAACGTGCAGGTCATCATGAAGGTCGAGAAGCTGCAGCAGAAGGTCGAAGCGACCCTGCAGATTCCCGGCGGCGAAGTGGTTGCCAACGCGGAACACGAAGACATGTATGCAGCGATCGACGCCTTGACCGACAAGCTCGACCGCCAACTGAAAAAACACAAGGAAAAACAGCAAAGCCTGCTGCAAGGTGCAGCCGCCCGCTGATCCCCCTCATCCATGATCCGACTTGAAACCATCCTGACCCCCGGCCGTTCCCTCGTGAACGTGCCGGGAGGCAGTAAGAAGCGCGCCCTGGAAAAGGTCGCTACCGTCATTGCCGAGCAAGTGCCGGAGCTGGAGATGCAAGACGTCTTCGAAAAGCTCGTGGCCCGCGAAAAACTCGGTTCGACCGGCTTTGGCAATGGCATCGCCATCCCCCACTGCCGGCTCGAAGGCTGTACTGCCCCGGTCAGCGCACTCCTGCACCTGGAAGCACCCATCGATTACGACGCCATCGACGGCGCGCCGGTCGACCTGCTGTTCGTCCTGCTGGTGCCCGAAGCCGCCACCGATGCCCACCTTGAACTGCTGCGCCAGATCGCCAGCATGCTCGATCGCAAGGAGGTTCGCGATCGCCTGCGTGCCGCCGACAGCAGCGAGGCCCTGTACCAGGTTGTCCTGGACGCACAGAACGAGCACTGAACATGCGCCTGATCATCGTCAGCGGGCGGTCCGGCTCTGGCAAGAGCACCGCCCTCGATGTGTTGGAAGACAACGGTTACTACTGCATCGACAACCTGCCTGCCGGGCTGTTGCCGCAATTGGCGGAGAACGCACTGATCAACACCGAGCTGTTGCAGCCCAAGGTGGCCGTGTCGATCGATGCCCGTAACCTGCCCAGCCATCTGTCGCGCTTCCCCGAACTGCTCGACGAGGCCCGCGCCAGGCACATCAAGTGCGATGTGCTGTTTCTCGACGCCGATGAAGACACCCTGCTCAAACGCTTCTCCGAGACCCGCCGACGCCACCCGCTGACCAACGCCGACCGCTCGTTGGCCGAGGCGATCCGCGTCGAAAGCGAGTTGCTGGGGCCGATCTCCGACCTGGCCGACCTGAAGATCGACACCACCAACCTGAACCTGTACCAACTGCGCGACTCGATCAAGCTGCGCCTGCTCAACCAACCCGAGCCCGGTACCGCGTTCCTGGTCGAATCGTTCGGTTTCAAGCGCGGCATGCCGGTCGATGCCGACCTGGTGTTCGACGTGCGCTGCCTGCCGAACCCCTACTGGAAACCCGAACTGCGCGAGCATTCGGGGCTCGAACAACCGGTCATCGACTACCTGGCCGCCCAGCCGGATGTCGAGGAAATGTTCCACGACATTTCCAGCTACCTGCTGAAATGGCTGCCCCGCTTCGCGGCCAGCAACCGCGCCTACGTCACCATCGCCATCGGCTGCACCGGCGGCCACCACCGCTCGGTGTACATCACCGAACGCCTTGGCCAGTTGCTGCAGCAATCCCTGAAAAACGTCCAGGTCCGCCATCGCGACCTCTAGCCCACAGGATCCACCCTACGATGCCCGCCCGCGAAATCACCATCATCAACAAACTTGGCCTGCACGCACGCGCGGCCGCCAAGTTCGTCGGCGTGGCCGGGCGCTTTCCCTGCCAGGTCCGAGTGGGCCGCGCGCCGGACAAGCTGGTGGACGGCAAGAGCATCATGGCGGTGATGATGCTGGCGGCCGGCAAAGGCACCCAGGTGCACCTGCACACCGAGGGCGAGCAGGACGGCGAAGCCATGGACGCGCTGGTAGCGTTGATCGACAACTTCTTCGACGAAGGCGAGTGACCAGAAGTCCGCATCGCCGGGGAGCCGGGGGGGTGGGCGCCCCCGGGGGCGGCCGG
>NZ_JACVVE010000002.1 GCF_016648105.1 Pseudomonas sp. S31 | reverse complement strand
CGCCACAACCCTTTCTGCGCCTATGCGATCGAGCGCCGCCCGCGCGGCGCTCGATCTCATAGGCACCACAAAACCCAAGGCGAACACCTGCCAGCCTCTCCACCATCCCCCGTCAAACCACCCCAGCCTCACGCAACCTCTGCACCGCCTCCCCATCCAGCCCCAACACCTCACCCAGCACCACCTCTGTATGCTCCCCCAACAGCGGAGGCGCCCGCCGATACTCCACCGGCGTCTCCGACAAACGAATCGGACTGGCCACCTGCGGCACGCTGCCTGCCAACGCATGCGGCATGCTCACCGCCAACCCCCGCGCAACCACCTGCGGGTCCTGGAACACCTGCGCCAAATCATTGATGGGCCCACAGGGTACCCCCGCAGCCTCCAACTGGCTCACCCATTCAGCAGTCGTCTTGAACACCGTGGCCTGGCGAATCAACGGAATCAGCTCGGCCCGATTGGCCACCCGCTGCTTATTGGTAGTGAAGCGTGGGTCATCCGCCCACCAAAGCTGTCCCGCCACCTCGGCGAACTTGCGAAACTGCCCATCGTTACCCACCGTTAGGATGAAATCGCCATCTGCCGTCGGGAAGTCCTGATAAGGCACGATGTTCGGATGCGCATTGCCCAGCCGCCGGGGCGCTATGCCCGTAGTCAGATAGTTCATCGCCTGGTTCGCCAGGCAGGCCACCTGCACATCGAGCAGCGCCATATCTATATGCTGGCCGACCCCAGCCTGTTCACGGTGGGCGAGGGCGGCCAGGATCGCCACGGTCGAATACAACCCGGTAAGAATGTCGGTCAGCGCCACGCCAACCTTCACCGGCCCCGCGCCTTCCTCGCCATCAGGCTGCCCGGTGAGGCTCATCAGCCCACCCAACCCTTGGATCATGAAGTCGTAACCGGCGCGCTTGGCATACGGTCCGGTCTGGCCGAAGCCGGTCACCGAACAATAGATAAGCCGCGGGTTCAGCGCCTTCAGGCTGGCATAGTCCAGCCCATAGGCCGCCAGCCCGCCGACCTTGAAGTTCTCGATGACGATATCCGACTTCGCCGCCAGCTCGCGCACCAGGCGCTGGCCTTGCGGCTGGGTGAAGTCGATGGTCACCGAGCGCTTGTTGCGATTGGCCGACAGATAGTAAGCCGCCTCGCTGGTGTTCTCGCCCTGGGCATCCTTGAGGAAGGGCGGCCCCCAGGCCCGGGTATCGTCGCCGCTGCCCGGGCGCTCGACCTTGATCACATCCGCCCCAAGGTCCGCCAGGATCTGGCCGGACCAGGGCCCGGCCAGCACGCGCGAAAGATCCAGCACCCGCAGATGGGAAAGCGCGCCCATGGCTGCCTCCTTATCAATAGAAGGCCTGGATGCCGGTCTGCGCACGCCCGAGGATCAGCGCATGCACGTCATGGGTGCCTTCATAGGTGTTCACCACCTCCAGGTTGACCAGGTGGCGGGCCACGCCGAACTCGTCGGAGATGCCGTTGCCGCCCAGCATGTCACGGGCCAGGCGGGCGATATCGAGGGCCTTGCCGCAGGAGTTGCGCTTCATGATGGAGGTGATTTCAACCGCCGCAGTGCCTTCGTCCTTCATCCGCCCCAGGCGCAGGCACCCTTGCAGGGCCAGGGTGATCTCGGTCTGCATGTCGGCGAGCTTTTTCTGGATCAGCTGGTTCGCTGCCAGCGGGCGACCGAACTGCTGGCGGTCCAGGGTGTACTGGCGAGCGGTGTGCCAGCAGGCCTCGGCAGCGCCCAGTGCGCCCCAGGCGATGCCGTAGCGGGCCGAGTTCAGGCAGGTGAACGGCCCGCGCAGGCCGCGCACATCCGGAAAGATGTTCTCTTGCGGCACGAACACGTTGTCCATCACGATCTCACCGGTGATGGAGGCACGCAGGCCGACCTTGCCATGGATGGCCGGCGCACTCAGGCCCTGCCAGCCTTTTTCCAGCACGAAGCCACGGATATCCCCGGCATCGTCCTTGGCCCAGACCACGAACACGTCGGCGATCGGGCTGTTGGTGATCCACATCTTGCTGCCGCTCAGGCGGTAGCCGCCATCGACCTTGCGCGCACGGGTGATCATCGAGCCAGGGTCCGAGCCATGATTGGGCTCGGTCAGGCCAAAGCAGCCGATCCACTCGCCGGACGCCAGCTTCGGCAGGTACTTCTGTTTCTGCGCTTCGGTGCCGAACTCATTGATCGGCACCATCACCAGCGACGATTGCACGCTCATCATCGAGCGGTAGCCCGAGTCGATGCGCTCGACCTCCCGGGCGATCAACCCGTAGCACACATAGTTCAGGCCACTGCCGCCGTACTGCTCGGGAATGGTCGCGCCCAGCAGGCCGACTTCGCCCATCTCGCGGAAGATCGCCGGGTCGGTCTGTTCGTGGCGGAAGGCTTCCAGCACACGAGGCGCGAGCTTGTCCTGGGCGAACTGGTAAGCGCTGTCCCGCACCATGCGCTCTTCTTCGGTGAGCTGCTGGTCCAGCAGCAGCGGGTCGATCCAGTTGAAGCTTGCCTTACCAGCCATGAGCGATGTCCTCGGAGTAGGGGAGCAGGTCTTGTTCCATTGATCCTAGGCCCGATCCGGCGTGTGGACAAACGACGATTGCGCACGGATTAGTGATACTTTCTCACTTCGAAATGCGAAAAACCCCCTTACTCAAATAATGACAAGTGAGGTTGACGTACATGCGCCGCAAGATCCCCAGCACCACCGCCCTGGTCTGCTTCGAAGCCGCGGCGCGCCACGAGAGCTTCACCAAGGCGGCGCACGAGCTGGCCTTGACTCAAGGCGCCGTCTGTCGCCAGATCGGCAGCCTGGAGAGCTTTCTCAACGTCGATCTGTTTCGCCGCTCGCGGCGCGGCGTGAAGCTCACCGAGGCCGGGCTGTCCTACAGCCGCCAGGTAGCGGCGCAACTCGATGCAGTGGAACGGGACACCTTGTCGGTGATGCGCCAGCAGGGTGCCAACGTCATCGAACTGGCCGTGGTGCCGACCTTCGGTACCCAATGGCTGCTACCCCGGCTCAAGGATTTCCAGCAGCGCCACCCGGAGGTCACGGTGAATCTCACCAACCGCACGCGGCCCTTCCTGTTCGCCGACACCACGTTCGACGCCGCCATCTATTTCGGCGATGCCGACTGGTCCGGTACGCAATCCCATCGTTTGATGGGCGAAAACCCGCTGCCGGTGTGCAGCCCAGCCTTGCTGAACGAGGAGGGCATGCTCGATGCCCGGCACATTGCCGGTATGCCGCTGCTGCAACAGACCACCCGGCCCTATGCCTGGCGCCAGTGGTTCAACAGCCTTGGCATGAATATCGAAGGCGACATGACAGGCCCGCGTTATGAACTATTCTCCATGCTCGCACAGGCTGCCATGCACCAGATGGGCATCGCGCTGATCCCGCCGTTCCTGATCCAGCGCGAGCTGGAGGAAGGCAGGCTGGTGGTCGCCAACCGGCATGTGCTGATCAGCGACAAGGCTTACTATCTGATGATTCCAGAGCGCAAGGTCGAGTCCGCCTCGCTTCGTGCATTCCGCGACTGGCTGGTCGACCAAGCCAGGCAATACCTGGCATCGAGCAACCGGGTCGATACTGCCTGACTTTTGTAGTCAATTATTTTAAACACCTACATATATAAGAATTTGTCGCATATGAGCAAACTGTTCAGGTGCGCACAAAACCCTGCAAGAGCCCACCAACTACGCGGCTTGCAGGCGAATTAGCGACATCCGCGAGCTCATCCGCAAAATTACTACAAAAAACTTCGAAAAATCACTTAATCTCCCAAGAGCCCATGGTTGACGGGCTACAGGCCTGTCGTTGCGACATACGGTCACAGGGTGACTTGTAGTTTCACCTTCGTTTCGCTCCATAAGCTGTTGAAGGCCTCTGGCTTCGTCTGCAAAATGCTCGGCCCGCCCAGGATTCGGCGGGCCGGCGCTCTATCGCCGACCCCATGCACCATCCGAAGTGCACGGGCTTTCATAAAGACAAAAAGGTCACCGCAGGAGACAAAGTCGTGCACATTGGTGTTCCTCTCGAGACGCAGACGGGTGAGACAAGGGTTGCCGCAACCCCCGAAACCATCAAGAAACTGGTTGCCCAAGGCCATCAGGTCACCGTCCAACGGGGGGCAGGGCTCAATGCCAGCATTCCGGACAGTGCCTATGAAGCCGCAGGAGCTTCCCTGGGTAGCGCCGCCGATGCCTACGGCGCGCAGCTGGTACTGAAGGTGGTCGCGCCCAACGACCAGGAGCTGGCGCAGATCAATCGCGGCAGCGTGCTGGTCGGCATGCTCAACCCCTTCAACAGCGAACTGATCGCCAAGATGGCCGAACACGGCATCACCGCCTTCGCCCTCGAAGCCGCGCCACGTACCTCGCGGGCGCAGAGCCTCGACGTGCTGTCGTCCCAGGCCAACATCGCCGGCTACAAGGCCGTGCTGCTCGCTGCCCATCACTATCCGCGCTTCATGCCCATGCTGATGACCGCCGCCGGCACCGTGAAGGCTGCCCGCGTGCTGATTCTCGGCGCAGGTGTCGCCGGCCTGCAGGCGATCGCCACGGCCAAGCGCCTGGGCGCGGTGATCGAAGCGTCCGACGTGCGTCCGGCGGTGAAGGAGCAGATCGAGTCCCTGGGCGCCAAGTTCCTCGACGTGCCGTACGAGACCGATGAAGAACGCGAATGCGCCGAGGGTGTGGGCGGCTATGCCCGCCCCATGCCCGCCAGCTGGATGCAACGCCAGGCCCAGGCCGTGCACGAGCGCGCCAAGCAGGCCGACATCGTCATCACCACCGCACTGATCCCCGGCCGCAAGGCACCGACCCTGCTCAGCGCCGAAACCGTCGCGCAGATGAAGCCAGGCTCGGTAGTCATCGACCTCGCGGCGGCCCAGGGCGGCAACTGCCCGCTGACCGTCGCCGACCAGGTGGTGCAGGCCAATGGCGTGACCATCGTCGGCCCGACCAACCTGCCGGCGCAGGTGGGGGCCGATGCCTCGGCCCTGTATGCACGCAACCTGCTGGACTTCATGAAGCTGCTGTTCGACAAGGACGGCGCGCTGACCATCAACCTCGAAGACGACATCGTCGCCGCGTGCCTGATGTGCCGCGATGGCCAGGTCGTGCGCAAGAACGGCTGAGGAGCACGACAATGGAAGACCTGCTGATTTCCCACGGCATCTACAACCTGATCATCTTCGTGCTCGCCATCTACGTGGGCTACCACGTGGTGTGGAACGTCACCCCGGCCCTGCACACGCCGCTGATGGCGGTCACCAATGCCATCTCCGCCATCGTCATCGTCGGCGCCATGCTGGCGGCCGCCCTGACCGTGACCCCGGCCGGCAAGGTCATGGGCACCCTGGCCGTGGCCCTGGCTGCGGTCAACGTGTTCGGTGGCTTCCTGGTCACCCGCCGCATGCTTGAGATGTTCAAGAAGAAAACCAAGAACGAGGCGCAGAAGTAAGCATGAGCATGAATCTGGTAACGCTTCTCTACCTCGTCGCTTCGGTGTGCTTCATCCAGGCGCTCAAGGGCCTGTCGCACCCGACCACTTCGCGGCGCGGCAACCTGTTCGGCATGATCGGCATGGGGATCGCCATCCTCACCACGGTTGGCCTCATCTATAAGCTCGGGGCTGAGCTTGCCACTGCCGGCATCGGCTACGTCATCGTCGGCCTGTTGGTCGGCGGCAGCGCTGGCTCGATCATGGCCAAGCGCGTCGAGATGACCAAGATGCCCGAGCTGGTCGCCTTCATGCACAGCATGATCGGCCTGGCCGCAGTGTTCATCGCCATCGCCGCCGTGCTCGAACCGCAGTCCCTGGGCATCGTCGCCGCCATCAGCGACCCGATCCCCACCGGCAACCGCCTGGAGCTGTTCCTCGGTGCGGCCATCGGCGCCATCACCTTCTCAGGTTCGGTGATCGCCTTCGGCAAGCTGTCGGGCAAGTACAAGTTCCGCCTGTTCCAGGGCGCACCGGTACAGTTCCCCGGCCAGCACAAGCTGAACCTGATCCTGGGCCTTGCCACCATCGCCCTGGGCCTGCTGTTCACCTTCACCGGCCACTACAGCGCCTTCACCCTGATGCTGGCCCTGGCCTTCGTCATGGGCGTGCTGATCATCATCCCGATCGGCGGCGCCGACATGCCGGTCGTGGTGTCGATGCTCAACAGCTACTCGGGCTGGGCCGCAGCCGGTATCGGCTTCTCGCTGAACAACTCGATGCTGATCATCGCCGGCTCCCTGGTCGGCTCAAGCGGTGCGATCCTCTCGTACATCATGTGCAAGGCGATGAACCGCTCGTTCTTCAACGTCATCCTCGGCGGCTTCGGCGGCGACACCGATGCCGGCGTCGCGCAAGGCTCGAAGGAGCAGCGCCCGGTGAAGTCCGGTTCGGCCGACGACGCCACCTTCCTGCTGAGCAACGCCGACAGCGTGATCATCGTCCCGGGCTATGGCCTGGCGGTGGCCCGCGCCCAGCACGCGCTGAAGGAACTGACCGAGAAGCTGACCCACAACGGCGTCACCGTGAAGTACGCGATCCACCCGGTGGCGGGGCGCATGCCCGGGCACATGAACGTGCTGCTGGCCGAGGCCGAGGTACCATACGACCAGGTGTTCGAGATGGAAGACATCAACGCCGAGTTCGGCCAGGCCGACGTGGTGCTGGTGCTGGGCGCCAACGACGTGGTCAACCCGGCGGCGAAGAACGACCCCAAGTCACCGATCGCCGGCATGCCGATTCTCGAAGCGTTCAAGGCCAAGACCATCATCGTCAACAAGCGCTCCATGGCCAGTGGCTACGCCGGCCTGGACAACGAACTGTTCTATCTGGACAAGACCATGATGGTGTTCGGCGACGCCAAGAAGGTCATCGAGGACATGGTCAAGGCCGTGGAGTGATCCTGAGCTAACAAACCTCGCGCTATAAAGGAAGCCCCGCTCAGATCGATCGGGGCTTTCTTCATTGCTTCAGATCAAAGGCCTTTGCGATAGGCCTTTCATACGACCATGGTCGTGGGACGGCGACGGGTTAAATCTCTAGACTGCGCTGCAGTAGCTTCAGTAGCCCGAGATAACAATCCATGTACCGTGATCGTATCCGCTTGTCCTCCCTGCACAGCAAGGTAATGAGTGCGGCTGACGCCGCTGGCCTGATCGAGGACGGCATGACCGTCGGCATGAGCGGTTTCACCCGTGCCGGTGAAGCCAAGGCCGTGCCGCATGCGCTGGCCGAACGCGCCAAGCAGTCGCCACTGAAAATCAGCCTGATGACCGGCGCCAGCCTGGGCAACGACCTGGACAAGCAATTGACCGAGGCCGGCGTCCTGGCGCGTCGCATGCCATTCCAGGTCGACAGCACCCTGCGCAAGGCCATCAACGACGGCAAGGTGATGTTCATCGACCAGCACCTGTCGGAAACCGTCGAGCAACTGCGCAACAAGCAGCTCAAGCTGCCGGACATCGCGGTCATCGAAGCCGTGGCCATCACCGAGGAAGGCCACATCGTGCCGACCACCTCCGTGGGCAACTCGGCCAGCTTCGCCATTTTCGCCAAGCAAGTGATCGTCGAGATCAACCTGTCGCACAACGCCAACCTCGAAGGCCTGCACGACATCTATATCCCGACCTATCGCCCCACCCGCACGCCGATCCCGTTGGTCAAGGTCGACGACCGCATCGGCAGCACCGCCATCCCGATCGATCCGGCCAAGATCGTCGGCATCGTCATCAGCGAGCAGCCGGATTCGCCGTCCACCGTGCTGCCGCCGGACGACGAAACCCAGGGCATCGCCAACCACCTGATCGACTTCCTCAAGGGTGAAGTGGCCGCCGGTCGCATGACCAACGAGCTCGGCCCGCTGCAGGCAGGGATCGGCAGCATCGCCAACGCGGTGATGTGCGGCCTGATCGAGTCGCCGTTCGAGAACCTGACCATGTACTCCGAAGTACTCCAGGACTCGACCTTCGACCTGATCGACGCCGGCAAGCTGCGCTTTGCCTCGGGCAGCTCGATCACCCTGTCGACCCGTCGCAATGCCGACGTGTTCGGCAACCTCGAGCGCTACAAGGACAAGCTGGTGCTGCGTCCGCAGGAAATCTCCAACCACCCGGAAGTGGTGCGTCGCCTGGGCATCATCGGCATCAACACCGCGCTGGAGTTCGACATCTACGGCAACGTCAACTCCACCCACGTGTGCGGCACCAAGATGATGAACGGCATCGGCGGTTCCGGCGACTTCGCCCGCAACGCCCACCTGGCGGTGTTCGTGACCAAGTCGATCGCCAAGGGTGGCGCGATTTCCAGCGTGGTGCCGATGGTCAGCCACGTCGACCACACCGAACACGACGTCGACATCCTCGTTACCGAGCAGGGCCTGGCCGACCTGCGTGGCCTGGCGCCGCGCGAGCGTGCCCGGGCGATCATCGACAACTGCGTGCACCCGGACTACCGCGCTGCGCTCAACGACTACTTCGACCGCGCCTGCCAGCGTGGCGGCCACACCCCGCATATCCTGCGCGAGGCGCTGAGCTGGCACGAGAACCTGGAAGAAACCGGGCGCATGATCGCCGTCTGAGGCCACGAAGGGCCGGTACAGCTGCAATGGCTGTACTGGCCCGATACGGCTCCCCTGTAGGAGCGGGTTCACCCGCGAACCAGGCGACTCCGTATCTGGCACCGGCTTCGCCGGTGTTCGCGGGTGAACCCGCTCCTACCAGATATCACAAACTGTACTACTGTACTGCTTTATCCCTCTATCTCCCTACCAAAGCCTCCCTAGAAAATCAAAAACGCACCATGTATGTGCAGACCAGTACAGTTATGCCGTTTTCGAGTGCAACAGTCGCATTAAACAGTTAACTGGGCCATCGCATTACTGTTGAACTGTATCTACTGTTATGGACACGGAAGGAGGATCATGGGCACCAGTTAGATCACTACTTAATCCCGCCATAAGCGGAAGGATGAAACATCATGGAACGTACCCTCAGTTCCGGTCTGGTTTTCGAAAGCAACGCCCAGCAATCCCAAGCTTCCCTGCCGCTGCGCGCCATCTCCACCCTGCTGCTCTGGCAGCGTCGCCTGGCCAGCCGCCGTCAACTGGCTCGCCTGGACGCCCGCCTGCTGGCCGACGCCGGCATCAGCGAGTCGCAGCGTTACGAAGAGCTGAGCAAGCCGTTCTGGCGCTAAGCTTCGGTTCGCCGGCTACGGCCGGCACCGCGAATTACTGAAACCCGTTGCGGGACACTGCAACGGGTTTTTTGTTGTCTGGACCCCGGAATAGAGCGGTTCCGGAAGAGACAGGTACAGTTTGAACGTAGCACAAATCTACCGTTACAGTTTGTCGCGATACTGCTCGTTAACATCCGGAAATACCAGCCCGTGATACGCTTGGCTTAACAGTCTGGTAGAAACCAGTTGTTCGAAGGTACCGTGACGAGCAGTCCGAGCGTCCGATAAGCAGATCTTCCGACCCTTTTCCAGGAGTCCATGACCATGTCCCGTAAACACCTGATTGGCGCAGCTTTCCTGCTCGGCCTCGCCGGTACTGCCAATGCCAGCAGCTTCGTCGTCACCACCGATGCCGTGGTCCGTGCCGTCGCGGCCTCGACCGACGCCACTTCGGACCTGACCTCGTCGTTCCGCGATGACAAGATCGTCCAGGCCGCGCGCGACGACGCCGCCAGCTTCGTCGGCAGCCAGGGCGACATCCGCGGTGCCAAGCTGGAGAGCGCTTTCATGCACATCCGCTCGAGCATGCCGGCCCTGCAGGCCAGCGACGCGCAACTGGCCCAGGCCATCCTGGCGCTCTGATCCACCCGCCCGACCACCGAAGCGCTGGCAAAGGCCGGCGCTTCCGGGCTAGCCTTCGCCCCCCGCACCTGTCTTAAGAAAGCCCATGCGTTATCTGTTGCCGTTGTTGTTATGCGTCGTTGCCACGAGCAGTGCCCATGCCATGGACACCACCACCCAGGGCCTGGTCATCACCGGCTATGTCACCAGCCAGGTCACCACCGCACCGTTCGACCGCAAGCTGGTCAGGCAGGCCCGCGACGATGCCGCGATGTTCGTTGCCAGCGATGGCCTGATCCGCGGCGCACGCCTGGAAGCGGCGCTCGATGCGCTGCGCCATGGCGGCGCCCATCGTTCGGTCGGCGACCTTGAACTGGCCGAAGCAATTCTCGTCCAATGACTACACCTCACTCCCTGTCATGTTCCGGAGATGCTCCATGCGTAAACCGCTGATCGCCGCTACCCTCGGCATGTTGCTGCTGGCCGACCTGGCCCAGGCACAAACCTTGGTGGCCACCAGCAATATCATCGTGCGCGCCTTTGGCCGCTCGATCGACTTCACCTCTGACACCACCACCTCGATCCGCGATTCCAAGGTCGTGCGCGAAGCGCATGACGATGCCGCCAGCTTCGTCGCCAGCCAAGGTGACATCCGTGGCGCGCAACTCGAGGCGGCCTTCACCACCCTGCGCGAGCGTGTGCCCGAAGCACGCGGTGCCAGCGACCAGGTACTGGCCGAAGCCATCCTCGCACTGTGAAGCGCATGCGTGCCTGGTTGCTCGGCTGCGCCGTGACGCTGCTGGGCACGCCCGCCCTGGCCGACCTGCAACTCGACCTGCAGACCAGCGGCCTCGACCTGCACCAGGTGCAGGCCACCCAGGCCTTGCTCGACGAGGCCTTGGGCAAGCTTCCTCCGCGCTTCAAGCAACAGCTGGACCGGCGTATCCGGGTCAGCTGGAGCGACAACATGCGCGCCGACGCCTATGGCCAGGCGTCACTGGTCTCCACCCTGGAACTCAACCGCCGCTTGCTGCCAAGCCTGGCGGACGGCAGTGCTGCGCAAGCGCGCACTGGCCGCCCCCATGGCACGGTTCGCGAAGAGCTGCTGGCCACCGTGCTCCATGAACTGACCCACATCTACGACCGTGCCCGGCTCTGGCCCAGTGCCGAGCGCTCGTTGATCGCCGCCTGCAAGCGCGAGCAGGGCACCTTGGGCAAGGTCGGCCAGCGCGCAGAATGTCGCGGCCAGGCCGAACGGCGCTTCACCCTCAGTGACGACCCACGCCTGCTCGACCTCGCCGGCTGGCCGCAGTACGTGGGCCGGCGCGGCGAGCGGGAGCAACGCAACGGCCAGTTCCTGCGCAGCCCGGACAGCTACGAGCTGAGCAGCCCCAAGGAATTCGTCGCGGTCAACATGGAGTACTTTCTCCTCGACCCGAGCTATGGCTGCCGGCGACCGGCGCTCAATCGCTACCTGCACGACCACTTCGGTTGGGCACCGGCGCAAGATACCTGCGCCAAGGGCTTGCCATTTCTCAACGCCGGCAGCGATTTCGCCCGCCAGCCACTGGGCGAGATCGACCCGGAGCGGGTGTACGAGGTGGACTACCTGCTGGCCGAGGCCAACCAGAACCTGGTGAGCCGCTGGGGCCACAGCATGTTGCGCCTGGTGATCTGCAAGCCCGGCCGACCGCGCGGCCCCGATTGTCGGCTGGACCTCGACCAGCATCTGGTGCTGTCGTACCGGGCGTTCGTCAACGACGTGCAGTTGTCGAGCTGGGATGGCCTGGTCGGCGCCTACCCGTCGCGGCTGTTCGTCCTGCCGCTGGCGCAGGTGATCGACGAGTACACCAAGACCGAACTGCGCAGCCTGGCCTCGGTACCACTCAAGCTCAGCCGCGATGAGCTGGAGAACCTGGTGCGCCAGGCAGCCGAGATGCACTGGAGCTACGACGGCAACTACTGGTTCCTGTCCAACAACTGCGCGGTGGAAGAGCTCAAGCTGCTGCGCAGCGGTACCGGCAACCCACGCCTGAACGACCTCGACAGCATCATGCCCAACGGCCTGCTCGCGGTCCTCAAGGGCAGGGGCCTGGCCGATACGAGCGTGCTCGACGATCCCCGCGAGGCCCTGCGCCTGGGTTATCGCTTCGACTCCTACCGCGACCGTTACCAGGCCATGTTCGAGGTGTTGAAGAAGCAGCTGCCGGTCAAGCAGGCAAAGGTCGAGGACTGGCTGGGCCTGGATGCCGAACAACGCCGCGTCTGGTTCGCCCAGGCCAACCTGCGTACCAGTGCCGCCTTGCTGCTGCTGGAGCAGGCCGCCCTGCGCCAGCAACTGCTGCTGGCCCAGGACGAAGTGAAGCAGCGCTACCTGAACGCCACTGCGTTGAAAGACGGCAGCATCGGCAAGGCCGACGAGACGCTCAGGCAGATGCTCGCCAACAGCGGTTTCCTCAGCCGCCCGGCGGAGCTGCTCGACACCAAGGGCTATGGCCTGCCACAACCCGACGAGCGCAAGCACCTGGAGCAGATCAGCACCGAGCGCCAGGCACAGTTGCTGCGCCTGAGCACCGACCTGGACAAGGAGGTGAGGGCGCTGCTGAGCCCGGCGCGGGCCAAGGAAATTGCCGCGGTCGAGGCCAACGTGACGCAGATCGGCGAGCATTTGCGGGCATTGCACAAGGCGGCCGGCGGATTGCAGTTACCCTAGGCTCGGCGGCGATCCCTAATCGCCGCTCCTACATCGACTCCTCCCATTCTGCCGGCAGGCCCTCATCGAGATGCAACCAGGGCAAGCGGCTACCGGTCCAGATATGCCGCGTCGCCCGCACCCGCTCCGGGTGATCCAGCGTCGCCACGGTCACATCGATACTGTCTGGGCTGTGCTCGGTCAGCAACGCCACATGCGCCCCGCAGTTGCCGCAAAAATACCGGCTGCAACTGGCCGGGGCCACGTAACAGCGGGGCGTGCCCGCCAGCCAGGTGAACCCGACACGGGGCAGGGTCACCCAGGTCACCACCAGGCCGCCACTGACCCGCCGGCAAATCGAGCAATGGCAGTGGGCGATATCGCTCAAGTCGCCCTGCAGCCGGTAACGCAACGCGCCGCAATGGCAACCTCCTTCACTCACATCCGTCATCACCTACCTCCCGTCGCCTCACGCCCGGCGAAAGCTGGCTGAAAGCTTGCCCCCCTAGGATAGCGCCACCACCGGCACAAGACCGGTCAGCCAGGGCACCCAGATGTTTCCGTGCCCGGCCCAATCAACAACAACAATGGTGATTCTGATGTCTTTGCACGCCCGCCTCTGCGCAATCCCCCTCCGCTTGCTCCACGCGCAGCGCCCAACGCGCTGATCCGCTCGAACAGTCCTTTCTTTCGTCGCGCCACGCCTGGAGTACCGCCATGCTGACCTTCCTCGGCTTTGCCATGGTCATCACCTTCATGTACCTGATCATGACCAAGCGCCTGTCGGCCTTGATCGCGCTGATCCTGGTACCGATCCTGTTCGCCCTGTTCGGTGGTTTTTCCACCAAGATCGGCCCCATGATGCTCGAAGGCATCAGCAAGCTCGCGCCCACCGGCGTGATGCTGATGTTCGCCATCCTCTATTTCGCCCTGATGATCGACTCCGGCCTGTTCGACCCGGCCGTGCGCAAGATCCTCAAGCTGGTCAAGGGCGACCCGCTGAAGGTGTCGGTCGGCACCGCGGTGCTGGCCCTGGTGGTATCGCTCGACGGCGACGGCGCCACCACCTACATGATCTGCTGCGCCGCGATGCTGCCGCTGTACAGCCGCCTGGGCATGAGCCCACGGATCATGGCCGGCCTGATCATTCTCGCCGGCGGGGTGATGAACATGACCCCCTGGGGGGGCCCCACCGCCCGCGCCGCCAGTGCCCTGCACGTGGACCCGTCGGACATCTTCGTGCCGATGATCCCGGCCATGGTCTTCGGCGTGCTGAGCATCCTCGCCATCGCCTATTTCTACGGCAAGCGCGAACGCGCCCGGCTGGGCGAGTTGCACCTGCCGACCGACGATATCGACCACAGCGAAATCAGCGTTTCGCAGTTCCCCGAAGCCCGTCGGCCCAAGCTGCTGTGGTTCAACGGCGCACTGACCGTAGCGCTGATGGCCGCGCTGATCGCCGGGCTGCTGCCGCTGCCGGTGCTGTTCATGATCGCCTTCAGCATCGCCATGATCGTCAACTACCCGTGCCTGCAGCAGCAGAAGGACCGTATCGCCGCCCATGCCGGCAGCGTGCTGGCAGTCACCGGGCTGATCTTCGCCGCAGGCATCTTCACCGGCATCCTCTCCGGCACCGGCATGGTCGAGGCCATGTCCAAGAGCCTGCTGGCGGTGATCCCGGATGCACTGGGCCCTTACCTGGCGGTGATCACCGCCGTGGTGAGCATGCCGTTCACCTTCTTCATGTCCAACGACGCGTTCTACTACGGCGTGCTGCCGGTGCTTTCGGAAGCTGCCGCCCACTACGGCATCAGCCCCGTGGAAATGGCCCGCGCGTCGATCGTCGGGCAGCCGGTGCACCTGCTCAGCCCGCTGGTGCCCTCGACCTACCTGTTGGTGGCCCTGGCCGGTATCGAATTCGGCGATCATCAGCGCTTTACCCTCAAGTGGGCAGTGCTGGTGTGCATGTGCATAATGCTCGCCGCGCTGTTGATGGGCATTTTCCCGCTGTTCAGTAGTCTTTAATTAACACGCATCACCCCACCGCGATGCGCCCCCACTGCGGGCGCGCCGCCTTCAATCGTTCGAAGGAATACACATGGAATGGCTGACCAGCCCGGAAATCTGGGTTGCCTTTTTCACCCTGACCGCACTCGAGATCGTGCTCGGCATCGACAACATCATCATGATCTCGATCCTGGTCAGCCGCATGCCCAAGCACATGCAGCCGCGCACCCGGATCTTCGGCCTGGCCCTGGCCATGGTCACGCGGATCATGCTACTGCTGTCGATCACTTGGGTCATGCGCCTGACCACCGACTTGTTCGAGGTGTTCGGCGAAGGCATTTCCGGCCGTGACCTGATCCTGTTCTTCGGCGGCCTGTTCCTGTTGTGGAAAAGCTCCCAGGAGATCTACCACGGCCTGGAAGGCGAGGACGAGCAGGAAGAAGCGCCAAAAGGGGCGGGTGGCAAGTTCTTCTACACCATCATCCAGATCGCCATCATCGACATCGTGTTCTCCCTCGACTCGGTGATCACCGCCGTGGGCATGGTCTCCCACGTGCCCGTGATGATCGCCGCGATCGTCGTCGCGGTACTGGTGATGATGGCCTGCGCCGGCGCCATCAGCGACTTCATCGACAAGCACCCGTCGCTGAAGATGCTCGCGCTTTCGTTCCTGATCGTGGTCGGTACCGTACTGATCGCCGAAGCGTTCGATGTGCACGTGCCCAAGGGCTACGTCTACTTCGCCATGGCCTTCTCGCTGGCGGTGGAGGCGATCAACATCAAGATGCGCACCGCCATGGCGCGCAAGAAGGGCAAAGAGCATGACCCTGTGAAACTCCGCAAGGACGTGCCGGGTCAATAGACCCAGGCGGAAAACGATCGAGGGCCCTGCGGGGCCCTTTTTCGTGAGAAGCTGGCAACAACCACGCAAAACGACTAAAGCTTCGAGTGAGCGCCAAAAAAACCATCAACGCGCTCACGCTCTACTCATTGGCCCCATGGGCCGTCGACAACAGGGGGCGTCGCCATGCTGACCCTGCTCAATCTGCTCTCCGCCGTAGCTTTGCTGGTGTGGGGAACGCACATCGTCCGTACCGGCATCCTCCGGGTGTTCGGTTCCAACCTGCGCCGCGTACTCAGCCAGAACATGAGTCGCCGGCCACTGGCCTTCGTCGCCGGTATCGTCGTCACCGCCCTGGTGCAAAGTAGCAACGCCACGGCCATGCTGGTCACTTCGTTCGTCGGCCAGGGGCTGATGGCCATGACCCCGGCCCTGGCGATCATGCTCGGCGCCGACGTCGGTACCGCGCTCATGGCACGGGTGCTGACTTTCGACCTGTCCTGGCTGTCGCCGCTGTTGGTGTTCCTCGGCGTGATCTTCTTCCTCTCGCGCAAGCAGACCCGCGCAGGACAACTGGGCCGCGTGGGCATTGGCCTGGGCCTGATCATCCTGGCCCTGGATCTGATCGTCCACGCCGCCACGCCCATCACCCAGGCCCAGGGGGTCAAGGTACTGTTCGCCTCGCTGACCGGCGACATCCTGCTCGATGCCCTGGTCGGCGCGCTGTTCGCCATGGTTTCCTACTCCAGCCTGGCTGCAGTGCTGCTCACCGCGACCCTGGCCGGCGCCGAGGTCATCAGCCTGCCGGTGGCCATCGGTCTGGTGGTCGGCGCCAACATCGGCAGCGGGCTGCTGGCCTTCATGACCACCAGCATGCAGAACGCCGCCGGCCGCCGCGTGGCTCTGGGCAGCCTGCTGTACAAGCTGATCGGCCTGCTGCTGATCATCCCGGCGCTGCACCCGCTGGTGGAGTGGATGGATTCGCTCGACTTCAGTCCGCAGGAGCTGGTGATCGGCTTCCACCTGCTCTACAACACGCTGCGCTGCCTGATCATGTTGCCGACCACCGCACCGATGGGGCGGCTGTGCAACTTCCTGCTACCAGACCGCGACAACGGCAACGGCCAGGTACGCCCGCGCCACCTCGACGCCTCGGCACTGGCCACGCCCAGCCTGGCCCTGGCCAACGCGGCGCGGGAAACCCTGCGCCTGGGCGACATCGTCGACAGTCTGCTGGAGGCCATGCTCGGCGCCCTGCGCGGCACCCAGACCGCCCTGCCGCAACAGGTGCGCAGCCTGGGCGAGGATGCCGACGCGCTGTACAGCGCGATCAAGCTGTACCTGGCGCAGATGCCGCGTGACGACCTCAGCGACCAGGACAACCGACGCTGGGCCGAAATCATCGAGCTGGCGATCAACCTCAAACTGGCCTGCGACCTGATCGAACGCATGCTGCGCAAGGTGCAACAACAGAAGACCAGCCAGCGACGCGAGTTCTCCCAGGTCGGCCTGCAGGAGCTCACCGGCCTGCAGGAGCAATTGCTGGCCAACCTGCGCCTGGGCCTGTCGGTGTTCCTCAGCGCCGACCCGCAGAGCGCTCACCTGTTGCTACGGGAGAAACGCCGTTTTCGCGCTCAGGAACGGCGCCTGGCCCACGCCCATGTCAGCCGTTTGCAACGCAAAGTGGTGCAAAGTATCGAGACCAGTTCGCTACACTTGGAGCTGATCGCGGACATGAAACGGTTGAACTCTTTGTTCTGCAGCAGTGCCTATGTGGTACTGGGCAGCGCGGACACCGGTGGACTGCTGCTCGACGGTGCGCCAGAGGAAGCCCGCCAGCCCTGATCTCGCCAATCTGGAGACCCACGCTCGCCCATGCGTTGCCTGATGTTCCTTTGCCTGCTGATCTGCAGCCTCCCCTCACTGGCCCTCGACCGTTCGCGGGTCGAAGGCTATCTGTTGCCCAATGGACTGCAGGTCATCCTCAAGTCCGGGTACGAACGCGACCACGTGGCCATTCGCCTGGTGGTCGGCGTTGGCCTGGACGACTTCGCCTGTGAGCAGAAAGAGCTGCCGCACCTGCTCGAACACCTGCTGTTCAGCGGCATCGACGAGACCGGCGAGGGCGGCCTGGAAGAACGCCTGCAAAGCCTGGGCGGGGAGTGGAACGCCTACACCAGCAGTGCCGACACCACCTTCGTCATCGAAGCGCCGGCGCGCAACCAGCGCAAAGTGCTCGACCTGTTGCTGGCGGTGATCCGCGACACCCGCATCGACGCCAAGGCCCTGGCCACCGCCAAGCGCATCATCGAGCGCGAGGACGGCGGCCATTACGGCCACCTGCAGCGCTGGCTCGACCGCCAGGACATCGGCCACCCAGCCAGCGACCAGCTGGCCACCGAACTGGGCCTGAAGTGTCCGGAACGCTCCAATCTCGACGACATGACCCTGGAGCAGGTGCAGGCCCTGCGCGACCATTGGTACGCCGCCAACAACATGACCCTGATCGTCGTCGGCGGCCTCGACCGCCTGCTGCCGGCCTACCTTGAGCGCACCTACGGCGAGCTGCCGGCCACCGAGCCGGAAGAGCGCCGCAACCTCGAGAGCATCAGCCAGCAGGCCGAACAGCGCCGCGACCTGGTCCATGGCTGGCTGGGTGACAACGTCAAGCTGCACTGGCTGTTCATCGAGCCGGTGCTGGACAACGACCACCAGCAGACCCTAGACCTGCTGTCGCGCTACCTGGAATGGGCCCTGTACGACCAGTTGCGGCTGCGCAACGGCTTGTCCTACGGGCCTTCGGTGCAACGCGAGAGCTTCGGCGACAGCGGCATGCTCAGCCTCAATGCCGACCTGGAACGCGACGATGTCGACCAGGCCATCGAGGTGATGCAGCAGCTGTTCGAGCACTTGCGCAAGGACGGGCTGGACCCGGACACCTTCGCCCGCATCAAGGACGCCGCCGTCGCCAAGGAGAGCTGGAGTACCCAGGGCAACAGCGCGCTGGCCGACTACTACTGGGGCGCGCTCAACGACTACGACAACGGCCGTTTCGCCGACCCGGCGCGCAAGCTGCGCCAGGTCAGCCTGGAGCAGGCCAACGACGCCCTGAAGGACATGCTCAAGGACCAGGGTTATCTGCGCATCGAAAAGCCGATGCTCGGGTATGACGAGTTCTATGGCTTGCTGGCACTACTGCTGGGCGTGATCGTCGCGGCAGGGTTGCTGCGCTGGCGGCGGCATCCGCCGCAGCGGCCCAGTGGTGCTACTCGGGAACGGTGAAACAGCGGTATCCTTTCGCGGGTAAACCCGCTCCTACAGGCGCCCCCTGTAGGAGCGGGTTTACCCGCGAAAGGGCCGGCACAGCCCCCCACCATGCCGTCGTAGATCCAATGCCTCCATTACCCCACTTCATCATCCGCATCATCGAACTGCTCAAACGCTACCCCGGCGTCATCGCGCTCGGTGGTTTCCTCTCCGGTATCGGCAGCTTCATCCTGGTCGACCGCCAAGCCGGCCTGGCCAGCTGGGTCGCCGTGCTGATGCTGGTCAGCTGGGTCTGGCTGATGTTCGAGAACACCCTCGTCGGCCTGTTCGCCCGCACCTTCAAGCGCGAGATCCCGCAACCGCTGCTGCGCTACGCGACGCAGATGATCCACCAGGAAAGCCTGTTCTTCGTCCTGCCGTTCTTCTTCATCACCACCACCTGGAACAGCGGCCAACTGGTGTTCACCGGCCTGCTGGGCGCCGCCGGGCTGATCTCGATCATCGACCCGCTGTACTACAAGTGGCTGGCTCCGCGGCGCTGGCTGTTCATGGCGCTGCACACATTGACCCTGTTCGCCGCACTGCTCACCGCACTGCCGATCATCCTCCACCTGACCACCGCGCAAAGCTTCAAGCTGGCCCTGATCGCCGCCATGGCCCTGTCGTTCCCGAGCCTGGCCAGCAGCTTCCCGGTGAACACCTGGCGTCGTGGCGTGGCCCTGGTGCTGGTGACCCTCGCCGTTGGCGGTGGCGGTTGGCTGCTGCGCTCCTGGGTGCCGCCAGCCACGCTATGGCTCACCGAGGTGGCGGTGAGTACCGAGGTGATCAACCGCCAGCCCGGCGACTCGCTGGACGAAATCGCGGCCAGCCGCATCCGCAGCAGTGGCCTGTACGCCTACACCGCGATCAACGCACCCCGCGGCCTGAACGAACGCATCTACCACGTCTGGCAGAAGGACGGCCAGGAAGTCGACCGTATCGCCCTGGATATCCATGGCGGGCGCAAGGAAGGCTACCGCGCCTGGACCCACAAGCAGAACTTCCCGCCCAATCCAGTGGGCAAGTGGCAGGTGCGGGTACTCACCGAGGATGGCCAGGTGATCGGCGTGCTGCGCTTCAAGGTGGTCGACGACGCGGCAGCAGATTGAGTCCACGGGGTGCCGCGCGCCGCCAAGTCCTACGGACAGCACATTTTCAACGAACCCCGGCAGCCTGGCTGGGCTATGATCAGCCTCTATGTTCCCGCGCCCAGTCAGATGCATGGAGCCTATGACCACGCCAAGCGCAACACTGGACACCAGCTGCCAGCCGGCCTGCCTGCGCATCGCCGGTGACTGGACCCTGGCGCACTACGCCAACCTGCGCCGCGACAGCGAGCAACTGCGCAGCCAATGCGCGGCCGATGCCGTGGCCGACCTCAGCCAGCTGGGGCGCCTGGACACCGCCGGTGCCTCGCTGCTGGCCGAACTGCTCGGCGCCGAGCGCCTGTCGCACTGCACCGGCCAGCTCCCGGAGGCCAGCCGCGCCCTGCTCAAGACCGTCTACTGCTCGGTCCAGGACTACTGCATCCCGATCAAGGCCGCGGAACGCAACGTGTTCCTGGTACTGCTCGAGCGCATCGGCTGCGCGGTCGCGACCCTTTGGCAAGACACCCGGCAACTGCTGGGTTTCATCGGGCTGATCCTCGAAACCCTCGTGCGGCGCCTGTTCCAACCCCATCGCTGGCGGGTCACGCCGGTGGTCGCGCACCTCGAGCAGACTGGGCTGGACGCCGCGCCCATCGTCGCGTTGCTGACCTTCCTGGTCGGCGCGGTAGTGGCGTTCCTCGGCGCCACGGTGCTGAAGGCGTTCGGCGCGACGATCTTCACCGTCGACCTGGTGGCGTTTTCCTTCCTGCGCGAATTCGGCGTGCTGCTGACCGCCATCCTGCTCGCCGGCCGCACCGCCAGCGCCTTCACCGCGCAGATCGGCTCGATGAAGGCCAACGAGGAAATCGACGCCATCCGTACCCTGGGCCTGAACCCCATCGAACTGCTGGTGGTGCCACGGGTGCTGGCCCTGCTGATCGCGCTGCCGCTGCTGACCTTCGTCGCCATGGTCTGCGGCATCGTCGGCGGCGCGGTGGTCTGCGCCCTGTCGCTGGGCATCACGCCGGCCATGTTCCTGTCGCTGCTGCAAAGCGACATCGGTGTGCAGCACTTCGTGGTGGGCCTGGCCAAGGCACCGTTCTTCGCCTTCCTGATCGCGGCCATCGGTTGCCTGGAAGGCTTCAAGGTCAGCGGCAGCGCCGAATCGGTCGGCGCCCATACCACCTCCAGCGTGGTCCAGTCGATCTTCGTGGTGATCGTGCTCGACGCCGTGGCCGCGCTGTTCTGCATGGAGATGGGCTGGTGAGCGATCGGCAAGCGGTGATCGAAGCCCGCGGCATCTGCAACCGCTTCGGCAGCCAGAGCGTGCATGAAAACCTCGACCTGGACCTGTATCGCGGCGAGATTCTCGCCGTGGTCGGCGGCTCGGGCAGCGGCAAGTCGGTGCTGCTGCGCAGCATCATCGGCCTGCGCCGGCCCAACGAAGGCACTATCAAAGTGTTCGGCGAAAACCTCGCGCAACTCGGCGAGCGCCAGCGTTCGCAGGTGGAGCGACGCTTCGGCGTGCTGTTCCAGAAGGGCGCGCTGTTCTCATCGCTGACCGTGACCGAGAACGTCGCCTTGCCGCTGATCGAGCATGCCGGGCTGTCGCGCGCCGATGCCGAGCACCTGGCGGGGGTCAAGCTGGCCCTGGCCGGGCTGCCGCTGTCGGCCGCCGACAAATACCCCTCGTCGCTGTCCGGCGGCATGATCAAGCGCGCCGCGCTGGCCCGCGCCCTGGCCCTGGACCCGGACATCCTGTTCCTCGACGAACCCACCGCCGGCCTCGACCCGATCGGCGCAGCGGCCTTCGACCAGCTGATCCTCACTCTGCGCGATGCCCTGGGGCTGAGCGTGTTCCTGATCACCCACGACCTCGACACGCTGTACACCATCACCGACCGGGTCGCGGTGCTGTCGCAGAAGAAGGTGCTGGTGGCAGGCCCCTTGGCCGAGGTCGAGCAGACCGACGACCCCTGGATCCACGAATACTTTCACGGCCCCCGCGGGCGTGCGGCTGCACAGGCCGCCAGCGGTGCACGGCAGGAGCGCTGAACCATGGAAACCCGAGCTCATCACGTTCTCATCGGCCTGGTCACCGTCCTGGTGATCGTCGGCGCCATGCTGTTCGGCCTGTGGCTGACCAAGTCCAGCGTCGACGATGCCTTCAAGGACTACGAGGTGGTCTTCAACGAAGCGGTCTCGGGCCTGTCCCGGGGCAGCCCGGTGCAGTACAACGGCATCAAGGTCGGCGACGTCACCAGCCTGCGCCTCGACCCGAAGGACCCGCGCCGGGTTTTGGCGCGGGTGCGTCTGAGTGGTGACACGCCCGTCAAGGAAGATACCCAGGCCAAGCTGACCCTGGCCGGGGTGACCGGCAACTCGTTCATCCAGCTCAGCGGCGGCACCCCGCAAAGCCCCGAGCTGCGCGGCAAGGGCAGCAAGCTGCCGGTGATCGTCGCGTCGCCATCGCCGATCTCGCGGCTGCTCAACGACAGCAGCGATCTGGTCACCAACATCAACCTGCTGCTGCACAATGCCAACCAGATGTTCTCGCAGAGCAACACCGACCGTCTGAGCAACACACTGGCCAACCTCGAGCAGACCACCGGCGCCTTCGCCAACGAGAAAGGCGGTATCAGCGACGCCATCGAGCAACTGGCCCTGGTCGGCAAGCAAGCCAACGCCACCCTGGCCGAAACCCAGGCACTCATGCGCAATGCCAACACCCTGCTCGGCAGCTCTGGCAAGCAGGCCATCGGCAGCGCCGAACAGGCCATGCAGTCGCTGGCGCAGAGCACCGAAACCATCAACAACCTGCTCAAGGACAACAGCCAGGCCATCGGCGACGGTGCCCAAGGGCTCAACCAGCTGACCCCGGCCATCCGCGAACTGCGCGAAACCCTCAATGCACTCAAGGGCATCTCGCGCCGCCTGGAGGCCGACCCCAGCGGCTACCTGCTGGGCCGTGACAACAACAAGGAGTTCCAGCCATGAAAGCGTCGCTGCGCCTGCTGGCCCTGGTGGCCGCCGCGAGCCTGGCCACCGCCTGCTCGATCCTGCCGCAGAGCGAGCCTGTGGATATCTACCGCCTACCAGTCAGCCAGGCCAGCCAGCACGGCACCCCGGTGGGCTGGTCGCTGCGCCTGAACAAGCCGCTGGCCAGCGAGGTACTGGCTGGGCCACGCATCGCCGTGATTCCCCAGGGCGACGTGATCAGCAGCTACAAGGGCGCGCGCTGGAGCGACCCGGTGCCGCTGCTGGTACGCAACCGCCTGCTCGACGGCTTCCAACGTGACGGCCGGGTACAGCGCCTGAGCGCCGACGACAGCAACCTGCAAGCCGACTACGAGCTGGCCGGCGAACTGCAGGCTTTCCAAAGCGAGTACCAGGCGGGTGGCGGGGTAGAGGTGCTGATCCGCTACGATGCGCGGCTGGTCCAGGGGCGCAGCCAGCGCATCCTCGCCAGCAAGCGCTTCGAAGTGCGCCAGCCGCTGGCCGGCCCCCAGGTGCCAGCGGTGGTCACCGGCTTTGGCGCAGCGAGCGACCAGCTAGCCCGGCAGGTGGTCGACTGGACCGTGAGCCAGGCCGGCCTCGACCAGGCTCAGGCGAAAAACCAGTAGCAGACGAAGATCGCCGCGACCACGCCAGAGAACTCCGCCAGCAAGGCACAGCCGACCGCGTGACGCACGCGCTGGATGCCGACCGCGCCGAAGTACACCGCCAGCACGTAAAAGGTGGTTTCGGTACTGCCCTGGATGGTCGCCGCCACCAGCGCGGGGAAGCTGTCGACACCGTGGGCCTGCATGGTCTCGATCAGCATGGCCCGCGCGGCGCTGCCCGAGAACGGCTTGACCAGCGCAGTGGGCAGGCCGTCGACGAAGCGGCTGTCCAGACCCATCCAGCCCACCGCATGGCGGATGCCGTCCAGGGCCAGCTCCAGCGCACCGGAAGCGCGCAGCACGCCCACCGCCACCAGCATCGCCACCAGGTAGGGCAGCAGGCTCTTGGCCACGTCGAAGCCCTCTTTGGCGCCTTCGACGAAGGCCTCGTACACCTTGACCCGCTTCAGCGCGCCGATCACCAGGAACAACACGATCACGCCGAACAGCGTGAGGTTGCCGAGGATCGACGACAGGCTGGCCAGCGCAGCCGCCGAGAGGGTACCGAGAAACGCCATGAAACCGCCCAGCAGCAGGGCGCCGGGAATCAGGTAGGCGAGCACCACCGGGTCCCACAGGCGCAGACGCTGCATCACCGCCACCGACAGCAACCCGACCAGGGTCGAGACGCTGGTGGCCAAGAGGATCGGCAGGAACACCAGGGTGGGGTCGGTCGCGCCTTGTTGCGCGCGGTACATGAAGATGGTGACCGGCAGCAGCGTCAGCGACGAGGCGTTGAGCACCAGAAACAGGATCTGCGCGTTGCTTGCCGTGGTGCTGCTGGGGTTGAGCTCCTGCAGGGCGCGCATGGCCTTGAGGCCGATCGGCGTGGCGGCGTTGTCCAGGCCCAGGCCGTTGGCGGCGAAGTTCATGGTGATCAGGCCCAGGGCAGGGTGGCCGGGCGGCACCTCGGGCATCAGCCGGGCGAACAGCGGGCCGAGCACCTTGGCCAGCCACTCGACGATGCCGGCTTTCTCGGCGATCTTGAGAAAGCCCAGCCACAGGGTCAGGGTGCCGAACAGCAGGATCATGACATCGACCGACAGCTTGGCCATGGCGAAGATGCTCTCGACCATGCTGGCGAAGATGCCGGCGTTGCCGCCTACCAGCCACTGGGCCAGGGCAGACACCGCCGCCACCAGGAAAAAGCCGAGCCAAAGGCCGTTGAGCATCCGTGTGTACCCCCTGATAAATGCCCGAATCATAACGTATCGGCGGTGCACTGACCTATGCAGTCCCTTGTAGGAGCGGGTTTACCCGCGAACCAGGCAACGCGGTGCGTGGCACCGGCTTTGCCGGTGTTCGCGGGTAAACCCGCTCCTACAAGGGACTGCAAATCGCAACCAATAACAAAAAGCCCCGACAGGTCGGGGCTTTCCGGTTCAGCAGGTCAAGCTCAGCGCTTGGCAGGCTCGCCCACCAGGGCCGCTTCCTGCTTCTCGGCAATCAACGAGGCATAGTACTGCTCGCCCTTGGCTGCGTCGTACATGCCTTCCCAGCGTGCCACCACCAGCGCGGCCAGGGCATTGCCGATCACGTTCAGGGCGGTACGCGCCATGTCCATGATGCGGTCGACACCAGCGATGAAGGCCAGGCCTTCGAGCGGAATGCCGACGCTGCCCAGGGTGGCCAGCAGAACCACGAACGACACGCCCGGCACGCCGGCGATACCCTTGGAGGTGACCATCAGCGTCACCACCAGCAGCAACTGCTGGCTCCAGGACAGATCGATGCCGTACAGCTGGGCGATGAAGATCGCCGCGATGCTCTGGTACAGGGTCGAACCATCGAGGTTGAACGAGTAGCCCGTAGGTACCACGAACGAGCAGATCGACTTCGGCGCACCGTACTTCTCCATCTTCTCGATCACCCGAGGCAGCACGGTCTCGGAGCTGGAGGTGGAGTAGGCGAGGATCAGCTCGTCCTTCATGATGCGCATGATCTTGATCACCGAGAAGCCGAACAGGCGCGCCACCAGGCCCAGCACCATGAAGGCGAAGAAGGCGATGGCGAAGTACACCAGCAACACCAGCTTGGCCAGCGGCAGCAGCGAGCTGAAACCGAAGTTGGCGACGGTCACGGCGATCAGCGCGAACACACCGATCGGGGCGTAGTTCATGATCATGTGGGTGACCTTGAACATGGTCTCCGACACGCCCTGGAAAGTCCGCACCAACGGCTCGCGCAGGTCGGCCTGCAGGCTCGACAGGCCCAGGCCGAACATCACCGAGAAGAAGATGATCGGCAGCATCTCGCCACGCATCAGCGCCGCGAAGATGTTCGACGGGATCAGGTTGAGCAGGGTCTCGATGAACGCATGCTCATGCTGTACCTCGGCTGCGGTGGCCTGGTACTTGGAGATGTCGACGGTACCCAGGGTGCTCATGTCGATGCCGGCGCCTGGATGGAACAGGTTGGCCAGCACCAGGCCGACGACGATGGCGATGGTGGTCACCACCTCGAAGTACAGGATGGTCTTCAGGCCGATGCTGCCCAGTTTCTTCGCATCGCCTACCCCGGCGATACCCACGATCAGCGAGGTAATCACGATCGGGACAACGATCATCTTGATCAGGCGAATGAAGATGTCACCGGCGGGCTGCAGCACGTTGCCGATCCACCAGGCCTTCTCTGCGCTGAAGTGGTTCAGGAGCGCGCCGACCGCAACGCCCAGGACCAGACCGATGACGATCTGCCAGGCGAGGCTCAGTTTTGCCTTCTTCATGTCTTTACCCTTTGTTCTAGTGATCATGGGTACCGACCGGAAAAGCGCGTAACAGAGCCGTTGGCAACGTCACGGGCAGCACGAGTGCTTCCGTCCGGGACCCCATGTAAGGACACCGCAAGCGAGCGAACAGGCGCTCGGGCCAGCGAAAAGGCGGCAACTATTGCGATGGCAAAGGGCGAAATCTAATGCCGGAAACGCATACCCCATACCGATCATGCATAGACTGACAGGTTGTCGCAGGGTACTCGTAAGCCATTGATTTATAACGTTCGGAAATCCGAACATGGCCAAAACGCCATTTTTAGGCCGATTTGGCGGCATGCAAATGAGGGAAAAATCGCTGTGTTCGACAATCCGAACGGCCTCAGCGGCGTCTCGCCACGCCGGGCACATTCGGAAAAAAAATAGATAGATGGTCGACGCAAAATGTGTCTCGTAGGGAAACGCGCGAAGGAGCACGCGCGGATGGCGCCTCGGAAGCCAGGTCGCGCTCAAGTGCCCCTCTGGCACGAACTCGACCTGGAACTTCCGATTCTGCCCGCCTGACCCGGCCCGATGCTGGAGGTACTCCCTGTACCCCTAGGCCACTCCGATCCTGCAACAATCAGAACAGCCCGGCCCCCTGGTCATGTGTCGCCCCTCCTCGGGGCGGCGCATCATAGAAGCGTGAACGATAGAAAGGTTCCGCTTCCATTACGTGACAATGCTCGACCGTCGGTCAGTACCACTTCGGGTCGCGCTTGAGTTGCTCCTGCAACATCGCTTTCATGCCGTCGTCCGGATCGCCCAGCCAACGGTACTGCGCATGGCGGGTGGGGGACTTGTCGCTCGGCAGGCCTTCGGGGACTTCCACGAGCATCCCGTAGGCATCGTCCTTGTCCCAGCTGAACGCCACGATCAGGCGTTTGTAGGTGCAGTTGTCGGCGGTCTCGCACAATGGCCCGACCAGGTATTTGTCACCGTCCTCGGTCACCGCCGACATTTGCGCCTGGGCACTGCCGGACAGGTTGATCACCCAATCCGGCAAGCGTTCTTCGCCCTTGATGGTGTCTTGCCAGGTTTCCCGGTATTCCGGGTCCGAGCCGAGCAACTGATCAGCCCGCAACTGGCCGTCATTGGCCGCCATCACCGCTGCACTGCCGCCCAGCAAGGCGGCAGCCAGGGCGGCACGGAGCTTCATGCCCATCGTCGTCAACCTCGACCACGTCCGAAGAAGAAGGACGCCACGAACAGCACCAGGAAGACGATGAACAGAATCTTCGCGATACCGGTGGCAGCGCCGGCGATACCACCGAAGCCCAGAACGGCAGCGACAATGGCGATGATGAGGAATGTGATAGCCCAGCTCAGCATGGTGGTTCTCCTTCTTTTCCTTGATGAAATCGGTGCGGCACAAGGCGGTCGACCTGGCCCTCAGAACACCCAGCGATCCTGGGGTACGACGTTGTCGACGGTGGCCGGTGCAACCTGCTTCTGGTCCTTGCCACTGACCTGGGCCAGCGGCTCGGCAGCACGGACCAGCGTGGTGGCACGCGAGGACTGCAGCTTCGCCAGCAGGGCAGTCTGCGCAGCCACCTGATCGGCCAGTCGCGAGGTCTGCCAGCTGTGATAGAACAGGCCGACGGCGAGGGTCAGCAGGAGAGCCATCCCGATCACCAGGAACTGGCGCAAAGGCAGTACGGCGATTGATGAGCGGTCGATGGTTGGGCGGTTCATGCCGGCTTCTCCTGCGGTCGTTGTTGTGCAAACCTGAGGAGGTAGTTGCAGCCTGCATGCCAGACTTTGATTTTCTATAAAATCCTTATAAATCAATAAGTTGAAGTTAGGACGCGACACGCGCCAGAACGTATCCTGCACGATGCCCCCCGTGGCATCGTGCGATTTGCACGAATCAGCCCTCGACCTTGGTCGCCACCTTCAGCAGATCGGCGTCCACGCCGCGCACGCCGATGATTTGCCGGGCGATCTCCACTGCGATGGTTTTCTGCTCGCTGCTCACCACCTCGCCAGACAACCGAACCAGGCCTTCATCACTGGCGACCTTGATGTTCAGGCCATCGAGGTTACGGCTGAAACGGAAGCTGTTCTGGATCTTGTCCACTACCCATTTGTCACTGGGCTGTGGCCCCGCAGGCGCATCCACCGGCTTCTCCCGGGCCTTGGCCATCGCCGCGCTGTCCAGGCTGACCAGGTTGTTGACCAGGTACACGCCGTCGGTGGTGCGCGCCACCACACCCGCCAGCTCCTTGGCCTCGGTGCTGTCCACCTTGCCGCGCAGGGTGACCACGCCTTCGCTGCTTTGCACCTCGATGGCGGCTTTTTCGGTCACGCGGCTCCACAGCAGGCGCGCGCGGATCACTGCGGCCAGGGTCGCATCTTCCAGCCGCTGGGCGTACGCCCGCGTCTCCAGCGGGCGCTCCACCAACTGCGGATTGACCTTCAGCTGGTTGTCGACCTGCTCGATGCCGCGGGTGGCCAGTGCGACGTGCTCGGCCAACTGGCGCTCGACCTCGTTCTCGACTTCCCCGGCCAGCCGGGCCTGCCGATCGTCGACAGCGACTTCGATGCGAAAGGGATTGAGCATGCGATTGAGCGACAGTGCGGTTTGCAGGGCCCCTTGCAGACGCGCGTCCTGAACGGGGTCCGCAAACGCCAAGACAGGTAGGCAACTGACCAGAAAGACGGCCGCTCGAGTAGGAAAATTCATAGCTTCATCTCCTTTCGTAGGCAAAAACAACAAATAGTCGCAACCAATGTGCCAGCTCGGATCTCTAACCCAATCATCGATATTCGGGAGCCACGAGCGGTTATTTGGCCATTGGCTAGCATGCAAAGGACAGAATCACTCAGAATGGACCATGCAACTTGCCCGATTTTTCCCACACTAATTAAAGATCTATCCGAAGGAGCGCAGGAAATGGAACCAACACAGGACAACAAAGGCCGCATTCTGTTGGTGGATGACGAGTCGGCGATCCTGCGTACGTTCCGTTATTGCCTGGAAGACGAAGGCTACAACGTGGCCACGGCCAACAGCGCCGCCCAAGCCGACGCGCTGTTGCAGCGCCAGGTGTTCGACCTGTGCTTTCTCGACCTGCGGCTGGGCGAGGACAACGGCCTGGATGTACTGGCGCAGATGCGTATCCAGGCGCCGTGGATGCGCGTGGTGATCGTCACCGCCCACTCGGCCATCGACACCGCCGTCGATGCCATCCAGGCCGGCGCCGCCGATTACCTGGTGAAGCCCTGCAGCCCCGACCAGCTGCGCCTGGCCACCGCCAAGCAGCTGGAAGTACGGCAGTTGTCGGCGCGCCTGGAAGCCCTCGAGGGCGAGGTACGCAAACCCAAGGACGGCCTGGACTCGCACAGCCCGGCGATGATGGCGGTGCTGGAAACCGCACGCCAGGTGGCCACCACCGACGCCAACATCCTCATCCTCGGTGAGTCGGGCACCGGCAAGGGCGAACTGGCGCGGGCCATCCACGGCTGGAGCAAGCGTTCGCGCAAGGCCTGCGTGACCATCAACTGCCCCTCGCTCAATGCCGAGCTGATGGAAAGCGAGCTGTTCGGCCATACCCGCGGGGCCTTCACCGGTGCCAGCGAGAGCACCCTCGGCCGGGTCAACCAGGCCGATGGCGGCACCCTGTTCCTCGATGAGATCGGCGACTTCCCACTCACCCTGCAGCCCAAGCTGCTGCGTTTCATCCAGGACAAGGAATACGAGCGTGTCGGCGACCCGGTCACACGCCGCGCCGACGTGCGCATCCTCGCCGCGACCAACCTCAACCTGGAAGAAATGGTGCGCGAAAGCCGCTTCCGCGAAGACCTGCTGTACCGCCTCAACGTCATCACCCTGCACCTGCCGCCGCTGCGTGAGCGCAGCGAAGACATCCTGACCCTGGCCGACCGATTTCTGGCCCGCTTCGTCAAGGAGTACTCGCGCCCGGCACGCGGGTTCAGCGACGAGGCCCGCAGCGCGCTGCTCAACTACCGATGGCCGGGCAACATCCGCGAGCTGCGCAACGTCGTCGAGCGCGCCAGCATCATCTGCCCACAGGAACGCGTGGAAATCAGCCACCTGGGCATGGGCGAGCAACCCGCCAGCAATGCCCCGCGCGTGGGTGCGGCGCTGAGCCTGGACGAGCTGGAGCGCGCCCACATCGGCGCGGTGCTGGCCGCCAGCGATACCCTCGACCAAGCGGCCAAGACCCTGGGTATCGACGCCTCGACCCTGTACCGCAAGCGCAAGCAATACAACCTATGAAATTATCGATGAGGCTGCGCACGCGGCTGTTCCTGAGCATTTCGGCGCTGGTCACGGTGGCCTTGCTGGGCCTGCTGGTGGGCCTGCTCAGCGTGCTGCAGATGGCCACCGCGCAGCAACAGCTGGTGCGCAACACCAACCACAGCCTGGAAATCGGCTTGAAGCTGCGGCAGAACCTCGGCGAACAGCTGATGCTGATGCTCGACGACAGCACTGCGTCAGAAAGCCTGAAGGCCCTGCAAGACAACTTCCAGGCCTTGCTCGAAGAGGGCCTGGAGCAGGGCGGCGAACGCAGCGGCTTCAGCAGGGCCAGTAGCCACTACCAGGCGTTTCTCCAGGCCTACCGGGAAAGCCCGGCCCCTGCCCGCAGCCTGGCTGCCGACCAACCTCTGGGCGCCGCCTTCAACCAGCTGCGCAGCGATCTGGTCGAGGGCCACCGCCAGGCGCTGGATCACATCACCCAGAGCGAGGCACGCAGCCGTGACCGCGCCCTGCTGGTCAGTGGCCTGATCGGTCTGATGGGCCTGGCGGTGTTGGTGCTCGGTTTCATCACCGCGCACAACATCGCCCGCCGCTTCGGCTTGCCCATCGAGGCCTTGGCCAAGGCCGCCGACCAGGTTGGGCAGGGCAATTTCGACGTTACCCTGCCGCTGACCCAGGCCAGCGAACTCAACCAGCTGACCCGACGCTTCGGGCTCATGGCCGATGCCCTGCGCAAGCACCAGGCCACCAACGTCGACGAACTGCTGGCCGGCCAGCAGCGCCTGCAGGCAGTGCTCGACAGCATCGACGACGGTCTGCTGATCATCGACCGCCAGGGCCGCCTCGAGCACTTGAACCCGGTAGCCCAGCGCCAGCTCGGCTGGAGCGACAGTCGCGTCGGCAGCTCCCTGGTCGCCGCCCTGCAACGCCCGGAGCTGGAACAGCAACTGCGCCAGGTGCTGCGCGGCGGCACCCTGGACCGCCAGCCGGACGATCTGGCCATCGAAGTCGACGAGGAGTCGCGGCTGCTGGCCTACAGCCTGACCCCGGTCAGCCACCCCGAGGGGCCGATTCTGGGGGCCGTGATGGTGTTGCACGATGTCACCGAGCAACGCCTGTTCGAACGCGTGCGCAGCGAATTCGTCCTGCGCGCGTCCCATGAGTTGCGCACACCGGTGACCGGCATGCACATGGCCTTCGGCCTGTTGCGCGAGCGAGTGAAATTTCCACCAGAGGCCAGGGAAAACGACCTGCTCGAGACCATCGGCGAGGAAATGCAACGCCTGACCCAGCTGATCAACGACCTGCTGAACTTCTCGCGTTACCAGAGCGGCCTGCAGAAACTGGAACTGGCGCCATGCGCCATCGACGAGTTGCTCGATCGCGCGCAGTTGCGCTTCGCCGAGCAGGCGGGCAACAAGCAGATCGAGCTGGTCAAGGCGCTGGAGGGGCCACTGCCACGCATCCAGGCCGATGTCGCCCAACTGGACCGGGTACTCGACAACCTGCTGCACAACGCCATCCGCCATACCCCGTCCGGTGGCCATATCCGCCTGCATGCGCGGCGGCACGCCGAGCGGGTGATCATCAGCGTCGAGGACAACGGCGAGGGGATTGCCTACGGGCAGCAGGGAAGGATCTTCGAACCCTTCGTCCAGGTCGGGCGCAAGAAAGGCGGCGCCGGCCTTGGCCTGGCGCTGTGCAAGGAGATCGTGCAATTGCATGGCGGGCGCATGGGGGTGTTTTCACGCCCGGGGCAGGGCACCCAGTTCTACATGGCGCTGCCGGTGTAACCGATGCCGGGCCTTCAGGCCTCATCCCCCCTCGGCGGTACGACCCTGTACCTGCCACGCAGCACCAGCTCGATGAACTGCCGGGCATTGAGCGGGTGGGCGAACAGCCAGCCCTGGCCGTAGTTGACCCCCTCGCTGTTGAGCAGCACCGCCTGGTCTTCGCACTCGATGCCTTCGGCGATCACCCGCAGGTGCAGGTCATGGGCCATGCGGATGATATGCGGCGCCACGCCGCTGCTGGCAGCATCGTGGCCCAACGCATCGATGAACGCCTTGTCGATCTTCAGGCAGTCGACCGGCAGGGTCTGCAGGTAGGCCAGGCTGCAATAGCCCGTGCCGAAGTCGTCGATCAGCACCTGATGGCCCACCGCTCGCAGTGCCTGCAGGTTGTCACGCGCCACCACCACGTCGATCAGCCCGCGCTCGGTGACTTCGAAGGCGATCTGCCGCGGCGACACCCGGTGATGCGCCAGCAAGCGTGCCGCCACCCGGCCGATGCGTGGCACCATCACGTCGCAGGCCGCCAGGTTCACCGAGATGTACAGGTTGCGATTCGCGCGCAACAGATGCCCCAGTTGTTCGAGTACCCGCTGCAACACGAAGTCAGTGATCTCGCAGATTTGCCCGGTGTTTTCCGCCAGCGGGATGAACAGGTCGGGGCTGGTCAGGCTGCCGTCAGGCCGGCGCCAACGCACCAGCGCCTCGGCGCCCACACAGAGACGGCTGTCCAGCTCGATGATGGGCTGGTAGAGCACCTGCAGCTCGCCACGGCGCAGAGCGTTCTGCAGTTCGTTGCTCATCGACCGCCGCTGCAGGATCAGCTGCAACACCAGCCAGCCGATGCAGCAAGCCGCCAGCACGCTGCCGGGGAACAACAGCCAGAGCGTGCCGTTCATGCGCAGGGGCAAGCTGGCCCGAGGGGCCATCAGCACTAGTTGATAGTCCGGCGACTTGGTCGGCATGCGGTACACCAGCCGGTCAGTCAATTCGAGCAGCGCTGTCTGCCCAGACACCCACCAGCCCGCCGCCGGTGGCCACGGTTGGCGCGGGCCAAGTACCGGAATAGCACGGTTGCCGTTGTCGAGCACCACCAGCAAGCTCCCCCCCGGCGGCAGGTCGACCACGTCGGTGAGGTGCCCACGCGAGGTGGATACCAGGAAATTGCCTCGCCCGAGCATCAGCGCGGCCAGGTTCTCGTCGGGTTCGGTGGTGGTGTTGAGCCAATAGCTATAGGTGGGCCCCTGGATATCCGGCGCGCGCAACGGCACGAAAGCCGGCAGCGCGCCGCGGTTGGAGCAGGCGAAGGTACGATCGACGTAGGCCGCTTCGTAGATGAACCGCGAACCCAGCGCGGCCTCGCGCAACGCCACCATCATCGCGGCGCTGCAACCGCGCAGGGGTTGTGCCTGCAATTGATCGACCGAACGGCGCAACTGGCCGAACACCTGCTCGAGGCGCTCGAGAAAGCGTTCGCCCTGGGCATTCATCTGCGCACTCTCGCTCTGTTTCATCTGGTGCAGGGCGATACCGAAGCTGGCGGTGAGCAATACTGCGGCGCTGGCCAATGCTGCGAGGGTGGCCAGCATCCAGGGTCGGTAGAAAAATTGGCGCAGCGCAGTCATGAGAGCCGGCATCGCAAGCATCCAGTTGATTACCAAGGTATAGCAACTGGATGGCGAATTGGCGCGGCCATTGAGCGGAGCGGCTCAACGCATGCGGTTGAGCACCTGCAACATGGCAGCGGTCTGGGCATCTGGAGTGCCGTCGAAGCGCTGCGGCCGGAAGCGCATCTGGAAGGCGGCGATCACATGCCGTGTGGCGACGTCCAACTGCCCGGTCTGTTCGATGGCGTAGCCGAAGCGCGCCAGTTCCTGCTGGTACCAGCCGATGGTCGGTGGGTTGGCGCTGAAATACATCTGCTGGCGCGCCACTGCGTTAGGCTCTGGCCAGATGCCCAGGCCCGCGTCGGCCAGGCGCTTCCAGGGGAACATCGGCCCGGGATCGAGCTTGCGCAGTGGCGCGATATCGCTGTGGCCGATGATGTGCCGAGGCTCGATGCCGTTGCGCTTGACGATGTCCTTGAGCAGGGCGATCAGCGACTGGATCTGCGCTTCGCTATAGGGGTACCAGACCCGGCCATTGGGGGTATCGTCGAAGCCCGGATTGACGATTTCGATGCCGATGGAGCTGGAGTTCAGCCAGGTACGGCCCTGCCACTGGCTGTCGCCGGCGTGCCAGGCGCGGCGGCTTTCATCGACCAGCTGGTAGATGGTGCCTGGGCCGTCGCCGATCAGGTAGTGGCTGCTGACCTCGCCGTGGGTGAGCAGCGCCAGCGAACGCTCCAGCGAGGCGCTGGTGTAGTGCAGGACGACGAACTGAATGCGGTTGTCCTGGTTGGCGGAAGGGTGGCTGCGGTCGATGCGCAGGCCGGTGGAACAACCGGCCACGGTCAACATCAGCGCCGCGATAAGCGTGGATTTAGCGAAGGAAAACACATCAAGAGCCTCTGCCTGGGAGCGCTACAGTATAACCGCTAGCCTTGCTCCACGCGGTTGCGTCCCAGCGACTTGGCGCGGTAGAGCGCCTCGTCGGCGCGTTTGAGCACCTGGTCGCCATGCTCGCCGGTGCGAAACGCACCCAGGCCGATCGACACGGTGATCACCACCCGCTCGCCCTTGAAGTGGAACGGGCAGGCCTCGATCGCCGCGCGCATGCTCTCGGCCACCTGTGCAGCGGCCGGGGGCGAGGTCTGCGGCAGCAGCAGGACGAATTCCTCGCCGCCGAAGCGGGCGATGAAATCGCGCCCGCGCAGGCGCTTGCTCAACTGCCCGGCGACGATCTTCAGCACTTTATCCCCGGCCAGGTGGCCGTAGCCGTCGTTGATCCGCTTGAAGTGGTCCAAGTCGAGGATGGCCATGGCCAGATGGCCGCCGTTTTCCTGCCAATCCTGGATCTCCTGTTCCACGCGCTCGCTCCATGCCGCCCGGTTGGGCAGCCCGGTCAGCGGGTCGATCAGGGCCTTCTGGCGTTGTTCCTCCAAGTGTTCGCGGTAGCCAAGCGCCTCCTGCTCCATGGTCGCCACGCGCTCGGCCAGCCCGTGCAGACGCCCGGCCAGCTCCTGCTCGCGGCGGTCACGGGCGTGCTGGTGCTCGTCCATGGTGGTCAACAGGCCTTCCAGGCGGTTTTCCAGGATGTGCTTGAGGCTGTCGACATCGGCCGCGCCCTGCACGCTGTTCTGCAGGCCGCCGACCTGTTCGCGCAGCTGGTTATCCAGTTCGCGCGCCGCCGAGCTGTTGTCGGCATGCCCGGCACTGGCTTCGTGCAGGTGGCTCTGGAAGCCTTCGAGGCGCTCGTTGAGCTGCTGCAGGTAGGCTTCGAATTCGTGCTGGCCACTGTCGGTGATCGCCAGCATGAGCACCGCCAGGTCGTCGAGCACCGGAATCAACTCGTACCAATTCAAGCCACGAGCCACCCGGTTGCGCATTTCCAGGGCCTGGGCCTTGTGCCGCTCGGGCAGGCTGAGGTCGTCGAGCAGGCCGAGCAGAGTCTGTTCGATATGCGCGGCGACCTGGCTGTAGGGGGGCTCGACAGCGTCGGGGAGGGCATAGGGGCCATCCTCCCCCAGCAACGCCTCGGAGGCCTCGGAGACAATGTCCTGGGAGACGGGGTTCGGGGCGTCGGGCGCTTGGTCCGCGGGTTCGGCGACGGGCTCAGGCCCAGGCTCGGAGCTTGCCGACTCGCTGGGCGACAGCGCCAGGGAGGTCTCGGGCGGGGTCTGGCCGGGTGCCGGCGGCGCCGGTGGCAGATCGGACGCGGCTTGCCCTTCGGGCTGGGGTGACGCGGGCTCTACCTGCGCCGGGTGCTCGGCGATGGGCGCCTGCTCAGCGGCTTCGGCTGCGGGAGCCAATGGTTGCAAAGCATCGATATCAGCGGCTTGCGGCGATTCGCTCGACGCCGGCGACCCGGGCGCAGCTACGCCAGGCACGGGCGCTGCGGCCTCTAGCGGGGGTTGTGCATCCTCGTGCGGCTCGCCGTCACGCCCCCCGAACAAGCGCTGGAGCAACCCCGGTCGGGCCGGCTCGCCCGGCGCGTTCAGCGCGGACAATGCACGCCCCTGCAGGCCGCTCAGCTCGCCCAGCAGCGGCGGTAGCTCCCGCGACTGGCTGACGCCGCCGTCGAGCTTCTTCGCCAGCTTCTTCAACGGCCGGGACAGGTCGCCCGAGAGCGGCAGGGTCTGCAGCTGGGTCACCAAGGCAGTCAGCGCATCGCTGACCTGGTTCATCCGCGTTTCCCGGCGCTGCTCGGAATCCAGCACGGCCTTTTCCAGGCGCGGGATCAGCCCGGCCAAGCCGGCATCCATGTTGTCGCGGCGGATGACCTCGCGCATTTCCTTCATGCATTCGTCGACCGCCTTGTCGCTGCCTTCGGCGGCCAGCGAGCTGCGCACCAGGCCACGGCGCAGCAGGTCGAGACGCGCTTCCCAGCGGCGCTCGAGCTTTTCCTGCTGCTCGATGCTCTTGAGGTATTTTTCTTTCCAGCGCTCAGCTTCTTCGGTCATGCCTTGATCCGCAACGGTGGTGCATCGGGTGGCTGTGATGACTGGCTTTCGGCAAGCGGCGGCAACACTTGAGGGTTGCCAAGCGCCAGGCTGAGCTAGGTCAGGACCGGCAGCGTATCCACAGTCAATGCATCAGGCAATCGGATCTCGACGGCGACTGGAAGGTGGTCGGAAATCGGCTGCGCCAGCACCTCGACCCGCTCCAGGGTCAGGCTCGGGCTGAGCAGGATATGGTCCAGGCAGCGCTGCGGGCGCCAGCTGGGGAAGGTCGCCTCGGCCTGCGGGGCGATCAGCCCCAGGTCGCGCAGGGCAGAACGCTCGAGCAGGTCGTTGGCATGGGTGTTCATGTCGCCCATCAACACCTGGTGGCGGTAGCCGCCGATCAGCTCGCGGATGTAGCTCAGCTGCAGGGCGCGGGTCTTGGCGCCGAGCGCCAGGTGCATCATCACCACGATAAGCGCGTCCTCGCCTTCGCCGAAACGCACCAGGATCGCGCCACGACCGGCGGGGCCGGGCAGCGGATGGTCCTCGAGCAGTTGTGGCTTGAGACGGCTGAGCACGCCGTTGCTGTGCTGGGCGAAACGCCCGAGGTTGCGGTTGAGCTGCTGGTACCAGTAGGGAAAGGCGCCCAGCTGGGCCAGGTGCTCCACCTGGTTGACGTAGCCCGAGCGCAGGCTGCCGCCGTCGGCCTCCTGCAAGGCCACCAGGTCGAAATCGTTGAGCAGCTCGCCGATGCGCTGCAGATTGCCGGCGCGCCCGGTATGCGGCAACAGGTGCTGCCAGCTGCGGGTCAGGTAGTGCCGATAGCGCTCGGTACTGATGCCGACCTGGATATTGAAGCTGAGCAGCCGCAGGCGACCATCCTCGGGCAGGCCGCTGGCCTGCAGGTGATGTTCGTTGACCTGCGGCTGGTGCAGGCCAATGCCACGCGTGCTACGGAAGCGGGGCATGGGTTGCGCCGCTTACTGAGCGGCGCGCTCCTTGGCGATCAGCTGGTCGGCGACGTTCAGCACGCCGTCTGGCCCGCCAGCGGTGCCGAGGTCGAAGCGATATTTGCCGTTGACCACCATGCTGGGTACGCCGGTGACTTCGTACTTCTTCGCCAGTTCCTTGGCCTGGTTGACCTGGCCCTTGATGGCGAAGGAGTTGAAGGTGGCGAGGAACTTGTCCTTGTCGACACCCTGGGTGGCGAGGAAGTCGGCCATGTCCTCAGGGTCGGTCAGGCGCTTGTGCTGGTTCTGGATGGCATCGAACACCGCGGCGTGGACCTTGTGCTCGACGCCCATCGCTTCGAGGGTCAGGAACATCTGGCCGTGGGCATCCCAAGGGCCGCCGAACATGGCCGGAACGCGCTTGAAGTTGACGTCCTTGGGCAGTTTTTCGACCCACGGGTTGATGGTCGGCTCGAAGTGGTAGCAATGGGGGCAGCCGTACCAGAACAGCTCGACCACTTCGATCTTGCCTGGCTGGGACACCGGAACAGGGTTGCTCAGCTCGATATATTCCTTGCCGGCGGTGGCAGGCTCGGCGGCCTGGACGGCAGCCATACCGAAGGCGCTGGCAGCGACCAGCGCGGCGCTGAGAATCAGTTTACGCATGCTTTACTCCTGAGCATTCATTGGTCGCCTCGACGCGACCGGTGCTATGACCGCTGGCGAAGGGCCCGGGTTCTGTAGTGTAACGGCTGCGGACGAAAAAAAGGGCGGTCCGCGCCGCCCTTTCATCTTTAGCCTTGCAGCATTAACCGAATGTTAATGAAGGCCCTGGATATAGCTGGCCAACGCCTCGATATCCTTGTTGCTCAGCTTGCCGGCGATGGTGCGCATGGTCATGGCATCGCCGTCGTTGGTGCGGTTGCCTTCGCGGAAGTCGGTCAACTGCTTGGTCACGTACTGCGAATGCTGGCCGCCCAGGTGCGGGAAACCGGCGAGGGCGATACCCGCGCCATTGGGCGAGTGGCAGCCCGTGCAGGCGGGCATGCCTTTTTGCAGGTCGCCGCCGTTGAACAAGGCGCGGCCACGTTCGACCAGCTGGGGATCGGCGGCGCCCACGCTGCCCTTCTGGCTGGAGAAGTAGGCGGCGATGTCGGCCAGGTCCTGCTCGCTGAAGTTGGTCAGCATGCCGGTCATCTCCAGCACGGTACGCTTGCCGGACTTGATGTCGTGCAGTTGTTTCTCGAGGTAGCGCTGGCCCTGGCCGGCCAGTTTCGGGAAGTTCGGCGCCAGGCTGTTGCCGTCGGGGTTGTGGCAGGCGCCACAGACGGCCGTCTTGGCCTGGCCGGCGGCGGCATCGCCTTGGATAGGTTGCGCAGCAGTGGCCGCACCTGCGACACCCATGGTCAACAGCAGACTCACGACTAGTTTGTTCATCAGCTAATCCAACACGGCTAAGGGTGAAATGTTATGTATCGGGACTGCCGCTCATCCAAAGGATGACCAAACGGTAGTCTTCGGCACTGCAGTCCATGCACAATCCACGCGGCGGCATAGCCTTGAAACCCTGGGTAACATGCCCCACCAGTGTGTCCATGCCTTGCGCCAGCCTAGGCTCCCAGGCTGCCCGGTCACCCCGCTCGGGTGCCTGTGGCAACTGCCCGGCGTGACAGGCCGCACACGTGCGGTTGTACAACGCCTCGGGATCCTGTGTAGCCTGTGCGCCGTAAAACGGCAGGAACATACCGACAGCAAGCAGCCATTGCGCCATGCGCAGCGACCTGACAGGGTTGGGGGCCGCGCTGCGTTCTATTGCGCGAGCTATTGTTCGGCACCCCATGCGCATTCCTCTTCGCTGGAAGAATGAGCACACAAAAACTGGGGCATTATATACTTCCGCCATCCAAACGGAAACGACACCGCTTGCCGGCCTTGGCCTTGGCAACACCCACATCGGATATCCCATGCAAGTCAAGAACCCCATCCTCGGCCTCTGCCAGAAAGCCACATTCGCCCTCAGCGCCGCCAAGGTCGAACAATGCCCGGACGACCAGGGTTACGAGGTGGCTTTCGCTGGCCGTTCCAACGCCGGCAAGTCCAGCGCCCTCAACACCCTGACTCATGCCAGCCTGGCGCGTACCTCGAAAACCCCGGGGCGCACCCAGCTGTTGAATTTCTTCAGTCTGGACGATGAACGGCGATTGGTCGACCTGCCGGGCTACGGTTATGCGAAAGTCCCGATCCCGCTCAAGCAGCACTGGCAGCGCCACCTGGAAGCCTACCTGGGCAGCCGCGAGTGCCTGCGCGGGGTCATCCTGATGATGGACGTGCGCCATCCGATGACCGACTTCGACAAGATGATGCTCGACTGGGCCAAGGCCAGCGGCATGCCGATGCACATTCTGCTGACCAAGGCCGACAAGCTGACCCACGGCGCGGGCAAGAACACCCTGCTCAAGGTGCAGTCGGAGATCCGCAAGGGCTGGGGCGATGGAGTGACCATCCAGTTGTTCTCGGCGCCCAAGCGCCTGGGCCTGGAAGAGGCCTACCGGGTGCTGGCCGATTGGATGGAGCTCGAAGACAAGCCGGCAGCCTGAGAGCCACACAGACTACCTGTAGGAGCGGGCTTGCCCGCGAAGCATCCAGCGCGGTGGATGGCCTGGGCTTTGCCCAGGTTCGCGGGCAAGCCCACAGTGTTCTTCACGAGCTCCGAGTCAAATTCCGGGCAAAAAAAACCCCGGACTTCGTATGGGGAGGGGGAAGTTCGGGGTTCAAGTCCGGACCGCTAGGGCGAGGTCCAGATATCTGCCAACACTTAACACAACATAGGAGCATCGAAAGGCTTCACCAGCCATTCATTAACTCTGAGTGGCGTTTCACCGGTTTAGTTCCTGGGCTCTGGAAACTATTTGCGATAGTTTCATGAAACTTCAGAACTGTCTGACAGGATCCGCAGCACTCGCCACGGATCCTACACAGCTTTGCCCGCTCGATCAGTGAGCTTCGTCCCAATTCGAACCAATGCCTACCTCGACCAGCAGCGGCACATCCAGCTGCGCGGCGCTGCTCATGTGCGTGCGGATTTCATCCTTCACCTGCTCGATCAGGTCTTCGCGCACTTCCAGTACCAGTTCGTCGTGCACCTGCAGGATCACCCGGGCATCCAGGCCGCTGCTGCTCAACCAGTTGTCGACGTTGACCATCGCCCGCTTGATGATATCGGCGGCGGTACCTTGCATCGGCGCGTTGATCGCCGTGCGTTCGGCGCCCTTGCGCAGGGCCGGGTTCTTGGCGTTGATGTCCGGCAGGTACAGGCGACGGCCGAACAGGGTCTCGACGAAGCCTTGCTCGGCGGCCTGGGCACGGGTGCGCTCCATGTAGGCCAGCACGCCTGGGTAGCGGGCGAAGTAGCGGTCGATGTAGTCCTGCGACTGCTTGCGATCGACGCCGATCTGCTTGGCCAGGCCAAACGCGCTCATGCCGTAGATCAGGCCGAAGTTGATAGCCTTGGCGCTACGGCGCTGGTCGGTGGTGACGTCTTCCAGGGCCACGCCGAACACTTCCGCGGCCGTGGCCCGGTGCACGTCGAGGTCGTTGCGGAAGGCATGCAGCAAGCCCTCGTCCTTGGCCAGGTGAGCCATGATGCGCAGTTCGATCTGCGAATAGTCCGCCGCCAACAGCTTGTAGCCGGGGCTGGCGACGAAGGCCTGGCGAATGCGCCGGCCTTCGGCGGTGCGGATCGGGATGTTCTGCAGGTTCGGGTCGCTCGACGACAACCGCCCGGTGGCCGCCACGGCCTGCTGGTAGGAGGTGTGGATACGCCCGGTGCGCGGGTTGATCTGCCCAGGCAGCTTGTCGGTGTAGGTACTCTTGAGCTTGCTCAGGCTGCGGTACTGCATGAGCACCTCGGGCAGCGGATAACCCTGTTCGGCGAGTTCGTCGAGCACCGCCTCGGCGGTGGATGGCTGGCCCTTGGCAGTCTTGCTCAGTACCGGCATGCCCAGCTTGTCATAGAGGATCGAGCCGAGCTGCTTGGGCGAGCCGAGGTTGAATTCCTCGCCGGCCAGCTCGAAGGCGCGGCGCTCCAGCTCGGCCATCTTCACGCCCAGCTCGCCGCTCTGCACCTTGAGCAGCTCGGCATCGACCAACGCGCCCTGGCGTTCGATGCGCGCCAGCACCGGCACCAGCGGCATCTCGATGTCCATCAGTACCGGCTGCACGCTCGGCGTCTGTGCCAGGCGCGCCTGCAACGCCTGGTGCAGGCGCAGGGTGATGTCGGCGTCCTCGGCGGCGTAGGGGCCGGCCTTGTCCAGGTGGATCTGGTTGAAAGTCAGCTGCTTGGCACCCTTGCCGGCGATGTCCTCGAAGGCGATGGTGGCGTGGTCGAGGTACTTCTGCGCCAGGCTGTCCATGTCGTGGCGGGTGGCGGTGGAGTTGTACACGTACGACTCGAGCATGGTGTCGTAGGCCACGCCGCGCATCTCGATGGCCGGCGAGCCGTTGGCGAGGATGTTGATATCGTACTTGGCGTTCTGCCCGACCTTGGCCTTGTTCGGGTCTTCCAGCAGCGGCTTGAGCGCCAGCAGCACGGCCTCGCGGTCCAGCTGGGCCGGGGCGCCTTCATAGTCGTGGCCCAGTGGCACGTAGGCAGCCTCGTGCGGCGCGACCGCGAACGACAGGCCGACCAGCTGCGCCTGCTGGGCATCCAGGCTGGTGGTCTCGGTATCGAAGGCGAACAGCGGCGCCTGGCGGAGCTTTTCCAGCCAGGCGTCGAAATCGGCCTGTTCAAGAATCGTGTGGTACTTCGGCTCGACCTGCGCCGCCGGAGGCTCCACCGCCTCGATGGCCTCGCCAGCCTGGGCCGCGTCACGCTGCACCTCGGCGATCCAGCTCTTGAACTCCATCTCGGTGTACAGCGCCAGCAACGCCTCGCGATCGGGCTCACCGCAGACCAGCGCCTCGACTTCGATGTCCAGCGGCACATCGAGCTTGATGGTGGCCAACTCGTACGACAGGAATGCCGCGTCGCGATGCTCTTCGAGCTTGGCCGGCAGGGTCTTGGCACCACGGATGGCCAGGGACGGGACCTTGTCGAGGTTGGCGTACAGGTCGCTCAAGCCTCCGCCGATGCCGGTCAGCAGGCCGACCGCGGTCTTTTCGCCAACGCCCGGCACGCCGGGAATGTTATCGACCTTGTCACCCATCAGGGCGAGGAAGTCGATGATGTGCTCGGGGCCGACGCCGAACTTCTCGTGCACGCCGGCAACGTCCAGCACGCTGCCGGTCATGGTGTTGACCAGGGTGACGTGGCCGTCCACCAGTTGCGCCATGTCCTTGTCGCCGGTCGAGATGATCACCGGGCGGCCCAAGGCCGCGCTGCTGCGGGCCAGGGTGCCGATCACGTCGTCCGCCTCGACGCCCTCGACACACAGCAACGGGTAGCCCAGGGCCTTGACGCTGGCGTGCAGCGGCTCGACCTGTACCCGCAGGTCGTCCGGCATGCTCGGGCGATTGGCCTTGTACTCGGCGAACATGGCATCGCGGAAGGTGCCACCCTTGGCGTCGAAGACCACGGCGAATAGGCTGTCGGGGTATTGCTTGCGCAGGCTCTTGAGCATGTTCAGCACACCCTTGACCGCGCCGGTCGGCATGCCCTTGGAGGTAGTCAGCGGTGGCAGGGCGTGGAAGGCGCGGTAGAGGTAGGAGGAACCGTCCACCAGGACGAGGGGCGCTTGGCTCATGAGCAGAATCAACCTTTTCGGCGGGTCCGGAGCTAGAATAGCCGGATCAATGACGACAAAGGGACAAGGTTATCATGCGTAGACTCAATCGCCTGTTACTGCTCGGCCTGTTGGCAACCACGCCTGTCGTCGCAATGGCAGCGGATGATGCGCCATCGGCCGATCCCGATGTAACCATCCGCACCGAAGGCGACCGGACCATCCAGGAATACCGCCAGAACGGCTTCCTGTATGCGATCAAGGTCACGCCGAAACATGGCAAGCCTTATTTCCTGGTACGCGCCGATGGCTCCGATGGCAATTTCATTCGATCCGACCAACCGGACATGCTGATTCCGTCCTGGAAGATCTTCGAGTGGTAATCTGACGCGTAACGTTCACATCAACCTGGCACTTCCCGGCGGAAGTGCCCGCATGGGCAACTCTTCATCATGTCAGTCTTCACCCCCGTGACCCGGCCTGAGCTGGAAACCTTTCTGGCGCCGTACGAGCTGGGCCGTCTGCTCGACTTCCAAGGCATTGCCGCCGGCACCGAAAACAGCAACTTCTTCGTCAGCCTCGAACAGGGGGAGTTCGTCCTGACGCTGGTCGAGCGCGGCCCGGTGGAGGACATGCCGTTTTTCATCGACCTGCTGGACGTGCTGCACGACGCCGACATGCCCGTGCCCTACGCCCTGCGTGACCGCGACGGCAACGCCCTGCGCGAGCTGTGCGGCAAGCCGGCGCTGTTGCAGCCACGGCTGTCGGGCAAACACATCAAGGCCCCCAACAACCAGCACTGCGCCCAGGTCGGCGAGCTGCTGGCGCACATCCACCTGGCCACCCGCGAGCGCATCATCGAGCGCCGCACCGACCGCGGCCTGGACTGGATGCTGGCCAGCGGCGCCGAGCTGCTGCCGCACCTCAGCGCCGAGCAGGCCGCGCTGCTGCAGCCAGCGCTCGCCGAGATCGACGCGCACAAGGCGCAGATCCTGGCCTTGCCGCGGGCCAACCTGCACGCCGACCTGTTCCGCGACAACGTGATGTTCGAAGGCACCCACCTGACCGGCGTGATCGACTTCTACAACGCCTGTTCGGGGCCGATGCTGTACGACATCGCCATCACCGTGAACGACTGGTGCCTGGACGAGCACGGCGCCCTCGACCTGCCACGGGCCCAGGCCCTGCTGGCGGCCTACGCGGCGCTGCGGCCGTTCACCGCGGCCGAAGCCGAGCTGTGGCCGGAAATGCTGCGGGTGGCCTGCGTGCGCTTCTGGTTGTCGCGCCTGATCGCGGCAGAATCGTTCGCCGGGATGGATGTGATGATCCATGACCCGCGTGAGTTCGAGGTGCGTCTGGCGCAGCGTCAGCAGGTGGCGTTGCACCTGCCGTTCGCGCTCTGATACCGCGTCGCCTGCTTCGCGGCTAAAGCCGCTCCTACAGGGATAGTGACGCTCTGTAGGAGCGGCTTTAGCCGCGAAAGGGCCGGAACCGCCTTACAACTGTTCCAGGCAACCGGCGAGGTCGCCACCCAGCTTCTCCAGCAACCGCTCATACCCCTTGGCATCCACCGGGTCGGTGCCCCCCAGCGGGTCCAGTTCCGCCAGCCGCACCGGCAACCCGGCAGTCAGGGTTTCGGCCAGGCGCGGGCGGATCGGTGGCTCGCTGAACACACAGGTCTTGCCCACCTCCTGCAGGCGCTTGCGCATCGCAGCCACGTGCTGCGCCCCCGGCTGCACTTCGGAAGCCACGCTGAAAACCCCAGTGTGCTTGAGGCCGTAGGCATCTTCGAAGTAGTCGAACGCCTCGTGGAACACGAAGTAGGGTTTGCCGGCGACACCCGCCACCCGCGCCTTGATGCGTGCATCCAAGGCATCCAGACGCTCGACGAAGGCCGTGCGGTTGGCCATGTAGCGTGCGGCGTTGTCAGGGTCGGTACGCGCAAGGTCGGCAGCCATGGTGTTGGCGATCACCCGGGCATTGGCCGTCGACAACCATAGATGCGCATCCAGACTGCCGGGGCGATGGTCATGATCGTGATCGTCGGCACCGGCCTCGTCATGAGAGTGGCTGTCCTCGGCGAAATGGCGCAGCCTCATGCCCTTGAGCGAGTACACGGCCACCGTCGGCTTGCTGCGCCCGGCCAGCACGCGGACCAGGAAGTTCTCCATATCCGGGCCGACCCAATAGACCAGGTCGGCGTCGGCCACCTTGCGGATGTCCGATGGGCGCAAGGCGTAGTGATGCGGCGACACGCCGGGCGGCAGCAGCACGTCGGGGGTGCCGACACCATCCTGCACCGCTGCGGCGATTTGCTGCAGAGGTTTGATGCTGGTCAGCACGCGCACGTCGGCCTGCGCCGAGCAGGCGATGAAAGCGACAAAAAGCACTAGGAATCGGGACACGTTCATTACTCGAGTCGTCAGAAACAGGTAACATAATAACGTCTCCATCCAGAACCGTCGCTGCCCATATGTCCATCACGCCGCTGGCCAACCGTCCCCACGATCATTCCCATTGCGTGCACAGCGCATTGTCCGAAGCCGATGCCCTGTGCACCCGCCAGGGCCTACGCCTGACCGCACTGCGCCGGCGCGTGCTGGAGCTGGTGTGGCAGAGCCACAAGCCGCTGGGCGCCTACGACATCCTGGCCGTGCTCAGCGAGCAGGACGGCCGCCGCGCCGCCCCCCCCACGGTGTACCGCGCGCTGGACTTCCTCCTGGAAAACGGCCTGGTGCACCGCATCGCCTCGCTCAACGCCTTCATTGGTTGCAGCCACCCGGAGCACGCGCACCAGGGCCAGTTCCTGATCTGCCGCGAATGCCACGTGGCCATCGAGCTGGAACAGCAGAGCATCAGCGATGCCATCGTCAGCAGCGCCCAGGGCGTGGGCTTCAGCGTCGAGACCCAGACGGTCGAGGTGGTCGGCTTGTGCAGCAACTGCCGGAGCGCAGCATGAGCGATGCACTGATCCGCCTCGAGCAGGTCGGCGTCACCTTTGGCGGCGAGGCGGTGCTCGACAGCATCGACCTGTCGGTGGCGCCAGGCCAGATCGTCACCCTGATCGGCCCCAACGGCGCCGGCAAGACCACCCTGGTGCGCGCCGTGCTCGGGCTGTTGAAACCGCACCGTGGCAAGGTGTGGCGCAAACCGAAGCTGCGCATCGGCTACATGCCGCAGAAGATCCAGGTGGATGCGACGCTGCCGCTGTCGGTGCTGCGCTTCTTGCGCCTGGTGCCCGGCGTGGACCGCGCCGCCGCCCTCTCGGCGCTGCAGGAAGTCGGCGCCGAACAGGTCATCGACAGCCCGATCCAGACCATTTCCGGTGGCGAGATGCAGCGTGTGCTGCTGGCCCGTGCGCTGCTGCGCGAGCCGCAACTGCTGGTGCTGGACGAGCCGGTGCAAGGGGTGGACGTGGTCGGCCAGACCGAACTGTACAACCTCATCACGCGCCTGCGCGACCGCCACGGCTGCGGCGTGCTGATGGTCTCCCACGACCTGCACCTGGTGATGAGCACCACCGACCAGGTGGTCTGCCTGAACCGCCACGTGTGCTGCTCGGGCCATCCGGAGCAGGTCAGCGGCGACCCGGCGTTCGTCGAGCTGTTCGGCCAGAACGCCCCGAGCCTGGCCATCTATCACCACCACCACGACCACAGCCACGACCTGCATGGTGCGGTGGTCGCCCCTGGCGCCCATGTTCACGGAGAGCACTGCAAGCATGGCTGATTTTCTTCTATATGCCCTGCTTGCGGGTCTTTCCCTGGCGCTGGTGGCGGGCCCGCTGGGCTCTTTCGTGGTCTGGCGGCGCATGGCCTACTTCGGCGACACCTTGTCGCATGCCGCGCTGCTGGGCGTGGCCATGGGCTTCGCCCTGGACGTCAGCCCGGCGCTGGCGGTGACCGTCGGCTGCCTGCTGCTGGCGATCCTGCTGGTGACCCTGCAACAGCGCCAGCCACTGGCCTCCGATACCCTGCTCGGCATCCTCGCGCCCAGCACCCTGTCCCTAGGCCTGGTGGCGCTGAGCTTCATGCATGACGTGCGCATCGACCTGATGGCCTACCTGTTCGGCGATCTGCTGGCGATCAGCACCACCGACCTGGCCTGGATTCTCGGCGGCAGCGCCCTGGTGCTGGTGCTGCTCGCTGCGCTGTGGCGCCCCTTGCTGGCGGTGACCGTGCACGAGGAGCTGGCGACCGTCGAGGGCCTGCCGGTGGCGGGCCTGCGCCTGGGCCTGATGCTGCTGATCGCGGTGGTCATCGCCGTGGCGATGAAGATCGTCGGGGTGCTGCTGATCACCTCGCTGCTGATCATTCCCGCCGCCACGGCGCAACGCCATGCCCGCTCGCCCGAGCAGATGGCGCTGGGCGCCAGCCTGCTGGGCGTGGTCGCGGTCTGTGGCGGCCTGGCCATGTCCTGGTTCAAGGACACCCCGGCCGGGCCATCGATCGTGGTCTGTGCCGCGGTGCTATTCTTGCTGAGCCTGGCCCTGCCTAAACGGTAGGTATTTCAGGGTGCGCCACGGCGCATCCTGCAACCATTTGGCAGGTAAATGGTCTGTAAGACTTGTTTTCGAGCGTGCGCACCTGGGTGTAGACTTGCTCGCTTTTTGCGCAAATAGAGAGTCGCAGGAATGAAGCCGTTCGCATCCCGTTATCTGCTTGTTGCCGCGTTTTCCCTGTTCCTGGCCGCTTGTTCCAGCGCGCCGGTCGAGCAGGCCACCGCACCTGCCCAAGCCGATGCCTGGCAGCAGCTGCAGCAAAGTATCGCCAGCAACGAGCTGGCCACCGCCGAAGACCAGTTGGCTGCCCTGCAGACGCAGTCGCCCGACGACGCGCGCCTGGAGCAATACCAGCGCCAGCTGGCCGAGGCCTATCTGCAGCGCAGCCAGATCGTGCTGCAGAAGGGTGACGTCAACGCCGCAGCCACCGCCCTGGCCCGCGCCCGCGCGCTGATGCCCCAGGCCCCGGCGGTGACCGGTGGCGATGCCGTGGCCATGGCGCGCAAGGCCGAGCTGGAAAAGGCCGAGGCAGCCTTGAAAGCGGCCGAGGCCAAGCCCGCCGCACGGGTCATTGATCCAACCGCGCCCAGCACCGTGGTGGCGCTGAAAACCACCGATATTGCAGCGATGCGTCGACAACTCGACGAGATCGCCAAAGACGTGGTGAATTATCAGTGTGACGTGGTGTTCCAGGTGCCGCGCACCGAGGACGCGCCTTGGCTCAAGACTTTGCTGCAGAAGCGCGTGCACAAGATCGACAGCGGGTTCGCGTTGAAGCAGAAGCACGAGATCCAGCGCTCGTTGCCGGCTCAGGTGGTACTGATCCCGCATCAGCGTTGATTTTTTCGCGGATTTACCCGCTCCTACAGGATATTCGCTATCCCTGTAGGAGCGGGTTTACCCGCGAATAGGCCCTATCAGGCCGGCACAGCTTCCGCCGCCGCCTCCCGCTCCCACACCCGATGCCCCTCGACCGCCTTGACGAATGCATCCACCGCCTTCTGGTCATCCCCCAGCAGCAAGCCCTTGTCCGCCTTGAGCCCCAGCCCATCGACCAACGCCTTGCCTTCAGCCGCGAAGCCGATAGCCTTGAGGTGCTTGTAGGCCTCGAGCAGGAAGTGCTTGGCCAACCCGCTGCCCGCCAGCGCCTCCAAGGCCTTCTTGCCACCCGGGACGATCACCCCATCGAACATCACCGAAGGCATCCCCTCCATCGAGGCATCGACTGCCAGCGCCTTGCCATCGGCCGTTTTCACCGGCGCCGAGGTCGGCCCCAGCACGAGCATGCGCGCGCTGTGCGCCTCGAGGGCCTTGCGCCAGTGATCGACACTGCCGGCATCCACGCCATCGGCCACCAGCACGGCAATCTTGCGGCCCTTGATGCCGACATCGCCCAGGTGGTTCATCTGGCTCAGGGCCGGCGACTGCTTGAGCTGGCTGCCCTTGACCTTCACGCTGCCAGCCTTGGGCGCCGGCAGGCCGAGGTTGGCCGCCACCGCCGCTGCCAGCTTCAGGTCGATGTTGGCGAGGATCTCGTTCACCTCGCGGGCGCGGATGTGCTCGCGCTCGACCTTGCCCAGCTCGAAGCTGTAGGCCTTGATGATGTGCTGCTGTTCGGTCTCGCTCATGCTCTGGAAGAACAGCCGCGCCTGGGAGAAGTGGTCACCGAACGACTCGCTGCGCTGGCGGATCTTGTGCGCATCGATGCGCTCCTGGTAGCTCTCGAAGCCACCATCCTCGGGGCCGGCGGGTGTTTCCTTCGGCCAACCACCGTCGATGGAGTTCGGCTCGTAGGACGCGCGCCCTTTGTGCAGCACATGCTGGTGCATCGCATCGCGCTGGTTGTTGTGGTTCGGCGCCACCGGCCGGTTGATCGGGATCTGGTGGAAGTTCGGCCCACCGAGGCGGCTGATCTGGGTATCGGTGTAGGAGAACAACCGCCCCTGGAGCAGCGGGTCGTTGGTGAAATCGATGCCCGGCACGATATGCCCCGGGCAGAACGCGACCTGCTCGGTTTCGGCGAAGAAGTTGTCCGGGTTGCGGTTGAGCACCATTTTGCCCAGGGGCGTGACCGGTACCAGCTCTTCGGGAATGATCTTGGTCGGGTCGAGCAGGTCGAAGTCGAACTTGTGTTCATCGGCCTCCGGAACGATCTGCACACCCAGTTCCCATTCCGGGTAATCGCCGGTCTCGATGGCTTCCCAGAGGTCGCGGCGCTGGAAGTCGGTGTCCTTGCCGGCCAGCTTCTGCGCCTCGTCCCACAGCAACGAGTGCACGCCCTGGCGCGGCTTCCAGTGGAACTTGACGAAGCTGGCCACCCCTTCGGCGTTGATCAGGCGGAACGTGTGCACGCCGAAGCCTTCCATCATCCGCAGGCTGCGCGGGATGGCGCGGTCGGACATGGCCCACATCACCATGTGCGCCGACTCCGGCACGAGGGAGACGAAGTCCCAGAAGGTGTCGTGGGCCGAGCCGCCGGTGGGCATTTCATTGTGCGGTTCTGGCTTCACCGCGTGAACGAAGTCGGGGAATTTGATGGCGTCCTGGATGAAGAACACCGGCATGTTGTTGCCGACCAGGTCGAAATTGCCCTCATCGGTGTAGAACTTCACGGCAAAGCCGCGCACGTCGCGCACCGTGTCGCCTGAGCCACGCGGGCCCTGCACGGTGGAGAACCGCACGAACACCGGGGTGATCTTCTCCGGGTCTTGCAGGAAGCCGGCCTTGGTCAGCTCGGCATGCTTGCCGTAGCTCTGGAAGTAGCCATGCGCCCCAGTACCACGGGCATGGACGATGCGTTCGGGTATGCGCTCGTGGTCGAAGTGGGTGATCTTCTCGCGCATGATGAAGTCTTCGAGCAGCGATGGCCCGCGCGCGCCGGCCTTGAGCGTGTTCTGGTTGTCGGCGATGCGCACGCCCTGATTGGTGCGCAGGGCTTGGCCGGTGGCGTCGCTGCGCACGTCTTCCAGGCTCTGCAACTTGGCATTGGTGTTGGCCCGGTCCGGGGTCTGGGTGCCGGCAACTTCGCTGTTTCTGGGCGCGTCCGGTTTCTTGCTGGGCATGATCGGCTCTCCTCGTCAGTCTTCAGGCGTGCCCATTCGGGCTTGTCTTGTAGTGACTGGAAGGCTTCGTCGAGCGTTCAATCGAGTTTACCGGTTGTCGCGTTATGCCCGCCGAATTGGTGCATTACGAAATTAATGCTAAGAACAGCTATGGGAAAACGCTAAAATGCGCCGCTCCCAGCTAACCGCTGACCCAAATTCCATGCGCCCCACAAGGTTCGCTACGTGATCGAGTTCCAACAAGTGCACAAGACCTACCGCGTCGCCGGTAGGGAAATCCCAGCCCTCAACCCGACCAGCCTGACCATCGAAGACGGTCAGGTGTTCGGCCTGATCGGCCATTCCGGCGCCGGCAAGAGCACCATGCTGCGCCTGATCAACCGCCTGGAAGAGCCTTCCGGCGGCAAGATCATCATCGACGGCGAGGACGTGACCGCGTACAACGCCGCCCAGTTGCGCGGCCTGCGCCAACAGGTCGGGATGATCTTCCAGCATTTCAACCTGCTGGCCTCCAAGACCGTTGCCGACAACGTCGCACTGCCGCTGACCCTGGCCGGCGAGCTGTCGCGCAGCCAGATCGACCAGCGCGTCACCGAGCTGCTGGCCCGCGTGGGCCTGCAGGACCACGCCCGCAAGTACCCGGCGCAGTTGTCCGGCGGCCAGAAGCAGCGCGTGGGCATCGCCCGCGCCCTGTCCACCAACCCGAAGATCCTGCTGTGCGACGAAGCCACCAGCGCCCTCGACCCGCAAACCACTGCCTCGGTGCTGCAACTGCTGGCCGAAATCAATCGCGAACTGAAGCTGACCATCGTCCTGATCACCCATGAAATGGACGTGATCCGCCGGGTCTGCGACCGCGTGGCGGTAATGGATGCCGGGCAGATCGTCGAGCAGGGCTCGGTGGCCGAGGTGTTCCTGCACCCGCAGCACCCGACCACCAAGCGCTTCGTGCAGGAGGACGAGCAGGTCGACGAAGGCGAACAGCGTGACGACTTCGCCCACGTACCGGGGCGCATCGTGCGCCTGACCTTCCAGGGCGAAGCCACCTACGCGCCGCTGCTGGGTACCGTGGCCCGCGAGACCGGCGTCGACTACAGCATCCTCGCCGGGCGCATCGACCGCATCAAGGACGTGCCCTATGGGCAGCTGACCCTGGCCGTCACCGGCGGCGACATGGAAGCGGCCTTCGCCCGCTTCACGGCAGCTGACGTACATATGGAGGTACTGCGTTGATGGACGCCCTGAATTTCTTCGCCAACGTCGACTGGGCCGAAATCTGGCTGGCCAGCGTCGACACCATGATCATGCTGTTCGGCTCGCTGTTCTTCACCGTGTTGCTGGGCCTGCCGCTGGGCGTGTTGCTGTTCCTCTGCGGCCCGCGGCAGATGTTCGAGCAGAAGGGCGTTTACGCGCTGCTGTCGCTGGTGGTCAACATCCTGCGTTCGCTGCCGTTCATCATCCTGCTGATCGTGATGATCCCGATCACCGTGCTGATCACCGGCACCTCGCTGGGCGTCGCCGGTGCCATTCCACCGCTGGTGGTGGGCGCCACGCCATTCTTCGCGCGTCTGGTGGAAACTGCCCTGCGTGAAGTGGACCGCGGCATCATCGAGGCGACCCAGTCGATGGGCGCCACCACCCGCCAGATCATCACCAACGCGCTGCTGCCGGAAGCCCGTCCGGGCATCTTCGCGGCCATCACCGTCACCGCCATCACCCTGGTCTCCTACACTGCCATGGCCGGCGTGGTCGGTGCCGGCGGCCTCGGCGACCTGGCGATCCGCTTCGGCTACCAGCGCTTCCAGACCGACGTGATGATCGTCACCGTGGTGCTGCTGCTGATTCTGGTTCAAGTCCTGCAGAGCGTGGGCGACAAACTGGTCGTGCATTTTTCCCGTAAGTAACCCCAATGGGGTCGGCCCGGCCGGCCCGTTCGGGGGCCGTCGCGGCCCTCACAAGGAGTGATCAATGAAGAAGCTGCTTGCTGTCGTCGCCGCTGTCGCGGCCTTCTCGGCGCATGCCGAAACCCTCACCGTCGCCGCCACCCCGGTGCCCCACGCCGAAATCCTCAACTTCGTCAAACCGCAACTGGCGAAGGAAGGTGTCGAGCTGAAGGTCAAGGAATTCACCGACTACATCCAGCCCAACGTGCAGGTGGCCGAGAAGCGCCTGGACGCCAACTTCTTCCAGCACCAGCCGTACCTGGATGAATTCAACAAGGCCAAGGGTACCGACCTGAAAAGCGTGGTCGGCGTGCACCTGGAGCCCCTGGGCGCCTACTCGAGCAAGTACAAGACGCTCAACGAGCTGCCAGATGGCGCCACCGTGGTCATCCCCAACGACGCCACCAACGGCGGCCGTGCCCTGCTGCTGCTGGACAAGGCCGGCGTGATCGCGCTCAAGGACAACAAGAACATCCTGTCCACCGTGAAAGACATCACCGGTAACGACAAGAAGCTCAAGTTCCGCGAACTGGAAGCCGCGACCATCCCGCGCGTGCTGACCCAGGTCGACCTGGCGCTGATCAACACCAACTACGCGCTGGAAGCCAAGCTGAACCCCGAAAAAGACGCCCTGGTCATCGAAGGCAGCGACTCGCCGTACGTCAACATCCTGGTGGCCCGCCCAGACAACATGGGCTCCGATGCCATGAACAAGCTCAAGGCGGCCCTGCACTCGCCCGAGGTCAAGCAGTTCATCATGGAGAAGTACAAGGGCGCGGTGGTTCCAGCGTTCTGAGGCAACAGGAGCGGCCCTTCGCGGCGCAAGGCCGCTCCTACACACAGGCCATGTATTGCTTATCACTCGTCCAAGGCCTGCAGGGCCTGGCGCGCATGGCCGCCTTCCAGGTAACGCCCTATCAGCAACGACAGCTGCCCGCCATTCAAGGCCTTGCCATCGACGCTCCAGCGGCCCAACGCCAGGGTCACCTGCCGGGTCCGCGCATCGAACTTGGCATCGGGCTCCCAGAACCTGCGCTTGTGGAACATCGGTAACGGCGCATCCTCGGCCAGCTGCAACACCACCGCCAGACCCGGCGAGACCTTGACCTGGTATTGATCGAAGCAATGCAGCGCGATCGGCTCCGGGGCATTGGCAAAGCGCACCGTGTCGCGTGTCAGCACCAGCGCGGGAGTGGCCGCACGCTTGATGAAGCGCCAGCCGAACACGCCCAGCATGACCCCAGTGACGGCAATGGCTGCGGCCAGCACGCGGAAGAAGGTGATCAACCCAGGCTTGGCGCCGTGCACGTCCACGCCCATAAGCAGCCATGCCGCAGCGACCATGCAGCCGAACGCCACCACCAGCAGAAACCGCCCGCGCAGCTGCGCACCCTCACGCACGATGCTTTCGCTCGGCACAGCCTGGGCACGCTCTTCCAGCTCGCGGCGGATATCCTCGCGCTGGCGCGCCAGGAAGTCGCCAAGGGCGGTCGTCAGCCTGCGCGACAACCCTGGCAGGTCCGGGACATCCTCGGCCAGGCGGGCCAGCGCCTGTTCGACCAGCACTGGCCTCAGCGCCTGGCCTTGGCGCGCATCTTCGGCGGACATGCCCAGTGCCTGGATGCGCTGCAAGGTCGGCGGGTGGGTATCGGTGGGGTGGGGCAGTTCATCCGCCAGCTCGGCGTCCGGCAGCACGATAGGCTGCTGCGCCAGATGGTTCAGCACCGCGCCCAGCAAGTCTTGCGGCCACAGTTCCGGCTGGCCGCACAGGTGCCGATGGTGTTCATCGATCAACGGCTCCAGCGCACCGATCCGCACCAGCGAATCGACCACCGCCTGCGGGCCGTCGATCCGTGCGCCTGCGGCATCGGCCAGCAGTTCGCGCTCGCGGCTCCAGTGGCTGACGGCATGGTCGAAACGCTGCATCGAATAGACCGCCAGCGCGAAGGCCGGCAAGGTCAGCAAGCCGCGCAGGAAACCGGCCTCCATGTGTTCGCCAAGCACGCCGATGCTGCGCCAAACACCTTGGTAGATGGGGGCGAAACGCATGCTGTAGGCAGTGTCCTCGCCCGAGAAGTGCGCCAGCTCATGGGCAATCACCGCATCGCTTTCTCGGCGGCTGAGCACCGCCAGCAACGGCAAGGGCAAGTACAAGGTACGCCCCTGCAGGCGACGCTCCTCCGGCTGCAGCAGGACATCGGCCGAGGTCACGTAGAAGCCTTCGAGGCAACCGACCACGATGTTGTCCGGCTCCAGTGCATCGAGCCGTCGCGCCAGCGAGCGCACCCGGGCCCACAACGCAGGCGCCTGCTGCTCGGTCAGCGGCGTGCCGAAGACGTCGTGGGGTTCGGGCTTGAACAGCTGCAGCATGGTTTTCAGGTGCCCAGGCAGGCGGTACAACGGCCAGAGCATCGCCAGCATCAACAAGCCGACCAGCAGTTGCAGCTTGAGCACCCCGGCCGAAGTCTGTTTCAGGGCGAACAGCCAGAGCGCCTCGTAGCCGATTTCCAGCACGGCGGTCAGGGTCAGCAGCAGCATCAGCGCAGCCAGCACCAGTGGCAACAACTGCCGCACCCGGTGGAACAAGCGCACCAGCCGGGCCCGTGAGGCTAGCGCGGCCTTGCCAGCCCAGTGCAGGGTCACCAGGGAAGCGATGCCCAGCAGCGTGAGCAGGGCCGCCAGGGGCTGCGACCACTGCGCCAGCACGGAACCGATGCGGGCGAAGGTCAGCTCACGCTCGGTCTCGTTCAGGCGCAGCACCGCCATGCTGTTGGCCATGTAGGGGTTGACCAAGCGGCCGTTGAACTGCACGTCACGATGGTCGCGCACGCGCTGCATCTCTTCCACCTGGGCGATGAAGACGTGCAGTTGGCCGCGATCCTCCAGCAGCAGGGTGCGGTGCTCATCGGCGCGATGGCCCTGCCAGAGGGCCATGGCCCAGAGCAGCAGCGGCAGCACTACCAGCCGCCAGGCAAGAATGCGCGTGTCGCGCGAGGTCATATCAGGCTCTCCATGCCAATGCTCGAAGGCGGTCATCCTAACCGACAGGGGAGTGCTTCGAAAGCGCGGCCCGGCTCAGTCGCGCTTGACCAGCCCGGGCAACTGCGCCACCAGCTTCTGGTTGTTGAACGGCGCGCGAATGAAGCCGCGCTGGCGTCCATCCGGGCCGACGATCGCCAGGTTGCCGCTGTGATCCACGGTGTAGCCCGGCTTGCTGGTGTCGGCCGGGATGAACGGGATGCTCAGGGCATTGGCGAGTTTCTGGGTGTCCTCGATCGACCCCGCCACGCCGACGAAGTCCTTGTCGAAGTAGCCCAGGTACTGCTTGAGCTGGTTCGGCGTGTCACGGTTCGGGTCCACGCTCACCAGCACCACCTGCAGGTGCTCCACCGCCTCCTTGGGCAGCTCGCTCTTGACCTGGCGCAACTGGGCGAGGGTAGTCGGGCAGATGTCCGGGCAGTAGGTGTAGCCGAAGAACAGCAACGACCACTTGCCCTGGAGGTCGTCCATCTGCACTGGCTGGCCGTCCTGGTTGGTCATGGTAACGTCTGCCACCGTGCGGCTCTGTGGCAGCAGGATGATGCCGGCGTCGATCAGCTCGGCGGGGTTGGGCTGGTTGCGCTCGTTCAGCACCTTGTTGACGGTCAGGCCGATGATCAACGCGACCAGGGCAACGAGGATGAAGACGGTTTTCTGGGTTCGGGTCATAGGCTCAGCAACAGGTAGTGGTCAACGAGCAAGGCGGTGAACAGCGCGAACAGGTAGCCGATAGAGTACTTGAACGTGCCGATCGCCGCATGCGGCCGGCTGCCACGGTACAACACCCAGGCCCAATGCAGGAAGCGCAGGCCCAGGGCCAGGGCGCAGACCAGGTACAGCGGGCCGCTCATGTGGATGGCGTACGGCAACAGGCTCACCGCCAGCAGGATCAGGCTGTACAGCAGGATGTGCAGGCGCGTGTAGCGCTCGCCGTGGGTCACCGGCAGCATGGGAATGTCGGCCTTGGCGTACTCGGCCTTGCGGTGGATGGCCAGCGCCCAGAAGTGCGGCGGCGTCCAGGCGAAGATGATCAGCACCAGCAGCAGTGGCTCGGCACCGACGTGACCCGTGACCGCCACCCAGCCGAGCAGCGGCGGGGCAGCGCCGGCCAGGCCGCCGATGACGATGTTCTGCGGCGTGGCACGCTTGAGAAAGCCGGTGTAGAGCACCGCGTAGCCGAGCAGCGAGGCCAGGGTCAGCCAGGCGGTGAGGGCGTTGGTGAAGATCAGCAGCAAGGCCATGCCCGCCAAGGCCAGGGCCAGGGCGAACAACAACGCTGGCAGTGGCTCGACCCGGCCCTGGGCCAACGGGCGCTGGTTGGTGCGCGCCATCAGCGCGTCGATGCGCCGGTCCAGCACATGGTTGACCGCCGCCGCGCCGCCCGCGCACAGGCCGATGCCGAGGTTGCCGAACAGCAGCACGCTGGCACTCACGGTGGTCTGGCTGGCCAGCAGCATGCCCACCAGCGAGGTGATCAGCATCAGCACCACCACCTTGGGCTTGGTCAGCTCCAGGTAGTCGCGCCAGCCTGCCCGCCGAACGTCTAGAAGCGTCGCCATGCCGAATGCCTCACAGGCTGCGCCACGCCGGCGCCGATCACTGGCGTCAGGCGCCAGCCTTGGCCGACACGGACCTTGTCGACCACACGGATGCGGTAGTTCACTAGCACCATGCACAGCAGCAGCATCGCCCCCCCGGCGTTGTGCGCCACGGCCACCGCCACAGGCAGGTGGAACAGCACGTTGCTGATGCCCAGGCCCACCTGCAAGGCCAGCGCCAGCAGCACCAGACGCGCCAGGCCGGCAAGGCCGCAGCGGTACAGTTTCCAGCTGAGCAGCAGCAGCACTGCGGTGACCAGCAGCGCACCCAGGCGGTGGCTGATGTGGATCGCCGTGCGCGCATCGCTGTCCAACTGCCCGCCGAGGTAGTTGGGGCCGACATGCTGAGTCAGATGGAAGCCGTTGCTGAAGTCCGCCGCCGGCCACCACTGGCCATGGCAGGTGGGCAGGTCGATGCAGGCGACCGCCGCGTAGTTGGCGCTGACCCAGCCGCCCAGGGCGATCTGCCCGACCACCACCAGCAAGGCCAGGGCCGCGATCCGGCGCAGGCTCAGGGGCAGCTTCGGCAACGGCGCAAAGGCCCGCGACAGACGCAGCGACAGCAGCATCAGCAGGCTCAGGGTGGTGAAGCCGCCAAGCAGGTGCGCGGTGACCACCTGTGGCCACAGCTTCAAGGTCACCGTCCACATGCCGAAGGCCGCCTGCGCCAGCACAACACCCAACAACAGCACGGGCAAGCGATAGGGCTGGCCATCGCGGGCATGCCGACGCAGCGCCTGCACGGCGAGCAGGGCGATCACCACGGCGAGGGTGCCGGCGAAGTAGCGGTGGACCATCTCGGCCCAGCCCTTGGCGGCTTCCACCGGGTGGTCGGGGAAGTGCAGCTCGGCGTGGGCCAGCTGCGCTTCGCCCTTGGGCACGCCAATGAAGCCATAGCAGCCCGGCCAGTCGGGGCAACCCAGGCCGGCGTGGGTCAGGCGGGTATAGGCACCGAGCAGGACGACCAGCAGTGCCAGCAAGGTGGCGAACACAGCAAGGCGAAATCCGGGTCTGGCCATGGCAGGCTCCTAGCCGATGTTGGACAGCTTGAGCAGGTGGCGCAGGTCGTCGAGCACATGCTTGCCGTCGACCTTGGTGTCGTAGCGCAGCACCAGGTTGCCGTGCGGGTCGACGATCCACAGCTGCGGGCCGGCTTCGCCGACTTTCTGCCGGTAGCGCGCGGCGTCGAGGGGGTAACGCTGCAATTGCGGGTATTCGCGGTCGAGCAGCGCCTGGTAGGTGCCGTCCAGTGCCTGGGCGGTCGCCAGCGCGTGGCTGGCGCGGGTGGCATCGCGGCCCAGGCCAACCTGGATCTGCCGCGCCAGGTAGACCAGGCGCTGACAGTCCTCGGTGCAGGCCTGGGGTGTGCTGACCAGCAGTTGCCAGCGCCCGTCCTCGCCGGCGATGCCGAGGTCGGCGCGGCTTTCGCCGTTGCCGATCATCGCGCCGTGGTAGCTGCGGCCTTCCGGCACCCAGAACTTGAGCTTGTACATGCAGGTGGCGAGGACCATCGGCCCGAGCACCACCAGGAGAATCAGGATCAGTTGCAAACGCCCGCGGGCTCTGGGCTTGCTACGTTCAGGCACTTCCAGCGGAGTGGCGACGGCCATGGGCTTTCTCCTTCTTCTTGCTCTTGTGATGCCAGCCGAAATACAGGTAGAGCAGCACCAGGGCGGTGGCCAAGGCAAACCACTGCACGGCGTAGCCCAGGTGTTTTTCCGGGCCCATGGCCACTACCGGCCAGTCCAGGCGGTAGCTGGCCGGGCCGGGCGCCAGGCGCAATTCATGGCTGAACCCTTCGCGCGCCAGCTGTTGCCACAACTGCCCGGCGTCGACTGCGGTCAACAGGTGCGGCCACTGGCCTCCGACCGGGTCGGGGTGCAACTGGAAGGTCCTGCCCGGCGCCACGTACACCGAGGCCTCCAGCGCCAGGGCCTGGTCCGGGGTGGTGAAACGCACCGGCACGCGGCGATCGGGCCACGCCAGCCAGCCGCGGTTGACCAGCAGCCACAGGCCGCTGGCCTGGTCATGGAACGGCTGCAGCAGCTCGACTCCGGCCTGGCCATCGCGCATGCGGTTGTCGAGCAACAGGCTGTGCTCGGCGTCGAACCGGCCATATAGATGCACGCGGCGATAGGCGTTGTCTTCACCCTGTAGCAACTGGCTGGTGGCGATGGGCGCATCCAGCTGGCGCTCGGCGTAGCTGGCCAGCAACAGGCGCTTTTCGTCAGCGCGACCGAGCTGCCAGCAGCCCAGCGCGATCAGCCCCGGCAGCAGCGCGAGCACCACCAGGGTGGGTATCCAGCCAGGGCGAAAGGGCCTCATCGGAGCCTCGCCAGGTCGACCGCTATACTTATCCACATCACTGCATCCCCCCGGAGTAGCGCCATGCTCAAGGCCGCGATTGTCCTGATGCTGTTGGCCACGATTGCCAGCCTGTTCAGTGGCCTGGTGTTCCTGGTCAAGGACGACGAACACTCGACCCGCCTGCTGAAAGCCCTGACCGTGCGCGTGGCCCTGGCCGCGGTGACCGTCGGCCTGGTGGCCTGGGGCTTCATCAGCGGTCAGCTGGTGTCGCACGCGCCCTTCTGACAGTTTCATCTGACCCTGTAGGAGCGGGTTCTCTGTTCACAGCACATACACAAAGATGAACAGCCCCACCCAAACCACATCGACGAAGTGCCAGTACCAGCTGGCCGCCTCGAAGCCGAAGTGCTTGTCGGGGTTGAAGTGCCCGCGCAGGATGCGCACGAACATGACGATCAGGATGATCGTGCCCAGGGTCACGTGGGCGCCGTGGAAGCCCGTGAGCATGAAGAAGGTCGCGCCGTAGATCCCCGAGCCGAGCGTCAGCCCCAGTTGGGTATAGGCCTCGTGGTACTCGTAGGCCTGCAGGGCGATGAAGCTGGCACCCAGCAGGATGGTCAGGCCCAGCCACAGCTTCAGCGCGCCACGGTGCTCGCGGCGCAGGGCATGGTGGGCGATGGTGATGGTCACGCTGGAGCTGACCAGCAGGATGGTGTTGATCAGCGGCAGGTGCCAGGGGTCGATCACCTCCTTGGGTGGTGGGAACAGTTTCGGGTCGGGGGTGTGCAGCAGCGGCCAGGTGAACTCGAAGCTCGGCCACAACATGTGCGCAACGCCTTTCGCGCCTTCACCCCCCAGCCACGGCCCGGCCAGCACACGCACATAGAACAGCGCGCCGAAGAAGGCCAGGAAGAACATCACCTCGGAAAAGATGAACCAGCTCATGCCCCAGCGGAACGAGCGGTCCAGCTGTGGGCTGTACAGCCCCGCGCGGCTCTCCCTGACCACCGCGCCAAACCAGCCGAACAGCATGTAGGCCAGAAACAACGCGCCGATGAAGAAGATCAGCGGCCCGTGGGAATCCGGGTGCCCGGCCTTGAGGTCGTTGAACCAGGTGCCCAGGCCGAACACCGTGATGAGCATGCCCAGGGTGGCGATGATCGGCCACTTGCTCTGCGCCGGGACATAGTAGTGGTCATGACGTGCCATTGCCGTTCTCCTTCCCTCAGCGGGCGCCCTGGGCGTTGGCTACCGTGGCATGGGCCACCGGTGGATGACGCGCAGTGATGTCGAACAAGGTGTAGGCCAGTGTCAGGTGCTTCACGTTGGCCGGCAGGTCGCGGTCGACGATGAAGCGCACTGGCATCTCGATACGTTCGCCGGGCTGCAGCACCTGCTGGGTAAAGCAGAAGCACTCGGTCTTGTGGAAATACGCCGCCGCCTCGGCCGGGGTGATGCTCGGGATGGCCTGGGCGCTCATCGGCTTGTCGGTGGGGTTGTGGGCAATGAAGATCATCTGGTTGACCGCACCTGGGTTGACCTCGATCTGGTCGGCGGTGGAGTAGAAGTCCCAGACCATGTCGCTGGCGTTGGTCGACATGAACTGCACCCGCACCGAACGGGTCTTGTCGCTGACCTGGCTGCCCTCGTACTGCCCACCGGTCTTGCCGTTGATGCCGAAGGCTTTGCACATCACGTCATAGATCGGCACCAGGGCGAAGCCGAAGGCGAACATCACCACCGTCAGCATCAGCAAGCGCAGGACCAGGCGTTTGAGCGGCAGGCCGGACATGGGCGGTTTCCTATTTCACTTCCGGAGGCGTCTGGAAGGTGTGATAGGGCGCCGGCGAGGGGATCTCCCACTCCAGACCCTCGGCCCCATCCCACGGCTTGGCCGGTGCCGGCGCGCCGCCGCGGATGCACTTGATGACGATGAACAGGAAGAAGATCTGGGTGGTGCCGAACAGGAAGGCGCCGATCGAGGACACCATGTTGAAGTCGGCGAACTGCAGGTTATAGTCGGGAATCCGCCTCGGCATGCCGGCCAGGCCGACGAAATGCATGGGGAAGAAGGCCATGTTCATGCCGATGAACGACAGCCAGAAGTGCAGCTTGCCGAGCGTTTCGTCGTACATGTGGCCGGTCCATTTCGGCAGCCAGTAGTACGCCGAGGCGAAGATGCCGAAGATCGCCCCAGGCACCAGCACGTAGTGGAAATGCGCCACCACGAAGTAGGTATCGTGGTATTGGAAGTCCGCCGGGGCGATGGCCAGCATCAGCCCGGAGAAACCGCCAATGGTGAACAGGATGACGAAGGCGATGGCGAACAGCATCGGCGTCTCGAAGGTCAGCGAGCCTTCCCACATGGTGCTCACCCAGTTGAACACCTTGACCCCGGTAGGCACGGCGATGAGCATGGTGGCGTACATGAAGAACAGCTCGCCGACCACCGGGATGCCGACCACGAACATGTGGTGGGCCCAGACGATGAACGACAGGAAGGCGATCGCCCCGGTGGCATAGACCATCGAGGTGTAGCCGAACAGCGGCTTGCGCGAGAAGGCCGGGATGATCGAGCTGACCGCCCCGAACGCCGGCAGGATCATGATGTACACCTCGGGGTGGCCGAAGAACCAGAACACGTGCTGGAACAGCACCGGGTCGCCGCCACCCGCAGCGCTGAAGAAGCTGGTGCCGAAGTGGATGTCCATCAGCATCATGGTCACCACCCCGGCCAGCACCGGCATCACCGCGATCAGCAGGAACGCGGTGATCAGCCAGGTCCAGACGAACAGCGGCATCTTCATCAGGGTCATGCCCGGGGCACGCAGGTTGAGGATGGTGGCGATCACGTTGATCGCGCCCATGATCGAGCTGATGCCCATCAGGTGGATGGCGAAGATGAAGAAGGTCACGCTGGCCGGCGCATAGGTGGTCGACAGCGGGGCGTAAAAGGTCCACCCGAAGTTGGGCCCGCCGCCGGGGCTGAACAAGGTCGAGACCAGCAACAGGAACGCTGCCGGCAACAGCCAGAAGCTGAAGTTGTTCATCCGCGGCAAGGCCATGTCGGGGGCGCCGATCATCAGTGGGATCATCCAGTTGGCCAGGCCGACGAAGGCCGGCATCACGGCACCGAACACCATGATCAGCCCGTGCATGGTGGTCATCTGGTTGAAGAACGCCGGCTCGACGATCTGCAGCCCAGGCTGGAACAGTTCGGCACGGATCACCATGGCGAACGAACCGCCGAGCAGGAACATCGTGAAGCTGAACCACAGGTACATCGTGCCGATGTCCTTGTGGTTGGTGGTCAGCACCCAGCGCATCAGGCCCTTGGCCGGGCCGTGGGCATGCTCATGGCCTTGGGCGTGGTCGTCGATCACTGCACTCATGTCCTGTCTCCTGCAATCCATTGATTGCCGCGAGTAACCCGCTTCATTTCGCTTCTGCCTGCTTGAGCGCCAGCACGTCCTTCGGCGTGACCATGTCGCCCTTGTTGTTGCCCCAGGCGTTGCGCTCGTAGGTGACCACGGCGGCGATGTCGACTTCCGAGAGCTGCTTGCCGAAGGCCGCCATCGCCGTGCCCGAGCGGCCATGGAAGACCACGCCCAGGTGCTCTTCCTTCGGCCCGGTGGCCACTTTCGAGCCCTTGAGCGCCGGGAACATCGGCGGCAGGCCCTGGCCCTCGGGCTGGTGACAGGACACGCAAGTGGTGTGGTAGACCTTGTCGCCGCGCTCGACCAGTTCTTCGAGGGTCCATTCCTTGCTGGTGAGCTCCTTGAGCTTGGCCGCCTCGGCCTTGCGCTCGGCGAGCCAGGTGTCGTAGTCGGCCTTGGACTTGACCTCGACCACCACCGGCATGAAGCCATGGTCCTTGCCGCACAGCTCGGTGCACTGGCCCCGGTAGATGCCCGGCTTCTCGATGCGCGTCCAGGCTTCGTTGACGAAGCCCGGGATGGCATCGCGCTTGACCGCGAAGGCCGGCACCCACCAGGAGTGGATGACATCGGCCGCGGTCACCAGGAAGCGCACCTTGGCGCCCACCGGCAGCACCAGCGGCTGGTCGACTTCCAGCAGGTAGTGCTCGTCCTTGGGCGCCTGGTTGTGGATCTGCTCGGTGGGGGTGGCCAGATTGCTGAAGAACTCCACGTCCTGGCCCAGGTACTTGTAGTGCCACTTCCATTGGTAGCCGGTGACCTGGATGTCGATGTCCGAATCGCTGGCGTCGTAGATGTCGATCAGGGTCTTGGTGGCGGGGATGGCCATGGCCACCAGGATCAGGAACGGGACGACGGTCCAGAGGATCTCGACCCAGGTGTGCTCGTGGAAGTGCGCGGCCTGCTGGCCAGTGGAGCGGCGGTGCAGGACCATAGACCAGAACATCGCGCCGAACACCACGATGCCGATGATCACGCAGATCCAGAAAATGGTCATGTGCAGGTCGAAAACGGCGTTGGAGACTTCCGTCGCCCCGGGCGCCATGTTCACGGTCCAGGCAGCGTTGGCCTGACCGAAAACCGTCCACAACACGAGGCCCATCCAGACATGTGGATGTCGCATCATTGCGGGTTCCCCTTATCGTTCTTGTTGTCCCGGAGGCGTGGCCTGCGGCAAGGGGGGGACGGCGGTCAAGACTGCCTGGCTTCGACGACCGAGCCCCTGCATAAAGCAGTCGGGCCTCATCAACGAATCACGTTCAACGGGAGTATAGACAGGGACCAATCCGCCGCAACGACGGGGATGAAATGAACTTCACGTGCAGGAGAAAACGCTCGAAAGGCGCACTCCAGAGCGGTTATGGCAAAATAGTGGCTAATCGTTATACCCAGGATCGCACACGTTTGCGCGGTTTATAACAAATGCGTCTTAGGTATGTTGTATACCGAGCTAATTTAGTGTCTTCCGTTTGAAACGTAACGTCCCTGGAGTTGTCATGAACATCGCAGCTGTACGCGAGCAGATCCAACAAGCCCATCAACATGAAGGCCGCACCGGCCAGCTCGCCGAGCGTCTGGCACTGCAACTGCCTCACCTGCACCCTTCGATCCAACTGCCCGAGCAGGACGCCCAGGGAACCTTGACGCGCTTCGTCCGCGCCTACGTTGAACAAGTACCGGAGTTGCTGGAAGCCGCCCACGAGGTGGCCCGCGAGGCCGGGATAGAGTCGCAGATCAAGCCGGTACTGAAGATTGCCGAAGCCTATTTCCTGCAACCGCCCAAGGAAGTGCAGGAACAGGTAGGCCTCGATTGCCTGCTGGATGAGGCGTACCTGGCGCACCGCCTGGTGGAGGAGGTCAACGACCTGTACATCCGCCACTTCCAGCAGCCGTTGATTCCGGTGGACACCACCGTCGCCAACCTGATCGCCCACCAGCTGATCGGCGAGGCCTTCGCCAACCAGCTGGATGAGGTGGTGCACCATTCGGTGGACGAGATGCTCGACGACGACAGCTTCGCCAGCGAGTCGGTGGAGGCGTACCGCGAAACCTTGAGCAGCCCCGCGACCGGAGCGGCCTGGAAGCGCTGGCCGTGTTTGTCGCGGCAGCTTGGGGTGGAGCTGGGGCAGCCTTCCTGAGGCTGGTTTTTTTATAGCCTATCCCGGCCTCTTCGCGGGTAAACCCGCTCCTACAGGTGCACCACCCATGTTGAATCTGCGTTGAACCTGTAGGAGCGGGTTTACCCGCGAATAGGCCAGGCCTGCCTATCTCAGGCCCCAACCCCCGCCGTCGTGCGCATCCGCCCCTCGATCCGCCGCTTCAACCGCCGCTGCTCGATCACCAGCCGCGATCCCTGCGCCGCGTTGCTGCGCCCCCAGTCCTCCAGCAACTCCAGGCACGAGTGGTCGATGTAGTTCAGGTTGCCCAGCGGCACATGCAGGGTGGTACCCGCCGGCACCGAGTCCAGCACCTGGGTCAGCGCCGGCACCTTGAGGAAAGTGGCCGAGCCGCTCAGGCGCAGTTCCATGTGCCCGACCGGCGCCAGCTCGACCAGGTTGATCTTCAGCCGCGCCGCCTTGAACGCCAGCTTCAGCAGGGTCAGGGCAAAGCCCAGCAGCACGCCGGTGAGCAGGTCGGTGAAGACGATGGCCAGGGCCGTGGCGGCGTAGGTGAACATCGGCATGCGGCCGTAGCGGCCAAGGCCACGGAAGGCCTTGAAGTCCACCAGCTTGATGCCGGTGTACACCAGCACACCTGCGAGGCTGGCCACCGGGATCTGCTGCAGCACGCTGCTCAGCGCCACGACGAAGGCCAGCAGCCATACACCATGCAGGATCGCCGAGGCGCGGGTGCGGGCACCGGCCTGTACGTTCGCCGAGCTGCGCACGATCACCCCGGTCATCGGCAGCGCGCCGAGGATGCCGCACAGCATGTTGCCAATGCCCTGGGCCGACAACTCACGGTCGAAGTCCGAGCGTTGGCCGCTTTGCATGCGATCGACCGCAGCGGCGGACAACAGGGTCTCGGCGCTGGCGATGAAGGCCAGGGCGAAGGCGGCGACCAGCAAGGTCGGGTCGGCCAGTTGCATCAGGTCGGCGGGGCGGATCCAGTCGATCGCCTCGGACAGGTCGGCCGGTACCACCACCCGATTCACCGGCAGCGCCAGCCACAGGCTGACCAGGGTCATGGCCGCCACGCCCAGCAACGCACCAGGGATGAACCGCAGCCGTTGCGGGCGTAGCCGCTCCCAGCCCCACATCAGGGCGATGGTGCCCAGGCCTAGGGCCCCGGCCTGCCAACCAGCGCCAGCGGGCTCGGAAGGCAGCGCGGCCATTACCGTCGCGGGAAACGCCAGCAGGTTCTGCATGCCCGATGGTTGCGGCGCCGTGTCGAACATCACATGCACCTGGGATAGCACGATCAGCACGCCGATGCCCGCGAGCATGCCGTACACCACCGCAGGCGCGGTGACCCGGAACCAGCAGCCCAGGCGCAAGCGCCCGGCCAGCAGCTGCAACACTCCGGCCAGCAGCAGGATCGGCCCGAGCATGGCCATGCCATGCTGGCGCACCAGCTCGAACACCAGTACTGCCAGGCCCGCCGCCGGGCCACTGACTTGCAGCGGCGAGCCGGCCAGAAAGCCCACCACCAGGCCACCGATGATGCCGGTGATCAGCCCCTTGGCCGGCGGCATGCCCGACGCGATGGCAATGCCCATGCACAAGGGCAGGGCGACCAGGAAGACCACCACCGACGCCAGCAACTCACGCGGCAGGGCCGCTTTCAACTGTGTAATGTTCACCGTGTTTCTCCTTTCTCTGTCGCACGGCCATTCCGCTGGCCGTGGGCACGTGGGCCCCTGACAAACGCGCGAGCGCGGGCCGCCAGCGAGGATGCCGGCAGGGCAGTCAGGGAATTCAAGGCAGCCGAAGGCCGCGCCACACCCTCAGCGGGTGCAGCCGGCTATCAAGGTTCTAGCGGTGGATGGGTCGCTTAGTAGCGGCCTCTCGGAGTGGCGCAGGGGACCGGCTCGCCAGCGGCCAGGGGCAGGAAGCTGTCGCTGGCGGCGTCGTAGGCTTCGATCTTGCTGGTCTCGATGTCGTAGACCCAGCCGTGGATGTACAGCTGGCCGGCCGCCAGGCGCGAGGCGACCGAAGGGTGGGTGCGCAGGTGATGCAGCTGGGCGATGACGTTTTCCTTGGTCAGCACCTGCATGGTCTCGTGCTCGCTGCCGCAGGAGCAGTTGTTCTCGACCACGGTGCGGGCGACTTCGGCGTGGCGCAGCCAGGCACCGACGGTCGGCATCTTGTCCAGCGAGTGCGGGTTCAGCACCGCACGCATCGCGCCACAGTCGGAGTGGCCGCAGATGATGATGTGGTGCACTTTCAGCGCGAGTACCGCGTACTCGATGGCGCTGGAGACACCGCCGTTCATCTGGCCATACGGTGGCACCACGTTACCGACGTTGCGGGTCACGAACAGGTCGCCGGGCGAGCTCTGGGTGATCAGCTCGGGGACGATACGCGAGTCGGCGCAAGTGATGAACATGGCACGCGGCGTTTGTGCCGTGGCGAGCTTCTTGAACAGCTCCTGCTGATCGGGGAAGACGTCATGGTGAAAACGCAGGAAGCCGTCGACGATGTGTTTGAGCGCAGCATCGGCGCTTTCGGCAGGAGCCTGCGGAACGACCTTGGATGGGTCCTTGACGGGCATGATTCATCCTCTTGACGGTGTGTAGGTAAATCCATTTTACCGGGGAAAGATTCTGGCTATGCAGGGAGTTAGATGACACGCACGGGCCATTGATCACAGTCTTCGTCGACTGGATGCCTACGCTAGCGGGGAAAACTTAACTGAAACTTAATTCGAGGGCTCTAGAACGGCTGTTCCAGATGGCAGAGGCGGGATTTGGATAATAGCAAAAAAGCATCAAATGGCTAGGGGTATTAGTGAAGTTATTTGTAGGAATTAGCCTCACTAGGGACATCCACGGGGCTTGCTTCGCGGCGGTTCGGCGCCCCGATAAACCCGCTCCTACACAAACCATCTTGTGCACGTCAGAACAACGCCAGCTGCCCGCCCGGCGGGCAGAACGCCGAGCAATCCAGCGTCTGCGCCTCGCGCCCGGCAAACTGCAACCGCTTCATGGCCCGGGCAAAGCGCTGCGCCAGCAGCTCGGCGAACACGCCTTCGCCACGCATCCGCGAACCGAAGCGGCTGTCGTACAGTTCACCACCGCGGCTCTGGCGGATCAGGCTCAGCACATGCGTCGCCCGCTGTGGGTAATGGTCCTGCAGCCATTGCTCGAACAACGGCGCCACTTCCAGCGGCAGGCGCAACATCATGTAGGCCGCGCTCTGCGCACCCGCTTCCTTGGCTGCCTGAAGCAGATGCTCCAGCTCGCTGTCGTTGATCATCGGAATCATCGGTGAGCACAACACGCCCACTGGAACGCCGGCCTCGCGCAGCACTCGGATGGCCCGCAAGCGCGCCTTGGGCGACGCCGCGCGCGGCTCCAGCACCCGCTTGAGTTCGTCGTCCAGGGTGGTCAGGCTAATCATCACCCGCGCCAGACGCTGGCTGGCCATTTCCGCCAGCAGGTCGAGGTCGCGCAGCACCAGCGACCCCTTGGTGACGATGGTAACCGGGTGGCGATAGCGCAACAGGACTTCGAGCAAACGCCGGGTGATTCGCTGCTCGCGCTCGATCGGCTGGTAAGGGTCGGTGTTGGCGCCCAGGTTGATCGGCGCGCAGACGTACCCTGGCTTGCTCAGCTGTTGTTCGAGCACCTCGGCGGCGTTGGTCTTGGCGATCAGCTTGGTTTCGAAATCCAGGCCCGGCGACAGGTCCCAATAGGCGTGGCTAGGCCGCGCATAGCAGTAGATACAGCCATGCTCACAGCCTCGGTAGGGGTTGATCGAACGGTCGAAGGGCAGGTCGGGCGAGGTGTTGCGGGCGATGATGGTCTTGGCGATCTCGACCCGCACCTCGGTGCCCTGGGTGGGTGGCACCTCCTGGTACCAGCCATCGTCCTCGACCAGCGAGCGGCTGGGCGCGAAGCGGTTGTGCGGATTGCTGGCGGTACCGCGACCGCGGATGGAAGTCGGGAGCATGGCGCGAGCCCTTGAGACACTGTATTTACGTACAGTATCGCAAGGGCCCGACCATTGCCACTACCGTCAGGCGGAGCCAAGGCCCGCCAGGTCACTCGGCGGGTTTCTTCAGCTTGGGATTGGGGAAGAACTGCACCGTCTGCACCTGGGCCGGGGCGGCCTTGGGCGCCTGGTGGTTGACCCGCGTACCGAGCTCCTTGGGCACCGACAGGCCTTGTTCGTTGAGCGTATCGGTGAAGCCGCAGGCCACGCATTCGCGGTGCGGCACGCCGTCCTCGTTCCACATCATCAGCTTGTCCGGCTCGCTGCACGCCGGGCATACCGCCCCGGCGATGAAGCGCTTCTTGGTCTTGTTCACGACGACCTCGCTCATGCTGCCGCGTCCTCGCTCAGGCCACAGTGGCGCAGCAATGCATCAATGGAAGGTTCACGGCCACGGAAGTCGACGAACAGCACCATCGGCTCACGCGAACCACCACGGGCCAGGATAGCCTCGCGGAAGGCGCGGCCGGTCTCGGCGTTGAGCACGCCCTCTTCCTCGAAGCGCGAGAAGGCATCGGCCGACAGTACTTCGGCCCACTTGTAGCTGTAGTAACCGGCCGCGTAACCGCCGGCGAAGATGTGCGCGAAGCTGTTGGGGAAGCGGTTGTAGGCCGGCGGGCGCATCACCGAGACCTCGTCGCGCACGCCTTCGAGCACCTGCAGCACGCTGCGGCCGTCGCCATGGCTGGCATGCAGCTCGAAGTCGAACAGCGAGAACTCCAGCTGACGCACCATCATCATGCCCGACTGGAAGTTCTTCGCCGCCAGCATCTTGTCCAGCAGGTCCTGGGGCAGGGCGGCGCCGGTTTCGTAATGACCGGAGATCAACGCCAGGCCCTCGGGCTCCCAGCACCAGTTTTCCATGAACTGGCTCGGCAGCTCGACCGCGTCCCAGGCCACGCCGTTGATGCCGGACACGCCGGCATGCTCGATGCGGGTCAGCAGGTGATGCAAGCCATGGCCGAACTCGTGGAACAGCGTGGTCACTTCATCGTGGGTCAGCAGCGCCGGCTTGCCGGGCGCTGCCGGGGTGAAGTTGCACACCAGGTTGGCCACCGGGCTCTGCAACGCGCCCTCGGCGGTGCGCCGGCGGTCGCGGGCGCCGTCCATCCAGGCACCGCCACGCTTGTTGGCGCGGGCATACAGGTCGAAGAAGAAGCGGCCGACATGCTGGCCGTTTTCCTTGATCTCGAACAGGCGCACGTCCGGGTGCCAGGCATCGAAGCCCTTGAGCTCGGCGATCTCGATGCCGTACAGGCGCTGGACGATGGCGAACAGGCCACCGAGCACCTTGTCGATCGGGAAGTAGGCGCGCAGGGTTTCCTGCGAGACGCTGTAGCGCTGCTCGCGCAGCTTCTCGCCGAAGTAGCCGGCGTCCCAACTGGCAAGCTCCGCGCAACCCTGTTCGGCGGCATAGGCCTTGAGCTGCTCCAGGTCCTGGGCGGCGAACGGCTTGGAGCGCTTGGCCAGGTCACGCAGGAAGCTCAGCACCTGGTCGCTGGACTCGGCCATCTTGGTCGCCAGGCTCAGCTCGGCGTAATTCTTGTAACCCAGCAGCGCGGCCAGCTCCTGACGCAGGTCGAGGATCTCGCGCATCACCGGGCCATTGTCGAACTGCCCGGCATTCGGGCCCTGATCCGAGGCGCGGGTGCAGTAGGCGGCGTACAGCTCTTCGCGCAGGGCGCGGTCACTGGCGTAGGTCATCACCGCGTAGTAGCTGGGGAATTCCAGGGTGATCAGCCAGCCGTCGAGGCCCTTGGCCTGGGCCGCGGCGGCCATCTGCGCCTTGGCCGAATCGGTCAGGCCGGCCAGGGCGGCTTCGTCGGTGACGTGCTTGGTCCAGGCCTGGGTGGCGTCGAGCAACTGGTTGGAGAAGCGGCTGCCCAGCTCGCTGAGCTTGCTCTGCACTTCGGCATAGCGCTGCTGCTGGTCGGCCGGCAGGTCGATGCCCGACAGGCGGAAGTCACGCAGGGCATGCTCGAGGATGGTCTTCTGGGCCACGTCGAAACCGGCGGCTTGCGGGCTGTCGATCAGCGCCTGATAGGCCTCGAACAACGCACGGTTCTGCCCCAGTTCGGTAGAGTAGGCACTCAGCGCCGGCAGGCAGGCCTCGTAGGCCTCGCGCAATTCCTTGCTGTTGCACACTGCGTTGAGGTGGCTGACCGGGCTCCAGGCGGCGCCCAGGCGGTCGTTGAGTTCGTCCATGGCCAGCACCAGGCCGGCCCAGGAAGGCTGCTTACCTTGGGTTTCGAGAATCTGGGCAATGGCTTTGCGGTTGTCGGCCAGGATCTCTTCGATGGCTGGCAGCACGTGTTCGGCACGGATCGCCGAGAACGGCGGCAGATCGTAGGGCTGCAGAAGCGGGTTGTTCGCACTCACGGTTTGGATACCTTGGCAGAAGAAACACTCGACCATCTTAATTACAATCGACGCCGACCGCAGCAGGCAGCCTGCCTATCGGCACAGATGAGAGACGCTATCATGGCCATCCGAAGCTTCCAGCAACACACTCCGAAAGTTGGACCTCGTGCCTTCGTCGACCGTTCAGCGGTGGTGCTGGGCGACGTGGAGATCGGCGAAGACAGCTCGGTTTGGCCGCTCACGGTGGTCCGCGGCGACATGCACCGCATCCGTATCGGCGCGCGCACCAGCGTGCAGGATGGCAGCGTACTGCACATCACCCACGCCGGACCGTTCAACCCCGACGGCTTCCCGCTGATCATCGGCGACGAGGTCACCATCGGCCACAAGGTGATGCTGCACGGCTGCACCCTGGGCAATCGCATCCTGGTCGGCATGGGCAGCACCATCATGGATGGCGCCATCGTCGAGGACGAGGTGATCATCGGCGCCGGCAGCCTGGTACCACCCGGCAAGCGCCTGGAGAGCGGCTACCTGTACGTGGGCAGCCCGGTGAAGCAGGCGCGTCCGTTGTCCGACAAGGAGCGTGCGTTCTTCCCGTATAGTGCCGGCAACTACGTGAAGCTCAAGGACCAGCACCTGGCCGAAGGCTTCGACCAACCGGAGTGACCTTTCTACATGCACCAGCAGAACATCCTCTTCGACCTCGACGGCACCCTGACCGACCCGCGCCTGGGCATCACCCGCTCGATCCAGTACGCCCTGGCCAAGCTGGGCATCGACGAACCCGACCTGACGCGCCTCGAGCATTTCATCGGGCCACCCCTGCTGCAGGCCTTCATGCAGTTCTACAGTTTCGACGAAACCAAGGCCTGGGAGGCGGTGAACCACTACCGCGAGCGTTTCCGAGTGACCGGTCTGTACGAGAACCAGGTATTCGACGGCGTGCCGGAGCTGCTCGCGGCCCTCAATGACCAGGGCCGTACCCTGTACATCGCCACCTCCAAGCCGTGGGAATTCGCCCGCGAAATTGCCCGGCACTTCGCCTTCGACCAGCACTTCAAGGTAATCTACGGCAGCGAACTGGATGGCACGCGTACCAACAAGGTCGAGCTGATTCGCCACCTGCTGGACGAGGAAGGGCTTGACCCTGCGCAGACGCTGATGATCGGCGACCGCAAGCACGACCTGATCGGCGCGCGCAGCAATGGCTTGCAGGCGGTGGCGGTGGGGTATGGGTTCGGTAGCCGGGAAGAGCTGATGGCCGAGACGCCAGCGTTCCACTACCCGACCCTGGCCGAGATGCACCAGGCCTTCATCAAGGCTTGAGGGCCCTGGGGGCTGCTTTGCGGCCCCAAAATCCCGCAGGCTCACATCAATCGCTGCAAAGCCGCCTTCCTGTCGGTAGCTGACAACCGCCCAAGCTGCTCGACTCGCTCATAAAACCGTGCCCAATCCCCATCCACCTCACGGAACACCGCCGCAAACGCCGGCACCCACTGGTCATACAGCCCGAACGGCAACAGCTTGGCATTGCTCAATGGTGCATAGACCCAGGCGTCATAGCGCTTGTCGCCGTTCCACTGGCTGTCCCGCACCCGCTGGTACTCCCCGCGCAAACGCTCGAACTCGGCCTGCTTGGCAACTCGCTTGTGCGCATCGTCCAGGGGCCCTGCATAGATCGCCTGCAAGCGCTCGCGACTGGCCAGCACCAGCCGGGTGAACTGCTCCTGCTGAGCCGTCTGGCCCAGTCCAAGCGGTGCGAGGCCCCGGGCCACACGCCACTGCCGCGCTCCTTCCTGCTCGACGAAGGTGGCAAACGACTCATTGAACGCCGTGTCGTCGCGCACGTAGAAGCGCTGGTGCGCCAGTTCGTGGAAGATCAACGCAGCCAAGCGCTCATCGCCCCAGCCGAGCATGGTCGAGAGGATCGGGTCATCGAACCAGCCCAGGGTGGAATAGGCCTCCACCCCACCCACGTAGACGTCCAGGCCGTCCTCGCGCATCAGCGCCGCCGCGCCCCGTGCATCGCCCTGGCGGTAGTAGCCCCGGTAGGCGACGCAACCGGCAATGGGGAAGCAGTGGGTCACGGGCTGCAGGGACAGCTCGGGCGTGGCGAACACGTTCCACACCACATAGGGCCGGCCCAGGTCGGCATAGACCCGATAGCTGCGGTTGTCCGGCAGTTTCAGGTGGTCACTGGCAAAGCGCCGCGCCTGCTCGGCATGGGCCAGGCGCTCGCGCAATTGCGGGCTGCTGGCCGGGTCGGCCAGGACGTTATCCACAGGCTGGCGGGCGCGCAGCAGCTGCCACTGCCCCTCGGCCAACTGCCCGTAGTAACCGACGCTGCTGCAACCGTTCAGCAGAAGCCCGGCCAACACGGGAACCAAACGCCTGAAAACACGGTCGAGTGGCCCAGGGCCTGAGCGCTGCAAAAGAAAAATTCGAACCATCTTGGGGCTGTCCCGCTCGCTCACGGCCAATGCGCCCAAGACTATCTTGCCCGGGGGAGTACCGCCATGCGTGCCCTGTTCGTCGCCAGTTCGCTGATCCTGCTGTCTGCCTGCTCGACCCTGCCCGACCCGGACCCCAACCAGGCCTGGATCGACCTCAGCCCGCATGACGACACCTCACTGCATGCCGTGCAGGTCGACGAGCGCGAATGGGCCGACAACCGCTACTTCGAAGTGCAGCCAGGCAGCCACGAGCTGACCGTGCGCTACCAGTTCCCAGTCACCCCGAGCAACATCGGCCCGGTGAACGAGCCCTTGTGGCGCGACTGCCAGCTCAACCTGACCTTCAAGGACTTCAACGCCGGCCAGCGCTACCAACTGCAAGCCGGCAGCATCGGCTTCCGGCCCTGGATCAAGCTGTACGACCACCAGCAGAAACTCGTCGGCCAGGGCCTGCCAGCCGGTTGCCAACGCACCTGAAACGCCGAACGGCGCTATGCTTGTAGCGTGTGAATCGCAAGTGGGAGTATTGCCATGCGCCAGCCCATGATGCTGATCGCCCTCAGTGCCCTGGGGGCCTGCGCCAGCCCCTTGCCACCCGCCGACCCCAAGCAGGCCTGGGTCGACCTCTACACCATGACCCCAGGGCGCCTGGTCATGGCCGACCGGCTCGATGGCCAGCGTCTGAACGATGGCCGCTACTTCCAGGTAACCCCCGGCAAGCACGAACTGGTCGTGCGCTTCGACTATGAAGTCTATGCGGGCGGCTTCACCACCGACCCACGCGAACGCACCTGCTACCTGACGGTGCGCTTCGATGACTTCAAGGCGGGCGAACGCTACCGCCTGGTGGCCCGGGCGCCGGTCATGGAACCCGAGGTGGCGATGTACGACGCGAGCCGGACCAGGGTGGTGAACGAGGCGAGCAACGTGTTCTGCATTCCCTGAATGCCCATCGCCGGCAGGCCAGCCCCTGGAGGAGCCGGCTTGCCGGCGATGGCGCCAGTGAGACCTAGCGGTCGTTCTTCTGGTAGATGATCTTCTTGGTCCCGCCCTCGCAGCTGCCAACGACCATGTTCGGGTCCTTGACCTCGCTGTTGGGCACGATTTCCAGGGTATAGGACGACACGCCTCGGGCCTGGATCTTCGCTTCGATCTCGGCCTTGAGTTCCTCGCACGGCTTGGGCGCGGCCAGGACGGCCGACGTCAACAGAGAACCCAGCACGGCGACTACGACGCGTTTCATGGAACGGCTCCTCAAAGGGCAGCCTTGCTGCCGACGCTGTTTAGACTACAGCAATCTGCCACTGTTGCGCCGTCAGCCCACCAACGAAGCGTCCAGGCTGATATCGGCGTTGAGTACCTTCGAAACCGGGCAACCCGCCTTGGCCTTGTTGGCGATCTGGAGGAACTGCGCCTCATTGGCACCGGGCACCTTGGCCTTGAGGGTCAGGTGCACGGCGGTGATGGCAAACCCGTCTGCCTGCTTGTCCAGGGTGACTTCGGCGATGGTATCGATGCGCTCTGCCGTCAGGCCGGCTTCGCCCAGCATCATGGAGAGTGCCATCGAGAAGCACCCGGCATGCGCCGCACCGATCAACTCCTCTGGGTTGGTCCCTGGTGTGCCCTCGAAACGGGTATTGAAGCCGTAGGGGTTTTCTTTGAGCGCGCCGCTTTCGGTGGAGATACGGCCCTTGCCGTCCTTCAGCCCGCCTTGCCAGATTGCCGATGCTGTCTTTTTCATGATGCCTCCTGGTCATGGATTACATACCTGTAATTTCAGAGGTACACCTCCTACAGCAAGTTCAGACCAATCCACTCACGGGCATTGATTCCTGCCAATCTGCCCATACACAGTTCAAAAGGCCTATGGACACCGTCCAGGTGGCCTCTGGCTTATGACCTTTTGCGGAGGCTCCTATGACCCACCTGCGTGACCTGAAGATTTCCACCCTCGACCTGGTGCCGGTACGTGCCGATGCAGGCCCCGCGCAAGCGTTGCACAACTCCCTGGACCTGGCCCGGCACGTCGAACGCTTTGGTTACAACCGTTTCTGGGTCGCCGAGCACCACAACATGGACGGCATCGCCAGTTCCGCCACCTCGGTGCTGATCGGCTATCTGGCGGGCGGTACTTCGACCATCCGCGTCGGCTCCGGCGGCGTCATGCTGCCCAACCATGCCCCGCTGGTGATCGCCGAGCAGTTCGGCACCCTGGCCAGCCTCTATCCAGGCCGCATCGACCTGGGCCTGGGCCGTGCCCCGGGGTCGGACCAGATGACCGCCTACGCCTTGCGCCGCGAACGCTCGGGCAGCGCCGACGATTTCCCGGACGATGTCGAGGAATTATCCCGCTACCTCGGACCACGCACCGATGATCAAAAAGTGATCGCCGTGCCCGGTCACGACACCGAGGTGCCCATGTGGCTGCTCGGCTCCAGCCTGTTCAGCGCCCAACTGGCAGGCATGCGCGGCATGCCCTACGCCTTCGCCTCGCATTTCGCACCGCGCCTGATGCATGAGGCGATCCGCATCTACCGCGACCACTTCAAGCCCAGCACCACACTGGACAAACCGTATGTGATGCTGGGTGTGCCGATGGTGGTGGCCGACACCGACGAGCAGGCCGAATACCTGGCCACCTCGGTATACCAGCGCATCCTCGCGCTGATTCGCGGGCAAAGCCTGATGCAGCGCCCACCGGTGCCGAGCATGGACGGGCTGTGGCTACCCCACGAACGCGACGCGGTGGGCAGTTTCCTGGGCCTGGCGATGATTGGCAGCCCGCAGAAGGTACGAGCCAAGGTGGAGGTGTTGCTGGAGCAGACCGGGGCGGATGAGCTGATCTTCACCAGTGATCTGTATGAGCATGCCGACCGGATCCGGTCGTATGAATTGATGGCGCAGGCGCTGAAGAGCGAGTGATCTTCTTCGCGGGCAATACCCACAGGGAGCGGTATTGCCCGCGAAGGCTCCAGCGCATCAGCCGCGCCGGTAGACGATTTCCTTGGTGCCGGCCTCGCAGCTACCCACCACCTTGCCGGCCGGGTCGCCCTTGTCGACGATCTCCAGCGTATAGCCGCTGACCCCCTTGGCATCGAGCTTCGCCGCGATCTCCGCCTTGAGCTCCTCACACGGCTTGCCCGCGGCCAGCGCGCTACCTGCCAGCATCATCAACCCTACCGCCCACATCGTTTTTTTCATCGCTCGCTTTCCTTGAATGGATGAAACCGAAAAAGGGTGCCGGCAAAGGCACCCTCGAAACCCATCATCGCGCCCGGGCCCTCGGCCTACGGCGAGGGGTCAGCTGTTGGCGATGCGGAAGCCCACCTTCAACGTGACCTGGTAGTGCTCGACCTTGCCATCACGAATGTGACCGCGGGTGTCGACCACCTCGAACCATTCCAGCAGCTTGATGCTCTTGGCCGCCTCGGCCAGGGCATTCTGGATCGCATCCTCGATGGTGGTGGTCGACGACCCCACCAACTCGACCTTCTTGTAGGTGTGATGATCGCTCATGTCGCTCTCCTTGAGTGGCTGTGAAACTTGAGCCTAGCAGCGCTGGCCTGGTTTACCTGCGAGCCATCGGCGCCGCTGAAAGTTCGATTGCACTTTCAGCGCAGCGGGAAGTCGCAATCCTTACCACCCCTACCGCGAAGGAGAGTTCACATGCCACGCAATTCGCTGCGCAAAGCGTCCCTGGAAAGCATGGAAACCGAGATCGAAAGCCTGCTCAAGGCACTGGAGAATCTCAAGCACGACGCCTCCGAGGAGTCGCAGAAATCGCTCAAGACCATTCGCAGCAATGCCGAAAGCGCGCTGCGTCACTCGCGCAGCCTGCTCAGCGATGCTTACGAAGAGGTCAAGACCCGCACCCGCCAGACCGGCATCGCCACCCGTGACTACGCTCAGGAGCACCCGCTGACCACCGCCGGCGTTGCAGTCGGCGCCATCGGCCTGCTGGCCGCCTGGCTGCTGTGCAAACGCAACTAGACCCGCTGGCTGTCCAGCTCCTGGCGCAGCCACTGCGCCAGCTGCTCGGCGCGCCCGTCAGCGGCGCGCTTGGGCACCCATAGCGCCAAAGCCGCACGTGTCGGCGAAAACCCCCAAGGCGCGTTCAAACGCCCGGCGCGCAGGTCATCGGCCACCAACGGTTGCGGCGCGATGGCCACTCCCAGGCCGGCCACGGCCGCTTCCAACAGGTAGTACAAGTGCTCGAAGGCCTGGCCATAGTGCAGTGCGCCAGGGTTCAGGCCCTGCTCGTGCGCCCAGGTCGGCCATGCCTGCGGCCTCGAGGTGGTGTGCAGCAACGGCTCGCCCAACAGGGCCTGCGCAGGTGCCTGGCGCAGGCGCTCGAAGCCGGCGAAATGCGGGCTCAGCACCGGGCCGATCCGCTCTTCGGCCAACACATGCACCTGCATGTCCGTCGGCCACGGCGGTTCGGCATACACCAGCAAGGCATCCAGCCCCGGCCGGCGCGGGTCGAGGTCGCCCTCGCCAGCCGAAAGATGCAGGCGCAGTTCCGGCAAGTCGGCCTTCAGCCGCCCCAATCGAGGAATGAACCAGCGCGCCAACAGGCTCCCGGAGCAGCCCAGCACGAACGGCGCCTCGCTGACATCGCGACCGAGTTCCGCGCAGATGCCGCGCAGCCGGTCGAAGGCATCGAAGCTGGCGTCGCGCAGGCGGATACCGGCATCTGTGAGTTTGATGCCACGCCCGTCCTTGACAAACAACGCCACCCCGAGGTGCTCCTCAAGTACCTTGAGCTGCCGGCTGACCGCGCCGTGGGTCACGTGAAGCGCTTCGGCTGCCTGGCTGACGCTGTTCAGCCGGGCGGTGGCCTCGAATGCGCGCAGGGCATTGAGCGGTGGAAGGTCATGAGCCATGGACTTGTGATATTTCCTGACAGATTAACGCAATCTTATCGGTTTTCAGCCGGGCTTGCCGTGGTTAGAGTAAAGCCCATCACTCATTCATATCGCCCCTGGAGCGCCCCATGACCCAGACCCAATACCGCCCCGGCCCGGATGCCAACGGCCTGTTCGGCTCGTTCGGCGGCCGCTACGTGGCCGAAACCCTCATGCCCCTCGTGCTGGACCTGGCACGCGAATACGAAGCGGCCAAGGCCGATCCCAAGTTCCTCGAGGACCTGGCGTACTTCCAGCGTGACTACATCGGCCGCCCGAACCCGCTGTACTTCGCCGAGCGTCTGACCGAGCACTGTGGCGGCGCGAAAATCTACTTCAAGCGCGAAGAACTCAACCACACCGGCGCGCACAAGGTGAACAACTGCATCGGCCAGGTACTGCTGGCCAAGCGCATGGGCAAGAAGCGCCTGATCGCCGAAACCGGCGCCGGCATGCATGGCGTGGCCACCGCCACCGTGGCCGCGCGTTTCGGCCTGCCCTGCGTGATCTACATGGGCGCCACGGACATTGAGCGCCAGCAGGCCAACGTGTTCCGCATGAAGCTGCTGGGCGCCGAGATCGTCCCGGTCACCGCCGGCACCGGCACCCTCAAGGACGCCATGAACGAGGCCCTGCGTGACTGGGTCACCAACGTCGACGACACCTTCTACCTGATCGGCACCGTCGCCGGCCCGCACCCTTACCCGGCCATGGTCCGCGACTTCCAGTCGATCATCGGCAAGGAAACCCGCGCCCAGCTGCAGGAAAAGGAAGGCCGCCTGCCTGACAGCCTGGTCGCCTGCGTCGGTGGCGGTTCCAATGCCATGGGCCTGTTCCACGAATTCCTCGAAGAGCCGAGCGTGCAGATCATCGGCGTCGAAGCCGGTGGCCACGGTGTACACACCGACAAGCATGCGGCCAGCCTCAACGGCGGCGTGCCGGGCGTGCTGCACGGCAATCGCACCTACCTGCTGCAGGACGATGACGGCCAGATCACCGACGCCCACTCGATTTCCGCCGGGCTCGACTACCCAGGCATCGGCCCGGAGCACGCCTACCTGCACGAAGTGAAGCGCGTCGAGTACGTCAGCATCACCGACGACGAGGCCCTCGACGCCTTCCACGCCAGCTGCCGCCTGGAGGGCATCATCCCGGCGCTGGAAAGCTCCCACGCCCTGGCCGAGGCGATCAAGCGCGCGCCGAACCTGCCCAAGGACCACCTGATGGTCGTGTGCCTGTCGGGCCGTGGCGACAAAGACATGCAAACCGTGATGAACCACATGGCAGCCCAGGAGAAACAGGCATGAGCCGTCTTGAACAACGCTTCGCCGAGCTCAAGGCCGAAGGCCGCTCCGCGCTGGTCACCTTCGTCACCGCTGGCGACCCGGGCTACGACGCCTCGCTGCAGATCCTCAAGGGCCTGCCGGCCGCCGGTGCCGACGTGATCGAGCTGGGCATGCCGTTCACCGACCCGATGGCCGACGGCGTGGCCATTCAGCTCGCTACCCTGCGCGCTCTGGAAGCCGGCCAGACCCTGGCCAAGACCCTGCAGATGGTTCGCGAATTCCGTGTCGACAACCACACCACGCCAATCGTGCTGATGGGTTACTACAACCCGATCCATCGCTTCGGCGTGGACAAGTTCGTGGCCCAGGCCAAGGACGCCGGGGTCGATGGCCTGATCATCGTCGACTTGCCACCCGAGCACGACGCCGAGCTGGCCACCCCGGCCCAGGCCGCGGGTATCGACTTCATCCGCCTGACCACTCCAACCACCGACGACGCGCGCCTGCCACGGGTGCTGGAGCGCAGCTCCGGGTTCGTCTACTACGTGTCGGTGGCCGGTGTGACCGGTGCCGGATCAGCGACCACCGAGCACGTTACCGAGGCGATTGCCCGCCTGCGCCGGCATACCGACCTGCCGATCAGCGTTGGTTTCGGTATTCGTACACCAGAGCAGGCCGCCGCGATCGCGCGCCTGGCCGACGGTGTGGTGGTGGGTTCTGCGCTGGTCGACAAGATCGCCCAGGCCAAGGATGCCGACCAGGCCGTGAACGATGTGCTGAGCCTGTGCTCGGCATTGGCCGAAGGGGTGCGCTCGGCGCGCAATTGATTGCGAGGGCTGCGCCCTCGATCGCTGCACAAGGCCGCTCCTACACAGGGTTACGCTTTCCCTGTAGGTGCGGCCTCGCCCCTTGGCCCCACTATCCCCCGAACAGAGACAGCTTCAACGGCCGCACCGCCCCCATCCAGATCGCATGGTCGCGATGGTCGGCCAGGTCATCCCCGGTGTCGGGGTGCATGAACACCACCAACCCCTTTCGATTCAACGCCAGCCAAGGCAACACCACCCCCAGCACCTCCGGTCCGAAGGCCAACTGGCAACTCCAGTCCGGGTGCGGCCCGACCGGCTTCTGGTGCATGCGCCCCATGGTCACGGGGAACAGTCGCGCGGCCTCTTCGCATAGCTCACGCGCCTGCTCCATGGTCGATGCGTCGTAGTACACGTGGGCGTGATACCCCTTGATCCTCTGCACGATAGCTCCTGAATGTGGTCAACCCTTGTGTCGCGAAAGGCCCGTAGAGCGGCCCCAAAATCTCACAGACTGCGCTCTTGCTCCAGCCACCCCACGAACCGCTCGATCAACGCCCCACGCCGCTTGCGCGGCGGCAGCACCGCGTAATACCCCCGCGCCGACCGCAGGTTGCCCTCCAGCGGCCGGCACAGCAGGCCTTGCTCGACCAACCCATCGACCAGGTGCCCCCAGCCAATCGCCACGCCCTGGCCCGCGATCGCCGCCTGGATCAACAACGTGTAGTTGTCGAAGCGCAACTGCCCTGGCGGCGGTGGGCTGCCCAGGCCATAACCGCGGAATACCCCCGCCCAATCGAACCAGTTGACCCCTTGCTGGCCCCGCAGGTGGAGCAACGGTAATCGTTGCAAAGCCTCGGCGGGCAAGGGTTTGCCATGAATCAGCCGGGGGCTGCAGACGGGGAAAACCTCCTCGTCGAACAACCAGCGGCTTTCACCCTGGTGAAAACGCCCATCGCCAAACAGCACCGCCACGTCGATGTCCGGGCGCAGCATCGCCTGGGTGCGCTCACTGGTCACCAGGCTCACGTCCACCTGTGGATAAGCCTCGTGGAAGCGCTGCAAGCGAGGCATCAACCAGAAGGCGGCGAAGGCGAAATCGGTCGCCACCTGCAACACCTCGCGCTGACCCCGGCCACTGACCTGGGCGACGCCCTCGTTCATGCTCTGCAGGCCTTGCTGAACCTGGTCGAAAAGCACCTGGCCGGCTTCCGTCAGTTCGATGCCACGGTAGATCCGATCGAACAGTCGCGTGCCCAGTTGCACCTCCAGGCGCTTCATCTGCTGGCTGACCGCGGGTTGCGTGGTGCCCAACTCCAGCGCCGCTGCGGTGAATCCGCGCAAACGGGCAGCGGACTCGAACACCCGCAAGGTCTCCAGCGAAAGCGCGGCAAGGTGTTCAAACATAAGTTCAGCTAATCCCAGTCATTGCCCGCCATGGGCTTTACCCCTGTTATCCACAGGCTCATCGTGAAAAGCAAACGAAATGTATAAACCCCGACGATGGAAAGCCCACATGACGCGCCCGAATATCCTGTTCATCATGGCAGACCAGATGGCCGCCCCACTGTTGCCGATCTACGGCCCTTCGCCGATCCACATGCCCCACCTCAGCCGCCTCGCCGAACAGGCCGTGGTGTTCGACTCAGCCTACTGCAACAGCCCGCTGTGCGCGCCGTCGCGCTTCACCCTGGTCAGTGGCCAACTGCCCAGCCGCATCGGTGCCTACGACAATGCCGCCGATTTCCCCGGCGACGTGCCAACCTACGCCCACTACCTGCGCCGCCTGGGCTATCGCACCGCGCTGTCGGGCAAGATGCACTTCTGCGGGCCGGACCAGCTGCACGGCTACGAGGAACGCCTGACCAGCGATATCTACCCCGCCGACTACGGCTGGGCAGTGAACTGGGACGCCCCGGACGAGCGCCCGACTTGGTATCACAACATGTCGTCGGTGCTGCAGGCCGGCCCCTGTGTACGGACCAACCAGCTGGATTTCGACGAAGAGGTGGTGTTCAAGGCGCGCCAGTACCTCTACGACCATGTACGCGACAACGACGGGCGACCGTTCTGCCTGACCGTGTCGATGACCCACCCACACGACCCGTACACCATTCCCAGGCGCTACTGGGATCGCTACGAGGGTGTGGATATCCCCATGCCCCGCGCCGAGTTCAGCCAGGCCGAGCTCGACCCGCATTCGCAGCGCCTGCTCAAGGTCTATGACCTGTGGGACAAGCCGCTGCCTGTGGATAAGATCCGTGATGCGCGACGCGCCTACTTCGGTGCCTGCAGCTACATCGACGACAACATCGGCCAGCTGCTGCAGACCCTGGAAGAATGCGGTCTGGCCGACGACACCCTGATCGTGTTCTCTGGCGATCACGGCGACATGCTCGGCGATCGGGGCCTCTGGTACAAAATGCACTGGTTCGAGATGTCGGCCCGCGTGCCGTTGCTGGTGCATGCACCCAAACGCTTCGCCGCCCGCCGGGTCAGCGCTTCGGTATCGACCTGCGACCTGCTGCCGACCCTGGTGGAACTGGCCGGTGCAGCTGTGGATAAAGACCTGCACCTCGACGGCCGCTCACTGCTTGGCCACCTGCAGGGGCAGGGCGGTCACGACGAGGTGATCGGCGAGTACATGGCCGAAGGTACGATCGGCCCGCTGATGATGATCCGCCGTGGGCCGTACAAGTTCGTGTACAGCGAAGACGACCCATGCCTACTCTATGACCTGAGCGACGACCCGCACGAACGGGAGAACCTCACCGGCAGCCCGGACCACCAGGCGCTGCTGCAGGCATTCGTCGACGAGGCGCGCCAACGCTGGAACATTCCCGGCCTGCGCCAGCAGGTGCTGGCCAGCCAGCGCCGCCGTCGCCTGGTGGCCGAGGCCCTGGCCATCGGTACGTTGAAAAGCTGGGACCACCAACCATTCGTCGACGCCAGCCACCAGTACATGCGTAACCACATCGATCTCGACGACCTCGAGCGCAAGGCACGTTATCCACAGCCCGCACCCATGGATTGAGTAGAGAGGCCGCCATGCACACGTTCGCCACCACCGCATTGACCCTGGTTCTTGGCCTGGGCGCGCTCAGCGCCCAGGCCGCCGACGACGACGCGCAATGCAGTACCGTGAAACTCGCCGACCCCGGCTGGAGCGACATCGCTTCGACCAACGCCATCGCCCGCCTGCTGCTCGAAGGCCTGGGTTACCAGGTGAAGATCGACAACCTGGCGGTACCGATCATCTACGGCGGCCTCAAGGATGGCCGCGTGGATGCCTTCCTCGGCAACTGGATGCCAGCGCAGCAGGGCTTCCATGACAAGTTCATCGCCAATGGCGATGTCCAGCAGCTGTCGCGCAACCTGGAAGGCACCGAGTTCACCCTGGCCGTGCCCGACTACGTGTGGAACGCCGGGGTGAAGGACTTCGCCGACCTGCAGAAGCATGCCGGTCAGTTCGACCAGAAGCTGTACGGGATCGGTTCCGGCGCGCCGGCCAACCTGTCGCTGAAGCAGATCATCGACGCCAACGAATTCGAACTGGGCAAATGGAAGCTGGTGGAATCCAGCGAACAGGCTATGCTGGCGCAGGTCGACCGGGCGGTGAAGAAGCAACAGTTCATCGTCTTCCTCGGCTGGACCCCGCACCCGATGAACGTGAAGCTCAAAATGCACTACCTGACCGGCGGGGAGAAGTGGTTCGGCAGCAAGGGCGAGGTGTACACGCTGACCCGCAAAGGTTATCCACAGGCGTGCCCGAATGCGGCGAAGCTGTTGGCCAATCTGCAATTCGACCTGGATATGGAAAACACCATCATGGCTGAGGTTGTGGATAAGAAGGTCAGTTTCGACGAAGCGGCCAAGGCTTGGGTACAAAAGCATCCCGAGCGGCTGGACGCGTGGTTGGCGGGGGTGACCAGCAAGGACGGCGGGAATGCAGCCGAGGCCTTCAAGGCCAAGCTCTGATCATTGGCCGGCACATCCCCCCTGTAGGAGCGGGTTCGGCGTTCCGATAAACCCGCTCCTACAGGGGGATATGCGAACCTGAGGTATCAGCCGCGGGCAAGCTGTCGACGCAGCTCAGCCAGCACCGGCGCCGTATCCGGCCGCACCCCACGCCAGATGAAGAACGCCTCGGCCGCCTGCTCGGCGAGCATCCCCAACCCATCCAGCACCTTGGCCGCGCCCAGCTTGCTCGCCCACTGGCAGAACGGCGTCGGCTCCTTGCCATACATCATGTCGTAGCACACCGTGCGCCCCGCCTCGACCAGGCTGTCGGCGATCGGTGGCAACTCGCCGGAGAGGCTCGCCGAGGTGGCGTTGATGATCACGTCCACCGGCTCCTGCAACCAGGCAAAGCCGCTGGCCACCACCGGCCCCAGCTCGTCGAACTCGTGCGCCAGTTGCTCGGCCTTTTCCACCGTGCGGTTGGCGATGACCAGCGACTGCGGCGCGTGCGCCAGGATCGGCTCCAGCACGCCCCGCACCGCACCACCGGCGCCGAGAATGAGAATGCGCTTGCCGGCCAGCGTCACCCCGGCGTTCACCGTCAGGTCGCGAACCAGGCCGGCGCCATCGGTGTTATCGCCTTGCAGGCTGCCGTCGGCCAGGCGGGTCAGGGTATTCACCGCGCCGGCGCGGCGGGCGCGAGGGGCCAGGCTGTCGCACAGGCGGTAGGCTTCTTCCTTGAACGGCACGGTGACGTTGGCGCCACTGCCTTGCTTGAAGAAGCCGCGTGCACAGTCGCTGAACTCATCGATGGGCGCCAGCAGGGTGGAGTACTCCAGGTCCTGACCGGTCTGCTCGGCGAACAGGCGGTGGATCAACGGCGACTTGCTATGGCCGATGGGGTTACCGAAAACGACGTACTGGTCCATGGGGGTTCTCCGGTTATCCACAGGCTTACTGGCCAAGCCAGTCGCGGTCTTGCAGGAAGTAATCGGTCAGGCGCGCTTCTTCGCTGCCGGGCTCGGCCTTCCAGTCGTAGCCCCAACGCACCTGCGGCGGCAGCGACATGAGGATCGATTCGGTACGGCCACCGGACTGCAGGCCGAACAGCGTGCCGCGGTCGTAGACCAGGTTGAACTCCACGTAGCGGCCGCGGCGGAACTCCTGGAACTCGCGCTGCTGTGCGGTGTAGGGCGTGTCCTTGCGGCGCTGGACGATCGGCAGGTAGGCCTCGACATAGGCATCGCCGATGGCGCGGATGAAGGCGAAGCAGGTGTCGAAGTCCCACTCGTTGAGGTCGTCGAAGAACAACCCGCCAATGCCACGCGGCTCACCACGGTGCTTGATGTGGAAGTAGCGATCGCACCAGGCCTTGTAGCGCGGGTACACGTCGGCGCCGAACGGCGCGCAAGCCTGCTCGGCCACCCGGTGCCAGTGGATGCAGTCTTCTTCATTGCCGTAGTACGGGGTCAGGTCGAAGCCACCGCCGAACCACCATACAGCTTCTTCACCTTCCTTTTCGGCGATGAAGAAACGCACATTGGCGTGGGACGTCGGCACATGCGGGTTGTGCGGGTGGATCACCAGCGATACGCCCAGGGCCTCGAAACCCCGGCCCGCCAGCTCGGGGCGATGGGCACTGGCCGAGGGCGGCAGGCCGGCGCCGAACACATGGGAGAAATTCACTCCGCCTTTTTCGATCAGCTTGCCGTCGCCGATCACCCGCGTGCGGCCACCACCACCGGCTTCGCGCACCCAGGCATCCTCGACGAAGCGGGCGCCGCCGTCTTCGTTTTCAAGGGCGGAGCAGATGCGGTCTTGCAGGTCGAGCAGGTAGGCTTTCACGGCCTCGGTGCGGCTAGTCATCGGGTCACCAGGAACGGGCAGGGAAGAATTCGCCGCGTAGCATACCACCGGCAGCTGGCGCGCCGCAGTTGACGGCGATCAAGCAAAGGCGTCCGATAGAGGCCCTTTCCCGATCCCGACTACAGGAGTACGAGATGGCCAAGCGCATCCAGTTCAACCAGCATGGCGGTCCAGAAGTATTGCAGCTCGTCGACTTCGAACCCGCCGCGCCAGGGCCGCAGCAGGTACGTGTGCGTAACCACGCGATCGGCCTGAACTTCATCGATACCTACTTCCGCAGCGGCCTGTACGCACCGCCTGCGCTGCCGTCTGGCCTGGGCACCGAGGGTGCCGGGGTGGTCGAGGCGGTGGGCGAGGGCGTCACCCGCCTGAAAGTGGGCGATCGCGTGGCCTACGGCACCGGCCCGCTGGGAGCCTACAGCGAACTGCACACCTTGCCGGAAGCCAACCTGGTCAAGCTGCCCGAGCACATCAGCTTCGAGCAGGCCGCCGGGGTGATGCTCAAGGGCCTCACCACCCAGTACCTGCTCAAGCAGACCTACGCCGTGCAGCCGGGCGATTTCATCCTGTTCCACGCCGCAGCCGGGGGCGTGGGTTCGCTGGCCTGCCAGTGGGCCAAGGCCCTGGGCGCCAAGCTGATCGGCACCGTGAGTTCCGCCGAAAAGGCCGAGCGGGCCAAGGCGCTGGGCGCCTGGGCGACCATCGACTACAGCCACGAGGACGTGGCCAAGCGAGTGCTGGAACTGACCGACGGGCAGAAGTGCACGGTGGTGTACGACGGCGTCGGTGCCGACACCTGGCTGACCTCGCTGGACTGCGTGCGCCCACGCGGCCTGCTGGTGAGCTTCGGTAATGCCTCGGGCGCCGTGAGTGGCGTGAACCTGGGCATCCTCGCGCAGAAGGGCTCGCTGTACGTGACCCGGCCGACCCTGGCGAGCTACGCCAATACGGCGGAGAACACCCAGGCCATGGCCGATGACCTGTTCGCGATGATCGGCAGCGGCAAGCTGGAGGTGGATATCCAGCAGCGCTATCCGTTGAGCGAAGCGGCCAAGGCGCAGACCGAACTCTCGGCGCGCAGGACGGTGGGGTCTACTGTGCTACTGCCTTGAAGCGAGCAATTGACTCGCTTGCCCCTGCAGATACGGGAGCGTAGCCTTGCTTCCTGAGGGTGTACTGGTGCGTCGGTTGAGTTTCAAGTTATCCGGGCGAGTATGTCCTTACCCTTCGGGCCGCTCTCATGCGGCCTTTGTTTTTTGGGCTTGTTTCTATCCCCTTTAGGCACGATGGAATAGAGCTCTGCTTTGGGCTTGTGAGCCGTCAGTTCAAAAATCGCTTCATCGAATACCTCATTGTCATAACCATCGTTTCGGCTCAGTTCTAAAAGCTGGCGCTATCCCTGTAGGAGCGGGTTCACCCGCGAATACCGGCAGCGCCGGTGCCAGCCACCGCGGTGCGTTCTTCGCGGGTAAACCCGCTCCTACAAGTGCCAAGCGTGCAAGCCGGGGCAATCAGCCCGGGCGCACGACCTCGCCGGTCGCCAGATTACGGATCACGCTGGGGTTCTTGCGCCCGCCCAGTGCGCCACCGAGCACCAAGTCCAGCTGGCCGTGGAAGTATTGCTCCACGCGCAAGCGGGTTTTCGCCGCCGGGCGCCCGCCCGGGTTGCACGAGGTAGAAATCAGCGGCCCGACCAGTGCACAGAGATCGCGCACCACCGGATGGTCGCTGACCCGTAGCGCCACGGTGTCGTGCTCGCCCGTCACCCACTCCGGCAACAGGTCCTGGTGTGGCACCAGCCAGGTATTGGGCCCCGGCCAAGTGCTGCCCATGCGGTCGATCCAGTCCTCAGGGAAATCCTCGAACAGGAAGTCGAACTGACGGATGTTGTCGGCGATCAGGATCAGCCCTTTATCCACAGGACGCGACTTCAACGCCAGCAGGCGATACACCGCATCTTCGTTCCATGGGTCGCAGCCCAGGCCCCAGACCGCTTCCGTCGGGTAGGCGATGACTGCGCCGGCCCGGATCTCACGTGCGGCTTGTTGCACACGAAAACTGCTCACCATGTTGTGTCTCTCCACCTGTAAACCTTGCTTGAGCGCAGTGTACTTAGCCGACGCGGGCAAACCAACGCCCGGCGACATTGCTGACCCGGCCTTCGAGCTCCAGCTCGGTCAACTGCGCCAGCACCTCGGCCAGTGGCTGATCGCTGCAGTAGGCCAGGTGCTCGCTAGTCTGTGGCGCGGCATGCAGCAGGGCAAGCAGGGGATGCACAGGTTTGGCCACAACCGCCGGCGGCAGATTCTGCCATCCGCGCAGGCTTTCAAGAATCTGCCCCACGCTTTCCACCAGCAGCGCGCCATCGCGAATCAGCTGGTGGCAGCCCTTGGCCCCCGGGTGATGGATCGAGCCGGGCAGGGCGTACACCTCGCGACCCTGCTCGGCGGCCAAGCGGGCGGTGATCAGCGAACCGCTGGCCAGGCTCGCCTCCACCACCAGCACGCCCAGCGACAGGCCGCTGATGATGCGATTGCGCCGGGGGAAATTGCCGGGGAGTGGCCCGGCGACCAACGGATACTCCGAAACCAGCGCGCCGCCGTTACCGATCATTGCCTTGGCCAGGTCAAGGTGGCGCTGTGGATAAAGTTTTTGCAAGCCGGTGCCGAGCACCCCGATCGTGCTACCACCCGCCTGCAACGCGGCCCGATGAGCGGCGCCGTCGATGCCCAGGGCCAGGCCGCTGGTGATGGTGAAACCGGCTTGGGCGAGGGCACGGGAGAATGCCTTGGCGGTGTCCAACGCAGTGGGTGAAGCACGCCTGCTGCCCACGATGGCCAGTTGCGGGCGCTCGAGCAGGGCGGGATCGCCGGCGACGAAAAGCAGCGGCGGCGGGTCGTCGATTTCCGCCAGAAGGGCAGGGTAGCCAGGGCTGTCCCACATCAGCAAATGCTGGCCCGGGCGCTCTAGCCAGGCCATTGCGGCCAGGGCGCCGTCGCGCACTTCAGGGCTGCGCCGGGCATCGATGGCCGCCTGTGGCAGCCCCAGCACGCGCCAGGCAGTGGCCGGCGCACTGAGTGCCGACGAAGCACTGCCGAAAGCCTGCAACAAGCTATGAAAGCGACGCAATCCCACCTCCGGCAACTGATGCAGGCGCAAACGCGCCTCCAGTTCGGCAGGCGGACAAGGCGACGAACGGTGAGTCGGCATAGGGATCATCCTTGATCGAAACAGGGCCATCGACGTGGCACAAGCTGTGGATAACTTTGTGGGTAACAGTTTGAAAAGCTGTCCATGGATTGGCAGCTATCAGGTCCATAGACACCCTAGTCGAGCTTGCCAGGTGCCGAAATGCTCGATTCCCTTTATTATGTGTGTTCAGTTTTCAACCGAACGCACAGTGACTGCCTGACCCTATGGCCATTTTGAACATTCTCGAATTCCCGGACCCGCGCCTGCGCACCATCGCCAAACCGGTGACGGAGTTCGACGACGCCCTGCGCCAGCTGATCGACGACATGTTTGAAACCATGTACGAAGCCCCCGGCATCGGCCTGGCCGCCACCCAGGTCAACGTGCACAAGCAGGTCGTGGTCATGGACCTCAGCGAAGACCGCAGTGAACCGCGGGTTTTCATCAACCCCACGGTCGAGGAGCTGACCCACGACATGGGCCAGTACCAGGAAGGCTGCCTGTCGGTACCGGGCTTCTACGAGAACGTCGACCGCCCGCTGCGGGTCCGGGTCAAGGCCCAGGACCGCGATGGCAAGCCGTACGAGCTGGAATGCGAGGGCCTGCTGGCGGTTTGCGTGCAGCACGAGTTCGACCACCTCAACGGCAAGCTGTTCGTCGACTACCTGTCGCAGCTCAAGCGCGACCGGATCAAGAAGAAGCTGGAAAAGCAGCACCGCCAGCAAGCCTGATCCCCACCTGCCAGAAGGCTTGCTCCGGCAAGCCTTTTTCTTTTTTGAAGCGAGAACTCCATGCGCATCGTCTTTGCAGGCACTCCCGAGTTTGCCGCCGAACACCTCAAGGCCCTGCTCGACAGCCCCTACGAGATCGTGGCGGTCTACACCCAGCCCGACCGCCCCGCCGGCCGTGGCCAGAAGCTCATGCCGAGCCCGGTCAAGCAATTGGCCGTGGCCCATGACATTCCGGTGTTGCAGCCACCGACGCTGCGCAATGAAGAGGCGCAAGCCGAACTCGCCGCGCTCAAGCCCGACCTCATGGTGGTTGTCGCCTACGGCCTGATCCTGCCCCAGGCGGTGCTCGACATCCCGCGCCTGGGCTGCATCAACAGCCACGCTTCGCTGCTGCCCCGCTGGCGCGGCGCGGCGCCGATCCAACGCGCCGTCGAAGCCGGCGACGCCGAGAGCGGCGTGACCGTGATGCGCATGGAGGCGGGCCTGGACACCGGCCCCATGCTGCTCAAGGTGGTTACCCCGATCAGCGCCGAGGACACCGGCGGCAGCCTGCACGACCGCCTCGCCGAAATGGGCCCGCCGGCTGTCGTCCAGGCTATCGCCGGCCTGGCGGACGGTTCGCTGCACGGTGAAGTGCAGGACGATGCCCTGGCCACTTATGCACACAAGCTGAACAAGGACGAGGCACGCATCGACTGGAGCCGCCCCGCTGTCGAACTGGAGCGCCTGATCCGTGCCTTCAACCCATGGCCGGTGTGCCACAGCACCCTCGACGGCGAAAGCGTCAAGGTGCTGGCCGCCAACGTGTCCACAGGCCAGGGCGCCCCCGGCGAGATCCTCTCGGCCAGCAAGGACGGCCTGGTGGTCGCCTGCAGCGAGCAGGCCCTGAGCCTGACCCGCCTGCAACTGCCCGGCGGCAAGGCGCTGAACTTCAGCGACCTGTTCAACAGCCGCCGCGAGAAATTCGCCGCCGGCAAGGTACTCGGCCAATGAACCCACGCCTCGCCGCCGCCCGCGCGCTGGCTGCCGTGCTCAGCGGCAAGGCCTCGCTGAACAGCTCGCTGCCGGCGCAGTTGGACAAGGTCGACGAGCGCGACCGCGGCCTGACCCAGGACCTGGCCTTCGGCACCGCCCGCTGGCAGCCACGCCTCGACCTGCTGGCCGCGCAACTGCTGCAGAAGCCATTCAAGGCTGCGGATGCCGATGTGCAGGCGCTGTTGCTGGTCGGCCTTTACCAGCTGTTCTACACGCGTATTCCGGCCCACGCCGCCATCGGCGAGACCGTCGGCTGCGCCGACAAGCTGAAGAAGCCCTGGGCCAAGGGCCTGCTCAATGCCGTGCTGCGCCGCGCCCAGCGCGAAGGCGAGGCACTGCTCGCCGGCATGGAGCGCGACCCGGTGGTACGCACTGCGCACCCGCGATGGCTGCAGAAGGCGCTGAAGGCGTTCTGGCCGGAGCAATGGGAAGCGATCTGCGCCGCCAACAACGCCCACCCACCGATGATCTTGCGGGTCAACCGCCGACACCACAGCCGTGACGCCTACCTGGCGTTGCTGGCCGAAGCGGGCGTCGGCGCCAGCGCCTGCCAATACAGCCGTGACGGTATCGTGCTGGCCGAAGCCTGCGACGTACGCGGCCTGCCAGGCTTCGCCGAAGGCTGGGTCAGCGTGCAGGACGAAGCCGCGCAGCTGTCGGCCGACCTGCTCGAGCTGGCCCCCGGTCAGCGCGTGCTCGACGCCTGCTGCGCACCGGGCGGCAAGACCTGCCATCTGCTCGAGGCCGAACCCGGCCTGGCCCACATGACCGCCATCGACCTCGAGGCCAAGCGCCTGACCCGGGTGCGCGAAAACCTCGACCGCCTGCAGCTGGACGCCGAGCTGATCGCCTGCGACGCCCGCGACACCGCCAGCTGGTGGGATGGCAAACCGTTCCAGCGCATCCTGCTCGACGCGCCATGCTCAGCCACCGGCGTGATCCGTCGCCACCCGGACATCAAGCTGACTCGCCAGGCCGACGACATCCCGGCCCTGGCCGCGCTGCAGGGCGAGTTGCTCGACGCGTTGTGGCCGACCCTGGAAGTGGGCGGCATGCTGCTGTACGCCACCTGCTCCAGCCTGCCGACCGAGAACACCGAAGTGATCGAAGCCTTCCTCGCCCGCACCCCAGGCGCCCGTGAGCTGGACCTGGCCACCGAGGCAGGCCTGCGCCAGCCCCACGGCCGCCAGTTGCTGGCCCAGGAAGGCGGCCACGACGGCTTCTACTATGCCAAGCTGATCAAGATCGCCGCTTCGCGCGGGTAAGAACCAAGGGTAGGGAGTAGCGGATGAAGATCATCATCCTCGGCGCAGGGCAGGTCGGCGGGACGCTGGCCGAACACCTGGCGAGCGAAGCCAACGACATCACCGTGGTCGACACCGACGGCGACCGCCTGCGCGACCTCGGCGACCGCCTCGACATCCGCACCGTCCAGGGCCGCGGCTCGCTGCCCACGGTGCTGCGCCAGGCCGGTGCCGACGACGCCGACATGCTGGTGGCGGTGACCAACAGCGACGAGACCAACATGGTGGCCTGCCAGGTCGCCTATTCGTTGTTCCACACCCCGACCAAGATTGCCCGGGTGCGCGAATCGTCCTACCTCAGCCGCGAAGAGCTGTTCGACAACGAACACATCCCGGTGGACGTGCTGATCAGCCCCGAGCAGGTGGTGACCAACTACATCAAGCGCCTGATCGAGCACCCAGGCTCGCTGCAGGTGATCGACTTCGCCGAGGGCAAAGCCCAGTTGGTGGCGGTCAAGGCCTACTACGGCGGCCCGCTGGTCGGCCAGCAATTGCGCCAGATCCGCGCCCACATGCCCAACGTCGATACCCGCGTGGCGGCGATCTTCCGCCGCGACCGGCCGATCACCCCACGTGGCGACACGTTGATCGAAGCCGACGACGAAGTGTTCTTCATCGCCGCGCGCAAGGACATCCGCGCGGTCATGGGCGAACTGCGGCGCATCGACGAGACCAACAAGCGCGTGGTCATCGCCGGCGGCGGACAGATCGGCGAACGCCTGGCCGAGGCCATCGAAAGCCGCTACCAGGTGAAGATCATCGAGATGAGCCCGGCGCGTTGCCGCTACCTGTCCGATACCTTGGAGAGCACCGTGGTGCTGCAGGGCAGCGCATCGGACAAGGACCTGATGCTCGAAGAGAACATCTCCGATGCCGACATCTTCCTGGCCCTGACCAACGACGACGAGGCCAACATCATGTCGTCGTTGCTGGCCAAGCGCCTGGGCGCGCGCAAGGTGATGACCATCATCAACAACCCGGCCTATGTCGACCTGGTGCAGGGCGGCGAGATCGACATCGCCATCAGCCCGCAGCTGGCCACCATCGGCACCTTGCTCGCCCACGTACGCCGTGGCGACATCGTCAGCGTGCACTCGCTGCGCCGTGGCGCGGCCGAGGCCATCGAGGCGGTGGCGCATGGCGACGCGAAGTCGAGCAAGGTGGTGGGCAAGGCCATCGAGGACATCTCGTTGCCGCCAGGCACCACCATCGGGGCTATCATCCGCGACGAGGAAGTGCTGATCGCCCACGACGACACGGTGATCGAGTCGGGTGACCACGTGATCCTGTTCGTTGTGGACAAGAAGCATATCCGCGACGTGGAGAAGCTGTTCCACGTCGGCTTGAGTTTCTTCTAGGAGAAGACCGCATGCGCGAATCGCTGGAGAAGATGCTGGCCAAGGGTGTGGATAACCCACTGCTGAGGTTCGGCCTGGGCAAGGCCTGGCTGGACGAGGGCAACGGCGCCGAGGCGGCGCTGCACTTGGCGCGCTGTGTGGAGCAGGACCCGAAGTACTCCGCGGCGTGGAAGCTGCTGGGCAAGGCCTATCAGCTGGTCGGCGACCTGGCGGCGGCACGCAAGGCCTGGGAGGATGGGATCGTGGCGGCGCAGGCCCATGGTGACAAGCAGGCCGAGAAAGAGATGACCGTGTTCCTGAAGAAGCTCAACAAGACATCAGGTTGACGCAACTCCCCATGTAGGAGCGGGTTTATCGGGGCGCCGAACCGCCGCGAATGCGTCGTTGAATCCACAATCGCATTCGCGGCGGTTCGGCGCCCCGATAAACCCGCTCCTACAGGTCAGAGGCTGATCAGAGGGTAATCTGTGCGGCCTGCTACGGGTAACTTCAATACCAACGCGGCTCGCCAGCCGGACGCTTCTTGAAACGCTTCATGCTCCACATGTACTGGCTCGGATACTCACGCACATAACGCTCGACCACCTTGCTCATGGCCGCCGCCGACACGTTCACATCGGTGCTGTACATCTCTTCCGGCGCAGCTTCCAGGAATACCTTGAAGCCCGAGCCATCCTCCAGCCGCAGGGCATGCAGGAACACCCCCACCGCCTTGCCGCCAGCCAGCATGTTCGGCACGAACTTGCTGGTCAGCGCCTGAGTGCCGAGGAACGGCACGAATACCCCGGCCGACTCCGCTGGCTCCGGATCGGCGGGAATGCCCACCTGGCCGCCCCGGCGCACTTCCTTGATCACGCTGAGAATGCCTTCCTTGGTCGAAGGCGCCACACGGTTGCCCATCTGCACACGCTGCTCGCGCAGCAGGTCATCGACCGCCTTGAGCTTGGGCGGGCGGTAGAAGATGATCGGTTTGCACTGGTTGCAATAGAAGTGGTTGAGCACTTCCCAGTTGCCCAGGTGGCTGGTGATGCCGACCACGCCCTTGCCCGAGGCCAGGGCCTGCTCGAGCACTTCCAGACCGTGCACTTCCTTGACCAGGTCGATGGAACGCTGCGGTGGCCAGATCCAGGCGCAGGCACTTTCTACGAAGGACTTGCCGATGTCTTTCAGCGCGCGGCCGACCAGTTGCTCACGCGCGACCGGATCCATCTCCGGGAAACACTTGGCCAGGTTGATGCGCACCACGTTGCGCGAGCCGTTGGGGACTTTCCACATCAGCCAGCCGATGCCGGCGCCAACGCGCTGCACTGCGCCCCAGGGCAGCTTGGCAAACAGACGCAGCACCCCGACCATCAGGGCGCCCTTGAACTTTTCCACAGGCGGATTCCTTATTTCAGCAAGGCGCGCATTGTACCCTTTCAGCGCGCCAGCGCGGCGTAGCGATCACAGTCGATGGTATGGTCCATGACCATTCCGGTGGCCTGCATGAAGGCATAGCAGATGGTCGGGCCGACGAAGGTGAAGCCGGCCTTCTGCAGGGCCTTGCTCATGGCCTTGGCTTCGTCGGTGACCGCCGGCACGTCGCCGCGCCCCTTGAAGTGGTTGACCTTGGGCTCGCCGCCGACGAACGACCAGAGCCACTCGGCAGGGTTATCCACAGCCAGCCAGGCGAGGGCATTGCGCCGGGCCGCCTTGAGTTTGAGGCGGTTGCGGATGATCCCGGCATCCTGCATCAGTTCTTCGATCCGTTCGTCGCTCATCCGCGCCAGCGCGTGCGGATCGAAGCCATGCAGCACCTCGCGATAGCGCTCGCGTTTGCGCAATACGGTGATCCATGACAGCCCAGCCTGGAGCCCTTCGAGCAAAAGCATCTCGAACAGCAACGCCGGGTCACGCTGTGGCGTTCCCCATTCCTGGTCGTGGTAGGCCTGGTACAACGGATCGTCGGTACACCAAAAGCAGCGTGGCATAAGGCTCCAATGAGTAGAGGCGAGGCGAATCAGGTTATACTCCCGCTCTTTACATCCGCATCCCCAGATACAGGTGAATTTCGTGAGCCAGCCTACGCCAGCCGTGCGTACCTTCCAAGACCTGATCCTCGCCCTGCAGAACTACTGGGCCGAGCAAGGTTGTGTGGTGCTTCAGCCCTACGATATGGAAGTAGGCGCCGGCACTTTCCATACCGCGACATTCCTGCGCGCCGTCGGCCCGGAAACGTGGAACGCCGCCTATGTGCAGCCTAGCCGCCGCCCTGGCGACGGCCGGTATGGCGAAAACCCCAACCGCCTGCAGCACTACTACCAGTTCCAGGTGGTGCTCAAGCCGAACCCGGCCAACTTCCAGGAGCTGTACCTCGGCTCGCTGAAAGCCATCGGCCTGGATCCGCTGGTCCACGACATCCGCTTCGTCGAAGACAACTGGGAGTCGCCGACCCTGGGCGCCTGGGGCCTGGGCTGGGAAATCTGGCTCAACGGCATGGAAGTCACCCAGTTCACCTACTTCCAGCAGGTCGGTGGCATCGAGTGCTACCCGGTCACGGGTGAAATCACCTACGGCCTCGAACGCCTGGCCATGTACATCCAGGGCGTCGATTCGGTGTACGACCTGGTCTGGGCCGATGGCCCGTTCGGCAAGGTCACCTATGGCGACGTGTTCCACCAGAACGAAGTGGAGCAGTCGACCTACAACTTCGAGCACGCCAACGTCGAGAAGCTGTTCGAGCTGTTCGACTTCTACGAAAGCGAAGCCAATCGCCTGATCAAGCTCGACCTGCCGCTGCCGACCTATGAAATGGTCCTGAAGGCGTCGCACACCTTCAACCTGCTCGATGCCCGCCGCGCCATCTCGGTGACCGAGCGCCAGCGCTACATCCTGCGCGTGCGTACCCTGGCCCGGGACGTGGCGCAAAGCTATCTGCAAGCCCGCGCACGCCTGGGCTTCCCGATGGCCACCCCTGAATTGCGTGACGAAGTGTTGGCGAAGCTGGAGGCTGCACAATGAGTGCTCAAGATTTCCTGGTAGAACTGGGCACCGAAGAGCTGCCACCCAAGGCTCTGGCGAGCCTCGGCGACGCCTTCCTGGCCGGCATCGAGAAAGGCCTGCAGGCCGCCGGCCTGAACTACACCGGCAAGCAGGTGTACGCCGCGCCGCGCCGCTTGGCGGTGCTGATCCGTCAGCTCGACGTGCAACAGCCGGACCGCAGCATCAACATCGACGGCCCGCCCATGCAGGCTGCCTTCAAAGACGGCGAGCCGACCCAGGCTGCCTTGGGCTTCGCCAAGAAGTGCGGCGTGGAGCTGTCGGAAATCGACCAGAGCGGCGCCAAGCTGCGCTTCTCCCAGCACATTCCGGGCAAGGCCACCGCCAGCCTGCTGCCGACCATCGTCGAGGACTCGCTCAACGACCTGCCTATCCCTAAGCGCATGCGCTGGGCGGCCAGCCGTGAAGAGTTCGTGCGCCCGACCCAGTGGCTGGTGATGCTGCTCGGCGACCAGGTTGTCGACTGCACCATCCTCTCGCAGAAGGCCGGCCGCGAGTCCCGTGGCCACCGCTTCCACCACCCGGAAAACGTGCTCATCAGCACCCCGGCCAACTATGTCGAAGACCTGCGCAAGGCCTATGTGCTGGCCGACTTCGCCGAGCGCCGCGAGCTGATCGCCAAGCGCACCGCCGAACTGGCCCTGCAGCAGGAAGGCAGCGCCATCGTGCCGCCGACGCTGCTCGACGAAGTGACCGCGCTGGTCGAATGGCCGGTGCCGCTGGTGTGCTCGTTCGAGGAACGTTTCCTCGAAGTGCCACAGGAAGCCCTGATCACCACCATGCAGGACAACCAGAAGTACTTCTGCCTGCTGGACAGCGAAGGCAAGCTGCTGCCGCGCTTCATCACCGTGGCCAACGTCGAGAGCCGTGACCCCAAGCAGATCGTGCAGGGTAACGAGAAGGTCGTGCGACCACGCCTGACCGACGCCGAGTTCTTCTTCAAGCAAGACAAGAAGCAGCCGCTGGAAACCTTCAACGAACGCCTCAAGAACGTGGTGTTCCAGGCGCAGCTGGGTACCGTGTACGACAAGGCCGAGCGCGTTTCCAAGCTGGCCGCGTTCATCGCCCCGCTGATCGGTGGCGACGCCCAGCGCGCCGGCCGTGCCGGCCTGCTGTCGAAGTGCGACCTGGCCACCGAGATGGTTGGCGAATTCCCTGAAATGCAGGGTGTCGCCGGCTACTACTACGCGCTCAACGACGGTGAGCCGGAAGACGTCGCCCTGGCCCTGAACGAGCAGTACATGCCGCGCGGTGCCGGTGCCGAACTGCCGCAGACCCTGACCGGTGCTGCCGTGGCCATCGCCGACAAGCTCGACACCCTGGTCGGCATCTTCGGTATCGGCATGCTGCCGACCGGCAGCAAAGACCCGTATGCCCTGCGCCGCGCCGCCCTGGGCGTGCTGCGCATCCTGATCGAGAAGCAGCTGGACCTCGACCTGACCACCGCGGTCGAGTTCGCGGTCAAGCAGTTCGGCGCCAAGGTCAAGGCCGCCGGCCTGTCCGAGCAGGTGCTGGAGTTCATCTTCGACCGCCTGCGTGCGCGCTACGAAGACGAAGGCATCGATGTCGCCACCTACCTGTCGGTGCGTGCCCTGAAACCCGGCTCGGCCCTGGACTTCGACCAACGCGTGCAGGCCGTGCAGGCCTTCCGCAAGCTGCCGGAAGCCGAAGCCCTGGCCGCGGTGAACAAGCGCGTGTCGAACCTGCTGGGCAAGGCTGAAGGCGCCATCGCCGACCAGGTCGAGCCGAAGTACTTCGACAATGCCAACGAGTTCTCCCTGTACTCGGCCATCCAGCAGGCCGACCAGGCCGTGCAACCGATGGCCGCTGCTCGCCAGTACAGCGAATCGCTGGCACGCCTGGCCGCCCTGCGTGACCCGGTCGACGCCTTCTTCGAGGCGGTGATGGTCAACGCCGAGGACGCCAAGGTCCGCGCCAACCGTTATGCCCTGCTCAGCCGCCTGCGCGGCCTGTTCCTGGGCGTGGCCGATATTTCGCTGCTGGGGTAAGCCTTGAAACTGCTGATTCTCGATCGTGACGGGGTGATCAACCAGGACTCCGACGCCTACATCAAGACGCTGGAGGAGTGGATCCCGATTCCCGGCGCGGTCGAGGCCATCGCGCAGTTGAGCAAGGCCGGCTGGACGGTGGCAGTGGCCACCAACCAGTCCGGCATTGCCCGTGGCTATTACCCGCTGGCAACCCTCGAGGCCATGCATGCGCGCCTGCGCGCGCTGGTGGCCGAGCAGGGTGGCGAAGTGGGCCATATCGTGTATTGCCCGCACGGGCCGGACGACGGCTGCGAGTGCCGCAAGCCCAAGCCTGGCATGTTGCGGGCGATTGCCGAGCACTATCACGCCGACCTGCATGGCGTGTGGTTCGTCGGCGACAGCAAAGGTGACCTGGAGGCCGCCCTGGCCGTCGGAGCACAACCCGTGCTGGTGAAAACCGGCAAGGGCGAGAGGACCCTGGAAAAAGGCGTTCCCGAATCTACACTGATTTTCGACGATCTGGCGGCTATCGCCAGAGAACTAATTTAAATAGTGCGCCACTTGGCGCACGTTTCTTCAGGCGGGCGCGCCCCGCAACGGTACTTGCCACTATGTCGATCCTGCAGGCGATCAGAATCTTTCTTTTTTACCTGCTGCTGGGCACCAGTTCCTTGCTGTGGTGCTCCCTGAGCTTCTTCGTCGCGCCGTTCCTGTCGTTCCCCAAGCGCTACACGTTCATCAACGTGTACTGGTGCCGCTGCGCATTGTTCCTGGTGCGCACCATCCTCGGCATCGACTACAAGGTCACCGGTGCCGAGAACGTGCCGAATGAGCCCTGCGTGATCCTGTCCAACCACCAGAGCACCTGGGAAACCTTCTTCCTTTCCCAGTACTTCTCGCCGCTGAGCCAGGTACTCAAGCGCGAGCTGCTGTACGTGCCGTTCTTCGGCTGGGCGATGGCCATGCTGCGGCCGATCGCGATCAACCGCGACAACCCGAAGGAAGCCCTGCGCCAGGTGGCCAGCAAGGGTGACGAACTGCTCAAGCAGAAGACCTGGGTGCTGATCTTCCCCGAAGGCACCCGCGTGCCGTTCGGCACCGTGGGCAAGTTCTCCCGCGGCGGCACCGCGCTGGCAGTGAACGCCGGGCTGCCGGTACTGCCGATCGCCCACAACGCCGGCAAGTTCTGGCCCAAGAGCGGCTGGGGCAAGCGCTCGGGCACCATCGAAGTGGTGATCGGCGAGCCGATGTACGCCAACGGCACCGGGCCACGCGCCATCGCCGAGCTCAACGACCGCGCCGCCGCCTGGAACGAGGCGACCCAACGGGCCATGGGTTCGCTGCCGCCGGTGGATGAAAAGCCTGAAGAGCAGATTGCCTGACGGTCTGTGGATAACTTGTGTGCAATTTCTGCATGGAATGCTTGAATTCAGCGATAACTCATTGAATTATCTATTTATTTCCCTGTATGAATTTTTCCCGAAAATCGTGCATAAGTTTTTTGGGAGCATAAGAAAACCGGCTGTTACAGCCGGTTTTTTTATGCCTGAAGCAGGGCCTTTGCGCTGGATTCTTCAGACCTTGTCGATATCCACATCCTTGGTTTCTTTCAGACAGAAGATCCCCACCACCAGGCTGATACCCGTCACCAGCACCGGGTACCAAAGCCCGTAGAAGATATCCCCGGTGTACACCACCAAGGCGAACGACACGGTCGGCAGGAACCCGCCGAACCAGCCGTTGCCAATGTGATAGGGCAGCGACATCGAGGTATAGCGGATGCGGGTCGGGAACAGCTCGACCATGACGGCCGCGAGCGGGCCGTAGGTCATGGTCGCGATCAGGATCATCGCCACGATCAGCACCACCACCATCACTTGGTTGACCTGGGCCGGGTCCGCCTTGGCGGGGTAGCCGGCCTGTTCGATCGCCGCGCGCATGGCGGCTTCGTCGAAGCCATTGATCGCGGTTTCGCCGATCTTCACCACGACATCGCTACCCGCCGCGGTCACCGAACTGTACGGCAGGCCCTGCTTGACCAGGAAGGTCTTGACCTTGTCGCACGGGCTGTCGAAGCGCGCCTTGCCCACCGGGTCGAACTGGAAAGTGCAGCCTTGCGGGTCGGCGCTGACCACGATCGGTGCCTGGCGGCTGGCCGCGTCGATCTGCGGGTTGGCATAGTGGCTCAGGGCCTTGAACATCGGGAAGTACAGCACGGTGGCCAGCAGCAGGCCGAGCATCAGGATGGGTTTGCGGCCGATACGGTCGGACAGCCAGCCGAAGAACACGAAGAACGGCGCGCCGATCACCACACTGATGATCAGCAGGGTGTTGGCCTGAGCCGGGTCCATCTTGAGCATCTGGGTGAGGAAGAACAGTACATAGAACTGCGCGGTGTAAAACGTCACTGCCTGGCCGGCGTTGATGCTGAACAGCGCGGTCAGTACCACCTTGAGGTTCGGCCAGGAGGTGAAGGACTCGCGGATCGGCGACTTGCTCACCTTGCCCTGGGCCTTCATTTTCACGAAGGCCGGCGACTCGTGCATGCTCATGCGGATCCAGGTGGAAATCGCCAACAGCACGATCGACAGCAGGAACGGCAGGCGCCAGCCCCAGGCTTCGAACTGATCGCCGCTGATGTAGCGGCTGCCCAGCACCACCACCAGCGACAACAGCAGCCCCAAGGTAGCGGTGGACTGGATGAAGCCGGTATGAAAACCACGCTTGCCGGGTGGGGCATGCTCGGCCACGTAGGTGGCCGCGCCGCCGTATTCACCGCCCAGGGCCAAGCCCTGAAGCATGCGCAGCACCACCAGGATGATTGGCGCGGCGATGCCGATGCTGGCGTAGGTGGGCAGCAGACCGACCGCGAAGGTCGACAGGCCCATCAGCACGATGGTGATCAGGAACGTGTATTTGCGCCCGATCATGTCACCGAGGCGGCCGAACACCAGTGCACCGAAGGGCCGCACCAGGAAGCCGGCGGCGAAGGCCATCAAGGCGAAGATGAAGGCGGTGGTGTCGTTCACGCCAGCGAAAAACTGCTTGCTGATGACTGCTGCCAGCGCGCCGTAGAGAAAAAAGTCATACCACTCGAAAACCGTCCCGAGGGATGACGCGAAAATGATCTTGCGCTCTTCGCGACGGCTGGATCTGCTAGCCGTCGCACCCTGCTCTTGAATGTAATCCGACATCGTTGCTGTCCTCGGCCCACAGGCCACAGTGATTATTCTTGTTGTTCCACTGTCGGCAGCTTCCGACCGCTAGCTGCCGGTGTTGCACGCACCCTTTGGGTCAGGGCGTCGGTATTGCGTCTTCGTTGAGATAGGTCTGGGTGGGCGCTCCCCTGAGAATGAGTTCGGCCGCCTTCTCGGCGATCATGAGTGTGGGTGAACAGGTATTGCCGGAGGTGATCTGCGGCATGATCGAGGCATCCGCCACGCGCAGCCCGGGGATGCCGTGCACGCGCAGCTGGTTGTCCACAACGTCCAGCGGGCCATGGCCCATGCGGCAGGTGCCCACCGGGTGGAAAATGGTGGTGCCGATCTTGCCGGCGGCTTCGTACAGCTCATCGTCGCTTTGCAAGGCTGGCCCTGGCAGGTATTCCTCCGGGGCGAACGCGGCCAGGGCAGGGGCCTGGACGATGCGCCGGGTGAGGCGGATGGCATCGGCGGCAACCTGCAGGTCCCGAGGGTCGCTGAGGTAGTTGGGGTCGATCAGTGGCGTGCTGTTCATGTCGGCGCTGCGGATGTCGATACGCCCGCGGCTGGCCGGGCGCAGGTTGCACACCGAGGCAGTGAAGGCCGCAAAGCGATGCAGCGGCTCACCGAAGCGCTCCAGCGACAGAGGCTGCACGTGGTACTGCAGGTTGGCCGTGGCCTGCTCCGGGCTCGAGCGCACGAAGGCACCCAACTGACTCGGCGCCATCGCCAACGGGCCACTGCGGTCATACAGGTAGCGCAGGCCCATGCCCATCTTGCCCCACAGGCTGTTGGCCATCTGGTTGAGCGTGCGGGTGTTGCGGATCTGGTAGATCAGGCGCAGTTGCAGGTGGTCCTGCAGGTTGCCGCCAACCCCCGGCATGTCGTGGCGCACGGCGATGCCAAGGCTTTCCAGGAGTGTGCGCGGGCCGATGCCGGAGCGCTGGAGAATACCCGGCGAACCAACCGCCCCGGCGCAGAGGATGATTTCGCGGCGGGCGTCGAACTCGTGCCAGGCCCCCTGCCAGAAGGCTTTCACGGCGCGGGCCCGAGTGTTGTTCAAGAGTACCTGGTCGACCTGCACGCCGGTCAGCACGGTCAGGTTGGGGCGGTTCTCGATCGGCCGCAGGAAGGCCTTGGACGCATTCCAGCGCACGCCGCTGCGCTGGTTGACCTGAAAGTATCCACAGCCCTGGTTGTCGCCGGTGTTGAAGTCGTCGACCTTGGCGATGCCGCTCTGCTCGGCGGCATCGCGGAAGGCATCGAGAATCGGCCAACTGTAGCGCTGGCGCTCGACGCGCCACTCACCGCTGCCGCCATGGTGCTCGCTGGCGCCAGCGAAGTGGTTCTCGCTGGCCTTGAACAGTGGCAGCACGTCTTTCCAGGCCCAGCCGTCGTTGCCTTGCTCGGCCCACTGGTCGTAGTCGCTGGCCTGGCCGCGCATGTAGATCATGCCGTTGATCGAAGAGCAGCCGCCCAGCACCTTGCCCCGTGGATAACCCAGGCTGCGACCGTTCAGACCGGGCTGCGCCTCGGTCTTGAAGCACCAGTCGGTGCGTGGGTTGCCGATGCAGTAGAGATAACCGACGGGAATGTGAATCCAGGGATAGTTGTCGCGACCACCCGCTTCGAGCAGCAAGACGCGGCAGGAAGGGTCGGCGGACAAACGATTGGCCAGCAGGCATCCGGCGGGACCGGCACCCACGACCACATAGTCGTAGACAGAATCGGCTGATGGCATGTGCAACCTCGGGCCTGTTTTTTATTCTTGTCCCGAATCATCTTAGTGAGTAATTTCGCAGAGGGAACACGAGATTTCGCGCAGCCGTTGTGCGTTTTAGCACAGCGGTAAGCCTGTACCGGCCTCTTCGCGGCTAAAGCCGCTCCTACAGACAACGCTATCCCTGTAGGAGCGGCTTTAGCCGCGAAAAGGCCGGTAAGAACAACCACAAGGATCAGCATGTTCGACTGGAACGATCTGCGGTTTTTCCTCGAGTTGCAGCGCAGCGGCCGCCTGCTCACCGCCGCCAAGCGCCTCAATACCACCCACAGCACCGTCGCCCGGCACATCGAGAGCATCGAGAAAAGCCTGGGCACGCCGCTGTTCATGCAGCACGCCCAGGGCTACGAACTGACGCCCTCGGGCCAGGCCCTGCTCAAGCACGCCGAGGCCATGGAGAACGTCGCCTTGCTGGCGCAGGAGGAAATCACCCAGGCCATCACCCCGTTGGGCAAGATCCGCCTGGGGGTCACCGAAGGCATTGGTATCATGTTCTTCACCCCGCGCATGACCGAACTGTTCAGCCGCTACCCGGGCCTGGAGGTGGAACTGGTGGCGGTGCCGCGCTTCGTCAGCATCCTCAACCGCGAGGCCGAGATCAGCATCCACCTGGAGCGCCCCAGCGCCGACCTGCTGATCACTCGTAAGCTCACCGACTACCGCCTGGCCCTGTACGCCAGCCAGGCTTACCTCGACCGCGCGCCACCGCTGCGCAACCGCGAAGACCTGGCCAGGCACAGCTGGATCGGCTACGTCGACGACTTGCTGTTCAGCCAGGAGTTGCTGTTTCTCAACAGCTTCTGCCGGGCGCCCAACGTGGCCTTTCGCAGCACCAGCGTGATTGCCCAACAGCAGGCGGCACGGGCCGGCGTCGGCATCGCCGTGCTGCCCAACTACATGGCCCGCCACGACCCTGGGCTGGTACGGGTGCTGCCCAGCGAGACGATCCAGCGCAGCTACTGGATCTGCACCCGCCGCGAGCTGCACAAGTCGGTGCGCCTGCGGGTGGTGTGGGACTACCTGCTGGAGCTGTGCGCCGCCGAACAGGACGAACTGCTAGCCCAGTAGTGCCTTGCCCGCCAGCGACAGGGCGGCCAACCAGCCGGCCACGGCAAACAGTTGCTGCAAGCGCGGGCCGGCGATCCTGGTCGCCAGCGGCCGCGCCAGGAGCAAGCCGAGCACCGCGCCGACGGCGAACGGCGCAGCGATGCGCCAGTGCACCAGGCCGGCCAGGCTGGCGCTGACCACGCTGCCGGTGGACACCAGGGCGATCACCGCCAGCGACGTCGAGACGATGCTCTTCATGCGCAGGTTGGTGTAGCGGTTCAACGCCGGAATGATGACGAAGCCGCCGCCCACCCCGAGCAGGCCCGACAACAACCCCGCCAAAGCACCGGTCAGCGCCAGCGCGCGGGCGCACGGCAGGGTCCAGCGCAGGCGGCCCTGCAGCGGATTGAGCACGCACGGCTCGATGTAGCGATGGGCGTCGTTGTGCTCGCCGCGCAGTTCCTTGCCTGCCTTGCGCCAGATGCGCAGGCAGGCGTAGACCAGCACCCCGGCGAACACCAGCGCCAGGGGCGTGTTGGGCAGACGGTGCGCGAGCATCAGGCCGAAAGGGGCAGCGGCGATACCGATCAGCGCGATGAACAGCGCGGCGCGGTAGCGCACCAGGCCTTCGCGCAAGCCCAGCCCGGCGCCCACGGCTGCGGCCAGGCCCACGGCAAGCAGACCGATGGGCGCGGCTTCGGCCATCGACAGGCCAAGGCCGAACACCAGCAACGGCACCGCGAGAATGCCGCCACCGGCACCGGTCAGCGCCAGTACCGCGCCGATGACCGCGCCCAGGCCGGCGCCGAGCAACTGGTGCTCGATCACCGTGTCGCCTCGGCCGCCAGCGGTTGCGGCCGCGCCAGCCATTCACGGCCCTTGAGCATCGCCTGCCAGTACAGTGGCGGCAGTACCCGTGCTTTCAACCACCAGGCCAGGCGCGTTGGCTGGCGCCCATCGAGCAGCCAGCGCGGGAAACTCGGCGCCACCTTGCCACCGTAGGTGAACTCGGCCAGCACGATCTTGCCGCGCTCGACCGTGAGCGGGCACGAACCATAGCCATCGTATTGGGCCAGGGCCTGGCGCCGCCCCAGCGCTACCAGCACATTGTTGGCCACCACCGGCGCCTGCTTGCGCGCGGCGGCAGCGGTCTTGGCATTGCTGGTATTGGCCACGTCCCCCAGCGCATGGACATTGTCGAACTGGCGGTGGCGCAGGGTGTGCGGGTCGACATCGACCCAGCCGCCGGCATCGGCCAGCGGGCTGTGGCGGATGAAGTCCGGGGCGACCTGCGGCGGCACCACGTGGAGCATGTCGAACGACTCGGTTCGCGTCTCGCTGCTGCCATCGGGCAGGGTACGCACGAAGGTGGCGCGCTGGTTGGGACCATCTACCGCGACCAGGCGCTGGCTGTATTTCAGATCGACGCCGTACTTGTCGATATAGGCCATCAGCGCCGGCACGTAGTCGGCAACACCGAACAGCACGGCGCCGGCGTTGAAGAAGGACGGCTGGATCTGACCTAGGACGCCGCTACGCAGCCAGTGGTCGCACGACAGGTATAAAGCCTTTTGCGGCGCCCCCGCGCACTTGATCGGCATCGGCGGTTGGGTGAACAGCGCACGGCCCTGCTTGAGCGTCTGCACCAGCTCCCAGGTATAGGGCGCCAGATCGAAACGGTAGTTGGAGGTGACGCCGTTGCGGCCCAAGGTTTCGTTCAGCCCATCGATGGCGTCCCAATCGAGCTTGAGGCCGGGGCAGACCACCAGCTGTGCATAAGTCACAGCGCGGCCGTCCTCGAGCAGCACTCCCTGGCCCTCGGGGTCGAAGCCCTGGACCCGCGCCTTGATCCAGCGCACCCCACGCGGGATGGCCGAGGCCATGCTGCGGGCAGTGTCCGGGGCGTTGAACACACCGGCACCGACCATGGTCCAGCCGGGCTGGTAGTAATGGGTATCGGCCGGGTCGATCAGTGCGATGTCCAGCGACGGGTCACGCGCCAACAGGCTGGACGCCGTGGCGATACCGGCAGCGCCGGCACCGACGATGACCACCTGGTGGTGGTCGGAATGGGAAGGGGACAGCAAGGCAGGCATGGCAGTGAATCCTGGATTTCGAAGTAGGGGCAGGGTGCTCAGAGCTTGTTCAGCGGGATCTTCAGGTAGCTGACACCGTTGGCCTCGGGCTCCGGCAGCTGGCCGCTGCGCATGTTCACCTGGACCGAAGGCAGGATCAGCACAGGCATGTCGAGGGTCTTGTCACGGGCTTCGCGCATCGCTACGAAGCTGTCCTCGTCGACACCCTGGTGGATGTGGACATTGCTGGCACGCTGCTCGGCCACGGTGGTGACGTACTGCATCTCGCGCCCACCGGGCAGGTAGTCGTGGCACATGAACAGCCGGGTCTCGTCGGGGTAGGCCAGCAGACGCCGGATCGACCGGTAGAGGGTCCGGGCGTCGGCACCGGGGAAGTCACAGCGCGCGGTTCCGTAGTCGGGCATGAACAAGGTGTCGCCGACGAACACTGCCTTTTCGCCGCCGTCTTCCACCACGAAGCTCATGCACGCCGGGGTATGCCCGGGGGTATGCAGAGCACGGGCGTGCAGGTTGCCGATGCGAAACCCTTCCTCGTCCTCGAGCAGCACGTCGAACTGGCTGCCGTCGCGGGCAAAGCCCGGCTCGGCGTTGAACAGGGCCCCGAAGACCTTCTGCACCTGGGTGATGCGCGCGCCGATGGCGGTATGGCCGCCGAGCTTGTCCTTGAGGTAGGCCGCCGCCGATAGGTGGTCGGCATGCACATGGGTTTCCAGTACCCACTGCACCGTAGCCTTCAGTTCGGCCACGCGCTCGATCAGCCGGTCGGCCGAGGCGGTGCAGGTACGCCCGGACTTGGGGTCGTAGTCCAGCACGCTGTCGATCAGGGCGCAGCGCAGGGTTTCGCGGTCCAGCACCAGGTAGCTGATGGTCGAGGTCGCCTTGTCGTAGAAGGCGTCCACGTGAAGGTTGTTGCCGATGATCATCACGTTCTCCAGATTATCCACCAGGGCTTATAGAGGCCTAGGCAGTAACCGAAGGATTATCAAGATGCATGCCAGGGATTTTTCCCAATGAATGCGGCGCGACGTTGCCCATCGGCGGTCACAGTGGCAGTGCTTTTGGCAGTCGACTGTCAGCCAATGGCAGTGTTTGGCAGCCCCTGTTAACCTCGCTGGGTCATTCACTGGTTGCCGTCATGCCTGATTCCCATCCGCAGATCCTCGCCCTGGTTTCCTACCTCGAACACGATGCCTTGCCCACCATCGTGCTGGATACCGACTACAACATCCTCGCCGCCAATGCTGCCTACCGCCGTCAGTTCGGCCAGGACGACCAGGCTCCGCTGGGGCAAAAGTGCCATCGGGTCTCGCACCACTACGCCGTGCCCTGCGACCAGGCCGGCGAGCACTGCCCGATGCGCAAGGCCTGGGATAGCAAGGTGCCGGAGCGGGTGCTGCACATTCATCACACCCCGCGCGGGCCGGAACATGTGGACGTGGAGCTGCGGCCGATCCTCGACGAGCAGGGCGGGGTGGTGGCCTTCGTCGAGCGCCTGACCTCGATCACCCTGGCCTCGGCCCAACCCCAGCAGCAAGGCCTGGTGGGGCGCGCTCCCGCCTTCAAGGCGGCGCTGGCCAGCCTGCAGCGAGCGGCCCCGGCGCAGATTCCGGTATTGCTGCAAGGGGAATCGGGCACCGGCAAGGAGTTGTTCGCCCGCGCCATCCACCTGGGCAGCTCACGCGCCAATGGTCCGCTGGTGGTGGTCGATTGCACCGGGCTCACCGAGACGCTGCTGGAAAGCGAGCTGTTCGGCTACGAAAAGGGCGCCTTTACCGGTGCCCACCAACGCAAGATCGGCCTGGCCGAGGCGGCCCATGGCGGTACCCTGTTCCTCGACGAAATCGGCGAGGTGCCGCTGGCGATGCAGGTCAAGTTGCTGCGCCTGATCGAGTCGGGCAGCTTCCGCCCCGTGGGCAGCCTACGCACCGTGCATTCGGATTTCCGCCTGGTGTCGGCCACCCACAAGCCGCTCAAACAGATGGTCGCCGAGGGGACCTTCCGCGAAGACCTGTACTACCGCATCAGCGGTTTTCCGATCCGCCTGCCGGCCCTGCGCGAGCGAATCGAGGACCTGCCACTGCTGGCAGAGAGCCTATTGCAGCGCATGCCGGGTCACCCGCCCGCGCAACTCGGCGAGCAGGCCCTTGCCCAGCTTGGGCTGCACGCATTCCCGGGCAACATCCGCGAGCTACGCAATATTCTGGAAAGGGCACGGTTGTTTGCCGATGACGGGTTGATCCGGCCCGAGCACCTGCCCGAGGACATCGGGCAACAGGCCTTTTCCAGCGTGATCCGGCAACGAGGCAGCAAAAGTCTGGGGGACCTGGCACAGGCGCTGGAACGGTTCCAGGGTTCGCGCAGCGAGCTGGCGCAGCACCTGGGCCTCAGCGAGCGCACGCTGTATCGGCGCCTGAAAACCCTGGGCTTGAGTCGTGAATAGACGCTCGACCTTACAGACCTTTACCGGACCTTTACCTGATCCTGAGGTTAACCCCCGCTAATCTGTGGTTTCATTACACCATCGCACCAGGCATAGACGACGGACGCAGTTGCCGGTCGTTCACAGTAGAGGAACATCCCCGATGAAAAAGACGCTTACAGTGATCTGCGCCGCGCTGATGATCAGCGCTCCCTTGGCCAGCTTCGCTCAACCCGGCCCGTCCCAGGGCGGTGGCCAGCAGGGGCGTCCACAGCAAGGTCAGCAACAGAATCATCCGCAGCAGGGGCAGCAACAGAACCGCCCGCAACAAGGCCAGCAGCAGAATCGTCCTCAGCAAGGCCAGCATCAGAGTAGCCAGCAACACACCAAGCCAAGCAACAACCAGGGCTATCGCGACCCTGGCTTCCACCCGCAGCCTGGCATGCCAGTCCCGCATTCCCAGTGGAAACGCGGCCATGTGGTGGATCCAGGCTATCGCGGCGACCGCTACTGGGTAACCGACTGGCGCACCCGCCACCTGCCAACCCCACCGCATGGTCAGCGCTGGCTGCACATCAACGGTGACTATGTGCTGGTCGCCATCACCACCGGTGTGATCATGAGCATTCTCAATGGTTACTGACCGGCACGAAAAAGCCCGCTGATGCGGGCTTTTTTCTGAGAGCTGTTTTTCATCGCGATCACAGCGCCTTGGTCACTGCGCCTTGACGAACGCACGTAAAAAAAAAGCCCGCTTGCGCGGGCCTCGTAGCTGCCATCAGAAGTCCAGGTTGGACACCGACAACGCATTGCTTTCGATGAAGTCACGGCGCGGTTCGACCGCATCCCCCATCAAGGTGTTGAAGATCTGATCGGCAGCGATCGCGTCTTCGATGGTGACCTTGAGCATGCGGCGCACGGTCGGGTCCATGGTGGTTTCCCACAGCTGATCCGGGTTCATCTCACCCAGACCTTTGTATCGCTGGATGGTGTGGCGCTTGGTGCTTTCGTTCATCAGCCAGTCCAGCGCTTCCTTGAACTCGCTGATCGCCTTGCGACGCTCGCCACGTTGGACATAGGCACCTTCACCGAGCAGGGTAGACAGCTTGGCACCCAGGGTGACGACCGAGCGGTAGTCGTTGCTGCCGAAGAAGTCGCGGTTGAAGGTGACGTAGCTGGCCAGACCGTGGGAGGTGACTTCCACTTCCGGCAGCCAGATGTTGCGTTCCTTGTCTTCGCGCAGGCTGGTCTGATAGACCAGGCCCGACTTCTGGCTGTTGCTCAGACGCTCCTGGAACTTGACCATCCACGCCTGCATGGCAGCGTGGTCGCCCAGTTGCTCCAGGGTGACTTCCGGCAGGTAGATGAAGTGCTCGGTGATGTCTTCCGGGTACAGGCGCGAAAGACGCTTGAGGGTCTTCATCACGGCACGGAACTCGTTCACCAGAGTTTCCAGCTGAACGCCGGAAACGGCTGGCGCCGCTTCGTCCAGGTGCAGGCTGGCGTCTTCGAGAGCCGACTGGGTCATGTATTCTTCCATGGCCTCGTCGTCCTTGATGTACTGCTCCTGCTTGCCTTTCTTCACCTTGTACAGCGGCGGCTGGGCAATGTAGATGTAGCCACGCTCGACCAGCTCCGGCAGCTGACGGAAGAAGAAGGTCAGCAGCAGGGTACGGATGTGCGAACCGTCGACGTCAGCATCGGTCATGATGATGATGTTGTGATAACGCAGCTTGTCGATGTTGTACTCTTCGCGGCCGATGCCACAGCCCAGCGCAGTGATCAGCGTGCCCACTTCCTGGGACGAGATCATCTTGTCGAAACGTGCTTTCTCGACGTTGAGGATCTTGCCCTTCAGCGGCAGGATCGCCTGGGTGCGGCGGTTACGGCCTTGCTTGGCCGAGCCACCTGCGGAGTCACCCTCCACCAGGTACAGCTCAGAAAGAGCAGGGTCCTTTTCCTGGCAGTCCGCCAGTTTGCCCGGCAGGCCGGCGATATCCAGCGCACCTTTGCGGCGGGTCATCTCACGGGCTTTACGCGCCGCTTCACGGGCACGGGCAGCATCGATCATCTTGCCGACAACGGCCTTGGCTTCGTTGGGGTTTTCCAACAGGAAGTCGGCGAAGTACTTGTTCATCTCCTGTTCCACGGCAGTTTTCACTTCCGAGGAAACCAACTTGTCCTTGGTCTGCGAGCTGAACTTCGGATCCGGTACCTTCACCGAAATGATCGCGGTCAGGCCTTCACGCGCATCGTCACCGGTGGTGGCGACCTTGTTCTTCTTGGCCAGGCCTTCCTGCTCGATGTAGCTGTTGAGGCTACGGGTCAGGGAAGAACGGAAGCCCACCAGGTGGGTACCGCCATCACGCTGGGGAATGTTGTTGGTGAAGCACAGCAGGTTTTCGTTGAAGCTGTCGTTCCACTGCAAGGCAATTTCGACACCCACACCATCTTCGCGCTGCACGCTGAAGTGGAACACCTGGGAGTTGACCGGCGTCTTGTTGGTATTCAGGTACTCGACGAAAGCCTTCAAACCGCCTTCGTACTTGAAGAACTCTTCCTTACCCGAGCGCTCGTCTTTCAGCAGGATTCCAACGCCGGAGTTGAGGAACGACAACTCGCGGATACGCTTGGCCAGGATGTCCCAGCTGAAGTGAATGTTCTTGAAGGTTTCAGCCGAAGGCTTGAAGTGAATATGGGTACCGGTAGTTTCGCTGTCACCCACAACGGCCATCGGTGCCTGAGGCACACCATGAACGTAGGTCTGTTCCCAGATCTTGCCGCTGCGGCGAACAGTCAGGACGAGCTTCTCCGACAGGGCGTTTACTACCGAAACACCTACACCGTGCAGGCCACCAGAAACTTTATAGGAGTTGTCATCGAACTTACCCCCGGCGTGCAAGACGGTCATGATGACCTCGGCGGCGGATACGCCTTCCTCCTTGTGCACGTCGACAGGAATGCCGCGACCATTGTCGCGCACGCTGATGGATTCGTCCGGGTGAATGATGACCGTGATGTCATCGCAGTGCCCGGCAAGGGCTTCGTCGATCGAATTGTCGACCACTTCGAAGACCATGTGGTGCAGGCCGCTACCGTCATCGGTGTCGCCAATGTACATGCCGGGACGCTTGCGCACGGCATCCAAACCTTTCAGCACCTTGATGCTGGAGGAGTCGTACGTTTGATTTTCGCTCATGCCTTCACTCCCGATGGTCGTGGGTCTGGGTGATACGGCCCTGTTCCACGTGGAACAAAGCAACTGGCGTTTCCGTCTGCCAGCCTTCCCTCAGTAATTCGTGATCTACACAGGTGATGAACACCTGGCAGCGTAATTCTTCAAGCAAGCGACACAGCGCACGGCGATGCTGGTCGTCCAACTCGGACGGCAAGTCATCCACCAGATAAATACAGTGACCGCGACGAGCCTGGCTGACGAGATGGCCTTGGGCGATGCGCAGTGCGCACACCACCAGCTTTTGCTGACCACGAGACAGAATGTCGGCGGCGTTATTGGCAGCCAGACGAAGACGCAGATCAGCACGCTGTGGGCCCGCTTGGGTATGGCCCATCTGCTGATCGCGCAGGAGAGAGGAGGCGAGTACTTCGTTGAGTTCCCGGTCCTTGTCCCAGCCTCGGTAGTAGCTAAGGGTCAACCCGTCCAGTTCGACCAGTTCGCTCAGGGTTTGCTCGAAGACGGGCTTCAAGGCCTTGATGTAGTTGCGACGGTATTCATCTATTTCCGCGCTGGCCAGGCACAATTCCCGGTCCCAGGCGGCTTGCGAAGCTGGGTCAAGTGTACCATGTCGCAACCATGAGTTCCGCTGCCGCAGCGCCTTCTGCAGACGTTGCCAGGCAGGCATGAAGCGGGGTTCCACGTGGAACACTCCCCAATCGAGGAACTGCCGGCGAATTTTTGGGGCACCTTCCAGCAAGCGGAAACTGTCTGGGTTGATCAGTTGCAACGGCAGCAATTCGGCCAGCTGAGCCGCACTCCGGGCATTCTGGCCGTCGATACGAATGGTGAAGTCCCCTTGTCGCTCACGCGACACCCCCAGGTTGCTGGTGCCCCCCTCGGTCAACTGCACTTCGCCGAACACCGTGCAAGCCGGTTGTTCGTACTGAATCACTGGATTCAGGCGGGTGCTTCGGAACGAGCGCGCCAGGCCGAGCAGGTGCACGGCTTCGAGCACGCTGGTCTTGCCGCTGCCGTTGGCGCCATAGAGGATATTGATGCGGGGGGAGGGGGAGAGTGTCACCGGGTGCAGGTTGCGCACCGCGGTGACCATGATACGTCGAAGAGACATTGTGCCTGCTACGGTTACAGACGCATCGGCATGACAACGTAGGACGAGTCGTCATTGCCAGCTTCCTGCAACAGGGCACTGCTGTTGGAATCCGACAGGATCAGGCGAACCTGCTCCGTAGTCATCACACCCAGCACGTCCAGCAGGTAACTGACGTTGAAACCGATCTCCAACGAGCTGCCATCGTAATCGACGCTGATTTCTTCTTCCGCTTCTTCCTGCTCGGGGTTGTTGGCCTGGATCTTCAGTTGGCCAGCCGCCAGTTGCAGGCGAATGCCGCGGTACTTTTCGTTGGACAGGATCGCGGTACGGCTGAACGCTTCGCGCAGCGCCTGGCGATCGCCCAGCACCAGCTTGTCACCACCCTTGGGTAGGACACGTTCGTAGTCCGGGAACTTGCCGTCCACCAGCTTGGAGGTGAAGGTGAACTCACCCGTGGTAGCGCGGATGTGGTGCTGACCAAGGACGATGCTGACCATGCCTTCAGGATCGGTAAGCAGGCGCGCCAGCTCGAGGATACCCTTGCGCGGCACGATGACCTGGTGGCGATCGGCTTGGCCGATCTGCGCGTGCATCGAGCACAGCGCGAGCCGGTGACCGTCGGTAGCAACAGCGCGCAGGGTATCGGTGGCCACCTCCAGCAGCATGCCGTTGAGGTAGTAACGCACGTCCTGCTGGGCCATGGCGAAGCTGGTGCGCTCGATCAGACGGCGCAGCTTGCTTTGCTCCAGATTGCAGGTCAGCGAGCCTGGACCTTCCTCGACGGTCGGGAAGTCGTTGGCCGGCAACGTCGAGAGGGTGAAGCGGCTACGGCCAGCCTTGACCAACAGCTTCTGCTCATCGACTTTGATATCGATCAGCACGTCGTTGGGCAGGCTCTTGCAGATGTCCATCAGCTTGCGCGCCGGGACAGTGATTTCGCCCGGCTCGGCCGGCTCTTCCAGCTGTACCCGGCCAACCAGCTCGACTTCCAGGTCGGTACCGGTCAACGACAGCTGCTGGCCTTGCACGACCAGCAGTACGTTGGACAGCACCGGCAAGGTCTGACGGCGCTCGACGACACCGGCGACCAGTTGCAGAGGTTTCAACAGGGCTTCGCGTTGAATGGTGAAATGCATGGTCTAGTCCCTTGCCTTCAATAAGCTGCGCCGACGCCCATCAGGTCGTCAGCGTGCGCAGCAGGTTCTTGTAGTCCTCGCGGATGTCCGCGTCGGATTCCTTCAATTCGTTGATCTTGCGACAGGCGTGCAGCACCGTGGTGTGATCCCGACCGCCGAACATGTCGCCAATTTCCGGCAGGCTGTGGTTGGTCAGTTCCTTGGACAGTGCCATGGCCACCTGGCGCGGCCGCGCTACGGAGCGCGAACGGCGCTTGGACAACAGATCGGCGATCTTGATCTTGTAGTACTCGGCCACCGTACGCTGGATGTTATCCACACTCACCAGCTTGTCCTGCAGTGCCAGCAGGTCTTTCAGCGATTCACGGATCAGCTCGATGGTGATGTCGCGGCCCATGAAGTGCGAGTGCGCGATCACGCGCTTGAGCGCGCCTTCGAGCTCCCGCACATTGGAACGTATGCGCTGGGCGATGAAGAACGCGGCGTCGTGAGGCAGTTCGACCTTGGCCTGGTCGGCCTTCTTCATGAGGATCGCCACGCGGGTTTCCAGCTCTGGCGGCTCGACCGCCACGGTCAGGCCCCAGCCGAAACGCGATTTCAGACGTTCTTCCAGGCCTTCGATTTCCTTCGGATAGCGGTCGCTGGTGAGGATCACCTGCTGGCCACCTTCGAGCAGGGCGTTGAAGGTGTGGAAAAACTCCTCCTGGGAACGCTCCTTGCGCGCGAAGAACTGGATATCGTCGATCAGCAATGCGTCCACCGAACGGTAGAAACGCTTGAATTCATTAATGGCGTTGAGCTGCAGCGCCTTGACCATGTCGGCCACGAAGCGCTCGGAATGCAGGTAGACCACCTTGGCGTTGGGGTTCTTCTTCAACAGGTGGTTACCCACCGCATGCATCAAGTGAGTCTTGCCCAGGCCAACCCCTCCATAAAGGAACAGCGGGTTGTAGCCATGCTTGGGGTTGTCGGCGACCTGCCAGGCAGCCGCGCGTGCCAGCTGGTTCGACTTACCTTCGACGAAGGTTTCGAAGGTGAAGGTGCGGTTCAGGTAGCTGGTGTGCTTGAGCGCACCTTCCACTTGCACCGTCCGCTGCTCGGTCCGCCCGCTGGCGGCTGGCGCAGGGGCGGAGTCGGCCATGGCGTCGAAGCTGTCACGCGAAGAGGGCTCGGCCTCCTCGCTGATCGCTGCCGGCTCGGCGACGGGCACGGCAACAGGTTCGGCAGCCATGGCAACCGGTGCGGACGGCTTGGCCTGGTTCTGCGCCAGGGTAGCAGCGACCGCGGCACTCACCGGAGCATTGGGTGCAGCGCGCGGTGCGGAGCTGCGGCGGCTGCCTATCAATAAGGAAAGGGCAGGCGCCATACCGCTGCCTTGCTCACCCAAAAGCTCGAGCAAACGCCCCAGGTACTTTTCATTGACCCAATCGAGAACGAAACGGTTAGGCGCATAGACGCGCAACTCGTCGCCTTCGGCTTCGACCTGTAGCGGACGGATCCAGGTGTTGAATTGCTGGGCAGGCAGTTCATCGCGCAGAAGCTCCACGCACTGCTGCCAAAGTTCCACTGACACGGATATCCCCTGAGTTGAAAGCCGGATGAGGCAAAAACAAACCGCCATTGTACCGGTCGGACGCCCAGTTATCCACATGTGCAAACGCTGGGAGTCACGACAAAACAGCCATTTAGCGGCAGAAATGTCTCTCCTGCCATGTGAATAAGGTCTGTGGATAACCGCCCATGAGGGCTATGCACAACCTTGGTCGCCAGCCTGTTGATAACTCGGCTGTGGATAAACAGCCATTTGATCCACAGGTTCTGCCCACCTCCAGCACAAGCGCAGCACCTGTTACCGACAAGGTTTCAAAATTCTGTACCGCCCATGGATAAAGGGCTGTAAGCGGTTATCCACAGAAGGTTATCCACCTAAGATCTATAAGTTCTTCAGAAAAGCTTTTTATATGTCTCTTCTTTTTTTAAGTTTTTGTCGATCTGCGTGTGGTCTTCAAGCACTTTCCGGTCAACACGTCATTCATGGCCTACGCTCACCTTCCTGACACACCGTCCAGTAAGGAAAGGTTGGTTGGAAATTGACCTATTGGCTTGCTTTCTCTAGAATCGCCGATCTCTTAAAAAGGGGGCCATTCCGGCCCGTAGTCGACAAACCCAGGTAACACGCCATGAAACGTACTTTCCAACCAAGCACCATCAAGCGCGCTCGCACCCACGGCTTCCGTGCCCGTATGGCTACCAAGAACGGCCGCGCTGTTCTGTCGCGTCGTCGTGCCAAAGGCCGTAAGCGTCTGGCCATTTGATTTTTCGGCACAGGTGGTGAGTCAGGACTTCAGTCGGGAAAAGCGACTGCTTACACCCCGGCATTTCAAAGCGGTCTTCGACTCCCCAACCGGCAAGGTTCCAGGGAAAAACCTGCTGATCCTTGCACGCGAGAACGGCCTCGATCATCCACGCCTCGGCCTGGTGATCGGCAAGAAGAGCGTCAAGCTCGCTGTTCAACGCAATCGCCTCAAGCGCTTGATGCGCGATTCCTTTCGTCTGAACCAGCAGATACTCGCTGGCCTGGACATCGTGATCGTCGCGCGCAAGGGATTGGGTGAGATAGAAAACCCGGAATTGCACCAACACTTTGGCAAGCTCTGGAAACGCCTGGCGCGCAGCCGGCCCAGTCCAGCGGCAAACGCCGATTCCGCAGGGGTAGACAGCCGAAATGCGTAAACTGGCCCTCGTTCCGATCCAGTTTTACCGTTATGCCATCAGTCCCCTGATGGCCAGCCACTGTCGTTTCTACCCCAGTTGCTCCTGTTACGCTTATGAAGCCATCGAAAACCATGGCCTCTTGCGTGGTGGGTGGCTAGCCGTTCGTCGCCTGGGGCGTTGTCATCCGTGGAACGACGGCGGTTTCGATCCCGTTCCACCCGCTCCTTCCTCCCGAACTTCTTCGATAGCCGAGTAATCATGGATATTAAACGCACGATCCTGATCGTCGCCCTGGCAATCGTGTCCTACGTCATGGTCCTCAAGTGGAACCAGGACTACGGCCAGGCTGCCCTGCCGACTCAGAATACTGCTGCCAGCACCCAAGCCCCGGCGTTGCCCGATGGCGTGCCGGCCGGTACCGCCGGCGCCAGCGCCGATGTGCCGAGCGCGAATGCAGAATCCAGCCCTGCCGAAATTGCCCCGGTCGCGGTCAGCAAGGACCTGATCCGGGTCAAGACCGATGTCCTGGACCTGGCTATCGATCCGGTCGGTGGTGACATCGTCCAACTGACCCTGCCGAAGTACCCACGTCGCCAGGACCACCCGGAGATCCCTTTCCAGCTGTTCGACAACGGCGGCGAGCGCGTCTACCTGGCACAGAGCGGCCTGACCGGCGCCAACGGTCCGGATGCCCGCTCCTCCGGTCGCCCGCTGTACGCTGCCGAGCAACGCAGCTTCCAGCTGGCCGACGGCCAGGACCAACTGGTGGTCGACCTCAAGTTCAGCGAGAACGGTGTCAACTACATCAAGCGCTTCAGCTTCAAGCGCGGTGAGTACGACCTCAACGTCAGCTACCTGATCGACAACCAGAGCGGCCAGGCCTGGAACGGCAACATGTTTGCCCAGCTCAAGCGTGACGCCAGCTCCGACCCATCGTCGAGCACTGCCACCGGCACCGCGACTTACCTGGGCGCTGCCATGTGGACGGCTTCCGAGCCGTACAAGAAAGTGTCGATGAAAGACATCGACAAGGGCAGCGTGAAGGAAAGCGTCGCCGGCGGCTGGGTTGCCTGGCTGCAGCACTACTTCGTGACCGCCTGGGTACCTTCGAAGTCGGACGCCAACCTCGTCCAGACCCGCAAGGACAGCCAGGGCAACTACATCATCGGCTACACCGGCCCGGCAATCAGCGTTCCAGCTGGCGGCAAGGTCGAAACCAGCGCCATGCTGTATGCCGGTCCGAAGATCCAGTCCAAGCTCAAGGAGTTGTCCCCAGGCCTGGAACTGACCGTCGACTACGGCTTCCTGTGGTTCATCGCCCAGCCGATCTTCTGGCTGCTGCAACATATCCACAGCCTGCTGGGCAACTGGGGCTGGTCGATCATCGTCCTGACCATGCTGATCAAGGGCCTGTTCTTCCCGCTCTCGGCTGCCAGCTACCGTTCGATGGCGCGCATGCGTGCCGTTGCGCCGAAGCTTGCCGCGCTGAAGGAACGCTTCGGTGACGATCGCCAGAAGATGTCCCAGGCGATGATGGAGCTGTACAAGAAAGAGAAGATCAACCCGCTGGGCGGCTGCCTGCCGATCCTGGTGCAGATGCCGGTCTTCCTGTCGCTGTACTGGGTACTGCTGGAAAGCGTCGAGATGCGTCAGGCACCTTGGATGCTGTGGATTACCGACCTGTCGATCAAGGATCCGTTCTTCATCCTGCCGATCATCATGGGCGCGACCATGTTCATCCAGCAGCGCCTGAACCCGACTCCGCCAGATCCGATGCAGGCCAAGGTGATGAAAATGATGCCGATCATCTTCACCTTCTTCTTCCTGTGGTTCCCGGCTGGCCTGGTGCTGTACTGGGTTGTGAACAACTGCCTGTCGATCGCACAGCAGTGGTACATCACCCGCAGCATCGAAGCAGCGAGCAAAAAAGCCGCTGCCTGATGGGCTACTGCGCTAGCCTGTGAATAAGAACGCCCCCTCGGGGGCGTTTTTGCTATCTGTCGTTTTGTCGTAGAGGCTCTCGAGCATGAACACTGTGCGTGAAACCATTGCCGCCATCGCTACCGCCCAGGGCCGCGGCGGGGTCGGCATCGTCCGTCTGTCCGGGCCACTGGCGAGCCAGGCCGGCCAGTTGATCACCGGTCGTAGCCTGACGCCACGCCATGCCCATTACGGGCCGTTTCGCGACGAGCAGGGGCTGGTGCTGGACGAAGGCATCGCGTTGTTCTTCCCGGGGCCCAATTCGTTCACCGGCGAGGATGTGCTCGAATTGCAGGGGCATGGCGGCCCGGTGGTCCTGGACATGCTGCTGCAGCGCTGCGTCCAGGTTGGCTGCCGGCTGGCGCGTCCAGGTGAGTTCAGCGAGCGGGCGTTCCTCAATGACAAGCTTGACCTGGCCCAGGCCGAAGCCATCGCCGACCTGATCGAGGCCAGCTCCAGCCAGGCCGCGCGCAACGCCTTGCGCTCGCTGCAGGGCGAATTCTCCAAGCGTGTGCACAGCCTGACCGAGGCCTTGATTGCGCTGCGTATCTACGTGGAAGCGGCCATCGACTTCCCCGAGGAAGAAATCGACTTTCTTGCCGACGGCCACGTGCTGGCGATGCTCGATGCCGTGCGCGAGGAGTTGTCCACAGTGCAGCGCGAAGCCGGTCAGGGCGCCTTGCTGCGTGACGGCATGACCGTGGTCATCGCCGGCAGGCCCAACGCGGGCAAATCTAGCCTGCTGAACCAGCTGGCCGGGCGCGAGGCGGCCATCGTCACCGATATCGCCGGTACCACCCGGGACATCCTGCGCGAACATATCCACATCGATGGCATGCCGCTGCATGTGGTCGACACCGCTGGATTGCGCGATACCGATGATCATGTGGAAAAAATCGGTGTGGAGCGGGCACTCAAGGCCATTGGCGAGGCCGATCGGGTGTTGCTGGTGGTGGACTCGACGGCGCCCGAGGCCGACGATCCTTTCGCCCTGTGGCCAGAATTCCTCGACCAGCGGCCCGATACCGGCAAGGTCACGCTGATTCGCAACAAGGCCGACCTCAGTGGCGAACAGGTCGGCCTCGAGCAGTGCGACGACGGCCATGTGACCATCACCCTGAGCGCCAAGGGCGACGACCAGGGCCTGCAACTGCTGCGCGATCATCTGAAGGCCTGCATGGGTTATGAACAGACCGCCGAAAGTGGTTTCAGCGCCCGTCGCCGCCATCTGGATGCCCTGCGCCAGGCAAGTTCGCACCTGGAGCATGGGCGAGCGCAGCTGACCCTGGCGGGCGCCGGTGAATTGCTGGCCGAGGACTTGCGTCAGGCGCAGCAGGCATTGGGAGAAATCACCGGGGCGTTCAGCTCCGATGACTTGCTGGGGCGGATATTCTCCAGCTTCTGCATCGGTAAGTAATCCACAGCGTTGGCTGGTAGAGAGCCGCTCCTTCGGGGGCGGCTTTTTTTTGCCTGTGAATCAGTGGGTAGGGGCGGGGGTTCGAACGCACGGTAAGCGGGATGCTAAGGGCACGGGGAATTGATTCAAGATTTTTCATGCACAGCCGGCGATACGCGTCCCTAAGGTCTGTGGAAAAGTCACCTTCAGCCCCGTTGATAAGAGGGCATTTTTGTTGAGGACAAACCCGCCTGTGGGTAAACAGGCATTTCATCCACAGGCTAAACCGCGTTATCCATAGCCCTCAAGGTGCCTAGGCCACAGGGTTTAATTTCGCTGTACATCAGGTGATTAAAGGGATGTAGAACGTTATCCACAGATAGGTCCGTGCATAAGAATAAACATAAAAACAAAGCTTTTTTAAATTTCTCTCTCTTGATTTCTGTTATGTGCCACTCATCCACAGACTGGTCAAATTTTGCGCAGAAGGTTCCTTTGCAGGGGGTTAAGTCCCTATACTTGTCCGCTTATCTTCTCTATTCGCAAAACAGGCACGAGGTGCGTGGTGGATTTCCCTTCCCGTTTTGAAGTGATCGTCATCGGCGGCGGCCATGCCGGTACCGAGGCTGCGCTTGCGTCTGCACGCATGGGTGTGAAAACCCTGCTGTTGACCCACAACGTGGAAACCCTCGGTCACATGAGCTGCAACCCGGCCATCGGTGGCATCGGCAAGAGCCATCTGGTCAAGGAGATCGATGCGCTCGGCGGCGCCATGGCGTTGGCCACCGACAAGAGCGGCATCCAGTTCCGCATCCTGAACAACCGCAAAGGCCCTGCGGTGCGCGCTACCCGTGCGCAGGCCGACCGCGCCATCTACAAGGCGGTGGTGCGCGAGATCCTGGAAAACCAGCCCAACCTGTGGATATTCCAGCAGTCCTGCGACGATCTGATCGTCGAGCAGGACCAGGTCAAGGGCGTGGTCACCCAGATGGGCCTGCGGTTCTTCGCAGAATCCGTGGTCCTGACGACCGGCACCTTCCTGGGTGGGCTTATCCACATTGGCCTGCAGAATCATTCCGGTGGCCGCGCCGGTGATCCACCTTCGATCGCCCTGGCTCACCGCATGCGTGAACTGCCGCTGCGTGTCGGTCGCCTGAAAACCGGTACCCCGCCGCGAATCGACGGTCGTTCGGTCGACTTTTCGGTAATGACCGAACAACCAGGCGACACGCCGATCCCGGTCATGTCGTTCATGGGCAATGCGCAGATGCACCCGCGCCAGGTCAGCTGCTGGATTACCCACACCAACGCCCGCACCCACGAGATCATCGCCTCGAACCTCGACCGTTCGCCGATGTACTCCGGTGTGATCGAAGGCGTCGGCCCGCGCTACTGCCCGTCGATCGAAGACAAGATCCACCGGTTCGCCGACAAGGAAAGCCACCAGGTGTTCATCGAGCCGGAGGGCCTGACCACCCACGAGCTGTACCCCAACGGTATTTCCACTTCGTTGCCGTTCGACGTGCAGTTGGAGTTGGTGCGCTCGATTCGCGGTATGGAAAACGCCCATATCGTGCGCCCGGGCTATGCCATCGAGTACGACTACTTCGACCCGCGTGACCTCAAGTACAGCCTCGAGACCAAGGTCATCGGTGGCCTGTTCTTCGCTGGCCAGATCAATGGCACCACCGGCTACGAAGAAGCCGGAGCCCAGGGCCTGCTGGCCGGGACCAACGCCGCGCTGCGTGCGCAGGGCCGTGACAGCTGGTGCCCGCGCCGCGACGAGGCGTACATCGGAGTGCTGGTCGACGACCTGATCACCCTGGGTACCCAGGAGCCGTACCGCATGTTCACTTCGCGCGCCGAATACCGGCTGATCCTGCGCGAAGACAACGCCGACCTGCGCCTGACCGAGAAAGGTCGCGAGCTCGGCCTGATCGACGACCAACGCTGGGCCGCGTTCTGCGCCAAGCGCGACGGCATCGAGCGTGAAGAGCAACGCCTGAAGTCGACCTGGGTGCGCCCGAACACCGAGCAAGGCCAAGCCATTGTGGATAAGTTCGGCACGCCGCTGGCCCACGAGTACAGCCTGCTCAACCTGCTGGCCCGGCCAGAGATCGACTATGCCGGGCTGATCGAAGCGACCGGCGGCGAGGTGATCGATCCACAGGTCGCCGAGCAGGTCGAGATCAAGACCAAGTACGCCGGCTACATCGACCGCCAGCAGGATGAAATTGCCCGCCTGCGCGCCAGCGAAGACACGCGTTTGCCTGTGGATATCGACTACACCTCGATTTCCGGCCTGTCCAAGGAGATCCAGGGCAAGCTCGGCCAGACCCGTCCCGAGACCCTGGGCCAGGCCTCGCGTATTCCGGGCGTTACCCCGGCGGCGATTTCCCTGTTGCTGATTCATCTGAAAAAACGCGGCGCTGGCCGCGAATTGGAGCAAAGCGCTTGAGTTCCCTGGTCACCCCGCAACACGCCGAAGAGTTGTCCACAGGTGCGCGCCAGCTCGGTGTCGAGCTCGGCGCCGAGCAGCACGAGAAGCTGCTGGGTTACCTGGCCCTGCTGATCAAATGGAACAAAGCCTACAACTTGACCGCCGTGCGTGATCCGGACGAGATGGTCTCGCGTCATCTGCTCGACAGCCTCAGCGTCATGCCGTTTATCCACAGCGACCGCGCTTCCTGGCTGGATGTCGGCAGCGGCGGCGGCATGCCTGGTATCCCGCTGGCCATCCTGCATCCGCACAAGCAGGTGACGGTATTGGACGCCAACGGTAAGAAAACGCGCTTCCTGACCCAAGTGAAAATGGAGCTGAAGCTCGACAACCTCACGGTTATCCACAGCCGGGTCGAAGCCTTCCAGCCCGCGCAGCCGTTCAGCGGCATCATCTCCCGTGCCTTCAGCAGCATGGAGAATTTCACCAGCTGGACACGCCATCTGGGCGACACCGGGACGCAATGGCTTGCAATGAAGGGGCTGCATCCTGCCGACGAACTGGTAGCATTGCCCGCAGACTTCACAGTGGAAAGCGAGCAGGCCCTGACCGTTCCAGGTTGCCAGGGCCAGCGCCATCTGCTGATACTGCGCCGCAAGGCATGACTGGGAACACACGCAACAATGGCTAAGGTATTCGCAATCGCGAACCAGAAAGGTGGTGTGGGCAAGACCACCACCTGTATCAATCTCGCTGCATCGCTGGCTGCGACCAAGCGTCGTGTGCTGTTGATCGACCTCGATCCGCAGGGCAACGCGACCATGGGCAGCGGTGTGGACAAGCACGAGCTCGAGCATTCGGTGTACGACCTGCTCATCGGCGAATGCGATCTCGCCCAGGCCATGCACTACTCCGAGCACGGCGGCTACCAACTGCTGCCGGCCAACCGCGACCTGACCGCCGCGGAAGTGGTCCTGCTGGAGATGCAGGTCAAGGAGAGCCGCCTGCGCAATGCACTGGCGCCGATACGCGAGAACTACGACTTCATCCTGATCGACTGCCCGCCGTCGTTATCGATGCTGACGCTGAACGCGCTGGTCGCCTCCGACGGCGTGATCATCCCCATGCAGTGCGAATACTACGCACTGGAAGGTCTCAGCGACCTTGTGGATAACATCAAGCGGATTGCCGCCCGTCTGAACCCTGAGCTGAAAATCGAAGGCCTGTTGCGGACCATGTACGATCCGCGCTTGAGCCTGAACAACGACGTTTCGGCCCAGCTCAAGGAACATTTCGGCGAGCAGTTGTACGACACGGTCATCCCGCGCAACATCCGCCTGGCCGAGGCGCCGAGCTTCGGCATGCCGGCCCTGGCCTACGACAAGCAATCGCGCGGCGCGCTGGCCTACCTGGCCCTGGCCGGGGAAATGGTCCGCCGGCAACGCCGTCAGTCACGCACTGCACTAACAACTTAAGGAATCCGCATGGCCGTTAAGAAACGGGGACTCGGACGTGGGTTGGATGCACTGCTCAGTGGTCCTTCCGTCAGCGCGCTCGAAGAGCAGGCTGTCAAGATCGACCAGAAAGAACTGCAACACCTGCCAGTCGAGCTGATCCAGCGCGGCAAGTACCAGCCGCGCCGCGACATGGACCCGCAGGCGCTGGAAGAACTGGCGCACTCGATTCGCACCCATGGCGTGATGCAGCCGATCGTGGTTCGCCCGATTGGTGACAACCGCTACGAAATCATTGCCGGTGAGCGCCGCTGGCGCGCCACCCAGCATGCCGGCCTGGATACCGTCCCGGCCATGGTCCGCGAAGTGCCTGACGAAGCAGCCATCGCCATGGCGCTGATCGAGAACATCCAGCGTGAGGACCTCAACCCGCTGGAAGAGGCCCTGGCCCTGCAGCGCTTGCAGCAGGAATTCGAGCTGACCCAGCAACAGGTCGCCGATGCCGTGGGCAAGTCGCGGGTCACCGTGGCCAACCTGCTGCGCCTGATCTCCCTGCCGGAGGCGATCAAGACCATGCTCGCCCACGGCGATCTGGAGATGGGCCACGCGCGTGCTTTGCTCGGCCTGGGGGACGATCGCCAGGAAGAGGGGGCGCGTCATGTTGTCGCACGCGGCCTCACCGTGCGCCAAACCGAGGCACTGGTGCGTCAGTGGCTCAGCGACAAGCCTGATCCGGTCGAACCGAGCAAACCTGATCCGGATATCGCACGCCTTGAACAGCGGCTCGCAGAGCGCCTGGGCTCTGCCGTGCAGATCCGTCACGGGAACAAGGGCAAAGGCCAGTTGGTTATCCGTTACAACTCGCTAGATGAGTTGCAAGGTGTCCTTGCTCACATCCGCTGAAACAATTCCCGTTGTAGCGCGCAGTCGGAAATCACTACCGAAGAGTTGAATAGGGGTTAATCCACCCCTATACTCTGCGCGCATTTTGTCGGCACAAATTATGCCAAGTCATTGCTGACTTGTTGGTCGACTTCGAAGGAGCAGTTGTGATGGAAATCCGCACGCCAAACCGCTTGCCTTTCCATCGCTGGGCGGTTTTCCCCGTACTGCTGGCCCAATGCATCGTGTTTCTGCTGGCAACCTTGGTGTTGTGGCAGTGGCAAGGGGCGGTCAAAGGTTACTCAGGGCTCTGCGGAGGTCTGATCGCCTGGCTGCCCAATGTGTATTTCGCCTGGAAGGCATTCCGCTTCAGCGGAGCCCGGGCAGCGCAGGCCATCGTCAAGTCGTTCTACGCTGGCGAGGCAGGCAAGATGATTTTGACGGCAGTGCTGTTCGCACTGACCTTTGCAGGAGTGAAGCCATTGGCGCCGCTGGCAGTATTCGGCGTCTTCGTGCTGACCCTTATGGTCAGCTGGTTCGCGCCCCTGCTGATGAATAAAAGACTTTCGAGACCTTAGGGCGTTTGAGGCAACCATGGCAGCAGAAACCGCTTCGGGCTATATCCAGCACCACTTGCAGAACCTGACCTACGGTCAACTACCAGACGGCAGCTGGGGCTTCGCCCATTCGGCTGCAGAAGCCAAGGCAATGGGCTTCTGGGCGTTCCACCTGGACACCCTGGGTTGGTCCGTCGCGCTGGGTCTGATCTTCCTGTTCATCTTCCGCATGGCGGCCAAGAAGGCGACTTCCGGCCAACCTGGCGGTCTGCAGAACTTCGTGGAAGTACTGGTGGACTTCGTCAACGGCAGCGTGAAGGATTCCTTCCACGGCCGTAGCCCGGTGATCGCCCCACTGGCACTGACCATCTTCGTCTGGGTGTTCCTGATGAACGCCGTCGACCTGGTACCGGTCGACTGGATTCCGCAGCTGGCCATCCTGATCTCCGGCGATCCGCACATTCCGTTCCGCGCCGTGTCGACCACCGACCCGAACGCGACCCTGGCCATGGCCTTCTGCGTATTCGCCCTGATCATCTTCTACAGCATCAAGGTCAAGGGCCTGGGCGGCTTCATCGGTGAACTGACCCTGCACCCGTTCGGCAGCAAGAACATCTTCCTGCAGATCCTGCTGATCCCGGTGAACTTCCTGCTGGAATTCGTCACCCTGATCGCCAAGCCGATCTCGCTGGCACTGCGTTTGTTCGGCAACATGTACGCCGGCGAGCTGGTGTTCATCCTGATCGCCGTGATGTTCGGCGCCGGCATCCTCTGGCTCAGCGGCCTGGGTGTGGTGCTGCAGTGGGCGTGGGCCGTGTTCCACATCCTGATCATCACCCTGCAAGCTTTCATCTTCATGATGCTTACCATCGTCTACCTGTCGATGGCTCACGAAGATAACCATTAAGACCGCCTGGCGTGTCTGAATAGCCTTCCCCGCTCGTTTGGGGGGAAGGCTTTATAAAGTCCGCAAGGGCAGCTGTACCAAACGATTTGTTTTACCGCTTCAAACTAAAAACCTAACCAATACGACGTAAAAGTCGGGAGGAAAGATGGAAACTGTAGTTGGTCTGACCGCTATCGCTGTTGCTCTGCTGATCGGCCTGGGTGCTCTGGGTACCGCCATTGGTTTCGGCCTGCTGGGCGGCAAGTTCCTGGAAGGCGCTGCTCGTCAGCCAGAAATGGTTCCGATGCTGCAGGTCAAAATGTTCATCGTTGCCGGTCTGCTCGACGCCGTAACCATGATCGGTGTTGGTATCGCTCTGTTCTTCACCTTCGCGAATCCGTTCGTTGGTCAGATCGCCGGCTAATCACTCGTAACCACGAGTTGATGGCTGTGATGAATTAAGACCGAGCGAGGTGTTGGCGTGAACATTAATGCAACCCTGATTGGCCAATCCGTTGCCTTCCTGATTTTTGTACTCTTCTGCATGAAGTACGTATGGCCTCCGGTCATCACTGCTCTGCAAGAGCGCCAAAAGAAGATTGCCGACGGCTTGGACGCTGCCAACCGCGCAGCTCGCGACCTGGAGCTGGCCCAAGAGAAAGTGGGTCAGCAACTGCGTGAAGCTAAAGCACAGGCAGCCGAAATCATTGAGCAAAGCAAGAAACGCGCTGCTCAGCTTGTCGAGGAAGCCCGTGATCAGGCCCGCGTCGAAGCTGACCGTGTGAAGGCTCAGGCTCTGGCCGAGATCGAACAGGAACTGAACAGCGCTAAAGACGCCCTGCGTACCCAAGTGGGTGCCCTGGCCGTTGACGGTGCTGAAAAGATCCTTGGCGCCACAATCGATCAAAACGCGCATGCGGAGCTGGTTAACAAACTGGCCGCTGAAATTTAAGCGAGGGCGATCATGGCAGAACTGACCACGTTGGCCCGACCTTACGCTAAGGCTGCCTTTGAGCATGCCCAGGCCCATCAGCAACTGGCCAATTGGTCAGCCATGCTCGGCCTGGCTGCTGCGGTGTCGCAAGACGACACCATGCAGCGCCTGCTCAAGGCCCCGCGACTGACGAGCGCAGAAAAGGCCGCCACGTTCATTGACGTGTGCGGTGACAAGTTCAATGCACAGGCACAGAATTTCATTCATGTTGCCGCGGAAAACGACCGTCTCCTGCTCCTGCCGGAGATTGCCGCCCTGTTCGACCTGTACAAGGCCGAACAAGAGAAATCCGTGGACGTGGAAGTCACCAGTGCCTTCGCGTTGAACCAAGAACAGCAAGACAAACTCGCCAAGGTTCTCAGTGCACGGTTAGGCCAGGAAGTGCGCCTGCACGCGTCGGAGGATGCCAGCCTGATTGGCGGCGTCGTCATCCGCGCTGGTGACCTGGTAATCGATGGCTCTGTTCGCGGCAAGATCGCGAAACTGGCCGAAGCATTGAAATCTTGAGTTTGAAGGGGCAGCAGAGCAATGCAGCAACTCAATCCTTCCGAAATTAGTGAAATCATCAAGGGCCGCATCGACAACCTCGATGTGAGCTCCCAAGCCCGTAACGAAGGTACCGTCGTTTCGGTATCCGACGGTATCGTGCGGATCCACGGTCTGGCCGACGTCATGTACGGCGAAATGATCGAGTTCCCTGGCAGCGTCTACGGCATGGCCCTGAACCTGGAGCAAGACTCCGTAGGTGCAGTGATCCTGGGTGCCTATGACACCCTCGCCGAAGGCATGAGCGCCAAGTGCACCGGCCGCATCCTGGAAGTTCCGGTTGGTAAGGAACTGCTGGGTCGCGTCGTCGACGCACTGGGTAACCCGATCGACGGCAAAGGTCCACTGGGCAACACCCAGACCGACGCGGTCGAGAAAGTGGCTCCAGGCGTGATCTGGCGTAAGTCGGTAGACCAGCCTGTACAGACTGGCTACAAGTCCGTCGACGCCATGATCCCTGTCGGCCGTGGCCAGCGCGAGCTGATCATCGGTGACCGTCAGATCGGCAAGACCGCCATGGCCATCGACGCCATCATCAACCAGAAAGACTCCGGTATTTTCTGTGTTTATGTTGCAGTCGGCCAGAAGCGCTCCACCGTTGCCAACATCGTTCGCAAGCTGGAAGAAACCGGCGCCCTGGCCAACACCATCGTGGTCGTTGCCAGTGCTTCGGAATCCGCCGCACTGCAGTTCCTGGCGCCATACGCCGGCTGCACCATGGGCGAGTTCTTCCGTGACCGCGGTGAAGACGCCCTGATCGTCTACGATGACCTGTCCAAGCAGGCTGTTGCCTACCGTCAGATCTCCCTGCTGCTGCGCCGTCCACCAGGACGTGAAGCGTACCCAGGCGACGTGTTCTATCTCCACTCCCGTCTGCTGGAGCGTGCATCGCGCGTTTCGGAAGAGTACGTCGAGAAGTTCACCAACGGCGCAGTCACTGGCAAGACCGGTTCCCTGACCGCCCTGCCGATCATCGAAACCCAGGCTGGCGACGTTTCCGCGTTCGTTCCGACCAACGTGATTTCCATCACCGACGGTCAGATCTTCCTGGAATCGGCCATGTTCAACTCGGGCATCCGCCCTGCAGTGAACGCCGGTGTTTCGGTATCCCGCGTAGGTGGTGCCGCTCAGACCAAGATCATCAAGAAGCTGTCCGGTGGTATTCGTACCGCTCTGGCTCAGTATCGTGAACTGGCTGCATTCGCCCAGTTCGCGTCCGATCTGGACGAAGCGACCCGCAAGCAGCTGGAGCATGGTCAGCGCGTAACCGAGCTGATGAAGCAGAAGCAGTACGCGCCGATGTCCATCGCGGACATGGCCCTGTCGCTGTACGCCGCTGAGCGTGGTTTCCTGACTGACGTGGAAGTCGCCAAGGTCGGTAGCTTCGAGCAAGCACTGATCGCCTACTTCAACCGTGATCACGCCGAACTGATGGCGAAGATCAACGTGAAGGGTGACTTCAACGACGAAATCGACGCTGGCCTGAAAGCCGGTCTCGAGAAGTTCAAGGCCACCCAGACCTGGTAAGCCGCAGCGGGGGCTCTGGCCCCCGCTTGCTAACCTGATAGGTGATACATGGCAGGCGCAAAAGAGATTCGCAGTAAGATTGCGAGCATCAAAAGCACGCAAAAAATTACCAGCGCCATGGAGAAAGTGGCGGTCAGCAAAATGCGCAAGGCACAAATGCGCATGGCTGCTAGCCGTCCTTACGCGGAGCGTATCCGCCAGGTAATCGGTCATCTGGCCAACGCCAACCCGGAATACCGCCACCCGTTCATGATCGAGCGCCCTGTGAAGCGCGCCGGTTATATCGTGGTGAGCAGTGACCGTGGTCTGTGCGGTGGCTTGAACACCAACCTGTTCAAGGCCCTGGTCAAGGACATGAACGAAAACCGCGAACAGGGCGTTGAAATCGACCTGTGCGTGATCGGCAGCAAGGGTGCGACTTTCTTCCGCATCTTTGGCGGCAACGTCGTAGCCGCGATCAGCCACTTGGGCGAAGAGCCATCGATCAACGATCTGATCGGCTCCGTCAAGGTGATGCTGGACGCCTACCTGGACGGCCGTATCGATCGCCTTTCGGTGGTTTCGAACAAGTTCATCAACACCATGACCCAGAAACCGACGGTCGAGCAATTGGTACCGTTGGTGGCAACCCCGGATCAGGATCTCAAGCATCACTGGGACTACCTGTACGAACCCGACGCAAAAGAGCTGCTGGACGGCTTGATGGTGCGTTACGTGGAGTCGCAGGTGTACCAGGCGGTGGTCGAGAACAACGCTGCTGAACAAGCGGCCCGGATGATCGCCATGAAGAACGCCACAGACAACGCCGGTGATTTGATCAAAGAGCTGCAATTGATCTACAACAAGGCGCGTCAGGCTGCGATCACCCAGGAGATCTCGGAAATCGTCGGCGGCGCTGCCGCGGTTTAACGGTTCAAAAATTCAGAGGATCCAGCTATGAGTAGCGGACGTATCGTTCAAATCATCGGCGCCGTCATCGACGTGGAATTCCCACGTGACGTCGTGCCGAGTGTTTACAACGCGCTGAAAGTACAAGGCGCGGAAACCACCCTCGAAGTTCAGCAGCAGCTGGGCGACGGCGTGGTTCGTACCATTGCGATGGGCTCGACCGAAGGCCTGAAGCGCGGTCTGGATGTCGTCGACACCGGCGCTGCCATTTCCGTTCCTGTTGGTAAGGCCACTCTGGGCCGTATCATGGACGTACTGGGCAACCCGATCGACGAAGCCGGCCCGATCGGCGAAGAAGAGCGTCGCGGTATCCACCAGCCAGCGCCTTCGTTCGCTGACCAGGCAGGCGGCAACGACCTGCTGGAAACCGGCATCAAGGTTATCGACCTGGTTTGCCCGTTCGCCAAAGGTGGTAAGGTGGGTCTGTTCGGTGGTGCCGGTGTAGGCAAGACCGTAAACATGATGGAACTGATCCGTAACATCGCCATGGAACACAGCGGTTACTCCGTGTTCGCGGGTGTGGGTGAGCGTACTCGTGAGGGTAACGACTTCTACCACGAGATGAAGGATTCCAACGTTCTCGACAAGGTAGCGCTGGTCTACGGTCAGATGAACGAGCCACCAGGAAACCGTCTGCGCGTAGCGCTGACCGGCCTGACCATGGCTGAGAAGTTCCGTGACGAAGGTAACGACGTTCTGCTGTTCGTCGACAACATCTATCGTTACACCCTGGCCGGTACCGAAGTATCCGCACTGCTGGGCCGTATGCCTTCGGCAGTAGGTTACCAGCCGACCCTGGCTGAAGAGATGGGCGTTCTGCAAGAGCGCATCACCTCCACCAAGGAAGGTTCGATCACCTCCGTCCAGGCCGTATACGTACCTGCGGACGACTTGACCGACCCGTCGCCAGCGACCACCTTCGCCCACTTGGACGCCACCGTCGTTCTGTCCCGTGACATCGCCTCCCTGGGTATCTACCCAGCGGTCGACCCACTGGACTCGACTTCGCGCCAGCTGGACCCGAACGTGATCGGCAACGAGCACTACGACACCGCTCGTGGCGTTCAGTATGTTCTGCAGCGCTACAAAGAGCTGAAGGACATCATCGCGATCCTGGGTATGGACGAACTGTCCGAAAGCGACAAGCAACTGGTAGCCCGCGCTCGTAAGATCCAGCGCTTCCTGTCGCAGCCGTTCTTCGTGGCCGAAGTTTTCACCGGTTCGCCAGGCAAGTACGTTTCCCTGAAAGACACCATCGCTGGCTTCAGCGGCATCCTCAAAGGTGACTACGACCACCTGCCAGAACAAGCGTTCTACATGGTCGGCAGCATCGACGAAGCGATCGAGAAAGCCAAGAAACTGTAATCCCGGCGCCCCGCAAGGGGCGCTAATCAGGTTGAGGCAAGCAGATGGCTATGACAGTCCATTGCGATATCGTCAGCGCGGAAGGAGAAATCTTCTCCGGCCTGGTCGAGATGGTAGTAGCGCACGGCAACCTGGGCGATCTGGGTATCGCTCCAGGCCACGCGCCGCTGATCACCAATCTCAAGCCGGGTCCGATCACGCTGACCAAGCAGGGCGGCGAGCGCGAGGTGTTCTACATCTCCGGTGGCTTCCTGGAAGTGCAGCCGAGCATGGTCAAGGTTCTCGCCGACACCGTGCAGCGTGCAGCCGACCTGGATGAAGCGTCCGCTCAGAATGCCGTCAAGGAAGCTGAGAAGGCCCTGAACGAGAAGGGCGCGGATTTCGACTACAGTGCCGCATCCGCTCGTCTGGCCGAGGCCGCAGCCCAGCTGCGCACCGTCCAGCAGATCCGCAAGAAGTTCGGCGGCTAACCCCGCAGGCTTCATGCAGATTGAGAAAAAGGGTAGCCATCGGCTACCCTTTTTCTTTTTCTGTTCCCCCAAAAGCCGGTCATGTCTGACCGCCCCGGATTGGTAGCCAGTCAATGTCACTCGATATCGTTATTCTCGCCGCCGGCCAAGGTACCCGCATGCGTTCGGCGCTGCCCAAGGTGCTCCACCCGGTCGCCGGCAATTCCATGCTCGGCCATGTTATCCACAGCGCGCGCCAACTGCAGCCACAGGGCATCCACGTGGTCATCGGCCATGGTGCCGAGCTGGTGCGCGAGCGCCTGGCCGCCGACGACCTGAACTTCGTCATGCAGGACAAGCAGCTGGGCACTGGCCACGCGGTGGCCCAGGCCCTGCCGGCGATCACCGCCGACACCGTGCTGGTGCTCTACGGCGACGTGCCGCTGATCGAGGTGGAGACCCTGCAACGCCTGTTGGCCAAGGCCAACGAGCAGCAACTGGGCCTGCTCACCGTCACCCTGCAGGACCCGACCGGTTACGGCCGTATCGTGCGTGACGCCCAGGGTCAGGTGACTGCCATCGTCGAGCACAAGGACGCCAGCGAAGCACAGAAGGCGATCAAGGAAGGCAACACCGGCATCCTTGCCCTGCCAGCCAAGCGCCTGGCCGACTGGATGAGCCGTCTGTCCAACGACAATGCCCAGGGCGAGTACTACCTGACTGACGTGATCGCCATGGCCGTGGCCGATGGTCTGGTGGTGGCGACCGAACAGCCGCATGATCCAATGGAAGTTCAGGGCGCCAACGACCGTCGCCAGCTGTCCGAGCTCGAGCGTCACTACCAGCTGCGCGAAGGCCGTCGCCTGATGGCCCAGGGCGTGACCCTGCGCGACCCGGCGCGCTTCGATGTGCGCGGTGAAGTGACCGTGGGGCGTGATGTGCTGATCGACATCAATGTGATCCTCGAAGGCAAGGTGGTCATCGAGGACGACGTGCAGATCGGCCCCAACTGCGTGATCAAGGACAGCACCCTGCGCAAGGGCGTGATCGTCAAAGCCAACAGCCACCTGGATGGCGCGGTGATGGGCGAGGGCAGCGATGCCGGCCCGTTCGCCCGCTTGCGCCCAGGCAGCGTGCTGGAGGCCAAGGCCCATGTGGGTAACTTCGTCGAATTGAAGAACGCGCACTTGGGCGAGGGCGCCAAGGCCGGCCACCTGACCTACCTGGGCGATGCCGAGATCGGTGCGCGCACCAACATCGGTGCCGGTACCATCACCTGCAACTACGATGGCGCCAACAAGTTCAAGACGGTGATGGGGGAAGACGTGTTCATCGGCTCCAACAACTCGTTGGTTGCGCCTGTGGATATCAAGGCTGGCGCTACCACGGCGGCGGGTTCCACCATCAACCAGACGGTCGAGGCGGGCCAGTTGGCTGTGGCACGGGCGCGCCAGCGCAACATCGACGGCTGGAAGCGTCCAGAGAAGATCAAGAAAAGCTGAAGGCTCACTCCCCTGTAGGAGCGGGTTTACCCGCGAACCAGACACCGCGGTGCTTGGCACGGGCTGTGCCCGTGTTCGCGGGTAAACCCGCTCCTACAGGGGGGCGGTATATGTGGATAACTTATCCACAACTTGACGAATCCCTCATCTTAGGTTTTGATTGCAAGCATTATCTTTCGAATCGAAACTTAAGCGCCCATGTCGAAACGAAACACCCCCCAGCGTCGTCACAACATCCTGACCTTGCTCAGCGAGCAGGGCGAGGTCAGCGTGGATGCCTTGGCCAAACGTTTCGAAACCTCGGAAGTGACCATCCGCAAGGACCTCGCTGCCCTGGAGGCCAACGGCCTGCTGCTGCGCCGCTACGGTGGCGCGGTACCCGTGCCCCAGGAAATGCTCGGCGAAACCGCCCAGCCGGTGTCCGCCTACAAGAAGGCCATCGCCCGCGCAGCCGTCGCACGCATCCGCGAACATGCCCGGATCATCATCGACAGCGGCAGCACCACTGCCGCGATGATCCCGGAGCTTGGTCGCCAGCCTGGCCTGGTGGTGATGACCAACTCGTTGAACGTCGCCCGTGCCATCAGCGAACTCGAACACGAGCCCGTGCTGCTGATGACCGGCGGTACCTGGGACCCGCATTCCGAGTCGTTCCAGGGCCAGGTCGCCGAGCAAGTACTACGCTCCTACGATTTCGACCAGCTTTTCATCGGCGCCGACGGCATCGATCTGGCGCGTGGCACCACCACCTTCAACGAACTGCTCGGCCTCAGCCGGGTGATGGCCGAGGTGGCCCGCGAGGTGATCGTGATGGTCGAGTCCGACAAGGTCGGGCGCAAGATCCCCAACCTCGAGCTGCCCTGGGGCAGCGTGAGCACCCTGATTACAGACGAGCGCCTGCCCGCAGCGGCACGCGAACAGATACAAGCCCGCGGCATCAACCTGATCTGTGCCGCGATCAGCCAGGAGCAATGACCATGTGTGGAATCGTCGGTGCAGTCGCCGAGCGCAACATCACAGCCATCCTGATCGAAGGCCTCAAGCGCCTGGAATACCGTGGGTATGACAGCGCCGGCCTGGCCGTCTACACCCAGCAGGGCGAATTGCAGCGCCTGCGCCGCATCGGCAAGGTCGCCGAGCTGGAAGCGGCCAATGCCGCCAACCCGCTGATCGGCCAGTTGGGTATCGCCCACACTCGCTGGGCCACCCATGGCGCGCCGACCGAAGGCAACGCCCACCCGCATTTCTCCGGCAACGAAGTGGCGGTAGTGCACAACGGCATCATCGAGAACCACGAGGAACTGCGTGAGGAACTCAGGGGCCTGGGCTACGTGTTCGCCTCGCAGACCGACACCGAAGTTATCGTCCACCTGATCAACCACACCCTGAAGAGCATTCCCGACCTGGCCGACGCGCTCAAGGCCGCGATCAAGCGCCTGCACGGCGCCTACGGCCTGGCGCTGATCAGCGTGAAGCAACCGGACCGCTTGGTAGCCGCCCGCAGCGGCAGCCCGCTGGTGATCGGCCTGGGCCATGGCGAGAACTTCCTGGCCTCCGACCAGTTGGCCCTGCGCCAGGTCACCGACCGCTTCATGTACCTGGAGGAGGGCGACATCGCCGAGATCCGCCGCGACCAGGTGAGCATCTGGGACCAGGCCGGCAATCCGGTGCAGCGTGAGGTGGTGCAGTACCACGAAGGCGCCGAAGCCGCCGACAAGGGCGCCTACCGCCACTTCATGCTCAAGGAGATCCACGAGCAGCCAGCCGTGGTGCAGCGCACCCTGGAAGGCCGCCTGGGCAAGGATCACGTGCTGGTGCAGGCCTTTGGCCCGCAGGCGGCCGACCTGTTCGCCAAGGTGCGAAACGTGCAGATCGTCGCTTGCGGCACCAGCTACCACGCGGGCATGGTCGCCCGTTATTGGCTCGAGAGCCTGGCCGGTATTCCGTGCCAGGTCGAAGTGGCCAGCGAGTTCCGCTACCGCAAGGTGGTGGTGCAGCCCGATACCCTGTTCGTCTCGATCTCCCAGTCTGGTGAGACCGCCGACACCCTGGCTGCCCTGCGCAACGCCAAGGAACTGGGCTTCCTCGGCAGCCTGGCGATCTGCAACGTCGGCATCAGCTCGCTGGTGCGTGAATCCGACCTGACCCTGCTGACCCTGGCCGGTCCGGAAATCGGCGTGGCCTCGACCAAGGCCTTCACCACCCAGCTGGTTTCGCTGATGTTGCTGACCCTGGCCCTCGGCCGAGTGCGTGGGACCCTCGACGCCGGCGTGGAAGCCGAACTGGTCGAAGAACTGCGCCGCCTGCCGACCCGCCTGGGCGAAGCCCTGGCCATGGACGGCACTGTGGAGAAAACCGCCGAGCTGTTCGCTGACAAGCACCACACCCTGTTCCTCGGCCGTGGCGCGCAATACCCGGTGGCGATGGAAGGCGCGCTGAAGCTCAAGGAGATCTCCTACATCCACGCCGAAGCCTACCCGGCCGGCGAGCTGAAGCACGGCCCGCTGGCGCTGGTGGACGCCGACATGCCAGTGGTCACCGTGGCGCCGAACAACGAACTGCTGGAGAAGCTCAAGTCCAACCTGCAGGAAGTGCGTGCTCGCGGTGGCGAGCTGGTGGTGTTCGCCGACGAGCAGGCGGGCATGAGCAATGGCGAGGGCACCCACGTGATCAAGGTGCCGCACATCATCGATGCGCTGGCGCCGATCCTGTACACCATTCCGCTGCAGCTGCTGTCTTACTACGTGGCGGTGCTGAAGGGGACCGATGTCGACCAGCCGCGGAACCTGGCGAAGTCGGTGACGGTGGAGTAGGGCGGTAGCGCATTCACGGCTGTTCACGAGAATGCCGGGGCTGCTGCGCAGCCCTTTCGCGGCACGAGGCCGCTCCTACACCGGCCTTTGTAGGAGCGGCCTCGTGCCGCGATGGGCCGCAAAGCGGCCCCAACACATCCAGTCGAATGATTCGATCAGAAAGACCACAAGGAGTGACCATGCGTATCAACCAACCGGTAATGACTCTCGACGTAAGCCCGAAATGGAGAGAGCGTTTCGCGTTCTTCGAGCAACATGGCGGGCCGAAAAGCCCAGGCTTCCAGGCTGCTTTCAAGGCATTGCCCAAGCGCAAGCGGATCTTGATCAACATCAACATCATCGCGATGTTCTTCGGTGTGATCTACTTTTTCGTCCTGGGCCTGTGGAGGAAAAACCTCACATTGATTGCGATCTCCGTGGGCGTGACCATTGGCGCTGACGTCGTCTTCCAAGTCATTGGGCAGGAAATGCCGAATTGGTTTGGCAACAGCCTCAGTGTTGCGTTCGGGCTCATGTATGGTTTGACTGCCAACTATGCCTATTACCTGCACAAGGTTAAGGGTTCGCAGAGTTGGAATCCGTTTGAGGGGATACGCTGGATTTGAGGCGTAGTTGCTGAATTGCCGCAGCGCCATCATATGAAAGCCCCGCAGGTCATGACCTGCGGGGCTTTTTCAGTTAAAGGGCCTTGGCTTTAGCCAGGCCGAGCTCGGCGTCGTCCAGCAGTGCCTTGGCCAGGGCGTTGAGGTAGTGCGCGGCCCAGATCATGTTGTGCTTTCGCTCTAGGAGGCCGTCCAGGACCAGATCCTGTGCATAACCCATCAATTCCGAGGCCTGCTCGCGGGCGAACTGGCAGTTGATGCCGGGCTCTATGCGAAACAGCGGTTGGGTTTGGCCTTCGCCTTGGTAGAAGCGGGTTTCGCCTGGGGTTACGGCGTCGTTGCTCATGCTCGGTCTCCCTGAATCTCCAATACCTGGGCGGGCCTCTTCGCGGGTAAACCCGCTCCTACAGCCGTATGACCCTGTAGGAGCGGGTTTACCCGCGAAGAGGCCCGCCCAGGCAGTTCACGACTAATGCACGGTGCGCGGCTCGTCTGGCAGACGCTCACGCATCTGTGCCTGAACCGCCGCGTCGTCCAATAACGTCCGTACGGCTGCCATCTCATGAATCACGGCACGCATGATCTTCGAGCTATGGCTGACAGGATTGAGCATGACGCATTGGCTGGCGACGGAGATTGCACATATGACGTGCTCTGAAGCTTGCACAAGCATGTCTTGCAAGGCGACGGAGGACTCGAGGGAAGAAGTGGTCGGTGGCTCGGGGACTGTCTTGCGCATATACACCTCTGGGATCAGTGGGGCTGCCACAAGCTTGCTGTCAAACAAAAGGGTGGCAGCTGAACGCGGGTTGACAGACCGAGGATCCCAGATTGACTCGGCGCACACGATGGTGCCCCGCGCACAGCCGCCATAGCGCTTGCACGTGTCTGAGACAGGGTCGGCCTGTCAAAGCCGGTCACTGTTTTGGCTGCGACGAACCGAGACTAGGCCTGGATCCAGACAGTGGCAATGGTTTGACAGGCTCAGGAGTATGAATCGGAAATGGACTACAGGAAATGGGAATATTCTGAAGCAGAATCGCATTTATGATAAAGGCGATCACCCTTTGCCTGAGGTAGGTGTGATGAAACATTGAAAATGTGCGGATGATGTAAATCTATCATCGCGTTCAGGCGCGGAGTCAGCTTTGATTTAAGATGACCCATTCATGTACTAGAGCACGATGTGCTTGCAGGTGAGGGAACCGAGACTGATGTGGGGATATGTTGCGCTCTATGTGCTGTTCGCAGCGGGTGTCTATTGGTTGGATCGTAGTATTCATCGGCCGCTGTTCGTCAAAACTCAGAACCGTCACTTTCGCTGGAAGCTGAACTTTAGCGTGAAAAACTGGGGCGTCGACGAATATCTGGCAGCGCTGGTCACGACGTGTGCGATTGTCTTGCAAGTCATGATGATGTTTCACTGGCTGGGCAGCACAGTCGATAAATCATTGGCGAAATGGCTATTTGCATTGCTTAGTCTAGGGTCAATAGTGCTGGCTGTACGCCTGCTACGGCTGGTAGAGCGCTATTCTCGGCACAAGGGCTGGTTAACGGTACTGGCCGCATTGTTGACGGTAGCGGCGGGGCTCGTAGCCAACGCACAAGCTGACGCCTTTATCCTCGGGCAGACGCGTATTGATCCAGGGCAGTTTCCAGGTGCACAGAAAACGCTGACATTCATCTACTTAGTTTACATCTGGTACCTGGCAACGAGCTTGCTATTGCCAATGCTGATGTTTATTGGTGCCTTGGTGTTCGGTATGACGGCGCCGACTTTCAGGCAGCCGATGAGGCGTAATCGCGCCACCGCTATTTGTTGGAATCTCTTCGTACCCAACTCAGCATGGCGACGGCGCCAATGGCTGCATGTATCGTGCGTGATGGGGGTGATCTATACCGCCGTGATTCTTCTGGCGTTTTCAGAAGTGGTCAACAGCAAGTTACGTTGGATTTCGCATGAGTCATTGGTGTATGCGTCCTTTCACCTCGGGCCTGAGGATTGCGCGATGACTGGGTTACCTGTTGGTACACGCCTGTCGCTGTTGCCTAGAGGTGGGGTAGTGGTCGCTCGACCCGTAGAGCACGGTTATAGCTACAAGGAGCAGACATGCTCACTGCAGTCGCTTGAGCAACTAGAGAAGACGCGAGGTCAGCAAGTCAAAGATGCCAGGGCAAGCGATGCCACTTTTGACTGACACTGCTGGTCTGTCGATCCAAAACGCCGATTTTGTATTCAAGCACTGGCTGGATGGGGAGCCCCATGCATCCAGTCGAATGATTCGATCAGCCACAATCACAAGGAGTGACCATGAGTATCAAGCAAGGCGCCGAGGGCGATTTTCCGCAGCGCATGTAAAAGCCCTGCAGGTCATGGCCCGCAGGGCTTTTTGGGTCAAAGGGCCTTGGCTTTAGCCAGGCCGAGCTCGGCGTCGTCCAGCAGTGCCTTGGCCAGGGCGTTGAGGTAGTGAGCGGCCCAGATCATGTTGTGTTTACGCCCCATGAGGCCATCCAGGACCAGATCCTGTGCATAACCCATCAATTCCGAGGCCTGCTCGCGGGCGAACTGGCAGTTGATGCCGGGCTCTATGCGAAACAGCGGTTGGGTTTGGCCTTCGCCTTGGTAGAAGCGGGTTTCGCCTGGGGTTACGGCGTCGTTGCTCATGCTCGGTCTCCCTGAAATCCCCACTGCCTGGGCGGGCCTCTTCGCGGGTAAACCCGCTCCTACAGCCGTATGACGCTGTAGGAGCGGGTTTACCCGCGAAGAGGCCCGCCCAGGCAGTTCACGACTAATGAACGGTGCGCGGCTCGTCTGGCAGATGCTCACGCATCTTTGCCTGAACCGCCGCGTCGTCCAATAACGTCCGTACGGCTGCCATCTCATGAATCACGGCACGCATGATCTTCGAGCTATGGCTGACAGGATTGAGCGTCACGCATTGGCTGGCGACCGAGATTGCACATATGACGTGCTCCGAAGCTTGCACAAGCGTGTCTTGCAAGGCGACGGAGGACTCGAGGGAAGTGGTCGGTGGGTCGGGGACTGTCTTGCGCATGTTAGCTCCTGGAGAAAATGGAGCTACCTGCACCGCTGTCAAACGAATGGAGGCAGCTATACATGGGTTGACAGACCGGCAATCCAGGAAACCCGGCGCACGCGAGCGTGCCCCATGCACAGCTGCCATTGAGCGCTGCGACGGTTACTAGATTGGTCGGCCTGTCAAAGCCGGTCGCTGTTTTTGCTAGCGACGGACCGAGACTAGGCCCCTATCCAGACAGTCGCAATGGTTTGGCAGGCTCAGGAGTATGAATCGGAAATGGACTACAAGAAATGGGATTGATCTGAAACAGAATCGGCATTTCCTATAAACACGACCTAGCATTGCGCGGGCGTACAGGTGATGAAAATCAGATAATTCACTCCTGATGTATCGTTTTAGTAGCGACTTCATCTAGCCGATTGATCGCATCCACGCATCAAACGATGAGAATTCAGCGATTATCCTCAGCCCCAGTTTCCCCGATCATTCCGGCAACAAGCACTTACAAATTTTAAAAAAAGCTGGAGATCCACCATGAGCCTGCCATCACATTCGGCCGCGGGTAAATCCAAGGCCGGCATGGTCTTTCGCGTCACGTCCGGAAACTTCCTCGAACAGTTCGACTTCTTCCTGTTCGGCTTCTACGCCACCCACATCGCCGCCGCGTTCTTCCCGGCCTCCAACGAATTCGCCTCTTTGATGATGACCTTCGCCGCATTCGGCGCAGGCTTCCTCATGCGCCCGCTCGGTGCCGTGATCCTGGGCGCCTACATCGATGACGTCGGCCGCCGCAAAGGTCTCATCGTCACCCTGGCGATCATGGCCAGCGGCACCTTGCTCATCGTGCTGGTGCCGGGCTATGCCAGCATTGGGCTGTGGGCGCCAGCGCTGGTCTTGCTGGGGCGCTTGCTGCAAGGCTTCTCTGCTGGCGCCGAGCTCGGTGGCGTGTCGGTGTACCTGGCTGAGATGGCCACGCCAGGGCACAAAGGTTTCTACGCCAGTTGGCAGTCGGCCAGCCAGCAGGTGGCGATCGTCGTCGCCGCTGCTCTGGGCTTTGCCCTCAACCAATGGCTGTCGGCCAGCGAGATCGCCCAATGGGGCTGGCGCGTGCCGTTCGCCATGGGCTGCCTGATCATCCCGATGATCTTCCTGCTGCGCCGCAACCTGCAGGAAACCGAGGAGTTCACCGCCCGCAAGCATCGGCCGACCATGAAGGCCGTACTTGCCACGTTGTTCGCCAACGCTCGCGTGGTGCTGCTGGGCATGCTGATGGTGGCGATGACCACCACCGCCTTCTACATGATCACCGTGTACGCCCCGACCTTCGGCAAGACCGTGCTGCAACTGAGCACCAGCGATGCGCTGATCGTGACCCTGCTGGTCGCTGTGTCCAACTTCATCTGGCTGCCCATCGGCGGCGCCCTCAGCGACCGCTTCGGGCGCAAGCCGCTGCTCAGCGCCATGTCGCTGCTGACCATGCTCAGCGCGTATCCGGCGTTGTCGTTCCTGGCCCAGGCCCCAAGCTTCGGCCACATGCTCGAGGTGCTGCTGTGGTTCTCGTTCCTCTACGGCCTGTACAACGGCGCGATGATTCCGGCGCTGACCGAAATCATGCCGGTGGAAGTCCGGGTTGCCGGTTTCTCGCTGGCCTACAGCCTGGCGACCGCGATCTTCGGTGGGTTCACTCCGGCGATTTCCACCTGGATGATCCACGCCACCGGCGACAAGGCAGCACCGGCCTACTGGATGATGTTCGCCGCGCTCTGTGCGTTCGTCGCCACCTGGATGCTGTACCGCCGCCTGGCCAACCGCGCAGCGGTGGCGGCATGAATCGCTTCTTCAAGGGATTGTTCGCCGCTGCCCTGGTCGCCGGTAGTGGCCTTGCCCAGGCTGCAGAACTGACCGTGATGACCTCGGGCGGCTTCACCGCTGCCTACCAGCGGCTCGGGCCACAGTACGCCCAGCAGAGTGGCGATACCCTGGTCACCGTGCTCGGCCCCTCCATGGGCAAGGCGCCCGAGGCGATCCCCAACCGGCTGGCGCGTGGCGAGCATGCCGATGTGGTGATCATGGTCGGCTATGCCCTGGACACGCTCATCCAGCAGGGCAAGGTCGACCCGGTGTCGCGGGTGGAACTGGCCGACTCGCGCATCGGCATGGTAGTCAAGGCAGGGCAGGCCAAGCCTGCCATCGGCACCCCGGATGACTTGAAGCGCACCTTGCTGGCGGCCCAATCGGTGGCTTATTCCGACAGCGCCAGCGGCGTCTACATCGAAAAAGAGTTGTTCAAGAAGCTGGGTATCGCCGAGCAACTCGCTGGCAAGAGCACGATGGTCGAGCGCATTCCGGTCGCTTCGCAAGTGGCCAAGGGCAGCTACCAGCTCGGTTTCCAGCAGGTGGCCGAACTGCTGCCGGTAGCGGGCGTTACCTATGTCGGCAAGATTCCGGAAAGCCTGCAATCGGTGACCCGTTTCGCGGCCGGTATCCCGACAAGCGCCGAACATCCGGCCGAGGCCAAGCGACTGCTCGACTACCTCGCATCGCCCCAGGTGCAAGCGCAGGTGCAGGAGACCGGCCTGGACTCAGTCGCCCGGTAGAACTCCCGGCAATTGCCGGATCAACCGCTCCATTTCCAGCGCCGCCGGTGTCAGCGTACGCCCGCGGCGCTTGAGCAGCCCCATCTTGCGAGTGACTTCGGGCTCGACCAGCGCAACGCTGGCGAGGATCGGGTGGGGCATCAGCGGCAGGGCGATCGACGGCACCGCGGCGATGCCCAGCCCGGCTTCGATCAAGCCCAGCAGGGTGGTCACGTGGCGGGCTTCGCACACACTTTCCTTGGGCACCTGCATGCCGGCGAGGGCCCGGTCCAGCACCAGGCGGTTGCCTGACGATTTCCCCAGGGTAATGTAGTCGTGCTCGTAGGCCTCGGCCCAGCTCACCACCTCGCGCTGCGCCAGGGGGTGATCGCGGCGACAGGCGATGACGTAGCGTTCCTCCAGCAAGGTGCTGAATTCGATCTCCGGAGCGAGGTTGCCGGTGAAGCTCAGGCCGAAGTCCGCTTCCCCGGAGGCCACTGCGGCGCTCACCTCGTTGGCGGAGGCATCGAACAGGTTGATGCGCACCTTCGGGTACTGCCCGTGAAAGGCGCGGATGGCGTGAGGCATGAAGTAATAGGCTGCAGAGGGCACGCAGGCGATGGTCAGGGTGCCGGTGCGCAGTGCACCGCCGTCGCCGACGCTGAGCAGGGCCAGGTCGAGGTCGTCGAGCAGGCGTTCGACCTGGGGTAGGAAGGCGCGCCCGACGTTGGTCAACGAGACCTTGCGTGTGGTGCGCTCCAGCAGCTTCACCCCCAGCGCTGTTTCGAGTTTTTCGATGCGCCGACTGAGCGCCGATTGAGTGATGCGGACGGTGTCGGCGGCAGCGCGAAAGGTGCCTTGCTCGACGACGGCACGGAAGGCTTTCAGGTCGTTCAGGTCGAAGTTGATGCTCACCCAGGGGCCCCGCTGGTTTGGTCGTTGGCGCGCACGCATGGTAGGGCGAAAACGCGCTCGCCGCCAGCAAGTCCGGCGGGTGAGGGCAGGGCGCAAACCCTCTACAGCGCGGCTGGGCGGACTAGACCAAAGTCGCTAGTACCGGAAAATTCGTACGAATGAACTACCCTGTTCCCGTGGCGTTCAAAATGCCATACGTCGTGCCCGTAAATGGATAGGAGGGTCGTTCATGCTTGCGCAACTTCCACCCGCATTGCAGAGCCTGCATCTGCCGCTGCGCCTGAAACTCTGGGACGGTAACCATTTCGACCTCGGGCCCAGCCCGCAGGTGACCATCCTGATCAAGGAGCCTCAGCTGATCACTCAGCTGTCCCACCCCAGCATGGACGAACTCGGTACCGCCTTCGTCGAAGGCAAGATTGAGCTGGAAGGTGATATCGGTGAAGCCATTCGGGTCTGCGACGAGCTGAGCGAGGCGCTGCTGACCGACGAGGACGAGGCCCTGCCGGCGCGCCAGTCCCACGACAAGGACACCGACGCAGAGGCCATCTCTTACCATTACGATGTGTCCAACGAGTTCTACCAGCTCTGGCTCGACCAGGACATGGCCTACTCGTGCGCCTACTTCCGCGAGCCGGACAATACCCTGGATCAGGCCCAGCAAGACAAGTTCGACCACCTGTGCCGCAAGCTGCGCCTGCAGGCCGGCGACTACCTGCTGGATGTCGGTTGTGGCTGGGGCGGGCTGTCCCGCTTCGCTGCCCGCGAGTATGGCGCCCAGGTGTTCGGCATCACCCTCAGCAAGGAGCAGCTCAAGCTCGGCCGTCAACGCGTCAAGGACGAAGGGCTGGCCGACAAGGTCGACCTGCAGATCCTCGATTATCGCGATCTGCCGCAGGATGGTCGGTTCGACAAGGTGGTGAGCGTCGGCATGCTCGAGCACGTCGGCCATGCCAACCTGCCGCTGTATTGCCAGAAGCTGTTCGGTGCGGTGCGCGAAGGCGGCCTGGTGATGAACCACGGTATTACTGCCAAACACGTCGATGGCCGGCCAGTCGGCCGAGGCGCGGGAGATTTCATCGACCGCTACGTGTTCCCCCATGGCGAGCTGCCGCACCTGTCGATGATCAGCGCCTGCATCTGCGAAGCCGGGCTGGAGGTGGTCGACGTCGAGAGCCTGCGCCTGCATTACGCCAAGACCCTGCATCATTGGAGCGAGAACCTCGAGCACCAGCTGCATCGTGCAGCGGCGCTGGTGCCGGAGAAAACCCTGCGGATCTGGCGCCTGTACCTGGCCGGCTGCGCCTATGCCTTCGAGAAGGGCTGGATCAACCTGCACCAGATCCTCGCCGTGAAGCCCTTCGCCGATGGCCACCACAACCTGCCCTGGACCCGCGAAGACCTCTACCGCTGACCGTACCAGGCCGGCTCCTTTGCAGGAGCCGGCTTGCCCCTTCAGAGGATCGGCGAGATCAACCGCGCAATGCGCATCCCCAACTGCTGGATCCGATGGGTATCCTTGCTGTCCTCTGCGGTAATCTCCTTGGACTGCTCGAAGTCTTGCAGCAGCATCGCCTCCACCTGGTCGGCGAATGTCCGGTCGATGGTGAGCAAGGTCATCTCGAAGTTGAGGCGGAACGAGCGGTTATCCAGGTTGGCGCTGCCGACCGCGCTGACCTCGTCATCCACCAACACCACCTTCTGGTGCATGAACCCCGGTTGGTAGCGGAACATGCGCACGCCGGCGCGCACCGCTTCGAAGGCGAACAGGCTGGAGGCCGCATAGACGATCTTGTGGTCTGGCCGCGAGGGTATCAGCAACCGCACATCGACTCCGCGCAGCACCGCCAAGCGCAGCGCGGCGAATACCGCCTCGTCGGGGATGAAGTAGGGGCTGGTGATCCACACCCGTTGGGTCGCGGAATGGATCGCCTCGAGGAAGAACAGCGAGCAGGTTTCCTGTGGGTCGGCCGGGCCGCTGGCCAGAGCCTGGCACAGTACGCCATCGTCGGGATAGTCATCGGCGAGGATCAGCGGCGGCAACTCGCGCGCTGCCCAGTACCAGTCCTCGGCGAACGATTCCTGCAGGCAGGCCAAGACTGGCCCGCTGACTTCAATATGGGTATCGCGCCAGGGTGACAGTTTCGGGTTGCCGCCGAGGTACTCATCGCCCACGTTCAAACCGCCAAGGAAGCCGAGCAGACCGTCTACCACGACGATCTTGCGGTGGTTGCGGAAGTTGACCTGAAAGCGGTTGAACCAGCCACGCCGGGTAGCGAAGGCATGGACCTGCACGCCGCCGTCGCGCAGCGTCTGGGTGTAGCGCGCGGGAAGGGCATGGCTGCCGACCCGGTCGTACAGCACATACACCTTCACGCCCTCGGCGGCCTTGCGCAGCAGCATTTGCTGCAGTGATTTGCCAAGAGCGTCGTCGTGGATGATGAAGAATTGCACCAGCACCACTTCCCGGGCATCGGCGATGGCGCTGAAGATGGCATCGAACGTGGCTTCGCCATTGACCAGCAATTTGACTCGATTGTTGGCCAGGCACGGCATCGGCCCCAGCTTGGGCATCGCGCGCAGGGCGGCATAGCTGGCGGACTCGCGGGCGGCGAGTGCTTCCTCGACCCAGGGCCGCCAGTTGAGGTTGGCCATGGCCACGTGCATTTCCTGGTTGGCCTGACGCCTGGCCTGGATGTAGGCGGAGAATGAACGGGCGCCGAACACCAGGTAGGGAATGAGCGTGAGGTAGGGGATGAAGAACAGCGACATCGCCCAGGCGATAGCCCCTTGGGCGGTACGCACGGTGAACAACGCGTGCAGGGCTGCCGCGATGCCCAGCAGGTGCACCAAGCCGAGTAGATAACCAAAGAAATAAGGGCTGTGATAATCCATACGCATCCTGCTTGGCGAATACACTGTGGATAACAGAACACGTTCCCGTCTCGGCTTGCAACCCACCTGCAGTATTGGCGTCTAAGACTCAGCCCGGCCGCTTGGCCGGTTTATTTCGAGGAGCGTTCATCCATGAAGAATCGTCTGCCCTTGTTGGCACCATTGTTGGCATTGTCCTTTGGCCTGAGCAGCCCACTGGTGCACGCGCAGATGCTGCAACCTGGCTTGTGGGAGCTGACCACCAGCAACATGCAGGTCGATGGAAAGCCGTTACCGGACATGGAGTTCATGCTGGGCCAGTTGAAGAACCTACCGCCCGAGCAGCGTGCGATGCTGGAAGGCACGCTGGCCAAGCAGGGTGTCACCGTGGGCGGCAAGGGCGTGCGCTCGTGCCTGACCCCCGAGCAGGTCGCGACCAATGACATTCCACTGCAAGACCCGCAATCGGGCTGCACCCAGAAGATCACCGACCGCACCGGCAATGTGTGGAAATTTCAGTTCAGCTGCCCCAAGGCGCAGGGCAGCGGGCAGGCCACCTTCCTTAGCGACAAGGAATTCACCACCCAGGTCAGTGGTACGTTCAACGCTTCCGGGGTTCAGCAGCAGGGCAGCATGAACACCCGGGCCGTGTGGTTGGGTAATGACTGTGGCACGGTCAAGCCGCGGACTTGACCCACTTCACCACTGCCAGCGGCTGACCGCCACCGCGTCGTGGGCATGCAGGCTTTCTGCGTGTTCCACGCGCACCTGGAAGCCTGTGGCCCAGGCCTGTTGCCTGAGGGCATGGTGCACCCGTCGCGCTGCGTCTTCGCAGAACATCAGGTTCTGGCCATTGGCCAAGGCGAAGGCCTGTTCGTCCGCGCGTTTCACTGCCGTCTGCACCGCCGTGCCGAGGCTGGCTTCGACTTGGTCGATCAATGCAGTTATCGGCAGCGAAGGCTGGTTGTTGCGCAGGCGTACCTTGACCTTGGCCTGACTGCGTTGGCTATGAGGTGTCGCCACGATGCCTTGGCTGCTGCCGAGCCATTCCAGCACTGTGTCGCGGTTCGGTTGCTGCCCAGCAAAATCGGCCTCGAACTGCTGTTGAATCAACTGCCTGGCGAGCGCTGCCGAGCATGGGCAGGTCGACGAGTAAGGGACGTTAACCGATAGTTCCACGTGGAACATTTCGTTTTCTATCCTGGCATCGACACTGACCGCGTAGCTTTTCCAGCCTGACAGCGGGCTTACCAGGGCTGGCCTTTTCAGCGAATGGTCGAACGTCAGGCGCAGATAGGCCGCATCCGAAAGCCCTTCATGACTGGCAAGAAAGTCAGCCAAAAGACGGCGCAGGCTCAGCGCTGTCGCAGGCTGCTTCTCGATGGATTCGAGTGCGAGATACAGGCGCGACATGTGAATGCCACGCGAGGAGCCATCCACAAGGCTGACACCGGCGTCGGCTTTGGCGATTACCCTGCGGCCGTCGACCTGGATCGGTAAGGCGATACCGCACATGCCCACCCATTCGAGCGGGGTGGCCTGGTCTTGTGGCTGGATGGCGATGTCGGGAAGCGTAAGGCTGGTCATCTGAAGCACCGGTCATGAAGAGGCGTGGTAAAGGAGTGTCAGCGGCAACCGCCGATCAGGCTGCAATGCAGGTTGAAACGTTGACCGCTCGAGCTGGAGACGCGGTTCAAGGTAGTCCAGCCCACCCGTCGGCTGTAACCGAACCAGGCTTCGCCATCACTGGCCAACCCGGTGAACAGCGTGAACATGCCGTAGCGGCTGTTGGTTTGTGACCAGAGCCGACGGGTCTCGCTGTCGAAGCCGCGGAGGTAGAAATGCTGACCTTCGGTACGCACGCTGTAGTAGCTGCCATTGGCACCCTGGCACGCCAGTAGCGTGGCGCTTCGGGTGCACAACGCCATGCCGTTTGCAGGTGCCATTGCCCATGCAGGTAACGGGGACACGAGCATCAGTAAAAGGGCGGCTCGTGCCTGGATAGTTTCCATCTGAGGATACGCTCGCGACGAATGTGGCTTGGCGAAATTGTATTGTTACTTTATAACATTGTGCAATGCATCGTTTCGAATGCGTCTGCCTGTCGAGGTTTCGCCAATGTCCAATCGTCTTCCTGTCACCGTGCTGTCCGGCTTCCTCGGGGCCGGCAAGAGCACCTTGCTCAACCATGTGCTGCGTAACCGCGACGACTTGCGGGTCGCGGTCATCGTCAACGACATGAGTGAAATCAACATCGATGCCAGTGAGGTGCAGCGCGACGTCACCCTCAACCGCGCCGAAGAAAAGCTGGTGGAGATGAGCAATGGCTGCATCTGCTGCACCCTGCGCGAAGACCTGCTCGAGGAAGTGGCACGGCTGGCGCACGAGGGGCGTTTCGATTACCTGCTGATCGAGTCCACGGGTATTTCCGAGCCGCTGCCGGTGGCCGAGACCTTCACCTTCCGCGACGAGCAGGGCCGCAGCCTGTCCGATATGGCGCGGCTCGACACCATGGTCACCGTGGTCGATGGCCTGAACTTCCTGCGTGACTACCAGGCCGCCGAAGCGCTGGCCAACCACGGTGAGAGCCTGGGTGAAGACGACGAGCGTTCGATCAGCGACCTGCTCATCGAGCAGGTAGAGTTCGCCGATGTACTGTTGCTGAGCAAGATCGACCTGATCGGTCAGGACCAGCGCGAGGAACTCATCGCCATCCTGCGCAGCCTCAACGCCCGGGCGCAAATTGTGCCGATGGTCATGGGCCAGGTGCCGCTGGCGCGCATCCTCGACACTGGCCTGTTCGACTTTGATCAAGCCGCGCAATCGCCGGGTTGGCTGCGCGAACTGCGCGGCGAGCATGTACCGGAAACCGAGGAATACGGCATCGCGGCGAGCACCTGGGTAGCGCGCCGGCCGTTGCATCCACAGCGCTTCTTCGATTTTATCCACAAGGACTGGAGCAATGGTCGCCTGCTGCGCTCCAAAGGCTTCTTCTGGCTGGCCAGCAAGTTCCAGGAAGCCGGCAGCTGGTCCCAGGCCGGCGGCATGATGCGCCATGGCCTGGCTGGCCGCTGGTGGCGCTTCGTACCGCGTGAGCATTGGCCGCAGGATGAACAGGGTATTGCCGAGATCCTCAAACACTGGACGGCGGAAACCGGCGATTGCCGCCAGGAACTGGTGTTCATCGGGCAGAACATCGACTTCGCAAGGTTATCCACAGAGCTCGATGCCTGCCTGTTGAGCGACGAAGAAATGGACCTTGGGCCCATGGCCTGGCTGCGCCTGGATGACCCATTTGGGCCATGGTTGGCCGAGGAGGCGGCATGAACCTGGCGCATCGCCCTGTGAATATCCAACAGATCCATGGCGAATCGCCCAAGGTGTTGGCTGAAATCCTCCAGGACGGAGTCAACCTGGCCGTATGGCAGCGCCGTTTGCCGGCGCAACTGGAAGACTTTGCTGCGCTGGTCGTCAGCCTTGGCCAGCCGCTGGCGGATCAACGTGTGCTGGAGGTGAGCGAGCATGAACCCCCGGTGCTGGCGGGTCTGCTTCCGGAGGCTGCGGACCTGCATGGCTATGAGGCCTTCGTCGCCGATGTGACCTGGCTGGTCTCGGCCTACACCTGTCTGCTCGGGGCACGGCGGGTTGGCTTGCGCTTGCGCGTGCTGCAAGGTGCCATGTGCCCACGCTTTCATGTGGATAACGTCCCGGTGCGGCTGTTGAGCACCTATGTCGGGCCCGGTAGCGAGTGGTTGGAGGAGGGCGTGATAGAGCGGGTTGGCTTGCACTTGGCCGCCGCACCTGTGGATAACATCCAGCAGTTGCAGACCGGGGATGTGGCCGTGCTCAAGGGCGAGAAGTGGCTGGGCAATGAAGGCGCAGGACTTATCCACCGTTCGCCCGGGAGCCAGCAGTCACGCTTGCTCCTCAGCCTTGACTGGTTGGCGTGACGGGGCATAGTGGGGGCAAATCCGCTGCGAAGTTATCCCCATGCTGCAGAACATTCCCACCCACGTGATTGCCGGGCCGTTGGGCGCTGGCAAGACCAGCCTGATTCGGCACTTGATGGCGCAGCGCCCGCAAGGCGAACGTTGGGCGGTGCTGGTCAATGAGTTCGGCCAGGTCGGCCTCGATGCGGCGTTGCTCAGCCGTGACGAGGACGGCGTCGCCATTGGCGAGGTGGCGGGGGGCTGCCTGTGCTGCGTCAATGGCATGCCGTTTCAGGTCGGGCTGGGGCGGCTGTTGCGCAAGGCGCGCCCTGACAGGCTGTTCATCGAACCTTCCGGGCTGGGTCATCCGTTGCAGTTGTTGCGACAGTTGGGTCAGGCGCCTTGGCAGGGCGTGTTGTCGGTGCAGCCACTGGTGATGGTGGTTGACGCCCAGGCCATGGGGCGTGGCGAGCCGCTGGCGGAGGCTCAACGGCAGGCGCTGGGGCTGGCCGCTCTGGTGGTGGTGAACAAGTGCGAGGCTGTGGACGAAGATTCCAGGCTGTTGATAAACAAGCAGCTAGGCAACGTCCAGGCGATTTGGACGGGACAAGGGCGGGTGGATTTAGGCCTGCTGCCGGTTTCATCCACAGACGTTGCTGTTACTTCCGACAAGACGGATCAGCCTGTGGATAGCGCTGCAGGGGCTGCCGGCAGCCTGTGGACAAATCCACGGGTGCCGATTTGTCTGGCCGAGGCAGGAGACGGCGGCTGGAGTATTGGCTGGCGCTGGCACCCAAGTCGGCAATTCGATCCACAGCGGCTGCGAGCTTTTCTAGGGGCTTGGCCGTGGAAGCGGGCCAAGGGGGTTATCCACAGCGCTGAAGATTGGCAGTCATTCAATGGCCTGGAAGGGGTGTTGCCGGCGTGGCAGGCGAGCGCCTGGCGCAGGGATTCGCGGATCGAGCTGATCTTCGATCAACCCCAGAACCAACAAGCCCTGCAGGATGCGCTCGGGCGCTGCGTGATCGACTAGATCGCGGGGCGGTTCAATTACGCCAACGGTTATGCTCTTGCCGCCACTGCTGCATCTCGATCACATTGTCGGCCCGCGGTGGTGTCTTGATCTCGAACGGGTAGGGCGCCAGCTCGATCTGCACGCTGTGGGCGCCGAACTGGGTCACCGTGCCCGGATGGCGCTGCTCGCCGGTGACGGTGAACTCGAAGGCATAGATGCGCGCCAGGCGCTTGCGCCCGTTGGCGTCGCGCACGAAGCCGATACGCTTGAGGGCGACGGCATCGTCGAGCAGTTCGAGGTCGAGCTTGGCGCAATGCTGCTTGACCCGCTCCAGGGCCTTTTCGCGCAGGCCGTGGTTATGCCATAACCAAGCGCCCGCCGTGGCCACCAGCATCAGGACGAAGAGGTTCTCCAGGGTCAACATTTGCATATGCTCCAAACAGGTTGAACCAGCTTAACTGCGTCCCTGGCCTGTCGTACAGGTGGTAATCGCGTTCATACTGCGCTGTGCACAATCCTTGAAACAGCTTTGGAATCTTCCCACATGAAACGTACCCCTCACCTGCTCGCTATTCAGTCCCATGTGGTGTTTGGCCACGCCGGAAACAGCGCCGCGGTGTTCCCCATGCAGCGGATTGGGGTGAACGTGTGGCCGCTCAACACCGTACAGTTCTCCAACCACACTCAGTATGGCCAGTGGGCAGGCGAAGTGCTTGCTCCAGCGCAAATTCCTGCGTTGGTGGAAGGCATTGCCAACATCGGCGAGCTGGGGCATTGCGACGCGGTGTTGTCCGGCTATCTGGGCAGCGCCGAACAGGGGCGGGCGATCCTGGCCGGCGTCGAGCGGATCAAGGCGGTCAACCCCAAGGCCCTGTACCTGTGCGACCCGGTCATGGGGCATGCGCAGAAAGGCTGCATCGTGCCGCAAGAGGTCAGCGATTTCCTGCTCGAGGAAGCTGCGGCCAAGGCTGATATCCTCTGCCCCAACCAGCTGGAGCTGGACAGCTTCTGCGGGCGTGAGGCGCAATCGCTGGAGGACTGCGTGGGCATGGCGCGCTCGCTGCTCGAGCGCGGGCCGCAGGTGGTGCTGGTCAAGCACCTGGCCTACCCGGGGCGGGGCGAGGATCAGTTCGAGATGCTGCTGGTGACCCGCGAGGCGAGCTGGCACCTGCGCCGCCCATTGCTGGCCTTCCCGCGCCAGCCGGTCGGGGTCGGCGACCTCACCTCAGGCTTGTTCCTCGGCCGCGTGCTGCTGGGCGACAGCTGGCTCCAGGCCTTCGAGTTCACTGCTGCGGCAGTGCATGAGGTGCTGCTGGAAACCCAGGCCTGCGCCAGCTACGAACTGCAGCTGGTGCGGGCCCAGGATCGCATCGCCCACCCGCGGGTGCGCTTCGAGGCGCAGCGCCTGACGGTCTAGATCGCGTCGGTCTTGAGGTTCTGGTAGCGCTGTTCCAGTTCCTGGCGAATCTGGCGGCGCTGCTGGCCTTGCAGGAAGCGGCGCTTTTCCTCGCTGCTTTGTGGCTGGCGCGGCGGTACTTGTACCGGGCGGCGATTGTCGTCGACCGCGACCATGGTGAAGAAGCAACTGTTGGAATGGCGCACCGAGCGTTCGCGAATGTTTTCGGTCACCACCTTGATGCCCACCTCCATGGAGGTGTTACCGGTGTAGTTGACCGCCGCCAGGAAGGTCACCAGCTCGCCGACGTGCACCGGCTCGCGGAAGATCACCTGGTCGACCGACAGGGTGACTACATAGCTGCCGGCGTAACGGCTGGCGCAGGCGTAGGCCACTTCGTCGAGGTACTTGAGCAAAGTGCCGCCATGTACGTTTCCAGAGAAGTTGGCCATGTCCGGGGTCATCAGGACGGTCATGGTCAGCTGGGCGTTTCCAGGTTCCATAGTGTGCTCACGGTGAGGTTGCGCTGAATCGGGGCGGGTATCTTCGGACACTTCTGTTTCCCCTCTCGAAATCTTTGCCTTCCTGGTACGGGACGTTGGCTGACGGTCCATCGTCACGCTTGGGTTGCAGGTTAAAACGTCGCCTGGGTTGGCTGTTTTCCTGCCGATCTGTTTCTACATATTGCACCGCCTTTCGCCGGCGAGGTGCGATGTTACCCTGAGTACGCTCATGCAACATGGGCTTTCCTGCATTCAATACAACAAGTACTAGCTGCTCGCTCGGGGATGCCTTGGCAGAGGAGCGGACTGTCCGGGGCCTCGACACAAGGAGTATCGCGCCATGCATGCCATCAGCTTCATCCAGGACCTGGCCGTCATCATGCTGGTGGCCGGGGTGGTGACGATCCTGTTCCATCGGTTCAAGCAGCCGGTGGTGCTCGGCTACATCGTCGCCGGTTTCATCATCGGCCCGCACACCCCGCCGTTCGGCCTCATCCATGACGAAGACACGATCAAGACCCTGGCCGAACTGGGGGTGATCTTCCTGATGTTCTGCCTGGGCCTGGAGTTCAGCTTGCGCAAGCTGTTCAAGGTCGGCGCCACCGCGTTCATCGCGGCGTTCCTGGAAATCGTCCTGATGATCTGGATCGGCTTCGAGATCGGCCGCTGGTTCGGCTGGAACACCATGGATTCGTTGTTCCTCGGCGCGATCCTGGCGATTTCCTCGACCACCATCATCGTCAAGGCGCTCAACGACCTGAAAATGAAGAACGAGCGCTTCGCCCAGCTGATCTTCGGTGTGCTGATCGTCGAGGACATCCTCGGCATCGGCATCATCGCCCTGCTGTCAGGCATCGCGGTCAGTGGCACGGTCAGCTCGGGCGAGGTGTTCTCCACCGTCGGCAAGCTGTCGCTGTTCATGATCGTCGCGCTGGTCATCGGCATCTTGCTGGTGCCGCGCTTGCTGGCCTACGTGGCCAAGTTCGAAAGCAACGAAATGCTGCTGATCACCGTGCTCGGCCTGTGCTTCGGCTTCTGCTTGCTGGTGGTCAAGCTCGAGTACAGCATGGTGCTGGGCGCCTTCCTGATCGGCGCGATCATGGCCGAGTCGCGCCAGTTGCTGAAGATCGAGCGGTTGATCGAACCGGTCCGCGACCTGTTCAGCGCCATCTTCTTCGTCGCCATCGGCCTGATGATCGACCCACAGGTTCTGGTCGACTATGCCTGGCCGATCGTGGTCATCACCCTGGCGGTGGTGCTGGGCAAGATGCTGTCCTGTGGCATGGGCGCTTTCATCGCCGGCAACGACGGCCGTACTTCGCTGCGGGTGGGCATGGGGCTTTCACAGATTGGTGAGTTTTCCTTCATCATCGCCGCCCTCGGCATGACCTTGCAGGTGACCAGCGACTTTCTCTATCCGGTGGCGGTGGCGGTCTCGGCCATCACCACGCTGCTGACGCCGTACCTTATCCGCGCCGCCGACCCGTTGTCGATCAAGCTCGGCCAGGTGGTGCCAAGCCGCCTGGCGCGGGTGCTGTCGTTGTATGGCGAATGGCTGCGCAGCATCCAGCCGCAGGGCGAGGGGGCCATGCTGGCGGCGATGATCCGGCGCATCCTGCTGCAGGTGGGGGTCAACCTGGCCCTGGTGATCGCCATCTTCTTCAGCGGTGGGTACTTCGCCGGGCGCATCGGTGCATGGCTCAGCGAATGGGTCACCGATGTCAGCCAGCAGAAGGCGCTGATCTGGGGCGCGGCATTGCTGCTGTCGCTGCCGTTCCTGATCGCCGCGTATCGCAAGCTCAAGGCGCTGTCGATGCTGCTGGCGGAGATGGGCGTCAAGCCGGAGATGGCCGGGCGGCATACCCAACGGGTACGGCGGGTGGTCGCCGAGGTGATCCCATTGCTGTCGCTGCTGGTGATTTTCCTGCTGCTGTCGGCGCTGTCGGCCAGCATCCTGCCCACCAGCGAGCTGCTGCTGGTGATCGCCGTGGTGGCGGCGGTGGTGGTGGCGTTGCTGTGGCGCTGGTTCATCCGTGTGCATTCACGGATGCAGATCGCCTTGCTGGAAACCCTGGAAAACAACCGCGATCACCCACATTGAACCATCGGCTATCGCGGTCTGTTGTAGGAGCGGCACGAGGCCGCTCCTACAAGGGCCGCACAGACGATCAGCTTTCCAGCCAGACGTCCCGCACCCAGTGCCACACCGATTCCCAGCTTTCCTCGGTGACGATCTCTTCTTCGCCGGACCACAACACCACGGTGCCGTCTTCCTCGACGCAGTAGTAATCGTCGCCGTCCTGGCACAGCGGAATCAGGTCGCGCGGCACGCCGGCATCCCAGGCATTGGCGGCAACCTCAGGCAGGTAGGTGTGCGACTGCGGGTCGGTGACCGTGACCGGTTCGAGCGAGCCGTAGACCACGTCGCTGACGGTCAGCAGGTACTCCTTGAACACGAACGGGATGTTGATGAACAGCTGTTCCTCGATCTCGACCAGCAGGTCTTCGTCGGGCAGCTCCAACGGCGTCGGGACGGGCTCGTTGGCTTCCCGGAGTTGTTCGATCACTTCTTCCACGGTTCAATTCCTCTGACCTTGATGACAACGCTGCGCGTTATACCCTAGTAGCCGACTCTGGCAAAAGCAAAAACCCCGGGACAGGCCCGGGGTTTTTTGGACAACGTGCGGCAGTTAACCGTTCTGACGGATACCGGCCACCAGCCATGGCTGGTTTTCGCCCGGGGCGCGAACCATGTGCCAGCTTTCGCTGAACACTTCGCCCTGGTCGAAACGCGAGGTCTTCGACAGGCCACGGAAGGTCAGGGTGGCGTCGGTACGGTCTGGGCGGTCGTCCACGCCGTCCAGTTGCACTTCGAGGTTGTCGATGTAGGTGGACTGGAAGCCATCACCCAGGTCGGCACGCTCGCGCTTGAGGAACTCAAGCATCTGCGGGGTGACGAACTCGGCGATCTTGTCCATTTCGTTGGCGTCCCAGTGCTGCTGCAGCGACTGGAAGTGGTTGCGGGCAGCGGCCAGGAAGCTCTGCTCGTTGAACCAGGCCGGGGCGTTGATCGCTGGCGCCGGAGCGGCGGCCGGCGCGGCTGCGCCACCGAAGATCGACGGCTGCGCAGGCTGGCCGTGGGCTTCGCGCTGGAACGGCGCGTGGCCTGGAGCCGCCATCTGCGGCTGCTGCTGGCGGCGGCGCGCGGCGATGAAGCGGAACACCAGGAAGGCGATGAGTGCGACGATCAGGAAGTCCATGATCTGCAGGCCTTCGAAGCCGTCACCCATGAACATGGAGGCCAGCAGGCCACCGGCGGCGAGGCCGGCGAGTGGGCCCAGCCAGCGCGAAGCACCGCTGGCGGCGGCCGGGGCACGGCCAGGCGCGGTTGGCGCGGCGGCCGGCGTGGTTGGCGTGGCCTGGCGGGTCTGGTGGATAGGCGCGGAGCCCGAGCTCTTGCCGCCGCCGAAACGCTTGGCGTTGGCGTCCAGGCTCAGCGTCAGGCCGACGCAGAGCGCCAGTGCGATGCTAAGAAAACGTTGCATAAATGGGATTTCCCCTGTTGTGGATTGCACGCGCGTCATGGTGCACAGGTTCATGGCTAGATGACCAGCGACATAATGTTTCGAGCTTTTGCCTGAATGTTACAGAGGGCGATCGACCGCGGCGGGTCGATCGCCGGCAAGTGGCCCGTTACAGGGCCTCGAGCTTGGCGTAGCCGAGCATCAGCCACTTGCTGCCTTCGTCGAAGTTCACCTGCACCCGCGCCTGGGCACCGGAGCCCTCGAAGTTGAGGATCACGCCTTCGCCGAACACCGCGTGCTGCACGCGCTGGCCCAGGTTGAACTGGGTCTGCGGAATGTTGGCATTGGCGAACAGGTTGCTCGTGGTGGCCTTGGCGCCGCCGAAAGGCCGGCTGACACTGTTGGAAAGGCGCACTTCCTGAACGAGCCCTGCCGGAATCTCGCGTACGAAACGCGACACCTTATTGTAGGTCTCGCTCCCATACAGGCGCCGGGTCTCGGCGTAGGTCATCACCAGCTGGCGCATGGCGCGGGTGATGCCCACGTACGCCAGGCGGCGTTCTTCTTCCAGGCGGCCGGGTTCTTCCAGGCTCATCTTGTGCGGGAACAGGCCCTCTTCCATGCCCACCAGGAACACATACGGGAACTCCAGGCCCTTGGCGCTGTGCAGCGTCATCAGCTGGATGCTGTCCTCGTGCTCGTCGGCCTGGGCATCCCCGGCTTCCAGCGAGGCATGGCCGAGGAAGGCCGACAACGGTGACAGGTCGGCGTCTTCTTCGGTGCTTTCGAAGTTGCGCGCGGCGCTGACCAGTTCCTCAAGGTTTTCTACCCGTGCCTGGCCCTTTTCGCCTTTTTCTTCCTGGTGATAGATGATCAGCCCGGACTGCTCGATGACCGTCTGGGTCATGGTGTGCAGCGGCATGTCGGCGACCTTGGCCGAAAGGCCCTCGATCAGCTCGATGAATGCGCCCAGCGCGCTGGCGGCGCGGCCCTTGAGGGCCTTGGCGGCGAGCAGCTGGCACATCGCCTCCCACATTGACGCCTGGCTGTGGCGGGCGTGCTCGCGGATGGCCTCGACGGTCTTCTCGCCAATGCCGCGTGGCGGCACGTTGATCACCCGCTCCAGCGCCGCGTCGTTGCCGCGGCCTTCGAGCAGGCGCAGGTAGGCCATGGCGTTCTTGATCTCGGCGCGCTCGAAGAAGCGCTGGCCGCCATAGATGCGGTAGGGGATGCGCTCGCGCAGCAACGCTTCTTCCAGCACCCGCGACTGGGCGTTGGAGCGATAGAGAATAGCGATGTCGCTGCGCGAGCTGCCTTGCTTGATCAGGCTCTCGATGGTCTCGACCACGTAGCGCGCTTCGTCGTGCTCGTTGTAGGCGGCGTACAGGGTCAGCGGCTCGCCTTCGCCCAGGTCGGTCCACAGTTCCTTGCCCAGGCGCCCGCTGTTGTTGGCGATCAGGGCGTTGGCGGCCTTGAGGATGCCACCGGTGGAGCGGTAGTTTTGCTCCAGGCGGATCATCTCGGCGTCGGGGAAGTCGGCGGTGTACTGGTGGATGTTCTCGATCTTGGCGCCGCGCCAGCCGTAGATCGACTGGTCGTCATCGCCCACCGCCATCAGGCTGCCGCCGTCCTTGCCGGCCAGCAGGCGCAGCCAGGCGTACTGCACGGCGTTGGTGTCCTGGAACTCGTCCACCAGCAGGTGGCGGAAGCGCCGTTGGTAGTGCTCGAGCAGGCCGGGGTGGTCGCGCCACAGGTCGAGGGCGCGCAGCAGCAGCTCGGAGAAATCGATGACCCCGGCGCGCTCGCAGGCCTGTTCGTAGGCTTCGTAGATGCTGCGCATGGTGCCCAGGAACAGGTCGCCGCCGGCCTGGATATGCTGCGGGCGCAGGCCTTCGTCCTTCTGCCCGTTGATGAACCACTGGGCCTGGCGCGCCGGCCAGCGCTGCTCGTCGAGGCCGAGTTCGCGGATCACCCGCTTGACCAGGCGCTGCTGGTCGTCGCTGTCGAGGATCTGGAAGTTCTGGTTCAGCCGCGCTTCCTGCCAGTGCGCGCGCAACAGGCGGTGCGCCAGGCCGTGGAAGGTGCCGACCCACATGCCTGCCGGGTTGATGCCCAGCAGCTGTTCGATCCGGTGGCGCATCTCGGCGGCCGCCTTGTTGGTGAAGGTCACCGACAGGATCGAGTGCGGCGAGGCCTGCTCCACCTGGATCAACCAGGCGATGCGGTGCACCAGCACGCGGGTTTTACCGGAGCCGGCGCCAGCAAGCACCAGCTGACGCCCGAGCGAGGCCGCGACGGCCTGGCGTTGGGCATCGTTTAGGGAGTTCAGCAGGAGGGAGAGGTCGTCTGTGTGCATCGCGCCATTCTAGGGCGAGCCGGGAGAAGGGGCAAACATCCACTGTATGAATGTTCACCCCGTGGCTGCCTTCCGTCGCCTGGGCGCCGGTTGCGGTTCAGCTGTGCCACTGCCGGCCATGCCTGGCCAGCAGGCCGTTGGCCTGTTCCGGGCCGTTGCTGCCAGCGGCATAGGGGCGCGGGGCCTGGAAGTGTTCTTCCCAGCCCTTGATGATCGGGTCGATCCAGGCCCAGGCGGCTTCCACTTCGTCACGGCGCATGAACAGCGTCGAATCGCCGGCCAGCACATCCAGCAGCAGACGTTCATAGGCATCCCAGCGCCGCGTCTGGCCGTACACCTGGGCCAGGTTCAGGTCCAGGTCCACCGGTTCCAGGTGCATGCCCTTGCCCGGGCGCTTGCTCATCACCCGCAGGCTGATGCGTTCTTCCGGCTGCAGCTGGATCAGCAGCTGGTTGACCTGTCCGCCGCTGAACAGCTCGTGGGGGACTGGTTTGAACTGGATGACGATCTGCGACGAGCGCCGCGCCATGCGCTTGCCGGTGCGCAGGTAGAAGGGCACGCCAGCCCAGCGCCAGTTATCGATATGGGCCTGGACGGCGACGAAGGTTTCGGTGTCGCTGTCGTTGTCGACGTCTTTCTCGAAATAGTAGGCCGGTACTTCCTGGCCGCCGATGTGCCCGGCGCCGTACTGGCCGCGTACGGTCTTGTCCTGCACATCCTGGCCGCCGATCGGCTTGAGCGCGCGCAGGATCTTGACCTTCTCGTCGCGCACCGCCTCGGCTTCGAACTGCGCGGGTGGCTCCATGGCCACCAGGCACAGCAGCTGCAGCAAGTGGTTCTGCAGCATGTCGCGGGTGGCGCCGGCGCGGTCGTAGTAGCCGCCGCGGTTTTCCACGCCGAGGGTCTCGCACACGCTGATCTGCACGTGGTCGACCTGGCCGTTGCGCCACACAGGTTCCAGCAGGGCGTTGGCGAAGCGCAGGGCCATCAGGTTCTGCACGGTTTCCTTGCCCAGGTAGTGATCGATGCGAAACACCTGGGCTTCGGCGAACGCCGCGCCGACCGCCTCGTTGATGGCGGTGGCCGATTCCAGCGAATGGCCGATCGGTTTTTCCAGCACGATGCGCGCCTCGTGGTCGGCCAGCCCGGCGATGCGCAGGTGATTGACGATCGGCACGAACAACTTGGGCGCGGTGGCCAGGTAGTGGATGCGGGTCAGCCCGCCAGGCTCGCCGAGGTAGCGCGCCAGGCGGCCGAAGTCGGCGCTTTGCGAGGCGTCCATGGGGAAGTAGTCGAGGCGTGCGCTGAAGCGCCGCCACACGTCTTCATCGAAGTCGTGACGGGCGACCTGGGCGCGGCAGTGACGCTCGGCGAGGTTGACGTATTGATTGCGCGACAGGCTGCGCCGGGCCAGGGCGATGACGCGCACGGCCGTGTTCAGACGGGCCTCGCGATACAGGTGGTAGAGGGCTGGAAGGAGCTTGTGCAGGGCCAGGTCGCCCGTGCCGCCGAAAACCAGGATGTCGCAAGGAATAGTCAAACCACCACTCTCCACGTTCGTTTAACTGGGCGGGTTGGCGTCCATGTAGTATAACTACAAGAAAGCTACATCCCGGCCAGCCGATCATAACCGAGTCCAGACCGTGAATCTGTTGCAACATATCGCTCAATCGCGCCACCTGCTGCGCAAATCGGAACTGAAAGTGGCCGACCATGTGCTGCTGGACCCGGCTGCGGTCATGCACAGCTCGATGGCTGACCTGGCGCACAATGTGGGCATCAGCGAACCGACCATCGTGCGCTTCTGCCGGGCGATCGGTTGCTCGGGGTTCCAGGATCTCAAGCTCAAGCTGGCGCAGAGCCTGGCGGCCGGCGCCAGTTTCGGCCAGTTCGCCATCCACGAGGACGATTCGGTCGCCGACTACAGCCTGAAGATCTTCGATACCACGCTGCACACCTTGATGGAGGTGCGCGAGCATCTCGATCCGCAGGCGCTGCAACAGGCGGTGACCGCCATGGCTCACGCCCAGCGTGTCGAGTTCTATGGCTTTGGTGCCTCCGGCGCGGTGGCTGCCGACGCCCAGCACAAGTTCTTCCGTCTGCTGTTGAGCGCGGCGGCGTACTCCGACCCGCACATGCAGGCGATGTCGGCGGTCACCTTGAAGCCTGGCGACGTGGCCGTGTGCATTTCCCAGTCGGGGCGTTCCAAGGACCTGCTGATCACCGCCAACCTGGTGCGCGAGAGTGGCGCCAACCTGATCACCCTATGCCCGAGCCAGACGCCGTTGGCGGAGCTTTCGACGGTCAACCTGGCGATCGACGTGCACGAGGACACCGAGATCTACACGCCGTTGACCTCGCGTATCGCCCACCTGGTGGTGATCGACGTGCTGGCCATGGGCGTGGCCATGGCCCGCGGGCCGAGCCTGGTCAACCACCTCAAGAGCGTGAAGCGCAGCTTGCGCAGCCTGCGGTTGTCGCCCAAGTCGATCAAGGCTACCGACGACTGAGATCAGCCTGATCCGGCCTCTTCGCGGGTAAACCCGCTCCTACAGATGCCCCGCCACATTCAATGGCGGCGCAAACCCTGTAGGAGCGGGTTTACCCGCGAAAGGGCCAGAATTTGCGATGCAGATTCATCGATTTGTCACGATTTCACCGCCAAACCGTAAACCCCCAACGCCACTCTGAACTCCCACATCCTATCTGGGAGACAGGCAATGGCTCGTGACTTCGACGGTACGTACCAACCCAGCGCCAAGGCTCGCAAACAACAGGAAAAAGACCAGCGCCGCATGGAATACCGCCGCGCGATCGAAATCTATTGCGACCAACGTCAACTGCTCCGCGACCTGGCAGATTATCCTGAGCTGCGAGAGCTCACGGCGTGGCAGGCAACAACGGCAGTTTCCCCGAAAAGCGTTCAACAAGCCCGCTGATCATCGCACGTTCGCTGCGAATGAACGCAAGAAACGCCAAGGCCACTGGCGACTGCCGCTTGGCCTTGGCCTGCACCACGCACCAGCTGCGGTACAGCGGCAGCTCTTCCACCGGCAGCTCCTTGAGCACCCCGGTGGCCAACTCCAGGTTCAGCGCATGGCGGGTCAACAGGGCGATGCCAAGGCCGGCGATCACGCACTCGCGTTGGGCATCGGCCGAGGCCACTTCCAGGGTCTGGGTGAAGTGCACGCGCTTGTCCTTGAAGTACTCCTCGCAGGCCTTGCGCGTCCCCGAGCCCTGTTCGCGGACCAGCAGGGTATGAGGCTCCAGGTCTTGCAGGCGCAGATGCTCGAGCTTGCTCAGCGGGTGATCCGGCGGCGCCACCGCGACGATCGGGTTGTTGAGGAAGGGCAAGAACTCCAGGCCCATGTCCTGCGGCACCATCGACATGATGATCAGGTCGTCACGGTTGTCGGAAAGCCGGCGGATGGCCTGGGCGCGGTTGACGACCGTGAGGGTCAGGTTGACCTCCGGGTGGCGTTGCTTGAAGGCGGCGAACAGGTGTGGCACGAAGTACTTGGCGCTGGACTCGACTGCCAGTTTCAACTGCCCCTGCAGTGAGCCCTGCATGTCCGACAGCTGCATGTCCAGGCTCTCCAGGCGCCCGAAGATGTCCCGGCTGGCACGCTGCAGGGCTTCGGCGGCCTCGGTCAGGTAGAGCTTCTTGCCGACGTACTCGAACAGCGGCTGGCCGATCAGTTCCTCGAGCTGTCGGATCTGTAGACTTACGGCGGGTTGCGTAAGCGCCATCTCCTCCGCCGCGCGGCTGTATGAGCGCAGATCGCACACCTCGTTGAAGATCTGCAATTGACGCAAAGTCATACGCATCAAGGACTTACGCATTTTTCTCGGCTCTTTGGCAACAGCTTGTTACCAGACTATAAGCTTTTGCTAATACAGCCCCTAACAAATATTGATTTTTGTTTATCGACCATCGGCGCTAGCTTGAATAGGCGACTGGCCAACATCGTCTGGTCACGCGCCGACCGGTACAACCGGATCGTCTGTTCCTACGGCTTTGGGAAGACTCCAGTGATAAAAAAAATCCTGATCGCCAACCGGGGTGAAATCGCAGTTCGGATCGTGCGTGCCTGCGCCGAGATGGGCATTCGCTCTGTCGCGATCTACTCCGACGCCGACCGTCACGCCTTGCACGTCAAGCGCGCCGACGAGGCCTACAGCATTGGTGCCGAGCCTCTGGCTGGCTACCTGAACCCGCGCAAGCTGGTGAACCTTGCTGTGGAAACCGGCTGTGATGCCTTGCATCCAGGCTATGGTTTCCTGTCGGAAAACGCCGAGCTGGCAGAAATCTGCGCCGAGCGCGGGATCAAGTTCATCGGCCCGGCCGCCGACGTCATTCGTCGCATGGGCGACAAGACCGAAGCCCGCCGCACCATGATCCAGGCTGGCGTACCGGTGACCCCAGGCACCGAAGGCAACATTGCCGACATTCACGAAGCCCTGAGCGAAGGCGACCGCATCGGTTACCCGGTGATGCTCAAGGCCACCTCGGGCGGCGGCGGCCGCGGCATTCGGCGCTGCAACAGCCGTGAGGAGCTGGAACAGAACTTCCCACGGGTCATCTCCGAGGCTACCAAGGCCTTTGGTTCGGCGGAAGTGTTCCTCGAGAAGTGCATCGTCAACCCCAAACACATCGAGGCGCAGATCCTCGGTGACAGCTTCGGCAACGTGGTGCACCTGTTCGAGCGCGATTGCTCGATCCAGCGCCGCAACCAGAAGCTCATCGAAATCGCCCCCAGCCCCCAGCTCACCCCCGAGCAGCGCGCCTACATCGGCGACCTGGCGGTGCGTGCGGCCAAGGCGGTGAACTACGAGAACGCCGGTACCGTGGAGTTCCTGCTCGCCGATGGCGAGGTGTACTTCATGGAAATGAACACTCGGGTGCAGGTGGAACACACCATCACCGAGGAAATCACCGGCATCGATATCGTTCGCGAGCAGATCCGTATCGCCTCGGGCCTGCCGCTGTCGGTCAAGCAGGAAGACATCCAGCACCGCGGCTATGCGTTGCAGTTCCGTATCAACGCCGAAGACCCGAAGAACAACTTCCTGCCCAGCTTCGGCAAGATCACCCGCTACTACGCCCCCGGCGGCCCGGGCGTGCGTACCGACACGGCGATCTACACCGGCTATACCATTCCGCCGTTCTACGACTCCATGTGCCTGAAACTGGTGGTCTGGGCGCTGACGTGGGAAGAAGCCATGGACCGCGGCCTGCGGGCCCTGGACGACATGCGCGTGCAAGGGGTGAAGACCACCGCCGCGTATTACCAGGAAATCCTGCGCAACCCGGAATTCCGTAGCGGCCAGTTCAACACCAGCTTCGTCGAAAGCCACCCCGAACTGACCAACTACTCGATCAAGCGCAAACCCGAAGAGCTGGCCCTGGCCATCGCCGCCGCCATCGCCGCCCACGCAGGCCTGTGAGGAACCCAATAATGTCCAAGAAAATCCATGTAACCGACACGATCCTGCGCGACGCTCACCAGTCCCTGCTGGCTACCCGCATGCGTACCGAAGACATGCTGCCGATCTGCGACAAGCTCGACAAGGTCGGCTACTGGTCGCTGGAAGTCTGGGGCGGCGCCACCTTCGACGCTTGCGTGCGCTTCCTCAAGGAAGACCCGTGGGAGCGCCTGCGCAAGCTGCGCGCCGCGCTGCCCAACACCCGCCTGCAGATGCTCCTGCGCGGCCAGAACCTGCTGGGCTACCGCCACTACAGCGACGATGTGGTCAAGGCCTTCGTCGCCAAGGCCGCGGTCAACGGCATCGACGTGTTCCGTATCTTCGACGCCATGAACGACGTGCGTAACCTGCGTGTCGCCATCGAAGCGGTCAAGGCCGCCGGCAAACACGCCCAGGGCACCATCGCCTACACCGTCAGCCCGGTGCACACCATCGATGCCTTCGTCGCCCAGGCCAAGCAGATGGAAGCCATGGGTTGCGACTCGGTTGCGATCAAGGACATGGCCGGCCTGCTGACGCCGTTCGCCACCGGCGAGCTGGTCAGGGCGCTGAAGGCCGAGCAGTCGCTGCCGGTATTCATCCACTCCCACGACACCGCTGGCCTGGCCGCCATGTGCCAGCTCAAGGCCGTGGAAAACGGTGCCGACCACATCGATACCGCGATCTCCAGCTTCGCCTGGGGCACCAGCCACCCGGGCACCGAGTCGATGGTCGCCGCGCTCAAGGGCAGCGAGTTCGACACCGGCCTGGACCTGGAACTGCTGCAGGAAATCGGCCTGTACTTCTACGCCGTGCGCAAGAAGTACCACCAGTTCGAGAGCGAGTTCACCGCCGTGGACACCCGCGTGCAGGTCAACCAGGTTCCAGGCGGGATGATTTCCAACCTGGCCAACCAGCTCAAGGAGCAGGGCGCGCTGAGCCGCATGAACGAGGTGCTGGCAGAGATCCCACGGGTCCGCGAAGACCTCGGCTTCCCGCCGCTGGTGACCCCGACCTCGCAGATCGTCGGCACCCAGGCGTTCTTCAACGTACTCGCCGGCGAGCGCTACAAGACCATCACCAATGAGGTGAAGCTGTACCTGCAGGGCGGCTACGGCAAGGCTCCGGGCGTGGTCAACGAGCAGCTGCGTCGCCAGGCGATCGGCAGCGAGGAAGTGATCGACGTGCGCCCGGCCGACTTGCTCAAGCCGGAAATGGCCAAGCTGCGTGCCGACATCGGCGCCCTGGCCCGTTGCGAAGAAGACGTGCTGACCTTCGCCATGTTCCCGGACATCGGGCGCAAGTTCCTCGAGGAGCGTGAAGCCGGCACCCTGACCCCCGAAGTCCTGCTGCCGATTCCGGAAGCCGGCGCCGTGGCAGCCCCGGGCGGTGAGGGCGTACCGACCGAGTTCGTCATCGACGTGCACGGCGAAACCTACCGCGTCGACATCACCGGTGTGGGCGTCAAGGCCGAAGGCAAGCGTCACTTCTACCTGTCGATCGATGGCATGCCGGAAGAAGTGGTGTTCGAGCCGCTCAACGAGTTCGTCGGCGGTGGCGGCAGCAAGCGCAAGCAGGCCAGCGCCCCGGGCCACGTCAGCACCACCATGCCTGGCAACATCGTCGATGTGCTGGTCAAGCAAGGCGACACGGTCAAGGCCGGCCAGGCCGTGCTGATCACTGAAGCCATGAAGATGGAAACCGAAGTGCAGGCGGCCATCGCCGGCAAGGTCGTGGCCATCCACGTGGCCAAGGGCGATCGCGTGACGCCGGGTGAAATCCTGATCGAGATCGAGGGCTGAGCTAAGCCCTCATCTACAAGCGGTTAACCTCTGGGGAGCGGATGCTCCCCTTTTTTTGTGCATTAAATTGCATTTTTTTCACCTGGTTTATGTAGAAATATGCGTTTTAATGCATATTCAGGTAAGGAAACGATGAGAATCTGCACTATAGTGCATGTGTCCCCCATCATTTGAATCAGGTAGCTCATGTATCCACTGACCCTCCAGCTATTTGCCGATGGCGTCTGGCAGGATGTAATGACGCTCAGTTTCGCAAAGCCGGAACAAGGCTTTGTCGGCCCCTGCGCCATCGCCTATGAGCCCGCCTATGTGAGGCACAACCTGGATGCCTACCAGAATTTCTTCGCCAAGGCGGTGAGTGCCCGGCTACCTGTGGATTTCGACAGTTTCCTGTTACCCGCCGCCCCAGCATTCATCCATGACATTGCTCCTTCTGGAGCCGCAAAGCGGTTTCTCATGGCGCATATAGGGCGCGAAAAGCCCGAGGGCGTCAGCGATGATTTGTTCCTGCTGAGCCGAAGTACTCCGGCACCCATCGGCAATCTGCGTATCAAGGAGTCCATGACCCACCTCGATGCGGCCAAGCCCATGGGCTTCACCCGGCTGGATGTCATCAGCCGCGACCAGCGCTTTCTGGAGTACGCCTATGAGCAAGGCGCCGCGATAGGTGGTGCTACAGGGGCGGGGGGGGAGGCGCCGAAGCTGCTGATGACCGAGGGCAAGGATGGTTTGCTCTACCCCGACGCCGCGCTGGAAGATAGCCTGGCCAGCCGGCACTGGTTTATCAAATTTGCGCGCAACCAGGCACTCAACAACGACCAGGACATACTGCGAGCCGAGTATCTGTACTACAAGGCGCTGAGGCAGTTAGGCGTGGAGACCGTGGCCACGGACGAGATGGCTCTGGAAGAAGGCGTCAAGCCCAGCCTGTGGATGCATCGGTTCGATCGCAAGGTCACTCACCAGGGCGTGGTGCGGCTTGCGGTAGAGTCCATCTACTCCCTTGCCGGTGCCACCCTGCCGGGTAGCCGTATGGATCATGGAGAAGTGCTCAGAGGGCTTGTCAAACTCTGGGCTCAGGCCGGCCAGGCAAATGAGAGTGAAGCACTCATTGCTGATTACCTGCGTCGAGATCTGATCAACAAGATTCTGGGTAACTCGGACAATCACGGACGCAACATAGCCGTGATTCGTGCGGACGATGCCGTGAGGTTGGCACCAATCTATGATCTAGCGCCCATGGTGCTCGATGCTGAAGGTGTCACTCGAACGACCAAGTGGGCTACAAATATCGAACGTGCGGGGGATATCGACTGGCAGGCTGCATGTGACAGCCTTGCGGATTTGATCACCCCACAGGCCGCCTTCGAGCGCTTGCGCGAGGATGCGAGTCGATTGATTGCGCTCCCGGATCTGCTGAGCGCGTACGGTTTACCGGACGCTGTTATGAATCACCCAGCCATCGCGCTGGGTCAGTTGGAGAAACGATTGAAAGCGTGGCAGCTACTATGAGCCTGACCCCGGAGCAGCGTGCCCAGATCATTGATGACGTGCAGCACGGGATTGCCCAGGGAACTTGCGAGCTGGGCGCAGCCGTAAGGCATTTGCGGGTGACCGTTGCCAATCTGCAGCAAGCTCAATTTGCTCGGATGTGCAAAGTCTCGTTACGAACGCTCATTCAGATCGAGCAGGGCGAAGGGAATCCGACACTCAAGTCGTTGAATGCGGTATTTCGCCCATTTGGCTTGCAAATGGGTGTGGTCAGGCGCCAGCGGCAAGTGATCTGAATGCCGGTGCCTGGGCACTGTCAGGCTGAGGATCGGCAAGCTTCCAGGTTTAGGCGTTGCTCTCCTTGCTGCTGGTTATCCTCGGCCAACCACCGCTCGAACCCCGCCGCCACCTGCGGCCATTCATCATCGGTAATCGAATACCACGCCGTATCCCGGTTGTGGTCCTTGACCACCAGGTGCTTGCGGAACACCCCCTCGAAGACGAAGCCGAAGCGCTCGGCGGCGCGCTTGGAGCGGGCGTTGGCGTTGTTGCACTTCCACTCCAGGCGCCGATTACCCAGCTCGAAACCAAGCTTGGCCAGCAGGTACACCGCTTCGGTGCTCTTGGGTGTGCGCTGCATGGGGGCGCCGAAGGCGATGTGGCCGATTTCGATGCGGCCGTGATCCGGCACGATCGACATCAGCGTGAGAACGCCCTGGGCCTGGCCGCTGGCGCGGTCGATCACGGTGAAGTACAGCGGGTCGAGGCCGGCGGCGTTGCCTTCGAGCCAGCGGTCGAAGGCGCCGCGCTCGGTGAACGGGCCGTAGGGCAGGTAGTCCCACAGCAGCGGGTCCGACTCCGGGCCTTGCAGTGCGTCCCACAGGTCGTCGCCATGGCGTGCCGGGTCGAGCTTCTCCAGGCGGATGAAGCGGCCGTCGATGGGCTCGGCCTTGGGCGCTGCGGCAGGTTTCCAGTTCAGTGCGTCAGTCATGTGGCCTACAACCCTTTGCGAAATTGAATGAAGCCTGGGCGCTCGGCAACCTGCTGGTACAGGCTGATGGCGGTGGCGTTGGTCTCATGGGTCAACCAGTGCACCTTGATGCAGCCAGCGGCCTTGGCGGTGGCGTACACGTGCTCGATCAGCTGACGACCAATGCCCAGGCCGCGCTGCGTGCTGTCTACATAAAGGTCTTGGAGGTAACAGGAATTCTCGATGCTCCAGTTGGAACGATGATAGATCCAGTTGACCATGCCGACCGCCTTGCCATCGACCCAGGCCAGGGCCGAATGGGTCGGCTCGCTCGGGTCCAGCAGACGTTGCCAGGTGCTTGCGCTGACCTCGTCGGCCAGTTCGGTCTCATAAAAGCGTAGGTAGGCCTGCCAGAGGCCGAGCCAGGCGGCATGGTCTTGGGCGGTGACAGGGCGCAGGGTAACGCTGGGCATGGGATTTTCCTTCAGAGTTGGCGCATGTGCGCCGCAAGTTGGTTGTCCAGGTAGTCGGGGCTGGCGCCCAGGCCTTCGCGCACGCCAGCGATGTCCTCGGCCGAGCGGTTCTGGCTGAGCTTGCGCGCGCCTTGCAGGCGGGCGATCGGCAGGCGGATGCCGACGATGGCGCGGAGCATGCCGTCGAGGTATTCACGCGGGGCGTCGGCGACTTTCCACGGCGCTTCACGGCTCTGCTCGTGGCGCTCGGTCAGGCGGCTGACGATATCGAGCAGGGGCTCGGGGCTGTGGATAACCTCGACCGGGCCATAGGCATGCACTGCCAGGTAGTTCCAGGTGGGCACTACCTTGGGGTTGTCGGCTTTGCTCGGGTAGTAGCTGGGGCTGACGTAGGCATCGTCGCCGGGGAACACCAGCAGGGCTTGGCCGCCTTGCTCAAGGTCCTGCCACTGGCGATTGGCCCGGGCCAGATGGGCGTAGACGGTGCCGAACTCGCCCTCGCCAGGCTCGACCAGAACGGGCAGATGGGTGGCGAGCAGGCCTTGCTCGCCGTGGCTGACCAGCACTGCCAGGCGCGTGCCCTGCATGTGCTGGTGCAAACGCTCGAGGTCATGTTCCTGATGGGGTTTGCTGTTGTACATGCGCAGGTTCCTTGTCGAATGGCTCCATCCTAGGCAGGCTATTGGTTCAGGTTAAGAGCCATTAAAGACTGTTTTCATAGGTCCAATGCCATGAGCGAGCGCCCCCTCGTATTGCCTTTCGATCCTGCCGGAATCGTCCTCGACCGCCATCGTGGGCTCAGCCAACAGCTGTACCAGGCCCTGCGCGCAAGGGTGCTGGACGGTCGCTTGAGCAGTGGCACGCGGTTGCCGGCGACCCGTGACCTGGCGAACAGGCTGGCGTTGTCGCGCAACAGCGTGGTGCGCGCGTACGACCAATTGTATGCCGAGGGCTACATCGAAAGCCGGGTAGGGGATGGCACCTATGTGACCCGGCTGGAAAAACTATCCACACAACTGTCCACAGGGTTATCCCGTAGGTTATCAACAGACTTATCCACATTTTGCGTAGAGGGTACTGGTGATCCATCCAGCGAAGAGCGAATCAGCGAGCCGTTGCTACGCCTGAAAAAGCACCATCTGGCGCCCCCGAAAACGAGTGCGCCGCGGGCTTTTCGCGTCGGAATCCCGGCGTTCGATTTGTTCCCGTTCGACGTCTGGGCCAAGCTGCAGGCGGGTTTTTGGCGCAACCCCGATCCTGCGCAGCTCGGTTATGGCGATCCGGCAGGTGAGCCGGTGTTGCGCGAATTGATCGCCGCCTACCTGCGCCGTTCGCGTGGCCTGGGCTGCACCGCTGAACAAATTGTGATCACCAGTGGTGCGCAGCAGGCCATCAGCCTTTGTGCACAGTTACTGTTGCAGGCTGGTGACGCGGTGGCTGTGGAAAACCCCGGCTACCGCGCAGCCGGCCATGCCTTCGCCCTGGCGGGTGCCAAGGTGGTGGGCGTGGCGGTGGATCAGGACGGCATGGACTGCAACCGTCTTGCGCAGGTGGCCGATTGCCGGCTCGCCTACGTCACGCCCGCCCATCAGTACCCCACCGGAGTGACCATGAGCCTGGCCCGGCGCCTGGAACTGCTGGCCTGGGCCGAGCGCAGCAATGGCTGGATCATCGAGGACGACTACGATGGCGAGTACCGCTACAGCGGTGCGCCGCTTTCACCCCTGGCCGCGCTGGACCGGTCGGGGCGTGTGCTGTACGTCGGTACCTTCGGCAAGATCGCCTTTCCGGCCTTGCGCCTGGGCTACCTGGTGCTGCCACCACGGCTGGTGCCGGCGTTCAGCCAGGGGCGGGCGCTGGCGGTGCGCCATTCGGAAGTCGGCAGCCAGTGCGTGATGGCTGAGTTCATGGCGCAGGGGCATTTCCAGCGGCACATACGGCGGATGCGCAAGGCGGCGTTGAGCCGGCGCAACGTGCTCAAGGCGGGGTGGCCTGTGGATATTGCCGGGTTGGGGCCAATGCCGGAAGTCGCGGCGGGGCTGCATGTGAAGGTGGATGTGGATAACTTCGCGCGGGAGCAGGAACTGGTGGCCCGGGCGGAGGAGGTGGGGGTGGAGATGTCACCGTTGAGCGGTTACTGGTTGCCGGACAGTGACGTGCCTGTGGATAAGCGTGCGGGGTTGGTGCTGGGGTTTGCGGCGGTGCCGGAAGGGGAGATTGCCGAGGCGATGATGAAGTTGCGCAAGGCTTGGCGGGCTCTTCGCGGGACAAGCCCGCTCCTACAGGGGTAGCGCATTACCTGTAGGAGCGGGCTTGTCCCGCGAAGCAGGCGACTCAGGTCCCGGACTTGATCCGGGTCCAGGCCCTGGTCCGCGCCCGCTCTGCCTCACGCGCCAACGGCTTGAGGGTGTAGAGCTTGGCCATCGCCTCGGCCGTGGGGTACAGGTTCGGGTTGTTGCGAATCGCCGGGCTGACCTTGTCCGTGGCGTCCTTGTTCGGGTTCGGATAACCGACGAAGTCGCTGATCGGCGCAATCACCTCCGGTCGCAGCAGGTAATTGATGAACGCATGGGCATCCTCCGGGTTGGCCGCGTTCTTCGGGATCGCCAGCATGTCGAACCAGATCGGCGCCCCTTCCTTGGGCAGGCGCATGTCCACCACCACGCCGTTCTTGGCATCGCGCGCACGGTTTGCCGCCTGCGAGAAGCTGCCGCTGTAACCCACCGCCACGCAGATGTCGCCGTTGGCCATGTCGGCCATGTACTTCGAGGAATGGAAATAGGTGATGTAGGGGCGGATCTTCAGCAGCAGTTGCTCGGCCTTCTTGTAGTCGGCCGGCTTGTCGCTGTTCGGTGGCAGGCCCAGGTACTGCAAGGCCAGCGGCAGGATCTCCGATGGCGAATCGAGCAGCGCCACACCGCACTGCTTGAGCTTGGCGATGTTCTCTTCCTTGAAGATCAGGTCCCAGCTGTCGACCGGCGCCTTGTCGCCGAGCACGGCTTTGACCTTGTCCGGGTTGAAGCCGATCAGCACGGTGCCGTACATGTACGGCACGGCGAACCGGTTGCCGGGGTCGTTGGCCTCGATCAGCTTCATCAAGGCCGGGTCCAGGTGCTGCCAGTTGGGCAGCTTGCTGCGGTCCAGCGGCTGGAACACCCCGGCCTCGATCTGCTTGGCGAGGAACACGTTGGACGGCACCACCACGTCGTAGCCGGAGTTGCCGGTCAGCAGCTTGGCTTCAAGGGCTTCGTTGGTGTCGAAGATGTCATAGATCAGTTTGACGCCGCTGTCCTTCTGGAAGTCGGTCAAGGTCTGCGGGGTGATGTAATCGAACCAGTTATACACACGCAGGGTGCGCTGCTCGGCGTGAACCTGCAGGGCACCGGTGAACAGGGTGGCAGCGATGAACGGGGTGAGCAGACGCTTGAGTCGGACCATTACCGGGCTCCTGGCTGGGCGTGCTGGAAGCCTTCCAGCACATTGACCGCGTTGATACCGATTTCTTCCACAGCGTAGCCGCCTTCCATCACGAACAGGGTCGGCTTGCCGAGCTGGGCGATGCGCTTGCCCATCTCCAGGTAGTCGGGGCTATCGAGCTTGAACTGCGAGATCGGGTCGTCCTTGAAGGTGTCCACGCCCAGCGAGATCACCAGCACGTCGGCATCATAGGCGGCGATCCGCTGGCAGGCGTCTTCCAGGGCGGCGCTCCAGGCGCTCCAGTCACTGCCGGCGGGCAGCGGATAGTTGATGTTGCAGCCTTCGCCCGGGCCTTCGCCGGTTTCATCGGCATAGCCGAGGAAGAACGGGAATTCGGCCTGTGGGTCGCCGTGGATCGAAGCGAAGAACACGTCGTTGCGGCGGTAGAAGATGTCTTGGGTACCGTTGCCGTGGTGATAGTCGACATCGAGGATCGCCACCTTGGCCCGGCCTTGGTCGAGGAAGGCCTGGGCGGCGATGGCGGCGTTGTTCAGGTAGCAATAGCCGCCCATGACTTCGGCGGCGGCATGATGCCCCGGTGGCCGGCACAGGGCGAAGGCCGAGTGGGCGCCTTGTTCGATGGCGGCCTGGGCGGTGAGGGCGACTTGCGCGGCGCTGTAGGCGGCTTGCCAGGTGCCGGCGGTGATCGGTGCGCCGGCATCGAAGCTGTAGTAGCCCAGCTCGCCGTGCAGGCCGGTCGGCTTGACCTGGCGCAGGGTGCGCGCCGGCCAGGTGAAGGGCAGCAGGTCGCCTTCCTGGCCCATGGCGGCCCAGCGTGCCCAGGCTCCTTCGAAGAAATCGAGGTAGTCGTTGCCGTGGATGCGTTGCAGCGGCGCGCGGCCGAAGTCGGTGGGGCCCTGGACGGGGCCGAGGTTGCGATGTCTGACTCGGTCGAGCACGTGGTCGGCGCGCGAGGGCATTTCGAAGCAGGGCATCAGCTTGCCGTCGATCAGCTCGCAGCGGCCGTGGTGCAGGCGATGATCATCGGAATAAATCGTCAGCATTTGTTGTTCTCCGGTGGGACTGGCGTGGGGCCATTTTCATGGGGCGGCCAGTGGCGGAGAACGTCGCAAATGGCCAAAAGGGGATCGATATGGCCAAGGTGGGTGGCCGGGCAGGTCTGGCCCTTTCGCGGGTGAACCCGCTCCTACAGGGGCCGCGCGTTACCTGTGGGAGCGGGCTTGCCCGCGAAGGGGCCGGTACAGGTCAACCGCGAAAATGACTGGGCGCCACGCCACTCCAGCGCTGGAATGCATGGCGAAAACTCGCCGTCTCGCTGAACCCAAGCGTTTCGGCAATGCGATAGATCGGCATCTGCTCATCGGCCAGCAACTGCTTGGCCCGTTCGAAGCGCAATTCATCGAGCAGTTGTTGATAACTGCTGCCCAGCGCCTGCAGGTGCCGACGTAGGGTGCGCGAAGAGCAGTTCATCTGCCGCGCCAGCCCTTCGAGCCCCGGTGCGGCGTCCAGCTGTTGCACCAGCAACTGGCGAATCCGCCCGAGCCAGGCCTGGCGCCCGGTGAACTCCAGGTTCAGGCGGCGGCAGCGCTCGCTCATGGCCTGGTGGGTGATCGGGTCGGCCAGCGGTAGCGGCATGTCCAGCCAGCGCCGTTCGAAGGCGAAGGCGTTGTCCTCGACGGCGAAGCGCAGCGGGCACTGGAAGGCCCCGGCATACCGGGCGTGATAGGCCGGGCGTGGATGTTCGAAGCGCGCGCCGAGCAGCGGCAGGGGGCGGCCCAGCAGGTCGTCGCAGATGACCTTGAGCGACACCAGGCAGAACTCGGCGTTGAAGGCAGCCAGCGCCGGGGCCTCGTGCGAATCGCTGGCGCTCAGCCAGACCCGCTGGCCATCCTCGACCAGGCGCAGCTGGAAGACTGTTCCCAGCAGTGCCGGGTAGCGCAGCGCCAGGCGCAAGGCGTCACCCAAAGTGGCACTGGAGAGCAGGGCGTAACCGAGCATGCCATAGCACGACACGTGCATGCGTCGGCCCAGTTCCAGGCCGATGTCCTCGCGCCGGGCCACCGCGTTGGCACATACCTGCAGTTCCTGCTGGGTGGTGATGCGAGCGTCGGCGTGGTCCAGGTCGGCCGGGCCTATGCCGCTGCCGGCGAGCAGCGTCGCAGCCTCGCAGCCTTCCTCGCGGAACACGTTGAGAATCAATGAAACCGCGTTGAGGGTGGTCAGGTGGCTATGCAGCATGCTCGGTGGTCCCGTTGGGCTGGGAGCATTATGGAGCAAATTGTGTGCCGGCCATCAGAGAAACCGTCATGTCTCACTGGCCCGAAACAAATGTAGGAGCGACCTTGGTCGCGATGCGCCATGCGGGCGGCGCTCGATATCGGCCGCGTTGCAGATCCTCAGCCAAAAAAAAGGCCCGGAGCTTGGGCTCGGGCCTTTGAAAGGTTGAGAGGTGTCTAGTCCCTCGACCTGGTGAGACGGTTGCAGCGGCCTGGTTACGCCTTCAGCGGAACCAGACGGGGAGCGATCATGTTTTCCGGACGCAGGATGTCGTTGAGCATCGCTTCGTCCAGCAGGCCTTCCTCGCGCACCAGTTCCAGCACGCCGCGGCCGGTTTCCAGGGCGACGCGGGCGATACGGGTGGCGTTTTCGTAGCCGATGTACGGGTTCAGGGCGGTGACCAGGCCAATCGAGTGCTCGACCAGCTCACGGCAGCGCTGTTCGTTGGCGGTGATGCCGACGATGCAGTGCTCGCGGAGCATGTCCATGGCGCGCTGGAGCAGGCGGATCGAGTCGAAGATCTTGTAGGCGATCAGCGGCTCCATCACGTTCAGCTGCAGCTGGCCACCTTCGGCGGCGACGGTCAGCGCCAGGTCGTTGCCCATGATGGCGAAGGCCACCTGGTTGACGGCCTCCGGGATCACCGGGTTGACCTTGCCTGGCATGATCGAGCTGCCTGGCTGGCGCGCCGGCAGGTTGATCTCGTTGATGCCGGTGCGCGGGCCGCTGGACAGCAGGCGCAGGTCGTTGCAGATCTTCGACAGCTTGACCGCGGTACGCTTGAGCATGCCGGAGAACAGGACGAAGGCGCCCATGTCGGAGGTGGCTTCGATCAGGTCGGCGGCCGGGACCAACGGCTGGCCGCTGATGGTGGCCAGGCGCTGCACGGCCAGGGCCTGGTAGCCCGGGTCGGCGTTGATGCCGGTGCCGATGGCGGTGCCGCCCAGGTTGATTTCGGTGAGCAGTTCCGGGGCCAGCGAGCGCAGGCGCTGCAGGTCTTCGCTCATGGTGGTGGCGAAGGCGCGGAATTCCTGGCCCAGGGTCATCGGCACGGCGTCCTGCAGCTGGGTACGGCCCATCTTCAGTACGTGGTCGAACTCCTTGCCCTTGGCCGCGAAGGCCTGGATCAGGCTGTCTAGGCTGGCCAGCAGGGCGTCGTGGCCCAGCAGCAGGCCCAGGCGGATGGCGGTCGGGTAGGCATCGTTGGTCGACTGCGCCATGTTCACGTCGTTGTTCGGGTGCAGGTACTGGTACTCACCCTTCTGGTGGCCCATGGCCTCCAGCGCGACGTTGGCGATGACTTCGTTGGCGTTCATGTTGGTAGAGGTACCAGCACCGCCCTGGATCATGTCCACCACGAACTGGTCGTGGAAATCGCCCTTGATCAGGCGGCCGCAGGCAGCGCTGATGGCGGTGTGCTTGGCATCGCTCAGGTGGCCCAGCTCTCGGTTGGCGTCGGCAGCGGCCTGCTTGACCATGGCCAGGGCCACGACCAGCTTGGGGTAGTGCGACAGTGGAACACCGGAGAGATGGAAGTTGTTGGCAGCGCGCAGGGTCTGGATGCCGTAGTAGGCATCGGCAGGAACTTCAAGGGTACCAAGCAGATCTTTTTCGACGCGGAACGATGCAGCGGAGGACATGATGTATATCATCTCGATTTTGACCCGGCACATGCCGGAATGGCGCCAATCCTAGGCCTGAAGCAGATTTTGCGGCCAATGCTGTTGCACGCTAACCTATGCGCAAACGGCATAATGTTCCATGTGACGCCAATTGACATTCGAGCGTGTTCCATTTTGGTGCATGCCGGGAGACCCGCTTCATGAACCTAGAAAGCAAGTGGCTCGAAGACTTCAGCGCGCTGGCCGCGACGCGCAGTTTTTCCCAGGCCGCGGAGCGCCGTTTCGTCACTCAACCGGCCTTCAGCCGGCGCATTCGCAGCCTTGAAGCAGCATTGGGCCTGCAGTTGGTGAACCGCTCGCGCACGCCGATCGAGCTGACCGAGGCAGGGCAGCTATTTCTCGTCACAGCGCGTACAGTTGTCGACCAGTTGAGCGAAGTTCTTCGCCATTTGCACCATCTTGAAGGTGGGCAGGGCGAAGTCGTCCAAGTGGCCGCCGCGCACTCCTTGGCATCGGGGTTTTTCCCCCGTTGGGTGGCCCAGTTGCGCAACGATGGCCTGAACATCGCCACCCGCCTGGTTGCGACTAACGTAGGGGATGCCGTGCACGCCCTGCGTGAGGGTGGCTGTGACCTGATGCTGGCATTCTACGACCCCGACGCGGCCCTGCAGATGGATGCCGAGATCTTCCCGTCGCTGCACATGGGCACCACCGAGATGCTGCCGGTGTGTGCGGTGGGGGCTGATGGCAAGCCGCTGTTCGACCTCGAAGGCGAGGCCAGCGTGCCCTTGCTCGCCTACAGCGCCGGCGCCTTCCTCGGGCGTTCGGTGAGCCTGCTGCTGCGCCAGCGCAACCTGCGTTACACCACCGTGTACGAAACCGCCATGGCCGACAGCCTCAAGAGTATGGCGCTGGAGGGCATGGGCATCGCCTGGGTGCCACGGTTGTCGATGCGCGGCGAACTGGAGCGCGGCGAACTGGTGATCTGTGGTGGTAGCCAATGGCATGTGCCGCTGGAAATCCGCCTGTACCGCTGCGCCCTGGTGCGCAAGGCCAATGTCCGGCTGTTGTGGCGCAAGCTCGAGGGCACGGCGGCGGTTGACCCAAAAGTCAGCCCAGGCCCCGAAAAATAAGGGGTGACAGTTGGTCGCCGGGGTGCCTTAAACCCACCGCCTTACGGTATACTGCGCGGCCTTTCGACCGGATGCGTCCGGTCCTGATCAGCAAACAAGCCACGCCGGTCGTCCCGCGTGGCTTGTTGTTTTTTGACGCGCCTGTGGGCGCACAAGCGAAGAGGCTCGACGATGAGTGCACTGGTTGGCGTGATCATGGGCTCCAAGTCCGATTGGTCCACCCTTAGCCACACCGCCGATATGCTGGAAAAACTCGGCATTCCCTACGAGGTGAAGGTGGTTTCCGCCCACCGTACCCCGGATCTGCTGTTCCAGTATGCCGAGGAGGCCGAAGGCCGTGGCATCGAGGTGATCATCGCCGGTGCCGGTGGCGCAGCCCACCTGCCAGGCATGTGCGCCGCCAAGACTCACCTGCCGGTGCTGGGCGTGCCAGTGCAGTCGTCGATGCTGTCGGGCGTCGATTCGCTGCTGTCGATCGTGCAGATGCCTGCCGGTGTACCGGTCGCCACCCTGGCCATCGGCCGCGCTGGCGCGGTCAACGCCGCACTGCTGTCGGCGAGCATCCTGGGCGCCAAGCACCCGCAGTTCCACGCCGCGCTCAAGCAGTTCCGCACGGAACAGACCGACACCGTGCTGGACAACCCTGACCCACGCCAGGCTTGAGGCTGAAGACCATGAAGATCGGTGTAATCGGTGGTGGCCAACTGGGCCGCATGCTGGCCCTGGCGGGCACTCCGCTGGGCATGAACTTCGCCTTCCTCGACCCGGCTCCCGACGCCTGCGCCGCGCCCTTGGGCGAGCACCTGCGTGCCGACTACGGCGACCAGGACCACCTGCGCCAGCTGGCCGACGAAGTCGACCTGGTGACCTTCGAATTCGAAAGCGTCCCGGCCGAGACCGTGGCCTTCCTTTCGCAGTTCGTGCCGGTGTACCCCAGTGCCGAGGCGCTGCGCATCGCCCGTGACCGCCTGTTCGAGAAGAGCATGTTCCGCGACCTGGGCATCCCGACCCCGGCCTTCGCCGACATTCTCTCGCAGGCGGACCTCGACGCCGCGGTGGCCAGCATCGGCCTGCCGGCGGTGCTCAAGACCCGCACCCTGGGTTACGACGGCAAGGGCCAGAAGGTCCTGCGCACGCCTGAAGACGTGGTCGACACCTTCGCCGAGCTGGGCAGTGTGCCGTGCCTGCTGGAAGGTTTCGTGCCGTTCACCGGCGAAGTATCGCTGGTGGCCGTGCGTGCCCGTGACGGCGAAACGCGCTTCTACCCGCTGGTGCACAACACCCATGAAAGCGGCATCCTGCGCCTGTCGGTCGCCAGCGAGGCGCACCCGCTGCAGGCGCTGGCCGAAGACTACGTCGGCCGTGTGCTCAAGCAGCTGGACTACGTCGGCGTGATGGCCTTCGAGTTCTTCGAGGTCGACGGCGGCCTGAAGGCCAACGAGATCGCCCCGCGCGTGCACAACTCCGGGCACTGGACCATCGAAGGCGCCGAGTGCAGCCAGTTCGAGAACCACCTGCGCGCCGTCGCCGGCCTGCCGCTGGGCTCGACCGCCAAGGTCGGCGAGAGCGCCATGCTCAACTTCATCGGCGAAGTACCGGCGGTGGACAAGGTCGTGGCCATCGACGACTGCCACCTGCACCACTACGGCAAGGCATTCAAGGTCGGGCGCAAGGTCGGCCACGCCACGCTGCGTTGCCAGGACATGCCCACCTTGCGCGCCAAGATCGCCGCAGTAGAGGCCTTGATCGGCAACTGATCGAACTTCTGCCCGCTGTTTGCCCTCTGAAATGGCAACGAGCCAAAGCGCTGTCTAGGCTTTGGCTTGTTCCATTTCAACGCAGAGGGATTGCCATGGGTATCATCGGAACCATCTTCATCGGCCTCATCGTCGGCCTGCTGGCGCGCTTCATCAAGCCAGGCGACGACAGCATGGGCTGGATCATGACCATCCTGCTGGGTATCGCCGGCTCGCTGCTCGCCACCTATGGCGGCCAGGCGCTGGGTATCTATCAAGCTGGCCAGGCCGCAGGGTTCTTCGGTGCCCTGGTGGGTGCGGTAGTGCTTCTGGTTATCTATGGATTCATCAAGAAGCGCTGATTACTGGTTAGAATGCGCGGCAATTCATCCGAGTTGCCGAGCATTGCCATGCGTGCGTTCTTTCTTCTCCCCTTGCTTCTGGCCAGCGCCCTGGCCCATGCCGAATTGCCCGAAACCGACTGGCTGGAGCTGATGCCCAAGTCGGACCAGAAGGCCCTCGAGCAGATGCCCGAAATCGACCACAACTCGCCAGAAGCCCAGGGCACGTTCACCGCCAAGGGCGGCCTGAAGCAGAGCAAGGGCTTGCCGGCGGTGATGTATTCGACCAAGACCGTGGCCGCCATGAACGGCAAGCGGATCCGCCTGGGCGGCTACCCGGTGCCGTTGGAAAGCGATGCCAAGGGCAACAGCACGTTGTTCTTCCTGGTGCCGTACCCAGGTGCCTGCATCCACGTACCGCCGCCGCCGCCGAACCAGCTGGTGCTGGTGCGTTATCCGAAGGGGTTGAAGCTCGACGACATCTACACGCCGCTATGGGTCAGCGGAACGTTGAAGGTGGAGAAGGTCAGCAACGACCTGGCCGATGCGGCGTATGCGCTGGATGCGGCGCAGGTGAGGGTGGTGGAGGATGCTGACCTCTAGCGTCCATGGCGGCCTCTTCGCGGGGCAAGCGCGTTCTTCAGATCTGTTCGCTATCGATCCTGACCTGCAGCACATTGCTCGCCCCAGGCGCGATCGTCACCACATCATCCCAGACATTCGCCGTCTCGATGCACAGCATCCGCTGCCAGCCATCATCCGCCATGTCCGGCAGTTCCCGCGCCCGCTCGGTCCAGGGGTTCCAGATCACCGCCGAACGTGAACCGCTGCTGGTCAGGGTGATGCGCCGCTGCCAGTGCGGGTCGACGATGCTCAACTTCGCCGGCGTGGCCAGGTAGATGCGGTCGGTCTCCCCGGCAAAACTCAGCGCGCCCAGCTGCTGGCGCTGTTGCCAGTCGGCCAGGGTCTCGATGTAGGCCAGCCCCTCGACGCCCTCGACGCGTGCCTGGTGCACGTCGCTGACGGCGAAATAGCTGTGCAGCGCCTGGCTGATGGTCACCGGGGCGTCGCCCAGGTTACGGCTGGTCAGGGTCAGCTCGAGGTCATCGCCCAGCACCATCAGCAGTTTCAGCTCGACATTGTGCGGCCAATCCGGCAGCGCACCCTGGGCCTCGGGTAGTTCGAACTCGATGCGCAACGTGCTGCCGGCTTCCTCTATGCCCAGCAACTGCCAGTCGCGGCTGCGCGCCAGGCCGTGGGCCGGTGCCTGTTCGCCCCGGTACATGGCCTGGACGGAAGCGGGGTTGCGTTGCAGGTTGCCGAACCATGGCCAGCACACCGGCACTCCGGCGCGTACCGACTTGCCCTGGCGGAAGATGGCCTGATCGCTCAGCCACAGCAGGGGCGGCTCGCCGATACGCTGGTAGCTGAGGATCTGCGCGCCCTGTTGGGCGATCAGGAGGTCGGCGTGTGCGCTGGTGATGCGCCAGCAGCTGAGTTCGCCGTGTTGCTCGGTTACGACCTGGAAGGTAGCCATTGCAGTGGTCTCATTGATTGCTGTGGGCCTTGGACCCACTCACAGCCAATGAGTTTACCGCTGCCAAGGCTCAGCGACGAGGCACCGAGCGGGTGCGGCCACTGCCATCGATGGCGACGAACACGAACACTGCCTCGGTGACCTTGCGCCATTCGCTGGACAGCGGGTCGTCGCTCCACACCTCGACCATCATCTGGATCGAGCTGCGGCCAATCTCCAGGGTCTGGGTATAGAACGACAGCTGCGCGCCCACGGCCACCGGCACCAGGAACGCCATGCGGTCGATCGCTACCGTGGCTACTCGGCCACCGGCCACGCGGCTGGCCATGGCCGTGCCCGCCAGGTCCATCTGGGCGACCAGCCAGCCGCCGAAGATATCGCCGAACCCGTTGGTTTCACGGGGCAGCGCGGTGATCTGCAAGGCCAGATCACCCTGTGGGATTGGATCTTCTTGTTCGAGCTCAATCATGCGATGGGGCCTCTGACCCGTGACGTTGGGAAACTCTGCGAAACCGCCTGAGGATAGAGACCGGCGTTTTCGCACAACATCCCATATCGAGAGCAACCTTTTCCTACAGTTGGGCAGTATATAGAGGCTAACCGCCAGCGACGACCGTGCATTGGTGAATATCTGTAGGGATTTTGTACCGCTATCGGTAGGACTCGGCAATTTGCTATCTTCGCCCGTCTCCGTAATCCAGAAGCCGCACCGCATGCGGCCTGCATGTCCTACAAAGAGAACAACAGCATGACTTCCGTGCCGAGCAGTATCGAGCAGCCCTCACGGCCACTGACCCGCAGTGACTACAAGACCCTTTCGTTGTCTGCCCTGGGCGGCGCGCTGGAGTTCTACGACTTCATCATCTTCGTGTTCTTCGCCACGGTGGTCGGCAAGTTGTTCTTCCCCGCAGACATGCCCGAGTGGCTGCGCCTGATGCAGACCTTCGGCATCTTCGCCGCCGGCTACCTGGCGCGCCCGCTGGGCGGGATCATCATGGCGCACTTCGGCGACCTGCTCGGGCGCAAGAAGATGTTCACCCTGAGCATCTTCATGATGGCCCTGCCGACGCTGATCATGGGCCTGCTGCCGACCTATGCGCAGATCGGCCTGTGGGCACCGCTGCTGTTGCTGCTGATGCGCGTCATCCAGGGCGCGGCGATCGGTGGCGAGGTGCCGGGCGCCTGGGTGTTCGTCTCCGAGCACGTGCCGGCGCGCAATACCGGCTATGCCTGCGGCACGCTGACCTCGGGGCTGACCGCCGGGATCCTGCTCGGCTCGCTGGTGGCTACGCTGATCAACAGCCTGTACAGCGCCGAGGAAGTCGCCGACTACGCCTGGCGTATCCCGTTCCTGCTGGGTGGGGTATTCGGCCTGTTCTCGGTCTACCTGCGCCGCTGGCTGCACGAGACCCCGGTGTTCGCCGAGATGCAGCAGCGCAAGGCCCTGGCCGAGGAGCTGCCGCTGCGCGCGGTGCTGCGTGACCACCGTGGCGCGATCATCCTGTCGATGCTGCTGACCTGGATGCTCTCGGCCGGCATCGTGGTGGTCATCCTGATGACCCCGGCGCTGCTGCAGAGCGTCTATCACGTCAGCCCCACAGACTCGCTCAAGGCCAACAGCCTGGCGATCGTTCTGCTGAGCGTGGGCTGCATCGTCTCGGGCCGCCTGGCCGACCGCTTCGGCGCCGGCCGCGTGTTCATCCTCGGCAGCCTGGCCTTGCTGGCCACCTCCTGGGCGTTCTACCACAGCCTGGCCAATCACCCGGAGCTGCTGTTCCCGCTGTATGCCGTGACCGGCCTGTGCGTGGGCGTGATTGGCGCGGTGCCGTACGTGATGGTCAAGGCGTTCCCGCCGGTGGTGCGTTTCAGTGGTCTGTCGTTCTCCTACAACGTGGCCTACGCGATCTTCGGTGGCCTGACGCCGATGGTGGTGACTGCGCTGCTCAAGTTCAGCCCGATGGCGCCTGCCTACTATGTGGCGGGATTGTGCGTGCTTGGGTTGCTCATTGGGATTTATCTGCGCGTCAACAAGCGCTGATCCCGACACCCGAACAGACACCTGAGCGGCCTTGTGCCGCGAAAGGCCATCCTCGAATCCCGATGATGGCCTTTCATCCAATTGTCACATTGCGGACATATCGTATTCATGCGGCCTGCAGATACTGGGCCCCGTTCCATCCAACACCCCATATTCCTGCTAGGAGCAAGGCATGAAACTGAAGCGTTTGATGGCGGCCCTCACCTTTGCTGCCGTGGGCGTTGCGACCGCCAACGCGGTAGCCGCCGTCGACCCGTCGATCCCGACCTACACCAAGACCACCGGTGTTTCGGGCAACCTCTCCAGCGTCGGTTCCGATACCTTGGCGAACCTGATGACCTTGTGGGCCGAGGCCTACAAGAAGGAATATCCGAACGTAAACATCCAGATCCAGGCGGCCGGCTCCTCCACCGCGCCACCCGCGCTGACCGAAGGCACCGCCAACCTGGGCCCGATGAGCCGCAAGATGAAGGACGTCGAGCTGCAGGCCTTCGAGCAGAAGTACGGCTACAAGCCGACCGCCATCCCGGTCGCCGTCGACGCCCTGGCCGTGTTCGTGCACAAGGATAACCCGATCAAGGGCCTGACCATGGCCCAGGTCGATGCCATCTTCTCGTCCACCCGCCTGTGCGGCGCCAAGGCCGAAGTCAAGACCTGGGGCGACCTGGGCGTGACCGGCGACCTGGCCAACAAGCCGGTGCAACTGTTCGGCCGCAACTCGGTATCGGGCACCTACGGCTACTTCAAGGAAGAAGCCCTGTGCAAAGGTGACTTCAAGGCCAACGTCAACGAACAACCTGGCTCGGCCTCGGTGGTGCAGTCGATCAGTTCCTCGCTGAACGGCATCGGCTATTCGGGGATCGGCTACAAGACTGCCAGCGTGAAGACCGTGGCCCTGGCCAAGAAAGAAGGCGGCGAGTTCGTCGAAGACAACGAAGCCAACGCCCTGAACGGTTCGTACCCGCTGTCGCGCTTCCTGTACGTCTACGTCAACAAGGCGCCGAACAAGCCGCTGGCCCCGCTGGAAGCCGAGTTCGTCAAGCTGGTGCTGTCGCAGGCTGGTCAGCAGGTCGTGGTGAAGGATGGCTACATCCCACTGCCGGCCAAGGTGGTCGACAAGACCCTGGCCGACCTGGGCCTGTCGCACGCGGGTAACGTTGCAAAGCAGTAAATGAATGAAGAAGGCGGCCGGCAATAGGCCAGCCGCCTTCTGGTATTTTTCAGTCCGAGGCCAGGTGATATGGGCCTCGGGCTTTGTCGCGTCACCACTTTGTCATGTTTTTGTCATACGGGACCGCTAGGGTGTGCGCATGAATGATCTGGCCAACTCCACAATGACCCATAATTCCCCGCCCGAGCGGATCGATTTCAACACCCCCGAGCTGCAACGCAAGCGCCGCATGCGTGCCCTCAAGGATCGCCTGACCCGCTGGTACGTACTGGTGGGCGGGCTGGGCGTGCTGGCGGCCATCACCCTGATCTTCTTCTACCTGGCCTACGTGGTACTGCCGTTGTTCCAGGGCGCCGAACTGACCAGCAAGAAGGTCCTGGAGCCGACCTGGCTGCAGCAGGATGCCGGCAAGCCGCTGATGATCGCCCTGGAAGAGCAGAACCTGGTCGGCATGCGTGTGTCGGACAAGGGCCAGGCAGTGTTCTTCGATACCAAGAGCGGGGCCGAGCTCAAGCGTGTCGGGCTGCCGCTGCCGGCGGGCACCCAGGTCAGCTCGATCGGCACCGACCAGCCGGGTAGCCCGTTGGTGGTGCTGGGCCTGAGCAACGGCCAGGCGCTGGTGTTCCACCACACCTACAAGATCACCTACCCGGACAACAAGAAGACCATCACCCCCGGCATCGACTACCCGTACGGTGAGCAGCCGTTCGTGCTCGACGAGCAGGGCCGTGCGCTCGAGCACGTCAGCGTCAACCTCAATGGCGAGACCCTGGTGCTGGCCGGTTCTACCGGTGCCCAGTTGCAGGTACTGCAGCTGTCGAGCAGCGAGAACATGCTGACCGGCGAGACCACCACCGAGCAGAACCGTATCGAGCTGCCGCAGATGACCCAGGTGGTGAAGAACATCTTCATCGACCCGCGTCAGCAGTGGCTGTACGTGATCAATGGTCGCGCCACCGCCGATGTGTTCAGCCTGCGCGACAAGAGCCTCAATGGCCGCTACAAGTTGTCTGAAAGCGCCGATACCGAAGTGACCGCCAGTGGCCAGCTGGTGGGCGGTATCTCGCTGATCATCGGCGACTCCAAGGGCGGTCTGGCCCAGTGGTTCATGGCCCGCGACCCCGATGGCGAGTCGCGCCTCAAGCAGATCCGCACCTTCCAGCTGGGCAAGGCGCCGATCGTGCAGATCGACGCCGAAGAGCGCCGCAAGGGCTTCATCGCCCTCGACAGCGCCGGCCAGTTGGGCGTGTTCCACAGCACCGCGCACCGCACCCTGCTGGTCGAACCGGTCGCCGACGGCGCGGGCGTGCTGGCCCTGTCGCCGCGCGCCAACCGCATCATCATCGAGCAAGGCGGCAAGCTGCTGCCGCTGAGCCTGCGTAACCCGCACCCGGAAATCTCCTTCAGCGCGCTGTGGGGCAAGGTCTGGTACGAGAACTACGACGAGCCCAAGTACGTCTGGCAGTCGACTGCCTCGAACACCGACTTCGAGCCCAAGCTGAGCCTGTCGCCGCTGACCTTCGGCACCCTCAAGGCAGCGTTCTACGCGATGATCCTGGCGGCTCCGCTGGCCATCGCCGCAGCCATCTACACCGCCTACTTCATGGCCCCGGGCATGCGCCGCAAGGTCAAGCCGGTGATCGAGCTGATGGAGGCGATGCCGACGGTGATCCTCGGCTTCTTCGCCGGCCTGTTCCTGGCGCCGTACCTGGAAGGCCACCTGCCTGGTGTGTTCAGCCTGTTCGTGCTGCTGCCGTTCGGTATTCTCCTGGCCGGCTTCGCCTGGAGCCGCCTGCCCGAGTCGATCCGCCTGCGCGTGCCGGATGGTTGGGAAGCGGCCATCCTGATCCCGGTGATACTGTTCACCGGCTGGTTCGCGCTGACCCTGAGCCCGCACATGGAAAGCTGGTTCTTCGGCGGCGACATGCGCCTGTGGATCACCAACGACCTGGGCATCACCTACGACCAGCGCAACGCCCTGGTGGTGGGCATCGCCATGGGCTTCGCGGTCATCCCGAACATCTATTCGATCGCCGAGGACGCCGTGTTCAGCGTGCCGCGCAGCCTGACCCTGGGTTCGCTGGCGCTGGGCGCGACCCCCTGGCAGACCCTGACCCGCGTGGTCATCCTCACCGCCAGCCCGGGGATTTTCTCGGCGCTGATGATCGGCATGGGCCGCGCCGTGGGCGAGACCATGATCGTGCTGATGGCCACCGGCAACACCCCGGTGATGGAGTGGAACCTGTTCGAAGGCATGCGCACCCTGGCCGCCAACGTGGCCGTGGAAATGCCCGAATCGGAAGTCGGCGGCAGTCACTATCGCGTGCTGTTCCTCGCCGCCCTCGTGCTGCTGATGTTCACCTTCGTCATGAACACCTTGGCCGAGCTGATTCGCCAGCGTCTGCGCAAGAAATACTCGTCGCTTTGATAGAAAGGTAGAGATCCGTGAAAAAGGATTCCCTCAAGGGCTGGTTCAAGAGCGGCGCACCTGGTGTCTGGGTCAGCGGTGGCGCAGTGGCCATGGCGGTGATCATGACCGTGGGCCTGCTGGCGGTGATCGCCGTGCGCGGCCTGGGCCACTTCTGGCCGGCCGACCTGATCCAGGCCACCTACAAGGTGCCGGGCCAGGCCGACCACGTGGTGATCGGCGAGGTGGTGCAGAAGGAAGAAGTGCCCCGTTCCCGGCTCAAGGGCGCCGGCTTGCCGGTGCCGGACGAAGGCCCGGAATTCATGACCCGCGAGCTGGTCAAGGTCGGCAACCGCGACCTCAACGGCAGCGACTTCACCTGGGTGGTGGGCGACTGGCTGGTGGACGAACAGCATCCGGTCGAGCTGATGGCCCTGGAGCGCCGCGAGTGGGGCAACTTCTACGGCTACCTGGTGAGCGTCAAGGAAAACGGCCGAGTGGTGGCCGAGGGCGCCGGCGCCTGGAGCGAGCTGCGTGCCCGCCTCAAGCGGGCCAGCCAGCTCAACGACCAGTTGCAGCAGCTGGAGAAGAAAGACATCGGCGCCATCAACCATGGCCTCGAGCGCCTGCGTCTGCATGCCCGCAAGCTGGAGCTGGATGGCAAGCTGGACGCCGTCGCCCAGGCCGACATGGACGCCGAGCGGGCCGAGCTGACCAGCCGCTACAAAGCCATCGAGGACCGCCTCCTGGGCCTGCACCAGGACTTCGCCCGCGACAGCCTGGTGGCCCGCGACGGCAATGGCCGCGAGGTGGAAATCAACCTGAGCAAGGTGGTGCATGCCATCCAGCCGAACGGCATGTCCACCTTCGCCAAGCTGGGCACCTACTTCGCCAAGGTCTGGGAATTCCTCAGTGACGACCCGCGTGAAGCCAATACCGAGGGCGGTATCTTCCCGGCCATCTTCGGTACGGTGATGATGACCTTGATCATGGCCGTGATCGTCACCCCGTTCGGCGTGCTGGCCGCGGTGTACCTGCGCGAGTACGCCAGGCAGGGGCCGGTGACCCGCCTGATCCGCATTGCGGTGAACAACCTGGCGGGGGTGCCGGCGATCGTCTACGGCGTGTTCGGCCTGGGCTTCTTCGTCTACGTGCTGGGCGGCTCGATCGACCGGCTGTTCTTCCCCGAGGCACTGCCGGCGCCGACCCTGGGCACTCCTGGCCTGCTGTGGGCGTCGCTGACCCTGGCGCTGCTGGCCGTGCCGGTGGTGATCGTGGCTACCGAAGAAGGCCTGGCGCGCATTCCGCGGACCATTCGCGAAGGCTCGCTGGCACTGGGCGCGACCAAGGCCGAGACCCTGTGGAAAATCGTCCTGCCGATGGCCAGCCCGGCGATGATGACCGGCATGATCCTCGCAGTGGCCCGCGCTGCGGGTGAAGTGGCGCCGCTGATGCTGGTGGGGGTGGTGAAGCTGGCGCCGTCGTTGCCGCTCGATGGCAACTACCCGTACCTGCACCTGGACCAGAAGATCATGCACCTGGGCTTCCACATCTACGACGTCGGCTTCCAGAGCCCCAACGTCGAGGCCGCGCGACCGCTGGTGTACGCCACCGCATTGTTGTTGGTACTGGTGATCGCCACCCTCAACCTCTCGGCGGTGTGGATCCGTAACCACCTGCGCGAGAAGTACAAGGCCCTCGACAGCTGAACCTGATTGCAAGCGCGCCGTCGCATACCGGACGGCCCTTTGAAACGAATAGATAGCGTATGGAGTTGACCATGCAGCAAGATTCCCACACCCGCGGCATCGACATGTCTGCCCTGGGTCGCGACAAGCAGGGCCTGCGCCTGGCCGAGGAAACCGTGGCCATCGAAGTGCCGGGCCTGTCGCTGTTCTATGGCGACAAGCAAGCCCTGTTCGATGTGCAGATGAACATCCCCAAGCAGCGCGTGACTGCGTTCATCGGCCCGTCCGGTTGCGGCAAGTCGACCTTGCTGCGCACCTTCAACCGCATGAACGACCTGGTCGATGGCTGCCGCGTGAAAGGTGCCATCAACCTGTATGGCAACAACATCTACCGCAAGGGCGAGGACGTGGCCGAGCTGCGTCGTCGCGTCGGCATGGTGTTCCAGAAGCCCAACCCGTTCCCCAAGACCATCTACGAGAACGTGGTCTATGGCCTGCGCATCCAGGGCATCAACAAGAAGCGCGTGCTGGATGAAGCCGTGGAATGGGCACTCAAGGGCGCGGCGTTGTGGGACGAGGTCAAGGACCGCCTGCATGAATCGGCCCTGGGCCTGTCCGGCGGCCAGCAGCAGCGCCTGGTGATCGCCCGGACCATCGCCGTGGAGCCCGAGGTGCTGCTGCTCGACGAACCGTGCTCGGCGCTGGACCCGATCTCGACGCTGAAGGTCGAAGAGCTGATCTACGAACTGAAATCCAAGTACACCATCGTCATCGTCACCCACAACATGCAGCAGGCGGCTCGCGTATCGGACTACACCGCATTCATGTACATGGGCAAACTGGTCGAATTCGGGGATACCGACACCCTGTTCACCAACCCGGCGAAGAAGCAGACAGAAGACTACATTACCGGTCGTTACGGCTAACGGAGCTCTGCGCAAACGCATTGGCCCCCTGTAGGAGCGGGTTCACCCGCGAAGCAGGCGCCGCGTTGCCTGGCACCGGCCAGGCCGGTGTTCGCGGGTAAACCCGCTCCTACCTGGAGCGCGATGCACGGGACGAGACGAATCAAATGAAGCGGGCAGCAGCTTCGCGGAGCGAACGATGATCAACAAAGAAAGCCTTACCCACCACATTTCCCAGCAGTTCAACGCCGAGCTGGAGGAGGTGCGCAGCCACCTCCTGGCCATGGGCGGCCTGGTCGAGAAGCAGGTCAACGATGCCGTCACCGCGCTGATCGAAGCCGACTCGGGCCTGGCCCAGCAGGTGCGCGAGGTCGACGAGCAGATCAACCAGATGGAGCGCAACATCGACGAGGAGTGCCTGCGCATCCTCGCCCGTCGCCAGCCGGCTGCCTCCGACCTGCGGCTGATCATCAGCATCTCCAAGTCGGTGATCGACCTCGAGCGCATCGGCGACGAGTCGACCAAGATCGCCCGCCGTGCCATCCAGTTGTGCGAGGAGGGCGAGTCGCCACGGGGTTACGTCGAGGTGCGTCACATTGGCGACCAGGTGCGCAACATGGTGCGTGACGCGTTGGATGCGTTCGCCCGTTTCGACGCCGACCTGGCGCTGTCGGTGGCCCAGTACGACAAGACCATCGATCGCGAGTACAAGACCGCCCTGCGCGAGCTGGTGACCTACATGATGGAAGACCCGCGTTCGATCTCGCGGGTGCTGAGCGTGATCTGGGTCCTGCGTTCGCTGGAACGGATCGGCGACCATGCGCGCAACATCTCGGAGCTGGTGATTTACCTGGTCCGTGGCACCGACGTGCGCCACATGGGCCTCAAGCGCATGAAGGCCGAGGTCGAGGGCACCGCGGCTGAAAACGCTAATGTTCCGGGCGAACCGGACGATAAATAAGGTTGCTCCCGAGCATCAACGCCCGGCCTTGGCCGGGCGTTTTCGTTTGCGGTCGAGCACTGAGCAGGCACCCGCGAACGAGCACTGAGGTCCCGGCCTGAGCAGGGTTTGGCAAATTGCCATCAGTCGGCGGTATGCTAGTCGGGATCAAGAGGAGTATCGATGAGTAAAGTGAATGTGCTGGTTGTGGATGATGCCCCCTTCATCCGCGACCTGGTCCGCAAGTGCCTGCGCAATGCCTTCCCAGGCATGGTGATCGAAGATGCGGTCAACGGCCGCAAAGCCATGGCCATGCTGGCCAAGGAACGTTTCGACCTGGTCCTGTGCGACTGGGAGATGCCAGAAATGTCCGGCCTCGAACTCCTGAGCTGGTGCCGCCAGCAGGAAGAGATGAAAGCCCTGCAGTTCATCATGGTGACCAGCCGTGGCGACAAGGAGAACGTGATCCAGGCCATTCAGGCCGGCGTCTCCGACTTCGTCGGCAAGCCGTTCACCAACGAGCAACTGCTGACCAAGGTGAAGAAGGCCCTGAGCAAGATCGGCAAGCTCGACGCCCTGGTGGCCGGTGGCCCGGCGCGGGTCAACTCGGCCTTCGCCAATGATTCGCTGAGCGCCCTGACCGGCGGCAAGCCGGAGGCGGCCAAGGTCGCTGCACCTGCCACCGCGGCCAAGCCGCTGATCAACGCCCCGGCGCCCAAGACCGCCGCCGCGCAGGCCCAGGCCGGCCGTGGCCAAGGCCAGCTGCGCCTGGCCAGCGGCACGCAGCCCTGCGTGATCAAGGCCCTGAGCCTGAAGGAAGCCTTGCTGGTGGTGCGCCGTAGCGCCGCGCTGCCGCAGGTGCTCGAAGGTGCGGTGCTGGACCTGGAGCAGGGCGAGAACGCCGAGGTGGCGCGCCTGAACGGCTACCTGCATGCCATCGCCGCGCTAGAGCCCAAGCCCGAGAGCGACTGGTTGCAACTGACCTTCAAGTTCGTCGACCAGGATGCACAGAAGCTCGACTACCTGTCGCGCCTGATCGCCCGTGGCACCACGCAGAAGCACTTCACCCCCGGCGCCTGAGTCTGTAGGAGCGGGTTCACCCGCGAAGAATCCAGCGCGGTGGATGGCACCGGCTGCGCCGGTGTTCGCGGGTAACCGACCAACTGTCATAGCGCGCTGGCAAGGCGCTGCTAGGCTTCGACAGATCGCCACTGTCAAAAAGCCACTATCATGCCCGCCGCCGCCCGCCTGCTGCTGTCCTGTGCCTTGCTCACGGCCTCGGTGCCGAGCCTGGGCATGACCGTCTTCACCACCACCGACACCTTCGGCGTGATGTCCTATTCCTACCGCCCCAGCCCCGGTGCCCGGGCGGCAGTGCTGGGCGACCCGGGCCTGGCGCCATTCCCGCATGCCTACCGCTACCCGTTTCCCTGGCGTGGCGGGCCGTTTCGTCTGAGCCAGGGGCCCAATGGCCGCTTCAGCCACAGTGGCCCCAAGGGCCGCTACGCCATGGACATCGCCATGCCCGAAGGCACGCCGATCGTCGCGGCGCGCGAAGGCGAGGTGGTGGAGGTGGAGAACCGGCAATGGGGCAGGCGTGGCAACCCGGCGGGCAATTTCATCAGGATCCGCCACCCGGACGGCACCTACGGCGGCTACATGCACCTGCAGCGTGGCTCGGTACTGGTGCGCAAGGGCCAGCGCGTGGTACGCGGCCAGCCGCTGGCGAAGTCGGGTAACACCGGCAACAGCAGCGGGCCGCACCTGCACTTCGTGGTCCAGCGCAGCGCAGGGGAAGACTACGTGTCGATCCCCTACCAGTTCGACAGGCCGCTGGGTGGCCTGCCGGACTTCACTGCCGGCAACCCGTGACGGTGCTCAGTCGAGCTTGAGCACCTTGGCCAGGACGATCTTCGGCCCTTTCATCTTCTTGATGATGATCCGCAGGCCTTCGACTTCCAGCACTTCCTCTTCCTCGGGCACCCGCTTGAGGGTCTCGTAGACCAACCCTGCCAGGGTTTCCGCCTCGATGTGGTCGAGGTCGATGCCGAGCAGGCGCTCGACCTTGAACAACGGCGTATCACCGCGCACCAGCAGCTTGCCGGGTTGGTAGGCGAGGATGCCGCGCTCGGTCTTGCGGTGTTCGTCCTGGATGTCGCCGACCAGCACCTCCAGCACGTCTTCCATGGTCAGGTAGCCGATCACCTTGCCGTCGGCCTCCTCGACCAGCACGAAGTGCGCGCCACCCTTGCGGAACTGCTCCAGCAACTGAGCCAGCGGCATGTGCCGAGAGACTCGCTCCAGCGGGCGGGCCAGGTCGTCGAGGTCGACGGTCTGCGGCAGGTGCTCCAGCTCGGCCAGTTCCAGCAGCAGGTCCTTGATGTGCAGCAGGCCGGTGAATTCCTCGCGCTCGGCGTCGTACACCGGGTAGCGGCTGAACTTGTGGCGACGGATCAGGGCGAGGATGTCCCGCAGCGGGGCATGGGCGTCGATACTGACCATGTCTTCGCGCGAGTTCGCCCAGTCGACCACTTCCAGTTCGCCCATCTCCACGGCCGAGGCCAGCACGCGCATGCCCTGGTCGCTTGGGTCCTGGCCACGGCTGGAGTGCAGGATCAGCTTGAGCTCTTCACGGCTGTAGTGGTGTTCGTGGTGCGGGCCGGGCTCGCCCTGGCCGGCGATGCGCAGGATGGCGTTGGCGCTGGCGTTGAGCAGGTAGATGGCCGGGTACATGGTCCAGTAGAACAGGTACAGCGGCACCGCTGTCCACAGCGACAGCAGCTCGGGCTTGCGGATCGCCCACGACTTGGGCGCCAGCTCGCCGACCACGATATGCAGGTAGGAGATGACGAAGAACGCGACGAAGAACGACACCGCCTTGATCAGCTCGGGGGTGTCCACGCCCAGGTAGGCCAGCAGCGGCTCGAGCAGGTGGGCGAAGGCCGGTTCGCCGACCCAGCCCAGGCCCAGGGAGGCGAGGGTGATGCCGAGCTGGCAGGCCGACAGGTAGGCGTCGAGCTGGTTGTGCACCTTGCGCAGGATGCTGCCGCGCCAGCCGTGCAGTTCGGCGATGGATTCGACGCGGGTGGCGCGCAGCTTGACCATGGCGAACTCTGCGGCAACGAAGAAGCCGTTGAGCAGCACCAGGAACAAGGCAAACAGGATCATGCCGAAATCGGCGAAAACAGAGGCGAGGGTGATACTAGGGGAAGGGTCCATGATGGAGTTTTTACGGGGTCCGTCTTCAGTCAGGGGAGAAAAAAAGTGCCAGCTCTTGCTGGCACGAGGGATCCAATGTAGCGGCTGAGGCCCTTCGCGGGCAAGTGTGGGAGCGGGCTTGCCCGCGAAGGGCTGCAACGCAGCCCCAATCTCACGCCCCGGTGTTGGCCAATTGTGCTGGGGCAAAATGACAGGTAAAGGTGCTGCCATGGCCTGGCACGCTGCTGATCTCCAGGCGCCCACGGTGGCGCAGCAGCACGTGCTTGACGATCGCCAGCCCCAGCCCGGTGCCGCCGGTATTGGAGGCGCGGCTGGAGTCGACCCGGTAGAAACGCTCGGTAAGGCGCGGCAGGTGCTTGGCATCGATGCCGATCCCCGAGTCCTGCACGCTCAGGTGCGCGCCCTGTTCGTCGCTCCACCAACGAATGCGGATGCTGCCCTCGTCGGGGGTGTACTTGACGGCGTTGAACACCAGGTTGGAAAACGCACTGCGCAGTTCCGCCTCGCTGCCTTTCAGGCGCACGCCGGGGGCTGCTTCCAGGCTGATGCTTTGGTTGCGCGAGCCGGACAGTGCCTGGGCATCGCCCTTGATCGACTGCAGCAACGCGTCGACCGTGACCGGCTGGTTGTCCGAGGGGTAGTCGGTAGCCTCGAGCTTGGCCAGCAGCAACAGGTCGTTGAGCAGCGTCTGCATGCGCGAGCCTTGCTGGCTCATCTGCTGCAGCGCCCGGGCCCAGCGCGGGTTCACCTCGTCGACATTGTCCAGCAGGGTTTCCAGGTAGCCGGTGATCACCGTCAGCGGGGTGCGCAGTTCGTGGGAGACGTTGGCGACGAAGTCCTTGCGCATTTGCTCGAGCTGATGGATGCGGGTGACGTCGCGCACCAGCATCAGGTGCTCGCTGTTGCCGTAGCGGGTGATGTGCAGCTGCACGCGCAGGCGGTCGTTGATCGGCGAGGGGATTTCCAGCGGCTCGAGGTAGTTCTCGGCCTCGAAATACTCCTTGAAGCGCGGGTGGCGCACCAGGTTGGTGACCGGCTGGCCACCGTCTTGCGGGGTCTTGAAGCCGAGCAGGGTTTCCGCGGCGCGGTTCCACCACTCCAGGTTGCCGTCGCTGTCGAGCATGATCACCGCGTCACGCAGCGCGGCGGTGGACTCCTGTACGCGGTCGATCACTGCCTGCAGGCGGCCGCGCACGCGTTGGTCACGGCGTTGCAGGTGGTAGATGCTGTCGAACACCTCGCCCCACAGGCCATAGCCGTCGGGGGGCGCTTCGTCGGGTTGATGGTTGCGCAGCCAGTGGTGCAGGCGCAGCAGCTGCTTGAGGGTCCAGCCCAGGTAGAGCGCCAGGCCTATGGCCAGGCTCCAGCCGTAGTAACCGCTGACCAGGCCGCCGATCAGGCAGACGGTGATCAGCAGCAGCAGGTGACGAATCAGGGTCGCGTGCCAGTTCTGGTTCAATTGACGGTCCTTGTACAACGGCTTGCAGCTTGGCGCTCGAGTACTCGATCAGCTCTTGGTCGAGAAGCGGTAGCCGGTGCCCCGGACGGTTTGTACCAGATTTTCGTAGACTTCACCCAGCGCTTTGCGCAGGCGACGGATGTGCACGTCGACCGTGCGTTCCTCGACGTAGACGTTGCCGCCCCACACCTGGTCGAGCAACTGGCCACGGGTGTAGGCGCGCTCCTGGTGGGTCATGAAGAACTGCAACAGGCGGTATTCGGTGGGGCCCATCTCGGCCGGCTTGCCGTCGATGGTCACGCGGTGGCTGATCGGGTCGAGCAGCAGGCCGCCGACTTCGATCGGCGCTTCGCTGTCGTTCGGGCCGGTACGGCGTAGCACGGCCTTCAGGCGTGCCACCAGCTCGCGTGGCGAGAAGGGCTTGGTGATGTAGTCGTCGGCACCGACTTCCAGGCCTTGGATCTTGTTGTCCTCTTCACCCTTGGCGGTGAGCATGATGATCGGGATGTCGCCGGTCAGCTCGTCGCGCTTGAGGCGGCGTGCCAGCTCGATGCCCGAGGTGCCCGGGAGCATCCAGTCGAGCAGGATCAGGTCGGGCTTGCGGTCGACGATGATCGCGTGGGCCTGCTGGGAATTCTCGGCCTCCAGGCAGTCATAGCCGGCCATTTCCAACGCAACGGCGATCATCTCGCGAATAGGCGCTTCGTCGTCGACGATCAGAATGTTCCTGCCAACCATGCTCAAAACCTCTCCTGGGATATCGTGTCTTGGCCCGCATTAGATAACGGAATTATTGCAGCTGTGTGACAGAGGGTTGGCCGTTCTGGCGACATTCCATGACTGGGCTAGGCTTCAAATGGCCACCAAGGCAGTGCCTTGAACCCTGATCCCCCAACGCATTCACGGTGATTCCAATGACACGACATACGCTGAGCTGGATGGCCCTAACCGCTGTATTCGCGCTACCGGGGGCGGCGTTCGCCCACCACGCCATGGAAAAGGACGGCATGTGGGTCGACCACGATGGCATGACGCTTTATACCTTCGACAAGGACGCGGGTGGCAAGTCGATGTGTAACGGTGAGTGTGCCAAGAACTGGCCGCCGCTGATGGTCAAGGCCGATGACGAAGCACCCAAGGACAAGTGGACCACGGTCATGCGCGACGATGGCACCAAGCAATGGGCCTATGACGGCAAGCCGCTGTACACCTTCGTCAAAGACAAGAAGGCCGGCGACACCACTGGCGATGGCATGAAGGACGTTTGGCACGTTGCCAAACCATGAGATTGTCGGGGCCGCTTTGCGGCCCCACAATCTTCAGCGCAACGCGTAATCCAGCACCACGCCAATGAACACCAGCAACCCCGCCCAATGGTTGTGCAGGAACGCCTTGAAGCACGACTCGCGGTCCAGCTTGCGGGTCGACCAGAATTCCCAGGCGAAGCACAGCGCCGCCCCCAGCACGCCCAGGTGGAACCAGCCAGCCAGCTCGAAGCGGCTCCCCGCCAGCAACAGGCAGCCCAGCGACAGCATCTGCAGGGCCAGGATGATCACCCGGTCGGCGTCGCCGAACAGAATGGCGGTGGACTTCACGCCGATCTTCAGATCATCGTCGCGGTCGACCATGGCGTAGTAGGTGTCGTAGCCCACCGTCCACAGCAGGTTGGCGATGTACAGCAGCCAGGCGCTGGCCGGCAGCTCGCCGCCTGCCGCTGTGAAAGCCATGGGAATACCCCACGAGTACGCAGCGCCCAGCACCACCTGCGGGTAATAGGTGTAGCGCTTCATGAACGGGTAGCACGCCGCCAGGGCCACGGCGCCGAACGACAGCCACACGGTGCGGCTGTTGGTACACAGCACCAGCAGGAAGCTGACCGCGACCAGCACGGCGAACAGCGCCAGTGCCTCGCGTGGGCGCACGCGGCCGCTGGCCAGCGGGCGATCGGCGGTGCGTTTGACGTGGCCATCGACCTTGCGGTCGGCGAAGTCGTTGATGCAGCAGCCGGCGGCGCGCATCAGCACCACGCCGAGGCCGAAGATCAGCACGTTGGCCAGGGTCGGCGAACCTTGCCCGGCGATCCACACCGCCGACAGGGTCGGCCACAGCAGCAGGTAGATGCCGATCGGCCGGTCCATTCGGCTGAGCTGGATGAAGTCCCAGGCGCGCGGGTGCAGACGGTTGAACGACTTGAGCAGTTGCAGGTACATCAGCGCGTCTCCTCCTTGGCCGCCTGCCACAGCGTGGGCAGGAACACCTCGGCCACCAGCAGCTCCAGGCCAGCGCGCTCGAAGCGCGAGCGCCGTCCCCAAAGCCCAGCATAGGCGGCTTCGGCCGGCAGCCAGGGCTGTGGATAAGTGCACACTTCGATGGGGTGGCGGACGAAGGCCTGGTCGCAGAACAACAGCTCGCCCAGCGAGCGGCTGCCCAGGGTTTCCAGGTCCAGCCCGCCGCGCTCCAGGGCCTGGCGGCTGGCCACGCTGCGGGCGAATACCCAGGGCTGGCCATGGCCGCGCAGGAACACTTCGCGCACCCAGCCTTCGGCACCTGCGGTGATGCCCAAAGCCTGGCATTCGTCGTCGCGCAGCGGCTGCCAACCCTCGAACAGGGGCGTGACGCTGAAGTGGTCGTGGGACAGGCGGGTGAGGCGGCGGGTCAGCGAGCCTTCGTCGAACAGCCAGTCCAGGGTGGACGGGTCCGGTTCGGTTGCCAGCAGTGAATACGGCAGCCACGCGACAGCGGCTGCTTGCGGGGTTTCGTACGACACGTCGGTATGCTTGTGACAGCCAGAGAGGCCGCGAGCTTAGCATGATTGCCCTGTCTGCTTGCATAATGCTGACCTATACGAAAAAGCCAGAGCCTGACCGAGGACCCCACCATGAAAAAATGGCAATGCATTGTCTGCGGCCTGATCTACGACGAAGCCGAAGGCTGGCCAGATGACGGCATCGCGCCCGGCACCCGCTGGGAGGATGTACCGGAAGACTGGCTGTGCCCGGACTGCGGCGTCGGCAAGATCGACTTCGAAATGATCGCCATCGGCTGATCGGAAACCCCATGGATACAAGGAAGCATGGCATGACGTCCCCTGTGGTGATCATCGGTACCGGCCTCGCCGGCTACAACCTGGCCCGCGAGTTCCGCAAGCTCGACGAGCACACCCCGCTGCTGCTGATTACCGCCGATGACGGCCGTTCCTACTCCAAGCCCATGCTCTCCACCGGTTTCGCCAAGCAAAAGGATGCCGACGGCCTGAGCATGGCCGAGCCCGGTGCCATGGCCGAGCAGCTCAAGGCCGAGATCCGCACCCACACCTGCATCAGTGGCATCGACCCCGGGCACAAGCGCCTGTGGATCGGCGAGGAAGCCGTGGCCTACCGCGACCTGGTGCTGGCGCTGGGCGCGCAGACCGTGCAGGTGCCGATCGCAGGCGACGCCGGTGAATCGGTGTTTCCGATCAACGACCTGGAGGATTACGCTCGCCTGCGCGCTGCCGCCGTGGGCAAGCGACGGGTATTGATCCTCGGCGCTGGCCTGATCGGTTGCGAATTCGCCAACGACATGCGCCTGGGGGGCTTCGAGGTGGATGTGGTGGCGCCTTGTGAACAGGTCATGCCGACCCTGTTGCACCCGGCAGCCGCCGCCGCCGTGCAGGCCGGCCTGCAGGGCTTGGGCGTGCGTTTTCACCTGGGGCCGGTGTTGGCTCGCCTGCAACAGGCCGAGGATGGGCTGCAGGCGCACCTGTCCGATGGCCGTGTGATCGCCTGCGACCTGGTGGTCTCGGCCATCGGCCTGCGACCGCGTACCGAGCTCGCCGCCGCAGCCGGGTTGCAGGTCAACCGTGGCGTGGTGGTGGACCGCCAACTGCGCAGCAGCCACGACAACATCTTCGCCCTGGGCGATTGCGCCGAGGTCGATGGCATCAACCTGCTCTACGTCATGCCGCTGATGACCTGCGCCCGCGCCCTGGCCAAGACCTTGGCCGGCACCCCCACGCCGGTCAGCTACGGACCGATGCCGGTCACCGTGAAGACCCCGGCTTGCCCGTTGGTCGTCTCGCCGCCGCCGCCGGGCCGTGATGGCGACTGGCAGGTCGAAGGGCAGGGCAGTGACCTCAAGGTGCTCTGCCACGGCCCGGACGGCCAGTTGCTGGGTTATGCGCTGACGGGCACCGCGGTCATGGAGAAGCTGGCGCTGAATCGGCAGTTGCCACCCCTGATGGCGTGAATGGCAGGCGTTCTGTCGGAATTGTCCTGATATTGCCTGCACAATGGCCGCGCAGATACTGGCGCGGCCCCCAAGGGCGTGCCATTCTCAGTCGCGTCTGCCGCAATTTAGAGCCTGCGGCGCCTTGAACGCCGCCCTGCGGGCGGCACGGCAATAACAACAAGAATTTCCGTCAAAGAGGCTTCACTATGCGTAAACCAGAACTCGCCGCCGTCATCGCCGAAAAGGCCGATCTGACCAAGGAAAAGGCCAACCAGGTACTGAACGCGATCCTCGACAGCATTACCGGTGCCCTGGACAAGGACACCGTTACCCTGGTCGGCTTCGGTACCTTCGAAAAACGCCATCGTGGTGCCCGCACTGGCAAGAATCCGCAAACCGGCCAACCGGTGAAGATCAAGGCCAGCAATACCGTTGCCTTCAAGCCAGGCAAGAACCTGCGCGACAGCGTCAACACCCCAACCAAGCCGGCCAAGAAAGGCAAGTGATCGCCTGGCGGACGGGCGCCCCAGGGCGCCTGTCGCAGCATCATGCAGCTAATTCGTACAAAAAAAGGCTAGACTCCGCGCTTCAGTCATTTTTCAACCGAGGCGCGTTGATGAAGTTTCGTTTTCTGCTCTGGGCCATGGGGCTGTTGATGGCCAGGGCCAGCCGTAGCAACCCCGCATTCCAGCAGCAACTCAAGGACAAGGACCTGGTGTTCCAGATGCAGACGCTGGACGGCAAGGTTGCGCGTCATTTCATCGTCAGCGGCGAGCGCATCAGCAGCAAGGGTGGCAGCCATCCCCAGCCGGCATTCGCCATCGCCTTCAAGGATGCCGCCTACGGTTTCGCCACGATGCAGGCCAGCAACAAGCAGCTGGCTTTCATGCAGGGCATTCAGGACAAGCACATCCAGATCAAGGGAAATCCGGCACTGGTGATGTGGTTCCAGGGCCTGATGAAGTACCTGAAACCCAAGAAGAAAGGCTGATATCCCGGGGGCCGCGATGCGGCCCCGGCGTCCTCACTGCGGGGGGTTGAACTGCGAAGCCAGTTCGCGCAGCAGGGCCTCGGCCTCCAGCACCTTGCTCACCACTTCCTCGGCCTTGTCGCGGGTGATTCCCAGACGGTCGAGCAACTCGTCCGGAATCGCCGCCTGCGGGCCGGAGCCGATCCCACGGGCGCGCAGCAGGCGAGTGGCCAGGCATACCAGGTTGGGGAACGCCGCATACTCGCCGTCGTAGCTCGGGTCATGCTGGAAGCGCAGCGCCTTGGACAGCTCCTCCGGCATGTCCCACAGGCTCATCAGCCAGGCGCCGATCTGTTCGCGGCTGATGCCCAGCAGGTGCTGCTCGACGAACGTGTGGCACAGGTGCGGGTTGACTTCCAGGTGCCGGCAGATCAGCGAGAAGTGGGGCGGAAACACGTGCGCCAGCAACAGGTAGCCGAAATTGTGCAGCAACCCGGCGAGGTAGGTCAGGCCCCCTTCGGGGCGCTCGGCACGCGGCATCGCGCGGGTCAGGCCTTCGATCACCGCCGCTGTGTAGATCGATTGTTGCCAGTACGGCGTGGCTTGTTGCGGATGGTCCTTGGGCAACGTCAGGGTCTTGTCCAGGGCCAGGCCCAGGGCCAGGTTGATCACCAGGTCGAAGCCCAGCACGCGCACGATGGCGTCCTCTACCGAGCGGATCTTGCCGGGCGAGGCGTAGTAGGGCGAGGCTGCCCAGCTGACCACCTGGGCAGCCAGTGCCGGGTCGGTCTCGACCACGCCGGTGATGTCGTCGATGCTGGCATTGGGGTCGACCCGCAGCTTGATGATCTTCTGCGCGGTATCGGCCAGCGGCGGTATCTCGATGGTTTCTTCCAGGCGCTTCTGGATGCGCCGGGCGGTGAATGCCTGGACCGCCTGGGTGATCTCGCGCGGGTCGTCGTCCGGGCGGTCGAAGTTGGGGCGGATGTCCCGGATCGGCTGGCCGAAGCTGCCGGCGCTGGCCTTGCTGAGCATGTGCTGGAAGTCGGCGCGCTCGATCGCGAGCAGCAGGCCGGCCTCGCCCGATTCGATCAGCAGGGTTTGTTCCTCGAGCAGCCGGGCTTCGTACAGGCACGGTGAACTGGTCAAGGCGGGAATGGCTGGCAGGGCCTTGAGGTGGTGCTTGTCGAGCATCTGCTTCAGGCGCGCCACGGGCACCGCCTTGAGCTTGCGGCCGGTCAACTCCTCCAGACGCTGCAGGTCCAGCAGCTTGCTGCGCGGGAACAGCACCAGCAAGGCGCCGACCTCGTCGTCGAGCAGAATCGCCTGGACCCGCGACGCCGCCGGCAGGCCCGGCTGCTCAGGTACCTCGCGGTAGGCGACCTTGAGCTTGTCGAGCAGCAACCGGATGACCGACGGGGCGTGTGGGGTTGCGGTGTCCAGGGCAACTTCAGTCATGGCCTGTATCCATTGATCGTGTCAAACGCGAAGTATAACCAGCCTGCCCGGCAAGCTGGATGCAATATGCGACCGCCCTCACACTTGGCCATATTGCTGGCCGTGGCGCAGCCAGCGGTCGAGCAGCGGGCTGACGTGCTCGGGCCAGTGCGCCAGCAGGGCCTGGGCGGCATCGCGCACGGCCGGCAGCAGGTCGGCGTCGCGCATCAGGTCGGCGACCTTGAATTGCAGCAGGCCGGTCTGCCGGGTGCCGAGCATCTCGCCCGGGCCACGCAGTTCGAGGTCTTTCTCGGCGATGACGAAGCCGTCGTTGGTTTCTCGCATGATCCCCAGGCGCTCACGGCCGATCTGCGACAGCGGCGGATGGTAGAGCAGCACGCAGTGGCTCACCGCGCTGCCGCGACCGACCCGGCCGCGCAGCTGGTGCAACTGGGCCAGGCCGAGGCGCTCGGGGTTCTCGATGATCATCAGGCTGGCGTTGGGTACGTCCACGCCGACCTCGATCACCGTGGTGGCGACCAGCAACTGCAAGTCACCCTGTTTGAACTCGGCCATGACCGCGGCTTTTTCCGCCGGCTTCATGCGCCCGTGGATCAGCCCCACGCGCAGCTCGCCGAGCGCGCTGCCGAGCTCCTCGTAGGTGCTTTCGGCGGCCTGGCAGGTGAGCTCCTCTGACTCCTCGATCAGGGTGCACACCCAGTAAGCCTGGCGCCCCTCGGCACAGGCGGCGCGCACTCGCTCGACCACCTCGAAGCGGCGGCTGTCGGCGACCAGCACGGTGTTCACCGGGGTACGCCCTGGCGGCAGCTCGTCGAGCACCGAGGTGTCGAGGTCGGCGTAGGCGCTCATGGCCAGGGTCCGCGGAATCGGCGTGGCGGTCATGATCAGCTGGTGCGGGCACAGTTCGCCGGCCACGCCTTTCTTGCGCAAGGCCAGGCGCTGCTGCACGCCGAAGCGGTGCTGTTCGTCGATGATGGCCAGGGCCAGATGCTTGAACTGCACCTCTTCCTGGAACAACGCGTGGGTGCCGACCACCATCGGCGCGCCGCCGGCGATCTGCTCCAGGGCGCTGGCGCGGGCCTTGCCCTTGAGCTTGCCGGCCAGCCAGGCGACTTCCAGGCCCAGTGGTTCGAGCCAGCGCTTGAAGGTGATGTAGTGCTGTTCGGCGAGGATCTCGGTAGGCGCCATCAGCGCCACCTGGTAGCCGGCCTCCAGCGCCTGTAGCGCCGCCAGGGCGGCGACTACGGTCTTGCCGGCGCCGACATCGCCCTGCACCAGGCGCATCATCGGCTCGGCCTGGCTGAGGTCGTAGGCGATCTCGTTGGCTACCCGCTGCTGCGCGCCGGTCGGCGCGAAGCCCAGGTTGGCCAGGTACTGCGCCTGCAGGCGGCTGGCTTTGGGCAGCACCGGCGCACGCAGGCTGCGCAGGCTTTCGCGCAGGCGCTGCTGTGACAGCTGGTGGGTCAGCAATTCTTCGAAGGCCAGGCGATGCTGGGCCCAATGCTGGCCTTCGGCGAGTTCGTCGAGGTCGGCGTCGGCGGGCGGGTTGTGCAGGTAGCGGATGGCATCGTCCAACGGCGCCAACTGGTAGTCGCGGGCCAATTGGTCGGGCAGCCAGTCCGGCAGGCTGCGCGGGCCGAGCATGCCTAGGCTCTGCTGGCACAGCAGGCGCAGGCGTTGTTGGGTCAACCCTTCGGTGGTCGGGTAGATCGGCGTCAGTGTCTGCTCCACCGGCGGCGCCGGCTCGTCGCCGTTCAGGGCGCGGTATTCGGGGTGGTAGATCTCCAGGCCCGAGGCACCCGGGCGGGCTTCGCCATAGCAGCGCAGGTGGGTGCCGCGCTTGAGGCCTTCCTTTTGCGCATTGCTGAAATGGTAGAAGCGCAGGCTCAGCGAGCCGGTGCCGTCACCCAGGCGTACTACCAGGCTGCGGCGCTTGCCCATGGTCACGTCGGCGCCGCTGACCACGCCCTCGATCACCGCGTCCTGGCCCGGGCGCAGGGCGCCGATCGGTACCACGCGGGTGCGGTCCTGGTAGCGCAGCGGCAGGTGGAACAGCAGGTCCTGCAGGTTCTCCAGGCCGACCTTGGCGAGTTTCTCGGCCATGGCGTCGCCAACGCCCTTGAGGGCCGTGACCGAGACCTTCGACAGCTCACTCATGGGTCAGGCCGTTTGGTCCACGGGCGGCTTGGCCACCGAGCAGAGGCGGATCGAGTCGGCGAGGATCTCGATGGCCTTCGGCCGCGGGAAGCTGGCACGCCAGGCGATGGCCACGGTGCGGAACGGCGCCGGTGGGGTGAGCGGACGCACTTCGATGACGCCCGGCGCATAGTGGTGGCTGTGCACCGCCGACAGTGGCAGGATCGACACGCCCAACCCCGAGGCGACCATGTGGCGGATGGTTTCCAGCGAGCTGGATTCCACGGTGGTGTGCTTGGCGCCTTCGCCGCCCTTGTTCAGGGTCGGGCAAGCCTCCAGCACCTGGTCGCGGAAGCAATGCCCCTCGCCGAGCAGCAGCAGGCTCTTGTCATTGAGCATGGCGGTGTCGATGGTCTTCTTCGCGGTCCACGGGTGGTCGGCGGGCATCAAGGCGCAGAAGGGCTCGTCGTACAGCGGCAAGGTCAGCACGTCGGCTTCGTTGAACGGCAGGGCGATGATCACCGCGTCCAGTTCACCGTTGCGCAGTTTCTCGCGCAGCACGTGGGTGAAGTTCTCTTCGATGTACAGCGGCATTTGCGGCGCCACGCGGTGCAACTGCGGGATCAGGTGCGGGAACAGGTACGGGCCGACGGTATAGATGGCCCCGACCTTGAGCGGCGCGGTGAGCTGGTTCTTGCCGGCCTGGGCCAGTTCGCGAATGCCCTGGGCCTGCTCCAGGACCTTCTGCGCCTGAGCGACGATGCTTTCGCCGACCGGGGTCAGGCGCACCGCGCTCTTGCTGCGTTCGAAAATCAGCACGCCAAGCTCGTCCTCGAGCTTCTTCACACCGACCGACAGGGTGGGCTGGCTGACATGGCAACGCTCGGCGGCGTGGCCGAAGTGCTGCTCCTGGGCGAGTGTGACGATGTAGCGTAATTCTGTGAGGGTCATAACGTGCGTCCATGAAGTTGCGGCCCCAGCATAGCGGCTGCAATCGATAGACGCACGTTATCAGACTTGCTGTTGTGTGACAGAAACAAAAGCGTCAGCGACGGTCCAGCGAGTAGACGAACGGCGCTACCACTTCGATCGTGCCATTGGTCAGCAGCTCGGGCGGCGGCTTCGGCACGGTACCGGCACGGCGGATCATCTCCATCGTGGCGCGGTCCAGCGCGGCGCTGCCGGAACCCCCGGCCATCGAGTACGACACCACCTTGCCTTCGGCGTCGACCACGAAGCGCAGCCGGTTGATGCCTTGCAAGCCACGACGGCGTGCGTCTTCCGGGTAACGCTTGTATTTCGCCAGGTGGCGCAGCAGATCGCTCTGCCAGGTCGGCAGGGCCTTGCTGTTGGACGCGATGCTCGGCGCCGGCGCCGCGGACTTCTGCGGGGGCTCGTTGCTGGGCGGTGCGTCGACCACATCTTCGGTCGGTGGCGCTTCCTTCGGCGGCTCAGGCTTTTTCTCAGGCTTGGGCGGCTGGGGCTTGGCCTTGGGCTTGGGCGGCTTGGGGATGGCGATCTTGGGTTTCGGGGCTTCCACCAGCTTGGGCAACGGCGGTTCTTCGACCGGTGCCGGTGGCTGTGGGGCCGCTTTCGGAGGTGGCGGTGGCGCCGGTTCCGGCAGCGGTGCCAGTTCGACCATCATGGCTGCCGGGGGCAGCTCGACGGCTTGTGGCACCGACCAGTTGAGCGTCAGCAGCACAGCGACGGCATGGACACCCAGCACGAGCGCCAGGCTGCCGCTGTAACGCGCCAGATTGTGCCGCGTCTTCGTCATTTCTTCGCTGCCGTCTCGAGACCTACCAGACCGACCTTGAGGTAGCCGGCCGCGCGCATGTTGTTCATCACTTCCATCAGGTCACCGTAATCCACGCCCTTGTCGGCCTGGAAGAAGATGGTGGTTTCCTTGTCGCCCTTGGTCTTGGCGTCGAGCATCGGGCCAAGCTGGTCGGGGGCAGGCACCTGATCGTCGCCGACGTACAGCTTCTGGTCGGCCTTGACGCTGACGAACACGGGTTTCTCAGGCCTCGGCGCCGGCTTGGCGGTCGAGGCCGGCAGGTCGACCTTGATGTCGACCGTGGCCAGAGGGGCTGCGACCATGAAGATGATCAGCAGTACCAGCATCACGTCGATGAACGGCGTGACGTTGATTTCGTGGTTCTCGGCGAGGTCATCGCCACCTTCGTTGAGATGCAGGCCCATGGTTTACCCCACTTTCACCATGTGCGGGGCGGCGCGATCGCTGCCCTGGTGGTCGAGGTCGCGGCTGACCAGCAGCAGGACCTGCGCCGAGGCGTCGGACACCTGCGCCTTGTAGCCGGCGATGGAGCGGGCGAAGACGTTGTAGATGACCACGGCCGGGATCGCCGCGACCAGGCCCAGGGCGGTGGCCAGCAGGGCTTCGGCGATACCCGGGGCGACCACGGCCAGGTTGGTGGTCTGGGTCTTGGCGATGCCGATGAAGCTGTTCATGATGCCCCACACGGTACCGAACAGACCGACGAACGGCGCGGTGGAACCGATGGTGGCGAGTACGCCGGTGCCGTTGCTCATGCTCCGGCCGCTGGCCGCTACCAGGCGCTCCAGACGGAAGCTGACGCGCTCCTTGATGCCTTCTTTCTCGCGGGCGTTGGCCGACAGGCGCATTTCCTCGAGTGCGTCGTGCACCAGGGTGTGGGCCAGGGTGCCTTCCTTGTTGGAAGCTTCGCTGGCGTCCTTGAGGGTGGCGGACTTCTTCAGCACCTCGATTTCACCGCGCAGGCGACGCTTGGCGCCCATCAGCTCGAAGCCTTTGGCGATCCAGATGGTCCAGGTGATGATCGAGGCGATGGCCAGGCCGATCATCACGATCTTCACGACGATGTCGGCGTTCTTGTACATGCCCCACGGGGACAGGTCGTGGGCCATGCCCAGGGTGGTGTCCTCGACCAGCGCTTCGACGTTCTCGGCGGCTGGCGCTTCTGCACCTTCGGCCGGCGCCGGGGCATCGATGCCCGGGGCTGGCGCCTGCGCATCGGCCTCGGGCGCTGCCGGGGCGGCAGGCGTGGCAGGGGCGCTGGCGGCTGCCGGGGTGGCTGCGGCGTTGGCGGTTGGTTCATCCGCCATGGCGACCGGGGCCAGCACCAGGCTGAGGGTCAGCGCGGCGATGGCGCGCCAGGCGCGCGGCATGGTTGGCGAAGCGGAAGGTTGAGTACGTGTCATGCTGGCCGGACCTGATGAAGAAGTAGAAAGGGTGAGCGTTCTTCAAGGCCTCGAATCAGGCCGAGAACAAATAGGGGCGCCATTATTGCAAGTAATTCTTGTTAACAAAAGTAATGATGTTGCTTTTTTCGTTATTGGTATACCCGCCTATCGTGTAATCCTGCTTCCCTGATCCTTTGGTCTAGGGAGTTTTTCGATGTCAGACCTTTCGGCAATGATTGTAGGTTGTGGTGATGTGGGTGGCCGTCTTGCCCGTCAGTTGCAGGCCCAGGGCTGGCAGGTGAGTGGCCTGCGCCGTTCGGTCTCGCAGCTGCCCGAGGGGGTCGTGCCGGTCGCTGCCGACCTGGGGCAGGCGCGCATCCCCGACGCCTGGCCGCAGCGAGCGCCGGACTACCTGGTGTATTGCGTGGCGGCCAGCCAGCACGATGAGGCCGGCTACCAGACGGCATACGTCGAAGGCTTGCGCCATGTGCTGGGCTGGCTGGCCGAGCGTGGCCAGCGCCCGCGGCGCCTGTTGTTCGTGTCCAGCAGCAGCGTGTTCGCGCAGAAGGATGGCGAGTGGATCGACGAAACCGCGGCCACCGAGCCCGAGGGTTACTCCGGGCGAGTGATGCTCGAAGCCGAAGGCCTGGCGCTGGCCAGCGCGATTCCTGCCAGCGTGGTGCGCTTGACCGGTATCTACGGGCCGGGCCGCGAGTGGCTGCTGAGCCAGGTACGCCAGGGTTATCGAGTGGCCGAGACGCCGCCTTTGTATGGCAATCGCATCCATGCTGAGGACGCCGCGAGCTTGCTGGCTTTCCTGCTGCAGGCCGATGCCCGGGGCGTGGCGCTGGAAGATTGCTACATCGGCGTCGATGACGACCCCGCGCCTTTGGCCGAGGTGGTGGCCTGGCTGCGTGAGTACATGGGCGTTACCCAGTGGTCCGACGAGCAGCGGGTGCGGCGCACCGGCAGCAAGCGTTGCAGCAATGCCCGGGCGCGGGCGCTGGGTTGGGCGCCGGTGTATCCGAGCTACAAGGAAGGGTATGCGGCGATCTTAGAGGGGCGGTGAGGGTTTGGGTGCCTGCCTTGGGTTTGGAGGTGGGGCTAATATCGAGCGCCGCCCGCGCGGCGCTCGATATTAGCCCCACAGCAAAATCACCGCCAACCCGATCAATCCCGCTCCAGCACCCACTGCTTGGCCCCGGCGGCCAGTTGCGGAATGTCGTCGGCCTGGGCGGTATTGACCGCCTTGAAGATCTCCAGTGTGTCGCCGTCGCGCTTGAAGATGAACGGCGCGCCGCGCTGGTTGCGCTCCAGCCACAGGCTGTCGTGGCTGCCGCCCATGCTCGCGCAGTCGCCGGCCAGGCACAGGGCATAGCGGTCCGGGCCCGGCAGGCCGGTCACGCCGCCGTTGTCGGCGAAGCGCACCACGCTACCTTTGCCTTCACCTTCGACGATCTTCCAGTCACCGCCCAGGTACGCCTGGTACAGCGCTTTTTCGAAGCTGCTGCCCAGCGGCGCATTGGCGGCGGGGGCCTGCTTGGCGCGGACGAAGGTCTGCTTGGCGCCCGAGGCGTCGGTGGCGACCAGTTCATCGCCATCGAGCGCCAGCTGCTCGGTCTGGCCGCCGTCGAAGCTGGCCAGCCATTGCTCCTGGTTGGCGCTCAGGTGGCCGTCGGCGGCCTCGAAGCCATTGCTGTAGCTGGCGCGCTGGTCGGTCACGTTCAGCTGCCATTCGAACACCGGGCCATGTTCGTTCAGGGCCTGGCGCAGGCTTTCACCTTTGACGGCAGCGGTGATGGCGTCCTGGTTGATCCAGGTGCCGTTGAAGTCTTCGGGTTTGTGGCTGGCGCAGCCGCCCAGGAACAGGGCCGCCAGCGCGAGGGGCAGGGCATGACGCATGGTGGGATAACCTTGGGGCAGGCGGTGACGGGCAGGGCGCCCGTCACCGGAGGCATCATTCGATGACCAGAATGGCGTCCATTTCGACCTGGGCGCCTTTCGGCAGTGCAGCCACGCCGATGGCGGCGCGGGCTGGGTACGGCTGCTCGAAGTAGCGGCCCATCACCTCGTTGACCTTGGCGAAGTGGCTCAGGTCGGTGAGGAAGATGTTCAGCTTGACGATGTCCTTGAACGAGCCGCCAGCGGCTTCGGCTACCGCCTTGAGGTTCTCGAACACCTGCACGGTCTGGGCTTCGAAGCCTTCCACCAGCTCCATGGTCTTCGGATCCAGCGGGATCTGGCCCGACATGTACACGGTGTTGCCGGCCTTGATCGCCTGGGAGTAGGTACCGATGGCGGCAGGGGCCTTGTCGCTGTTGATGACGGTCTTGCTCATGATGACTCCTTGCGGTTGGCGGACTACGCACGCATGCGGGTGATGCGGACCACGCCGGTCAGCGTACGCAGTTTCTTGATCACACGAGCCAGGTGCACGCGGTCATGCACGCTGACCACCAGTTGGACCACGCTGATACGGCCGTCGCGTTCGTCCATGCTGATCTTCTCGATGTTGCCGTCGGCGGCGTTCACGCTGCTGGCGAGCAGGGCGATCAAGCCGCGCTGATGTTCGAGCTCGACGCGCAGTTCGACGTTGAACTCACCGGTGATGTCCTTGGCCCAGGAAAGCTGTACGCACTTCTCCGGGTTGTGGCGGATTTCACTGATGTTGCGGCAGTTTTCCAGATGCACGACCATGCCCTTGCCCGCCGACAGGTGGCCGACGATCGGGTCGCCAGGTATCGGCGTGCAGCACTTGGCGTAGCTGAGTACCAGGCCTTCGGTGCCGCGGATGGCCAACGGGCCTTCCGGGGCCGGCAGCTGCTCGCCCTCGGCCGACAGCAGGCGGCGCGCCACCACGTAGGCCATGCGGTTGCCCAGGCCGATATCCTCGAGCAGGTCTTCGATCAGCTCCACCCGGTACTCGCCGAGCACGGCCTGGATGCGCTCCTGGGGGATCTTCTCCAGGCTGCTGTCGAAGCCGGTGAGCACCTTGTTCAGCAGGCGCTCGCCGAGGCTGATCGACTCGGAGCGGCGTTGCTGCTTGAGGGCGTGGCGGATGTGCGTGCGTGCCTTGCCGGTGACCACGAAGTTGAGCCAAGCTGGGTTCGGTCGCGCCCCCGGGGCGCTGACGATTTCCACCGTCGAGCCGCTTTGCAGGGGTTCGGACAGCGGCGCCAGGCGGCGATTGATGCGGCAGGCGATGCAACTGTTGCCGACGTCGGTGTGCACCGCGTAGGCGAAGTCGACGGCCGTGGAGCCTTTGGGCAGCTCCATGATGCGGCCCTTGGGCGTGAACACGTAGACCTCGTCCGGGAACAGGTCGATCTTCACGCTCTCGATGAATTCCAGCGAGTTGCCCGCGCGCTGCTGCAACTCGAGGATGCCCTTGACCCACTGGCGGGCGCGGGCGTGGCTACCCTTGGGCTGCTCGTCGTCGTTGGACTTGTACAGCCAGTGCGCGGCGATGCCGTTGTTGGCCATCTCTTCCATCTCGCGGGTGCGGATCTGGATCTCGATGGGCACGCCATGCATGCCGAACAGCGTGGTGTGCAACGACTGATAGCCGTTGGCCTTGGGAATCGCGATGTAGTCCTTGAAGCGCCCGGGCAACGGCTTGTACAGGTTGTGCACGGCGCCGAGCACGCGGTAGCAGGTGTCGACCTTGTCGACGATGATGCGGAAGGCGTACACGTCCATGATCTCGTTGAAGGCGCGGCGCTTGCCGCGCATCTTCTTGTAGATGCCATAGAGGTGTTTCTGCCGGCCGCTGACCTCGCCCTGGATGCCGTCGGCAGCCAGGCAGTTGGCCAGCGAGTGCTCGATCTTGGCGACGATTTCCTTGCGGTTGCCGCGTGCGCTCTTCACCGCCCGGTGGATCAGCGCCGAGCGCATCGGGTGCATGGCTTTGAAGCCGAGGTCCTCGAACTCCACACGCACGGTGTGCATGCCCAGGCGGTTGGCGATGGGGGCGTAGATCTCGAGGGTTTCCTTGGCGATGCGCCGGCGCTTTTCGCCGGACAGCACTTCCAGGGTGCGCATGTTGTGCAGGCGGTCGGCGAGCTTGACCAGGATCACGCGGATGTCGCGTGCCATGGCCATGGCCATTTTCTGGAAGTTCTCGGCCTGGGCCTCGGCCTTGGTCTCGAAGTTCATCTGGGTCAGCTTGCTGACTCCATCGACCAGTTCGGCCACGGTCTCGCCGAACTGCTGGCTGAGGGCTTCCTTGGCGATGCCGGTGTCTTCGATCACGTCGTGCAGCATGGCGGCCATCAGGCTCTGATGGTCCATGTGCATGTCGGCGAGGATGCCGGCCACGGCCAGCGGGTGGGTCACGTAGGGCTCGCCACTGCGGCGGCGCTGCCCGTCGTGCGCCTGTTCGGCGTAGAAATAGGCCCGGCGAACCAGGTTGACCTGTTCGGGGCCCAGGTAGGTCGACAGCCGTTCGGCTAAGGCTTCTATGCCCGGCATGATTTCACCTCTTGCCGAGGAAGAGGGCCCTTTGCCGCGCGACGTCGACCAGGCATCAATCAGACAGCCTCGTTGGACTCGTCCTCGAACGCGGCGAAGACCGGATCCTCGGTGACGATCTCTTCGGCGGCGATGAATTCAGGGGTCACGATGCCTTCGGCGATCTCGCGCAGGGCGACGACGGTCGGCTTGTCGTTTTCCCACGCTACGCGTGGCTCCTTGCCGCCGGTAGCCAGCTGGCGGGCGCGCTTGGTCGAGAGCATGACCAGCTCAAAGCGGTTATCCACGTGTTCCAGGCAGTCTTCAACAGTTACGCGGGCCATGGTCTTCCTCAGTAGCAAATGCGGTAGGCGTGCAACCCAATATGGGCAGGCGGACTCGATAGTTTAAAAAATCACCAGCCAATAGGGAAGCGCTGTTTTGTCGGACCGCCTGATAGGCTTGCGTTGGTTTCTTCGCGGGTAAACCCGCTCCTACAGGCGCAGCTGTACCCTGTAGGAGCGGCTTTAGCCGCGAAAGGGCCGGAACAGACGCCCTCGATTCATGATTCCGACGATAACCTCAGAGCATCGCCCCACGCAACCGCGGCGTCAGTTCTTCGAACAAGGTCTGCACCGAACGCAGCGCCCGGCAATCGGGCCGGGTCAGCAACCAAAGCTGGGTGTCGCAACCGGCCAGCGGCCCGCTCAGCGCATCGACCCCGGGCAGGGCATCGACCATGTAGTCGGGCAGCGCCGCCACGCCCAGGCCGGCGCTCACCAACTGGGCGATGGTCGACATGCCGCTGCATTGATAGCGCGGGCTCAAGCCCGGGTATTGCTGATTGCGCCAGACCACCGTGGGGTGGTCCTGCATCGAGTCGTCCGGGGCGATCCACGGCACACCGGTGGCGCCTTCGGCCAGGCGTTGGCGCCACTGCGGCTGGCCGCAGATCACGTAGGAGGTGGAGCCCAGGCAGCGGCCTACCAGGTGCTCGGGCGGCGTGTTGGTCAGGCGCAGGGCGATGTCGGCGTCGCGCCGGCTGAGGTTGGCGAAGGTGTTGGACGTGCCCATCTCCAGCGACAACGCCGGGTAGTTGGGCATGAATTCGGCCAGCGCCGGCAGCAGCAGGCTGTGCATCACCGCTTCGGTGCAGGTCAGGCGTACCGTGCCGCTGACCACCTGCTCGCCGCTGCTCATGGCGATGCGCGCAGCTTCCAGCGCTTGTTCGGCGCGCTCGGCCTGCTCGGCCAGGGCCTGGGCGGTGTCGGTCGGCAGGTAACCCTTGCGGCTCTTGACGAACAGCGCGGTGCCCAGCGCCGATTCGAGGCGGCGGATCGAGCGGAATACCGTCGAGACGTCGACCTTGAGCAGTTCGGCGGCCTTGGCCAACGAGCGACCGCGTTCCAGGGCCAGGACCAGGGAGAGGTCGGCATGGGTGATCTGATATTGCATTGGTGCACGCTCTGCTTGCCGAATTGCCAATGTCTGTTGCGTTTTGGCCATTTTATAGTGAAACGGCCCCCGGGAATCAATGCGTCCGGACGGGCGACCAATCCCCACGATGGGAAAGTGAAAAGAACAACAGCTGCAACCATCGTCGCCCGTGAGGCGCCAGCCGTATCCCTCCACATCGCCGCAGCACATCAAAGGATGTACACCATGACGTCGGTCACCCCGTGCGCCAGTTCTTCCAGCGAGATGAATGACTTCCTCCAGGCCCATCCGGATACCCAGTACGTCGACCTGCTGATCTCCGACATGAACGGCGTGGTACGTGGCAAGCGCATCGAGCGGGCCAGCCTGCACAAAGTGTTCGAAAAAGGCATCAACCTGCCGGCGTCACTGTTCGCCCTGGATATCAACGGCTCGACCGTGGAGAGCACCGGTCTTGGCCTGGACATTGGCGATGCCGACCGCATCTGCTTGCCGATTGCCGGCACGCTGTGCGACGAACCCTGGCAGAAGCGCCCCACCGCCCAGTTGCTGATGACCATGCATGAGCTCGACGGCGCGCCGTTCTTCGCCGACCCGCGCGAAGTGCTGCGCCAGGTGGTGAGCAGGTTCGACGACATGGGCCTGACCATCTGCGCGGCGTTCGAGCTGGAGTTCTACCTGATCGACCAGGACAACCTCAACGGCCGGCCGCAACCGCCGCGCTCGCCGATTTCCGGCAAGCGTCCGCAGTCGACCCAGGTGTACCTGATCGACGACCTCGACGAGTACGCCGACTGCCTCCAGGACATGCTCGAAGCGGCCAAGGAGCAGGGCCTGCCGGCCGATGCCATCGTCAAGGAAAGCGCCCCGGCGCAGTTCGAGGTCAACCTGCATCATGTGGCCGACCCACTGAAGGCGTGCGACTACGCGATCCTGCTCAAGCGCCTGATCAAGAACGTCGCCTACGACCACGAGATGGACACCACCTTCATGGCCAAGCCCTACCCGGGCCAGGCCGGCAATGGCCTGCACGTGCACATTTCGCTGCTCGACAAGAAGACCGGCAAGAACATCTTCGCCAGTGCCGACCCGCTCGAAAGCGACGCGCTGCGCCACGCCATCGGTGGCGTGCTGGAGACCATGCCGGCGTCGATGGCCTTCCTCTGCCCGAACATCAACTCCTACCGCCGCTTCGGCGCCCAGTTCTACGTACCCAACGCGCCGAGCTGGGGCCTGGACAACCGCACCGTGGCCGTGCGCGTGCCGACCGACAGCAGCGACAACGTGCGCATCGAGCACCGCGTGGCTGGCGCCGACGCCAACCCATACCTGATGCTCGCCTCGGTCCTCGCCGGTATCCATCACGGCCTGACCGGCAAGATCGAGCCAGGCGCGCCGATCGAAGGCAATTCCTACGAGCAGCTCGAGCAAAGCTTGCCGAACAACCTGCGTGATGCGTTGCGCGCGCTGGACGACAGCGAAGTCCTCAACCAATACATCAGCCCGGACTACATCGACATCTTCGTGGCCTGCAAGGAGAGCGAGCTGGCCGAGTTCGAGGTTTCGATCTCCGACCTCGAGTACAACTGGTACCTGCACACGGTGTAAGCCCATGAGCGCAAATGCGGTCCCCTTGATCGGTGTCAGCGCCTGTCGCCAGCAAGTCGGCAAGAACCCGTCGCACACGGTGGGCGACAAATACGTCGAGGCGGCGGGCTTTGCCGGCCTGCCGCTGATCCTGCCGGCGCGTGATGCCGGCAGCGACACCCAGGCGCTGCTGGCCCGGCTCGATGGCATTCTTTTTACCGGTTCGCCTTCAAATGTCGAACCGCATCATTACAATGGCGCCCCCAGCGCCGAAGGCACCCGGCACGACCTGGCGCGCGACCGCCTGACCTTGCCCTTGCTGCGCGCCGCGATCGCCGCCGGTGTGCCGGTGCTGTGCATCTGCCGTGGCTTCCAGGAGCTCAACGTGGCCCTGGGCGGCAGCCTGCACCAGCGTGTGCAGGAGCTGCCGGGCTTCCTGGACCACCGCGAACCCGAGGACGCACCCCTGGAGGTGCAATACGGCCCCCGGCATGCCGTCAGCGTCGAAGCTGGCGGGCTGTTCGAGAGCCTTGGCCTGGCTGCGCGGTTCGAGGTCAACTCGTTGCACAGCCAGGGCATCGACCGCCTGGCCGCTGGCCTGCGCGTCGAGGCACGGGCCCCGGATGGCCTGGTCGAAGCGGTGTCGATGCCTGCTGCACCGGGCTTCGTGCTCGGCGTGCAGTGGCACCCGGAATGGCGTTTCGCCGAAAACCCGGTCTCGTTGCGCCTGTTCCAGGCGTTTCGCGAGGCCTGCATTGCCCATGCTGCGCGGCGTGATCCGGCAGCGAGCCTTCAATGAGTGGAAGCGGGCCCTCATCCGGGGCCCGTGAAAACAATTCCAATAGTTACGGCATTTACTCATGAGCGATTACACAGAAGCCGGCCGCCCACCCGATGTGGCCGACTCGGGCAGCACCCAGCGCAGCAAAGGCCTGGCCAAGGGCCGTCTTGGCCTGTTGGCCAGCGTGGTACTGGGCATTTCCACCATCGCCCCGGTCTACACCCTGACCGGCGCCCTCGGCCCGACCGTGCGCGAGGTCGGGGCGCACTTGCCGGCGGTGTTCATCGTCGGCTTCCTGCCCATGCTGCTGGTCGCCCTGGGCTACCGCGAGCTGAACTCGGCCGAACCGGACAGCGGCACCTCGTTCACCTGGTCGGCGCGGGCCTTCGGGCCGATGATCGGCTGGATCGGCGGTTGGGGGCTGGTGGTGGCGACCACCATCGTCTTGTCCAACCTGGCGGGGGTCGCGGTCGACTTCTTCTACCTGTTCCTCAGCCAGATCACCGGCAACCCCGAACTGGCGGCCTTGGCCGACGACCTGCTGATCAACATCACCACCTGCTGCGTGTTCATCGCCCTGGCGGTGTGGATCTGCTGTCGCGGCATGGCCACGACCATGACCGTGCAGTATGGCCTGGTTGCGCTGCAGCTGATGGTGCTGATCGGCTTTGCCTTCGCCGCGTTCGGCGGCACCACCGCGCCGCCACCGCTCGAGTTCGATTTCGCCTGGTTCAACCCGTTCGGTGTCGAGTCGTTCTCGGCCTTTGCCGCAGGGCTTTCGCTGTCGATCTTCATTTTCTGGGGCTGGGATGTGTGCCTGACCGTCAGCGAAGAGTCGATCGGCAGCGACGAGGTGCCGGGCAAGGCGGCGACCTGGACGGTGCTGCTGATCCTCGGCCTGTATCTGGTCACCGCCATCGCCACCTTGCAGTTCGCTGGCATCAGCGAGCACGGCCTGGGCCTGAACAACCCGCGCATCCAGGAGAACGTCTTCGCCCACCTGGCCGGCCCGGTCATGGGGCCGTTGGCGATCCTGATGTCCATCGCCGTGCTGGCCAGTACCGCGGCCTCGTTGCAGTCGACCTTCGTGTCCCCGGCACGGACGCTGCTTGCCATGGGCTACTACGGCGCGGTGCCACCGAAGTTCGCCAGCGTCTGCCCGCGTTCGCAGACGCCGCGCTACGCGACCATCTGCGCCGGTGTGGCCGCTGGGGTGTTCTACGTGACCATGCGTACCCTCAGCGAGAACGTGCTGGCCGACACCATCACCGCGCTGGGCATGATGATCTGCTTCTACTATTCGCTGACTGCGTTCGCCTGCGTGTGGTACTTCCGCCACAGCCTGTTCGCCAGCCTGCGGCACTTCCTCATGCGCGGCCTGTGCCCGCTGGTGGGTGGGGTGATCCTATCGGTGATCTTCGTGCGCACGGCCATCGACAGCGCCTCGCCGGACTTCGGCAGCGGCTCGCATGTGGCGGGGCTGGGGCTGGTGTTCGTGATCGCGGTGATCATCTCGGCACTGGGGATCGTGCTGATGCTGCTGTCGCGCATGCGCGCGCCGGCGTATTTCCTGGGGGCGACCTTGCGTCAGCAGGCCACCCTGCCTCTGCAGGAATAATGCAAAGGGGCCGCTTTGCGGCCCATTCGCGGGACAAGCCCGCTCCCACAGTCATTGCACGGGCCTCAAGGGCGGCATCGAACCTGTGGGAGCGGGCTTGCCCCGCGAATGGGCCGCGCAGCGGCCCCGTACGGTCTATCAGGCCAGCAGTTCTTTCAGCAGCTCGCCGTTACGCTGCTGCTGCTTCTTCAGCAACAACCGATTGGCCACGAACACCGCCTTCAACTCCTCCAGCGCCACGCCGAAGTCATCGTTGATGATGACGTAGTCATACTCGTCGTAGTGCACCATCTCGCTGACCGCCTCCTTCATGCGCCCGGCGATGATCTCTTCGCTGTCCTGGCCGCGGTTGTCCAGGCGCTGGCGCAGGGCCTGCTGGCTCGGCGGCAGGATGAACACCGACAGCGCCTCGGGCATCAGCTCGCGCACCTGCTGGGCACCTTGCCAGTCGATTTCCAGGATCAGGTCGAAGCCCTGGTCGAGGGTCTGCTGCAACGCACTGCGCGAAGTGCCGTAGAAGTTGCCGAACACCTCGGCATGCTCGAGGAAGTCACCTTGCTCGATCAGGGTCCTGAATTCCTCGTGCACCACGAAGTGGTAGTTGACCCCGTGCTGCTCACCCGGGCGCATGGCGCGGGTGGTATGCGAGACCGAGACGCGGATCTGCTGGTCGGCCTGGGTCAGGGCGGTGACCAGGCTGGTCTTGCCGGCGCCGGAGGGGGCCGAAACGATGTAGAGGGTGCCGCTGCTGTGGTTCATGGTAGGGGTGGCCTTACTCGATGTTCTGTACTTGTTCACGCATCTGTTCGATCAACACCTTGAGGTTGACCGCCGCTTGCGTGCTACGCGGGTCGAATGCCTTGGAGCCGAGGGTGTTGGCCTCGCGGTTGAGTTCCTGCATCAGGAAGTCCAGGCGCCGGCCAGCGGCGCCGCCGGATTTGAGCACCCGGCGCACTTCGGTGACGTGGGTGCTGAGGCGGTCGAGCTCCTCGGCCACGTCGCTCTTCTGCGCCAGCAGGACCATCTCCTGTTCCAGGCGTTGCGGGTCGAGCTCGGCCTGCATGTCGCCGAAGCGGTCGAGGATCTTCTGTCGTTGGGCGGCGAGCATCTGTGGCACCAGGGCGCGCAGGGTGGTGACCTCGGTAGCCATGGCGTCGAGGCGCTCGTTGATCAGCCGGGCCAGCTCCTGGCCTTCACGCAGGCGGCCGGCCTTGAGTTCGGCAAGGGCTTCGTCGAACAGCGCCAGGGCTTCGGCGTTCAGGGCCTGCGGGTCGCTGGCGTCGGCCACCAGCACACCGGGCCAGGACAGCACCTCCAGGGGATTGAGCGGTGCCGGCTGCTGGATCAGCCCAGCCACTTCCTCGGCCGCGGCCACCAGCTGCGCGGCGCGCTCGCGGTCGACCTTGAGCGGCTTGCCGTTGCTGTCCTCGTGCAGGCGCAGGGTGCATTCCACCTTGCCGCGAGACAAACCCTGGCGCAGGCCTTCACGCACCGCGCCCTCGAGGTCGCGCAATGACTCGTGCAGGCGCAGGTGGGGCTCGAGGTAGCGATGGTTGACCGAACGCAGCTCCCAGATCAGGGTGCCTTGGCTGCCGGCGCGCTCGACTCGAGCAAAAGCGGTCATGCTGTGCACCATAGGGAGTACCTCGCGTTGGATGATGTGGACGGGGCTTGCGGCTGCAAGGCGCAGGATTGTAGCAGCAGTGGCCGCGCCTGGCCCAATCCACCCATGTTACAGATCCGCCTGGGTGGCGTTAGGAAAAGGCGACAGGCGTGGCCGGCTGCGACGATAGGCATGTCCTCGCGGGGCGTCGGGCTCTATAATGCTCGGCAGATTCAAAGTCCCGGAACAGGTATCCCAGATGAAACGTCCAAGTGGTCGCGCCGCCGATCAGCTCCGCTCGATCCGCATCACCCGCAACTACACCAAGCACGCCGAAGGGTCGGTTCTGGTCGAGTTCGGTGACACCAAGGTCATCTGCACGGTCAGTGTGGAAAACGGCGTCCCGCGCTTCCTCAAGGGGCAGGGCCAAGGCTGGCTGACCGCCGAATACGGCATGCTGCCGCGCTCCACTGGCGAGCGTAACCAGCGCGAGGCCAGCCGCGGCAAGCAGGGTGGTCGCACCCTGGAAATCCAGCGTCTGATCGGCCGTTCGCTGCGCGCCGCGCTGGACATGAGCAAGCTCGGCGACATCACCCTGTATGTCGACTGCGACGTCATCCAGGCCGACGGCGGTACCCGTACCGCGTCGATCACCGGTGCCATGGTCGCCTTGTGCGATGCCCTGGCAGTGATCAAGAAACGCGGTGGCCTGAAGGGCGGCAATCCGCTCAAGCACATGATCGCCGCGGTGTCGGTGGGCATGTACCAGGGCGAAGCGGTGCTCGACCTCGATTACCTGGAAGACTCCGCCGCCGAGACCGACCTCAACGTGGTCATGACCAGCGCGGGTGGTTTCATCGAAGTGCAGGGCACCGCCGAGGGTGCGCCGTTCCAGCCTGAAGACTTCAACGCCATGCTGGCGCTGGCGCAAAAGGGCATGAGCGAAATCTTCGAACTGCAGCAGGCCGCGCTGGCCGACTGATAGATAGCAATTGGGGCCGCTTTGCGGCCCTTCGCGGCACAAGGCCGCTCCTACACCGACCGCGCAAGCCAACATTCACGGGCTCACGCGGAATCTGTAGGAGCGGCCTTGTGCCGCGATGGGGCGCGAAGCGGCCCCAATGGCGTTAGATGGTCAACGTCCAGTCATAGTCGACGATCAGCGGCGCATGTTGCGAGAAGCGCGGCTGACGCGGCAGGCGGGCGTTGCGCACGAAGCGACGCAGGCCCGGTGTGAGGATCTGGTAGTCGAAGCGATAGCCCAGGTTGAGCATCTCGGCCTGTTCGTTGTCTGGCCACCAGCTGTACTGGTCGCCCTCGCGGCTGACTTCGCGCAAGGCATCCACGTAGCCCATGTCGCCGGTGATCGCGTCCATCCAGGCGCGCTCCGGCGGCAGGAAGCCCGGCGACTGCTGGCTGTCACGCCAGTTCTTGATGTCAAGCTTCTGTTGCGCCACGTAGAACGAGCCGCAATAGATGTACTCGCGACGCTTGCGACGCTGTTTGTCCAGGTACTTGGCGAAGTCGTCCATCAACTTGAATTTCTGGTTCAAGTCTTCGTCGCCGTTCATACCCGAAGGCAGCAGCAGGCTGGCAATACTGACTTTGTCGAAATCTGCTTGCAGATAACGCCCGTAGCGGTCGGCTGTCTCGAAACCCAGGCCGGTGATGACTGCCTTGGGCTGCATGCGCGAGTAAAGTGCCACGCCACCTTGGGCGGGTACCTCCGCGTCGCAGGCATAAAGGAAATAGCCATCGAGCTGGAAAGCTGGGTCGTCGAGTTCAAAGGCCGAGGCGCGGGTATCCTGAAGGCAGATGACGTCGGCATTCTGGGCTTGCAACCAGCTGAGCAATCCTCGCTCGGCCGCAGCCTGAATGCCATTCACGTTCACACTGATGATCCGCATAAATGGCCCCATAAATCTCGTGCGTGTATGATACCCGAGCTCAACCCATTTAGCTAAATCCGTGGTGTCCGGGACTTTCCATGCAGCCGTATCAGCGCGACTTTATCCGTTTTGCCATCGATCGCGGGGTCCTGCGTTTCGGTGAATTCACCCTGAAATCGGGGCGTACCAGCCCGTATTTCTTCAATGCCGGCCTGTTCAACACAGGTTCCGCCCTGGCCCAACTGGGGCGTTGCTACGCCGCGGCCATCGTCGACAGCAAGATCCCCTTCGACGTTTTGTTCGGCCCGGCCTACAAGGGTATCCCCCTGGCGGCGGCCACGGCCGTGGCCCTGGCCGAGCAGCATCAGCTCGACGTGCCATGGTGCTTCAACCGCAAGGAAGCCAAGGATCACGGCGAAGGCGGCAGCCTGGTCGGCGCCCCGCTGGCCGGTGAGGTGCTGATCATCGACGACGTGATCACCGCTGGCACCGCCATCCGCGAGGTCATGCAGATCATCAACGCCCAGCAGGCCAAGGCCGCTGGCGTGTTGATCGCGCTGAACCGCGAGGAGCGTGGCAATGGCGAGCTGTCGGCGATCCAGGAAGTGGAGCGCGACTTCGGCATTCCAGTGGTCAGCATCGTTTCGCTGACCCAGGTGCTGGAGTTCCTGGCCGATGACCCGCAGCTCAAGCAGCATCTGCCGGCTGTGGAGGCGTATCGGGCGCAGTACGGGATCTGATCCTGGCTCGGTAATGAAAAAGGCGACTTTCGTGAGAAAGTCGCCTTTTTTGTGTCGCCTGTTACGGCCCTTTCGCGGGTAAACCCGCTCCTACAGGTACAGCGCTGAGGATCAGTGACGCTTGCGGTTGCTGATCAGGGTGCCGACGCCGCTGTCGGTGAAGATCTCCAGCAGCACCGCGTTCGGCACGCGACCGTCGATGATGTGCGAGGTGGTCACGCCGCCCTGCACCGCATCCAGCGCGCACTTGATCTTCGGCAGCATGCCACCGTAGATGGTGCCGTCGGCGATCAGCTCGTTGACCTGCTCGGTGGTCAGGCCGGTCAGGACCTGGCCTTGCTTGTCCATCAGGCCGGCGATGTTGGTCAGCAGCATCAGCTTCTCGGCCTTCAGCGCCTCGGCCACCTTGCCGGCCACCAGGTCGGCGTTGATGTTGTACGACTCACCGTCGGCCCCCACGCCGATCGGTGCGATCACCGGGATGAAGTCGCCCTTGACCAGCATGTTCAGCAGATCGGTGTTGACGCTGACGACTTCGCCGACATGGCCGATGTCGATGATTTCCGGCTGGGTCATTTCCGGCGTCTGGCGGCTGACGGTGAGCTTGCGCGCACGGATCAGCTCGGCGTCCTTGCCGGTCAGGCCGATGGCGCTGCCGCCGTGGCGGTTGATCAGGTTGACGATGTCCTTGTTGACCTGGCCGCCGAGGACCATCTCCACCACGTCCATGGTGGCCGCGTCGGTGACGCGCATGCCGTCGATGAAGTGGCTCTCGATCGACAGGCGCTTGAGCAGGTCACCGATCTGCGGGCCGCCGCCGTGCACGACCACCGGGTTGATGCCCACGGCCTTCATCAGCACGATGTCGCGGGCGAAGCCGGTCTTGAGCTCTTCGCTCTCCATCGCGTTGCCGCCGTACTTGATCACCAGGGTCTTGCCGACAAAGCGGCGAATGTAAGGCAGTGCTTCGGACAAAACCTCGGCTACATGGGAAGCGGCATCGCGATCGAGGGTCATGCAGGGGCTCCTGTAAGGAACAGATAGTCGGTCAGAACGGCAGTTGCAGATCAGGGGCGACCCGCAGCAGCTGCGCGCGGAAAACATCCTTGATGCGTTGCAATTCGACGTCGCTGTCGGCCTCGAAGCGCAGCACCAGCACCGGTGTGGTGTTGGAGGCGCGTACCAGGCCCCAGCCATGGGCGTAGTCGACCCGCACACCGTCGATGGTGGTCAGGTTGGCATCGCCCCAGTCGGCGTCGCGTTGCAGTGCGTCAATGATGCTGAATTTACCCTCGTCGGTCACATCAATGTTGATTTCCGGCGTGGAAATATCGTTCGGGAAGGTGGCGAACAGGTCCTCGGCGTTCTGCGAGGCCTTGCTGAGGATCTCCAGCAGGCGCGCGGCGCTGTAGATGCCGTCGTCGAAACCGTACCAGCGCTCCTTGATGAAGATGTGCCCGCTCATCTCGCCGGCCAGCAGCGAGCCGGTCTGCTTCATCTTCTTCTTGATCAGCGAGTGGCCGGTCTTCCACATCAGGGCGCGGCCGCCGTGCTGTTCGATCAGCGGGGTCAGGCGGCGAGTGCACTTGACGTCGAAGATGATCTCGGCACCTGGGTTGCGCTCCAGCACGTCGAGGGCGAACAGCATCAGCAGGCGGTCGGGGTAGACGATGCTGCCGGTGTTGGTGACCACGCCCACACGGTCACCGTCGCCATCGAAGGCCAGGCCGATGTCGGCGCCGGTTTCCTTGACCTTGGCGATCAGGTCTTCGAGGTTTTCCGGTTTGCCCGGGTCCGGGTGGTGGTTGGGGAAGTTGCCGTCCACCTCGCAGAACAGCGGGATCACCTCGCAGCCCAGGGCTTCGATCAGTTGCGGGGCGATGACGCCAGCGGCGCCGTTGCCGCAGTCCACCACCACCTTGAGTTTCTTTGCCAGCTTCACGTCGGCGACGATCTGCTGGAAGTAGCGGTCGAGGATCTCGACCTTTTCCACACGGCCTTCGCCGCGCGGTACGTCATTGGTTTTCAGGCGGGTGAGCAGCGCCTGGATCTGTTCGTTGGCCAGGGTGTCACCGGCGATGACGATCTTGAAGCCGTTGTAGTCGGACGGGTTGTGGCTGCCGGTGAGCATCACCCCGGACTTGCCGGCCAGGACGTTGGCCGCGTAGTACAGCGCGGGCGTGGGCACCAGGCCGACGTCGCTGACCTGGCAACCGGCATCGACCAGGCCCTGGATCAGCTGCTCGACCAGCATCGGGCCGGAAAGGCGGCCGTCACGGCCTACGGAAATCTGGGGTTCGCCTTGGGCGAGGCTCTGCGCGCCGATGGCGCGGCCGATCCAGTAGGCGGTTTCGCCATGCAGCGTCTTGCCGACCACGCCGCGGATGTCATACGCGCGGAAAATGCTGTCGGGCAGTGCGGGTACCAGCTGGGCCATGTCGTTCATCTCTGGGGGAGCTCCATTAGTCAAAGGCTGTCTGGGCAGGCGCAAACTGGACGGTTGGACGATGGTTTCGCCAGAGAGTTCGCCATCCATGGCCCCAACGGTCGCTGGATCGGCTCAGTGGCTGCCGGAGTGACCGAAGCCGCCGGTGCCGCGCTGGCTCTCGTCGAACTGCTCGACGATGTCGAAATGCGCTTGCACCACAGGCACCAGCACCAGTTGCGCGATGCGCTCGCCGATGGCGATGGTGAACGGTGTATTGCCGCGGTTCCAGCACGACACCATCAGCTCGCCCTGGTAGTCCGAGTCGATCAGGCCGACCAGGTTGCCGAGCACGATGCCGTGTTTGTGACCGAGGCCCGAGCGCGGCAGGATCAGCGCCGCCAGGCCAGGGTCGCCGATGTAGATCGACAGGCCGGTGGGGATCAGCAGGGTCTGGCCCGGTTCGAGGACGGTGTCCTCTTTCAGCATGGCGCGCAGGTCGAGGCCAGCGGAGCCTGGGGTGGCGTAGTGCGGCAGGGGGAATTCGGTACCCAGGCGCGGGTCGCGGATCTTGGCTTGAAGAGCGTGCATGTAACTATTGAACCTGGTTGAGCCGTTCGGCGATGAAGGCGACCAGTTGCCGGGCGATCTTGCCCTTGCTGGTCTGCGCGAAGAGGGTCTGGTGCTGCTGGCGGTCGATCACGGTCAGGGCGTTTTCCTCGCTGTTGAAGCCGATGCTGGGGTTGGCAACATCATTGGCGACGATCAGGTCGAGGTTCTTGTCCTTGAGCTTGCGCGTGGCGTAATCGAGCAAGTGTTCGGTCTCGGCGGCGAAGCCGACGCTGAACGGGCGGTCGGCACGACCAGCGAGGGTGGCAAGGATATCGGGATTGCGCACCATCTGCAGCAACATGCCGTCGCCCGTCGTAGGGTCTTTCTTGAGCTTTTGCGGGGCGACCACCTCTGGGCGGTAGTCTGCGACCGCTGCCGAGGCGATGAACAGGTCGCATGGCATGGCCGCTTCGCAGGCCGCGAGCATGTCCCGCGCGCTGACCACGTCGATGCGGTTGACCCGGTCGGGGGTCGCCAGGTGCACGGGGCCGGTCACCAGGGTCACCCGGGCACCGGCCTCGGCGGCCGCCTCGGCCAGGGCGAAGCCCATCTTCCCGGAGCTATGATTGGTGATGTAGCGCACCGGGTCGATGTTTTCCTGAGTCGGGCCGGCAGTGATCAGCACGTGCTTGCCGGTCAGCGCCTGGCGCTTGAAGCTTTCGGCGGCGCACCAGGCCAGGTCGGTGGCTTCGAGCATGCGGCCCAGGCCCACGTCGCCGCAGGCCTGGCTGCCGGAGGCCGGGCCGAACACCTGGATGCCACGGCTTTTCAGGAGGTCGAGGTTGGCCTGGGTGGCCGGGTCGCGCCACATTGCCTGGTTCATCGCTGGGGCCACGGCCACGGTGGCGTCGGTGGCCAGTACCAGGGTGGTCAGCAGGTCGTCGGCCATGCCCTGGGCCAGGCGCGCCATGAGGTCGGCGGTGGCGGGGGCGATGAGTACCAGGTCGGCCCACTTGGCCAGTTCGATATGGCCCATGGCCGCTTCGGCGGCAGGGTCGAGCAGGTCCATGTGCACCGGGTGGCCGGACAGCGCCTGCAGGGTCAGCGGAGTGATGAACTCGGCACCCCCGCGGGTCATGACGACGCGCACCTGCGCGCCGTGCTCGAGGAGTCGGCGGATCAGCTCGGCGCTCTTGTAGGCGGCAATGCCACCCCCCACGCCGAGAACGATGCGCTTGCGATACAGCCGCTGCATAGGCTTGCCTTTTTCCAGTGAGAGCGGGCCGCGACCTTCACAATTGCCTGCGGCGGAAAGTCGCATGTACGAGGCGAAATAGATTAACACAGGGCCGAAACGGGCCGCAGCTAGGGCAGGGAGCAGGGATGAACATCAGGGAATGGCCGGCGGATGAGCGGCCGAGGGAGAAGTTGCTGCAGCGCGGGGCTGGGAGCCTGACCGACGCGGAACTGTTGGCCGTGTTTCTCGGTTCGGGCGTGCGCGGGCGCAATGTCGTGGAGCTGGCACGAGGGCTGCTGGTGAAGTTCGGTGGTTTACGTCAGTTGCTGGAGGCTGATCGCGAGGCCTTCGTTGGCGAGCTCGGCCTGGGGCCTGTGAGGTACAGCCAGTTGCAGGCAATGCTGGAGATCGGGCGCAGGCACCTGGCCACGGCCATCGCGCGTGAATCGGCCATGGACAGCCCGGCAGCAGTGCGTAGCTATCTGAAAGCCATGCTCCGGCATGAGGTGAGCGAGGTATTCGGCTGCCTGTTCCTGGATACCAAGCACAGGCCGCTGGCGTTCGAGATCCTGTTCAGGGGGACGATCGACCGGGCGAGCGTCTACCCTCGGGAGGTGGTACGGCGGGCGTTGCAGCACAACGCAGCGGCGCTGATCCTGTGCCACAACCATCCCTCGGGCAACAGCGAGCCGAGCCAGGATGACGTGCACCTGACCGTGTCGTTGAAGCGGGGGTTGGCGTTGATCGATGTGCGGGTGCTCGATCACATCATCGTTGGCGATGGGGAGCCGCTGTCGATGGTCGAGCGGGGGTGGGTTGTGGCCTGAGAATCTGTGCTGGCTTCTTCGCGAGTAAGCCCGCTCCTACAGGCAATTCAAGCCCCTGTAGGAGCGGGTTTACCCGCGAAGAGGCCAGTGCACGCTCAGCGGCTCACCGACACCTTGCTGAAATCCAATCGCCCGAACGGGCTCACCTGATACCCCTCGACACCCTTGCGCAGCAGTGTCGCCGCCGTCGGGTGGGCCAGCGGCACCCACAGCGCCTGCTGCTGGATCAGGGTCTGCGCCTGCTGGTACAGCCGGCTGCGCACGCTCTGGTCGTTGGTGGTGCGCCCGGCGCTGATCAGTTGGTCCAGGCGGCTGTCGCAGAAGCGTGCGAAGTTGGTCCCCGACTTCACCGCCGCGCAGGAAAACTGCGGGCTGAGGAAGTTGTCCGGGTCGCCGTTGTCGCCGGCCCAGCCCATGAACAGCAGGTCATGCTCGCCGGCCTTGGCGCGGCGGATCAGCTCGCCCCATTCGATCACGCGGATCTCGGCCTTGATGCCGATCTTGGCCAGGTCGGCCTGGAGCATCTGCGCGCCCAGGCTTGGGTTGGGGTTGAGCAGGCTGCCCGACGGGCGGGTCCAGATCGTCGTGCTGAAGCCTTCGGCAAGGCCGGCCTTGGCCAGCAGGGCCTTGGCCTTGGCTGGGTCCAGTGGGTAGCCCGGCAGGTCCTTGGCGTAGCTCCAGGTGTTGGCCGGGTACGGCCCGTTCGCCGCGGTGCCGGTACCTTCGAACACGGCCTTGAGGTAGGCCTGCTTGTCGAAGGCGAGGTTGATCGCCTGGCGCACCTCGGGTTTGTCCAGCGGCGGGTGTTCGCTGTTGATGGCGACGAAAGCGGTCATGAAGGCCGGAGTCTCGGCCACCTGCAGGTTGCTGTCCTTGCCAGCCTCGGCGATGTCCAGCGGCTTGGGCGACAGGGCCACCTGGCATTCGCTGCGCTTGAGCTTCTGCAGGCGCACGTTGGCGTCGGGGGTGATGGCGAAGATCAGCGGGTCGACCGCAGGCTTGCCGGCGAAGTAGTCGGGGTTGGCGCGATAGCGCACCACGGCGTCCTTCTGGAAGCGCTGGAAGACGAACGGGCCGGTGCCGACCGGCTGGCTGTTGAGTTTTTCCGGCGTGCCGGCCTTGAGCAACTGGTCGGCGTACTCGGCCGAGTAGATCGAGGCGAAGCCCATGCTCAGGGTGGCAAGGAAGGTGGCATCGGCATGGCTGAGGGTGAAGCGCACGGTCTGCGGGTCGGGTGCCTCGATGGCCTTGATCAGGCTGCCCAGCTGCAGCGACTGGGCGTGCGGATAGCCACCCGGTGCGGTCTTGTGCCAGGCATGGGCCGGGTAGAGCATGCGCTGGAAGCTGAACAGCACGTCGTCGGCATTCAGCTCGCGGGTGGGCTTGAAGTAGGCCGTGGTGTGAAACTTCACCCCGTCGCGCAGCTTGAAGTCATAGGTCAGGCCGTCGGCCGAGACGCTCCAGCTCTGCGCCAGGCTCGGCACCACCTTGCCCTGGGCGGCGTCGAACTCGACCAGGCGGTTCATCAGCACATCCGCCGAGGCGTTGGTGGTGGTCAGCGAGTTGTACTGGACCACGTCGAAGCCTTCGGGGCTGGCTTCGCTGCACACGCTCAGGGGGGCGGCTTGGGCGATGCCGGTGGCGAGCAGCGAGGTGAACAATAAGGAAAGGGCGGCGGCGCGCATCGGAGCTCCTTGGTGGGTCAGTGACCTATCTGACCGGTGCAGACTGGAAACGTCCTACCCTAGTGTGACCATCGGCAAATGACCACACCCTTTTTTACAAAACCAGCGACGAGTGGTCGACTCACGCCAAGACCTGCCGCTATGCTGGGCGGCGCGTTTTAGCCGGGAGGCGAGGGGCCGGGAATGACGACGTGTAATATCACGACATGTTGTTGCAGCCGAGTCTTTCTGGTATAAAGCAGCGCTCTTTTCTAGGGGCTCGGCCTGTCGCATCAGCGGATCCGGTCGATAAGACCTCCAGAATCACGGCGCCTGGCGCCAAAGACTGAGAGATTAAGCGGCCAACCCATGCCGGGTTGGGCATGTGGTTTTAGAGGGCTGAGTCATGTCGAGAGTCTGTCAAGTTACTGGTAAGGGTCCAGTAACCGGGAACAACATTTCCCACGCAAACAACAAAACCCGTCGTCGTTTCCTGCCGAACCTGCAGCACCACCGTTTCTGGGTTGAGTCCGAGAAGCGTTTCGTGCGTCTGCGCGTTTCCGCCAAAGGCATGCGTATCATCGACAAGCGCGGCATCGACGCCGTTCTGGTTGACATCCGTAAAGCTGGCGCCAAGGTTTAAGGGAGAACATCATGCGTGAATTGATCCGTCTGGTTTCGAGTGCCGGTACCGGCCACTTCTACACCACCGACAAGAACAAGCGCACCACTCCGGACAAAATCGAGATCAAGAAATACGATCCGGTTGTTCGCAAGCACGTGGTGTACAAGGAAGCCAAGATCAAGTAATTGATCGGCGACCTGAAAAAACCCGCATCCGCAAGGACGCGGGTTTTTTTATGCCTGCAGAATCACTTCTGCTCGAACATCACATAGATCTTGCGGCACGGCTCCAGCACCTCCCAGGTGCCCTTGAAACCGGCCGGGATGACGAAACGGTCACCGGCGCGCAACGTCTTGGCGTTACCTTCCTGGTCACGCAGCACCGAAACGCCCTGGACGATCTCGCAGTACTCGTGCTCGGTGTAGTTCACTGTCCATTGCCCCACGGCGCCTTCCCACACGCCGGCGGCGAACTGCGCGCAAGGGCTTGAGTAGTGGTTGTAGACGGCCTGGTCCGGCTCGCCCTTGAGGATTTTTTCTGCTGCAGGGCGGTAGCGTTCGACCTGGGTCTGGGCCTGGGCGAAATCGACGATGCTGGCAATGCTCATGGTGCGGCTCCTGTTATTGTTTAATAAAATGAACATCAGTAGGCTTTTGGGCCTTTCGTGTCAAATATATTGATAGTTTACACTGGCTGGTTTAGGGTAACGGTTGCCAGTGTGCGCTCGTCGCCCGGCCAGAATTCTGACAACGCCAGTGAGTCCTCAGTGCGGCGTTGCACCTAAACAAGAGGAGGAGTTTCGTATGACCACCCTGACTCGTGCGGACTGGGAACAACGTGCCCAGCAACTGAAGATCGAAGGTCGCGCCTTCATCAACGGCGAATACACCGATGCCGCATCCGGTGAAACCTTCGACTGCCTGAGCCCGGTCGACGGACGCTTCCTGGCCAAGGTCGCCAGCTGCGACCTGGCCGATGCCAACCGGGCCGTGGAAAACGCCCGCGCCACCTTCAACTCTGGCGCCTGGTCGCAGTTGGCCCCGGCCAAGCGCAAGGCCAAGCTGATCCGTTTCGCCGACCTGCTGCGCAAGAACGTCGAAGAGCTGGCGCTGCTCGAAACCCTGGACATGGGCAAGCCGATCGGCGACTCGTCCAGCATCGACATCCCAGGCGCGGCCAATGCCATCCACTGGACCGCCGAAGCCATCGACAAGGTCTACGACGAAGTCGCCCCGACCCCGCACGACCAGTTGGGCCTGGTTACCCGTGAGCCGGTCGGCGTGGTCGGTGCCATCGTACCGTGGAACTTCCCGCTGCTGATGGCCTGCTGGAAGCTCGGCCCGGCCCTGGCCACCGGCAACTCGGTGGTGCTCAAGCCCTCCGAGAAGTCGCCGCTGACCGCCATTCGCATCGCCCAGCTGGCCATCGAGGCCGGCATCCCGGCCGGCGTGCTGAACGTGCTGCCAGGTTACGGCCATACCGTGGGCAAGGCCCTGGCCCTGCACATGGATGTCGATACCCTGGTGTTCACCGGCTCGACCAAGATCGCCAAGCAGTTGATGGTCTACGCGGGCGAATCGAACATGAAGCGCATCTGGCTGGAAGCCGGCGGCAAGAGCCCGAACATCGTCTTCGCCGACGCTCCGGACCTGCAAGCCGCCGCCGAAGCCGCCGCCAGCGCCATCGCCTTCAACCAGGGCGAGGTCTGCACCGCAGGTTCGCGCCTGCTGGTCGAGCGCTCGATCAAGGACAAATTCCTGCCCATGGTGGTCGAGGCCCTCAAGGGCTGGAAGCCAGGCAACCCGCTGGACCCGCAGACCACCGTCGGCGCGCTGGTCGATACCCAGCAGATGAACACCGTGCTGTCGTACATCGACGCCGGTCACAAGGACGGCGCCAAGCTGCTGGCCGGTGGCAAGCGTACTCTCGAAGAGACCGGTGGCACCTACGTCGAGCCAACCATCTTCGACGGCGTGACCAATGCCATGAAGATCGCCCAGGAAGAGATCTTCGGCCCGGTACTGTCGGTGATCGCCTTCGACACCGCCGAAGAGGCCATCGCCATCGCCAACGACACCCCGTATGGCCTGGCTGCCGGCATCTGGACCTCGGACATCTCCAAGGCGCACAAGACCGCCCGCGCCGTGCGTGCCGGCAGCGTGTGGGTCAATCAGTACGACGGCGGCGACATGACCGCGCCGTTCGGTGGCTTCAAGCAGTCGGGCAACGGCCGTGACAAGTCGCTGCATGCGCTGGAGAAGTACACCGAGCTGAAGGCGACCTGGATCAAGCTGTAATCCAGCGGCCTTTTCGCGGGTAAACCCGCTCCTACAGGGACTGCACTGTTCCTGTAGGAGCGGGTTTACCCGCGAATGGGCCTAGGAAAATATTGGCCTGGGAGGCCGCTATGCGTTGGGGAACCTACTTTGCCGTATTGGCATCGGTGCTCAGTGTCGGGCTCGCGCTCGGGGTGAGCATGCCGTTGGTGTCCTTGCGCCTGGAAGGCTGGGGCTACGGCGGATTCGCCATTGGCGTGATGGCGGCGATGCCGGCGATCGGCGTGCTGCTCGGTGCCAGCCTGGCCAGCCGCCTGGCCGGCTGGGTCGGCGTACCCTCGGCGATGCGCCTGTGCCTGTGGGGCGGGGCGCTGTCGATTGGCTTGCTTGCATTGCTGCCGAGCTACCCGCTGTGGTTGGCGCTGCGGCTGCTGATCGGCATGTCGCTGACGGTGGTGTTCATCCTCGGTGAGAGCTGGATCAACCAGCTGGTGGTGGAGCAGTGGCGCGGCCGGCTGGTGGCCTTGTACGGCAGCAGCTACGCCTTGAGCCAGCTGGCCGGGCCGCTGGTGCTGGGCTTTCTCGGCTCTGACGACGACTTCGGTTTCTGGGCCGCCACCGCCTTGCTGCTGCTGGCGCCCTTGCTGCTGCTGGGCCGTGGTGGGGCACCGAGCACCGAAGCCTGCAGCGTGACCTTCGGCGACCTGTTCGGCTTCTGCCGGCGGCTGCCGGTGATCGCCTGGGCCATCGCCCTGTTCGCCGCGTTCGAGGCGATGATTCTTACCCTGCTGCCGGTGTACTGCCTGCAACAGGGCTTCAGCACCGAAATCGCGCTGTTCATGGTCAGTACCGTGGTGGTGGGGGACGCGGTGCTGCAACTGCCGATCGGCGCCCTGGCCGATCGCATGTCGCGGCGTACCCTGTTCACCGGCTGCGCAGTGGTATTGCTGGGTTCCAGCCTGGCGATCCCGCTGTTGCTGCAGACGCCGCTGATCTGGCCGTTGTGGGTGTTGTTCGGGGCCAGTGCGGGTGGGCTGTTCACCTTGTCGCTGGTGTTGATCGGCGAGCGCTATCGGGATGACGCGCTGGTGCGCGCCAATGCCCATGTGGCGCAGCTGTGGGGCATCGGCTGCCTGCTCGGGCCGCTGCTGGCCGGGGCTGGCAGTCAGTGGGTCAGCGGCCATGCATTGCTGTGGCTGATGGCGGCGGGGGCTGCGGGGTTGGTGTTGTTGACCCGGCGGCGCGGGGCGTTCGAGCCGGCGTCTGCCTGACGGATCTTGGGGCGCAAAGCGGCCCCAAGATCCCAGCTACAACATCTTCTCCAGGCCAACTGCCTTGCTGATCCAGGCATTGAATTGCCGCCACAGGCCGCCCGGCTCGGAGGTCAGCACGTGGCGATGGCCATCGTCCTCGGTCGCCCAGACCATCTGGTCATTCACCAGCTTCACCTCGTAGCTCAGCGCCGGCGCCATGCCTTGCAGCGCCAGCGCCCGGGTGTATTCGGCCAGTTCCGGGTTGTCTACCAGCACGCCGACCTCGGTGTTCCAGAGCAACGAGCGCGGGTCGAAGTTGAACGAGCCGATGAAGGTCTTCTGTCGATCGAAGACGATCGCCTTGCTGTGCAAGCTCGAATCGGAGCTGCCTCGCCAGCTCAGGCGTCCGGCGCTCGGGTCACCCGGCTGGCGGCGCAGCTCGTAGAGTTGTACGCCATGTTCGAGCAGGGCTCGGCGATAGGGCGCGTACCCGCCGTGCACCGCCGGCACGTCGGTGGCCTCCAGCGAGTTGGTCAGCAGTTTCACCGACGTGCCGCGGTCGGCGCGGCTGGTGAGGTACAGCAGCCCCGGTTCGCCCGGCACGAAGTAGGCCGATACCAGAATCAGCTCGCGGTGCACGTTGCTGAGGTCGGGGGCCAGTTGCTGGGCCAGCAGCAGGTTCGGGTCAGGTTCGTCCTTGGCCAGCACCTTGCTGGGTGCGTCCCACAGCGCCTGGCTGTGCGCCCAGATCAGCTCGTTGCGCCAGACGTCCAGACGCGGGCGCGACTGGTAGGCCATCAGCCGGTCGTACAGCTCCTTACGCTGGGTGCGCGCCTCGGCCAGGGAAACTTCCAGCCGGCGGCGGCTTTGATGCAGGTCGTCGGCGTCGGGCTGGTGCCAGAGAAACTCGCTGATCGGTCGGCTCAGGGCGCTGTTCCAGTACTGGTCGAAACTGTGCCCGAGCTGCTCGGCCACCGGCCCGACCCCCAGCAGGTCGATGTCGGTGAAGTTGAGGTTGGGTTCGGCGTCGAAGTATTCGTCGCCCAGGTTGCGCCCGCCGACGATGGCCATGCTGTTGTCCACCAGGAACAGCTTGTTGTGCATGCGCCGATGCTGCAGCGAGAGGTTGAACAGCCGCCCGGCCGCCCGCGTGACGCCGGTGCTGCGGCCCAGGTGCAGCGGGTTGAACAGGCGGATGTGGATGTTCGGGTGGGCGTCGAGGGTGCCGATGAGGGTATCGAGGCCATCGCTGGTGGTGTCGTCGAGCAGGATGCGCACTCGCACCCCGCGGTCGGCGGCGCGCAGTAACTCGTGCACCAGGGCGCGGGTGCTGAGGCCGTCGTGGACGATGTAGTACTGCAGGTCGATGCTGGCCTGGGCGTTGCGGATCAACTCGGCGCGGGCGCGGAATGCCTCGTTGCTGTTGGGCAGCAGGCGAAAGCCCGAACGGCCCTGGTAGGGCGCGGCCTGGCGCAATACCGAGCGGCCGAAGGCCGAGTCGTTGGCGGGCAGGGCCTGGCTGACCGTGCGCGGCCCATCTACGCTGGCGCAGCCGGCCAGGGCGAGCAGCAGGGCCAGCAGGAGGGGCAGAGCTCGCTGGAGTCTCAAGGGGCAATCGTCCTGTACGACAAGGGCTTGGAAGGTTGGACCGTGGAGGGCGGGGCAAAGTTACGCTTCGCTGGTGTCCTGCTCCAGTAGACGAAGGGCGGTTTCACCGACCTTGCGCACGGCGTCTTCGATCTGCGCGGTGGGCCGCGACGCGAAGTTCATGCGCAAGCAATGGCGGAACTTGCCCGAAGCCGAGAAGATGCTGCCCACCGCGACCTGCACGCCCTGCTCAAGTAAAGCGCGGTTCAGGCGCAGCGTGTCGAAATGTTCCGGTAACTCAACCCACAGCATGAAGCCGCCTTGGGGCCTGCTGACTCGGGTACCGGCGGGGAAGTAGCGGGTCACCCAGTCGCTCATCAGGTCGCGGCCACGCTGGTATTGGCTGCGCATGCGGCGTACGTGCGGCTGGTAGTGGCCGCCCTGGATGAAGTCGGCGATGGCCAGTTGTGGCTGGGTGGCGCTGCTGCCGGTGCTGATGTACTTCATGTGCAGTACGCGCTCCAGGTAGCGTCCTGGTGCCACCCAGCCTACGCGCAGGCCTGGGGCCAGGGTCTTGGAGAACGAGCTGCAGAGCAGCACGCGGCCATCGTCGTCGAATGAGTGCACGGTGCGCGGGCGTGGGTAGGTATAGGCCAGGTCGCCATACACATCGTCTTCGAGGATCGCCACGTCGAAGCGCTGGGCCAGGCTCAGCAGGGCCTTCTTACGGGCTTCGGGCATGATGTAGCCCAGCGGGTTGTTGCAGCTCGGGGTGATCTGGATGAGCTTGATCGGCCACTGTTCCAGCGCCAGCTCCAGCGCTTCGAGGCTGATGCCGGTGACCGGGTCAGTGGGGATCTCCAGCGCCTTCATGCCCAGGCCCTTGAGGGTTTGCATGGCGCCGTGGAAGCTTGGCGAGTCGACCGCGACGATGTCGCCTGGTTCGCACACTGCGCGGATGCTGCACGACAATGCCTCGTGGCAGCCGGTCGTCACCACCAGCTCGGCTGGGCCCACGCGGCTGCCTGCGTCGAGCATCAAGCGGGCGATCTGCTCGCGCAGGGCCTGGTTGCCGTGGATGTTGTCGTAGTACAGGCCAGGCATGTCCTGGCGCCGGCTGAGCTGGGCCAGGCTGCGCAGCAGCGGCTTGAGGCTGGGGCTGTCGATGTCGGGCATGCCGCGGCCAAGCTGGATCACGTCCCGGCGCGGGGTGCTGCGCACCAGTTCGAGCACCTGCTCCCATTGCGAGATGTCCACCGGGCGCTGGGCCGGGCGGCTGACGGCGGGCAGGGCGGGGAGGTGGCGGTGATCGCTGACGAAGTAGCCGGACTTGGGCCGTGGCGAGACCATGCCGCTGTCTTCGAGCATGCGGTAGGCCTGCTGCACGGTACTCAGGCTGACACCGTGCTCGACACTCAGGGCGCGCACCGAGGGCAGGCGCTGGCCGGGGCGATAGAGGCCCTGCTCGATGCGGGCGCCGAGCAGCTCGGCGAGGTTGAGATAGAGCGTCACGGCATACTCCTGCTTTATTCTGAGCTGAGGGCCAGTACAGTTAAGCTGAAAAACCGCCATTCAGCTGCTCTGCTGCCCATTCTGTATGCAGATAATAAGCCTGTATTGGATCTGTATTGAGGCCCCAGCCGGCGCGCATGCTTTCTTCACGGTATCAACTGAACGGGAGTGTGCAGTGATGGGTGGAATGAGCGATGTGCGCTTGCAGCTGTTGGCCAAGGAACTGGAAGCCGGGCAGCAGGACAAGGTTTCCAACGTGACCACAGGTTTCGGCCGCTGGGGGCTGATGCTGCATCGCTGGCAGACCCGCAGGGCCCTGTTGCAGCTGACCGATGACGCGCTACACGATGTCGGGTTGAGCCGGGAGCAGGCGCGGGTCGAAGGCCATAAGCCTTTCTGGAGGGGCTGATGCGATCGTTGTAGGAGCGGTGTCTTGCTTCAGGTCAGTTCTTTCAACCTATGCCAAAGCATGCCCAAGGCCAGCAGCGGCGAGCGCAGCAGCTTGCCGCCAGGGAAGGTGATGTGCGGCACCTTGGCGAACAGCTCGAAGCGCCCGCTTTCCTGCCCGCTGATGGCTTCGCCGAGCAGGCGCGCAGCCAGGTGCGTGGCGTTGAGCCCATGGCCCGAGTACGCCTGGGCATAATAGACGTTGGGCTGGCTGGCCAAGCGGCCGATCTGCGGCAGGCGGTTGGCGCCGATGCCGATCATGCCACCCCACTGGTAATCGATGCGCACGTCAGCCAGTTGCGGGAACACCTTGAGCATCTTCGGCCGCATGTAGCTGGCGATGTCCTTGGGATCACGGCCCGAGTAATGGCAGGCACCGCCGAACAGCAAGCGGTGATCGGCGGACAGGCGATAGTAGTCCAGGGCCACGCGCTGGTCGCACACCGCCATGTTCTGCGGCAGCAACTGGCGCGCGCGTTCTTCGCCTAGCGGCTCGGTGGCGATGATGTAGCTACCGGCCGGCAGCACCTTGCCGCCGAGTTCGGGGTTGAGGTCGTTGAGGTAGGCGTTGCAGCACAGCACCAGGGTCTTGGCGCGCACCTGGCCCTGGGCGGTGTGCACCTTCACTTCAGGGCCGTAGTCGATGCGGGTGACCTCGGACTGCTCGAACAGCTTCACGCCCAGGCGGCTGGCCACCGCCGCTTCGCCCAAGGCCAGGTTGAGCGGGTGCAGGTGGCCCGAGCCCATGTCGATCAGGCCGCCGACATAGCGGTCGGAGCCGACCACGCTGTGGATATCGTCCTGGCCGACCAGGCGCACCTCGTGGCGGTAGCCGAGGTTGCGCAGCGCTTCGGCGTCATCGGCGAAGCCTTGCAGTTCGGCGGGCTTGTTGGCCAGGTCGCAATAGCCCCAGGTCAGGTCGCAGGCGATGGCGTGGCGCTCGACCCGCTCGCGGACGATTTCCACGGCCTCCAGGCCCATCAGCTGCAGGCTGTGTACGCCTTGCTCGCCGATCACCGGAAGGAACTGCTCCAGGCCGTGGCCAACGCCCCGGATCAGTTGCCCGCCATTGCGCCCGCTGGCGCCCCATCCCAGCTTGCGGGCTTCCAGGAGGATCACCGAGAAGCCGCGTTCGGCCAGTTCGATGGCGGTGTTCAGACCTGAATAGCCGCCACCCACGATGCACACGTCGGCGCTGTGCTCGCCCTGCAGGAAGGAGTGGTCGGGGTGTGGCGCGCTGCTGGCGGCGTAGTAGGAGGCGGCGTGCTGCGCGCTGTGGGTCATGGGGCGGGCCTGCTGGCTGTGGGCTGAGGGAAAGAGGATAAGCCGGGGTTGGGAGAGCGGCAACCGGCGAGGGCTGCGCCCTCGTTCGCGGGTAAACCCGCTCCTACAGGATCACGGTCAGCTCTGCCATTGCGAGGTTGCTGTAGGAGCGGGTTTACCCGCGAATGAGCCTATAATTCAGCCAAATTCCCAGCTCTGTACCCCGCCATGTCCTGCAACCGCCACAAGATCCATTTCCTGCGCGAGCTCATCCCGACCTTCGAATGCGTACCCGGCTGCCATGACTGCTGCGGACCGGTCACCACCTCGGCCGAGGAAATGGCGCGCCTGCCTCGCAAGACCCAGGCCCAGCAGGACGCCGCCCTGGCGCACCTGGACTGCGTGCACCTGGGGCCCGACGGCTGCACGGTGTATGAAGAGCGGCCGATGATCTGCCGCCTGTTCGGCACCACGCCGCGCATGGCCTGCCCGCGTGGCCGGGGCCCGGAGCAGCCGATCGAGCCCGAGGCCGAACAGCTGGTGCACCAGTTCATCGCCAGCACCCGGCAAGTGCTGGTCTAGTTCAGTCCGGAATCGGCAGGCAGAGGCTCTCCTTCACCTCTTCCATCACGATATAGCTCTTCGACTCACGCACGTGCGGCAGCTTCAGCAGGATGTCGCCGAGCAACTTGCGGTACGAGGCCATCTCCGAAATACGCGCCTTCACCAGGTAGTCGAAATCGCCCGACACCAGGTGGCATTCCAGCACGTGGGGCAGCTTGAGCACCGCGCGGCGGAACTCCTCGAAGGTATCGCCCGACTTGTAGTCCAGGCTGATCTCGACGAACACCAGCAAGCTGCCTTTCAGGTGCTGCGGATTGAGCCGGGCGTTGTAGCCCATGATGATGCCCTCGCGCTCCAGGCGGCGCACGCGCTCGGTGCAAGGGGTGGTGGACAGCCCGACTTTCTCGCCCAGTTCGGTGAAGGAAATACGCCCGTCATCCTGCAGGATTCGCAGGATGTTGCGGTCGATCTTGTCCAGTTCACGCTTGCTCTGGTGCTGGGTTCTCATAGGGGATGCCCCTCCGTGAAAGGCGATTTTGCCGAGAATTCTCGCCAATAATAGGCTTTTATATAGTGAATTGCACTGGTCTCAACTTTTTATACTGCGCCCATCCATGCCATTTCAACAAAAGTGCGGTGCGACCGCGTGCGAGGGATGAACGATGCGAGTTCTGGTATTAGGTAGCGGTGTGATCGGTACCGCCAGTGCCTACTATCTGGCGCGACAAGGTTTCGAAGTCACGGTGGTCGACCGCCAGCCGGCCGTGGCCATGGAAACCAGCTTTGCCAATGCCGGCCAGATCTCGCCCGGCTATGCCTCGCCCTGGGCTGCCCCTGGCGTGCCGCTCAAGGCCATCAAGTGGCTGCTCGAGCGCCACGCGCCCCTGGCCATCAAGCTCACCGGCGACGTCGACCAGTACCTGTGGATGGCGCAGATGCTGCGCAACTGCACCGCCAGCCGCTACGCGGTGAACAAGGAGCGCATGGTGCGTCTGTCCGAGTACAGCCGTGACTGCCTCGACGAACTGCGCCGCGAAACCGGCATCGCCTACGAAAGCCGCACCCTGGGCACCACCCAGCTGTTCCGTACCCAGGCCCAGCTCGATGCCGCAGCCAAGGACATCGCCGTGCTCGAACAGTCCGGGGTGCCCTACGAGCTGCTCGATCGCGACGGCATCGCCCGTGTCGAGCCGGCCCTGGCCGGGGTCAAGGACATCCTCGCCGGTGCCCTGCGCCTGCCCAACGACCAGACCGGCGACTGCCAGATGTTCACCACCAAGCTGGCCGACATGGCCGTCAAGCTGGGTGTCGAGTTCCGCTTCGGCCAGGACATCCAGCGCCTGGACTTCGCTGGTGACCGCATCAATGGCGTGTGGATCGACGGCAAGCTGGAAACCGCCGACCGCTACGTGCTGGCGTTGGGCAGCTATTCGCCGCAGATGCTCAAGCCGCTGGGCATCCGCGCGCCGGTCTACCCGCTGAAGGGTTATTCGTTGACCGTGCCGATCACCAACGCTGACATGGCGCCAACCTCGACCATTCTCGACGAAACCTACAAGGTGGCCATCACCCGTTTCGACAACCGCATTCGCGTTGGCGGCATGGCGGAGATCGCCGGCTTCGACCTTTCGCTGAACCCGCGTCGGCGCGAAACGCTGGAGATGATCGTCAACGACCTTTATCCTCGCGGCGGCGATCTGAGCCAGGCCAGTTTCTGGACCGGCCTACGCCCGGCTACCCCGGATGGCACGCCGATCGTGGGCGCCACTGCGTTCCGCAATCTGTTCCTCAACACCGGGCATGGGACGCTGGGGTGGACCATGGCCTGCGGCTCCGGTCGTTTGCTGGCCGACCTGATCGCGCGCAAGAAGCCGCAGATCAGCGCCGAAGGCCTGGACATTTCGCGGTATGGCAATACTCGGGAAGTGGCCAAGCACGGGCGGACCGAGCCTGCCCATCAGCAATAAGGTCGCCTGTACCGGCCTCTTCGCGGCTAAAGCCGCTCCTACAGGAATTGCACGAACCTGTAGGAGCGGCTTTAGCCGCGAAGAATCCAACACCGATTTCAACCTGAACCACCATAAGGCAGCCCGCCATGCGCCCCGCCCGCGCCCTGATCGATCTCCAAGCCCTCCGTCACAACTATCGCCTGGCCCGTGAATTGTCCGGCGCCAAGGCGCTCGCCGTGGTCAAGGCCGATGCCTACGGCCATGGCGCCGTGCGCTGCGCCCTGGCCCTCGAACCCGAGGCCGACGGCTTTGCCGTGGCCTGCATCGAGGAAGCGCTGGAGCTGCGCGCTGCCGGTATCAAGGCCCCGGTATTGCTGCTCGAAGGCTTCTTCGAGGCCAGCGAGCTGGCGCTGATTGCCGAGCATGACCTGTGGTGCGTGGTGCATTCGCTGTGGCAGCTCGAGGCCATCGAAACCACCGCCGTACACAAGCCGCTCACCGTCTGGCTCAAGCTCGACACCGGCATGCATCGGGTCGGCCTGCACCCCAAGGACTACCACGACGCCTACCGGCGCCTGCTCGCCAGCGGCAAGGTCGCGCGCATCGTGCTGATGAGCCACTTCGCCCGGGCCGACGAGCCGGACGCCGATGCCACCGCGCAACAGATCGCCGTGTTCCAGGCCGCGCGTGAAGGCCTCAGTGCCGAGTGCAGCCTGCGCAATTCGCCAGGTGTGCTGGCCTGGCCCCAGGCTCCCAGCGACTGGGTGCGGCCGGGCATCATGCTGTACGGCGCCACACCGTTCGAGCAGCCGCAGGCCCAGGCCGCGCGCCTGCAGCCGGTGATGACCCTGCAATCGCGGGTGATCAGCGTCCGTGAGTTGCCGGCCGGTGAGCCGGTGGGCTACGGCGCCAAGTTCATCGGCCAGCGCCCGACCCGCGTCGGCGTGGTCGCCATGGGCTACGCCGACGGCTATCCGCGCCATGCTCCCAGCGGCACCCCAGTGGTGGTCGCCGGCAAGCGCGCCGAGCTGATTGGCCGGGTATCGATGGACATGCTCTGCATCGACCTTACCGACGTGCCCGAGGCCACTGTCGGCAGCCCGGTCGAGCTGTGGGGCAAGCAGGTGCTGGCCAGCGACGTGGCCCAGCGCGCCGGCAGCATCCCCTACCAGATCTTCTGCAACCTCAAGCGGGTGCCGTTGGATTATTACGGCGAATGAGCCGCTGAACCGGACAGGTTGAGGCGTGGTGTGTTGTAAATACTGAACGGCGTTGCCATGATATCGTTCACATCCACCCGCCCACCCCACCGATTCAGGAGGCTCCAGCTTTGGACGTCGGCGAACGACTGCAAGCCATCCGCAAGCTCAAGGGCCTGTCCCAGCGTGAGCTGGCCAAGCGTGCGGGTGTCACCAACAGCACCATCTCGATGATCGAGAAAAACAGCGTGAGCCCATCGATCAGCTCGCTGCGCAAGGTGCTGAGCGGCATTCCCATGTCCATGGTCGAATTCTTTTCGGTGGAGCTGGAAGCAGAAAGCCCCGCGCAGATCGTCTACAAGGCCCACGAGCTGATCGATATCTCCGACGGCGCGGTGACCATGAAGCTGGTCGGCAAATCACACCCCAACCGTGCCATCGCCTTTCTCACCGAGGTCTACCCACCGGGGGCGGACACCGGTGAAGAGATGCTCACCCACGATGGTGAAGAAACCGGCATCCTGCTCGAAGGCCGCCTGGAGCTGGTGGTCGGTAGCGAGACCTTCATCCTCGAGGAAGGCGACAGCTACTACTTCGAAAGTACCCGCCCGCACCGCTTTCGCAACCCGTTCGGCGAGCCGGCGCGGTTGATCAGTGCGGCCACGCCCTCGAACTTTTGATCCAGCGCAGTGCATTGAATCGGCAATACCCCTTTCGCTTGTAGGGTCGTTTCCACGGCTTCCGGGTTCCCGCTATACTTTTCAACGCTCGCTTTACCGTGGCCGCGGGCGTGATTAGCCACCATGAGGGTGTACGCGTGAACCAAATCAAGAAGATGCTGGCCGTACCAGCAGCTGTTTTCGCCCTCTGGGCAATGAGTGCAACCGCCGCAACCAACGATGACCTCGCCAAGCGCCTCGAGCCTGTGGGCCAGGTGTGCGTGCAGGGCCAGGAGTGCAAGGGCATGGAGGTCGCCGCCAGCGCGGGTGGAGGCGCTGCCAAGACCCCCGACGACATCATTGCCAAGCATTGCAACGCCTGCCATGGCACGGGCTTGCTGGGTGCGCCGAAGATCGGCGACACAGCGGCCTGGAAGGAGCGCGCCGATCACCAGGGCGGCCTCGATGGCATCCTCGCCAAGGCCATTACCGGTTTGAACGCCATGCCGCCGAAGGGCACTTGTGCGGATTGCTCGGATGACGACCTTAAAGGGGCGATCAAGAAGATGTCCGGACTCTGAGCCAGTAGATGAATTGCATGAGGCCCGCCATCGTTGGCGGGCTTTGTTTTTTGGGTTGCCTGTGGCGGCCCTTTCGCGGGTAAACCCGCTCCTACAGGGTCATCACAACCTCTGTAGGAGCGGGTTTACCCGCGAATAGGCCGGAACAGGCAACCAACTAGTCCAACCCTCTGTCAAACCCCTGACCCCCACGGATTCAGGAGGCCCCGATGCACCTCTGCTCCCTCGACCAGGCCGTCGAGCAGGTCCTGGCACGCCTGCCAGCCCACATCCACATGGGCCTGCCCCTGGGCCTGGGCAAACCCAACGCCTTCGTCAACGCGCTCTACGCCCGGGTGCGGGATTTGCCTGAACGTCGGCTGACGATCTACACCGCCTTGTCCCTAGGCCGCCCGCCGTTGGGCGATGGCCTGCAACGGCGTTTCCTCGAACCCTTCGTCGAGCGGGTGTTCGCCGATTACGAAGAGCTCGAATACCTCCAGGACCTGCGCAACGACGCGTTGCCGTCCAACATCCGCGTCGAGCAATTCTTCATGCAGCCCGGCAGCTTGCTGCACAGCGAGGCCGCGCAGCAGGACTACGTCAGCAGCAACTACAGCCACGCCGCGCGTGACATCAACGCCAAGGGCCTGAACCTGATCGCCCAGCTGGTGGCCGCGACACCGGAGAAGCCCGTGCAGCTGAGCCTCGCCTGCAACCCCGACATCACCCTCGACCTGCTGCCGATGATCGCCAAGCGCCGCGCCGCCGGCGAAACCATCCTCATGCTCGGCCAGGTCCATGCCGAGTTGCCGTACATGCCGGGCGACGCCGAGCTGGGCATCGAAGCCTTCGACCTGCTGATCGACGAAGCCGAGCAGCGCCGGCTGTTCCCCACGCCGAACATGCCGGTCACCCTCCAGGACCACTGCATCGGCCTGTATGCCAGTGCCCTGGTGCGTGATGGCGGTACCTTGCAGGTCGGCATCGGTGCCATGGGCGATGCGCTGGCGGCGGCGCTGCTGGCGCGCGAACGCGACAACGCCAGCTACCAGGCCCTGCTCGCGGCATTGGACATCGCGCCCTGGCAGCGGCTGATCGAGCGCGAAGGGGGCCTGGATAGCTTTGCCGAAGGTCTCTATGGCTGCAGCGAAATGTTCGTCAACGGCCTGCTGGCGCTGGCCGAGGCTGGCGTGGTGCGGCGCCCGGCGGACGAGCAGGGTGCCCTGGTGCATGGTGGGTTCTTCCTGGGCCCGCAGGCGTTCTATCGGCAGTTGCGGGAGATGCCGCTGGAGCAACGGGCGCGCTTTGCCATGACCCGGATCAGCTTCATCAACGAGCTGTACGGCAACGAAGACCTCAAGCGCCGCCAGCGGCGTGACGCCCGCTTCGTCAACACGGTGTTCGGCATGACCCTGCTCGGCGCCGGGGTGGCCGACCAGCTGGAAGATGGGCGGGTGCTCAGTGGTGTGGGCGGGCAGTACAACTTCGTCGCCCAGGGCCACGCATTGGAGGGTGGGCGTTCGATCCTGCTGCTGCGCAGCTGGCGCGAGTCAGGCGGCGAGGTGACCTCCAACCTGTACTGGCAGTATGGCCATTGCACCATTCCCCGGCACCTGCGCGATATCGTGGTGACCGAGTACGGCATTGCAGACTTGCGCGGGCAGACCGACAGCGAGGTGATTGCACGGTTGTTGGCGATCGCCGATTCGCGGTTTCAGGGCGAGCTGATGGAGCAGGCCAAGCGTGCGGGCAAGTTGCCCGGGGATTTCGCGCTGGATGCGCGGTTCACCGACAATACGCCCGAACGGCTGGAGGCCATCCAGGCGCGGCATGCGCGGTTGTTCCCGGAGTACCCGCTGGGGACTGATTTCACGGCGCAGGAGCAGGACCTGCTGCGTGCGTTGAACTGGTTGAAGAGCAAGTTCAAGCTGAGCGAGGTGCTGGAGCTGGGCAAGGCGACGCTGGAGGCGCCGGGGCCGGAGGGGTATGAAGCGCACCTGGCGCGGATGGGGCTGGAGAGTCCGCAGGGGCTCAAAGAAGAGCTGTACCAGCGGTTGTTGCTGGCGGGGTTGGCGGCGACCTGAAGATTGCCGGGGGCTGCTTTGCAGCCCATCCGGCCGGATGGGCCGCAAAGCGGCCCCAGAGCATCACTCGATGAAACTGACCACACCACCTTCCAGCGACTTCACCCGGGCCAGCGATTCGACGCGGTAGCCCTGGCTGTCCAGTTCGGCACGGCCGCCCTGGAACGACTTCTCGATGACGATGCCCAGGCCAGCCACGGTGGCGCCGGCCTGCTTGATGATCGAGATCAGTGCCTGCGACGCCTTGCCGTTGGCCAGGAAGTCGTCGATCACCAGCACGCGGTCGCTGCTGTTGAGGTGGCGCGGCGAGATGGCCACGGTGTTCTCGGTCTGCTTGGTGAAGGAATACACCGTGGCAGTCAGCAGGTTCTCGGTCAGGGTCAGCGACTGGTGCTTGCGGGCGAAGATCACCGGCACGCCCAGCTTCAGGCCGGTCATCACCGCCGGGGCGATGCCCGATGCTTCGATGGTGACGATCTTGGTCACGCCGGCATCGGCGAACAGGCGGGCGAACTCGTCACCGATCTTCTGCATCAGCGCCGGGTCGATCTGGTGGTTGAGAAACGCGTCGACTTTGAGAACCTGGTCGGAAAGCACGATGCCTTCTTCGCGAATCTTCTGATGCAGTGCTTCCACTTTGTATTCCTCGATGTAGCAAAGGTGGCCGCAAATAGCGGCAAAGTTAAAGAGTAATATTTGATCAGCGTTTGAGCATTGCCCGGATATCGGCCAGCGCGTTGTTGCCGCGCGCGGCTTTTACCTCCACCGGTGCATCGTCCAGGCCTTCCCAGGCCAGGTCGTCCGGCGGCAGTTCGTCGAGGAACCGGCTGGGCGTGCAATCGATGATCTCGCCGTACTGCTTGCGCTTGGCGGCGTAGGTGAAGGCCAGGGTCTGGCGTGCGCGGGTGATGCCCACGTAGGCCAGGCGGCGCTCCTCCTCGATGGTGTCGGCCTCGATGCTGGAGCGGTGGGGGAGGATTTCCTCCTCCATGCCCATGATGAACACGTAAGGGAATTCCAGGCCCTTGGAGGCGTGCAGGGTCATCATCTGCACACCCTCGGCGTTCTCTTCCTCTTCCTGCTGGCGCTCGAGCATGTCGCGCAGCACCAGCTTGCCGATGGCGTCCTCGATGGTCATGTCACCCTCTTCGTCCTTCTCGAGGGTGTTCTTCAGCGCTTCGACCAGGAACCAGACGTTGCTGATGCGGAACTCCGCCGCCTTGTCGCTGGCGGTCTGCTGGCGGATCCAGTTCTCGTAGTCGATGTCGCGAATCATCTCGTGCAGCGCGGCGATCGGGTCTTCCAGGGCGACCTTGTGGCGTACCCCGTCCAGCCAGTGCTTGAAGCGCTGCAGACGCTCGGTGTAGCGCGCGTCCAGATGCTCGCCAAGGCCCAGCTCCTCGCTGGCGGCGTACATCGAGACCTTGCGCTCGGTGGCATAGTTGCCGAGCTTTTCCAGGGTGGTCGAGCCGATTTCCCGGCGCGGCACGTTGATCACCCGCAGGTAGGCGTTGTCGTCGTCCGGGTTCACCAGCAGGCGCAGGTAGGCCATCAGGTCCTTGACCTCCTGGCGGCCGAAGAAGCTGTTGCCGCCCGACAGGCGATAAGGCACTTGGTGGTGCTGCAGCTTCAGTTCGATCAGCTTGGCCTGGTAGTTGCCGCGGTAGAGGATGGCGAAGTCGCTGTACGGGCGATTGGTGCGCAGGTGCAAGGTGAGGATTTCCATGGCCACGCGTTCGGCCTCGGCTTCCTCGTTCTTGCAACGGATCACGCGGATCTCGTCGCCAACGCCCATCTCGCTCCACAGTTCCTTCTCGAAGGCGTGCGGGTTGTTGGCGATCAGCACGTTGGCGCAGCGCAGGATGCGGCTGGTGGATCGATAGTTCTGTTCGAGCATGACGATCTTCAGGGAGGGGTAGTCCTCCTTGAGCAGCATCAGGTTCTCTGGGCGCGCGCCACGCCAGGCGTAGATCGACTGGTCGTCGTCGCCGACCACGGTGAACTGGTTGCGCATGCCGATCAGCATCTTCACCAGCAGGTACTGGCTGGCGTTGGTGTCCTGGTATTCGTCCACCAGCAGGTAGCGCACGCGGTTCTGCCAGCGTTCGAGCACGTCGGTGTGCTCCTGGAACAGCTTGACCGGCAGCAGGATCAGGTCGTCGAAGTCCACCGCGTTGAACGCCTTGAGCGTGCGCTGGTAGTGGGTATAGACGATGGCGGCGGTCTGCTCGCGCGGGTTGCGCGCAGCTTCCAGGGCTTCGGCGGGCAGGATCAGGTCGTTCTTCCAGGCACCGATCATGTTCTTGATCTCGTCGATGCCGTCGTCGCCGGAATATTCCTTCTGCATGATGTCCGACAGCAACGCCTTGATGTCGGATTCGTCGAAGATCGAGAAGCCCGGCTTGTAGCCCAGGCGCTCGTGCTCCTTGCGGATGATGTTCAGGCCCAGGTTGTGGAAGGTGCACACCGTCAGGCCACGGCCTTCCCCCGGACGCAGCAGGGTGGCGACCCGCTCTTTCATTTCGCGCGCGGCCTTGTTGGTGAAGGTCATCGCGACGATGTACTGGGCACGGATGCCGCAGTTCTGGATGAGGTGGGCAATCTTGCGCGTGATCACGCTGGTCTTGCCCGAGCCAGCACCGGCGAGCACCAAAAGAGGGCCGCCGACGTAGTCACGGGCTTCCTGCTGCCGGGGATTGAGTCGGGACATGCTAGAAACCGGGGGTCGCCAGAAAATAGCCGCGCATTCTAACAGGCATGGGACGGTTATGGCGCGACCGTCTGACGCGTGAGTCAGACTTTTGCGTGCAATGGGCTATTACCGGCAGATTGCGCCCCTGGCAAAATCGCATTGCCGGTTGGCCCCGTTTCGCGCAGGATGCACGTCAAAATGCGTCGGCAACCATTGTTGCGCCAGCTTGTCCCGTCTTGAACGCTTACCGTCTACGCCCCTAAGGAGCCCGCTTGTCCACGCCTGTCGAACCTGTGCGTTTGCTGCTGTTGGCTGATGAGCCGGAATGGGCCGCCCTATTGCGCCAATGCCTGCTGCCCCTGGAGGGCAGCGCGGTGCTGTTGACCGCGCCGAACTGGGAGGCAGTGGACAGCATCTTCAGCCATGACCGCCAGGCGGTGATCCTCGCCACCCCCGCCTTGCAGCCTGCGCCCGGGCGCTGCGAGCTGCCGACCATCCTGCTGCTTGAGCACGAGCCGCCAACACCGCCGACCGCAGTCAGCGACTGGCTGGTGCGCGAACAGCTCACGGCCGATGCCCTGCGCCGTTCGCTGCGCCATGTGCGCGAGCGTGGCGTGCTGGTGGCCACCTTGCAGCGCCTGGCCGAACAGGACCCGCTCACCGGCATCGCCAACCGCCAGGGCTTCCAGGCCTTGCTCAGCGCGCGCCTGGCCGAGCACGACGGCCGTGGCGTGGCGCTTGGCCACCTGGACCTGGACAACTTCCGTCACGTCAACGATGCCCTCGGCCACCAGGGTGGCGACCGCCTGATCCTGCAGGTGGTGGCACGCCTGAAGCAGCAACTGGAGGCCGGCGACCAGCTGGCGCGCCTGGGCAGCGACGAGTTCGCCCTGCTGATCGACACGCGCCGCGATGCCAGCCGCGCCGAGTGGGTCGCCGAGCGCATCGTCGAGGTGCTCACCGAGCCCTACTGGATCGACGGCGAGAGCCTGCTGCTGGGCTGCAGCCTGGGCCTGGCCCATGCCCGCGCCCAGTCCGGGCCGGACCCGTTGATGTGGCATGCGCACATCGCCATGCGCCAGGCCAAGGCCAACCAGGGCTGCACCTTCCATGTCTACGACGAACGCATCAACCGCAATGCGCGCAGCCTGGCCGACCTCGAAGGCGAGTTGCGCCGGGCGTTGCGCCGCGACGAGCTGGAGTTGCACTACCAGCCCCGGCTGAACCTCGCCGATGGCGCCATCGTCGGCCTGGAAGCGCTGGTGCGCTGGCGCCATGCCGAGCGTGGCCTGCTGCCACCCAGCGAGTTCGTGCCGTTGGCCGAGCAGAGCGGGCTGATCGTACCGCTGGGCTACTGGGTGATCTCCCGGGCCCTGCGCGACATGCAGGCGCTGCGCGAAAGTGGCCTGGCGCCGCTGCACATGGCGGTGAACCTGAGCTTCCGCCAGTTCCAGGACAGCCAGTTGCTGGCGACCCTGAGCCGGTTGATCATCGAGCACGGCGTGGATGCCCGCTGGCTGGAGTTCGAGCTGACCGAAACCGCAGTGATGCGGCGCAACGAGCTGGTGCGCCAGACCATGGATGCGCTGGGGCGGCTGGGCGTGCGCTTTTCGCTGGATGATTTCGGCACTGGGTTCTCGTCGTTCGTGCACCTGAACAGCCTGCCGATCGCCTTGCTCAAGGTCGACCGCAGCTTCGTCGCCGAGATGGAAATGCGCGAGGAAAACCGCAAGCTGGTCCACGCCATGATCAACCTGGCGCACAACCTCAACCTGGAGGTGGTGGCCGAGGGTGTCGAGAGCGAGGAGCAGATGGCTTTGCTGCGCGAGTTCGGCTGTGACCAGGTGCAAGGGTTCCTGGTGAGCAAGCCGCTGCCGGTGCAGGAGTTGATGGGGTATTTGCGTGAGGCGCCGGAGCGTCAGCGGGTGGCTGCCCTCTAGGGCCTCTTCGCGGGTAAACCCGCTCCCACAGGTACAATGTTGCCTTCGAAATAACACGATCCCTGTGGGAGCGGGTTCACCCGCGAAAGGGCCCTCATGTCAGGCCGAAGCGGCGGCCCCAAGCCCAGCCTTCCCCATCAACCGCTTCATCCGCCACTCGAACCCCAGGGTCAACGCCACCGCCGCACAGGCCAGCCCCAACGCCAACCCCCACCAGATCCCCACCGCGCCACCGCCAAGGTTGAAGGCGAACAGCCAGGCACTCGGCGCGCCCACCAGCCAGTAGCAGCACAACCCGATGAGGAAGGTGGTCTTGGCATCCTTCAACCCCCGGATCGAGCCCATGGCGATGGTCTGCATGCCGTCGAACAGCTCGAACCATGCCGCCACCATCACCAGTTGCACGGCCAGTTGATAGATGCCTGCAAAGCCTGGGTCATTTCGGTCGATGAACAGCCCTACCAGTGTGTCCGGCAGAAGCAGGAACAACGCCGCGAAACCGAACATGATCATCGCCCCGAAACCGATCCCCACCCGCCCGGCGCTGCGCGCCGCCAGCAGGTTGCCGCCGCCGTAGTAGAGCCCCACGCGCATGGTGACCGCATAGGAAAGCCCGGTCGGCACCATGAACGCGGTGGAGACGATCTGCAGTGCGATCTGGTGCGCCGCCAGCTCGGTGCTGCCCAGCACGCCCATGCACAGCGCGGCGAAGGCGAACAGGCCAACCTCCACCATGTACGTGCCGCCGATAGGCAGACCCAACCGCCACAGCTCGCGCAGCGCCGTCAGCGACGGGCGCCACAGGCCCTGGCGCAGCGGGTAGGCGGTGTAGATCGGGTGCCAGCGGATGTACAGCGCCAGGGCGATGGCCATGCCCAGCGATACCACGGCGGTGACCAGGCCGATGCCCATCAGGCCGAGCTTGGGCAGGCCGAACATGCCTTCGATCAGGGCGTGGTTGAACAGGTAGTTGAGCACCGTGCCGACCAGGCTGATGACCATCACTGGGGTCGAGTGGCCGAGGGCGCTGGTGAAGCCGCGCAGGGCCATGAACGTCAGGTAGCTGGGCAGGGCCAGTGGCAGCAGGGTGAGGAACTCGGCGGCGGCGTCGACGTTGTCAGGCTGTTGGCCGAACAACAACAGCACCGGCTTGAGGTTCCACAGGGCCAGGGCTGCCACCAGCGCCAGGCCCCAGGCCAGCCAGATGCCGTTCTGCGCCAGGCGGGTGGCTCCGGTGATGTCGTTGGCGCCCTTGCGGATGGCTACCAGGGTACCGACCGCGGCGATGACACCCAGGCAGAAGATCGACACGAACGAATAGCTGGCTGCGCCCAGGCCGCCACCGGCCAGCGCCTGCGGGCTGATGCGAGCCATCATCAGGGTGTCGGTCAGCACCATCAGCATGTGCGCCAACTGCGAGGCTACCAGCGGCCCAGCCAGGCGTAGCAGTGCCTTGAGTTCTGTGGCGGGCGCGACATGCATGGGAGGGATCCTTGTTCCTGGGAATGACGCCATGAGGGCGGCGAGGCGACGATTCTGAGGCTTCGGTCAGCTTTGCACAAAAGGATAAAAGCGATGATTGGCATGAGTTGAACTCATGGATATATGATCCTCTGCAGTCCATCAGCGTCCCGCTTCACAGGTGCCCCATGTCCAGACAGCTGCCCCCTTTGTATGCGTTACGTGCATTCGAAGCTGCCGCCCGGCTGAGCTCGTTCACCCGCGCCGGGGAAGAACTGTCGATCACCCAGAGCGCGGTCAGCCGGCACATCCGCACCCTCGAAGAGCATTTTGCCTGCCGCCTGTTCGTGCGCAGCGGCCGCAGCCTGCAATTGACCGAGGCGGCGCGGGTGCTGCTGCCCGGTGTGCGTGAAGGCTTCGCGGCGTTGGAGCGGGCTTGCGACACCTTGCGCGGTGAAGATGACATCCTGCGCATGAAAGCCCCCTCGACCCTGACCATGCGCTGGTTGCTGGCGCGCCTGAGCCGCTTTCGCCACCTGCAGCCGGGCAACGAGGTGCAGTTGACCAGCGCCTGGATGGACGTCGACCATGTCGACTTCAACCAGGAACCGTTCGACTGCGCGGTATTGCTCAGCGACGGAGTGTTTCCGCCGGACTGGGAAGTGCGCCGGCTGTTCGCCGAGCTGTTGATCCCGGTGGGCGCGCCCGACCTGCTCGACGACGGCCCCTGGGACGAACGCCGGCTGGCCGGCATCGAGTTGCTGCACCCGACCCCGGACAAACGCGACTGGCGCGAATGGCTCGAGCGCATGGGGCTCGGCGACAAGGTCTCGCTCAAGGGCGGGCAGGTGTTCGACACCCTGGAGCTGGGCATGATCGCGGCCGCGCGCGGGTATGGGATCTCCATGGGCGACCTGCTGATGGTGGCCGAGGACGTGGCCCAGGGGCGCCTGAGCCTGCCGTGGCCGACGGCGGTGCCCAGCGGCATGGACTACTACATGGTGTGGCCTCGGACCCGGCCGGGGGGCGAGCGGTTGCGGCGTTTGAGTGTGTTTCTGCAAGAGGAGGCGGCTGCGGTGGCGCTGCCGGATGTGAGCATCCTGCCTGCTGTTTGATTACCTGAATCGAGGCGCGACATGCGTGATTTGTCCTACTTCATAAAAGTGGCCCAGCTCGGCCACCTCAGCCGCGCCGCCGAAGCGCTGCACATCTCGCCGTCGGCGCTTTCCAAATGCATCGATCGCCTGGAAACCCAATACGCCGCTGAACTGTTCCAGCGGGTGGGGCGCAGTATCCGCCTGACCGAAGCGGGGCGCTTGCTGCTGGACAATGCCGTCGCGGTCGAACGGCTGCTGGACCAGACCCAACGGCAAACCGCTTCGCTCGGCCAGGGCCTGAGCGGCAGCGTGCGGGTCGGGGCCGCAGCCACCAGCGCCGATTACCTGCTGCCCGCCGCCTGCAGTGCCTTGCAGAAGGAGGCACCGGCGGTGGTGGTCGAGCTGCAGATCGGCATGAACGATGTGTTGCGAGAGCAACTGCGCAAGGACCAGCTCGATATCGTGGTCGGGCCGCTGGGGCAGGGCGACGACGAACTCCAGGAGCAACAGATCAGTTCCGATGAAGTGGTGGTGGTCGCCCATCGCAGCCACCCCCTGGCCGGCCGGGTAGCCACCCTTGGATGCTTTGCCGAGTACCGCTGGCTATTGTCGCCCCCCACGGTGGCCACCCGGCAATGGTTGGACGCCGCCTTCCTCGGGCACGGCCAGCCGGCGCCCGCAGTGGCCATCGTCACCAACGCGATCGCCGCCGCGCCGCAGCTGATCGCCGAAACCGGCCTGCTGAGCTTTGTCTCGCGGCGCAACCTCGGGACTTTTGGCCGTGCCTATGACCTGGTGGAGATCCCTGTCGAGGACCAGGCGCTGACCTTGCATCGGCGCTTTGGCATCCTGCACCGGGCAGGCAGCTACCTGTCGCCCGCCACGACGCGGTTCATGACGTTGCTGGCCGAAGCGGGGTGAATCTTTCCTTGCAGGAAAGGTTAAGTGAAAAAACGGTAATAGAATCGAACGGTTATTGCCGAGATACTTCGGGCCAACGAACACAAGAACAACGGCCGGAGTTATCCCCATGCCCTACACCGTCCTCGTCACGGCCCCCACCCTGGCCCCTGCCGGGCGCGACCTGCTCGAAGCAGGCGGCCACCGCGTGCTGTACGTCCCCCAGGGCCAAGGCCCTGCCGATATCGAACGACTGCTGAGCGAGGAGCCGGTGGACGCGATCATCTCGCGCACCCTGGATCTCACCCCGACCGCCATCGCCGCAGCGAGGCAGCTCAAGGTCATCAGCAAGCACGGCGTCGGCGTCAGCAACATCGCCGTGGAAGCAGCCACCGCCCGTGGCATTCCGGTATACGTGACCCCTGGCGCCAACGCGAAATCGGTAGCGGAAATGACCCTTGGCCTGTTGCTGGCAGCTTCCCGGCGTATCGGCTGGATGGACCGCGAGCTGCGCCAGGGGCGTTGGTCGCGGGCCCAGGACGGCCTGGAATTGAGCGGTCGCACCTTGGGCTTGGTCGGCTTCGGCCAGGTCGCCCGCAAGCTGTGGCTGGCTTGCCAGGCGCTGGGCATGAGTGCGGTGGTGTACGACCCGTTCCTGCCGGCCGATGCTGACCTGCTGGGTGCCGAGCGAATGTCCAGCCTGCACGACCTGCTGCCGCGCAGCCAGGTGTTGTCGCTGCACATCCCCCTGACCAGGCAGACCCGCAACCTGATTGGCGCCGCTGAATTGGCCGCGCTGCCCAAGGGCGCGGTGCTGGTCAACACTGCCCGTGGCGAGGTGATCGACGAGCCGGCGCTGATCGCGGCGCTACGCAGCGGCCAGCTGCATGCCGCGGGGCTCGACACCATGGCCGAGGAGCCGCTGGCGCCGGGCAACCCCTTGCTTGAACTGGACAACCTGGTGCTGACCCCGCACGTCGGTGGCTCGACCCCGGCGGCCCTGGCCGGCATGGCCGTGGGCGCGGTGCGCAACGTGCTTGGTTTCCTCGACGGCAACCCGCCTGCGCCCAGTGCCTGTGTGAACCCTACCGTTCTTTCCTGATTGCCGAGGTGCCCGATGTCTGCTTCTTACTCTTCATCGTCCAGCGAATGGCCCGCTGGCTACCGCATCAACCCACGCGTCAACCTGCTGGACCCGACCCTGGTCGAGGCCTTCCGGGAAATTCCGGTGGCCGTCGCCGGCGACTGCATGGGCCGCTGTATCGGCGCCCGTGGCCTGCGTGCCTACCATGGTGACCCAGCGCTCAAACTGTGCGGCCCGGCCTTTACCGTACGTGTGCGCCCCGGTGACAACCTGATGGTGCACAAGGCGCTGATGATGGTGCAGCCGGGTGACGTGCTGGTGATCGACGGCGGTGGCGATACCAGCCAGGCGGTGATCGGCGGCCTGGTGCGCACCACCGCGTTGCGGGTCAAGCTCGGTGGCATCGTCATCGATGGTGCGGTGCGTGACCTCGAGGAGCTGGCCGAAGGCATCGTCCCAGTGTTCGCGGCGGGCCATACCCACCGCGGCCCGAGCAAGGACGGCCCAGGCGAGATCAACGTGCCGGTGGCCTGCGCGGGCCTTGCGGTGTTGCCGGGAGACCTGGTACTGGGCGACGCCGACGGGGTGATCGCGATCCGCGCCGAAGATGCCGCTGCGTTGCTACCACGCACTCACGCGCACCTGGAGCGTGAAGCGGGCATCCGCAAGACCAACCAGGAAGGCACCGCCGACCCGGAGCGCTTCGACGCACTGCTGCGGAGCAAGGGGTTGCCGGTGTAACCCGCCCTTGAGCGCGCCGGCCAGTGGCTGGCGCTGCACGCCTGACAACTATAAAAAGAAGGTCCGATCCATGTTGATCATGCTCAGCTGCGCCATGCTGGCGAGCTTTATCTACGTGCTGATGAGCAAGCGGCTGTCGGCACTCACTGCCCTGATCCTGATTCCCAGCGCGTTCGCCCTGATCGGCGGCTTCGATGCCCAGATGGGCAAATTCGTGCTCGATGGCCTGAAGATGGTCGCGCCCAACGGCGTGCTGATGATCTTCGCCATGCTGTACTTCCTGACCATGACCGAAGCCGGCATGTTCGACCCGCTGGTGGCGCGCATCGTCGGCGCGGTGCGTGGCGACCCGGTGCGGATCTTCATCGGTACCGTGGCCCTGGCCTTCATCGTCGCCCTGGACGGGGACGGCGCGACCATCTACATGATCGTGCTGTCGGCCTTCCTGCCGATCTACCAGCGCCTGGGCCTGTCGCGACCGATGGTGTGCTGCCTGCTGCTGCAGGTGGCCGGGCTGGGCAACATGGTGCCGTGGGGCGGCCCCACCGCAAGGGCGGCCACCGCCATGCACGTGGACATGGCCGAGATGTTCGTGCCGCTGCTGCCGGCCTTGCTGGCCTGTGCCCTGTACACCTTCGGCCTGGCCTGGTGGTTCGGCCGTCGCGAGCGGGCACGCCTGGGCGGCAGCATCGACCTCAACGGGCACTTCGCCGACCACGCCGATGCGCGTGGCCAGGGTGGCTGGCGCTTCCTGTTCAACTGGGGCCTGACCGCCGCGCTGCTGCTGGCCCTGTGCCTGGAGGCGCTGCCGCTGGCCTACCTGTTCATGATCGCCGCATGCCTGGCGCTGGTGGTGAACTTCCCCAGCCTCAAGGAGCAGCAGGAGCAACTGGCACTGCATGCGCCGCCGATCCTGGCGGTGGCCGGGCTGATCTTCGCCGCCGGGGTGTTCACCGGCATTCTCGGCGGCACCGGCATGGCCAACGCCGTGGCCGATGGCCTGGTCAAGGTGATTCCGCCAGCGTTGGGGCCCTACATGGCAGTGCTCACGGCGCTGATCAGCATCCCGGTGACCTGGCTGGTGTCCAACGACGTGTTCTATTTCGGCATCCTGCCGATCCTTGCACAGACCGCCCAGCACCACGGCATCAGCGCCATCGAGATGGCCCGAGCCTCGCTGGTCGGGCAGCCGGTGCACATCCTCAGCCCGCTGGTGGCGTCTACCTACCTGGTGGTGAGCATGCTCAACCTCGACTACGCCGAGAACCAGCGCTTCACCTTGAAATGGTCGGTGATCAGCAGCCTGGTGTTGTTGCTGATCGCCTTGCTGACCGGGGTCGTTCCCTGGGTTGGACGGGGGTAGTCGATGACGTTTGCGAACCTGGACCTGCAGGGGCTGTTCGCCGGGTTCTCCTGGATGGCCCTGGCGCAGGTGGTGGTGCTCGACCTGCTGCTCGGTGGCGACAACGCGGTGGTGATCGCCCTGGCCACGCGCAATCTGCCCAAGGCGCTGCGCCGGCGTGCGGTGCTCCTGGGGGTGGCCGGTGCCATCGTGGCGCGGGTGGCGATGCTGCTGCTGGCGGTGAAGCTGCTCGACCTGCCGGGGCTGAAACTGGTGGGTGCGGCCTTGCTGCTGTGGATCGGCAGCAAGCTGCTGCTGGCCGGTGATGAAGAGGCCGAGGTCGGCAGCGCGGCGCGCTTCTTCAGCGCCGTGCGCACCATCGTGGTGGCCGATGTGGTGATGTCGCTGGACAACGTCGTAGCCGTGGCCGGCGCGGCGGATGGCAGTGCTGCCCTAGCGGCCGTGGGGGTGTTGCTGAGCATTCCGGTGATCGTCTGCGGCAGCCAGTTGATCCTCGCCGCCATCGCCCGCTTCCGCTGGCTGGTGGCCGCCGGGGCGGCGTTGCTGGGCTGGGTTGCCGGGGGGCTTGCCCTGGGTGACCCACTGCTGGCGTCGTGGCCACAGCTCGGCCAGGCCCCAGCGCATTACCTGGCCTGCGCCACGTGTGCGGTGCTGGTGCTGGGTATCGGTACGTTGCTGCGGCAACGGGCGCTGCGTCCCAGTGTGGATGGCGAATGCCAATAACAAGATCAAGGAGCCATGAACCATGTCCAATCCAACTGCCTGGCGGCGCCGCACGGTACTCGGCGCCTTCGCCGCACTGGCCGCCAGCCGTGTCCTGGCCTTGCCGGGAAGCACCGGTCCGCGCCCGGCCTTCGAAGTGCCCGTCGGCGCCTGCGACTGCCACCATCACATCTATGACCCACGCTTTCCCACCGTGCCCGGTGCCAAGCTGACCCCGCCACCGGCCACGGTCGCCGACTACCGGCGCCTGCAGCAACGCCTGGGCACCACCCGCAACGTGGTGGTCACGCCCTCGGCGTATGGCACCGACAACCGCTGCCTGATCGACGCCCTCGAACAGTTCGGCGGCAGTGCCCGGGGCATCGCGGTGGTCGACCTGCAAGTGACCGAGGTCGAGCTGCAAGCCCTGCACGCGCATGGCGTGCGCGGCATCCGCGTGTTGTTCGGGCGCACCAACCCCGTGCGAGTGGAAGACATCCAGCCCCTGGCCGAGCGCATTCGCCCACTGGGCTGGCACATGCAGTTCTTCATGCCGGCAAGCCAGTTGGTGGAACTGGAGCCGGTGCTGGCGAAACTGCCCGTGGATGTGGTGCTCGACCACATGGGTCATGTGCCGCAGCCAGAGGGCCAGGCCGCGCCGGTCTACCACACGGTGCGGCGGCTACTCGACAGCGGGCGCGGCTGGGTGAAGCTGTCAGGCGCGTACATGGACACGCGCAGCGGGGCCCCGGATTTCGCCGACACCTCCGCCATCGCCCGCAGCTACATCGCCGCGGCGCCGCAACGGGTACTGTGGGGTTCGAACTGGCCGCATCCGGCGGCCCAGGCCGGGGAAACGCCGGTGCCGGACGACATGCAGCTGTTCGACCTGCTGGCCCATTGGGCCCCGGACGCTGCCCTGCGTCGGCGGATACTGGTGGACAACCCCCAGCAATTGTTCGGCTTTGCCCCTGCCTGAAACGAATCACCAATATCCAGGCCTAGTACTCAAGTATTGCCGGGCGGCGCCGATCCATTGGCACTAGCGTCCCGGAAAGAGGACGCGATTCCCGTCATAACAAGCGGGCGGTCAGCGTGATCAGGACGATCCCGGCCCCTTGCCTGGAGCTTCCATATGTCTCGACCGCGTGCCCGCATCGCCTCCCAACTCGGTGTCGCCCTCGCCATCGTGCTGGCACTGGTGATCACCGGCAGTACCCTGTTCGCCCTGCGTGCGCTGGACGACGCCAACCTCGCGACCCGCCAGCAGCACCTGGGCAGCGAGGCGCGGCTGCTGGCCGATCAGCTGACGACCTTCCACAGCTCGCTCAAGGACAACACCCAGCGCCTGAGCGGGTTGTTCGAGCGTCGTTTCGCCTCGGGCCTGGCAGTGCATGCCGACGAACGCGTCGATGTCGCCGGCGTTGCGACGCCGGCCCTGTACCTGGGCGACCACCTGCTCAACAACGACTTCCACCAGGTCGATGAATTCCAGCAGATGACGGCCGGCATCGCGACCCTGTTCGTGCGCAGTGGCGACGACTTCGTGCGCGTTAGCACCAACCTGAAGAAGCAGGACGGCAGCCGCGCCATCGGCACCCTGCTCGACCGCCAGCACCCGGCCTACGCCAGGCTCATGGCCGGGCAGCTGTACGTGGGCCGCGCGGTGCTGTTCGAACGCAACTACATGACCCGCTATGTACCGGTCAGCGACACGGCAGGGCGGGTGATCGCCGTGCTGTTCGTCGGCTTCGACTACACCGATGCGCAGAACACCCAGTTCGCCAACCTCAAGCGCTTCCGCATCGGCCAGACCGGCTCGCTGGCCCTGCGTGACGAGCAGGGGCAGTGGCTGGTGCCGCCGGCCAATGCCGATCAGGACTTGTTCAGCGTTTCCGCGCCGTTCGCCGAAGGCCCTTGGACCGTGGTCGCGAGCATGCCCAAGGCGGAGATCCGCGAGGTCACCTGGAGCGTCGGACTGCGCCTGGCCATCGGCAGCCTGCTGGCGATGTTCCTGGCGGTGGCCGCCACATTGTGGCTGCTGCGGCGCAAGCTGCGCCCGCTGGGCGACCTGGTGCGCCAGGCCGAGGCGCTGGGCGCCGGCGACCTGAGCGCGCGCCTGGCGGTGACCAGCCATGACGAGATCGGCCAGCTGGCGCGCAGCTTCAACAAGATGGGCGAAGCCTTGGCGACCATGGTCGATCACATCCGTGGTGCGTCCGAACAGGTCAGTGGCCGCGCCCGCTCGCTGTCGGGCCTGTCGGCCGGGGCCTGTGAAGGCATGGACCAGCAGTCCGGCGAAATCACCAGCATGGCCGGCGCGGTGGAGGAGTTCAGTGCCACCTCGATGAACATTGCCGACAACATGGCCGGCACCGAGCGCATGGCCCGCGACAACGCCCAGCAGACCCGCATCGGCCGCAGCGCGATGGACGAAGCATCGCGTTCGCTGCACCAGATCGCCGAGGCGCTGGGTGGCACGGCGACGGTGATGGACAGCCTGGGGGCGCGCTCCGAGGAAATCGGCGGGATCATCAGCGTGATCACTGCGATAGCCGAGCAGACCAACCTGCTGGCGCTCAACGCAGCCATCGAGGCGGCACGGGCGGGTGAGCAGGGCCGTGGCTTCGCCGTGGTCGCCGACGAGGTGCGTGGGCTGGCAGCGCGTACCCGCCAGGCCACCGATGAGATTTCCGGGATGATCGGCAGCATCCAGCAGCAGACCGGGCATGCGATCACCACCCTGGAGCAAGGCAACCAGCTGATGCGCGAAGGGTTGGAGCGCAACGACAAGGTGGCCGAAGCGCTGGCGCGCATCGATGAACAGAGCCGTGCGGCGGGCGAGCAGTTTGCCGTGATCAGCACGGCGACTCAGGAGCAGAGCAGCACTGCGACGGTGCTCAGCCGTAATCTGCAGAGCATTGCCCAGGCCAACAGCGAGCAGCGTGACGTGGCCAATGAGCTGGCCTTTACCGCGCGTGAGCTGGAAGGGCTGGCGGCGCAGTTGCGCCAGGAAGTCGACCGCTTCCGCTGAGACCGCCAGGGGGCGCAAAGCGCCCCCGGCAATCCTGGCCCCTACAACGAATCCAGCCCCAACGTCTGCGCACACGCTTGCAACGACCGCTGCTCGCTCTGCGCATACAGCGTCAGCTCATCCTGCACCCGCAGCCCCAGCGCCGCCTCGAAGGCTTCGCGGTTGGCATTGCTGCCGTATTCGGCCTGGGCGTCGTCACCCAGGTTGGACTGGAAGATTCCCGCTGCGCTCACGGGCAGGAAGTCCTCGTACACCAGCGCCTCGAAGTGCACGTGCCCGGCCTCGATCAAGCCATCCAGGGTCGTCGGCCGATCGTGCTGGCCACGGGCGGCCAGGCCCTTGTCGGTGGCGAAGTAACGGAAGTACGCCAGGCCCTGTTCACGCATCTGCGCCAGGTCGTCGGGGAAGGCGGCAAAGCTGTCCTGCAGCAGCGCCATGTAGCGTTCGGCATTGGCCTCGGCCGGCGCGCCGCCGAGGGCGTTGCGGGTGGCATCGAGCAGTCTGTCGTACAGCTCGCGGCCCTTGGGCGTCAGGGCCGCGCCGCGTTGCTCGATCTCGCCGAAGCGCGCGGTGTGGCTGCCTTCGCTACCGTGCTGGCCGCTGAAGGCGACCTTTTCCTGCAGGGCCTTGAAGCTGGTCTGGCGCAGCAGGATCGGGTGACGGCGGGTGGGCGGGCCTTCGACCACAGCCTTGGGCGGGATGCCCTTGGCCGGCATGCCGCGCTGGATGGCGTCGATGTCCAGAGTGCGTGGGGTCAGGTGGTTGATGTGCGGGCCCTTGAAGGCCACCACGTCGGCGATCAGGCGGTGCTGGTCGTGCAGTTGCTGGTACTGCTCGGCGCTGACCGTGGCGTCCTGGTGCCAGCGGAAGGTGTGCAGGGCCTCCTGTACGAATGCTTTTGCGTCCGCGGCGTTCAGGCCGCCGTCGCGTTCGCACTGGGTGATCAGTTCGAGCGCGCGTGGGGTGAAGATCTTGCGCTTGGCCAGGATGCCCTCGGCCAGTGCCCGCAACTGCGGGTTGTCGATCAGCTCCAGGCGCAGCAACGAGGTGAACACGCGGAACGGGCTGATGTGCAATGCCTGCTCGTGCACGGCGCGGAAGGCCGTGGAGTGCACCGGCACACCGGCGCAGCTCAGGTCGTAGTAGCCGACCGGGTGCATGCCCATGACCGCGAACAGGCGGGCGATGGTGGCCAGCTCTTCGGCTGTGCCGACGCGGATGGCGCCGTGGCGCTCCTGGTCCAGACGCTCGATTTCGCCGGTCCAGCGCAGGGCCTGGGCCACCTGCGGCTGCTCGACCATGACCTGCTGGTTGATCTCGCTCACCAGCTCCAGCAGCGTGCCGTACAAGGGCACTTCCTGTTTGTACATGAGCGACATGGCGGCAGAGAACTGCGCGCGGATGCTGTCGGGGCTGACGAAATCGTGGACGGGCATCGCAAGCTTCCTGGTTGGGTTCGGACCGTTACATGAAAGCTGGGAATGCACCTGAGCCACAAGCGAAAAAAAGTGCGTGTGTCATTCCATTTTTGATCGACCTTAGGGGCCCTTTCGCGGGTAAACCCGCTCCTACACAGTATCGCGCAGGCCTGTAGGAGCGGGTTTATCGGGGCGCCGAACCGCCGCGAAAGGGCCCTCGGGCCTGCAACTGCTCGCCAATCCACTCAACCAACGCCCGCACCTTCGGCACCTCGGCCGCATGCTCGGCATACGCCAGATAATGCTTCCCGGCACTCGGCATCACATGATCCCAGGCAACCACCAGGCTGCCCTCGGCCAACTCCTTTGCCGCCAGATACCGCGGCACCAGCGCCACGCCACACCCGGCCTGCGCCGCGCTCAACGCCATATAGAACGTATCGAAGCGCGGCCCGTGGTAGGCGCTGACGCTGTGCAGCCCCAACTCCAGGAACCACTCGTGCCAGGCCTCCGGACGTGAAGTGCTCTGCAGCAGCACCAACGCTGCCAGGTCCGCCGCATCGCCGAGCGCGCGCCCGGCCAGCAGCTCCGGCGCGCACACCGGCACCACTTCTTCGCCGAACAGCTGTAGGCAGGTAGCGCCCGGCCAGGTGCCCTGGCCATAGAAGAACACCACGTCCGCCGAACCCTGCAGCAAGGCGAACGGCTCCATCTCGTTGCGGATGTCCAGGTGGATGTTCGGATGGCGCTTGCCGAAGCCCTTGAGATGCGGGATCAACCAGCGCACGCCAAAACTCGGTTGAGTGGCTACCTTCAATATCTCGGTCTGCTCGCCGTAGGTCAGGACGTAGCGGCTGGACATGTCGACCTGGGTGAGGATCTTGTTGACCTCGGCCAAGTACAGGCTGCCGGCGGGGGTCAGTTGCAGGCGCCGACGGATTCGCAGGAACAGGTGGTGGTGGAGCATCTCTTCGAGCTGCGCCACTTGCTTGCTGACCGCGCTCTGGGTCAGGTGCAGCTCTTCGGCGGCACGGGTAAAGCTCAGGTGACGGGCTGCGGCTTCGAAGCACTGCAGGGCGGTCATGGAGGGCACCAAGCGTTTGGACATAGCGGTCTCTGTGGCTCTAATCATTACCTGACGGAATGATATGCGGAATAAAGGTCGTTTGTTGCACCGGTGTGATCGGATTAATACTGATCCCCATCATTTTTCCACCCCATCACCCGATGTAGGAGATGCACAAATGGTTGCTGGATTGCTCGAGCGCCTTGGCGTTGCCGCCGAGGCTTACACCCAGGGCGACTACCCTGTTCACACGCCGATCGACGGCAGCCAGATCGCCTCGGTGAAACTGCTTGGCAAGGCCGAGACCACCGCCCGCATCGACCAGGCCCACGGCGCCTTCGAAGCCTGGCGCAGCGTGCCGGCCCCGCGCCGTGGCGAGCTGGTGCGGCTGTTCGGGGAAGTGCTGCGTGCGCACAAGGCCGACCTCGGCGAGCTGGTTTCCATCGAAGCCGGCAAGATCACCCAGGAAGGCCTGGGCGAAGTCCAGGAAATGATCGACATCTGCGACTTCGCCGTCGGCCTGTCGCGGCAACTGTACGGCCTGACCATCGCCTCCGAGCGCCCAGGCCACCACATGCGTGAGACCTGGCATCCGCTGGGCGTGGTCGGCGTGATCAGCGCCTTCAACTTCCCGGTCGCTGTGTGGGCGTGGAACACCGCCCTGGCGCTGGTGGCCGGCAACGCGGTGGTGTGGAAGCCGTCTGAAAAGACCCCATTGACCGCGCTGGCCTGCCAGGCCCTGTTCGACAAAGCCCTGAAGGCCTTCGGCGATGCTCCGGTGGGCCTGGCACAGCTGGTGATCGGCGGCCGCGAAGCCGGCGAAGCCCTGGTCGACGACCCGCGCGTGCCGCTGGTCAGCGCTACCGGCAGCACCCGCATGGGCCGTGAAGTAGGCCCGCGCGTGGCCGCACGCTTCGGCCGCAGCATCCTCGAACTGGGTGGCAACAACGCCATGATCCTGGCGCCGAGCGCCGACCTGGACCTGGCCGTGCGCGGCATCCTGTTCTCCGCCGTCGGTACCGCTGGCCAGCGCTGTACCACCCTGCGCCGCCTGATCGTGCACCGCTCGATCAAGGACGAAGTGGTGGCTCGGGTCAAGGCCGCCTACGCCAAGGTGCGTATCGGCGACCCACGCAAGGACAACCTGGTCGGCCCGCTGATCGACAAGCAGTCGTTCGACGCCATGCAGGGCGCGTTGGCCAAGGCCCGCGACGAAGGCGGCGCGGTATTCGGTGGCGAGCGTCAGTTGGCCGAGCAGTACCCGAACGCCTACTACGTGTCGCCGGCCATTGCCGAGATGCCAGCACAGAGCGATGTGGTGCGCCACGAAACCTTCGCGCCGATCCTCTACGTGCTGGCCTACGACGACTTCGAAGAGGCCCTGCGCCTGAACAACGAAGTACCGCAAGGCCTGTCGTCGTGCATCTTCACCACCGACATCCGTGAAGCCGAGCGCTTCCAGAGCGCTTCGGGCAGTGATTGCGGCATCGCCAACGTCAACATCGGCACGAGTGGTGCGGAGATCGGCGGGGCGTTCGGTGGCGAGAAGGAAACCGGCGGTGGGCGTGAATCGGGTTCCGATGCCTGGAAAGGCTACATGCGGCGTCAGACCAACACTGTGAACTACTCGCGCGAGCTGCCGCTGGCGCAGGGGATCGTGTTCGATTGATGGATTGATGCTGCATGGCCGGGGGCATTGCCCCCGGTTCGCGGGTAAACCCGCTCCTACAGGGATCTCCATCGCCGGCGCGATCCCTGTAGGAGCGGCGGTGCGGCGGTCCGACTTGCCCCGCGAATGGGCGGCAAAGCCGCCCCAACCGCAACAAGAACAATATCGCTGGAGCCGGGCCATGTCCGAACTGCGTCAACAATGCTTGTGGGAATTCGTCAGCAAACCGAGCGTGGCCGCCCAGGCCCTGGCCGGTGAACACAAGGCCGACGTGTGCGTCATCGGTGGCGGCATCACCGGCCTGTCGGCGGCCATCCACCTGCTCGAACAGGGTAAGTCGGTGATCCTGCTCGAAGCCTGGAAGATCGGCCACGGTGGCTCCGGACGTAACGTCGGCCTGGTCAACGCTGGCACCTGGATCCGCCCCGACGATGTCGAGGCGACCCTCGGCCAGCAGCAGGGCAGCCGCCTGAACAAAGTACTCGGCGACGCGCCTGGCGAGGTGTTCGCCATGATCGAGCGCTTCGGTATCGACTGCCAGGCGCAGCACAAAGGCACGCTGCACATGGCGCACAACGGCAGCGGCATCGCCGACCTCGAGGCCCGCCACGAGCAATGGCGCCGCCGTGGGGCAGACGTCGAACTGCTGACCGGTGCCCAGTGCCAGGAATACTGCGGTACCGACAAGATCTCCGCCGCGCTGCTCGACCGACGTGCCGGCACCATCAACCCCATGGGCTACACCCAGGGCCTCGCCGCTGCGGTGACGCGGCTGGGTGGCAAGCTGTTCCAGCAGTCCTCGGTCGAGGGCCTGGAACGCGATGGCGATGCCTGGCGGGTGAAGACCGCCCGTGGTTCGGTGCGTGCCGACAAGGTGGTGATCTCCACTGGCGCCTACACCGAAGGCGACTGGAGCAACCTGCAGAAGCAGTTCTTCCGCGGCTACTACTACCAGGTGGCCTCCAAGCCGCTGCACGGCGCCGCCGCCGACAAGGTCCTGCCCCATGGCCAGGGCTCGTGGGACACGCGCACCGTGCTCAGCAGCATCCGTCGCGACGACCAGGGCCGCCTGCTGCTCGGCAGCCTTGGCCGGGTCGACAACAAGCCGGCGTGGTTCGTGCGCCGTTGGGCTGATCGTATCCAGAGCCACTACTACCCGGAGCTGGGCAAGGTCGAGTGGGAGATGCACTGGACCGGCTGCATCGACTTCACTCCGGACCATCTGATGCGGCTGTTCGAGCCGGCACCGGGGCTGGTGGCGGTGACGGGATACAACGGGCGTGGGAACACCACGGGGACGGTGATCGGGCGCGCGTTTGCCGAATTTCTGTTGAAGGGGGAGGCGGACAGCCTGCCGATTCCGTTCTCGGCGATGAAAGGGGTGAGTGCGCCGTCGTTGCGCACGGCGTTCTATGAATCTGGCTTCTCGCTGTACCACGCGGGGCAGTGCCTGAGGGTTGTGTTGTAAGTTCCGGCCTGTTCGCGGGTAAAACCGCCACCCCCTGTGGGAGCGGGCTTGCCCCGCGAAGAGGCCGGCACAGGTTCACCTGTGCAACCAGCTCAGAAATCCACCCTTCTTGATCGCCACCGGCTTTTGCAACAGCAGCGACTCCCGGCTTTGGCGCCGTACCCGCTGCAACTTGGTCAACGCCGTCTGCACCTCGCCGCGCTGTATCAGGCAGCTCCTCACCTGCTCCTTGTCGATGCGATACAGCACGCAACTGGTCAGGGCGCGGAATTCGGCGAACGAGTCGTCCTCGTCGACGATGCCGTCGATCCCCAGCACTTCGCCCGGCCCCATGCGCCCGGCTTCCAGCAGCTTGTCGCCATCGCGTACCGAGGCCGACACCACGCCACTGCCGATCACCAGCAAGTGGTCGGAATGCTCGCCGACACCAAGGATCACCTGGTCGGCCAGGTACTCCATAGTGGTCATGCGCTGGCTCAACGCATCGCGCTCCTCGAGGCTCAGGGAGCGGAACACCCGGACTTCGTCCAGTACTTCGCGCTGACGGGTGCGCGGCGGCAGCGCCAGGTCGACGTTCCACATCACCCCGCTGGCCTCCAGGTGGCGGTGTGCCAGGTCGAACAGTTGGTTGCGCACCTCGGTCTTGCTCGCCACGTCGGCGATGAAGCCGCTGGCCTCGTACTCGACCGATTCCAGTGTCGAGGCTTTCACCGAGACTTTCGGCGCGGGTGAGTCGAGCAAGGCGCGGGTGCCCTGCAGGGCTTTCTCCAATGCGTCGAAAACTTTCCTCGGTCGCACCTTTGCCGGCACCACCACGCTGATCGATACCCCATGCCGATCGGCCGGGCGACTGTGGTTGAGCAGCTTGGCCTTGGCCGCCACCGAGTTGGGAATCACCGCCAGGCTGCCAGTACCGGTAAGCAGGCGGGTGGCCCGCCAGTCGATGTCCAGCACCTTGCCTTCGGTACCGTCGATGGAGATCGAGTCGCCAATCTGATAGGGCCGCGTGGTGTTCAGCACGATGCCGCTGAACACGTCGGCCAAGGTGCTCTGCAACGCCAGGCCGATGACGATGGCCATCACCCCGGACGTCGCCAGCAGGCCCTTGACCGGCAGTTGCATCACATAGCCGGCGGCGGCCACCACGGCCGCCAGGAAGATCAACGCTCCCAGCACATCCTGCAGCAACCGCCCACCGTGGCTGCCACGGGCGCCCAGCAACAAGCCGAAGACCACCGTCACCGTGCGTGCGCCGAACAGCCACCAGCCGATGCTCAGCACCGTGGCCATCAGGTTGCGCGCCATGTCGTCTGGCCATGGCGGGGGCTGCAATGGGCTCATGCCGGCCGTCAGCAGCACCGCGCTGAACAGCAGGAAGATCGCCAGGCGTGCGCCGATGCGCCAGGCGCGGTGCTGGAGGGGGATGAGCTGCCAGAGGACGAGGTCGAGCAGGATCAGGGTGGTGCCGAGCGACAACGGGGACGACTGGATGAACGCCAGCATGATGGTCTCGGGGCTGGAGGAGGGCTGTGGGTAGTAATAGAGGAGGATCAGGTGGCAGGCAACGGGGAGGGGTAGTTATTTTACCGACTCATTGACCACTCCCCCCGCCGCTGCGATAGCCCTGGTGCTTTATATATCATCCTGACGGTTATCCCACTCACATTTCTATAGGATGAAATAATTGAGCATCAACCAGAATGCACCTGCAGCGTTTATTCTGGATGAAAATATTATTTTCCTTTTGAGTGGTTCGGGGAAGTGTAAGTAATCTTGAATGTCCAGAGACCCTCGGCGTATGCTGTAGGTGGGAGTCATAAGTTCGCCTGATATCATGGAGGTTACCATGATTTTTGAACTTATGCTTTTTTCTCCACACAGTGCAATAGCGAATGCAAGGCACTTACTTCGCTGCAGGGCTGAAGTCATTACTTCATACCCACCTGAACAGACAATGCGCAAATCTACCGCAAGCCCAATGAAGCATAGGAAGAACGGAGAGGCTAACAAAAGTAACTTCAGCTTCAAGTCGAGGTGATCAATCATCATGAAAAGCCTCAAAGATCACGTCGACGATTTTTTCGCCCGCATCCATTCCCGCGACGCTTCCTACTACAGCACCTGCTCCTGTGATGGCCACCCCACATACTAAACTACCAGCCCCGGCTCTCAAGCAGATATGTGCAGAAGCTCTGAGTGACAATTTGCCCATATACCATGCACCAACAAGTCCTCCAGAAAAATTACCGGCCTCTGTGAATTTGACTTTTTTACAGGCCTTGGTATTCCCTGCCTGGCACACTTCTGCAATTTTAACCGCCGAGCTTGCACCCCCTAAGGCAATTCCTATGTAGCCTCCGGCTTTTAAATATTTAGCCATCTTGGCCAGTTTATCCAAATGTGTGGAATAGCCTGGAATATGGAGCGGTCCCCCGGCTTTACTCCAGTGGTGTACCAAACTCCTGGAGGAAATGCCGAGGTCCCGACGTAGCGCTTTGTAATCACCAAGATTCAAGTGCTTGTTCATAACGGTCATTTTCAGATTTCTATCTAATTGCTGAAATAGCTTTTTGCGCTCCTTGAAGAAATCGTCGCTTCTCAGGTGCCCGTACTTGATGAACTGACTTCTATGCAGCTCTTCGATTTTTCGCAATATCGAGCTGAGCTCCTCCAATGACTTGTTCATCATTGCCTGGCTCATTCCCACCGCCACGCTCACATCACTGAGCAACCCAGCAATCTCTGCCTGGTGCTGCACCATGAACTCGGCCTCTTCTGGCGTCAGGCTCGCCAGCGCTTCGCGCGCCTGTTTCGCCGCGTTCATCGCAAACAGTTCTTCCTACGTACAGACCGGCCGACTCAGGCCGTCGCCGATGACGAAGATCTCCCCCGCCTTGAACCCCTGCTGATAGGTCGGGTTCAGGCGCTGCAGGAGCGAGTGGGGTAGGTTGGCCTGGGGAGCACCAAGCTCTTTCAGCACCTCCGGATACGTCATGCACCGCGGCACGATGTAGAAGCCCGGCGCCATGGCTTGCGGTGCAGACGATGGCTGTAACGCGGTGGGTGGGTAGGCACTGTTTTCAGGTGCATGAGCACGGGTTTGTGGTGGTGCTTCATAGGCTGCAATGGGTGCTACCGTGCGACGTGGGGCGGGTCCTTGGCCCAGCGGTGCAACAACGCGGTTGCTACCGAGCGGGCAGCCGCATTCCACCAGCGAGCCATCGACGGCGGTCGGTATGTTGTCCTGCTTCCAGCGCTGTTCACCCTCGATGATCGTGCCCGCGATACCGCAACGGGGGCAGGTGGTGGTTTCGTCGCCGTCCAGGCCTTGGCCTCTGCCGAGAATATTCATGCGTTGACCCATGGCTCACCTCGGTGTTGAAGATGGAAGCCTGGAACCTAGCAGCCTGACGGTAAGTAATTTGGGGGTGAGAGAAGTTTGGGAAATGTCCTACGGTGAATAAGGACATGGATGTCATCTGCTTATACGGCGGGGGCGTCATCGAGATAATTGAGTACAGAGCTATCGTTCCATTGATAGAACGCTAAAGCCAAAAAACGCAGTCTACCGCTCCAAAGGTCCAGGTTTTAATCTTCTCCCATCAACGCGAAACACCCAACTTACTGAAGATCGAAACCTTAGGAGTTACCACCATGACCAACTTCAAATACAACCGCCTGAACAAAGACGACGCCGCCGTTCTGCTGGTCGACCACCAGGCTGGCCTGCTGTCCCTGGTCCGTGACATCGAGCCGGATGCCTTCAAGAACAACGTGCTGGCTCTGGCCGACCTGGCCAAGTTCTTCAACCTGCCGACCATCCTCACCACCAGCTTCGAGCAAGGCCCCAACGGCCCGCTGGTTCCCGAGCTGAAAGAACTGTTCCCGGATGCCCCGTACATCGCCCGTCCTGGCCAGATCAACGCGTGGGACAACGAAGACTTCGTCAAGGCAGTGAAGGCCACCGGCAAGAAGCAGCTGATCATCGCCGGCGTAGTGACTGAAGTGTGCGTGGCGTTCCCGGCCCTGGCGGCCCTGGAAGAAGAGTTCGACGTGTTCGTGGTGACCGACGCCTCCGGCACTTTCAACGAAATGACCCGCGATGCCGCCCACAACCGCATGAGCCAAGCCGGCGCGCAACTGATGACTTGGTTCGGCGTGGCCTGCGAGCTGCACCGTGACTGGCGCAACGACATCGAAGGCCTGGCCGCGCTGTGCTCCAACCACATCCCCGACTACCGCAATCTGATGACCAGCTACAACGCCTTCAACGCCAGCAAGTAAGCCCGGCGCCGGGCGCCGCCAGTCGGTGCCCGCCCAGCGCAGTACACCCATCCAATCCTCCGTCCGTCCGCCGTTGCACAGTGGATGCGGGCAAGCTCATCCCAAGGAGCGCCGATGAACACCGCACTCCAAGACAACCGCAACGTGGTGACCCTGGTCATCCAGCACAAGGCTCGCGCCGAGTCGCTGGCGGCCTATGAGCAATGGCTCAAGCGCACGGTCAGCGCCGCGCGCCGCCAGCCAGGCCACCTGGACGTCAACGTCATTCGCCCGGACGAGGGCGGGCTACACTTCACCACCGTGGTGCGTTTCGCCGATGCCAGCCTGTTGCAGGCCTGGGTCAACTCCGCCGAGCGCCAGGCGCTGGTCGACGAAGTGCTGCCCTTGCTCGAAGGCGGCGACCAGACCCAGGTGCACGACGACCCGGAGTTCTGGTTCACGCCGCCCAGCATCAGCGCCAAGCAACCGCCGCGCTGGAAGCAGGCGCTGCTGACCTACTTGGTGATTTGCCCCATGACCATGATCATCCCGCAGTTGCTGGCGCCATTGTTCGCGCGCTTCCCGCACTTGGGCGGCCCGATCAGCGGCAACCTGATCGTCAACCTGTTCGTCATCCTGCCCGTGGTGTTCTACATCATGCCTTGGGTAACCCGCCGCTGTGCCAACTGGCTGCGCGGCTGAGCCTTTACCTCGACGTTTTTCAAGGAGATATCGACATGACCACACTCGTTACACGCGACGGCACTTCGATCTATTACAAGGACTGGGGCAGCGGCGAGCCCGTTCTGTTCAGCCATGGCTGGCCACTGGACGCCGACATGTGGGACTCGCAGATGGAATTCCTGGCCAGCCGCGGCTACCGCGCCATCGCCTTCGACCGCCGGGGTTTCGGCCGGTCGAGCCAGCCTTGGACCGGCTATGACTACGACACCTTCGCCGACGACATTGCCCAGCTGATCGAGCACCTCGACCTGCGCGACGTGACCCTGGTGGGCTTCTCGATGGGCGGTGGCGACGTCAGCCGCTACATCGCCCGCCACGGCAGCGAGCGGGTGGCCAAGCTGGTGCTGCTGGGTGCGGTGACCCCGGTGTTCGGCCAGCGTGACGACAACCCAGAGGGTGTCGACCTGTCGGTGTTCGAGGGCATCCGGGCCGGCCTGCGTGCCGACCGCGCGCAGTTCATCGCCGACTTCGCTGCGCCGTTCTATGGCATCAACCATGGGCAGAAAGTGTCCCAGGGCGTGCAGAGCCAGACCCTGAACATCGCGTTGCTGGCGTCGATCAAGGGCACCCTGGATTGCGTCACCGCCTTTTCCGAAACCGACTTCCGTCCGGACATGGCAAAGATCGATGTGCCGACCCTGGTGATCCATGGCGATGACGACCAGGTCGTGCCGTTCGAGGCCACCGGCAAGCGGGCGGCGGAGATGATTCACGGGGCTGAGCTGAAGGTGTATGCCGGGGCGCCGCACGGGTTTGCCGTGACTCACGCCCAGCAGTTGAATGAAGACCTGCTGGCGTTCCTCCAGAAGTAACTGTGGGAGGCCTTCGCGGGTAAACCCGCTCCCACAGGGACCGCGCACAGCCTGACTCCTGTGCAGTACCTGTGGGAGCGGGCTTGCCCGCGAAGAGGCCGGCCCTGCCGGCACCGCACATCCTCCAAGCCCTGACGCCACGCCAACCGGCATGCTCTGCGGTTGCGCCCACATATTCCCCCGAGGAGGCTCCATGACCGCCGACCTGATTCTGTTCAATGGCAAACTGCACACCGTTGACCGCGAAAAGCCCACCGCCACCGCCGTTGCCATCAAGGGCGGCCGCTTCATCGCCGTGGGCAACGACGCCGAGGCCATGGCCCACAAGGGCGCCGCCACGCAGATCATCGACCTCAAGCAGCGCACGGTCATCCCGGGCCTCAACGACTCGCACCTGCATCTGATCCGCGGCGGTCTGAACTACAACCTGGAACTGCGCTGGGAAGGCGTGCCGTCGGTGGCCGATGCCCTGCGCATGCTCAAGGACCAGGCGGCACGCACGCCAACCCCACAGTGGGTGCGCGTGGTCGGCGGCTGGAACGAATTCCAGTTCGCCGAGAAACGCATGCCGACCCTGGAAGAGATCAACCAGGCGGCGCCTGATACCCCGGTGTTCCTCCTGCACCTGTACGACCGCGCCTTGCTCAACCGCGCCGCACTCAAGGCTGTTGGCTACACCAAGGACACGCCGAACCCACCGGGTGGCGAAATCCAGCGTGACAAGTTCGGCAACCCGACCGGTGCTCTGATCGCCCGCCCCAACGCGATGATCCTCTACGCAACGTTGGCCAAGGGGCCGAAGCTGCCGCTGGAGTACCAGGTCAACTCCACCCGCCAGTTCATGCGCGAGCTGAATCGCCTGGGCCTGACCAGCGCCATCGACGCTGGCGGCGGCTACCAGAACTTCCCCGATGACTACTCGGTGATCCAGGAACTGGCCGACAACGACCAACTGACCGTACGCATCGCCTACAACCTGTTCACCCAGAAGCCCAAGGAAGAGCTGGACGACTTCAAGAAGTGGACCTCCAGCGTCAAGCTGCACAGCGGCACCGACTTCCTGCGCCACAACGGTGCCGGCGAGATGCTGGTGTTCTCCGCCGCCGACTTCGAAGACTTCCTCGAACCGCGCCCGGACCTCCCGCAGACCATGGAAGAAGAGCTGGAACCGGTAGTGCGCCACCTGGTGGAACAGCGCTGGCCGTTCCGCCTGCACGCTACCTACAACGAGTCGATCACGCGCATGCTCGACGTGTTCGAGAAGGTCAACCGCGATATCCCGTTCAATGGCCTGCCGTGGTTCTTCGACCATGCCGAGACCATCACCCCGGAAAACATCGAGCGTGTGCGGGCCCTGGGTGGTGGCATCGCCATCCAGGACCGCATGGCCTTCCAGGGTGAATACTTCGTCGACCGCTACGGCGCCAAGGCTGCCGAGCAGACCCCACCGATCAAGCGCATGCTGGAAATGGGCGTGCCGGTGGGCGCTGGTACCGACGCTACCCGCGTGTCCAGCTACAACCCATGGACTTCGCTGTACTGGATGGTCAGCGGCAAGACCGTCGGTGGCATGGAGCTGTACCCGGAAGGCCTCGATCGTGCCACCGCGTTGCAGCTGTTCACCCAGGGCAGCGCGTGGTTCTCCAGCGAGCAGGGCAAGAAGGGGCAGATCAAGGTGGGCCAGCTGGCCGACCTGGCGGCGCTGTCGCTGGACTTCTTCAGCGTCGAGGAAGAAGCGATCAAGGGCATCGAGTCGGTGCTGACCATCGTCGACGGCAAGGTGGTGTATGCGGCGGGCGAGTTCGACCGCCTCGGCCCACCCCAGGTGCCGGTACTGCCCGAATGGTCGCCGGTGGCCAAGGTGCCGGGGCACTGGCGGGTGGGCACGCCGTCGCTGGCAGCGACCGTGCACCAGTGCTCGGGGCCGTGTGGGGTGCATGCCCACAGCCATGACAAGGCGCGCCAGTCGAGCGTGCCGGTGAGCGATTTCCAGGGGTTCTGGGGAGCGTTGGGTTGTTCGTGTTTCGCGTTCTGAGCTGGCAGGGGTAGGGCCTAGGTTGGCCAGCAAGGTAGGGGGCATTGGCAGCGGTCCTACCGTGTCCACTGCTGCTGCCCCGGCCTGACTCACGCCATGTCGCTGACCACGAACTCCTCGGCCAGGTGATCGATCAGCGAGCGTACCGACGGCAACAGGCCGCGGCGCGACGGGAAGATCGCATGGACGATGCCGCAGCGCGGATGCCAATCGGGTAGCAGTTCCACCAGCCGGCCGGCGGCCAGGTCTTCGCGCACCGCCACCCGCGGCAGATGCGCGATGCCGACACCAGCGACCACGAAGTGGCGCAAGGCGAACAGGTCGTCGGTGACCACCCGCGGTGTATGCGGGATGACGATGCTGCGGCTGCTGTCCTCGCCCTGGAACAGCTCCCACTGGTATTCACGCTGCGCGCCGCCCCAATGCAGGCTGGGCAGCTGGCCGAGCAGTTGCGGGTCGAATCCTTCGGGCAGTTGCTCGAGGTATCGCGGCTGGCCGACCAGGCACTGGGTGCTGTTGCTCAGCACCTTCATCACCATGTCGGTATTTTCCAGCGGCGGGAAGCGCACGCGCAGCGCCACGTCGAAGCCTTCGTGGAGCAGGTCGACGCGGCGGTTGGTGCTTTCGATGAACAGCTCGACCTCGGGGTACTTGGCCATGTAGCGGGTCAGCATCGGCCCGACCCAGGCGTTGAGCAGGGTAGTGGGGCAACTGATGCGCACCAGCCCGCGCGGCTCGCTGCGGTTACGCTCGATGATCTCCGCCGCGCCCTCGGCCTCGACGCGCATGGCCAGGCAGCGGTTGTAGTAGGCCTGGCCGATCTCGGTGAGCGAGCAGTGGCGGCTGGTGCGGTGCAGCAGGCGCACGCCGAGGCGGTCTTCGAGGTCGGCGATGCGCCGGCTGAGTTTCGACTTGGGCATGTCCAGCGCCCGGCCCGCCGGGGCGAAACCGCCGTGCTCGACCACCTGGGTGAAGTAGTAGAGGGAGTTGAGGTCTTCCAATGATCGGCCTCCAGATATCGGGTTGCCTGTGCTGGCCTATTCGCGGGTAAACCCGCTCCTACAGGGATAGCGGCGTCCATGATGACAGCGGGAATTCTGTAGGAGCGGGTTTACCCGCGAATAGGGCCGGCACCGCCCCCCACAAATCCATCGTTCATTAAATAGAACGCTAAAGCCAAATTTTGCCGTCTACCGCCTCAAAGGTCCAGGTTTTAGTCTTAACTCATCAACGCGAAACTCCCAACTCACTGAAGATCGAAACCTTAGGAGTTACCACCATGAGCAACTTCAAATACAACCGCCTGAACAAAGACGACGCCGCCGTACTGCTGGTCGACCACCAGGCTGGCCTGCTGTCCCTGGTCCGCGATATCGAGCCGGACACGTTCAAGAACAACGTGCTGGCCCTGGCCGACCTGGCCAAGTTCTTCAACCTGCCGACCATCCTCACCACCAGCTTCGAACAAGGGCCCAATGGCCCGCTGGTACCCGAGCTGAAAGAACTGTTCCCGGATGCCCCGTACATCGCCCGTCCTGGCCAGATCAACGCGTGGGACAACGAAGACTTCGTCAAGGCAGTGAAGGCCACGGGCAAGAAACAGCTGATCATCGCCGGCGTGGTGACTGAAGTGTGCGTCGCCTTCCCGGCTCTGGCCGCTCTGGAAGAAGAGTTCGACGTGTTCGTGGTGACCGATGCTTCCGGTACTTTCAACGCAATGACCCGCGATGCAGCCCACAACCGTATGAGCCAGGCCGGTGCGCAACTGATGACCTGGTTCGGCGTGGCCTGTGAGCTGCACCGCGACTGGCGCAACGATGTCGAAGGGCTGGCGGCGCTGTGCTCCAACCACATCCCGGATTATCGGAACCTGATGACTAGCTACAACGCGTTGACGGCGGGTAAGTAATACCTTGTCGAACAACAGGTGGCCTGTTTTCGGATTCACCGTTGACTTGATCAAGTGGTGTTGTTAGCGTTTCAGTTGAGCGCGAAACCAGCTGCCATTCAGCGGCGAAGGCTGGCGTAGGAACCCCGTCGATGGCTGAATCATCAGCGTAGGGTGAGACCTCCACACCCCGCTTGAGGGCGTGTATACGAGTATCAAGCGTGTTCTCGAGGCCACTGGTGACAGTGGCCTTTTTATTTGCCCGGCAAAAGTGTGTAGCGTTTATAAAGCAGTATGCCGTGCCGGTGTTTGTTCAGCGCTTTCGCCTCGCAGTGCATGAAGTTCCAGAGTGTCTTGCCGTTTTCGAGCGTGACGATCACTAACATCTGCCGCTTGGCCTCGTAAACAGGTTGCGGGAAGCGGGGGATCGGGAACGATTTTTTTCATAGCCAAACTCCGACAGATGTTGACCGGCACCTTTCATTTCCACGTGAAGGGTGGCGGCTGTACGCGGGGTGGAAAGCCGGGCTATCGGGCCCCGGCAGGCCATGCGGCCTCCCGCGTACAGCTGCCATGACGACAACCGATCCGAATAGTAGCCGGGTTTCCACGCCCGATCGCTGAACCGACAGCGACCCTTGCAGGCTAGAGATCAAAGTTGTCCCTAACAATCAGACGGGCGTCGACACGGTTTGTAGGTTAAATCGTTGGTGTTGATACTCCTGTAGGAAACGGCTGCTGTTTGGGTCGGAGGGTGCTGGTCGCCAGATGTTTGTTGTCTTGAAGATCGAGCGCTGCTGCAACGCTCGAGGCATGTGCCTGAAGTACTTCCAGGCTCTAGGAAAAATCCCACGTCGCTTTAGGCCTGGATCAAGGCCCCATATCAGCTCATCACATGCAGACTGGTGGCGCATGTCGATTACCACTAGGAGACCGATACCATGCCTATGTTCGATCCTCCCCATCCAGGGGAGTCGTTACGTGAAGACGTTCTGTCGGCCATCGGCATGAACGTTTCACAGCTGGCTCGGCATCTCGGCTACTCGCGGGGGCAGTTGTCCACAGTACTCAACGGCCGGGCCGCGATATCGGCAGATCTTGCGGACCGCCTGGAGCTCGCGGGCCTCGGTGCTGCCCGTCAGTATCTTGCGGAGCAGGCAGCCTACGATCTGTGGCAGGCCGCACATCGTGAGCACCCCAAGATCGTGCCGTTGGTGTTCGCGACATAGCTCAATCCACATCCCCCGCAAACAACCGCTCCAACTCCACCCGCGCTTCCTTCGAGGTCTGCATCACCTTGGCCCGGTCGTCCCGTACCTGACCCTGGGCCACCAGCACTTCCTCGTCATGCTGGGTGAAACGGGCGATGCGGTCGGCCGCCTGTTCGTCGCTCAACCCCAACCCCACCAGCGTGCGGCGGGTGAGTTCCAGGCTGGAATAGAACGTCTCACGGATCGGCTCGGCGCCCACGTCCACCAGCTTGTGCACATGCTGGCGGTTACGCGCGCGGGCCAGCACCTTCAGGTGCGGGTATTGGCGCTTGACCTGCTCGGCAGTGCGGGTGGTGACTTCGGGATCGTCAGTGGTGATGACGAAATACTCCGCCTCGCCGACCTTGGCTGCATGCAGCACCTCGGGGCGCAACGGGTCGCCGTAGAACACCGGCACCTGCTCGAACATGCGCGTCATCTCGATGTTGTCGACCGACGTCTCCAGGGCAATGAACGGAATCTTCTGCGCCCGCAGGATCCGCGCGACGATCTGGCCCATGCGGCCCATGCCGACGATCACCACCCGCGGCGCATCGGTGTGGATCTGCTTGTACTGCTCGGGCACTTCGCGCTGGACCGGTTGCGGGCGCTTGAGGGCGCGCGCGCAGCCGAGCATCAGCAGTGGGGTGATGGCCATCGACAAGGTGATGGTCATCAGCAGCAGGTCGTAGGTCTGGGTGTCGAACAGGCCTTGGTCCTTGCCCAGCTTGAATACCACGAAGGCGAATTCGCCGCCCGCCGCCAGGACCATGCCCAGGCGCAGGGCGCTGGCCTTGTTCAGGCCACCGGCCAGGCGCCCGACCAGCATCAGCAGGGCTAGCTTCACGCCAATCAGCAGCAGCGTCAGACCCAGCAACACCAGCGGCATCTCCAGCAGCAGGCGCAGGTTGGCGCCCATGCCGACGCTGATGAAGAACAGCCCCAGCAGCAGGCCCTTGAACGGCTCGATCTGCGATTCCAGTTCGTGGCGGTATTCAGAGTCGGCCAGCAGCAAGCCGGCCAGGAACGCGCCCAGGGCCATGGAAATACCGGCTTCCTCCATCAGCCAGGCGGTACCGATGACCACCAGCAAGGCGGTGGCGGTGGACACTTCCGGCAGGCCGGTGCGGGCCACGGTGCGGAATACCGGGCGCAGCAGGTAGCGGCCGCCGACGATCACCACGGCGATGCTGGCGAAAACCTTCAGGCCATGTTGCAGGCTGTCGCCGTGGCTGGTGTCCGGGCCACTCGCGGCCAGTAGCGGCACCAGGGCGATCAGCGGAATCGCGGCGATGTCCTGGAACAGCAGGATGGCGAAGGCCAGGCGGCCATGGGGGGCGTTGAGTTGCTTGCTCTCGGCCAGGCTCTGCAGGCCCAGCGCGGTGGACGACAGCGCCAGGCCCAGGCCGAGCACCAGGGCCGCTGGCAACGACTGTGCGAAGCCGAACAGGGCGATGCCGCCGATGGCCGCGCCAGTCAGCAGCACCTGCGCGCTGCCGACGCCGAACACCGACTTGCGCATGAGCCACAGGCGCTTGGGCGACAGCTCCAGGCCGATGATGAACAACAGCAGGACCACGCCCAGCTCGGAGATGTGCGCAACGCTTTCGGTATCGCGGATCAGGCCCAGGGCCTGGGGACCGATGGCCACGCCCGCGAGGAGGTAGCCGATCACGGCACCCAGTTGCAGGCGCTTGGCCAGGGGGACGGCGAGGACCGCGGCGAACAGGAAGATCACCGCGGTTTGCAGAAGGCTGCCTTCGTGTGGCATTGGCTCGTACTCCATGAGCTGCCGGAAGCAGCGTTTGCCCTAGTATGGAGGACGATTCTGAAGCCCAGGCGAGGCCAATACAATCAGGCCTCTGGGAGACACAATGTCCTGGCCAGCGAGACAATGATGGTTTGCAGGGCCCCCTTCGCGGTCGTTCCGGCAAACGCGCCCCAGGTCGCGGGCGTGATGCTCGTTCAGCTTCCGGGCCGGTATTGCAGAGCCTCTGCCAGGTGCGATCGGGTGATTGCCACTGCGCCTTCGAGGTCGGCGAGCGTGCGCGCCACCTTGAGCAGCCGATGGGCGGCGCGCAAGGACAGGGTCAGGCGCTCGCAGGCGGTTTCCAGCCAGGCTTGGTCGGCTTCTGCCAGCGCGCAATGGCGGCGCAACCCGTGCAGGTCGAGAAAAGCATTGGCGCAGCCTTGGCGCTGTTGCTGCAGCTCCCGTGCCTGGGCCACGCGAGCGCCCACGATAGCGCTGGTATCGCCGCTCGGGGCGCAGGCCAGCGTGGTGCTTTCGCGGGCGACGGTCAGGTGCAGGTCGATACGGTCGAGCAGCGGCCCGGACAACTTGTTGCGGTAGCGCTGGATCTGCTCGGTGCTGCAACGGCAGCGACCGGAAGGGTCGCCCAGGTAGCCGCACGGGCAGGGGTTCATCGCTGCCACCAACTGGAAGCGGGCCGGGAAGCGTACTTTGTCGCGGGCCCGGGCGATCACGATCTCACCCGATTCCATGGGCTCGCGCAGCACCTCGAGCACCCGGCGCTCGAATTCGGGCAGTTCGTCGAGAAACAGTACGCCATGGTGGGCCAAGGTGATCTCGCCCGGTTGCGGCCGGCTGCTGCCGCCCACCAGCGCCGGTCCCGACGCCGAGTGGTGGGGATGGCGAAACGGCCGTTGCGGCCAACTGCGCAAAGGCGCGCCACCGCACACCGAACGGATTGCCGCGACCTCCAGTGCCTCGTGTTCGTCCAAAGGTGGCAACAGCCCCGGCAAACGGCTGGCCAGCAAGGTCTTACCGGTTCCCGGTGGCCCGGTGAACAACAGGTTGTGCGCCCCGGCCGCGGCCAGTAGCAGGGCGCGCTTGGCCGCGACCTGGCCCTGTACTTCGCTGAGGTCGGGGTAGGGCCGCTGTTGCAGCAGCAGGCCGTTGGCCGCATAGGGCGACAGCGGTACCTGGCCGTTGAGGTGGGCCACCAGCTCCAGCAGGTGGCCCACCGCATACACCACCAGCCCACCGGCCAGGCTGGCCTCCTCGGCGTTTTCCGTGGGCACCACCAGCGCCCGGCCTGCCTCCCGCGCCGCCAGCGCGGCCGGCAGTACGCCCTGCACCGGCCGCAGCTTGCCGGACAGCGCCAGTTCGCCGAGGCATTCGAGCTCGGCCAGGCTGGCCACCGGCACCTGGCCGCTGGCCGCGAGGATGCCCAGGGCGATGGCCAGGTCATAGCGCCCGCCGTCCTTGGGCAGGTCGGCGGGGGCTAGGTTCTGGGTGATGCGCCTGGCCGGGTAGTCGAGACTCGAGTTGACGATGGCGCTGCGCACCCGGTCCTTGCTTTCCTTGACCGTGGTTTCTGGCAAGCCGACCAAAGTGAGGTGGGGCAGGCCGTTGGCCAGGTGGGTTTCGACGCTGACGGCAGGGGCTTCTACGCCAACCTGGGCGCGGCTGTGGACGAGGGCTAGGGACATGGACGCTCCGTTGTCGCTGCTGAAGGCACCGCTTCCTGCGGCTTGCTCCTAGCTTAGTTGCCGGCTCATGAATAGCCGGCAGAAGTGTGCGTCATCGTTTTGCAGAAAGGTGGCCTCGCCGGGTATGTCACGCAGGAACAACCCAGTCCTCTACTCGCAGGCCGGGCACTCGGTCGAACTCACGTCGGTTGTTGGTTACGACAATCAGTCCCTGCGAGCGGGCATGGCCTGCAATCATGTGGTCATAAGGGCCGATTTGTTTACCTAGTCGGGCGAGCTCAGCACGAAGCTGCCCTGTGTGGGCGGCGGCCTCCTGGTCATACCTGAGTACCTCTAGACGGGCCGCAAATCCCTCAACATCCGCAAGGTTGCGCTCAGGGTTCGAGGATTTCTCGGCACCGTAGACCAATTCCATCAAAGTGATCGTACTGATGCACATTTGTCCGTGGTGCCGCTTGAACGCCTCGCGAACTTCTTGTGGTCTATTTTTGATAGTGAAGATACAGATGTTGGTGTCAAGCATGTACTTGATCATCAAAACGACTCGCGCTCCTGATCTGCTGGCTGTTCACGCTCTACCATGAAGTCGGCTGTTACGCGTTCAGCGTCAAACCAACTGTCCCATGATTCGCCAGCAGGAGTGATGATGCGCGTCCGGCCGAGCGCCACGACATCCACGCGCTTCACATCATCAGGAAGCGCCACGGCTTTGGGTAGCCGCACGGCCTGACTGCGATTGCTTTGAAAAACCGAACCTTGCTCCATGATACCCCTCCAAGGATATGGCACATGTATATCCCATCGTAGTTCGGTTGTGGGATATGTCAATGCCATATGGCAGACTTCAGAAGCGATCAGGGTGGTCGGAGCTTCTCAAGCCCTAGCCCCAAGAATGATGTGCGAAGCCTTGATCAACGCGGTGGCCTTCACCCCAGGCGCCAGGCCCAGCTCCTGCACGGCCTCGCGCGTGACGATGGCGTACACCTCGGTGCCACCCGCGAGCTTGAGCACCACTTCGGCATTCACCGCACCGTCACCCACACGCACCACTTCACCTTCCAGGGCATTGCGCGCGGAGAGCTTGTAGCCGGCGGCGTCGGTCAGCAGCACCACCCAAGGCGCCTTGACCAGGGCCACGGCCTCTTTACCGACGTTGATGTCGAGGTTGTGCAGGCTGGTCATGGTGACGACCGCCACCAGCTTCTCGCCGCCACCCAGGGTCAGTTCCACCTCGGCATTCACCGCGCCGGGCTGGACGTTGCTGACCTTGCCTTCGAATACGTTGCGTGCACTGACTTTCATGGTGAGTCACTCCGTGTAGGGCGGTAATTATTCCTGGGTGGCGGGTGCCAACCGGGCTTCCAGTTCGGCGACCTGTTTTTCCAAGGCTTCGAGGCGCGCACGGGTGCGGGCCAGGACGACCATCTGGCTGTCGAATTCTTCCCGGCTGACCAGGTCCAGCTTGCTGAATGCCCCTTGCATCAGCACCTTGAACTGGCTTTCCAGTTCGGCGCGAGGCTGGGCGGTATCGCTGCTGAACAGGCGCGAGGCCTGGTCGCTCAGGGCGTCGAGAAGGGCTTTGGGGGCAAGCATGTTGGGCGGTCCATTGGATCTGGGAAATGGTCCGCAGTGTAGCACGCACAATTCAGGCCCTTGATTGCACATTTTTCGCGCAACGCCGACTGTAGGTGCGCACCGAAATTGTGCATCTTTTTCGTGCTGGCGACTGGCCAATCCCGACAGGCGCGCTCAACCCACTGTTTTCCGGGGCGTTCGCCAACCTGGCAAGGTTTCTGCAAAGACCTTTGCGAGCCATGCACTGATGCGGTTCCTTGTGACCAGGCAGTGCGCACGCGGCGCCGGATGCCGACGACGCGTTACAAAGCCATGCGCTGCGCTTAGACTTGAGACGGGTTTGTTTTCCTGGGGCAAGTCCACCAAATCGGGAGAGAGTTTCATGAAGCTAGTCACAGCCATCATCAAGCCGTTCAAGCTGGACGACGTGCGCGAGTCGCTGTCGGAAATCGGCGTGCAGGGCATTACCGTAACCGAGGTCAAGGGCTTCGGCCGGCAGAAGGGCCATACCGAGTTGTATCGCGGCGCGGAATACGTGGTCGACTTCCTGCCCAAGGTCAAGATCGATGTCGCCATCGATGACAAGGACCTCGATCGGGTGATCGAAGCCATTACCAAAGCGGCCAACACCGGCAAGATCGGTGACGGCAAGATCTTCGTGGTGAATCTGGAGCAGGCGATCCGCATCCGTACCGGCGAGACCGATACCGACGCGATCTAAGCGACAACAAAAAGCCTCACCAAACCCAACGCCCCAGGAGAAAACAACATGACTCTGCGTAAGATCGCAGGGCTAGGAGCCCTATTGTCCCTCGTAACGCCCGGGCTCGCCCTGGCAGAGGAAGCTGCCCCGGCGCTGAACTCCGGCGACACCGCCTGGATGCTGACCGCCACGGCGCTGGTGCTGTTCATGACCATTCCAGGCCTGGCGCTGTTCTACGGCGGCATGGTGCGTTCCAAGAACGTGCTGTCGGTGATGATGCAATGCTTCGCCATCACCGGCCTGATGAGCATCCTGTGGATGGTGTACGGCTACAGCATGGCCTTCGATACCACCGGTATGGAAAAGGGCGTGCTCAACTTCAATTCCTTCGTCGGTGGCTTCTCCAAGGCCTTCCTCAGCGGTGTCACGCCTGACAGCCTGACCTCGGCCACCGCGCTGTTCCCGGAAGCGGTGTTCATCACCTTCCAGATGACCTTCGCCATCATCACTCCGGCGCTGATCGTCGGTGCTTTCGCCGAGCGCATGAAGTTCTCCGCCATGCTGGTGTTCATGGGCATCTGGTTCACCCTGGTCTATGCGCCGATCGCGCACATGGTCTGGAGCGGTGACGGTGCGCTGATGTGGGACTGGGGCGTGCTCGACTTCGCTGGCGGCACCGTGGTGCACATCAACGCCGGTATCGCGGGCCTGGTCTGCTGCCTGGTGCTGGGCAAGCGCAAGGGCTACCCGACCACCCCGATGGCCCCGCATAACCTTGGCTATACCCTGATGGGCGCGGCCATGTTGTGGATTGGCTGGTTCGGCTTCAACGCCGGCTCCGCCGCCGCCGCCAACGGCACCGCCGGCATGGCCATGCTGGTCACCCAGATCGCCACTGCCGCCGCTGCGCTGGGCTGGATGTTCGCCGAGTGGATCGGTCACGGCAAACCGAGCGCCCTGGGCATCGCCTCGGGTGTGGTCGCCGGCCTGGTCGCCATTACCCCGGCAGCTGGTACCGTCGGCCCGATGGGCGCCCTGGTGATCGGCCTGGTCTCGGGCGTGGTCTGCTACTTCTGCGCCACCACCCTCAAGCGCAAGCTCGGCTATGACGACTCGCTGGACGCCTTCGGCGTGCACGGCATCGGCGGCATCATCGGCGCGATCCTCACCGGTGTGTTCGCAGCGCCTGCACTGGGCGGCTTCGGCGCGGTCACCGATATCGCCGCACAGGTCTGGATCCAGGCCAAGGGCGTGATCTTCACCGTGGTTTACACCGCCATCGTCACCTACGTGATCCTCAAGGTACTGGACGTGGTGATGGGCCTGCGGGTCAACGAAGAAGAAGAGTCGGTCGGCCTCGACCTGGCTCAACACAACGAACGCGGTTACAACCTGTAACTGCGACGCTGGAAAAACTTGCCCGGTTCGCCGGGCATTTTTTTACCTGTAATTCGCCTTTCGGCACTGCGCAAACGGTTGATCACACCTGTTCGTGACGTAGGTTGAAAACTTACAACTCGTGGCGTGTTTATGGTGCTTTGCTTTTTCTGCAGGCGCGCTAGAATGCGCGCCGAAGGTGTTTGAGAAGCACTCCGCACGCTTCGCCAGCCTTTGCTAGGCTTGCCAATGGCGCGTGGCCAGCAAGGCTCCAAGGATTTCGTCAGGCTCTGCCAGGAGCAGGGCCTGCAGGGCGGCAGCTCCCATCAGGAGCGCGGTCCCAAGGGCAGTGGCCAAACCCACGGCCAGTTGAATTTTCACTGGTGGTTGCCGGTCTACGGCTCCACTGGTCTATAACCAACCTGCTTTTCGCAAGTCATGAGGTAGAACATGAGCGACGACGATCTGGAAAATGATGACCTCGAAGTAGGCGACGAAGACGAGGCTGATGAAGGCCTTGAAGCTGCGGCCGACGACGGCGCCGAAGATGCTGGCGACGACGACAGCAGCCCCGCACCGGCTGCCAAGGGCAAGTCCAAGGCGGCTGTCTCGGTAGACGAGATGCCGAGCATGGAGGCCAAGCAGAAGGAGCGAGATGCCCTGGCCAAGGCCATGGAAGATTTCCTCGCCCGTGGTGGCAAGGTTCAGGAAGTCGAGGCCAATGTGGTCGCCGATCCGCCCAAGAAGCCGGACAACAAGTACGGCAGCCGCCCTATCTGAGTGGCTGAATGCAAAGAAGCCCGCCGTCGCTGCGGGCTTTTTTGTGCCGGTCAGATTTGTGAGGTCTGTGCCGGCCCCTCTCAACGCCAGCGCGTGAGTACCTCAGGCAACTGCGACAACCGCTGAATCTCTGCATCCGGCGCCCTTTCCCCGACCCAGTCCTTGCCCTGGGGATTGAACCACACGGCGCGTAACCCGGCCCGCTGGGCGCCGGCGATGTCATCGCCGGGGTGGTCGCCGATATGCACCGCCGCACTGGCCTCGACCGCGCCGCGCTTGAGCGCTTCCATGAATGGCGCCGGGTCCGGCTTGCCGATGCCCAGATCCTCGGCGCACAGGGCGAACTTGAAGTAGTCGGCCAGTCCCAGGCGGCTGACATCGGCATTGCCGTTGGTGACCACGCCGAGGGTGTAGTGATGGCGCAGGATCTCCAGCACCGGCTGCACCTCGGGGAATACCTCGACCTGGTGGCGCGCATGGAGGAACACCTCGAAGCCCTCGTTGGCCAGCTCCTGGGCATGTTTCTCGCTGTAGCCGACCTCTTCCAGGGCATGGAACAGCACGCGCCGGCGCAGGGCGCTGATGCGGTGCTTGAGGCCCGGCTCGGCCTGCACCAGGCGTTCGCGGATGGCGAACAGGTGCTCCACCGGCACGCCGCCGAGAATCGGCGCGTTGGCCTCGAGCCAGTCGCGCAGGACGACCTCGGCGCTGGCAATGACCGGCGCGGTATCCCACAGGGTGTCGTCGAGGTCGAAGGTGATCAGCTTGATGCTCATTATTCTGTGCCTTTGCTGCGTTTGGCCCGGGGGTGGGCGCTGTCGTACACCTCGGCCAGGTGCTGGAAGTCCAGGTGGGTGTAGATCTGCGTGGTGCTGATGTCGGCGTGGCCGAGCATCTCCTGCACCGCGCGCAGGTCCTGGGACGATTCCAGCACGTGGCTGGCGAAGGAATGGCGAAGCATGTGCGGATGCAGGTGCTGGCCCAGCTCGCGCTCGCCGGCGGTCTTGACCCGCAGCTGGATGGCCCGTGGGCTCATGCGTTTACCCTGGCGGGTGATGAACACCGCGCTGTCTCGCGGGCCGCCGATGCCACGCAGCTTGAACCACGCCTGCAGCGCCTCGCGGGCCTTGCGCCCGACCGGCAGGACGCGCGCCTTGCCGCCCTTGCCGAGCACCTGGACCAGGCCGGCGGCGAGGTCGAGCTGCTCGAGGTCCAGCTGGGTCAGCTCCGACAGGCGCAGGCCGGACGAGTAGAACAGTTCGAGGATGGCCTGGTCGCGGCGGGCGATGAAATCGTCGTCGACGCCGCCATCGAGCAGTTGCAGGGCGCGGTCGGTGTCCAGCACCTTGGGCAGCCGACGTTCACCCCGGGGGGCGCTCAGACCGGTGGCCGGGTCGTGCTGGCAGACGCCCTCGCGGTTGAGGTAGCGGTACAGGCCGCGTACCGCCGACAGCAGGCGCGCCAGGCTGCGTGGCGATTGGCCGTGGTGATGCTGGCGGGCGACCAGCTGGCGCAACTGCTGGATCTGCAGGGCGCTCCAGCCGTCGATGCCTTGGCTGTTGCAGTATTCGATGACCTTGCCCAAGTCGCGCCGGTACGCCAGCAGGGTATGCTCGGACACCTGGCGCTCGTTGCGCAGGTGTGCGCAATAAGCGTCCAGTTGGCGTTCCATCAGCGCACCGGACGCAGGGTCTGGGTCACGCGCGGGACGACACGGCCGAGCACTTCGGCAATGTAGCCGAGGAACAGGGTGCCGACGCTGCTCTTGTAGTGTTGCGGGTCGCGGCTGCCGATCGCCAGTACGCCGTGCAGGCCCTGGTGTTCCAGGGCTGCGACGGCGCTGGAGCCGACTTCGTGGCGCTGCTGTTCGCCGAACAGGAAGGCCAGTTCGTGCTCGCGCAGGTTGCCACTGACCGTCTTGCCGCCACCGAGCAGGCCACCGATGGCCTGCTGCGCCTCGGCGCCGCTGACCCAGCGCCCCACCGGTGCGGCGTTGTCACCGAACAGGATCAGGCTGACGAAGGGCACCTGGAATTCCTGGCGCAGGCTGTCTTCGACGGCCATCACCACTTCTTCCAGGGTAGTGGCATCGAGCAGGTCGAGGATCAGCCGGCGGGTCTTGTCGAACAGCCGGTCGTTGTCGCGGGCCACGTCCATCAGTTGCGACAGGCGATGGCGCATCTCGATGTTGCGGTCGCGCAGCAGCTTCAACTGGCGCTCCACCAGCGACACGCTGTCGCCACGCTGGTGGGGAATGCGCTGCTCGACGAGCAGCTCGTCGTGCTCGGCGAAGAAGGTGGGGTGGGCGCGCAGGTACGCGACCACCGCTTCGGCGTCGAGGTCATCGGGCTGCGGTACAACCTTTGGCTGATCGGTCATGGCGGTTACTCGCTTAGAGACGAACCTGTCCTTCGTAGACGCGCACCGCCGGGCCGGTCATCAGTACGGGCTTGCCGGGGCCGGCCCATTCGATGTTCAGGCGCCCGCCGGGCAGGTCGAGGGAAACCGGGGAATCCATCCAGCCCTGGCTGATTGCCGCCACGGCCGCGGCGCAGGCGCCGGTGCCGCAGGCCTGGGTCTCGCCGGCACCGCGTTCCCAGACCCGCAGGTTGGCACGGTGGCGGTCGATGACCTGGAGGAAGCCGGCATTCACCCGCTGCGGGAAGCGCGGATGGTTTTCGATCTTCGGGCCCAGGGTGTGCACCGGGGCGCTGCGCACGTCATCGACGCGCAGCACGGCGTGCGGGTTGCCCATCGACACGGCGGCGATCGAGTGGCGCTGGCCGTCGACTTCCAGCGGATAGCAGGTGGCTTGTTCGTCGGCGACGAAGGGGACCTCGGCTGGATCGAGGCGCGGCGGGCCCATGTCGACGCACACCTGGCCGTCGTTCTGCACGTCCAGCACGATGATGCCGCCCTTGGTTTCGACGCGGATGCGTTTCTTCGCGGTCAGGCGCTTGTCGAGTACGAAGCGCGCGAAGCAGCGCGCGCCGTTGCCGCATTGCTCCACTTCGGAACCGTCGGCGTTGAAGATCCGGTAGCGGAAATCCACTTCCGGATTGCTCGGTGCCTCGACGATCAGCAGCTGGTCGAAGCCGATCCCAGTGTGCCGGTCGCCCCATTGCTTGGCGTGCTTGGGCTGGATGTGCGCGTGCTGGCTGACCAGGTCGAGGACCATGAAGTCGTTGCCCAGCCCATGCATCTTGGTAAAGCGCAGCAGCATGGGTTCACTCCGGCAGCAGGCTTTCGCCGGCGAACAGTTCGGCAATGGTCTCGCGGCGGCGGACTTCGAAGGCCTGGTCGCCGTCGACCAGCACCTCGGCGCAACGGCCACGGGTGTTGTAGTTCGAGCTCATGACGAAACCATAGGCGCCGGCGGACTGCACGGCCAGCAGGTCGCCTTCGGCCAGGTTCAGCTGGCGGTCCTTGGCCAGGAAGTCGCCGGTCTCGCAGATCGGCCCGACCACGTCGTAGGGGCGACTTTCGCCTTCGCGTGGGGTCACCGCGCTGACGCCCATCCAGGCCTGGTACAGGGCCGGGCGGATCAGGTCGTTCATCGCCGCGTCGACGATGGCGAAGTCCTTGTGTTCGGTATGCTTGAGGTATTCAACGCGGGTCAGCAGCACGCCGCCGTTGGCCACGATGTAGCGGCCGGGCTCGAAGACCAGGGCCAGGTCGCGCTCGCCGACGCGCTCGCGGATGGCCTTGATGTAGTCGGCCACCAGCGGCGGCTCCTCGTCGCGGTAGCGCACGCCGACGCCGCCACCCAGGTCGAGGTGGCGCAGGTGGATGCCGCACTCGGCGAGGCGGTCGACCAGGGCCAGCAGGCGGTCCAGGGCATCAAGGAACGGCGCGACGGTGGTCAGTTGCGAGCCGATGTGGCAGTCGACCCCGACCACGTCCAGGTTCGGCAGTTGCGCGGCGCGCACGTAGATGGCCTCGGCGTCGGCGATGGCGATGCCGAACTTGTTTTCCTTGAGGCCAGTGGAGATGTACGGGTGGGTACCAGCGTCGACGTCGGGGTTGACCCGCAGCGAGACCGGCGCAACCTTGCCCATCTCTGCCGCCACCACTTGCAGGCGCTCCAGTTCGTCGGTGGACTCGACGTTGAAGCAGTGCACGCCCACTTCCAGGGCACGGCGCATGTCTTCGCGGGTCTTGCCGACGCCGGAGAACACCACGCGGTCGGCACGGCCACCGGCAGCCAGCACACGCTCCAGCTCACCGCCGGAAACGATGTCGAAGCCCGCGCCCAGGCGCGCCAGCAGGTTCAGCACGCCGAGGTTGGAGTTGGCCTTGACCGCGAAGCACACCAGGTGCTCGGTGCCTTGCAGGGCTTCGGTATAGCTGAGGTACTGGGCCTCGATGTGGGCACGCGAATACACGTAGGTCGGGGTGCCGAAGCGTTCGGCGATGGCCGACAGGGCCACGCCTTCCGCGAACAATTGGCCGTCGCGGTAGTTGAAAGCGTTCATCTGGTTTCCTTACTGCGCTGGCGACTGCTCGGGCTCGGCATCGAGCTCAGGCTGCTGTTCTTGCGGCTCGGCCTGTTGCACAGGCTGGGCATGCTGATGCTGGTGCGATTTGTGGCTGCCCTTGCCGTCCTTGCCGTCTTCCGGCAGGTACAGCGGGCCTTTCTGGCCACAGGCCGAGACGAGGCAGGCAACAGCGACCAGCGCCGCGAAGGAGGAAATCAGGCGCTTCATTGGGTGAAATCCTTTGAAATAAGCAGTATTGCGCCCGAGTATACCGAGCGCCCGGCCGATTGCCTATGCAAGCACCGGCCCGCCGGGCGGCCTGCGCTCGCAAGGCATCGGGGCCGGCTAAACTTTTGCATTCGCGGCCAAGCGCCCGTATCTTGCCCGGCTTGCCAGTCACGCAGCCAATTTCGAGGTTCTTGCAATGAGTTTGAGCGAAGCGCGTTTCCATGACCTGGTCGACGCCACCCAGCAGGCGCTGGAAGATCTGTTCGACGAAAGCGATCTGGACCTGGACATGGAAAACTCGGCCGGTGTCCTGACCATCAAGTTCGACAATGGCAGCCAGCTGATCTTCAGCCGCCAGGAGCCCCTGCGTCAGCTGTGGCTGGCCGACCGCTCCGGGGGCTTCCACTTCGACTACGACGAAGAAAGCGGCAAGTGGGTCTGCGAGAAGAGCGAAGAGCTGCTCGGCGAGATGCTCGAGCGCATCGTCTGGGAGCGGGCCGGCGAGAAGCTGGACTTCGACGAGATCTGACATGAGCACCCCGATGCGACCACCCAAGCCGCTGTACAGCAATGTCAGCCCGGCCGTGCCGTCACCGTGCATCAGCGTGTGCCGGTTGGACGAACAGCGGGTCTGCACCGGCTGCCATCGCCACGTCGAGCACATTCGCGAATGGCGTTCGGCCGACGACCAGCGGCGCCGGCAGATCTGCGCCGAAGCCCGGGCATTGGCCGGTTGACGCCACGGGCTTGAGTATTTGCCTGGCTGTGTTAGTGTCGGGTGATGCGTCGGTGACGCCAAAAGCATTCACAAACCCCGCCCTTGGGCGGGGTTTTGCTTTATCTGCCCATAGAAAACCGTTCGAAGGAGCCTGACTGGATCATGAGCACCAAGCCTTCCCTCATCCTCACACGCCTGGACGTGCAACGTCTGGAGCGCCTGATCGACAGCCTCGACGAGTCCACCCCGGGCGTGCTCGCCTTGCAGGACGAGCTGGACCGCGCCGAGCAGGTGGTCGGCCATGAGGACGTGCCGGCGGGCGTGGTGACCATGAACTCACGCGTGCACTGCCGCGAGGAAGCCAGTGGCAAGGACTACCACCTGACCCTGGTGTACCCGAAGGATGCCGGCGGCGAGGGCAAGGTGTCGATCCTGGCGCCGATCGGTTGCGCGCTGCTGGGGTTGTCGGTGGGCGAGCAGATCGACTGGCCGGCGCCGGGGGGCAAGACCCTCAAGCTGAAGCTGCTGGAAGTCGAGTACCAGCCGGAAGCGGCGGGCGATTTCGATCTGTGAATCGTCGGGGGCCGCAACGCGGCCCCAGGTATCTCAAGGCTCCAGCGCCGCCTGCAAACGCTCCAACCCATCATTGAGCGCCTGCTCCAGCTCACGTTTGTAGCGCAGGTACAGGCAGGTCGAACCCTGCTCGTCAGCGAGCAGCTCCGACAGGTCCAGGTCGGTGATGTAGCAGCGGTAATGCCCAGCACTGAGCCGCCGGCCGAGAATCTGCCGGGCCACCACTTCATACAGCTGCTCGCCATGCTCCAGCTCGGAAAACTCCTGCTGGTCGCAATACAGCGTGACGTGCACCTCGTCCAGCGCGCCTGCCTGCAGAATGGCCTGCACCTCGTAGTAGGGCTGGCCGACGCCGGCACTTGGCACTGGCCGCGGTTCGATGTTGCGCGCCTTGCCCGGCCCTGAGGGCAGCAGCTGGGCGTAGCGGATTTCCGGCGACGCCTGCTGCAGGCTGTCGAGCGGTAGACGGGCGTCGTGGCGCATCACCACCGAGCGCAGGAAGCGCTGCAGCGGCAGCAGCAGGTGGTGCTCGTCCTGCAGCGGCAGGCGCTGCTGCCACAGGGTGTTGTATTCATCCAGCACGTAGAGGTCGGCCCAGCCGTCGAGCAGGCGGTAGAACACCTGGATGCAGCCCGGCTCGCCCTGCTCCAATAGCAGTGGCAGGTCGTGATCCTGCAACGCCTGGGGGTCCAGGTGCAGGGGGCTGTAGTGGCTGCGCTCCTCGCCCAGGTGGCTGAGCACGGCGTCGTGTTCGGCCAGGGTGGCGAGGGTGACCTGGCCGGGCAGCAGTTCAAGCACATGGGTGTACTGCGCCACCTGCAGCAGGTAGCGGTGGCCCTGGCCCTGGTCGAGCAGGCGCTGGGCGGTGGCGAAGATCTCCTCGACCCGCTGGCTGATGGCCTGGGCGCGGTTATGGCAGAAGCAGCGCACCCGCAGCCGTGGCCGGTGGCTGCGCTGGCCGAAGCTGTTGAGGTAGTCGCGCAGGCAGCGCAGCAATGCATGCTCGCCGTCGAAACGCTGCACCAGCACCTCGTTCCAGCTGTTGAGGGTGACCTGGTCGAGGGTCAGCACCAGGTTTTCCCGGACCCCGGCATAGCTGAGCGAGTCGGTGCGCTCGGTGGTCATCAGGATGTTCAGGTCGCGGTGGTGGCGCAGCGGGTCGATCCCCACGTTGACCAGCAGCAGGATCTCGTCGGTCACGCTCGGTTGCAGCAGGCGTGCCTCGCTGACCGGCTGCAGGGGCAGGGGAATGCCTTGTTGCAGGCTGCCCAGCAGGTTGAACAGCTCGAACTCGCTGAGCTCGCTGCTGCCGGGATGCAGTGCCAGGCGGGTGGCGCTGTCGATGACGCCGTTGCGATGCGCCCAGGTGAGCAGCTCGAGCAGCTCGCGGCAGCGCTTGATCGGGCTGAAGTGTTCCCATTCGTGCACCCCCAGGTTGCCGTTGTACAGGCCCCAGTGATGGCTGCCCGGCTCCTTGCGATTGGGCGAGTGGACCAGGGTCAGGGTGTCCTCGGCGAGGTCGGGGGCGATGCCGGGGTTGATCACCTCGATCTTGCCGGCGCGCCGCTCGAAGGCGGCATACAGACGCCGGCCGAGAACGTTGAGGTCGCGTTGGTCGGCGCAGCTGCTGGCACCTTGGCGTTGGGCGAACTGGCCAAGAAAGCGGTAGCTGTGGTTGAGTTCGGCGACCAGCTCACGGCGCTCGACCGCGACCTGGCCGACCTTCCACTGGCTACGGCTGTCGAGCAGGGCCAGTTGCCGCTCGTCCCAGCCCCATTCATCGGCCAGGCGCTGCAGTAACTGGCGCTGCCAGCCGCTGGCGCGGGCACTGCCCAGGCCGCTGAGTTTCTTGTTGACCTTCAGGTACAGGCTGCGCCGCACCAGCTCCAGGCGCGCATGCTCGCCGCGCTGCTGCAGGTAGCGCTCGATGCGCCGATACACCATCACATAGGGGTCCAGCTCGTCGAGGTCGAGCCGGTTGGCGAACACCGCTCGCTTGTAGTCCAGGCTCAGGCAGCGCACGGCGGGGTGCTCGCTGGCGTAGGCCTCGGTCAACAGCAGCTTGAGCAACGACTTGTAGGGCGAGTCGATACCCTTGAACAGCTGCCACAGCCCAGCGCCGACAAACTCCCCGGGTGGGATGTGCGCCAGGTGGCCGAGGTCGAGATCGTCCTGACTGCGGATGAAACGTTTGGACAGCAAGGTCTGGGTGTAGGCCTGGTAGTTGTGTTCCTCGTAGACCGGTACCAGCCACCACAACGGCGTGCGCCCGGCGAGCCAGATGGCGGTGCGGTAGAACTCGTCGAGCAGCAGGTAGTGCTGGGTGGTACCACAGTCGTCGGAGCTGAGCTGGCTGTCGCGTTCGCCCCGGGCGAAGCCCTGGGTGTCGATGAGGAAAAAGTGCGCTTCGGCGCCCATGCTGCCGGCCCAGGTCTCGAGCAGCTGGCATTTGCGCCGCAGCTCGGCGAGTGGGCCTTCGCCCAGGTCCGGGGCGTGGCAGACCCACAGGTCCATGTCGCTTTGTTCGGCCTGGGCCAGCGAACCGAGGCTACCCATCAGGAACAGGCCATGGATCGGCCGTGGCGGGTTGCCGAGGCGGGTCTTGTAGGCGAACGAGCGGGCCAGTCGCTGGCCTTCGGCGACCAGCTCGGCGTCGGGCTCGAAGTTCGCCACGCCGGCCGGCGTGGTGCCCGAGACATAGCCGGGCAGCAGCGGGTGATTGACGTGGAACAGCAGCGGCAGCAGGGTCAGCACCTGCTGCTGGCGCGTCGAAAGCCCCTCCATCGCCCGCTGCCGACGGCCCTGGTTGAGATGCATGAACCGCGCACGCAGCTTGGTCAGCTCCTTGCGGTCGATGCCTTGGTCCAGGTCGGGGCGGATTTCGTGGGGCTGGTTCATTGCGCGCTCAGGGTGGCCACAGGGGGAGCTGGGGCGAGTTTAGCCTGAGTAGGGCGGTCGGATAAGGGGTAATGGCTTTTTGACGTCAGTTTTATAGCGCCGGTGCTGGCCTCTTCGCGGGGCAAGGGGGGGGATAGGGGTCGAAGCT
>NZ_JACVVE010000029.1 GCF_016648105.1 Pseudomonas sp. S31 | reverse complement strand
GGCGCCCTTGGCGTCCGAGCCATGGCACACCGAGCAGTTGGAGGCGAACAGGCGGCTGCCCATCTTCAACGCCTGCGGGTCCTTGGCCACTTCCTCGACGGGCATGGCCGCATACTTGGCGAAGATCGGCCCGAACCTGGCGTCGGCCTTGTCCATTTCCTTCTGCCACTCGTTGACTCCGGTCCAGCCGTTCTCGTAGCCGGGCAGGATGCCTTTCCAGTTGCCCAGGCCTGGGTACAGCACCAGGTAGCCGGCACCGAACACCAGGGTGCCGACGAACAGCCAGAACCACCAGCGGGGCAGGGGGTTGTCGTATTCCTCGATGCCATCGAAGCTGTGCCCCATGGTCTGGTCGGTGGTGTCGGTGCTCTGGCCCTTGCGGGTCGAGAGCAGCAGCCAGGCCAGGCCGATCAGGCTGCCGATGGTCAGTACGCTGACATAGGTACTCCAGAAGGTGGTCATTGCCGATTCTTCCTCATGGCAGGTTCTTGCCCGGCGGGGGGCAGGCGGTCGTCGACGAAGGGCAGCAGGCGTGCTTCGGCGAAGTCACGATCGCGGCGGCGGTTGAAGACCCACAGCGTCAGGCCGATGAAGGCGACCAGCACCACCAGGGTGCCCAGACCGCGGATCATGCCGATGTCCATTTCCATCGCATTCACCTCTTGTTCTTGATGATGGTGCCAAGGCCTTGCAGGTACGCGACGATGGCGTCCATTTCGGTCTTGCCCTTGACCGCGTCGCGGGCACCGGCGATGTCCTCGTCGGTGTACGGCACGCCGAGGGTGCGCAGGACTTCCATCTTCTTCGCGGTGTCCTTGCCGTCGAGCTTGTTCTCCACCAGCCAGGGGTAGGACGGCATCTTCGACTCGGGCACGACGTTGCGGGGGTTGTACAGGTGGGCGCGGTGCCAGTCGTCGGAGTAGCGCCCGCCGACCCGGGCCAGGTCCGGGCCGGTGCGCTTGGAGCCCCACAGGAACGGGTGGTCCCAGACGCTTTCACCGGCTACCGAGTAGTGGCCGTAGCGCTCGGTCTCGGCGCGGAACGGGCGGATCATCTGCGAGTGGCAACCGACGCAACCTTCGCGGATGTAGATATCGCGCCCTTCGAGTTCGAGGGCGGGGCGCGGCTTCATGCCTTCGACCGGTTTGTTGGTCACGTCCTGGAAAAACAGCGGGACGATCTGGGTCAGGCCGCCGATGCTCACGGCGAACACCATCAGCAGGGCCAGCAGGCCGACGTTCTTCTCGATGACTTCATGTTTCATCAGGCAGGTCTCCTCAAGCCAGCTGGGCATTCGCAGGTGCGGCGTCGAGCGCTGGCGAACGCACGGTGCGCCAGGTGTTCCAGGCCATCAGGAACATGCCGCTGAGGAAGATCGCGCCACCGACGAAGCGCACGACGAAGCCTGGGTGGCTGGCCACCAGGGTTTCCACGAACGAGTAGGTCAGCGTGCCGTCGCTGTTCACCGCACGCCACATCAGGCCCTGGGCGATGCCGTTGACCCACATCGAGGCGATGTACAGCACGGTGCCTATGGTGGCGAGCCAGAAGTGCGCGTTGATCAGGCCGATGCTGTACATGCGCTCCTTCCCGAACACCTTGGGAATGGTGTGGTACAGGGCGCCGATGGAGATCATCGCCACCCAGCCGAGGGCCCCGGCATGTACGTGGCCGATGGTCCAGTCGGTGTAGTGGGACAGGGCGTTGACCGTCTTGATGGCCATCATCGGGCCTTCGAAGGTGGACATGCCGTAGAACGCCAGCGACACCACCAGGAAACGCAGGATCGGGTCGCTGCGCAGTTTGTGCCAGGCACCGGACAGGGTCATCATGCCGTTGATCATGCCGCCCCAGCTCGGTGCCAGGAGGATCAGCGACATCACCATGCCCAGCGACTGCGCCCAGTCGGGCAGGGCGGTATAGTGCAGGTGGTGCGGGCCGGCCCAGATGTACAGGGTGATCAATGCCCAGAAGTGGACGATCGACAGGCGATAGGAATACACCGGCCGCTCGGCCTGCTTGGGCACGTAGTAGTACATCATCCCGAGGAAGCCTGCGGTGAGGAAGAAGCCCACGGCGTTGTGGCCATACCACCACTGCACCATCGCGTCGGTGGCGCCGGCATAGAGCGAGTACGACTTGGTCAGGCTGACCGGCAGTTCCAGGTTGTTGACCACGTGCAGCATGGCCACGGTGAGGATGAAGCCGCCGAAGAACCAGTTGCCCACGTAGATATGCTTGGTGTTGCGCTTCATCAGCGTGCCGAAGAACACGATGGCGTAGCTCACCCAGACGATGGTGATCAGGATGTCGATCGGCCATTCCAGCTCGGCGTATTCCTTGGAACTGGTATAACCCAGCGGCAGGGTGATGGCCGCCAGCAGGATCACCAGTTGCCAGCCCCAAAAGGTGAACGCGGCCAGGCCCGGTGCGAACAGGGTGGTCTGGCAGGTGCGTTGCACCGAATAATAGGAGGTGGCGAACAGGGCGCAGCCGCCGAAGGCGAAGATCACCGCATTGGTATGCAGGGGGCGCAGGCGGCCGAAGCTGGTCCAGGGAAGGTCGAAGTTCAGGGAAGGCCAAGCCAATTGGGCGGCGATGAAGACGCCGAGCCCCATCCCGACGATTCCCCACACCACCGTCATGATGGCAAATTGGCGGACCACCTTGTAGTTATAGGCGGTACTGCTGGTTGTGTTCATGTATGGGTTTCCATCCACGGTTATTTTTGGCAGGCGTTACAGCGAGGCAAGCATGATTAATGGGCCAAGTGCCGGTATTGACGGGGATCAATGGGCGCAGATCGCAAATGTCCCAGGCTTGCGCTGCGATCCGCCGCGAAATCAGGCGGATAGCCGGGTTTCGGGGTGTCTGATCCTGGCCCACGGCGCGGGGGCGCCGATGGACAGCGGGTTCATGCAAGAGATGGCGCGAAGGCTGGCGCAGCAAGGCGTTGCGGTTGTTCGGTTCGAGTTCCCGTACATGGCCGAGCGGCGCGTCGGCGGCGGCAAACGGCCGCCCAATCCGCAGAAGGTGCTGCTCGAGCACTGGCGCGAGGTGTACCGCCAGGTGCGACCCCTGGTCGCAGGCAAGCTGGCGATTGGCGGCAAGTCGATGGGCGGGCGCATGGCCAGCCTGCTGGCCGACGAGCTGGGTGCCGATGCGTTGGTGTGCCTGGGGTATCCGTTCTATGCCGTGGGCAAGCCGGAGAAGCCGCGGGTCGAACACCTGGCAGGGTTGCGTACACCGACCTTGATCGTGCAGGGCGAGCGGGATGCGCTGGGTAACCGCGAGGCGGTGCAGGGGTATGCGTTGTCACCTGCGATCGAGGTGAGCTGGCTGGTAGCGGCGGATCATGACCTGAAGCCGCTGAAGGCGTCGGGGTTCAGCCATGAGCAGCATTTGCAGGCGGCGGCTGAGAAGGTGGCGGCGTTCTTGCGGGGTTGACGGCGGCGCCATCGCCGGCGTGCCGGCGATGGGCTCGGGGCAAGCTGGTGCTTAGTCGCGGTACTCGCACAGGTAGGCGGTGTCCACCTTCACCTGCAGCTGGAACTTGCTGTCAGCCGGCACGTTGAACTGGCTGCCGGCGGTGAAGGTTTCCCAGTTGTCGCTGCCGGGCAGCTTCACGGTCAGGGCGCCGGATACCACGTGCATGATTTCGCGCTTGGCGGTGCCGAACTCGTATTCACCCGGGGCCATCACACCGACGGTTGCCGGGCCTTCTTCGCCCGCGAATGCGATCGACTTGACGGTGCCGTTGAAGTACTCGTTGACCTGGAACATGGGCGACTCCTGAACTGTTGGATGAGCATGGGGGATGAAAAAGGCTGGCCAGTATGCCCAAGGCCATGGGAGCCGTCATCTGCTTTCAGGTGTCCCCGACTTCGAAGGCGGGCAGGCACAACGGCAGCAGCCGCGCCGTGTTGCGTGCATCCTCCAGGGCGCGATGCTGCTGCCCGCAGAACTGCATGCCGGCCAGCTGCAAGGCGCCATTGAGCCCGGCCGGCCGTTGCAGGTGGCGGGCCTTGGCGAAACGTTGCTTGAGGTTGATGTGGGGCAGGCCGCGCAGCAGGCTGTCGACTTTGTGCCGCTGCCATTCCTGCAACAGTTGCTGGCGGTCGTAGTCGCCCCAGCTGACCCAGGCGTGCAATTGCCCCGGGTGGTGCCCGAGCCAGCGCTCGAAGCAGGCCGATACCGCGCCGAAGTCGTCGGCGGCGTCGACGTCGGCCTGACTGATGCGGGTCAGTTCGCGGCAGAACGGGGTCAGCTGTGGCCGTCGCCGGGGCCGCACGAAACGCTGGAAGTGCTCGACTTCTCGGCCCTCGCGGGTTACCAGGCTGGCGCCGATTTCAATGATTTCCATCTCCGTGACTGGCCAGCCACCTTCGTCGGTGGTGGCCTCCAGGTCGATCACCAACCAATGGCCCATACCAGGCTCCCTTGCAGATCCTGCTAGAGCGTAGCCAAAACCTGGCGCCTCGGCATCCCTGTGGCAGATTGCCTTCATTTTGGCATGGCCAGCAGTTGTGCCAGCTCGGGAAAACGCCTAGCTTAGTCGCATCCAGGCATGAACCGTGATGAGCGTCCGTCTTGACTCCAGCACCCGGCCTCAAGGCCCTGTCCACTCTGCTGATGCTGGCCGCTACATGGCTGGCGGCACCGGCCTGGGCCGCCGAGGCGGTCGAAGTCAAGATTGGCGCCGCGCATTTCCCGCCGTACACCGTGCGTCCCGAGCAGGGGGCCGACACGGGCCTGCTGCCACAACTGGTCGAGGCGCTGAACGCGTTGCAAGGTGGCTATCGTTTCATCCTCGTGCCCACCTCCATCCAGCGGCGCATCGGCGATTTCCAGCAGGGTCGCACCGACATGGCGATCTTCGAGAACCCGCAGTGGGGCTGGCAGAAGATCCCGCACCAGACCGTGGACATGGGGTTGGAGGATGCGGAAGTGTTCGTGGCGAAGAACGCCAATGGCCATGACCAGCACTATTTCGATGACCTGCGTGGCAAACGTTTGGCCCTGTTCAACGGCTACCACTACGCCTTCGCCAACTTCAATTCCGACCCGGCCTACCTGCGCCAGGCTTTCGATGCGACCCTGACCTATTCCCACGACAGCAACCTGCTGATGGTCCAGGCCGGGCGGGCCGATATTGCCCTGGTCACCCGTTCGTACCTGAGCGATTTCATGGTGCGCAACCCTGGCAGCCTGGATCAGTTGCTGGCTTCCGAGCGTATCGACCAGGTCTATCACCACTATGCGTTGCTGCGGCCTGGTGCGCCGATCAGCGACAAGGCCTTTGCCGAACTGCTGCGCCACCTGCGCGATACCGGGCAACTGGCGCGAATCTTCCAGCCGTACCGGATCACCGTACAGGTCCCGAACGACTAAATTGCGTTGTCGTGGCGACGTTTCCAGGTAAATCCTTCTTCTTTTACCTGTGAGCCATGACCATGCCGTTCGATGCCGCTGCGCCGCCCCTGTCACCGCCCCGTTGGCAGGACTTGCGCGCCGACGAGACTGACCGCCAGCTGAGCCTCACCCTTGAGGGCCGGCCCCTGATCCAGATGCGCCTGGTACCAGGTGCCACCTTGCAGGTGCATCTTGTCAGCCTGTGCCCGGAACGTGCGCACCAGGCCCTGTGGGCGGCGTGTTACTGGCTGTTGTCGCGCGACCCAGGGCGCCAGCGGCTGGCCTGGCACCTGCCTGCGCCAGTCGCCCAGGCGACGGTGGCCCAGGCCCTGGCCAGCGGGCTGTTGCTGGCGGCAGGAACGCCCGGTGTGTACCTGTGCGAGCGCACGTTGTTCTGGCAGTTGCCGCAGCCCTGGCTGGGCACCTCTGCCAGCGGCGTCTACCCGCAGCAGATGCAGCTCAGCGAGGGCACGCGCCATCCGCGGCGCCCGCCCAAGCCGGCAGGGGAGGTGTACCGCCGATTCGATGCCCGCCTGGGCAGCTGGGTGTCGTTGCGCACGCTGGAAATCGACCGCGATCTCGAGCGTTTCAACCGCTGGCAGAACAACCCTCGGGTGGAAGCGTTCTGGCAGGAAGGGGGATCGCTGAATCAGCACCGCGAGTACCTGGCCAAGCTCGAGGCCGACCCTCGTACCCTGACCCTGATTGGCTGCTTCGACGATGAGCCATTCGCCTATTTCGAGGCGTACTGGGCCAAGGAGCACGGTATCGCACCGTACTACACGGCCGACGACTACGATCGCGGCGTTCACATGCTGGTCGGAGAGGAGTCGCACCGTGGCCCGCACAAGGTGGCCAGCTGGCTGTCGGCGCTGGTCCACTACCTGTTCCTCGACGACCCGCGTACCCAGCGGGTGGTGGCCGAGCCACGTACCAGCAATGGCAAGATGATCGGCTACATGCACGACCAGTGCTTCCATTGTGAAAAGGAGTTCGATTTTCCGCACAAACGTGCAGCGCTGATGATCCTCGGTCGCGAGCGCTACTTCGACCACTGCAAATTGGCCTAGTGGGGCGTTCAGCCCTGCCGGCCGGCGATCTTGCGGCAATGCACCAGGGCATCGCGGATCATGAAGTTGACCAGGGTCGGCGAGACACCCAGTTCCTTGGCGATGTCCTTCTGCGGCACACCGTGCAGGCGATACATTTCGAAGGCATAGCGGGTGCGCTGGGGGAGGTCGTTCAAGGCGTCGGCGATGCCTTCGAGGGCGGCCAGGTTGATATGGGTGGCCTCCGGCGAGGCGTTCTGCAAGACCACGTTCAGGCCTTCCTCTTCGCTGCCGGAGTACTTCAGCTCCATTGCCTGCTTGCGGTAGTGATCGATCGCCAGGTTGCGTACGATCTGGAACAGGTAGCTGAGCTGGGCCTTGAATGACGAGGTTATCTGCGGGGCTGCGCTCAGCCGGAAGAACGCATCCTGCACCACATCCTCGGCGCGCGAGCGGCAGCCCGTGATGCGCGCCGCGATCTTGACTAGAATGTTGCGGTGGTCGACAAACGCCTGGAGTAACGGTGAATCGCACTTACTTGTGGATGATTGTTCCGCCATGGAAGTCACCTAGTCTCGAGTAGAAAGGGGAGCGCCCTGGGCCGGGAAGCTCCCTACGACGTGCGACAAACTAGGCAATATGATAACCATTGTCAAATACGAAAGATAATTGGTTTCTATTGATTACCGTTCTAAGGGCCTCTCGACAGTGGTTGCCAAACAGGGGCGTACTTATCGTTTGCCGAGGATTTTCCCCAGCATCTCGGGCTGCGGTGCCCCTTGCTGGGTTTGCAGGTTGCCCTGTTCGTCCTGATAGAAGATCGCCGGCGTCGCCTGCAGCCCCAGCTCCTCGAGCAACGCCATGTTCCCTGCGAGCTTCGCCTGCACCGCCTCTGGTATCTGGTCCAGCGCCTTGAGCGTACTGGCCTTGCCGGCCTTCTCATGCTGCGCCAGCGCCTTGGCCGGGTCATTCGCGGCCAGGAGCGCCGCCGATTTGCCTGGGCTGTCCTCGCGAATGATGCCGACCATGATGTGACGCAACTGCACCTTGCCCGACTCGACCCAGGGCCGCGCCTGCTGCCAGAACATGTTGCAGTACGGGCAGTTCGGGTCACTGAACAGGTACACCACGCGTGGGGCATCGGCCTTGCCATCGGCGATCCAGGCGGTCTTCTCCATCTTGGCCCAGACGGCCTTGCTCATCGGTGCGTAGACCAGTTTTTCCAAGGGCTCGGCGCTCAGGTCGCGGCCTTGCTCGTCGAACAGGCTGCCCACCAGGACATGCTTGCCGTTGGGCGTGAGGTAGAAGGCGATGCCGTTGTTGCGATACTCGGCGGCATAGCCGCGCATGCCATCGGGGGCGTCGAAGCTGCCTTTGATCACGGCGCCCTTGGCTTGCAGTTGCTGGATCGCCTTGGGCAGTTCCTCGGCCTGCAACTGCGGGGTGGCCAGGGCGGCCAGGGTCAGGGGGAGCAATGCAGTCAAGCGCATGTCAGTTTCCTTGTGCGGCAGGGGCGGGCGCTGCGGCCCGATCGAAAGGTTCCAGGGCATGGCGCAGGCTGCCCCGGGAGAGTTCGCCCAGGTGGCTGCCGACCAGCCGCCCGTTGGCGTCGTAGAACAAGGTGGTGGGCAGGGCCATCGATCCGACCCGCTGCGCCAGTTGCCCGGTGCCATCGAACAGCACATGGGTCAGGCTCAGGCCGGTGGTGGCAAGGAAGGTACTGACGTTTTCCGGGGTCTCACCCTGGTTGACGAAGACGAACCTCACATGCGGGTAGTCGGTCTGCGCCCGCTGCAATACCGGCATCTCGCGCCGGCATGGCGGGCACCAGGTCGCCCAGAGGTTGATGACCAGCGGCTGGCCCCGGTACACCTGCAGTGCCACCGGCTGCCCGGCGGCGTTGCGCAGGCTCAGGTCGGGCAGTTCGGTACCCTTGCCGTACAGATGGCTGCCCAGGCTGGCCAGCCCCCAGAACAGCGCACCACTGAACAACGCCCATCCCAGCGAACGGCGCAGCCCAGGTTGCCGCCAGCCTTGCCACAGGGCGCCGAGCACCAGGCCGAGCAGACCTGGCCAGAGCAGGAAGCCACCATCGCGGATGTCGATGACCTGCAACGGCTCGTCCCGGTACATCGGCCAATAGGCCACGACGAAACCCAGGCGGGCACAGGCCAGGCCGATCAGAAACAGATTGAACAGCGCCGACTCGGGGCTTGCGCCACCGCGCCGGGCGACCCACCAGCCGACCAGGCAGGCGATGGCCAAGGCGGCCAGCAGCACCAAGTGGTTGAGGGCCATGGTCAGGGGGCCCAGGGTTACCGTCAGCATCAGCCTTGGCTCCGGGTCTGGGTCCAGTGTTCGAGGAAGGTCTGCGCATCCACCTCGCCGGTGATGCGCCGTGCCCGGCGCTCCTCGCCTTGTGGGGCGATCCACAGGATGCTGGGTGGGCCTGGCACCTGGTAGCGCTGCAACAGTTCGCGGCTGGCGGGGGCGTCGGCGGTCACGTCCAGGCGCAACAGGCGCACTCCGGCGAGGCTGGCTTGCACGTCGGCGCGGGCGAACACGTTCTTTTCCATGGCCTTGCAGGCCACGCACCAGTCGGCGTAGTAGTCGAGCATCACCCACTGGCCCTGGGCTCTGGCTTGGTCCAGCTGGCGTTGCAGATCCTGGGGTTGGCTGACGGTGATGAAAGTGTCTTCACTGTGCCCGAGCGTCGCCGGGGTCGTGCCAGCGAACGGGCGCAGCGGCTGCCACAGGTCGTCGCCCCCGGCCGCCGCGCCGACCAGCAGCAGGCCACCCCAGAGTGCACCGAGCAGCGGCACTGCGCGCAGCGCGGGTAGGCGTTGCAGGGCCGGCCAGGCGGCCCAGCCAAGGGCGATCAGCCAGGCGCCGCTCAGGGCCAGCAGCAAAGGCGCACTGACCAGGCTGCGCACGGTATACAAGGCCATGGCCAGGAACACGAAGCCGAACACCCCCTTTACCCGGTTCATCCAGGCGCCTGGGCGCGGCAGGAAGCGGTTGCCCAGGGTCACCAGCAACAGCAGTGGCAGGCCCATGCCCAGGCCGAGGCTGAACAGCACCAGCGCGCCTTGTACGACATCGCCGCTCTGCGCGATGTACAGCAGCGCACCGGCCAGTGGCGCGGTCATGCACGGGCCTAATAACAGTCCGGACAGTGCCCCGAGCAGTGCCGCGCCATACAGGTTGCCACCTCGGGTGCCTTGCCCGGCCCGGTCCAGGCGGTCGCGCACGGCGGCCGGCAACTGCAGCTCGAAGGCACCGAACATCGGCAGGGCGAGGATCACGAAAAGTGCGGCCAGGCTGCCCAGCAACCAGGGCTGCTGCAACCACGCCTGCAGGCTGGCGCCCAGCAGCGCGGCGACCACCCCGAGTGCTGCGTAGACCAGCGCCATGCTCAGTACGTAGACCCCGGCCAGCAGCCAGCCCCGGCGCGCGCTGGCGCCGTTGCCGAGCACCAGTCCGGCGAGGATCGGCAGCATCGGCAACGAGCAAGGGGTGAACGCCAGGAGCAGGCCGAGGCCGAAGAAGGCCAGGAGGCTCCAGGCCAGGGTAGCGTGCTGCAGGTCGCTGGCCAGGGCCTGGTCGCTGGCCTGGTCGGCGACGGGCGCGGCGCTGCCGCCCAGGTCGATCACGGTCGTCTGCGGCGGATAGCACAGTCCGGCATCGGCGCAGCCCTGCCAGCCCAGGCGCAGCTCGCCCTTGGCGTTGGCGGGGATGAGCAGTTCGAGCTGGTCGCGGTACACCGCACTGTCACCGAAGAACTCGTCGTGGTGATTCTGCGCCGCAGGCAGCTGTGGGTGTTGCTCGGCGGGCAGCCCGTCGAATTTCAGGCGTTTCTGGTACAGGTAGTAGCCCTGCTTGATCTGGAAGTACAGGCGCATCTGGCCGTCGGCCTGGCGTTCGTGGCTGAGCACGAAGGCCTCGCCGACCGGCAGGAAGTCGGGTTTCACATCGAACGGGTTGGCCTGCGACGGCCCGGCCAGGATCAATGTCAGAAAGAGCAGGAGAACGCGCATGTCTTCGCCTTGGCAGTGCTGGAAGTCAGGCCATGCTGGCCGGGGCTGATTAACCCAAGGTTAACCCGGTCTTACAGTACCGGAGGTGAATGCTGCCCAGAGCATCCGACGCTGCCTATACCCCTGCCTTGGCAAAGGTCCATAATCCCCCCTTAATCCGCTCATAGTGCAATGCTTGTCACCTCACCCTGGGAGCTCCTTGACCATGCACGTTCTGCTCTGCGAGGACGACGACCTGATCGCCAGCGGCATCTGCGCCGGCCTCACCGCTCAGGGGTTGACCGTGGACCGGGTGGCCAGTGCCGCCAGTGCCCGGGCGATGCTGCAGGCGGCGCAGTTCGACGTCATGATCCTCGACCTCGGCCTGCCTGACGAAGACGGCCTGAAGCTGCTGCGCCGCCTGCGTCAGCAGGGCGAGACCCTGCCGGTGCTGGTGCTCACCGCACGCGATGCGGTCACCGATCGGGTCGATGGTCTGCAGGCCGGCGCCGACGACTATCTGCTCAAGCCGTTCGACCTGCGTGAGCTGGCCGCACGCCTGCACACCCTGTTGCGCCGGGTGGCCGGGCGTGCGGTCAATGTCATCGAGCACGGCCCTTTGCACTACGATCCGAGCAGCTGCGAGGCGACCCTGGCCGGCCAGCCGGTCGACCTGTCACGCCGTGAGCAGGCCCTGCTCCAGGCCCTGCTGCAGAACCCGGGCCGGGTGCTGTCCAGCGAGCAGCTCAAGGACTGCGTGTACGGCTTTGGCGACGAGGTCGAGAGCAACGCCCTCAACGTGCATATCCACCACCTGCGGCGCAAGCTCGGCAACGGCATCGTCGAGACCGTGCGCGGCCTGGGCTATCGCCTTGGTCCGGCCCAGGCACCGGATGCGGTGTCACCATGAGCCTGCGCGTACGCCTGAGCCTGATCCTCGGCAGTGCCTTCGTCGTCATCTGGGTGCTGGCGGCGGCCTGGATGCTTCGCGACCTGCGCCAGCAGATGATGTTCTCCCTCGACCAGCGATTGGTGGCCTCGGCACGCATGGTCGCCGGGCTCATCGACCAACTGCCGCAACCGCTTGCGGCCAAGGGCGAGGATGCGCATTTTTCCGCCGACCAGTTCAGCGTGCCGGATGGCATGGCCTGCCAGGTCAGTTCGCTGCGCGGCGAGATCCTCGCCAGCAATCACAAGCATGACGGCGCCATGGACGACCAGCGCAGCGGCTTCCGTGACCAGACCATCGAGGGGGCGTCGTGGCGCACCTTCACCTACAACCATGGCGATGTGCGCATCACCACCGCCGACCGCCACCAGGAGCGCGAGGCGCTGAATCAGTCGATCCTGCTGGCGGCCTCGGCGCCGGTGCTGATGGCCTTGCTGGGTAGCCTGGGCCTGGTTTGGATCGGCCTGGGCAAGGGCCTCGAACCGCTCAACCGCATGCGCGACGCCTTGCGCCGGCGGCGTGCCGACAGTGTCGAGCCGTTGCAGGTGGCCGGCCTGCCCAGCGAGCTGCAGCCATTGCTCGACACGCAGAACCAGCTGTTCCTGCGCATTGCCCAGACCATCGAGCGTGAGCGGCGTCTGACCGACGATGCCGCCCACGAGTTGCGCAGCCCGCTGACGGCGATAAAGACTCACCTGCAAGTCGCGCGGATGACCGATGGGGCGGTGCGCGAGCAGGCCCTGGAGCATGCCGAGCAAGGCGCCGACCGGATGCACAGGACGCTCGAGCAATTGCTGATGCTGGCCCGGGTGGAGGGTAGCCTGTCGTTCGAGGATGGCGTGCAGTGCAGTGCCGAGCAGGTGGCGCTGCAGGCAGTGGAAGACGCGGGCGGCGGCGACAACCGGCGTATCGTCTTGCACCTTCCCGAGGAAGCTGCGCGCATCTACCTGGGGATGCCGGCGCCGTTGGCGGTGGCAGCGCTGCGCAACCTGCTCGACAACGCCTTGCGCCATGGTGGCGACAGCGCAGTGGAGCTCGATGTGCAGATGGCCGATGGACAGGTCGGGTTCATGGTTCGCGACCACGGGCCAGGCATTGCCGAGGCCGACCTGCAGCACCTCACCGAGCGCTTCTGGCGCAACGGCCAGAGCGGCGGCTGCGGGTTGGGGCTGGCGATCGTCCAGGCCATCGTCCAGCGGTGTGCCGGCAGCCTGCGTTTCGACAGTCAGAATGACGGTTTGCGCGTGCTGTTGCAGGTGCCGGCGCGGCGGGTCAACTGAGATTCGCGAGATCCGTGTGGCGTGAACGCGAATCGAAATTTAGTCTGCCAGCAACTTGCGTTCCGCCTGTTTCGAGGCAACTATCAATGATGACCCCGCCGGGTGCCTCCGGCCGGTAGCCTGCACGGGCGCAGTACAGGTCAAGGAGTTTCGCTCACTACCTCACTGCCCCGGGCCCGATCATGACCAACAAGTCCTTGCGCATCCTCATCGCCGAAGAGCATCCAGAACAACGTTTGCAGCTTGAGAAGATGCTCAATCGGCTGGGCTACTATCGCATCGCACCCGTGGCCAGTTTCGAGGAGTTGCAGCGTTTGGTGCAGTGCGCCCTGCAACCGTTCAACCTGCTGCTCGGCAGCATCGAGCTGGGCACCCACGCCGGGGTCGACATGGCGCGCTTCTGTCGGGTCAATGCGCCGATCCAGCATGCCTTGCTCTACCACCCGCAACACCTGACCGTCCCCGCCGTGCCGCAGGGCCAGCGCCAGGCAGTGAGCGTGAGCTTGCCGCAGGTGCCGGACAGCGAGGCACTCGAGTCGTTCATGGCGATCATCGATGCACCGATGCTGATCGGCACATTGGAGCTGCCGCCAGCGGTTGCGGGCCGGGCGGGTTATCCACGGCCGGGAGCGCGCTTCGGCCAGACGGTATTCAGCCGCTAAGGAAGGCAGCGGGCAACAAAGGCCTGGCATTTGCTATCCTCTGGGCCTTTGCCGATCTTGCGGACCCTGCCATGACTGCCATCGATACCGCTCGCCAGCCCCGGTTCAGCCGCGGCGACCACCGGACCTTGGGTCTGGCGGCACTGGGCGGCGCCCTGGAAATCTACGATTTCATCATTTTCGTGTTCTTCGCCCTGACCCTCAGCCAGTTGTTCTTCCCGCCGGAGATGCCCGAGTGGCTGCGCCTGCTGCAGAGCTTCGGGATTTTCGTCACCGGTTACCTGGCGAGGCCTCTGGGCGGCATCCTCATGGCCCATTTCGCCGATCACCTCGGGCGCAAACGGGTGTTCAGCCTGAGCATCCTGATGATGGCGCTGCCGTGCCTACTGATCGGGGTGATGCCGACCTATGCCGACATCGGCTATGCCGCGCCGCTGATCCTGCTGGCGCTGCGCATCCTGCAAGGCGCAGCGGTCGGTGGCGAAGTGCCCAGTGCCTGGACCTTCGTCGCCGAGCATGCCCCAGCGGGGCGGCGCGGCTATGCCCTGGGCTTCCTGCAGGCCGGGCTGACCTTCGGCTACCTGCTGGGAGCACTGACCGCAACGCTGCTGGCGCAAGCGTTCACCCCCCAGGAAATCCTCGATTACGCCTGGCGCTATCCCTTCCTGCTCGGCGGGGTGTTCGGCGTGATCGGCGTATGGCTGCGCCGCTGGCTCAGCGAAACCCCAGTGTTCCTGGCGCTGCGCGAGCGCCAGGAACAGCCGGTGAAGTTTCCCCTGCGGCGGGTGCTGACCGAGCATCGCTCGGCGCTGATCCCGGCGGCGTTGCTGACCTGCGTGCTGACCTCGGCGGTGGTGGTGCTGGTGGTGATTACCCCGACGGTGATGCAGCAACGCTTCGGCATGAGCGCCGGCCACACCTTCGCCCTGAGTAGCGTTGGCATCGTGTTTCTCAACCTCGGGTGCGTGCTGGCTGGGATGCTGGTGGACCGCATCGGTGCCTGGCGTGCGTTGATGCTCTACAGCGTGTTGCTGCCGCTGGGCATCGGTGCGCTGTACGCCAGCCTGGTGGGGCAGTTGGGCGCGACCTGGCTGGCCTATGCCCTGGCCGGCCTGGCCTGCGGCGTGGTAGGGGTGGTGCCGTCGGTGATGGTCGGGTTGTTCCCGGCTGAGATCCGCGTATCGGGGATCTCCTTCACCTACAACGTCGCCTACGCGCTGTGGGCCAGCACCACGCCGCTGGCGCTGATCGCACTGATGCCGTGGAGCCCTTGGGTGTGTGTCGGCTTTTGTCTGATCATGGGCGCGGTCGGGCTGCTCACCGCCCTATATTTTGGGCGTCGTGAATCGCTGGAATTCAGCGCTGAGCCGCTGCCCATCATGTGCGGTGACAAATGAGTCAGTCGTGGTGGCGGAGCATTGAGGCAGACTTCCAGGCGGGGGTTATTGGAATAACCTATTAGCCAAATTTAACCTGGAAGGTTAATTTCTCATGGAAAAGAGAACGCCTCACACCCCGCTTGAACGGGTAAAAGCCTTGGTTGCAGCAAAGCGCATCAGCCCGACGGGCGCTGCATTGAGGGGTGCCAAGGCGCTGGGAGTGGATTTTCCGGGCATGCTTGAAGTGATCACCGGTTTGAAGCGCACTGATTTCTACAAGAGCATGACCAGCCATGTCGATCATCGGGTTTGGCAGGACGTGTATCGCCCGCTCACAGCAACTGGGTACGTTCACCTGAAACTGTCCGTGGTAGACGACGTGCTCATTGTGTCTTTCAAGGAGTCGTAATCATGAGATGTCCAATTTGCGGCGGTGCGGAGCTCACCCCTGACACTCAAGGCATGCCTTATCGCTACAAGGGAGAGACGACTGTAATCCCTGACGTAAGTGGCGATTATTGTTCCGCCTGTGGGGAGTGTGTGCTGAGCCATGATGAAGCCATGCGTGTCAGTGATCTGATGACGGCCTTCGAGCGTCAGGTCAACTCCAATGTCGTGGATCCTACTTTCATTGTCTCCATGCGCAGGAAGTTCGACCTTGACCAGCGTGAGGCGGGGGAAATTTTCGGTGGAGGGGTCAATGCCTTCTCTCGTTATGAAAACGGCAAGACCACACCGCCTGTGGCGCTGGTAAAACTGCTCAAGCTGCTGGATCGCCACCCTGAGCTGTTTGAGGAAGTGCGTACTGCTTGATATTGGCAGGCAACGAAAAGCCCCCGCTCTTGCGAGACGGGGGCTTTTTCGTACACCAGGCCTTACATATTCGGGTAGTTCGGCCCGCCCGCGCCTTCAGGGGTCACCCAGGTGATGTTCTGGGCCGGGTCCTTGATGTCGCAGGTCTTGCAGTGCACGCAGTTCTGCGCGTTGATCTGGAAGCGCTTGCTGCCGTCTTCCTGGCTGACCACTTCGTACACGCCCGCCGGGCAGTAGCGCTGGGCCGGCTCGTCGTACAGCGGCAGGTTGCTGGCGATCGGCACGTTCGGGTCGGTCAGCTTCAGGTGGCAGGGTTGTTCCTCTTCATGGTTGGTGCTGGAGAGGAACACCGAGCTGAGCTTGTCGAAGCTGAGCTTGCCGTCCGGTTTCGGGTAGTCGATTTTCTTCGAGTCGGCCGCAAGCTTCAGGCAGGCGTAGTCCGGCTTGGTGTCGTGCAGGGTGAACGGCAGCTTGCCACCGAACCAGTTCTGATCGACATAGTTGAAGGCACCACCCAGCAGTGGGCCGAACTTGTGCAGCGCGGGGCCGAAGTTGCGGCTGGCGAACAGCTCTTCATGCAGCCAGCTGGCCTTGAAGGCGCTGACGTAACCGTCGAGCAGGTCGCCGCCCTCGCGGCCGGCCGCCAGTGCATCGGCCACCGCCTCGGCGGCGAGCATGCCCGATTTCATCGCGGTGTGACTGCCCTTGATCTTGGAGAAGTTCAAGGTGCCGAGGTCGCAACCGATCAGTGCGCCACCGTTGAAGACCATCTTCGGCAGCGAGTTCAGGCCGCCCTTGCAGATGGCGCGGGCGCCGTAGCTGATGCGCTTGCCACCTTCGAGGTACTGGCTCATCACCGGGTGGTGCTTGAGTCGCTGGAATTCGTCGAACGGCGAAAGGTACGGGTTGGAATACGACAGGTCGACGATCAGCCCGACCACCACCTGGTTGTTCTCCAGGTGATAGAGGAACGAGCCGCCGGTGTTTTCCGCGCTCACCACATCCAGTGGCCAGCCGGCGGTATGCACCACCAGGCCTTGCTCGTGTTTGGCCGGGTCGATTTCCCAGATTTCCTTGAGACCGATGCCGTAGTGCTGTACATCCGACTCGTTGTCGAGGTCGAAACGCTTGATCAGCTGCTTGCCGATGTGGCCACGGCAGCCTTCGGCGAACAGGGTGTACTTGGCGCGCAGTTCCATGCCTGGGGTGTACAGGCCGTCCTTGGGGTTGCCTTCACGGTCGACGCCCAGGTCACCGGTGACGATACCGCGGACCACACCGTTTTCATCGAACAGCGCTTCCTGGGCGGCGAAGCCCGGGTAGATCTCGACGCCGAGGTTTTCGGCCTGCTGGGCCAGCCAGCGGCACAGGTTGCCCAGCGAGATGATGTAGTTGCCCTGGTTGTGCATGGTCTTGGGCACGAACAGGTCGGGGACCTTGGTCGAGCTGCCGGCATCCTTGAGCACGTAGATGTCGTCGCGCTTGACTTCGGTGTTGAGCGGGGCGCCCAGCTCTTTCCAGTCGGGGAACAGTTCGTTCAAGGCGCGCGGCTCGAACACCGCGCCGGACAGGATGTGAGCACCGACCTCGGAGCCTTTCTCCACCACGCAGACGCTGATCTCGCTACCGGCTTCGGCGGCCTTCTGCTTCAGGCGGCAGGCGGCGGACAGGCCCGCCGGGCCGGCGCCGACGATGACCACGTCGAATTCCATGTATTCGCGTTCCACTGGTTCTCTCCTACTCATCAAGGCTCGTGCTGTTGCTTTGGTCTTATTGGGCGTTGGACGGTCGTGCGCGGCTTGGCGTCAGTGCCCGAGTGGGGGCCTGGCTGTAGCTGCGAAAAAGACGGACTACACCGTTTTTGTCCTGGCGCGCATTATATCTACACCACGTGGCGGGTCCAATACAAACGTTTGTTTGAATTTGCCGCAGGCCAGTAAAATCACTGCTGAGCGGCTGGAGGGTGACCGATTTGCCGTATTGACCGGATGGGGTGTTGCGGTCAAGATACGAGCGGTTTAACGCTCGCCGTAGGCTGATCGTCGGGAGCAGGTGTACCCCTAAAGACCAGGCGTGGAGCAGGCTTTTTCGCCCAGAACGCATTTTGTAGTGGAGTCTACACGCCACGACAGAAAATGACTCGCGGGTTTTTGCCGCAGCAGTCGAATGAAGACTGTTCGGTCATCGTGAAGTTCGCTCCGCGCGGTTCGTTTTCAGAGGTGCCCTTGTACCCACGCGCATCGCCAGGGCATGGCCCCAGGCGACATTCTATTCACCGGAGAGTAACGAGGAATCCATGAAGGTTCTTGTAGCTGTCAAACGAGTGGTCGACTACAACGTCAAGGTTCGCGTCAAGGCGGATAACTCCGGCGTCGACCTTGCAAACGTCAAGATGTCCATGAACCCCTTCTGCGAAATCGCCGTGGAAGAAGCCGTACGCCTGAAAGAGAAGGGCGTAGCGACCGAGATCGTCGTCGTCTCCGTCGGTCCGACCACCGCCCAGGAGCAGCTGCGTACTGCCCTGGCCCTGGGTGCCGACCGTGCCATCCTGGTCGAAGCCGCCGACGAGCTGAACTCCCTGGCCGTGGCCAAGGCCCTGAAAGCCGTTGTCGACAAGGAGCAGCCGCAGCTGGTCATCCTCGGCAAGCAGGCCATCGACAGCGACAACAACCAGACTGGCCAGATGCTCGCCGCGCTGACCGGCTTTGCCCAGGGCACCTTCGCCTCCAAGGTGGAAGTCGCTGGCGACAAGCTGAACGTCACCCGTGAAATCGACGGCGGCCTGCAGACCGTTGCGCTGAACTTGCCGGCCATCGTCACCACCGACCTGCGCCTGAACGAGCCACGCTACGCGTCGCTGCCGAACATCATGAAGGCCAAGAAGAAGCCGCTGGAAACCCTCACGCCAGATGCACTGGGCGTTTCCCTGGCCTCCACCACCAAGACCCTCAAGGTCGAAGCGCCTGCTGCCCGCAGCGCCGGTATCAAGGTCAAGTCGGTGGCCGAACTGGTCGAGAAGCTGAAGAACGAAGCGAAGGTAATCTAAATGACTATCCTGGTTGTCGCTGAATACGAAGCCGGTGCCGTAGCCCCGGCCACCCTGAACACTGTCGCCGCTGCCGCCAAGATCGGTGGTGATATCCACGTCCTGGTCGCTGGCCAGAACGTCGGTGGCGTCGCCGAATCCGCTGCCAAGATCGCTGGCGTGGCCAAGGTGCTGGTCGCCGATAACGCTGCCTACGCCCATATGCTGCCGGAAAACGTCGCGCCGCTGATCAAGGAACTGGCAAGCGGTTACAGCCACGTGCTGGCCCCGGCCACCACCAACGGCAAGAACATCCTGCCACGCGTTGCCGCGCTGCTGGACGTCGACCAGATCTCCGAGATCATCTCGGTAGAATCGGCCGACACCTTCAAGCGCCCGATCTACGCCGGTAACGCCATCGCCACCGTGCAGTCGAGCGCTGCGGTCAAGGTCATCACCGTGCGTACCACCGGCTTCGACGCCGTGGCCGCCGAAGGTGGCTCGGCTGCCGTCGAAGCTGTCGGCGCTGCGCACGACGCCGGTATCTCGGCCTTCGTCGGCGAAGAACTGGCCAAGTCCGACCGCCCTGAGCTGACCGCTGCCAAGATCGTCGTGTCCGGCGGCCGTGGCATGGGCAATGGTGACAACTTCAGCCACCTGTACAGCCTGGCCGACAAGCTCGGCGCCGCCGTCGGTGCCTCGCGCGCCGCGGTCGACGCAGGCTTCGTGCCCAACGACATGCAGGTCGGCCAGACCGGCAAGATCGTCGCCCCGCAGCTGTACATCGCGGTCGGTATCTCCGGCGCGATCCAGCACCTGGCGGGCATGAAGGACTCCAAGGTGATCGTCGCGATCAACAAGGACGAAGAAGCGCCGATCTTCCAAGTGGCCGACTACGGGCTGGTCGCCGACCTGTTCGAAGCCGTGCCGGAGCTGGAAAAGCTGGTCTGATCCGTCTGCTTCACTTATAAAGAAGCCCGGCCCTCGTCATGAGGGCCGGGTTTTTTTGCGCTCGGTGAATTCACCACAAGGAGTACAGGATGGTGTTATCCAAAGCGGGCAGGGCGCTGGCATGCATGACAGCGCTGTTGTCGCCCCTGGCCCTGGCGGCCGGCAAGTGCGAGCGCCTGGTGGCCACCGGCAGCCCGGATGCGCCGCCTTACTCCTGGCAAGACCCGAGCGACTCCCGCCACCTGATCGGGGCCAACGTCGACCTGCTGCGCCAGGTCGCCAGCGAGCTCGGCATCAAGGTCGAGGTGCTGCACGCCGGCAAGCGCGACCAGGCCCTCGAGGAAGTGCGCAGTGGGCGTATCGACCTGCTGCTCGACACGCCCATGCAGGTCGAACAACTGACCGCCCTGGACTACATCCACCCGCCGTTGCAGCTCAACGAATACCTGGTATGGACCCGCCATGACGGGCAGGTAGTGTTCGATGGCCCGGCCGACCTGGCCCGCTACCAGGGCACTCTCTCGGAGCGGGCGCGCCTGACCCCGGCCTTCGAGGCGTTCGCCAAGGCCCAACTGCACCTGGTGTCGGCGCAGAACCTGACCCAGGCTTTCCAGAAACTGGTCCTGGGCCAGGTCGATTATGTTCTGGCTGGCCGCTACTCGGGCATGGCGATGACCCAGAGCCTGGGCATGAGCAATGACCTGATCGCCCGTGGCCTGCCGGTGGATCGTCCGGGCCTGTACCTGGCGGTTTCGCATAACTCGGCATGCAATGACAGCTGGCTGCGTGGGCAGTTGGCAAAAAAACTGACAGAATTGCCGATCTCCGGTACGTCCGAAGCCGTGTTGCAGCGCAATGTCGAGCGCTGGAAGGCGCAGATGCAGCTTTCGCCGGACGCCCCCAAACAGTAGGAAGTGTGTGTGAGAACCCAATCACTGATCCTTGCCGCGGCCATCTTCGGCCTGGCCGGCTGCGCCAATGACCCGGCGCCCAACGAACAGCTGCGCATTGCCGAGCAAGCGCTGGAGCAGGCCAAGGCGGTCGGCGCCACCGAGGAAAACCCGGCGTTCAAGCTGGCCAGCGACAAGCTCGAGCGCGCCAAGGGCAACATGCTTGGCGAAAGCTATCGCGACGCGCGTATGCGGGCCGAGCAGGCCGAGCTGGATGCCCGCCTGGCCGAGGCGCAGGTGCTCAATCAGAAGAGCGACGAGCAGCTCGAGCTCCTGCAGACGCGGGTCAAGCGCCTGCGCAAGCAACTGGAGGTGCAGCCATGATGGCCGTGAAACCGATGGCCGCATGGGTCGTGCTGGCGTTGTCGGCAGGCTTGCAGGGCTGTGCCAGCCAGCGCAGCGAGGCAGCCCTGGACGAAGCCACCGCCAGCTTCCAGAAGGTCAAGGATGATGCCGATGTGTTGCGCAGCGCACCGCGTGACGTGATTCGCGCTGGCGAGTCGTTGGCGCGGGCCGAGCGCCTGTCCAGCTACGTGGGCACCGGCGCCGATGTGCGCCACTATGCCTACCTGAGCCAGCGCTACAGCGAGATCGCCAGCGAGCATGCCAAGCTCGCCCTTGGCCAGGAGCGGCGCACCAAGCTCGACCTCGAGCGCCAACGCCTGCAATTGGCCCTGCGTGAGGCCAAGCTGGCCAGCGTCCAGCAGCAGGGCAAGTGGGTCGAGTCGCAGATCGCCGCATTGGCATCCGAGCAGGCCGATCGTGGCCTGGTGATGACCCTGGGTGATGTGCTGTTCGATACCGGCCGTGCCGAGCTGAAGAACTCGGCCAGTCGCACCGTGCTCAAGCTGGTCCAGTTCCTCCAGCTCAATCCGCGGCGGGTGGTGCGCATCGAGGGCTATACCGACAGTACCGGTACGCCGGAAGACAACCTCAAGCTGTCGCGTGACCGTGCCCAGGCAGTGGCCGACATGCTGGTCGACCTGGGGATCGATGAGAAACGCCTGCAAGTCGAAGGCTATGGCGACCAGTACCCGATCGAGGCCAATGCCTCGGAGCGGGGCAGGGCGCAGAATCGCCGGGTAGAGATCGTCTTCTCCGATGACAAGGGCAGGCTCGCGCCAGTGCGTTGAGGGGTGGAAGGTCGGGGCCGCGGGGCGGCCCCCTTCTTAGGCAGCAGGGCGGCCTCAAGCCGGGTTAATCGTTTGGGCAGAGGTCAAGCGACTGTGAAGATGTTTGATTTGCCATCTGTCCCAGTACACTTTGCAACTGTTACGGTATGCTCTACCGTCAGTGTGTCGCACAAGAACAACGAGCCCGCCCGCGCGTCGAGATACCGCCATGACCAACCTGCTGCTCTACCAGCGTATCGCCCAGCAACTGGCCGATGACATCCGTCGCGGTGTCTACCAGCCCGGCGAGCGAGTGCCTTCGGTGCGCAAGATGAGCGCCCAGCTCAACGTCAGTCACGCCACGGTGCTGCAGGCCTACGCCAACCTGGAGGACCAGGGGTTGATCCGTGCCCGGCCTCAGTCGGGCTACTACGTGCACCAGACCCCGGCCCTCACTGCGCAGACACCGGATATCGCCCGCGTCGAGCGGCCAGGCCTGGTGACCCGTGCGAGCATCATCCAGCAAGTGTTGACCGAGGCGCGGCGCGATGGCGTGTTTCCGTTCGGCGCCGCGGTGCCCCATGTCGACTACTTGCCGGTGCGTGCGCTGCACCAGCAGATCGCCAAGGTGACCCGCTTCCATAGCCCGCGCGCATTCAGCTACATGTTCAGCCCGGGCTTCGAGCCGCTGCGTCGGCAGATCGCGATCCGCATGCGCGATGCCGGGGTGTTGGTCGATCCGCGGGAGGTGGTGGTCACCCACGGTTGCGTCGATGCCTTGCAGATGTCGTTGCGCGTGCTGACCCGGCCTGGCGATCTGATCGCCGCCGAATCGCCAACCTATTATGGCTTGCTGCAGTTGGCCGATCTGCTGGGCTTGAAGGTGATCGAGATTCCCAGCGACCCGTCCACAGGCATCAGCCTGGAGGCCTTGCAGCTGGCGGCCAACCAGTGGTCGATCAAGGCGTTGGTGCTGACCGCGCGATTGAGCAATCCGCTCGGCGGCACCGTGCCCGAAGAGCGGCAGAAGCAGTTGCTGCGGCTTGCCTCGGACTACGATATCCAGATCGTCGAGGACGATATCTATGGCGAGCTGATGTTCGAGCAGGGCAAGACCAAGGCGCTCAAGGCCTTCGACCGGTTGGACCGGGTCATCTACTGTTCGAGCTTTTCCAAGACCTTGTCGCCCGGGGTGCGGGTGGGCTGGATGGTCGCCGGGCGCTATCAGGACGAGATACAGCGCCTGCAGACCTTTACCACCCATTCGGCATGCAGCGTGACTCAGATGGGCGTGGCGGCCTACCTGGAGAATGGGGGCTATGATCGCCATCTGCGCTATATTCGCCAGGAGTACCGCAAGAACCTCAGTGCCTACCAGCTGGCGGTGCAGCAGCATTTCCCCGAGGGCACGCAGATGACCCGGCCGACCGGTGGTTTCATCCTCTGGATAAGCCTACCGGGGCGGGTCAATACCCAGGACTTGCATGTGCGGGCGTTGGAGCAGGGCATCAGCATCGCGCCGGGGCTGATCTTCAGCAACACCGAGCAATTCAATCATTGCATCCGCCTCAATTGCGGTATCCCGTGGAACAAGGAGGCCGAGCGCGCGGTGATCACCCTTGGCCTGTTGGCCCAGCAATTGTGCAGGGAGTCGACAGGTTCGACGTTGTAGGCTTGCCAGCGGGCTGCGGAACGGAGAGCATACGCACTTTTCCAGCCTGCCTGTCGGTACCCATGAATCTGTTGCGTGCTCTTCTCTTTGCCATGTGCCTTGTGCCGCTTTGCCTCGTGGGCACGCTCGCGAGCACTGCAGCCGTGGCTGCGCAAGCGGCGAGCCAGGCGCCAGCCAAAGCCAAGCCAGCGCAGAAAACCGTGCAGAAAAAGGCCCAGCCCGTGCGCAAGCAAGCGGTGAAACCGGCTGCCGGCAAGCGCAAGGCTGCCGCCAAGCCGGTGGGCAAGGCGATCGCCAAGCCACTGCCAAAGCCCAAGCTGGACCTCAGCCTGCCGGTGGAAATGGTCAACGACCTGGAGCCCAGCGTCGGTGGCAAGACCGTACGACGCAAACCTTTGCTGCCGTCGATGTTTCCCAGCAAGCCGGTAGCGGACGACAGCCCGTTCCAGCTCAATGGCCGGCTCATCAGTAACGAAATGCAGCTTCAGTTGCGCAATGACAGCCGCCGGGATGTGGAAGGGGCGGCGATCGAGTTCGAGTACCGCCAGTAGCCGAGCAACTGACTGCCGGGTCACGGCATATTTCATCCGGTCGGCAATTTCAAACGTATGTTTGAGCGGTTACTATCCAGGGACGTTCGTCCCGTTCTGTTCCAGGGAGTCCTGATAGTCATGAATTGCCGCGAGGGCTGCGGTGCCTGCTGCATCGCCCCGTCCATCACCTCGGCCATGCCGCGCATGCCCCAGGGCAAGCCTGCTGGCATGCGCTGCCTGCATCTTACTGTGGCAAACCTCTGCGACCTGTTCGGCAAGCCCGAGCGCCCAGCGGTGTGCGGAGGTTTCAAGGCGGATGTCGAGGTGTGTGGCGACGACCGCGATGAGGCGATCAGGATTCTCGGTTGGCTGGAGCAAGTGACGGCGGCGTGACGGTTGGCTCTTCGACAACAAGGATAAAGATGATGAGATCGATCAAGCGTATTGCACTGCTATGTGGCATCGGCGTTCTGCTGGCGCCGGCGGCCTGGGCCGAGGACTGGCAGGTGGCCAAGGACGAGGAGGGCATCAAGGTGTCGCTCAGTGAGGTGGCGGGCTCCAAGTACAAGGCCTATCGCGGTGTGACGCTGATCAAGGCGCCGCTGGCCAAGGTGCTGGCGCTGCAGGAGGATGTGGCGGGTGCCTGTGCCTGGGTGCACGAATGCAAGTCGCAGAAGCTGCTCAAGCAGGAAGGCGATCAGGCCTGGACCTACACCCAGTTCAACACGCCGTGGCCAGTGACGCCGCGGGATTCCGTGCTGCAGGTGACCACGGTCAAGGATGCCGATGGCGGCGTGACGCGCAACCTCAAGGAAGTGCCGACCTATGTCCCGGAAGAGAAGGGCTTCGTGCGGGTGGCTCAGGTCGAGGGCTACTGGAAGCTGGTGCCCAAGGGGGACAGCACCGAGGTGACCTATCAGGTCCACACCGAGCCGGGCGGCAGCGTGCCGTCGTGGTTGGCCAACAAGTTCGTGGTGGATGCGCCATTCAATACCCTGAAGGGGTTGCGCGAGCGAGCCGAGAAGAACTGACCTTCAGCGGGGTTCGTGCCGGCTTCTTCGCGGGGCAGGCAGGCTCAAATAAAAAAGGCTGCCCGTGGGCAGCCTTTTTGCGTTCAGCTTGAAAGAACCTTACTTGCGGTCTTTCAGCTCGACGATGTCGCGTTGCAGCTCGCCGGTGTACAGCTGGCGCGGACGGCCGATCTTGTACGGGCTGGAGAGCATTTCCTTCCAGTGCGAGATCCAGCCGACGGTACGCGCCAGGGCGAAGATCACGGTGAACATGCTGGTTGGAATGCCGATCGCCTTGAGGATGATCCCCGAGTAGAAGTCGACGTTCGGGTACAGCGAGCGCTCGATGAAGTACGGATCGGTGAGGGCGATCTCTTCCAGGCGCATGGCCAGTTCCAGCTGCGGATCGTTCTTGATGCCCAGCTCGCCCAGGACTTCGTCGCAGGTCTTCTTCATCACGGTGGCGCGCGGGTCGCGGTTCTTGTAGACGCGGTGACCGAAGCCCATCAGCTTGAACGGGTCGTTCTTGTCCTTGGCCTTGGCGATGTACTTGTCGATGTTGGAGACATCGCCGATTTCATCGAGCATGGTCAGTACGGCTTCGTTCGCACCGCCGTGAGCCGGGCCCCACAGTGCGGCGATGCCGGCAGCGATACAGGCGAACGGGTTGGCGCCCGAGGAGCCAGCCAGGCGCACGGTGGAGGTGGACGCGTTCTGCTCGTGGTCGGCGTGGAGGATGAAGATCTTGTCCATCGCCTTGGCCAGCACCGGGCTGATCGGTTTGATCTCGCACGGGGTGTTGAACATCATGTGCAGGAAGTTTTCCGCGTACGACAGGTCGTTGCGCGGATACATCATCGGCTGGCCCATGGAGTACTTGTAGACCATCGCGGCCAGGGTCGGCATCTTGGCGACCAGGCGCACCGCGGAGATTTCGCGGTGTTGCGGGTTATTGATATCCAGGGAGTCGTGGTAGAACGCCGACAGGGCGCCGACTACACCGCACATCACCGCCATCGGGTGAGCGTCGCGGCGGAAACCGTTGAAGAAGGACTTCAGCTGCTCGTGAACCATGGTGTGGTTCTTGACGGTGCTGACGAACTGGGCCTTCTGCTCGGCATTCGGCAGTTCGCCGTTGAGCAGCAGGTAGCAGGTTTCGAGGTAGTCCGATTGCTCGGCGAGTTGTTCGATCGGGTAGCCGCGGTGCAGCAGCACGCCCTTGTCGCCGTCGATGTAGGTGATCTTCGACTCGCACGAGGCGGTCGCCATGAAACCAGGGTCGAAGGTGAAGTGACCAGTGGCCCCCAACCCGCGGACGTCGATTACATCAGGACCAACGGTGCCGGTTAAAATGGGCAGCTCGACGGGGGCAGCGCCCTCGATGACCAACTGCGCTTTTTTGTCAGCCATGTGGCCTCCTATTAATGCTTGAAATCATCAGACAGACCCCCCACGCAGGGCCCGCACCACTATAGAGGGATAAATTCGAATGTCAATTTGCCTAAAGGCTGGTTGAAACCGCCCCGCAGGCCTGATTTTTCACGAAATTCTCGCCCATTTACGCCTTTTGTTCATTAAAGGCAATGCGCTATTTGGGCTAGCCCATCACGTTGTCATAAGCAGCCTAACTGTCTATACTCGGCAGCCGACCGCCAGGGGCTTTGCAAGCCCGAACTGCTGGGGTCGCCGTTCCCTGGGTGGTGGGTACCTGACCAGTACACTTACCAACAACTTTGCCCTGATTCGCTAGGGGCTCTTCAGTGTGAAAAAAGCCGTGAAAAGCCAACGACCTGTAAACCTAGACCTAAGGACCATCAAGCTCCCGATCACCGCGTACACGTCCATTCTGCACCGTATCTCCGGCGTCATCCTGTTCCTGGGCCTTGCCATCATGCTCTACGCATTGGGCAAATCCCTGGGTTCCGAGGAAGGCTTCGGCGAGGTGAAGGCGTGTCTGACCAGCCCGCTGGCCAAACTGGTGACCTGGGCCCTGCTGTCCGCCCTGCTGTATCACCTGGTGGCAGGCGTACGCCACCTGATCATGGACATGGGCATCGGTGAGACGCTGGAAGGCGGCAAGCTGGGCTCGAAAATCGTGATTGTCATCTCCGTGGTGGTGATCGTTCTGGTGGGAGTTTGGGTATGGTAACCAATGTCACGAACCTGTCGCGTTCGGGCCTCTATGACTGGATGGCACAGCGCGTCTCTGCGGTCGTTCTCGCGGCTTACTTCCTCTTCCTGATCGGTTACGTGGTCTGCCACCCAGGCATCGACTACACCCAATGGCACGGTCTGTTCTCCAACAACGCGATGCGGATCTTCAGTCTGCTGGCCCTCGTTGCCCTGGGCGCTCACGCCTGGGTCGGCATGTGGACCATCGCCACCGACTACCTGACGCCGATGTCGTTCGGCAAGTCGGCGACTGCGATTCGTTTCCTGTTCCAGGCGGTATGCGGCGTTGCGATGTTCGCTTACTTCGTCTGGGGTGTGCAGATTCTCTGGGGTATCTGATCCATGGCTAGCATTCCAACTATTTCCTTCGACGCCATCATCATCGGTGGCGGCGGTGCCGGCATGCGCGCTGCGCTGCAGCTGGCCCAGGGCGGTCACAAGACGGCCGTGGTCACCAAGGTCTTCCCGACCCGTTCGCACACCGTATCCGCCCAGGGCGGCATCACCTGCGCCATCGCTTCGGCCGACCCGAACGACGACTGGCGCTGGCACATGTACGATACCGTCAAGGGTTCCGACTACATCGGTGACCAGGACGCTATCGAGTACATGTGTCAGGAAGGCCCTGCCGCGGTCTTCGAGCTGGACCACATGGGCCTGCCGTTCTCGCGTACCGAAACCGGCCGTATCTACCAGCGTCCATTCGGTGGCCAGTCCAAGGACTTCGGTAAAGGTGGCCAGGCCGCCCGTACCTGCGCCGCTTCCGACCGTACTGGTCACGCGCTGCTGCACACCCTGTACCAGGGCAACCTGAAGGCCGGTACCACCTTCCTCAACGAGTACTATGCCGTTGACCTGGTGAAGAACCAGGAAGGCGCCTTCGTCGGTGTGATCGCGATCTGCATCGAAACCGGCGAAACCATGTACATCAAGTCCAAGGCCACCGTTCTGGCCACTGGCGGTGCGGGCCGTATCTACGCTTCCACCACCAACGCCCTGATCAATACCGGTGACGGTATCGGCATGGCCCTGCGTGCAGGCGTACCGGTACAGGACATCGAGATGTGGCAGTTCCACCCGACCGGCATCGCCGGCGCCGGTGTACTGGTCACCGAAGGTTGCCGCGGTGAGGGTGGCTACCTGATCAACGCCCACGGCGAGCGCTTCATGGAGCGTTACGCGCCGAACGCGAAAGACCTGGCCGGCCGCGACGTGGTTGCCCGTTCCATGGTCAAGGAAATCATCGCCGGCAACGGCGTGGGCCCGAACAAGGACCACGTACTGCTGAAGCTGGACCACCTGGGCGAGGAAGTGCTGCACAGCCGCCTGCCAGGTATCTGCGAACTGTCCAAGACCTTCGCCCACGTCGACCCAGTGGTCGCGCCGGTGCCGGTCGTTCCAACCTGCCACTACATGATGGGCGGCGTTGCCACCAACATTCATGGCCAGGCCATCACCATGGACGAAGAAGGCAAGGATCACATCATCCCGGGCCTGTTCGCCGTAGGTGAAGTGGCGTGCGTATCGGTTCACGGCGCCAACCGCCTGGGCGGCAACTCGCTGCTCGACCTGGTGGTGTTCGGCCGTGCTGCCGGCCTGCACCTGGAGAAGGCGCTGAGCGACGGCATCGAGCACCTCGACGCCAGCGACACCGATATCGATGTTGCCCTGAACCGCCTGAACAAGCTCAACGAGCGCTCCACCGGCGAAGACGTTGCCACTCTCAAGCGCGAGCTGCAGAGCTGCATGCAGAACTACTTCGGTGTATTCCGCACTGGCGAATACATGCAGAAGGGTATCGAGCAGTTGGCTGGCCTGCGCGAGCGCATCGCCAACGTCAAGATCAACGACAAGTCCCAGGCCTTCAACACCGCGCGTATCGAAGCGCTGGAGCTGCAGAACCTGCTGGAAGTCGCCGAAGCTACCGCCATCGCGGCCGAAGCCCGTAAAGAGTCCCGCGGCGCGCACGCCCGTGAAGACTTCGAAGACCGTGACGACGAAAACTGGCTGTGCCACACCCTGTACTACCCGGGTGAGAAGCGCGTTGCCAAGCGCGGCGTCAACTTTGCGCCGAAGACCGTTCCGGCCTTCGAACCAAAAGTCCGGACTTACTAAGGGTGGCTGCTATGTTGAAAGTCGAAGTTTATCGTTACAACCCGGACACCGACTCGGCGCCCAAGATGGAGTCGTTCGACGTCGATACCGGTGGCAAGGACCTGATGGTGCTGGACGTATTGGCACTGATCAAGGAAAAGGACGAAGGGTTCTCGTACCGTCGCTCCTGCCGTGAAGGCGTTTGCGGTTCCGACGGCATGAACATGAACGGCAAGAACGGCCTGGCCTGCATCACCCCGCTGTCGGGCGTGGTGAAGGGTAACAAGCTGGTCCTGCGTCCGCTGCCGGGCCTGCCAGTCATCCGTGACCTGGTGGTCGACATGAGCATCTTCTACAAGCAGTACGAGAAGGTGAAGCCATTCCTGCAGAACGACACCCCGGCTCCGGCCATCGAGCGTCTGCAGTCGCCGGAAGATCGCGACAAGCTGGACGGTCTGTACGAGTGCATCCTGTGCGCTTGCTGCTCGACCTCCTGCCCATCGTTCTGGTGGAACCCGGACAAGTTCCTGGGCCCCGCCGCGTTGCTGCAGGCCTACCGCTTCCTGGCCGATAGCCGTGACACCAAGACCCAGGAGCGCCTGGCGTCCCTGGATGACCCGTTCAGCGTATTCCGCTGCCGCGGGATCATGAACTGCGTAAACGTTTGCCCTAAGGGTCTGAACCCGACCAAGGCAATCGGTCACGTACGTAACATGCTGCTGCAAAGCGGCACCTGATACAAAGTGTTGTACCTGCAGTAAGCCGAGGTGCGGGTGGTGAGCCCGCACTGAGGTAAAACCCGAGCAAGGGCCCACAAAGCCCGCGCTCATACCTATGAAGATGAGACCAGCAGGGGCTTCCGGGCTGGTACCCGGAAAATCAGCAGGATCCAGGTGGCGTGGTTAGTCGCTTTGCTCGGACTTTTCCAGGTTTGCTGTGGCTCTCGCCGATCAGTCCCCTAACCGAGGGTGACCAAGCATGCAAGAAAGCGTGATGCAGCGCATGTGGGATAGCGCCCACCTTTCAGGTGGTAACGCTGCATATGTGGAAGAACTCTACGAGCTCTACCTGCACGACCCTAACGCTGTGCCAGAAGAGTGGCGCACCTACTTCCAGAAGTTGCCCGCCGACGGCAGCACCGCTACCGATGTATCGCACTCGACAATCCGCGACCATTTCGTACTGCTGGCGAAGAACCAGCGCCGCGCTCAACCGGTATCTGCCGGGAGCGTGAGCAGTGAACACGAGAAGAAGCAGGTTGAAGTTCTGCGACTGATCCAGGCCTATCGTATGCGCGGCCATCAGGCTGCCAAGCTCGACCCGTTGGGGTTGTGGCAGCGCCCTGCGCCCGTAGACCTGTCGATCAATCACTACGGCTTGACCAATGCCGATCTTGATTCGACTTTCCGTGCCGGCGACCTGTTCATCGGCAAAGAGGAAGCGAGCCTACGCGAGATCTTCGAGGCGCTCCAGAAGACATATTGTCGCACCATTGGCGCCGAGTTCACCCACATCACCGATTCCGAGCAGCGCAGCTGGTTCCAGCAGCGCCTGGAAAGCGTGCGCGGTCGTCCGGAATTCTCCGCCGACGTGCAGACTCACCTGCTCGAGCGCGTGACCGCCGGTGAAGGCCTCGAGAAGTACCTGGGCACCAAGTACCCAGGCACCAAGCGCTTCGGCCTCGAGGGTGGCGAAAGCCTGATCCCGATGCTGGACGAAATGATCCAGCGCTCCGGTTCGTATGGCACCAAGGAAGTCGTGATCGGCATGGCCCACCGCGGCCGTCTCAACGTCCTGGTGAACACCTTCGGCAAGAACCCGCGCGAGCTGTTCGACGAGTTCGAAGGCAAGAAGATGAACGAGCTGGGCTCCGGTGACGTGAAGTATCACCAGGGCTTCTCCTCGAACGTGATGACCCCGGGCGGCGAAGTCCACCTGGCCATGGCGTTCAACCCGTCCCACCTGGAAATCGTTTCGCCAGTGGTGGAAGGTTCGGTACGTGCTCGCCAGGACCGTCGCAACGACACCGTCGGCGACAAGGTGCTGCCGATCTCGATCCACGGTGACGCGGCGTTCGCCGGCCAGGGCGTGGTCATGGAAACCTTCCAGATGTCGCAGACCCGCGGTTTCAAGACCGGCGGTACCGTGCACATCGTGATCAACAACCAGGTCGGTTTCACCATCAGCAACCCGCTGGACTCGCGTTCCACCGAGTACGCCACCGACGTTGCCAAGATGATCCAGGCGCCGATCCTGCACGTGAACGGCGACGATCCAGAGGCGGTCCTGTTCGTGACCCAGCTGGCCGTCGATTACCGCATGCAGTTCAAGCGTGACGTGGTCATCGACCTGGTCTGCTACCGTCGTCGCGGCCACAACGAGGCCGACGAGCCGAATGGTACCCAGCCGCTGATGTACCAGCAGATCAGCAAGCAGCGCACCACCCGTGAGCTGTACGCCGAGGCCCTGATCCAGGCTGGCCGCATCGACGCCGAGCGCGCCCAGGCCAAGATCGACGAGTACCGCAACGCGCTGGACAATGGCCTGCACGTGGTCAAGAGCCTGGTCAAAGAGCCGAACCGCGAGCTGTTCGTGGACTGGCGCCCTTACCTGGGCCATGCCTGGACCGCGCGCCACGACACGCGTTTCGACCTCAAGACCCTGCAGGAACTGTCGGCCAAGCTGCTCGAACTGCCGGAAGGCTTCGTCGTCCAGCGCCAGGTCGCCAAGATCTACGAAGACCGCCAGAAGATGCAGGCCGGTGGCTTGCCGATCAACTGGGGTTATGCCGAGACCATGGCGTACGCCACGCTGCAGTTCGAAGGTCATCCGATCCGCATGACCGGCCAGGACATCGGCCGTGGCACCTTCTCGCACCGTCACGCGGTGTTGCACAACCAGAAGGACGCCAGCACCTACGTACCGCTGCAGAACCTGTTCCCGGGCCAGCCGAGGTTCGACCTGTACGACTCCTTCCTGTCGGAAGAAGCGGTACTGGCCTTCGAATATGGCTACTCGACCACCACGCCGAACGCGCTGGTGATCTGGGAAGCCCAGTTCGGCGACTTCGCCAACGGTGCACAGGTGGTGATCGACCAGTTCATCACCAGCGGTGAGCACAAGTGGGGCCGCTTGTGCGGTCTGACCATGCTGCTGCCACACGGCTACGAAGGCCAGGGTCCCGAGCACTCCTCTGCGCGTCTGGAGCGTTACCTGCAGCTGTGTGCCGAGCACAACATCCAGGTTTGCGTGCCGACTACCCCGGCGCAGATCTACCACCTGCTGCGTCGTCAGGTCATCCGTCCGCTGCGCAAGCCGCTGGTCGTGCTGACGCCGAAGTCGCTGCTGCGCCACAAGCTGGCCATCTCGACCCTGGAAGACCTGGCCGAGGGTTCGTTCCAGACCGTGATCCCGGAAATCGACGCGATCGATCCGGCCAAGGTCGAGCGCCTGATCATGTGCAGCGGCAAGGTCTACTACGATCTGCTGGAAAAACGCCGTGCCGAAGGCCGCGAAGACATCGCGATCCTGCGTATCGAGCAGCTGTATCCGTTCCCTGAGGACGACCTGGTCGAAATCCTGGCGCAATACACCAACCTCAAGCATGCGGTGTGGTGCCAGGAAGAACCGATGAACCAGGGCGCCTGGTACAGCAGCCAGCACCACATGCGCCGTATCCTGGGCCGCCACGACAAGGCGCTGGTCCTGGAATACGCCGGTCGCGACGCTTCCGCCGCGCCAGCTTGTGGTTACGCATCGAAGAGCGCCGAACAGCAGGAAAAACTGCTGCAAGACGCCTTTACTGTCTAACGCCTTCGCGCACCTGAAACCGAATTTAAGGAAACACTGATAATGGCTATCGAGATCAAAGCCCCAACCTTCCCGGAATCGGTTGCCGACGGCACCGTTGCCACCTGGCACAAGCAGCCGGGCGATGCCGTCAAGCGTGACGAGCTGATCGTCGACATCGAGACCGACAAGGTCGTACTGGAAGTCCTGGCCACTGCTGACGGCGTGCTGGGCGCGATCGTCAAGGGCGAGGGCGACACCGTCCTGTCCGACGAAGTACTGGGTTCGATCGTTGAAGGTGGCGCTGCCGCCGCCGCGCCTGCCGCTGCTCCTGCCGCAGCAGCACCGGCCGCCGCTGCCGCCGCCGACGCTGGCGAGGACGACCCGGTCGCCGCTCCAGCCGCGCGCAAGCTGGCTGAAGAGAATGGCATCGACCTGGCCAGCGTCGCCGGCACCGGCAAAGGCGGTCGCGTGACCAAGGAAGACGTGGTGGCTGCCGTCGCCAACAAGAAAGCCGCTCCGGCTCCGGCTGCCAAGCCTGCTGCTGCCGCCGCTGCTCAGGTAGTCGTCGCTGCTGGCGACCGCACCGAGAAGCGCGTGCCGATGACCCGCCTGCGTGCCAAGATCGCCGAGCGTCTGGTCGAAGCCCAGTCGAACATGGCCATGCTGACCACCTTCAACGAAGTCGACATGACCGAAGTCATGGCCCTGCGTTCGAAGTACAAGGACCTGTTCGAGAAGACCCACAACGGCGTACGCCTGGGCTTCATGTCGTTCTTCGTCAAGGCCGCCACCGAAGCCCTGAAGCGCTTCCCGGCAGTCAACGCTTCGATCGATGGCAACGACATCGTCTACCACGGCTTCGCCGACGTCGGCGTTGCCGTCTCCAGCGACCGTGGCCTGGTTGTACCGGTGCTGCGTAACGCCGAGTCGATGAGCCTGGCCGAAATCGAGAACGGCATCGCCACCTTCGGCAAGAAGGCGCGTGACGGCAAGCTGGCCATCGAAGAAATGACCGGTGGTACCTTCACCATCACCAACGGTGGTACATTCGGCTCGATGATGTCGACCCCGATCGTCAACCCACCGCAGGCGGCGATCCTGGGCATGCACAACATCATCCAGCGCCCGATGGCGATCAACGGCCAAGTGGTCATTCGCCCGATGATGTACCTGGCGCTGTCCTACGACCACCGCCTGATCGATGGCAAGGAAGCCGTGACCTTCCTCGTCACCATCAAGAACCTGCTGGAAGATCCGTCTCGCCTGCTGCTGGACATCTAATCACGCAGTTGCAAGCTGCAAGCGACGCGCTTCGCCAGAGGCGCTCGGCTTGCAGCTTGTGGCTTGAAGCTTGTAGCTGATAAGGAATCTTTTATGACCCAGAAATTCGACGTAGTGGTGATTGGTGCGGGTCCTGGCGGCTATGTTGCCGCCATCAAGGCCGCACAACTTGGTCTGAAGACTGCCTGTATCGAGAAGTACACCGATGCCGAGGGCAAGCTGGCCCTGGGCGGCACCTGCCTGAACGTAGGCTGCATTCCTTCCAAGGCGCTGCTGGACAGCTCCTGGAAATACAAGGAAGCCAAAGAGAGCTTCAACGTCCACGGCATTTCCACCGGTGAAGTGAAGATGGACGTGGCCGCGATGGTCGGCCGCAAGGCTGGCATCGTCAAGAACCTGACCGGCGGCGTTGCCACCCTGTTCAAGGCCAACGGCGTCACCTCGATCCAGGGCCACGGCAAGCTGCTGGCTGGCAAGAAAGTCGAAGTCACCAAGCCTGACGGCACCACCGAAGTCATCGAAGCCGAGAACGTGATTCTCGCCTCCGGCTCGCGTCCGATCGACATTCCGCCGGCTCCGGTCGACCAGAACGTCATCGTCGACTCCACCGGCGCCCTGGAATTCCAGACCGTACCGAAGCGCCTGGGCGTCATCGGTGCTGGCGTGATCGGCCTGGAGCTGGGCTCGGTATGGGCTCGCCTGGGTGCTGAAGTCACCGTCCTGGAAGCCCTCGACACCTTCCTGATGGCTGCCGACACCGCCGTGTCGAAAGAAGCCCAGAAGACCCTGACCAAGCAAGGTCTGGACATCAAGCTGGGCGCGCGCGTCACCGGCTCGAAAGTCAACGGCAACGAAGTCGAAGTGACCTACACCAACGCCGAAGGCGAGCAGAAGATCACCTTCGACAAGCTGATCGTCGCGGTCGGTCGTCGTCCGGTCACCACCGACCTGCTGGCCGCCGACAGCGGCGTGAACATCGACGAGCGTGGCTACATCTTCGTCGACGATCACTGCGCCACCAGCGTTCCGGGCGTCTACGCCATCGGTGACGTGGTCCGCGGCATGATGCTGGCGCACAAGGCGTCGGAAGAGGGCATCATGGTCGTCGAGCGCATCAAGGGCCACAAAGCCCAGATGAACTACGACCTGATCCCATCGGTTATCTACACCCACCCGGAAATCGCCTGGGTCGGCAAGACCGAACAGGCCTTGAAGGCCGAGGGCGTTGAGGTTAACGTTGGCACCTTCCCGTTCGCGGCCAGCGGCCGTGCGATGGCCGCCAACGACACCGGTGGTTTCGTCAAGGTCATCGCCGATGCCAAGACCGACCGCGTCCTGGGTGTTCACGTGATTGGCCCATCGGCTGCCGAACTGGTGCAGCAGGGTGCGATCGCGATGGAATTCGGCACCAGTGCCGAGGATCTGGGCATGATGGTCTTCAGCCATCCGACCCTGTCCGAAGCGCTGCATGAAGCAGCGCTGGCGGTGAATGGCGGCGCCATTCACGTAGCCAACCGTAAGAAGCGTTAATTATAAAAACCACGGCGGATCGCCCGTCGTGAGTCTTGCGTGCATGACTCACCGCGGAACGTCCGCCGGACCGGATCACAAGGGATAACCCAGGGTCAACGGTCACAGGTGGTGCGGCGCCAGCAATGGCGCAGCACCGAAGCGCAGTACCTAACGAAGACGGTAAAAAGCATGAATCTTCACGAGTATCAGGGTAAGCAGCTGTTCGCTGAATACGGCCTGCCAGTTTCCAAGGGTTTCGCAGTCGATACCCCTGAAGCAGCAGCAGAAGCCTGCGACAAGATCGGTGGTTCGGAGTGGGTCGTCAAAGCCCAGGTCCACGCCGGTGGTCGCGGTAAAGCGGGCGGCGTAAAGCTGGTTCGCAGCAAGGAAGACGCCAAGGCGTTCGCTGCACAGTGGTTGGGCAAGAATCTGGTTACCTACCAGACCGATGCCAACGGTCAACCCGTCTCCAAGATTCTGGTCGAATCCTGCACTGACATCGCCAAAGAGCTGTACCTGGGCGCTGTAGTGGATCGTTCGAGCCGCCGTATCGTGTTCATGGCCTCCACCGAAGGTGGCGTGGACATCGAGAAAGTCGCTCACGACACTCCTGAGAAAATCCTCAAGGCTACCATCGACCCACTGGTCGGCGCGCAGCCGTTCCAGGGTCGCGAGCTGGCTTTCCAGCTGGGCCTGGAAGGCAAGCAAGTTCAACAGTTCGCCAAGATCTTCGTAGGTCTGGCCAAGCTGTTCAAGGATCACGATCTGGCCCTGCTGGAAGTGAACCCGCTGGTGATCAAGGCTGATGGCGATCTGCACTGCCTCGATGCCAAGATCAACATCGACGCCAACGCCATGTACCGTCAGCCCAAGCTGAAGACCTTCCACGACCCGTCGCAGGACGACGCCCGTGAAGCCCACGCTGCCAAGTTCGAACTGAACTACGTTGCCCTCGAAGGCAACATCGGCTGCATGGTCAACGGTGCCGGCCTGGCCATGGGTACCATGGACATCGTCAACCTGCACGGCGGCAAGCCAGCCAACTTCCTCGACGTTGGTGGCGGCGCTACCAAGGAGCGCGTTACCGAAGCGTTCAAGATCATTCTGTCCGACAGCAATGTCGCGGCCGTCCTGGTCAACATCTTCGGCGGCATCGTTCGCTGCGACATGATTGCCGAAGGCATCATCGGTGCAGTGAAGGAAGTCGGCGTCAAGGTTCCGGTCGTCGTTCGCCTCGAAGGCAACAACGCCGAACTGGGCGCTAAAGTACTGGCAGAAAGCGGTTTGAACATCATTGCGGCCACCAGCCTGACCGACGCTGCTCAACAAGTTGTCAAAGCTGCGGAGGGCAAGTAATGAGCGTCCTGATCAATAAAGACACCAAAGTCATCTGCCAGGGCTTCACCGGCTCGCAGGGTACTTTCCACTCCGAACAAGCCATCGCCTACGGCACCAAGATGGTTGGCGGCGTGACGCCGGGCAAAGGCGGTACCACTCACCTGGGCCTGCCGGTGTTCAACACCGTGAAAGAAGCGGTAGAAGCCACCGGTGCTGACGCTTCGGTCATCTACGTACCGGCTCCTTTCTGCAAGGACTCGATCCTGGAAGCAGCCTTCGGCGGCATCAAGCTGATCGTCTGCATCACCGAAGGCATTCCTACCCTGGACATGCTCGATGCCAAGGTCAAGTGCGACGAGCTGGGCGTGACCCTGATCGGCCCGAACTGCCCAGGCGTTATCACTCCGGGCGAGTGCAAGATCGGTATCATGCCAGGCCACATCCACCTGCCAGGCAAGGTCGGTATCGTTTCGCGTTCCGGCACTCTGACCTACGAAGCGGTCAAGCAGACCACCGACGCCGGCTTCGGCCAGTCGACCTGCGTGGGTATCGGTGGCGACCCGATCCCAGGCTCGAACTTCATCGACATCCTGAAGCTGTTCCAGGAAGACCCGAAGACCGAAGCGATCGTCATGATCGGTGAGATCGGCGGTTCGGCCGAAGAAGAAGCCGCGGCCTACATCAAGGCCAACGTCACCAAGCCTGTCGTTTCCTACATCGCCGGTGTTACCGCACCAGCGGGCAAGCGCATGGGCCACGCTGGCGCCATCATCTCCGGCGGCAAAGGCACTGCGGACGAGAAGTTCGCCGCCCTGCAGGACGCTGGTGTGAAGACCGTGCGTTCCCTGGCTGACATCGGCAAGGCCCTGGCCGAGCTGACTGGCTGGGAAGTCAAGAAGTAATACTGCTATACCCCCCACGCGCACAGAGGCCACCTTCGGGTGGCCTTTGTCGTTACTGGGTTCTAGATTTTTTCGATGGGTTTAATAGGAATTTTCCGAGAGACGGGGTGGTCCCGACTCTCGATAATGGGCACGTCCTCGGTCACACAGACGACAAACCGATTCATACATCGGACAAGCGGGTGCATTGCAGTGCGTTTGTCCGGTAAAACGGTTAACCTAGGCGTTCACTCTGTGCCCGTGCCCCAAAAGGGAACGACACGCTAAACGGGTCTGGCTCACCAAGCCGGGCAGCATTTCCCCCACCCATGGGGAAATCCCTCTCGAATCCCGATTTCAGCAGTGTGGTACTACCCTAAATGAAAGTTCTTAAAGGCCAGGATATCCTGGCGCTTGGCTTTATGACGTTTGCGCTTTTCGTCGGCGCAGGCAACATCATCTTCCCGCCCATCGTCGGCCTGCAGGCCGGCCCGCACGTGTGGATGGCCGCACTTGGCTTCCTGGTGACCGCGGTCGGCCTGCCAGTCATCACCGTGGTCGCCCTGGCCAAGGTCGGTGGCGGGATGGACGCGCTGAGCAGCCCGATCGGCAAGTTCTTCGGCGGCCTGCTGGCTGCCGTGTGCTACCTGTCGGTCGGCCCGCTGTTCGCCACCCCGCGCACCGCGACCGTGTCGTTCGAAGTGGGCGTTGCGCCGCTGACCGGTGAAAGCCCGTTGGCGCTGTTCATCTATAGCCTGGTGTACTTCGTCGTGGTGCTGGCAGTGTCCATGTATCCGGGCAAACTGCTCGATACCGTGGGTCGTTTCCTCGCGCCGCTGAAGATCATCGCCTTGGCCGTGCTGGGCATCGCTGCCTTCATGCTGCCGGCCGGGACCATCGGCGAAGCGCAGCCCGCCTATGCCGCTGCGGCATTCTCCAAGGGCTTCTCCGACGGTTACCTGACCATGGATACCCTGGGCGCCCTGGTGTTCGGTATCGTCATCGTCAACGCCATCCGCTCGCGCGGCGTCGAGTCGCCGAAGCTGATCACCCGCTATGCCATCATCGCTGGCCTGATCGCCGGTGTCGGCCTGGCCCTGGTGTATATCAGCCTGTTCCGCCTGGGTGCCGGCAGCCACGATGTCGCCGCCGATGCCACCAACGGTGCTGCCGTTCTGCACGCTTACGTGCAGCACACCTTCGGCTCGCTGGGCAGTGGCTTCCTTGCCGTGCTGATCGCCCTGGCGTGCCTGGTGACCGCGGTTGGCCTGACCTGCGCTTGCGCCGAGTACTTCAGTCAAATCCTGCCGCTGTCGTACCGTGCGCTGGTGGTGATCCTGGCCGGCTTCTCGCTGCTGATCTCCAACCTGGGCCTGACCAAGTTGATCATGTTCTCGATTCCGGTGCTGACGGCCATCTACCCGCCGTGCATCGTGGTCGTCGGCCTGAGCTTCGTCAAAGACCTGTGGAACTCGCCGACGCGCATCCTGGCGCCGGTGATGCTGGTCTCGCTGCTGTTCGGTATGGTCGATGCGATCAAGGGCAGCAGCATCGCCCACGTGCTTCCGGACTTCATGGCGCATCTGCCGCTGAGCGACCAGGGCCTGGCCTGGCTGGTGCCTTCGGTGGTGACCCTGGTGGGCGCCGTGGCCTACGATCGCCTGCTTGGCAAGCCGCGCGAGGCGATGGCTTGATGTGTTGAAGTCAGCGGTTGCTGTCGGCCACAAGCCGTAGGGCAGCCAACCAAGGCCTAGACCACGAAAAGCCCCGCATCCGAGAGGATGCGGGGCTTTTCGTTTGCCTGTGCTGACCTCTTCGCGGGTAAACCCGCTCCTACAGGGGACCCGGCTTCTCTGTAGGAGCGGGTTTACCCGCGAAAGGGCCCGCACAGGCAATAAAGATTCCCCCGCGTGTGTCTTTTACAGGCAGCAGACGTCGAAATGCGGTCACTCGTCTTTATGCGCACCTGGCCTTCGGGAGCCCTGCATGAACTTCATCCAAAGCAACCTCCATAACGTCCTGGCCGTCTGCTGGTTCGCCCTGTGCTGGGGTGGCTACACCCGCTACGCCATCTGGAAGGGGCGCGACACCGCGTGCCTGGCCAGTGTCCTGCACCTGTACCGGGAAGACTGGATGCGTCGCATGCTGCTGCGCGACAACCGCATCGCCGACGCCAGCGTGATCGGCAACCTCGAGCGCAACGCCTCGTTCTTCGCCTCCAGCACGCTGATCATCCTGGCTGGCATCCTTACCGTGCTAGGTGCCTCGGACCGCGCGCTGTCGCTGTTGGCGGATCTGCCGCTGGTGCAGCAGGCCTCGCAGGGCATGTCGGAGATCAAGCTGCTGTGCCTGGCCATGGTGTTCGTCTACGCGTTCTTCACCTTCAGCTGGTGCATGCGCCAATACAACTTCGCCGCAGTGCTGGTGGGCTCTGCGCCAATGATCGGCGAGCGCCTGGTCAATGAACTGGAGCGCAAGGCCTTCGCCTCGCGGGCGGCACGGGTGTTATCACTGGCGGCCAACCAGTTCAACTTCGGCCTGCGCTCTTATTACTTTGGCATGGCCATGTTGACCTGGTTCATCAGCCCCTGGCTGTTCATGGCGGTGAGTGTCGGCGTCGTGTTGATTCTGTATCGCCGCGAGTTCCATTCAGATGTATTGGAAGTGATGGTGTTCACGCCCACCGAATATGTGCCGGAAGCGACTCGCGATAGCGCCAACGGCAACGCCTGAAACGTTTAATCGATTAATCGCAGGTACAAAAAAACCCGACCGAAGTCGGGTTTTTCATACCGCTGGAATTACTGCTTGGCCGGCTCGGCAGGGGCAGTTTCCGGGGCTGGAGTCGCCGGAGCGGCTTCTTCGGCAGCCTTCTGCTCGGCTTCAGCCTGGTCTTTGGCGGCTTCGGCGTTTTCCTTGGCAGCCTCGTTCATTTTATCCTGAGCTTCACCCGCTTTCTCTTGGGCCTGCTCGGCGTGTTGCTGTGCGTCCTGGGCTTTGTCTTCGCTCGCTTTATCGCAAGCGGCCAGGCCCATGGCAGCGGCCAGCATCAGAGCAAAAGCAAAAGGTTTACGCATGGGGGTGTCTCTCCTTGGTGGAATAGTTGACTTGTTCCTTGGAGCTCTAGGGTACGACAGAAGTTCCGGAAAAATTACAAATATATAAAGGCCTATCCTACATAGACTTTTTACGGGTTTTATGCCGCTTCGTTTGCAGGGTGGAACGCATCATGGAAGTGTCCGCATGAATAGTACAAGTTTGATGGCCATGGCCGAGCGCTTCCTGGGCGCACTGAAACACTGCCAGATATTGCAAATGCGTGTGACCCACGCCGATGCCGAAGGGATGACGCTGATCCTGCCTTGGTCGCAGCGGATCGTAGGTAATCCGCAGACCGGTGCGGTACATGGCGGTGCACTCACCACGCTGCTCGATACCACCTGTGGCATGGCCACGCTGTGCGCGCTGCCGCGCTTCGAGGTGTGCCCGACCCTGGACCTGCGTATCGACTACATGCACCCGGCGGAGCAGGGCAAGGACATCTTCGGCCATGCCCAATGCTACCGGGTGACGCGCGATGTGATCTTCACCCGCGGTAGTGCATACCAGGACGACCCGGCGCGGCCGATCTGCCAGGTGGTCGGGACCTTCATGCGCCTGGGTCATGACGTGCGTGGCGGCATCGACTTCGGCTCGCGGCTCGAGGAGGGCGAGGCATGATTCCCGCAGATGTGCGCCAGCAGCTCAGCGAAGCCCACGCCGAGGGGGACTACCAGCCATTGCTGGCGTTGATCCCCTATGCCGGGCTGATCGGCATCGAATGCGAACGCCAGGGCGACGACCTGCTGTTCCGCCTTCCGGCCAGCCAGGACAATATCGGCAACCCCCTGCTGCCCGCTCTGCATGGCGGGGTGATCGCGGGCTTCATGGAACTCAGCGCCGCGCTGTATCTGTTGATCTACAGCGACAGCGCGAGCATTCCGAAGATCATCGATTTCTCCATCGATTACCTGCGTGCGGGCCACCTGCGCGACACCTATGCCCGCTGCCAGCTGTGGCGCCAGGGGCGGCGCGTGACCAATGTCGCGGTCACTGCCTGGCAGGCCGACCCCGGTGCGCCCATCGCCACGGCGCGGGCGCATTTCAAGGTCGAGCCGGAAAAGCCCTTGAAATCGTCGGGGCTGCCCCCATCTGCATGACATCCCGCCGTTAAAGCAGGCCAGTGGGGCCGCCAGGCGATAACTGCCATCAGATCGGAGTTTTGAAGACCATGAGTGTGGAGACTCAAAAAGAAACCCTGGGCTTCCAGACCGAGGTGAAGCAACTGCTGCACCTCATGATCCATTCCCTGTACTCGAACAAGGAGATCTTCCTCCGCGAGCTGATCTCCAACGCTTCCGACGCCTCCGACAAGCTGCGCTTCGAGGCCCTGGCAAAGCCGGAACTGTTCGAGGGTGACGCCGACCTGAAGATCCGCCTGAGCTTCGACAAGGAAGCCGGTACCGTGACCCTCGAGGACAACGGCATCGGCATGAGCCGTGAGGACGTCATCGCCCACCTGGGTACCATCGCCAAGTCCGGCACCGCCGACTTCATGAAGAACCTGACCGGTGACCAGAAGAAGGACTCGCACCTGATCGGCCAGTTCGGCGTGGGCTTCTACTCGGCCTTCATCGTCGCCGACAAGGTCGACGTGTACAGCCGCCGTGCCGGCCAGCCGGCGTCCGAAGGCGTGCACTGGTCGTCCAAGGGCGAGGGTGAGTTCGAAGTCGCCACCATCGACAAGCCGCAACGCGGCACGCGCATCGTCCTGCACCTGAAGAAGGACGAGCAGGAGTTCGCCGATGGCTGGCGCCTGCGCAACGTGGTCAAGAAGTACTCTGACCATATCGCCCTGCCGATCCAGCTGCCGAAAGAGCAAGCCGCCGCCGAAGGCGAGGAGCAACCCGCGCTGGAGTGGGAAACCGTCAACCGCGCCAGTGCGCTGTGGACCCGTCCGCGTACCGAGATCAAGGACGAGGAATACCAGGAGTTCTACAAGCACATCGGCCATGATTTCGAAAACCCGCTGGCCTGGAGCCACAACAAGGTCGAGGGCAAGCTCGAATACAGCTCGCTGCTGTACGTGCCGGGCCGGGCGCCGTTCGACCTGTACCAGCGCGAAGCGCCACGCGGCCTGAAGCTGTACGTGCAGCGTGTGTTCATCATGGACCAGGCCGAGTCGTTCCTGCCGCTGTACCTGCGCTTCATCAAGGGTGTGGTCGACTCCAACGACCTGTCGCTGAACGTGTCCCGCGAGATCCTGCAGAAGGACCCGGTCATCGATTCGATGAAGACCGCGTTGACCAAGCGCGTGCTGGACATGCTGGAGAAGCTGGCGAAGAACGAGCCAGAGCAGTACAAGGGCTTCTGGAGGAACTTCGGCCAGGTGCTGAAGGAAGGCCCGGCCGAAGACTTCGCCAACAAGGAGAAGATCGCCGGTCTGCTGCGCTTCGCCTCCACCCAGGACGACAGCGGCGAGCAGAGCGTCGCCCTGGCCGACTACCTGGCCCGTGCCAAGGAAGGCCAGGACAAGATCTACTACCTCACCGGCGAGTCCTACGCGCAGGTCAAGAACAGCCCGCACCTGGAGGTTTTCCGCAAGAAAGGCATCGAGGTCCTGCTGCTGACCGACCGTATCGACGAGTGGCTGATGAGCTACCTGAGCGAGTTCGACGGCAAGCAGTTCGTCGACGTCGCCCGCGGCGATCTGGACCTTGGCAACCTCGACTCCGAGGAAGATAAGAAGGCCCAGGAAGAAGTCGCCAAGGACAAGGAAGGCCTGGTCGAGCGCCTCAAGGGTGCGCTGGGTGACAGCGTCGCCGAGGTGCGTGTTTCCCACCGCCTGACCGACTCGCCGGCGATCCTGGCGATCGGCGAGCAGGACCTGGGCGTGCAGATGCGCCAGATTCTCGAAGCCAGCGGGCAGAAGGTGCCGGACTCCAAGCCGATCTTCGAATTCAACCCGACCCACCCGCTGATCGAGAAGCTGAACAACGAGCAGAGCGAAGACCGCTTCGCCGAACTGTCGCACATCCTCTTCGACCAGGCGGCCCTGGCGGCCGGTGACAGCCTGAAGGACCCGGCGGCCTACGTTCGTCGCCTGAACAAGCTGTTGGTCGAGCTGTCTGCTTGAGTTGATGTGATGGAAAGCCCGCTTCGGCGGGCTTTTTTCATGACGGCGTTTGAATGAAAAGTGCCTAAGGAGTGCTTGATGAGCAAGGTAATCGTCGAATCGTTGGTCTATCACCTGTCCGGCAGGACCTATGAAAGCCGTCTGGTCTATGAGCCAGGTGCGCTGAACCGCCCAGGCCTGGTGATGGCCCCGAACTGGATGGGCATTAGCGAGGGCGCCGAGCGCATCGCCAAGGAAGTGGCCGAGAAGGGTTACGTGGTACTGATTGCCGACCTCTACGGGCAGGGTGTGCGTCCGTCCAATGGCGACGAAGCAGGGGCGGCGATGATGCCGTTGAAAAATGACCGTGCCGAGCTGCGCAAGCGCATGCAGGAGGCCCTGTCGCAGTTGCTGGGGCAGTCCAAGGCGTTGCTCGAGCCGGGCAAGGTCGCTGCGTTCGGTTTCTGCTTCGGCGGTTGCTGTGCGCTGGAGCTGGCGCGTACCGGCGCCGACCTGAAGGCGGCGGTATCGTTCCACGGGACTCTGGATACGCCGAACCCCGAAGACGCCAAGCGAATCAAGGGCTCGGTGCTGGTGCTGCACGGCGCTGCCGATCCGCTGGTGCCGAAGGAGCAACTGCCGGCCTTCGAGGACGAGATGAATGCCGCCAAGGTCGACTGGCAACTGCTCAGCTACGGCGGTGCGGTGCATTCGTTCACTGACCCGAACGCCAACGTGCCGGGCAAGATGCAATACGATCGCCGTACGTCCGAGCGGGCCTTCCGTTCGATGCACAATCTGCTTGGTGAAGTGTTCCAGCGTTGATTGTGGGGGACTGCTTCGCAGTCCATCGCGGCGCAAGGCCGCTCCTGCAGGCCCGTGGCACAGGCTGCGCAACGCCCTGTAGGAGCGGCCTTGCGCCGCGAAGGGCCGCAAAGCGGCCCCTCTAGCGTGGCAGCTCGATCCTCGCGCTTTCCCCCGGCACTACCGGCCAGTCCCCCGCCGCCCACCGGACCCGAGCCTGTTCGATCACCTCAGGATCACTGGCCACGAAATTCCAGTTCATCCGCCTCGGCCCATCCAGCGGCGCACCGCCAATCAGTACCAGCTGGCAGTCATCATCCGCATACAGCGTGACTTCTTGCCCCTCTGGCAGCACGATCAGGCTGCAAGGCTCGACCTGCTCGTCGTCCATCAGCAGCTCCCCATCGAGCAGATACAATGCCCGCTGCGCATGCTCGTTCGGCACCAGCAAGGTGGTCGCCGGTTGCATCTGCACGTGGGCATACAGGGTAGGGGAGAGCACCGGCACGGGCGACTCCAGGCAGAAGCCACTGCCGGCGATCATGCAGATGCGTACCCCCAGATTGTCGCTCACCGGCAAGCTGGCGGCAGGGTGATGGCTGTAGCTGGGCTCACCCTGCTCGGCCTCGCGCGGCGATGCCAGCCATACCTGCAGGCCATGCAGCCGCGAGCCCTGGGCAACGGCATCGACCGGTGTGCGCTCGACATGCGCCACGCCGCGTCCGGCAGTCATCCAGCTGACGTCACCGGGCAGCACGCGCTGGTCGGAACCCAGGCTGTCCTTGTGCTGGATGACGCCCTCGAACAGGTAGGTCAGCGTGGACAGGCCAATGTGCGGGTGCTGGCGGATGTCCATGCCGCTGCCGGGGGCATAGCCGGTTTCGAGCATGTGGTCGAAGAACACGAACGGCCCGACACTACGGCACTGGGCCGAGGGCAACGGGCGCAGGATCGGCTGGCCCTCGACCGACTCGGCGCGAGGGCGAATGACCAGGGGGCTGCTCATGACGGTCTCCAGGCTGGGAGGAAATGCACCCAGCATAGCGGGTTGCCTGGCAATGCTGAACCGCTGCGCTTGACGGTCGGTCTACCCTTTTCATACCCGCATAAGGAAATTGCCCGATGATCGTCAAAGCACTGGCCAGCCTGTTGTTGTGCGCAGGGCTGTGCCAGGCCGCGCAGGCCCGTGAGTACCGCTACAGCGACGCCCACTTGCACTACGTGGATTTCTTCCAGGAAAGCGAAGGTATGCCGGCGCTTATCGCGGCCATGGATGCGGCGGGGGTCGAGCAATCGATGATCTCTGGCATTCCGGTGGCCAAGAAATGGCATGAGGACGAGCCCAAGCGCCCGCGCTATTACGCGGGCGACGATGCCGACGCCTACTGGTACAGCGCCACCGATGTGTATGTGGCTGCAGCTCTGGGGCAGCTGCCTGCCGAACAACGCAAGCGTTTCCATCCGTTCCTGTCCGGGTTCAATCCGGTGGACAAGAATGCTGCCAACCATATCGAGCGCATGCTCGACCTCAATCCTGGGCTATGGCAGGGCATCGGCGAGGTATTTACCCGCCACGACGACCTGACGGCGCTGACCAGCGGGGACACGCCGCGGGCCAACAACGAGGCGATGACGCGGATCTATCACCTGGCGGCCGAGCGCGACCTGCCTGTGCTGTTGCACTCCAACATCACCTCCAAGCGTGAGCGCAACCCATTGTACCTGGCCGAGATCGAGGAGCCGCTGCGCAACCATCCGCATACCCGTTTCATCTGGGCGCATGCCGGCAGCAGCATGGAGATCCACCGGCACCAGACGCAGATGGACTTCCTGCTGCCGGTGCTGACACGGCTTCTGGAGGATTACCCGAACCTGTATATCGATTTGTCATGGAGCATGCTCGAGCCGTACCTGCTGGATGAGCAGGGTGTGCCTCGCAAGGCATGGCTGGCGTTGGTCGAGAAGCACCCCGAGCGCTTCATGCTGGGGTCGGATGTGGTAGGCAAGTTCTCCAGCCTGGGTGAACAGATGCACGGGTTCAAGCCGTTTCTGGATGCCTTGCCGGAGGCAGTGGCCAGGAAGGTGGCCAGAGATAATTTTCTGGCGGTGTTGCCCAAAATCCGGTAGTTGCCTGTGCCGGCCTCTTCGCGGGGCACAGGCAACACAAATAAAAACGCCCCGAACCAGTCGGGGCGTTTTCGATTACCGCAGCAGCGTCTTACTTGCCTTCCCAGCGCTTGAGCACCAGGGTGGCATTGGTGCCGCCGAAGCCGAAGCTGTTGCTCATGACCGTGTCGATCTTGGCGTTTTCTTCGGTCTTGCGCAGGATCGGCAGGTCGGCGACCTCCGGGTCCAGTTCGTCGATGTTGGCGGAACCGGCGATGAAGTTGTTCTCCATCATCAGCAGGCAGTAGATCGCCTCGTGTACGCCGGCAGCACCCAGCGAGTGGCCCGACAGGCTCTTGGTCGAGCTGATCTTCGGTGCCTTGTCGCCAAACACTGCGCGAACACCCTTGATCTCGGCAACGTCGCCGACCGGGGTCGAGGTGCCGTGGGTGTTCAGGTAGTCGATCGGGGTGTCGACGGTGGACAGCGCCTGCTGCATGCAGCGAATGGCACCTTCGCCGCTCGGGGCGACCATGTCGTAGCCGTCGGAGGTCGCGCCGTAGCCGACGATCTCGGCGTAGATCTTGGCGCCGCGGGCGAGGGCGTGTTCCAGCTCCTCGACCACGACCATGCCGCCACCGCCGGCGATGACGAAGCCATCACGGTCGGCGTCGTAGGCACGCGAGGCCAGCTCCGGGGTTTCGTTGCGCTTGGTCGACAGGGCGCCCATGGCGTCGAACAGGAACGACTGGCTCCAGTGCTCTTCTTCACCGCCACCGGCGAAGACGATGTCCTGCTTGCCCCACTGGATCTGCTCCAGGGCGGTGCCGATGCAGTGTGCCGAGGTGGCGCAGGCCGACGAGATCGAGTAGTTCAGGCCCTTGATCTTGAACGGAGTGGCCAGGCACGCCGACACGGTGCTGCCCATGGTGCGGGTTACGCGGTACGGGCCGACACGCTTGACGCCTTTTTCGCGCAGGGTATCCAGCGCTTCCATCTGGTTCAGGGTCGAGGCGCCGCCGGAGCCAGCCACCAGGCCGGTACGTGGGTTGGAAACCTGCTCTTCGCTCAGGCCGGCGTCCTTGATCGCGTCCTGCATCGCCAGGTAGGCGTAGGCAGCGGCGTGGCCGACGAAGCGGTAGACCTTGCGGTCGATCAGTTCTTCGAGGTTGAGGTCGATGGAGCCGGAAACCTGGCTACGCAGCCCCTGTTCCTTGTATTCCGGGTTGTAACGGATACCCGGACGGCTGTTGCGCAGGTTTTCGGTGACGGTAGCTTTGTCATTGCCCAGGCACGAAACGATGCCCAGACCAGTGATAACGACGCGGCGCATGCGAATAACCCTTAGAAATTGTCAGTGGAGGTGAACACGCCGACCCGCAGGCCTTCGGCAGTGTAGATCTCGCGGCCATCGACGCTGACCGAGCCATCGGCGATGGCCATGTTCAGCTTGCCCTTCAGGACGCGCTTGATGTGAATGTTGTAGGTGACTTTCTTGGCGGTGGGCAGTACCTGGCCAAAGAATTTCACTTCGCCCGAACCCAGCGCACGACCGCGGCCTGGCAGGCCCTGCCAGCCGAGGAAGAAACCGACCAGCTGCCACATGGCATCGAGGCCCAGGCAGCCTGGCATCACCGGGTCGCCCTCGAAGTGGCAGGCGAAGAACCACAGGTCCGGGGTGATATCCAGCTCGGCGACCAATTCACCTTTGCCGTACTTGCCGCCTTCCTCGCTGATGTGGGTGATGCGATCGACCATCAGCATGTTCGGGGCGGGCAGTTGCGCATTACCTGGGCCGAACAGCTCACCGCGACTGCAGCGCAGCAGGTCTTCCCGAGTAAAGGCGTGTTGTTTGGTCATGCGAGCTCCTCAATAACCCCCTGTGGCAGGGGATGAATCTTCCCGGCCGGCCCGGAGTGCATATCAGCCCGGGGCGGCAGCCTACAGGTAGACTATTGCGTTGTGGTGAAAGTCACAGCGCACCTGGCGAAAGAAGTACAGGTGTGCACTGAAACGTCTATTTTCAGGGCCGAATTGGGTCCTGTCCAGTCTTTAAGACTGTCGCACTTTATCATTTATCGCCAGCCGGCGCTGCCTGGGCAGGTAGCCAGCGTTGCAGTATCCGCTGCAACTCCGTGCGGCGGAAGGGTTTGCTCAGGTAATCGCTCATGCCGGCGGCCATGCAGCGTTCCCGATCGCCCTCCAGCGCATTGGCGGTCAGGGCGATGATCGGTAGCGCGCTGCAGCCTGGCAGCTGACGGATGCGCCGCGTAGCCTCGTAGCCGTCCATGTGCGGCAGGCGGCAGTCCATCAGTACTGCGGCAAAACGCTGCTGGCCGACTCGCTCGACCGCTTCGAGGCCGTCCTGGGCCACCTGCACCTGCAGGCCCAGGCTACGCAGCATGGCCTCGATCACGCTCTGGTTGACCGGGTTGTCCTCCACCAGCAGCACCGGGCCGTGCTCAGCCATCGCCCACGCGCCTGGCGTGGCGAGGGGCAGTGGGGCAGGCGTGAGGTTGGCCAGGGGCAGGGGGATTTCCAGGGTGAAGGTCGAACCCAGGCCTTCGCGGCTCTCGCCCCGTAGCTTGCCACCCATGCGCTCGGCCAGGGTCCGCGCGATCGACAGGCCCAGGCCGGTACCGCCGTAGCGGCGCGAGATCGAGCTGTCGGCCTGCTGGAAGGCGACGAACATCATTTCCAGACGCTCGCCATCGATGCCGATTCCGGTGTCGCGCACGCTACAGGTGAACCATAGCAATTGGCGATCGAGCAACTGCCAGTGCGCCTCTACCTCCACCTGGCCTCGCTCGGTGAACTTGAGCGCGTTGCCGATCAGGTTCAGCAGGATCTGGCGGATCCGCGTCGGGTCACCGACCACCTTGGGCTGCGCCTCGTCGGTCGGCAGCTGCAGGTAAAGGCCCAGGCCGCGCTGTTGGGCGCTGTGCTGGAACGACTGCACGCTGTTGGCGATCAGTTCGCCGAGGTCGAAGTCGATATGCTCGAACTCAAGGGTCGTGCGTTCGATCCGCGAGAAATCGAGAATGTCGTTGATCACCTTGAGCAGGTGCCCGGTCGATTCGCTGGCCACTGCCGCATAGTCGGCCTGCTCGCTGGTCAGCTGGGTGGTTTCGAGCAGTTGCAGCATGCCCAGCACACCGTTCATCGGTGTGCGCAGCTCATGGCTCATCATGGCCAGGAACTCGGATTTGGCGCGGTTGGCCTGCTCGGCTTCCTCGCGCGCCTGGATCAACTGCGCCATGGCCTGTTTCTGCTCGGCGCTGGCCTGCTCCAGGGCATTGGCGAGGTTATTGATGTGCCGCGCCAGATGGCCCAGTTCGCTGTCGTCGACCACCGGCACCGGGGTCTTGTACTCGCCCTGCTGGATCGCCTTGACCGCATGGCCCATGTCGCTGATCGGCTTGGCCAGGCTCAGGGCCAGGCGGCGGGCCAGCAGGAAGGTGAACAGCAGGGCGAAGAGGGCGAGGATGCCGGCCTTGATGACGATTTCCTGCTGGCGCTGGCTGAATGCATCATCGGACATGCCGACGATCACCCGGCCCAGGTAGTCGTCGCCGATGGCCGGCGTCGGTGTCTTGCTCTGCTGCAGGAAGTCGCTGTCTAGGCGGATCTGCTGGAGGCGGATCGGTGCCTGGAACACTTCGACGCGTTGCGAGCGGTTGGCGCTCTCGTTGGACTGCTCGACGTACACCAGAATGTGGTTGCGACCGTCCTGTACCTCCAGGAAGCGCACGTGGGGGATGCTCAGGGTGGCGCGCATCAAGCCTTCCAGTACTTCATTGTTGCCCGAGATCACCCCGTACTCAGATGCCGGCGCCAGCTGGTTGGCGATCAGTTGCCCGGTGTGCTTGAGCTCCTGGCGCAAGTCCTGGATGCGCACGAAGGTGAAAAAGCTGATCAGCAGCAGGGTCAGCAGCAGCGCAGGGCCCAGGCTGATGATCTGGGTGCGGGTATGGATATCCCAGCTCAGGCGCTTGTTCATGGCAGGGGGGCTCCTTCGGCCAGGGCCTGGGCGGCGGCGTTCGGATCGATTGGCTCCAGGCCCAGGGCGCGGGCGACCTGCTGGTTGCCGCTGACACCGAAGTGCGACGGGTAGAGGCTGCGCGGCCAGCGTGCCGGGGGTTGGTCGAGCAGCCGGTCAAGCACCGCCAGCCAGTCCTCTTGATCGCTGTAGGTGCTGGCCAGGGCCCCTGCACGGACGAAGCCGACGTTCGGGCCGATCAGCGCCATCTGCCGGCTGTAGCTGCTGAGCAGGAGGTTTTTTGCCGTCTTGGAGTTGTACAGGTCGGGGTCGTCGAGGCCCAGCAGTACGTCGCTGCTGGCCAGCAGGTTCTGCAGCGGGCGGCTGTCACGCAGGTCTGGCCAGTCCTGGGCGATGATTTCCAGGCCCAGCGGCCGTGCGGCCTGGCGCAGTTCGTCGAGCAGGAACTGGCTATGCTCGCCATATAGCACACCGACGCGCTGGGCCTGCGGCAGCAGGTAGTGGGTCAGGCGTAACTGCCGTGCCAGGGGCGGGTCGCTCCACAGCAGGGTCAGGTGCCCGGGGCGCGACTTTCCCAGGCGTTGCTGCGCCTGTACCCGGCTGATGCGCATGGCCAGGGCGGGCGGCCCGGCGTTTTCGCCCAGGCGCCACTCCAGGGCCGCGTTGTCCAGCAGCACCAGGCGCGTGTCGGCCTTGAGCTGGCTGGGGCGTGGCAACTCGCTCAGCGACAGGAAACGCACCTGGTCGTGCTGGCGTCGATCGGCCAGCGCCGTGACGAAGCTGCGGATGCCGGGTTGGTCCTCGCCACCGACCAGGAGGATTTCGCTGGCCGACAACGTGCCCAGGGGCCACAGGCAGAACAGCAGCAGGTGCAGCAGGCGCACCATCAGAATTCCAGCTCCGCGCTGACGCTCAGGCGGTGGCGGCTGTCGTAGCGGTTCTGCACCAGCGTGGTCGGCTCGTCGTCCAGGCGTTGCTGCCACAGCGCAGCCAGCTCGAGGTTGCTGCCCTGGATACGAAAGCGTTTGGCCACGCGCAGGTCGAGGCGTTCGTAGCGGTAGCCGTTGAGGGCGTCGTCGCCGTAGTAGAACAACCCGCTCGACCAGTTGTCGCCCCACTCGCGCATCCACCCGGCCGAGCCGCTGTTGCGGGCGGTGAGGCGGCTGTCGGCAGGGTTGCTGGCCCAGGCATCGACGTAGGCGTAGGTCAGGCGCAAGCGGTCGCGCCGCGTTGCCCGCCAGTCCAGCTGGGCTTCGCTGCCAGTGAAACGGGCCTTGTTGGCATTGCTGGCAATGTACTGGTTGTTCTTCAGGGGCTCGCTGATCATTCCTGTGATCTCGTCGTAGAACAGCTTTACATCCATGTTCAGGTCGATGTCGCTGAACGAGCCGTTGTAACCCAGTTCGCGCGAGCGCATGCGTTCCTGTTCGAGGTCGCCCGGGCCTCGGGTCTTGACGAAGTATTGGCCATCTCGCAGGCCATACAGGTTGGGCGTGAGGTTCTTGACCGTGTAGCTCCAGTTGACGTTGTTCTCGAACATGTCCGGCGAGCGGATCGCTTCGGAGTAGACCGCGCGCAGGCCATGACGCGGGGTGATGAGGTAGTTCACGGCCATGCGTGGCGTCAGCGAACTGCCGGACAGGCGCGAATCCTCGAACATCGCGCCGCCCTGGACGATCCAGTGTTCGTCGGCGCGCCACTCCAGCTGGCCGAACAGGCGCCAGGTCTGGTCGTCGATGCTGCCGTTGAAGTAGGTCTGCGAGTCGGCGCGGTCATAGCGGTAGTTCATGCCGCTGACCAGCCGCAAGCTGTCGGTCAGGCTGAGGGTGTCCTGCACTTCCAGGTCGTAGCGGGTTTCGCGGGTGCTCTGGTCGACGTCGCCACAGATGGTCTGCTTGCCATTCAGGGCGCCGCCTGGGTTGTTCCACTGCTGGCTGATCGCGTTGATCAGCGCCTGCTCGGCAGGGTTGGCCCCGGCAGGCGGCGCACTGGCATTGCGGGCGACCTTTTCAGCGAGGTTGGGGTTCATCTGCCACAGCCGGGTCAGCTCCGGGCTGAACGCGAGCGCGGCATCGCAGGCGCGCCATACCTGCTGGCGGTCGAAGTGCTGCGCCGAGCCCTGCACATAAAGGCTGTGCTCGGGGTTGAAGTCGATGTTCCAGCGTACCGACCCGGCGTAGTCCTTGGCGTTGACGTCGGCGTCGTTGCCAGCCTGGTAGCTGCCGAACACCGGCTGGTAGTAGTAGGGGCGTTGGTTGCTGCCTTCCTTGGCGGCCAGCTGCCATTCCAGCGTCTGGTCGGGGGCCAGGGTGTGGCTGACGCTCAGGTTGAAGCGGTTGAGGCGGCGGCTGTCGCGGTAGTCGTTGCCGAACTGGTCGTGGTCGAAACCGTCGTCCTGCTGGCCCGAGACCGACAGGCGCAGGTCGCCGCCGTCCCAGCCGAAACCGTGGCTGAGGTAGTAGTCGTTGATGCCATCCTGGCCGCGGGTCATCTTCATCCGCGTGCCGTGGCTGTCGGCCGGGTTGCGGGTGAGGATGTTGACTACCGCCATCAGGGCGTTGGCGCCGTAGCTGACGGTGTTGGGGCCGCGAAACACCTCGATGCGCTCGATGTCCTCCAGCGCCACCGGAATGTCGCTCCAGTCCACGGTAGCAAGGCCCGCCCGGTACACCGAGCGGCCGTCGATCAGCACCTGCATGCGCCGGGCTTCGTTGACGTTGCTGCCGTGGTAGTTGACCGTGGGCTGGTTGCCGGCGCCGTAGCCGATCATCATGCCCGGGACCAGGCGCAGCAGCTCGGGGATATCCCGGGCGCCACTGGCGCGGATCAGCTCGCTGTCGAGCACGGTCATGCTGCCTGGCACCGCTGCCGGGGATTGTTTCAGGCGCGTGGCGGTCAGAACCTGGGGCAGGTCGGTGTTGTCGATGAACAGGTCGTCGGCCATGGCCGAGCCGCCGAGCAACGCGGTCAACAACAGCAGGCGAGGGTACGGGGGCGTGCCAGGCAACACGGTACGGCCTTGTTTCGATAATGAGTCAGGCATGTTAACTGACGGTGGAGGTTTTGCCAGTGTTCGGCTTGAAATGTGTGGGGTGGCTTAGATCGAGCGCTGGTCGACCTGGCAGTCGACAAAAATCTTGTGGCCAACCCCTGACAGCCCAACACTGGCCCTGTGGCAAGTGACCCGTATAATGCAGCGGTCGCCATTTAACTTTTGGCTTTAACGGATTGGATATGACTGAACAGCAACCTGTTGCAGTTCTGGGTGGCGGCAGCTTCGGCACCGCCGTGGCGAACCTGCTGGCCGAAAATGGCGTGCCGGTACGCCAGTGGATGCGCGACCCGGCGCAAGCGGAGGCGATGCGCGTCAACCGTGAGAACCCGCGCTACCTCAAGGGCATCCGCGTGCACGATGGGGTCGAGCCGGTCAACGACCTGCTCGCTACCCTGCAGGCCAGCGACCTGGTGTTCGTCGCATTGCCCTCGAGCGCATTGCGCAGCGTGCTGGCGCCGCATGCCGAGCTGCTGCGCGGCAAGTGCCTGGTCAGCCTGACCAAGGGCATAGAGGCACACACGTTCAAGCTGATGAGCCAGATCCTCGAGGAAATCGCCCCCGAGGCGCGCATCGGCGTGTTGTCGGGGCCGAACCTGGCCCGCGAGATCGCCGAGCACGCGCTCACCGCCACCGTGGTCGCCAGTGCCGACGAAGGCCTGTGCCAGCAGGTGCAGGCGGTGCTGCACGGGCGTACCTTCCGTGTCTATGCCAGTGCCGACCGTTTCGGCGTCGAGCTGGGCGGTGCGCTTAAGAACGTTTACGCGATCATCGCCGGCATGGCGGTGGCCCTGGGCATGGGCGAGAACACCAAGAGCATGCTGATCACCCGCGCCCTGGCCGAGATGACCCGCTTCGCCGTGAGCCTGGGGGCCAACCCCATGACCTTCCTGGGCCTGGCCGGGGTCGGCGACCTGATCGTCACCTGCTCTTCGCCCAAGAGCCGCAACTACCAGGTCGGCCATGCCCTGGGCCAGGGCCTGACCCTGGACGAGGCAGTCAGCCGCCTGGGCGAGGTGGCCGAAGGGGTCAATACCCTCAAGGTGCTCAAGGCCAAGGCCCAGGAGGTGCAGGTGTACATGCCCCTGGTCGCCGGCCTGCATGCCATCCTGTTCGAGGGCCGCACGCTCGACCAGGTGATCGAGCACCTGATGCGCGCAGAGCCCAAGACCGACGTCGATTTCATTTCCACCAGCGGTTTCAACTGAGCCAAGGAGCAGCACATGAACGATACCCCTGAACGGGCCCAGCGCGAGTCCATCATCCTACGGGTGCTGTGGATGCTGGTGTTCGTGGTGGTCTGGCAACTGGCCGAGCTGCTGCTGGGCGGCCTGGTGCTGGTCCAGCTCATCTACCGCCTGGTGTACGGCGCGCCAAGCGCCGGCCTGATGAACTTCGGCGACAGCCTCAGCCAGTACCTGGCACAGATCGGCCGTTTCGGCAGCTTCCACAGCGACCAGAAGCCCTGGCCATTCGCCGACTGGCCGGCGCCACGTGCCCCGGAAGGCGAAGCGCCGCATGCCGTGGCTCCGGCGCCGCACCCGGTGCGTGACGAGGAACCCAAGCTGTGAAGCTGTGGGTGCTGCGCCACGGCGAGGCAGAGCCGCGCGCGAATACCGATGCCGAACGCCGCCTGACCAGCCATGGCCGCGAGCAAGTGCTGCACAGTGCCGCGCACCTGCTCGGCCAGCCGCTGCAGGCGATCATCGCCAGCCCTTATGTGCGGGCGCAGCAGACCGCTGCCTTGGTGCATGACACCCTTGGTTTCGCCGAACCGGTGCGCACCGTGCCGTGGCTGACGCCGGAAAGCGATGTGCAACAGGTTATCGGCGAGATCGAACGGCTGGGGCTGGAGCATGTGCTGCTGGTCAGTCACCAGCCGCTGGTGGGGGCGTTGGTGGGGATGTTGGAGCAGGGCCATCTGCAGCAGCCGGCGCCGATGAGCACGGCGAGCCTCGCGGAGCTTGAGGGGCAATGGCCGCTGGCAGCGCAGATGACCTTGCGCCGTTTGCATCACGTGGCTTGAAAACCTCGCTACGGATCGTTCAGAGCCGTAGCAAGGTTCACTTTGCTCGCTAGGTTTTCATCACCAAGATCGGGCGCTGGGCAGTGCTGGGGCCGTAGGACTGAAAGTTTCCATCATGAGTCCTTACGTTACAGACATTCATGAACCAATAGTTACTGCCCCCTGCATTGTCTATTAACCAGACGCCGAATGGGATGGTGGGGTGATTTTTGGCCAACGTCCAGTTGAGTAACGTTGCGACATCGGCATTCTCTTGACTGTAAATGTTGTAGAGCGCTTGTATGTCTACTTTGGTGGGCAATTGTCCGCCAGCTTGTCGTGCGTACTGACTCGCCGCAGTCCAGTCGTTTCGCTGACCGATGTACTGCACCGTTTTGACATTGGACACCCGCAAATCATAGTGGGCTTGGTTTTGTTTGCTGTCGGTGACGCTCATTCTCACGGTGCCATTCTTCCATACCGTCACCTGGCCGGAGGTTGAGTTGACAGAGGCGATCGAGGTATCGGCCGACGTGTACGTGTAAGGCGGGGCTCCTCCTTGTGCAGCACGTGTGAATTTGGCGCCCAAGGGAGGGTGCGCCGGTTTCTTGGTCTTATCGATAACGTACTGGCTCGCGGTGAAGGTGTAATCGCTGCCAAAGTCTAGTTTGGGCAGCACTGTCACGGCCCAAGCAGCAGAAACTGGGTTGCTGGCATACAGTGCTTTGGCGGTGAAGCTGTGATTGGCTGTGCTAAGGCTGGTCAGCGTGCTCGTCCAGTTGCCATTGGCATCGGTCGGCACGGTCTGTTTGACGTTCGCGCCGTCGAGAATCTGAACCTGTTGACGGATTGAGGCCTTGCCCGTGAGCACGAGCGTTGTCGAGGTGGTTGAGCCGCCTTTCGCTACGGTGTTGCCTGCATCGTCCTTCACCGAGTCGATGGTGGGGGTGACGACGTCAAGCTTTTCAAGCTTATAGGACGCTGGTCGGAACTCGGTCGCCAGTGCTTCGTTACCAGTCTGATCGAACGCCACCAATGTCGTTACGGTCATGTCAGCTGCATGCTTGAGCTTTTCCAGCTCTGTCCGCGGAACAGAGATATCCATGCCTTGACTGACCTGCTCGGCGGTGACGGATACACCATTGGCCGGATAGAACGTATGCGCCGAGCCGTTTTCCAAGGTGCCCTCGATCTTGATCCAGACACGTTGTCTCTCGGCAATCAGCGGCCAAGGCGCCACCGTAACCGACGCGTCGCCTATGAGGCTCTCGAGCGCCAGCACACGCGTGTCCTGGTTCGCTTGCGGAACGACAGGCTCAGGCAAATCCTTCAGCGTCAGTTCATTGACCAGCAGTTCCAGCGGTAGCGACCCTTCTGGCGAGTCATTACGCTCAACCGCATACATCACTGTGATGCTCTTGCCTTGGCTGGCCGCCACCACGCTGACGGGTACCGGGAAGTCGACATAACCGAATGCACTGCCAGGCTTCGGGGTGCTTTCCCAAGTATTGGCATCGTTAGTCCCGGCCCAGCTTACCGCCAGGTTATGGGTGGTCAGCATACCGTCGTATTCGACCCGCACGGTGGCACCATTCAGCGCTTGGAGGGGATCGAGCGTGCCGTTGGGGGCCTCGAGCACAGTCGGTGGGACTAACGTTTCGTCCGCTTGGCGCTGCACTTGAACCGGGAGGGTCAACGAAGACGCTGTGCCACCACTGGCCCGCGTAACCCGATAACTGACGGCCACGCTGCCGTTGAGGTTGCCGATGATGTACGGGGTATATGCGATATCGAAGCCGATCGGTGAGCCCAGGTTGGCAGCGTTCACGTCGATATAGTCGCTGTAACTGGCACCTGGCAACCCAGCCCAGCTCAGGATGATTCGGTCATCGACCGCCTTGCCCTGGTAGTTTGGCACCATGGCCTTTGTGCCTGCTGGCACAGTATCTGGGTCCAGTACGCCTTCCACGACGCCAATCACGCTCGGCGCCACCAGTTCCGCACCGCCTTGGCCCACGACCTGAAGTTCCAGTTTATCGGACGCTTCACCGTTTACCCGGTAATGGACGTCCACGGAGCCATTGATCAAGGGCTCGAAGAAGGCTTTGGGTACGATGAACTCGACCGTCTTGTCGACTTGGCCGCCGGTGATGTCCTTGTTGTCGTCGTGGGAGGAGGGGCCCCCATTGGCATCCCTGGCGCTGACGAACAGCTCGACCTTGTCACCGCTGGCCATCCCCAGGTAGGGCAGGATGATGACCGTGGCGCCCAGATCCGGAATGCGCTGTGGGTCCAACTCGTTGCTCTGGGCTTCCTTGACGCTGGGTTGTGGTAACTGCTGCACCTGGCCGACCACCTCGAACGAGGCGCGTCGCGAATGCTGCTCACCACGGCTGGACGTAACGGTGTATTTGATCGCGACGGAGCCTCCGGCGCTGGCCTTGACCTTGGCGTTGGGAACCGGGAACTCGATAGGCAGCCCATCGCTGTCGAGGTCGACCGTGAATTCATCGTCGTGCGTGATGGGACCGCCGGTAGGCGGTCGGCCGATCCAGGACAGCGACACCACATCGCCCTCGGCCATGTCGGCATACACCCGCACGCGAACGCGTGCGTCCGCCTCGCCCAGTTCGGCGAGGTCCAGCACACCCTCGATCAGATCGAGGGCCTCGGGCGCCCGCAGCAGGTCGTCACCGACCTCGACGTCGGGGGTGAACTTGATCGACCACAACGACCAGTTGTTGACGACGTCGCGGATCTCGTACTCGATGACCACCGGGCCGGCGCCGGCCTGTTCGATGACCCTGCGAGGGACCGCGAGGCGCACCGGTTTGTCGACGTCGTCAGCTGCCAGCGCTTGCTCCACGAAGTAGCCGCCCCAACTGAGTTTCAGCTTGTCGCCCTCGGTCATGTTCTCGTAGCGGGGCACGGTGGCGACGATGCTGTCGGCGTTACTCTCGTCGATCAGCTCCGGCACACCGGTCACGGCGAGCAGGTTTTCGTTGACCTCAGGGGTGGACGGGATGGGGTCGGTGCCGCCGGGCACATTGGTTTTGACGCGGATGTCGAGCGGGTGCGATTTGTAGGTGTTCTGGCCATTGGGGCTGGTGACCAGGTAATGCACCGGTGGCGTGCCGTCCTGGATGGCCAGGCTGGGGACATCGATCGTGACGCTACCCTGGTCAAGGTGACCGGCGTTGACCAGCACGTGATTGACGAAACGATTGTTCCAGAACAGCTGGATGTTGTCGTTGACCTGCATCTGCGGGTAGGCGGAGATCACCACTCGAACTGGCACCTGGGGATCGGAAATATCTTTCAGGCGGATGCCGCCGTTACCTTCGGCGATGGGAATACGGGGCGGCGGAAGGGTCGGCGCGGGGTCTTGTAGGCCAAAGGTGCGCAAGCTGGCCAGCAATCGGCTGATTGCGCTGAGCTGATGGTAGGTCGTCATGATTGGCTCCTGCATGAAGTGGAGAACGCTGCACGAGTGTGGGCCGAGAGCAATGGCGGCGAAACTGGTAGAAATGTCAGGTAAGAAGGACCTGATCGCCCTTGCCGATGACCGTTCCGGACGTTGCCGAGGGGCTACCGAGTGCGGACAATGGGCACTCGTTCCCGCTCCGGACCTGGCGCCATGTCGCAGCAGATTTTCTTCGCCCACGCCAACGGCTTCCCATCGGCCACCTATGGCAAGCTGTTCGCGGCCCTGGCGCCGGATTACCAAGTTCGCCACCTGGCCCAGCATGGGCACGATCCACGTTTCCCTGTAGGGGATAATTGGCAGCAACTGGTGGATGAGCTCTTGCACCATCTGGCTGAGCAGGACGCGCCGGTATGGGGTGTCGGCCACTCACTGGGCGGGGTGCTGCACCTGCATGCCGCGCTGCGCCAGCCCGAGTACTACCGTGGTGTGGTGATGCTCGATTCACCCGTGCTGACCCGCGCCGACCAATGGCTGATCCGTGCTGCCAAGCGTTTCGGCTTCATCGACCGCATCACCCCGGCGGGGCGCACGCTGGGGCGGCGCGAGGCATTCAGCGATCGCGACAGCGCGCGCGACTATTTCAGCGCCAAGACACTGTTCCGCGACTTCGACCGCGACTGCCTGGAAGCCTACCTCGAACACGGCTTGCAAACGGCCGATGACGGCTTGCGCTTGCGTTTCGACGCTGCCATCGAGATCGGCATCTACCGCAGCATCCCGCACCAGAGCCCGGCACCGGCCCGCCAGCTTCGACTGCCCCTGGCGATGGTTCGGGGCCAGAGCAGCCGGGTGGTCCGCCGCCACCATGCGTTTGCCGTGCGGAGCATGCCCCTGGGTGAGTACCACAGCGTACCGGGCGGTCATATGTTCCCCTTGGAGCGCCCGGTGGATACCGCCAGCCTGATCAAGGGCCTGTTCGACCGTTGGAGCCAGGCATGAGCGCGCACGTCGAAGAAATTCGCCTGAACCTCGGCCATATCGAGCTGGCCGCCCATCTGTTCGGCCCCGAGGATGGGCTGCCGGTAATCGCGCTGCACGGTTGGCTGGACAACGCCAACAGCTTCGCACGCCTGGCCCCACGGCTCGAAGGGCTGCGGATCGTCGCCCTGGACCTGGCCGGGCATGGCCATTCGCAGCATCGTCCGCCGGGGGCGGGTTATACCTTGGCCGATTACGCCCACGACGTGCTACGGGTGGCCGAGCAACTGGGCTGGCCGCGTTTTGCCCTGCTTGGGCACTCGCTCGGGGCGATCATCTCGGTGCAACTGGCAGGGGCCTTGCCCGAGCGGGTAAGCCACCTGGCCTTGATCGATGGCGTGATGCCGCCGACCGGCGATGAACAAGGTGCTGCCGAACGTTTGGGCATGGCGCTGCAGGCGCAGTTGCGCCTGACGGCGAAGCGAAAGACGGTGTACGCGAGCGTTGAACAAGGGGTGCAGGCGAGGATGAAAGGCGCGGTCGCGGTCAGCCGCGAGGCGGCCGCACTTTTGGCCTTGCGTGGTTTGATGCCGGTGCCGGGCGGCTACTGCTGGCGCAGCGATAGCCGCTTGACCTTGCCCTCGGCGGTGCGCCTCAGCCAGACCCAAGCCATGGCCTTCGTGCAGCGGGTCAGCTGCCCCACCTACCTGGTGGTGGCTGCCGATGGCATGTTGGCGCGCCACCCCGAGCTGCTGGCGCAGTTGCCGTTCGAGCACACCCTGCTACCGGGTGGGCACCATTTGCACCTGAACGACGAGCAGGGTGCAGCCCTTGTCGCCGCTCGGTTCAACGATTTTTTTGGCCGGGCATGATCGCCCAGGTCAGGGCAGGAACACATCGATCAGTACGTGGTAGTAGCCACCAGATGCCGTCCCTGCTGCGTTGCTGACCCAGTGATAGCCATTGGCTGACCAGACGCCCGTCTTGAGGTTCAGGAACTCCCGTGCGACCGTGAATGCGTAGCTGCCCAGGTCGAGGTCTGCCTGCGTGACTTCATGGCGGTCCTGCATGTACGACCCTTCCACAGGACGGGCGGGGTCCAGGTCCGGGTCGTCCCCGGCACCCATGTGGCCGCGGAACGTGAACGCGATGATGTCGCCGACGGCGGCATTCTCGTAGTCGAGTTGCACCACATAGGGCGTGCCGTCGATCGCGGCGTCATTGTTGATGGTGTTGTACAGGTTCTTCTCTGGGAAGTCGCCTTGCGACAGGGGACCGCCACCGCCCGGGAGGTCCGCAGGGTCGGCGACCTGAATGGTTTGCACGCCGGAGTACGCGGTATTGCTGTACCCAGGTGGGGCGGGTAGATCCCGCGTCACGTTATAGACCAGCGGCAAGCTGCCCGGCCCGGCGCTCTTCATTTGTGGTGGGCTGATCGTCAGCCGCAGGGCGACTTTATCCCGAACATCGTCGGGGCTGACCAAATACTGCTGCAAGGCAATCGAGCCCCATTCGACGAGAACCTGATCATTCTCGGCGAAGATCTCCGAACCATCGATGCCATGCCATTCCAGCACCACCTCGGCAGTTTGCGCCTGGTCGTCGTTGGAGATGACATTGGGCACGCCACTGGCACCGAGCGCAATCGGCAAGGGTAGGTTTTCATGTTCCGGGGTTTCCGGGTCAGGGTCTTCGCCGCCTGGAAGCGTGATGTCCACTTCCACGTTAAAAGGGGTAGACCTACCCAGGGATATCCCGTTGCGCTTGACCTCGTAGGTGAGTGTCTGCGAGCCGTTGCCCCCCAACTGTACCAGTCGGTACGCGAAGGCAGGAGTCAACAGGGGATCAGCGTTTTCATCTTTGACGCTGTAGGTCTGCGGGGAAACGCTTCCCCAACTGAGGAGAATCTCATCGTCGACTCGGGCATGGTCATAGTGTGGAATGTGCACGCGCACTGGCGTACGGGCGGTGGCTTCGTCAATCAGGCCATTTTGTTCGTACAACGGTACTGTCGGCGGCAGCAGTACATCGGGGGCGTTGTTCAGCAGAATCTGCAGGTCTTCGGCGGGGGCTGTATCGGATGCGTTGCCTGCGCGGTCGGTCAAGGTGTAGGTGAAGGCTGCCGGGCCATCGTCCACCAACAACAGGTTAGCCAAGTTGAAGTAAACCGTGACCGGGGCATTCTGATCGTCCGATGTGACGCGAATCGGGGTGTCGGGAAACGATTGCCGGGTGCCTCCTCGCTCTGCCTCGATCAGGGGTTGGATGATGTCGCCGATCCGCTTCTGCTCATAGCCTTGCAACGTGGTCTCGAGGCGGCCTTGTGCATCGAGCTTGGCAAGCGTCACGCCTTCCGAGATCACATCGGGGGTCACGATGAGCTTGGGTAATGCCTTGCCTCCAGGGGCGGTGCGATCGACACGAATGGTGAGCGCTGCCGAATCATAGGGGTTCTGACCGGGATAGCTCGTGAACCGATAACCCAAGACAGAGGAACCTTCCGCCAGCAGTTCCGATTGGTCGATGGAAAATTCGAATACGTGGGTGGGATCTTCAACCTCGTCTTGCGTCAGTGTGTGCACCCTCCCATAGGGGGCGCCTTTCCACCAGAGTTGCAACTCTCCTCGCTCTTGAAGGTAGGCAAACCAGTCGACCTCGACCTTCAGGTCCTGGTCGGCGATATCGATAGGCAACAGGCCGTCCTTCAAGGCACCGATAGCCCTGGGTGGCGCAAGATCGGCCATGTGACGTGCGCCGTCGGTCATCTTTGTGTTCATGGATGAGCATCCTGTGCTGGACGGGAACCACCGGCCATCGAGGCCGGTGGTTGATAGGCAATGCCGCTTAGGGCGCTGGCGCTGGCTGAGCGTCGATCAGAACGGGTACGAGTACACCGTTGGCGGTACCTTTATCATTGGTGACCGTGAATGTGGCTTCCGCTTTGCCTCGTCCCGGATTACTGCCAGGCGTACCTGCCAGGTACAGTTTTGCCGAAGGCACCAGGAACTCGTAATAACCTTGGGTGATGTCGTCCTGGGAAATGGTGCGCGTGCCTCTTTCCTCCGATTCTGGAACCTCCTGAGCCGCGTTGCCATAGCCGTCGTAGGCGATGAAGCGGTAAACGATTGTGTCGCCTACGGCCATGTTGAGGTATGCACTGACCCGGAACGGTGTTCCGCCCCCAGAGGCTGCTGCATCGCTGTTGATCGCATTGTTCTCGTTGGCTTCCGGGAACGAGCCGGTCTCTACGGAACCCCCGCCGGGCAGATCGTCCGGGGAAATGACCTGGATGGTCTTGCTTGGGGACAAAGCATAATTGTACTCTCCAGGCTTGCTGTCCATTTCACGTCCGACGATGTAGCGCAGGATGATGTCGCCCGCACCTTCCGTGCTCATTTGGTCACCGGTCAGTGTCGCTTCATAGTCTTCCCCGACATCGCTACTCGTAATGGTGTATGGCCCAAGCGTGGTGCTGCCCCATTGAACGGTAACGATATCGTCTTCCTCGAACACTTCGGTGCTGTCGATGCCCGCATGGGCAATCGTGATCTTGGCATCTTCCCCAAAGTCACCGGCGGCAACATGATCGACCGCTCCGCTGTCGGCGGTCAACGTGGCTTGTGCCAAGTTGCCGTGCTCAGGGGTTTCCGGATCGGGGTCCTCGCCACCCGGCACGACCAGGTCAACGAGGACAGTTACCGCAGGGTCGGATACCCCGATGTCAATGTTGTTTCGTACGACGCGATAGACCACGTGCTGGGGGCCGTCATCTGCCGCTTGCACCACGGAATAGGGTACTTGGATGGTCATGACGGGATCGCTTGTTGGGTCGCCGACAGCCTCCGCCTGCACTGTTTCGTCACCCCAGTGGACGGTGATGAGATCACCCTGCTGGAAGTTGTCATCGGCAGGGATTTCGACGCCCACCGGCCTACGTGCCTCGGTCTCGCCAACGATACGCTCGGGTAGCGGCGCCAGGGGAATTTCCGGCGCAGGCCAGCTGCGAGGCACGGAGCTCAGCAGCACCTGCAATGAAACGGGAGTGGCCTCATCGGATTGGTTGCCGGCACGGTCTTTCAGGTAGTAGGTGAATTCGGTTTCGCCGTCCCCGATTTCCTTTAATTTTTCGAGAGCAAACGGAACCGGGATCTCGATGCCTGGCGTATCGTCTATGACCTCTACATAGTCTAGTTCAACCGTTGGTACGCCTTCGCGTTTAAGCAATGGAAACAACTGGTCGCCCAATTTCAGATAGCGCCAATGCGCGACCCGCGAGGGCAAATTGTCATTTTCATCGAATTTGTCGGGAGTCACTCCGCCATTGACGATGTCTTCGCTGAAATCGAGAAGAGGCATATTTTCCCCGCCGGGCGCCGTGCGGTCGACCTCGATGGTCAATGGCGGGTTGCCGAAAAGTTCATTCTCTCCAGGGTATGTCTTTCCGACGTAGTTGAGCTCGAATGTGCCTTCGTCACTGAGTTCGCTTTGTTCCAGCGTCAATTTGATTGTGTCTTCTACCAGATCCGCGTCGACGATCTCATAAGGCGTGCCGTAGAGGGCACCTTTCCACATTAGTTGTAGCGTACCCAGAGCGCCATCTTCGAACACTGGGGAAGATCGATCTACTGGAATCTCCACAATGAGATCGTTATTGGCAACGTCCACCGGAAGAAGGCCATCGTCGAATGCGCCGACGGCTACGCAGGGCTGCATGGTGTTGACGAGTTGCTCCTCGAGAGCGCCATTCCTGATGACAGTCACTTTAGCAGGCGACAAGTTACGAGACGGGCGAAGCGGAGGTATACGTTTGTGCAGAGTCATATTGATGCTCCAGCAAGAAGTTTGTAAAGCCAATCAAGCAGGCTGTCGTATAGCCGGGTGATGAGCGATTCGGTGTTCACTCGAAAGTGGCCTGATCAATCTATTGTCGATCGGCGCTCCTGTCGCCTGGCAGATTTGATAGGTAAGCGTTACCCCACGAGAAACATCTTGTGGCTTGCCTTGCATAACTTCGAGAGCCTGTCAGCTGTTAAAAATGCTAGGTTTCAACGGATCGAGAACGGGCTAGGCTGCGGTAGGAATTAACCAGACTGATGATCGGAAGAATCCTACAGAGGTGTAAGTGACTGCTTGATAGGGTGCCGGCCGTTTATCGCTCGCCTGGAGACATATTCAAATGGCATCTCGTTTTCGCACTGCGCCTTGCAAGCTCTTCTGCTGGAGCTCCCTGGCTTTACACGTCACTTTTGCAAGCTCATCGATAGCGCTGGCCGGTGAGATCGGTGAGGGGGAGTCGGGCCTTGTCGACAAGGACACGCCGGTCGAGTCCTGGACTGCCCGCAGTGGTCATCTCGATATCGTCGAAGGGGGGCGCACCTTGGGCGTCTCGCTGTTGAGCAGCACCGGCAACTTCCAGGGCGCGATCATCGAAAACGATTCAGGAGCAGGTCTGCGCCTGGCCCGCCATAGCGGCCTGAATCCTTCGAGTGCAACGGTGGTTGGCAGCTCGATCAGCGGCGTGGGCAATGGCGTGCAACTGAGCCGGGGTAGCCAGATCGTGTTGTCCGACACTCGCGTCCATGGCAAAGATAATGGCAACACGGGATTTCTGGGCGGGGGGCTCGGGCTGGCATTGTTCGATGGCAATGCGACGGTGACCAACGGTTCGGTCATCGTGGGCGACCGTAACGGTGTGCTGCTAAGCGCAGATTCCGGAACGGGTGCGGGTCAGCAGACGGCTTCCTTGGTGCTCGATGGCTCCCATGTTCAGGGCGTTAACGGCAGTGCGATTCGGGTCGGCTCGTTCCGTGACGACTTCCCGGTCACCGCCACGGTGCTCATACGCAATGGCGCAACGCTCGAAGGCGGCAATGGCACGTTGGTCGAAGTGGCGAACAACTCGACCGCCAACGTCACCGTGCAGAATACCGGGCTGGTGGGTAATTTCGACGTTGCCACAGGCTCGACGCTGGATCTGACGCTGTCCAATGCCTCGCTCGATGGCGATGTCGACATCGCCGAGGGTGGCACCGGTTCGGTGGCATTGCGGGACCGCGCGGTTCTGAACGGTAACTTGAACAATGTCCAGGCTTTGTCGGTCGCCAGCGGGGCGACATGGAACATGACCCAAAGTGCTCGTGTCGGCGATCTTTCGATGGCGGGTGGCACGGTCAACCTGGGCGGTGCCGATGGGGCGTTTCGCACCTTGACCCTGGCAAACCTCGAAGGCAGTGGCGTCTTCGCGCTGGGCACGGATCTGGGGGCGGGGCAGGGCGATTTTCTCGAAGTCACGGGTGAGGCCACCGGGAGCCATCAACTTGCCGTCCAAAACACCGGCGTCGACCCTGAGGAGGGTGCGGGGCCGCTGACGCTCGTGCGTATCGGCGAGGGGGATGCCGACTTCAGCCTGAGGGGCGAGCAAGTCGATTTCGGTACTTTCGCCTATACCCTGGAAAAAGACGGCAACGAGTGGCGCTTGGTGCAAAAACCAGGTGTGGTCACACCGGGAACCCAGTCGGTGCTCGGCCTGTTCAGTGCCGCGCCAACCGTCTGGTATGGAGAACTCAGCACATTGCGCAGTCGTATGGGCGAGTTACGCCTGGGCAACGGCGAAGGTGGCGGCTGGGTGCGTAGCTACGGTAACAAGTACAACGCCTCGGCAGCCTCGGGTGTAGGCTTCAGCCAGCGCCAGCACGGTATCAGCTTCGGTGCGGACGCGGCTATGCCAAGCCAGGATGGGCAATGGCTGGTCGGGGTGATGGGGGGTTACAGCAAGTCCGACCTGGATTTCCAAGGCGGCACCAGCGGTGAGGTCGACAGCTTCTACCTCGGGCTGTACAGCACTTGGCTGGCCGACAGCGGTTATTACCTCGATGCAGTGCTCAAGGCCAACCGCTTCCAGAACAAATCGGACGTGCGCATGAGCGACGGGCAGAAAGCCAGCGGTGACTACGATCATTATGGTGTCGGTGGCTCGGTTGAATTCGGCCGGCACATCGCCCTTGCTAGCGATTGGTGGGTCGAGCCGTTCGCCCAGGCATCCACCCTCTGGGTGCAGGGTCAAAGCTATGACCTGGACAATGGCATGCGCGCCAAGAGCAACAAGGCCGACTCCCTGCAAGCCAAAATGGGTACCCACGTCGGCAAGAACCTGCAACTGGCCGATGGCACCCGCCTGCAACCCTACCTAAAGGTTGCCGCGGCTCACGAGTTCATCAACAGCAACAAGGTCAAGGTCAACGGCAATCGCTTCACCAACGATCTGTCGGGGACACGGGGTGAGTTGGGTATTGGTGTTGTGGCGCAGGTTTCGGAAAATCTGCAACTGCACGGCGAGGCTGATTACAGCAACGGTTCTAAACTTGAACAACCGTGGGGCCTCAACCTGGGTTTGAACTATCGTTGGTGAAGGCTCGACTGCTTCACTGTGTTGAAGACGAACGGCCGGACTGGCCGTTTTTCTTTTTTGGCGCCGGTTGACCGCGCTCGCTGTCGCAGACTGTTTCAATAGACTCTAGGGCTTTGCTTGACTTGCACCGGCCAAGTGCCGAGGCTTGCCGGGTTGAACAGGGAGACAACCATGCAACTGCCAGACATCCTGGAGCTACATCTCGGCGCCGATCGCCGCATGGGTGGCCGATGAGCACACCCGTTTTCATTCGCACCCTCACCGCTGTCTGCCTGGCGCTGGCCGGCGCTTGGGCCTGGGCCGGCAGCCTGCCGGTGCCGGATGACGCCACGGTGGTCGACCAGCGCCCGGCGGTGGAGCAGGAACGCTTCTACCCCATGGGCCCGTTGCGCCGAATCAGCGGCCGCCTGCGCCTGGAGAACAAGGTCGAGAGTCGCGGCACGGTCAGCTCGGTCACCTACCAGCTACCGATCGAGCGCACCGCCCGCGAAGCCTTCACCAGCGCTCGCGAGGCCCTGCAGCGCGATGGCGGCTATCCGCTGTTCTGGTGCCAGGGCCGCGACTGCGGCGAGGCCAGCCTGTGGGCCAACGAGGTGTTCGGCAACGCGCGGCTCAACGGCGGCGACGAGCAGCAGGCGTTCATCCTGCTGCGCCGCTCGGCCGAAGAGGCCGATACCTTGGTGGCGCTGTACAGCGTCACCCGTGGCACGCGCCGCGGCTACCTGCATGTCGAGGAGTTCGTCTCCGCCACGCCGCTGGGCGAGCTGTTGCCCACGGCGGCCACGGTGCTGCGGGAAATGCGCGATACCGGCAAGCTCGACTACCCCGACCTGACCGCCCCGCAACCCGCCTGGGTCGACCTGCTCGGGCGCAGCCTCAACCTCGACAGCACCCTGCGCGCCAGCCTCAGCGGCGCCGAGGCCGAAGCCTGGCGTGAGCAGTTGGTCAAGGCCGGTGTGCGCAGCAGCCGTCTCGAAGTGGGCAGCGCACCCACCGAGGGGCTGCACCTGGAGCTGATTCGTTGAGTGGGTGCCATCATGGTCAATAACGATCGCCTGCTGATCCAGATTCTTTTGCTGACGCTGTTGGGCGCGGCCCTGTGGGTGATGGCGCCGTTCATGTCGGCGTTGCTGTGGGGCGCCATCCTGGCGTTCGCCAGCTGGCCGCTGATGCGCTTGCTCACCCGCGTACTGGGTGGCCGCGAAACCCTGGCGGCGAGCCTGCTGACCACGGCCTGGATCCTCATCGTCGCACTGCCGCTGGTGTGGCTGGGTTTCAACCTGGCCGACCATATCCGCGATGCCACGGCCTTCGTGCGCGATATCCAGGTCGATGGCTTGCCCGATGCCCCGGCCTGGCTGGCCAACATGCCCTTCGTTGGCGAGCGGCTGGTGCACTGGTGGGAGTCGTTGGACCAGCAGGGGGCGGCCCTGATCGCCTCGATCAAGCCGCACCTGGGGCAGGTGGGCAACTGGCTGCTGCTGCGCAGCGCGCAGATCGGCAGCGGCGTGCTCGAGCTGACCCTGAGCCTGGTGTTCGTATTCTTCTTCTATCGCGATGGCCCACGGCTGTCGGCGTTCGTGCTGCGCCTGCTGCATCGCCTGGTGGGCGAGCGCGCCGACTACTACCTGGAGCTGGTGGCTGGCACCGTGCAGCGGGTGGTCAACGGTGTGATCGGTACTGCGGCGGCACAGGGCCTGTTGGCGCTGATCGGCTTCCTCATCGCCGGTGTGCCGGGGGCGATCGTGCTGGGGCTGGTGACCTTCATGCTCAGCCTGATCCCCATGGGCCCGCCGTTGGCGTGGATCCCTGCGACCGGCTGGCTGGTGTGGAAGGGCGAGTATGGGATGGCGGTGTTCCTCGGCATCTGGGGCACGTTCGTCATCAGTGGCGTGGACAACGTGCTCAAGCCGTACCTGATCAGCCGCGGCGGCAACCTGCCGTTGGTGATCGTCTTGCTCGGGGTGTTCGGTGGGTTGCTGGCCTTCGGCTTCATTGGCCTGTTCATCGGGCCCACCCTGCTCGCCGTTGGCTACAGCCTGTTGCTGGACTGGAGCCGGAATGCCGAGCAGGCCAAGCCGCATCTGTGACCGAGGCCTCATCGCGCAAAACGCGATGAGGCCTGCAGCCGATCAGTACTTCCAGGTCACCGACGCCGTCAGGTTGCGCGGCGCACCATAGTTGGTGGACCCCGCCGACTGGTACAGCGACAGCAGGTACTTCCTGTCGAACACGTTGTTCAGGTTCAGCGAAGCGCTCCAGTTGGCATCGAAGTCGTAGCTGCCCATCAGGTCGACCAGCGCATAGGCCTCCTGGCGAACGCGGTGGTTGCCATCGGCTTCGGTCGCGCTCTGCCATTGCACCCGGGTACCCACGCGGGCCTGCGGCATGCCCGGCAGGCGATAGGTCACGCTGCCGCGCACGCTGTGGCTGGGCACGTAGCGGCGGGTCTTTTCGCCATCGCCATCCTCGATGTGCACATAGGTGTAGCCGGCGGCCAGGTCCAGGCCGGGCATGGCTTCGCCGGAGGCTTCCAGCTCGATGCCGTGGCTCTTGTTGTCCTCACCCCGGTAGGCGTACTGGCCACCGATGATTTCGCCGGTGGTCACCGCCACGTTCTGTTGCTCGGTCTTGAACAGCGCCGCGCTGACGGTGAGGCGATCTTCGAGCAAGCTGCCCTTCACACCGACCTCGGTGCTCTTGCCTTCGAGCGGTTCGATCACGCCACCGGCGGTGCTGCGCAGGTACTGCGGCTTGAAGATCTCGGTCCAGCTGGCGTACACACTCCACTGCTCGGTGAGGTCATACACCAGCCCAGTGTAGGGCGTGACCTTGCCGTGCACGCGGGTGTCGTGGGCCGAGCCGTAGCCCATGCCTTCGCCATCGGCGCTGAGCATGCGGGCGCCGGCAATCCAGTGCAAGTCGTCGGTCAGGCTGAAGCGGGCACCGGCATACAGGCTTTTCTGGCGGTCGGTGAAATGCTGGGTGTTGAGCTCGTCGGTGTAGTCGAAGGGCGGCTTGACCACGTTGCCAGCCAGGGCATCTTCCAGGTCGACGATCTGGTAACCGTAGACGTTGTAGTAATGGCCGCGCTCGTCGTGGCGGCTGCGGCCGTAATTGGCGCCCAGGGTCAGTTCATGTTCGCGGCCGAACAGCGAGAACGGGCCGGACAGCTGCGCTTCACCAGTGTACTGGTGCTCGGTACTGGTGGTGCGATTCATGTAGGCATAGGCGGTGGTGGCCGTGGCCGGGATGGCGTACAGCATCTGGGTATCCTGATGCTGGTTGGTCCCGGTGACGCTGAGCTTGCCCTGCCAGCCGCCGCCGAAATCATGCGCCCATTCGGCGAACGCTCGCTGGGTCTGGATGTTCCAGTAGGTCCAGGGTTGGCCGATGCTCGAGCTGCGGCTGCTGTAGTGGATCGGGTTGCCGGCATAGTCGGCCATGGGCAGCGCGCCCCAGGTGCTGCCGTTGGAGTTGCTCTTCTGCTCGGAAAACCCCACGGTCAGGGTGTCGGCGTCGCTCAGGTCGAATGCCAGCAGGCCAGCGGCCACGTTGATTTCGTGGCTGTATTGATCGAGGTACGAGTTGCCCTTGTCGTGGGCATAGATGAAGCGGCCGCGGACCTTGCCATTGTCGGTCAGCGGGCCGCCGACATCGAAGGCCAGACGGCGGTTGTCCCAGGAACCGACGCTGGTATCGATCCGCGCCTGGAAGGTTTCGGTCGGCCGCTTGCGCACGAAGTTGACCGTGGCCGACGGGTTGCCGGCACCGCTCATGAGGCCGTTGGCGCCGTGCAGCACGTCGATCTGCTCGAATTCGGCCAGGTCCTGGTCGCCCAGCAATACGCCGGACGAGAACGGCATGCCCATGCCGTCGTATTCGAAGTTGTCGATGGTGAAACCGCGCGAGGTGAAGGCGGTGCGATCGGTCTCGAACTGCTCGACGGTGACCGTGGGCGCATTGCGCAGGGCATCCTTGACGCTGTTGAGCTTGAAGTCGTCGATTTGCTCGCGGGTCACGCTGGAGATCGCCTGCGGGGTCTCGCGGTCGCTCAGGCCCAGGCGGGTGGTGCTGGCGGCCGGCTTGGCCTGGTAGCCGACGCTCTGGCCGGTGGCCTGCGCCAGTTGGTACTGGATCTGGGTCGGCGCGAGGTTCACCGTGCCGTCCGCCTGTGCGCTGTCGCTGGGTACCAGGTACAGGGTGGCGGCATCGGTACGGGCGAAGTTGTAGCCGCTGCCTCGCAGCAATCTGGCCAGGCCCTCTTCGGCGGAGTAGCTGCCGACCACCGCAGCGCTGCGCAGGCTGGCATCGACGTTGCCGTCGAGCAGCACGTTCTGCCCGGATTGCTGGCTGAACACCAGCAGCGCCTGGCGCAGGGGCTGGGCGGGGATGTTCAGTTGCAGTTTCTGCTGCGCGCTGGCGGCAGCCGGGCCGGGCGCGGCATTGGTCTGGACGGCGCCGACCAGCAAGCTGCAGGCAAGTGCTGCGCTCAGTGCGCTGCGCTGCCAGCGCGGGTGAACCAGGTGATGCGGGTTGAATCGAGTGGCCATTCAGGCGTGCCCCATGCAATGCAGATATGCGAATAACTCTCAGTGCCGTTAAGACGCATGGGGCTTTTGAATTTCTGATGGCAAATGGAAAAATTCTTACGCGGGATAGAGCAGGGTGACCAGATCGGTGTAGCGAGAGGTGCGCACGGCAAGGGCCCGGGACAGTACATCGAGCATCTGTTCGGGCTGTTCGAGGTTGAGGATCAGGCTCACGCGACGAGCCGCGAGCTGCTTGTCCATGATGAAGATGCGGCCTTCGCGCCAGCGTTGCAGTTCCTCGACCACGCCTTGCAGCGGCTCGTTGAAGAACACCAGGCGGCCGCTGCGCCAGGCCAGCATCTGCTGCAGTTCGGCGCGCTGGATCTCGCCTGTGGAGGCAGCATCGAAGCGCAGCGACAGGCCTTCTTCCAGGTCCGTCTGCTGGCTGGCGCTGATCACCTGCACGCGCTGGCGGTTGACGGCGACCAGGGCCGAGTCGTTTTCGCACGACAGGCAGAACTCGCCCTCGGCGGTACGCAGTTGCCCGGCCTGGGTCCGCACGCTGAACTCACCGGCGCTGCTAGGGCGCACGGTGAAGAACGCCTGGCCATGCAACAGCTCGACATTGCGCCGGGTGGGCGAGAAGTCGAGGTTCAGCGCCGTATGCCCGGCCAGTTCCACGGTCGAGCCGTCCGGCAGGCGTTCGATGCGCCGCTCGCCCACCGCAGTGCGCAGGTCGGCGAACGGCGAGTCCATGCCCTTGAGCCAGAAGGTGCCGCTGGCCACGCTGACGGCCGCCGCGCTGGCGGCGATGCCCAGGCCGACGAAGCGCCGCCGCGACAGCCGGCGTGGCGCCGAGGCCGCCACGGTGGCCGGTTGCAGCAGCAGGGCAGAAGCGCCCCAGAGGTTTTCCAGCTCGGCATAGGCCTGGGCGTGACGCGCGTCGGCCGCCAGCCAGGCAGCCCAGGCCTGGCGTTGCTCGGGCGTCGGCGCGCCGCCGTGGAACAGCGCGAACCAGGCGCTGGCCTGGTGATCGATGTCATCGTCGTTGGCGGCAGTGTTGGAAAACGGCGGTTCGGAATTCATGGGCTCAACGCTTGACGACGGGACAGGGCAATGGGGCAGGCCGGGCTTCACCGCGACATGCCCTGTTTCAGCAACTCCAGCGCCTTGACCATGCGGCTGTAGGCCGTTTTCGGCGAGATGCCGAGGCGCGCGCCGATGTCGGCGTAGGTCATGCCCTCGACCCGCACCATGAGGAATACCTCGCGGCAGGGCGCGGGCATATTCTGGATGACATTGTTCAGCACGGCCAGTTGTTGGTTGGCGATGGCAGCCTGTTCCAGCGTTGCGCTTGGCTGCGCGACAGCATTGGCCTCGTCCGAGTCCAGCGACTCGCTCTTGCGATGCTGCTGGCGGCGGGTGTAGTCGATGAACAGGTTGCGAGCGCTAGAGAACAGGTAGGCGCGCACGTTCTCGATGCGGCTGCGGCCCAGTTGCTCGGAAAGGCGAATGAAGGTGTCCTGGGTCAGGTCGGCCGCCGTGTCCTTGCAGCGCAGGCGACGGTCCAGGTACTCCTGAATCTCCTCGCGGTGGGCGAGGTAGAAGGCCTTGAGATCTGAGCCGGACATGGGGACACCTTAGAGGGCATACGGACGAGCGCGGGAAAATACCATAAATGAGAATTGTTTTGATTGATGTTTTTTTGGGGCTGGATTTTTGCGGCTGTCCTCTCGGGCCTTTTCGCGGGTAAACCCGCTCCTACAGGCTGTGCATACCCTGTAGGAGCGGGTTTACCCGCGAAAGGGCCGTGACAGACTGCAGAAAAGCGCCGTTTTTACGCATTCTTTATTTCCACTCCACCCCCCGACCTAGTTCCTTTACACCGAGTCGCCGGAAAATTCCCCCACAGCGGCCCACGCCGTCCCCAAGGGAATTCATTCATGCACAGCTACGACTACGCACTGCTGCTGGCGTTCTTCGCCCTCGTGCTGCTACCGGCCCCCTGGCTCGGGCGTTTCTACTACAAAGTCATGGAAGGCCAGCGTACCTGGCTGACGCCGCTGCTCGGCCCGCTGGAGCGGAGCTGCTATCGCCTGGCCGGGGTGCAGGCCGACCAGGAACAAGGCTGGAAGCAGTACACCCTGGCCCTGCTGGCCTTCAACCTGGCCGGTTTCGCGCTACTGTTCGCCGTGCTCCTGCTGCAAGGCTGGCTGCCGCTCAACCCGCAGCACCTGCCCGGCCTGGAATGGTCGCTGGCCTTCAACACGGCAGTGAGCTTCGTCACCAACACCAATTGGCAGGCCTACAGCGGCGAGGCCTCGGTCAGTTACCTGAGCCAGATGCTCGGCCTGACCGTGCAGAACTTCGTCAGCGCCGCCACCGGCCTGGCCGTGCTGGTGGCGCTGTGCCGGGGCATCGCCCGGCGCTGCGCCGCCACCCTGGGCAACTTCTGGGTCGACATGACCCGCGCCACGCTCTATGGCCTGCTGCCGTTGTGCCTGCTGCTGGCGCTGTTGCTGGTGTGGCAGGGCGTGCCGCAGACCTTCGCCGACTATGCCCATGCCGTGACCCTGCAAGGCGCCGAACAGACTATCCCGCTGGGGCCGGCCGCCAGTCAGATCGCCATCAAGCAACTGGGCACCAACGGCGGCGGCTTCTTCGGCGTCAACTCGGCGCACCCGTTCGAAAACCCCACGGCGTGGAGCAACCTGTTCGAGGTGGCGGCGATCATCCTGATTCCGGTGGCCCTGGTGTTCACCTTCGGCCACTACGTCAAGGACTTGCGCCAGAGCCGGGCGATTCTCGCCTGCATGCTCGGCCTGTTCCTGCTGGGCGGGGCGGCCGCGCTGTGGTCGGAGCACCAGCCCAACCCCGCGCTGGCCAGCGCCCAGGTCGAGCAGGGCGCGCCGCTGGAGGGCAAGGAAAGCCGCTTCGGCACCACCGGATCGGTGCTGTGGACGGTGACCACCACGGCGGCTTCCAACGGCTCGGTCAACGCCATGCACGATAGCCTCAACCCCCTCACCGGCATGGTCGCGATGGTCAACATGATGATCGGCGAGGTGATCTTCGGCGGTGTCGGCGCCGGGCTCTACGGCATGCTGCTGTTCGTGCTGATCGCGGTGTTCCTGGCCGGCTTGATGATCGGCCGCACGCCGGAGTACCTGGGCAAGAAACTGCAAGCGCGCGAGGTGCAGTTGCTGGTGGCGACCCTGCTGGTGATGCCGGTCGGCGTGCTGTTGCTGGGCGCCATCGCTGCCAGCCTGCCGGGCCCTGCGGGCGCGGTGAGCAATCCGGGCGCCCATGGCTTCAGCCAGCTGCTCTACGCCTATACCTCGGGCACCGCCAACAACGGCTCGGCGTTCGCCGGTTTCGGTGCCAACAGCGTGTTCCACAACCTGATGCTCGGCCTGGCCATGTTGATCGGGCGTTTCGGCTACATCCTGCCGATCCTCGCCCTGGCCGGCAGCCTGGCGGCGAAGAAGAGCGTGCCCCAGGAGCTGAACAGCTTTCCCACCCATGGCCCGCTGTTCACCACCTTGCTATTGGTGACCATCCTGCTGGTGGGTGGCCTGACCTTCCTGCCGACCCTGGCCCTGGGGCCGGTGGCCGAACACCTGAGCCTGGGTTTCTGAGGAACCGACCATGAACATGCCCATTCCCGAAGTCAAATCCGCCCATGGCGGCAAGGACCAGACGGCTTTCGCCGCGCTCTGGCGCCCGGCCCTGGTACAGGCCTTCGTCAAGCTCGACCCACGTCAGCTCAAGCGCTCGCCGGTGATGCTGGTGGTGGCCTTGACCGCCGTGCTGACCACCGTGCTGTGCTTCAGCGCAGGCAGTGACGTGAGTACCGGCGTTGCCGTGCAGATCACCCTGTGGCTGTGGTTCACGGTGTTGTTCGCCAACTTCGCCGAAGCCCTGGCCGAAGGCCGTGGCAAGGCCCGCGCCGACAGCCTCAAGGCCGGCAGCCGGGGGCTGATGGCCCAGCGCCGGCTGCACGACGGCCGCTTCGAGGCCGTCGCCGCCAGCGAACTGCGCAAGGACGATGTGGTGCGTGTGGTGGCGGGCGAGATGATCCCCGGGGACGGCGAGGTGCTCGAAGGCATCGCCGCGGTCAACGAGGCGGCCATCACTGGCGAATCCGCGCCGGTGATCCGCGAGTCCGGCGGTGACCGTTCGGCCGTCACCGGCAACACCCGGCTGGTGTCCGACTGGTTGTTGATCCGCATCACCAGCAACCCTGGCGAATCGACCCTCGACCGCATGATCGCCCTGGTCGAAGGCGCCAAGCGGCAGAAGACCCCGAACGAGATCGCCCTCGATATCCTGCTGGTCGGGCTGACCCTGATCTTCCTGATCGTGGTGGCCACCCTGCAGCCGTTCGCCCACTTCGTCGGCGCCAGCTTGCCGCTGATCTTCCTTGCCGCGCTGCTGGTGACGCTGATCCCCACCACCATCGGCGGCCTGCTCTCGGCCATCGGCATCGCCGGCATGGACCGCCTGGTCCGGCTCAACGTCATCGCCCGTTCCGGGCGAGCCGTAGAGGCCGCCGGCGACGTGCACACGCTGATGCTCGACAAGACTGGCACCATCACGTTCGGCAACCGCCGTTGTACCGCCTTGCACGCGGCGCCGGGCGTGACTGCTCGGGAGTTGGGGGAGGGCGCCTTGCTGGCCTCGCTCGCCGACGACACCGCCGAGGGCAAGTCGATCGTCGACTACCTGCGCCAGTTGCACGACTTCGTCGAGCCTTCTGCCGGGCAGTTCGATGGCGTGGCCTTCAGTGCCGAAACGCGGCTGTCGGGGATCGACTTCCAGCAGCACCGTTACCGCAAAGGCGCGGTCGATGCGGTGCTGGCGTTCGTCGGGCTGCAGCGCCTGGAGATGCCGGTCGCGCTGGCCCGTGAGGTGGAGCGCATCGCCCAGGGCGGCGGCACGCCGCTGCTGGTGTGCGTCGACCAGCGTCTGCTCGGCGTGATCCACCTCAAGGACGTGGTCAAGCCCGGTATTCGCGAGCGTTTCGCCGAACTGCGCAAATTGGGTATCCGCACGGTGATGGTCACCGGCGACAACCCATTGACCGCCGCCGCGATCGCCGCCGAGGCGGGCGTTGACGATGTGATTGCCGAAGCCACGCCCGAGAAGAAGCTGGCGCGCATTCGCCAGGAGCAGAACGAGGGGCGCCTGGTGGCGATGTGTGGCGATGGCGCCAACGATGCCCCGGCGCTGGCCCAGGCCGACGTGGGCATGGCGATGAACGATGGCACCCAGGCGGCGCGCGAGGCGGCCAACATGGTCGACCTGGACAGCGACCCGACCAAGCTGCTGGATGTGGTGCAGGTCGGCAAGGAGCTGCTGGTGACCCGTGGTGCATTGACCACGTTCTCCATCGCCAATGACGTGGCCAAATACTTCGCCATCCTGCCGGCGCTGTTCGCCGCCATCTATCCGCAACTGGACGTACTCAACCTGATGCACCTGGCCAGCCCGCAGAGCGCGATCCTTTCGGCCATCGTGTTCAACGCACTGATCATCATCGTGCTGATTCCGCTGGCGCTGCGCGGCGTGCGGGTGCAGGCGGCGAGTGCCGCGCACCTGTTGCGACGCAACCTGCTGATCTACGGCCTGGGCGGCATCCTGGTGCCGTTCGCCGGCATCAAGCTGATCGACCTGCTGCTTACTGCCCTGCACCTGGTCTGAGGAGGCCACCATGAACGCTTATGTACGCCCGGCGCTGAGCCTGCTGGTGTTGATGACCCTGGTCAGCGGCGTGTTGTATCCGCTGGCGGTGACCGGCGTCGCCCAGCTCGCCTTCCCCGAACAGGCCAATGGCAGCCTGGTGCGCGATGCCCAGGGCCAGGTCCGAGGCTCGGCGCTGATCGCCCAGGATTTCCAGGGCGATGGCTGGTTCCATTCGCGGCCTTCGGCGGGCAGCTATGCGACTGTGGCCAGCAGCGCCAGCAACCTTGCGCCGAGCAATCCGGCGCTGGCGCAAAGGGTCAAGGGCGAGGCTGCGGGGCTTTACCAGGCTGCCCTGGGGCCGGTGCCCCAGGGCCTGCTGACCACCTCGGGCAGTGGCCTTGACCCGCATTTGCCACCGGAGGCCGTGGCCTACCAGATCCCCCGAGTGGCGGCGGCCCGTCGGCTGCCGGAGGAGCGCTTGCAAGCCTTGCAGGAAGAGGCCACCCTCCATCCATTGATCGGGCCACCGGTGGTCAATGTGCTGGCGTTGAACCAGGCCTTGGAAGCCCTGGGCAATTGACAGGTAGGAGCGTGTTGTTGAAATTGGCGAACAACTGGAATGAAACATGAATGACTCCACCCGCGCCGATGCGCTGCTGGCTACCCTCCCGCGCAGTGGCCGTGGCCGGCTCAAGGTGTTTCTCGGCGCCGCCCCCGGCGTGGGCAAGACCTACGCCATGCTCCAGGCAGCGCACGCCCAGCAGCGTCAGGGCGTGCAGGTGCTGGCCGGGGTGGTCGAGACTCACGCCCGGGCCGAGACCGAGGCGCTGCTCGCCGGCCTGCACCAGCAACCCCTGCTACGCAGTGATTACCGTGGCGTCACCCTCGAGGAAATGGACCTCGACGGCCTGCTCAAGGCCACCCCGGCCCTGGCCCTGGTCGACGAACTGGCCCACACCAATGCCCCCGGCAGCCGCCACGCCAAGCGCTGGCAGGACGTCCAGGAACTGCTCGCCGCCGGCATCGACGTGTACACCACGGTCAACGTCCAGCACCTGGAAAGCCTCAACGACAAGGTACGTGACATCACTGGCGTGCAGGTGCGCGAAACCCTGCCGGACTGGGTCCTGCAGGAAGCCTACGAGTTGGTGCTGATCGACCTGCCGCCACGCGAGCTGCTCGAACGCCTGCGCGAAGGCAAGGTGTACGTGCCGGAGCAGGCACGGTCGGCGATCGATGCCTTTTTCTCGCAGACCAACCTCACGGCATTGCGCGAGCTGGCCATGCAGACCGCCGCGGCCCAGGTCGATGCCGACCTGGCCCAGGGGTACCGCCAGCGCGGCGAAGAGGCCCCGGCCCTGCGCGGGCGTCTGCTGGTCGGCGTGGATGGTGACGAGCAGGCCGAACGCCTGGTGCGCCATGCCTGCCGTGTGGCCCAGCGTCGCCACCTGCCGTGGAGCCTGGTCCATGTCGACAATGGTCGGCTGCGCGACGAAAACGCCCGCCAGCGCCTCCAGGCTGCCCAGCAGCTGGCCGAACGCCTTGGCGGGGAAGTGGTGCTGTTGCGCGCCGGCGAAGTGGCGCACACGTTGATCCAGCACGCCGCCGAACGCCGTGCCAGCCTGGTGCTGGTCGGCCAGTCACGCGATCGCCTGTACCGGCGCCTGTTCAACGCCGGCGTGGCGGCACGCCTGCTGCGCGAGAGCCACGGCCTGGAAATCAACGTGCTCGACCGCGACGACCAGGCACCTGCGGCCAGGGCCACGGTCAGCCGGGTGTTGGCGTGGCGGCATTACCTGCTGGCGCTGCTGGCCACTGGCCTGGCGGCGGGTCTCGCCTCGGCGGTGGCCAGTGCGCTGGCGTTGCCCAACATCTCGCTGGTGTTCCTTGGCGCCGTGCTGCTGGTGGCCGTGCGCAGCAGCCTCGGCCCGGCCCTGGCCTGCGCGGCGATGTCGTTCCTGGCCTACGACTTTCTGTTCATCCCGCCGCATTTTTCCTTCAGCATCCAGCGTGAAGAGGATGTGCTGACCCTGGTGTTCTTTCTGCTCGTGGCGACCTTGACCGGCAACCTGGCCGCCCGCCAGCGCCGCCAGTTGCAAGCCCTGCGCGAAACCCAGGCGCAGACCAGCCAGTTGCTCGACCTGTCGCGCCGGCTGACCGTGGCCACCGACCGCCAGGCCGTGTTCGATGCTGCCGGCCAACACCTCGGTGGCTGGCCGGATGTGCACGCCAGCCTGTTCGAGCGCAACCGCGAAGGCCAACTGCAGCTCGCCAGCGGCGAGGCCCAGGCCCTGAGCGACAATGAACGCGCCGCCGCCGAGTGGGCCTGGCAGCATGGCCAGGCGGCCGGCCTGGGTAGCGATACCTTGCCCAACGGCCGCTGGTGGTGGTGGCCGCTGGCTGTCGACGACCAGCCACTGGCGCTGCTCGGCGTGCGACCGCGCTCTGGCGAAGCGCTTGGTGCGCCGCGCCGGCGCCTGCTCATGGCCCTCGGCCAACCCCTGGCCCAGGCCCTGGCCCGCGCGCGCCTGGCCGAGCAGTTGGAAGCCGCGCGCCTGCACGGCGAAACCGAGCAACTGCGCAGCGCCTTGCTGGCATCGGTGTCCCACGACCTGCGCACCCCATTGACCGCCATGCGTGGCAGCATCGACAGCCTGCTGGCGCTGGGCGAGGCGATCCCCGCCGACGACCGTCGCGAGCTGCTCGAAGGCACACGCAACGAGGCCGAACGGCTGGACCGCTACATCCAGAACCTGCTCGACATGACCCGCCTCGGCCATGGAGGGCTCAAGCTCGCCCGCGACTGGGTGGCCCCCGCCGACATCGTCGGCAGTGCCCTGAACCGCTTGCGCGTGGTGCTGGCGCCGCTGCACGTGCACACCGAGGTGCCTGCCCAGCTGCCGCTGCTGTTCGTGCACGCGGCGCTGATCGAGCAGGCACTGGTCAACGTGCTGGAAAACGCCGCGCGCTTTTCGCCGGCCCAGGGTCGCTTGCACTTGCAGGTGTCGGTGCACGGTGAGCAACTGCAGCTCGCGGTCAGTGACGAGGGGCCGGGCATTCCTGCAGACGAGCGCGAGAAGATCTTCGACATGTTCTATACCGCCGCCCGCGGCGACCGGGGCGGGCAGGGCACCGGCCTCGGCCTGGCGATCTGCCAGGGCATGATCGGCGCCCATGGAGGGCAGATCCTGGTGGCTGACGGCATCGATGGTCACGGCACCTGCATCACTCTATGCTTGCCGCTGCCCCAGCAACCCGAAGCCGAAAGCGAAAGCCCATGAACCCGCCCGCCACCCTCCTGGTCATCGATGACGAACCGCAGATCCGCAAGTTTCTGCGTATCAGCCTGAGCTCCCAGGGCTACAAGGTGATCGAAGCCGCCACCGGTGGCGAAGGCCTGGCCCAGGCCGCGCTGGCCAAGCCCGACCTGGTGGTGCTCGACTTGGGCCTGCCGGACATGGACGGCCAGCAGGTACTGCGCGAACTGCGCGAGTGGAGTGCGGTGCCGGTGATGGTGCTGTCGGTACGCGCCAGCGAAGTGCAGAAGGTCGATGCGCTGGACGGCGGCGCCAACGACTACGTGACCAAGCCGTTCGGCATCCAGGAATTCCTCGCCCGGGTGCGTGCGCTGCTGCGCCAGGTGCCACAGGCCGGCGGCAGCGAGGTGGCGGCGAGTGTCGGGCCGCTGCGGGTCGACTTCGCCTTCCGCAAGGTGACCCTCGACGGCGTGGAGGTCGCGCTGACGCGCAAGGAGTATGCGTTGCTGGCGCAGCTGGCCGGGCATCCGGGACGGGTGATCACCCAGCAGCAACTGCTCAAGGATATCTGGGGGCCGACCCATGTCGACGATACGCACTATCTGCGCATCGTTGTTGGGCATCTTCGGCAGAAGCTGGGGGATGATCCGACGGCGCCGCGGTTTATCGTGACCGAGGCGGGGGTGGGGTATCGGTTGGTGGCGCCGGGTTCTTGAGCAGTGATGGTGAGGTCCTTCCAGGTGTTCGTGATTGTCTGGTGTCCTCAACCGAATCTCTGATCTTCACCATGGACAGGACAGTGATAGCGACAGCCTTCATGGGCGTTTTCTTATACCAGGCTTGATGGGGGCTTCTTCGAAGGCTTCCGCAGGCGCAGGAGCTGCGCGGACGTTGAATGTGCGGCAGAGCAGGTACCAGCAGACGGCGAGGGAGAAGTTGTAAGGGAACAGCACGGCCCAGAAAGGGAGTTGCCAGTTTTTCTTGCCTTGCATTTCGCCGGGCTCGCCGGTACGCCAGGGGGCATAGTGGCGCCAGGCTTCTGCTGGGGTGAGGCAGATGGCGTGCAGCGGTCTGTGCCACCAGTTCGGTTCGCCAGGGGGCGGGAGTTTGTCGGGGCCGTGGTCCATGAAGTGGCGCAGGTATTCCCAGACTTCGGCTACGTGCTTGATGTCGGGGTCGGTGGGTTCGTTGCTGTCGATCCAGAGGCAGTCTTTTTGGTGGAGAGTGCCGTCTGCGCGAAGGGGCGCGAATGCTAAGGCGTAGCTGGTGCTGTAAGATGATCCTCCGAATTCTCGACGTACAAATTGCGCGCCTTCTATTTTTTGCCAGTCGAAAATTATTAGGGTTTTTATTCGCTTATAGTAGATTTTTTTCGTATGCCGGTTCAGATAGAAGCCTGAAAGAGTTTTAATGAAAAATACTCGGTAGATGAGGAAGGGCACGAAAACCAAAGGGGTGGAGGCTAACATCGCCGTGAAGACGTAAGCTCCCTCTTGTGAGTAGTTTCTTGCAGGGTCATAGAGGTGGGGGTAAGTATATAAGATCACACCCAGAGTCATTGCGAGATATAGTTTCCCCATGAATACAGAGTCAGCCACCCAAGGGTTTCGTAAGCTAAGTACGTGTTTGTTAATGCAATAGAGTTGTCCGGTGGTTTTTGGTGGGTAGTGGGTCGCTATAGTTGGCTTGAAGAGCTTGAAGATTGCCATTATGTTATTTTTCCAGTGTTAATGATCTTGTTGATGTAGTGTCTGTGGAGAGTCCTTGGTTTGGGTGGTAAGTTATTGTTAGTGTCGCAGATTGCCATTTTGAAGCGTCGTGCTTTATGTTTAATACAAGTCCTGCCGGTGTCATGGCGCAGGCGGGGGAAATTTCTATTTCTCTATCACTGCCTCTAAATTTTAAGACTCCGGACCATTTGCTCTGTCCTAGAATGTAATCTCGCAGTAGAATCGTGAATTCTACAGCTGAGTTGCTGCCAGGCACGTTGTTTGAAACGATATCGGTCCAGTTAGGTGGGCTCCACGCGTTGCTATCGCGCCACTCGCTGGAGAAGCTCTTTAAACCTAGGGACTTTGAGTTCTCGCTGGACAGCAGTAAAGGCGCATAGGTCTCTATATGCCACGCCTTTAGTTCTTCGATCAGGTTCAGGTAACTCGGAAGCTTTAGATTGCTATCTAGCTGCATTTTTGGACGCGATTCTCCATCGTTTTTTCTTGTCCCAAAAATGCTTCTGGCGGCCCAGAGCTCTAACGGGGTGTGGATTCGTTCGTTTGCTTTCGAGTGAAGATAAACTCCTCCTATTATCAGCACCGCCCCCACTAGCACGACACCCGCAGCAGCCCAGCCGGCAAAAGGGATGACGGACGTCGCTCCTGCGATGGCTAAAGCACCCTCTAACGCAAGCACGGATCCAGTCGCAACTGTGAATCCCCCGCTTATGGTGTATTTGCTTGCCAAAGAATCACCGTTTCGTTCTTGGCGCATGCCTTTTGAAATGTCACTAAATAATCCCAAGAAGATGGTCGGATAGCCAGAGAGTCGTGCAAATAAGTTGCTTGCTAAGAAGCCTATAAAACTATTTCCAAACGCCATTCCGGGCGCCGTTGAACTCAGCCTCAGCATCAGCGCCTTTTGCGTTGCGCGCGCGCTGACCAACGTCGCCGAAGCGGCTCCTATGACCCCAAAGATCGAAGCGGCGAACCCGGTCGTATACTCCGGCGCATTGCTGGTCTGCAGGCTGTTATAGGCGGACTTGAGCGAGATGACGTTGAACCAAAGCATGGCGCCGTTCAAAGCGCCTCCGCCTCCTGAGGTA
>NZ_JACVVE010000028.1 GCF_016648105.1 Pseudomonas sp. S31 | reverse complement strand
GTGTGTTTTCTTTGCTCACTTACCCCCTCTTTGCCCCCCCCCCCGGGGGGGGGGGGGCGCTCGACTGCTCTGACCCGCTACCCGAAACGCTCTCCACAACAACAATAAGGAGAACCACCATGCCCGTAGCCGCTATAACCGACTATATCGCCGTACCCCGTGATCGCGTCGAGAACTTCAACGGCAAGCAACTGCTGTACGTCAGTTGGGACCGGCACCTGCTGTTCGGCGCGCCTTTTCTGTTCTGCGTGCCACCTACCACGAACTTCCGCGAGCTGGTCGAAGGCCCGCTGACCGCCTTGTTGCAGGCGGACCCGGATGCTGCTGCCCTGGACTGGGAAAGCGTGCAATGGCTGCGCGAAGGCCAGCCCTGGACGCCGGACTGGAACGCCAGCCTGGTCAGTAACGGCCTGACTCACAAGGATCAGTTGCGTTTCATCAGCCCCGGCCTGAACAGCTTGTGCGGGGAGGGTGGGCAATGAGCTACGAACTGACCATCGAGCCTCTCGGCCAGACCATCGAGATCGAAGAGGGCCAGACCATCCTCGATGCCGCGCTACGTGCCGGCATCTACTTACCCCATGCCTGCTGCCATGGCCTGTGTGCCACCTGCAAGATCCAGGTGGCCGACGGCGAGGTCGAGCACGGCGAAGCGTCTAGTTTCGCCCTGATGGACTTCGAGCGTGACGAAGGCAAATGCCTGGCCTGCTGCGCCACGGCTGCCAGCGACCTGGTGATCGAGGCCGAGATTGAAGAAGACCCTGATGCCCTCGATCTGCCCGTGGCGGATCACGCTGCGGTGGTCACGCGGATCGAAGAGCTGACGCCGACCATCAAGGGCATCTGGCTGCGCCTGGACAGCGCCATGCGTTTCCAGGCTGGGCAATACATCAATCTGGAGTTGCCGGACGGCATTGGTTCACGGGCTTTCTCCGTGGCCAGTTCGCCGCAAGACGATGAGGTGGAATTGAATATCCGCATCGTGCCGGGTGGTCGCGGCACCGGCTATGTCCACGAGCACCTGCGTGTTGGCGACCGGCTGGCCATCAGCGGTCCCTACGGGCGTTTCTTCGTCAAGAAATCGGCCGATCTGCCACTGATTTTCATGGCTGGCGGTTCAGGGCTATCCAGCCCACGTTCGATGATCCTCGACCTGTTGGCCGAAGGCTGCGAGTTGTCGATCACCCTGGTCTACGGCCAGCGCAGCCGCGAAGAGCTGTACTACCACGACGAGTTCCTGGCCCTGCAGACGACCCACAGTAATTTCCATTACGTACCGGTGCTTTCCCACGAGCCCCAGGGCTCGTCCTGGAACGGGAGACGAGGCTTTGTTCATGAGGCGGCCAAGGCGCACTTCGGCAATGACTTTCGTGGCCATAAAGCCTACCTCTGCGGACCGCCGCTGATGATCGACGCCTGCATCAGCACCCTGATGCAGGGTCGCCTGTTCGAACGCGACATCTACACCGAAAAGTTCATCTCGGCGGCGGATGCCCAGCAGGTGCGTAGCCCGTTGTTCAAGGCGATATGAGCCGTACCGGCTAGTAGCGCCCGGTCATCGATGCGCTCGCCCCACATGATACCTGGAAGGTATCAGGTGATCGGTAAAATGGTATTGGATGGTATCTAATGGCCTCCCTAGACTGGCCATGAAACGCACCACGGCACCCGCCATCCGACAAGAAAAACTACGGAGTGGAACATGCGTCAGATTGAGCATTTCATCGCCGGTGAATACGCCGGCAGCATCAGCGGCAAACGATTCGACAAGCGTTCGCCACTGGATAACCGTGTCATCGCACAGATTGCCGAAGCCGGGCGCGAAGAGGTCGATGCCGCCGTTCGTGCGGCGCGCCAGGCCCAGCGCGGCGAATGGGGGGCGATGAGCACTGAGCGTCGGGTCGAGTTGCTTTATGCAGTGGCTGACGAGATCACCCGGCGCTTCGATGATTTCGTCGAAGCCGAAATGGCCGACACCGGCCAGCCCGCCCATGTGATGAAGCATGTGTTCATCCCCCGGGGCGCCGCCAACTTCAAGATCTTCGCCGATGTGGTGAAGAACGTCGCCACCGAGGCCTTTCCCATGAGCACGCCCGACGGCCGTGGTGCGCTCAACTATGGGCTGCGTGTACCCAAGGGCGTGGTCGGAGTGATCTGCCCGTGGAATGCGCCGTTCATGCTGATGACCTGGAAGGTCGGCCCGGCACTGGCCTGCGGCAATTCGGTGGTGGTCAAACCGTCGGAAGAAACCCCGGCCACAGCCGCCTTGCTCGGCGAGGTGATGAACGCCGTGGGCATTCCCAAGGGCGTCTACAACGTGGTCAACGGCTTCGGGCCGGAATCGGCGGGCGCCTACCTCACCCAGCATCCGGGGGTGGATGCGATCACCTTCACCGGCGAAACCCGCACCGGCACCACCATCATGCAGGCGGCGGCCCAGGGCATGCGTGACGTGTCTTTCGAGATGGGTGGCAAGAATGCCGGGATCATCTTCGCCGACTGTGATTTCGATGCGGCGGTCGATGCGATTTTCCGCTCGGCGTTCCTCAACTCCGGGCAGGTTTGCCTGGGGACCGAGCGGGTTTATGTCGAGCGGCCGATCTTCGAGCGCTTCGTTCAGGCATTGAAGGTCAAGGCCGAGGCGGTGCGCTTCGGCCGGCCGGACGACAGCCAGGCCAACTATGGCCCGCTGATCAGCCATGAACACCGGGACAAGGTCCTCTCCTACTACCGCAAGGCGATCGAGCAGGGCGCCACCCTGGTTACCGGCGGCGGCGTTCCGCAGATGCCCGGTGAGCTGGCGGAAGGCGCCTGGGTCGAGCCCACCATCTGGACCGGCCTGCCCGAGAGTGCGGCCGTGGTGCGCGAGGAAGTCTTCGGGCCGTGCTGCCACATTCGCCCCTTCGATGCCGAGGACGAAGTGGTCGCCCTGGCCAACGACACCGACTACGGCCTGTCGACCACCATCTGGACCAACGACCTGGCCCGCGCACACCGCGTTGCGGCGCGGGTCGAGGTGGGCATCACCTGGGTCAACAGCTGGTTCCTGCGCGACCTGCGTACCGCGTTCGGTGGCTCCGGCCAGTCTGGCATCGGCCGCGAAGGCGGTGTGCACTCGCTGGAGTTCTACACCGAGCTGCGCAACGTCTGCGTGAAGCTGTGAGGAGGTGGGCATGAACCAGGACAAGATCGACAGCTACGGTGACGAACTGTATGCCGCCTGGCTCAAGCGCATGGCCGTGGCGCCGCTGCTGGCGCGCGAGCCTGAGCTGAGCATCGAGGATGCCTACCGCATCCAGCAGCGCTTCGTCGCACGGCGGCTGGCGGCGGGTGAGCGCATCGTCGGCAAGAAGATCGGTGCCACCAGCCGGCCGGTGCAGGAGTTCCTGGGTGTGTACCAGCCGGATTTCGGCATGCTCACCTCGGCGATGCTGCACGAGAACGGCGCCACCATCGACCTCGGCGAATTGATCCAGCCTAAAGCCGAGGCCGAACTGGCTTTCGTCCTCAAGCACGATCTGATCGGACCGGGGATCACGGCGATGGATGTGATTTGCGCCACCGATTATGTGCTGCCGTGTTTCGAGATCGTCGATTCACGCATCGACAACTGGCAGATCAAGATCCAGGACACCGTGGCGGACAACGCCTCCTGCGGCGTGTTCGTGCTCGGCGACAGCCGTGGTGACCCGCGTCGCCTCGACATCACCCTGGCCGGCATGCTGCTGGAGAAGAACGGCGAGCTGTTCTCCACCGCCGCCGGTGCCGCCGTGCAGGGCTCGCCAGCCAACGCGGTGGCCTGGTTGGCCAATACCCTGGGCGAGTTGGGCATTCCGTTTCGCGCCGGTGAGGTGATCCTGTCCGGCTCGCAATCGACCCTGGTACCGGTTACCGACGGCGATGAATTGGTCTGCACGGTCGGCGGGCTGGGCAGTTGTCGAGTGCGGTTCAGTGGAAGGAGTGCAGCATGAGCAGCACCTTGCAACGCGAAGACATCGTGCGCCTGTGCGAGCGGGTCGAAGGCGCCCAGACCCGCGCGCGGGCGATTCCCAAACTTACCGACGAATACCCGGCGCTGAGCGTCGCCGACGGTTATGCGGTGCAAAGCGAACTGCGCCGCCGTTATCTGGCTCAGGGACAGCGTTTGGTGGGCTGGAAGGCCGGCCTCACGTCGAAGGCGAAGATGCGCCAGATGGGCGTCGACGTGCCCTCCATCGGCTTTCTCACCGACCGCATGGCGCGCCCGGAAAACGGCGCGATCAGCACTGGCGACCTGGTGCATCCACGGGTGGAGTGCGAAGTGGCGTTCGTCATGCGTGATGAATTGCGCGGGCCTGGCTGCACGGCGCAGCAGGTGCTGGCTGCCACCGACTATGTGCTGCCTGCCCTGGAAATCATCGACTCGCGTTTCGCCGGCTTCAAGTTCGACCTGCCCAGCGTGATCGCCGACAACGGTTCCTCGGCACGTTTCGTCGGCGGTGGCCGCGCACGCTTGGTCGATGAACTGGACCTGCGCACCCTGGGCGTGGTGCTGGAGAAAAACGGCGAGATCGTTGCCTTGGGCGCCTCGGCCGCCGTGCTTGGTCACCCGGCTGAGGCAGTGGCGATGTTGGTCAACATTCTCGCCGAGCTGGGCGAGAGCCTGGCCGCCGGCAGCTTCGTGATGAGCGGCGGGATCACCGAAGCCGTTGCCGTCGCTCCCGGGGACAACGTAGTGGCCCGTTTTCAGGAATTGGGCAGCGTATCGGTCCGCTTCACCGAATAGGAATCCAGGCCATGCCAATCATTGAAATGCACTTGCTCGAAGGGCGCACCGCCGAGCAGAAGCGTCGCGTCGCCGCAGCGATCACCGAGGCCGTCGCACGCAGCCTGGAATGCCGGGCCGACACGGTACGCATCCTGATCACCGAACACGGCGCCGAGGAGTTCTACGTCGCCGGGCAGAACCGCGTTCAGGCGGCCGAACTGGCCCGCCTGGAACAGGAGAAAACACCATGAAGAAGATCCGTTGCGCGCTGATCGGCTCGGGCAACATCGGCACCGACCTGATCTACAAGATTCGTCGCAGCACAGTGCTGGAACCGGTGTGGATGGTCGGCATCGACCCCGAGTCCGAAGGTCTGGCACGGGCCCGCGAGATGGGCCTGAAGACCACCGCCGAGGGCGTCGACGGCCTGCTGCCGCATGTGCTCGAAGACGGCATCCAGATCGCCTTCGATGCCACCAGTGCCTACGTACATGCCGAGAACAGTCGCAAGCTCAACGCGCTGGGCGTGTTGATGATCGACCTCACGCCGGCTGCCCTCGGGCCGCTCTGCGTACCGCCGGTGAACCTGCGTGAGCAGGCGGACAAGCGGGCGATGAACGTCAACATGATCTCCTGCGCCGGCCAGGCGACCATTCCCATCGTGCATGCGGTGTCCAGTGTGCAGGGCGTCGGTTATGCGGAGATCGTCGCCACGCTGTCGTCGAAATCCATCGGCCCCGGTACCCGCGCCAACCTCGACGAGTTCACCTACACCACCTCCGGCGCCATCGTGAAGGTCGGTGGTGCACGCAAGGGCAAGGCGCTGGCGATCATCAACCCGGCCGACCCACCGATGATCATGCGTAACACCATCTACTGCCTCACCGACGAGTCGCCCGATCAGCAGCGCATCAGCGCCTCGGTGCTGCGCATGATCGGTGAGGTGCAGAAATACGTGCCTGGTTACCGGCTGGTCAATGGCCCGGTATTCGACGGCAACAAAGTCACCGTGTTCATGGAGGTCGCCGGGCTTGGCGATTACCTGCCGACCTACGCCGGCAACCTGGACATCATGACGGCTTCGGCGACACGTACGGCGGAGATGTTCGCCGAGGCGATCCTGGCTGGCAGTTTTCAACCCACGGCTACGGAGGTGGCGTGATGAGCCAATCGAACCTCAAGGGGCGCAAGGTCATCCTGCATGACATGTGCCTGCGCGACGGCATGCACGCCAAGCGCGAGCAGATCAGCGTTGAGCAGATGATCAAGGTCGCCACCGCGCTGGACGATGCCGGCGTGCCCTACATCCAGGTCACCCACGGCGCCGGGCTCGGTGGCAACTCGCTGCAACACGGCTTCGCTCCGCACAGCAACGAGGACTATATCGGCGCGGTCGCTTCACGCATGCGCCAGGCCAAGGTATCGGTACTGCTGATCCCCGGCCTTGGCACCATGAACGAGCTGCAGTGCGCCTATGACTGCGGGGCGCGCAGCGTTCATGTGGCGACCCACTGCACCGAGGCGGATACCTCGCCGCAGCACATTGCCTTCGCCCGCAAGCTGGGCATGGATACCACCGGCTTTCTGATGATGGCCCACCTCAACGACCCGGCCGGTATCGCCCGCCAGGGCAAGCTGATGGAGTCTTACGGCGCGCAGACGGTGTATGTCACCGACTCGGCGGGCTACATGTTGCCGGAGGATGTTCGCGCCAGGGTCGCGGCCCTGCGCGAGGTACTCGACCCGGCGACTGAAATCGGCTTTCACGGCCATCACAACCTGGGCATGGGCGTGGCCAATTCGATTGCCGCCATCGAAGCCGGTGCCAGCCGTATCGATGCCTCGGTCGCCGGCCTTGGCGCGGGTGCCGGCAACACGCCGTTGGAAGTGTTCGCGGCGGTGTGCGAGCGCATGGGCATCGACACCGGTACCGACCTGTTCAAGCTGATGGACGTGGCTGAAGACATCATCGTGCCGATGATGGAGCACCTGGTGCGGGTCGACCGCGAGTCGCTGACCCTGGGCTATGCCGGGGTCTATTCCACCTTCCTTCTGCATGCCCGTCGTGCCGCCGAACATACCGGCGTGCCCGCGCGCGACATCCTGGTCGAACTGGGGCGGCGCAAGATGATCGGCGGCCAGGAAGACATGATCCTCGACACCGCGATGACCATGGCCAAGGCACACGGCCTCGCCGAGAGGGCGCGCGCATGAGTGGCGCTGAGCTGGCGATAGTGGTCGGTGCGACCGGAGCTTTTGGTCAACCGATCGTCGAACGTTTGCGTGCACAGGGGTTGACGGTGATGGCCGTGGCCCGTAGCGAAAGCAGCCTGGCCGAGCTGCAGGAGCGCTACCCCGGTGTGCGCGGCTGCGTGGCGGACCTCAGCCGTGACGAAGGCGGTGAGCGTATTGCCGCCGCTGTCGACCGCCCTGTGCGCATGCTGGTGCACGGGCCCGGCGTAGCGGTTGCCGGCGGCGTGCTGGACGCCCCGGTCGCTGCGCTGGTCGATGCGGTGAACATCAAGGTCGGTGGTTTGCTGCGCCTGGTGCGGGCGGTGGACCGGCATCTGTTCGAAGGCTCGCGACTGGTCGCCATCGGTGGTCATTACGGCTTCGAACCCAGTGCCTATGCCGCCTCTGCCGGGGTCGCCAATGCGGCACTGGCCAACCTGGTGCGCCAGCTCAGCCTGGGCTACGGCCCGCGTGGCATCACCGCGCATCTGATTGCCCCTGGCCCGGCGGATACCGAGCGTCTGCAGCGGGTCGCCGCCGACCGTGCCGTGCGCGACGGCATCACGCCTGAGGCGGTGCTCGAACAGATGTGTCGCGAGTCGGCCATTGGTGCCCTGACCACCCCGGCGCAGGTGGCCTGGGCGGTCACCATGCTGCTGGCGCCCGAGGCCACGGCGATGACGGGCTCGACGCTGATGCTCGATGCCGGACGGCGCAAGAGTATTCCCTGAGTCAGGTTGACCGGACCATCCAAAAACAACAGGAGACACTCCATGCCCATCGTCAATTTCCATCTGCTTGATGGACATTCCACGGCCGATGCCGAAGCGGCGTTGCTCGAAGGTGCAACGCGCATCTACTGCGAGGTACTGAAGGCACCCGCTGAGCGCATTCGGGCCTTGATCAGCAGGCATGCCCGCAAGGACTTCGCGGTTGCCGGGGCGTTGTGCAGCGCGGGGGGCGTGCATGCGCCGTTCTTCGAGTTCTATGTGCTGCAAGGTCGGGCGCAGGAAGATCGTCAGCAACTGATGGCGCGCTTCACCGAGCTGCTGGTCGGCACCTTGGGCGTACGTCGTGAGGATGTGCGCGGGGTGTGTCGGCAGGTGGCCGCGGAAGACTGGTGCATTGCCGGAGTGCCGGCTAGTGTCCAGCGAGCGGGCGAGATTGCCGCACGGGCCGATGGTGTGGGTCATGGAGCATGACGTACTGATCGAAGACACCGGCGAACATTTTCTCTGCCGTGATTCGGAAACCCTGCTCAGTGGCATGACGCGGTTATGCCGCAAAGGCATTCCAGTGGGTTGTCGAGGCGGCGGTTGTGGGGTCTGCAAGGTCCGCATCACCGCTGGCGAGCATCGTTGCCGGCCAATGAGCAAGACCCATGTCAGCGATGCCGAGCGCGCTGGCGGGGTCGCTCTGGCCTGCTGCGTCGAGGCCTGTGGCGACCTGCGCTTGCAGGTGATGGGCAAGATGCAGCGCGCGGTCTGTCGCACGGGCAAGGCGTCTGAACCGCCAGGCACTTGAGCCTGCCTGTTGCAAACCTGTCATTGAGCGTTGAGAGCGATTGAGCGCTCGCACCATCGCCTCGCCTGCGAGGCACCAGAATCGAGTGAGTATCCATGCCCGAATATAAGGCCCCGTTGCGCGACATGCGCTTCGTTCTTCATGAGGTGTTCCAGGCCCCGGCGCTTTGGGCTCGCTTGCCCGCGCTGGCGCAGCATGTGGATGCCGAAACGGCCGATGCCATCCTTGAAGAGGCTGCCAAGGTCACCGGCAGTCTGATCGCGCCGCTCAGTCGCAATGGCGATGAGCAGGGTGTGCATTGGCATGAAGGCGCGGTCAGCACGCCGAATGGCTTTCGCCAGGCCTACGCCACCTACGCCGAAGGTGGCTGGGTGGGGCTCGCCGGCAATCCCCAGTACGCCGGCATGGGCATGCCCAAGATGCTCGCCGTGGCTTTCGAGGAAATGCTCTATGCCGCCGACTCCAGCTTCGCCCTGTATTCGGCCCTGAGTTCCGGCGCCTGCCTGGCCATCGATGCGCATGCCAGCGACGCATTGAAAAACACCTACTTGCCACCGATGTACGCGGGGCGCTGGGCTGGTTCCATGTGCCTGACCGAGGCCCACGCCGGCACCGACCTGGGGCTGATCCGTACTCGCGCAGCGCCGCATGCCGATGGCCATTACCGCATCAGCGGCAGCAAGATTTTCATTACCGGCGGCGAGCAGGACCTGACCGAGAACATCATCCATCTGGTGCTGGCCAAACTGCCGGATGCACCTGCCGGCGCCCGCGGCATTTCCCTGTTTCTGGTACCGAAATTCCTGGTCGGCGACGATGGCCGCCTGGGCGAGCGCAATACGCTGTCCTGCGGCTCCATCGAGCACAAGATGGGGATCAAGGCGTCGGCCACCTGCGTGATGAATTTCGACGGCGCCGTCGGTTATCTGCTTGGCGAAGCCAACCGTGGTTTGGCGGCGATGTTCACCATGATGAACTACGAGCGCCTGTCCATTGGCTTGCAGGGGATAGGTTGTGCCGAGGCGTCCTACCAGAGCGCACTGGATTATGCCCGTGATCGTCTGCAAAGCCGCGCGGCAGGTGGTCCGTTGAACCCGGGCAAGGCGGCTGATCCGATCATCGTGCATGCCGACGTGCGCCGCATGCTGTTGACCATCAAGGCGCTCAACGAAGGTGGGCGCGCATTCGCCTGCTACGTTGGTCAGCAACTCGACCTGGCTCGCTACGCGGATGATCAGCAGGAGCGCCTGGCGGCCGAGGCGCTGGTCGCATTGCTGACGCCGGTCGCCAAGGCATTTTTCACCGATAACGGCTTGGAGTGCTGCGTGCATGGCCAGCAGGTTTTCGGCGGGCATGGCTATATCCGCGAATGGGGCCAGGAGCAGCGTGTTCGGGACGTGCGCATCGCGCAGATCTACGAAGGCACCAACGGCATCCAGGCCCTCGACCTGTTGGGGCGCAAGGTGGTGGCCAACGCGGGAGCGACACTGCGTGCGTTCACCGCTGAGGCGCGGATGTTCGCAGGTGCTCATGAAACGCCGTTCAGCAAAGCGCTGCTTGAGGCGTTGGCACGTCTGGAAACCCTCAGTGACTGGCTGCTGGAGCAGAGCAGGGTGGATGCCAATGCAGTCGGTGCCGCCTCCGTCGAGTATCTGCATCTGTTCGGCTATGTCGCCTATGCCTATATGTGGCTGCGCATGGTCGCCGTCGCCCAGGCCCGCCACGACCAGGAGCCGGAGTTCTATGGCGCCAAGCTGGCCACCGCCGAGTTCTTCTTCGCCCGTCTGTTGCCTCGCACGCTGAGCCTGGAGGCGAGTATTCGCAGCGGCAGCGCCGCGCTCTACGGGCTGGCTGCCGAACAGTTCTGAACCTTTCTTTGAGCCTTTGCGCGGCCACGATGGCCGCGTTTTTTTTCCGGAGTCGTCCATGCGTGAAGTCGTGATCGTCGCTGCCTGCCGTACCGCCATTGGCAGTTTCCAGGGGGCGCTGAGCCAGGTGTCTGCGCCAGAGCTGGGCACCGTGGTGATTCGTGAGTTGCTGGAACGCACGCAGGTGGTGCCCGCTCAGGTCGATGAGGTGATTCTCGGCCAGGTGCTGGCTGCCGCGAGCGGGCAGAATCCGGCACGCCAGAGCGCGATTTTCGCCGGCTTGCCGCATACCGTCCCGGCGGTAACCCTGAACAAGGTCTGTGGCTCCGGGCTCAAGGCGGTGATCATGGGAGCCCAGGCAATCCAGTGCGGCGATGCCGAGATCGTCATCGCCGGCGGCCAGGAGAACATGAGCATAGCGCCCCATGTGCTGCCGTCATCGCGCAAAGGCTGCGCATGGGCCACGGCCAGGTGCTGGACACGCTGATCAAGGACGGCCTGTGGGATGCGTTCAACGCCTACCACATGGGTATCACCGCCGAGAACCTGGCTGAACAGTACGGCATTGGCCGCACGGCCCAGGATGCCTATGCGCTGCGTTCGCAGCAGCGGACGGTGACGGCGTCCGAGTCGGGTCGTTTCAAGGATGAAATCGCTCCTGCGCAAGTGCCTCGCCGAGACGCTGAACCTTTGCTGTTCGCTCAGGATGAACAGCCACGAGCAGCCACTGACCTGGAGGGTTGGGCAAGTTGCGTCCAGCCTTCAAGAGCGATGGCACGGTCACTGCTGGCAATGCTCCAACCCTCAATGACGGCGCCGCTGAGGTGCTTCTGGTGAGTGTAGATAAAGCTGCCGAGTTGGCCTTTCAGCCGCTGGTGCGCATAGCGGCGTATGCCAGCGCCGGGGTTGACCCGGCCTTCATTGGCATTGGTCCAGTTTTCGCTACTTGCAAGACGTTGGATCGTGCCGGCTGGTGTCTGCAGCAGGTCGACCTGATCGAGGCCAACGAAGCATTCGCCGCGCAGGCCATCGCGGTAGGACGGGAGTTGCAATGGGATAGTGCCAAGGTCAACGTCAACGGTGGAGCGATCGCCCCGGGGTATCCTATTGGGGCCTGGGGGTGCCGGATCCTCGTGAGCCTTATTCCTGAGATACAACGGCGCGAGGCTCGGCGCTGCTTGGCTACCTTGTGTATCCGCGGAGGGCAGGGCGTTGCTCTGCTGATAGAGAATGCAAGGTTCACCTGATGCTCCTACGCTTATTATATTTGCTAGGTTGTGTAGGACGATTCGTACCGTTCGCTGGGACTCACGCTCTGTTTCTGAGATCTATGGGTCGATATCGCTAAGTCGCAACCGTCCGTTATCGACCCGGCCGGTCGCGAGGCCTGACCGTATTCACGTTAACCAGGCTGCTGAAAATCGAATGCGCTACGCAGGGTCGCAATAACGTGATCAACGGAAGGGCCTTGGACCGGTGGTGCCACAGATCGCTCACAAAAACTCACGCCACACAAAAAGCGTCAGTTCTGCGCCATCTGTTTGCGGCAGCGCACTGTCGATCGAACCGAAGGTGTCTAGCACCTGTACCTTTCGTCTGCCCAAAACCAAGCTTCTACCCAAGCATAGACCGGAATGAATGGAAGTGAATGGAGTATCCGGCATCATGCCCATAGCGGCCGATGTACAAACGTTTTGGATGTAAATGATCTTCGATGGTTTTCTGAACTCGCGCCTGCAAGACACCCAACTCCGCTTGCGCTTGGGTCGGAAGCGCAGCCAAGGAATTGGTCACCTGCTTTGCACTAAGCATCAAGTAGCCTGGCACGCACTGTTTATGCGGTGATTAAGAACCCAGTACCTAGATTCATGGATGATGAAGCGAGACGGTATGTCCATGAGGCGACCTTGAGTGGACCCGGCGCAGGTTAGCATTGCGCTTGGCCGATTGCTGCCTTCGTGAGGCGCAGCTTCGCGTCAGCAGCACTCGGTTGCCTCAGGCGACTAGTTGAGTTCACACAGCTACGCACAGATAGCGTACTCATTCAGCTGATACCAAATCAGGCCAGCTTGGCCGCCAGCTCCTCTGCCGTGATGTTGTAGTACCGCTTTAGCATGTTCACCTCACGGTGTCCAGTCACGCTGGCCAACTCGATGAGATTCGGCAGTTTGGTGGCAAGCCGACAAGTAGCTTCATGCCGCAAGTCGTGAAAACGTAGGTCTAGCAGGAAATCCTCTTGGGGCACCACACCAGCTTGATCACAGTCTGCCAGGTATTTTGCCCGCGCGCGCTCCAGACCTCGGACAAACGCCTTCTTGAGAGCATCGGCGGTGGTGGGGAAGACCCGACCGCAGAGGGAGCGCGGTAGCTCTTTCAATAGTTTGATAGCGTTCGGTGAGAGCGGAATCGTCCTCGGCAATCCATTCTTGGTCGCTGGCAAATGCGCGGTCCGGCGGTCCAGGTTCACGTGCTTCCAGCGCAGCTCGAAGATTTCGCCACGACGCATGGCTGTCTCGATCGCTAACTGGACGATGGGGCGTATCCAAGGATTGTGAGAGGCCTCCGCATAGGTACCGTCCGCACGACGTTCGCACAGCTCCAAAGCGCTGAGGATGTACTGCTCTTCAATCGGGTCAAGCCGCCGTGAGCGTTCGTCGTTATAGCTGGGGCGGCTGACCATCCGCACTGGATTCTCCGCTAGGTGAATACCCCACTCGCGGCGGGCGACCTCGATCACACACTGAAACAAGGCAAGCTCACGTTTCACGGTATTACCCTTGCGCATCTTCAACCGCTCGTCACGGTAGCGGGCAAAGTCCGATGAGGTGAGGGTGGCGACGATGCGCGTCGCCAGCGGATGGCGCTTGAGCGCTTCGAGTCGTTTGATTTCCGAGTATGCACCTTTATGCTTCGGGGCAATCTCGGAGATATAGCGATCAATGAGCTGATGAAAAGCGGTACGTTCAGCCTCAACCCGAGAAACAAAGATGCCTCGGTCGATTTCGCTTTCGATCATACGTGCCCAGGCTTGGGCGTCGGCTTTGGTTTCGAAGGTTTTGCGCTGGGCTGGATAGCCCTTACGGCGAATTTGCGCTTCCCACTGATACTCGCCGCGATTCCTGATTGTTGCCATTTCGACCATTCCCACCACACTTGAGTGTGGCAAATTTGTGGCAAAAACGACTTTCAGGACTAGGACAGGTTTCTGTCAGGAGCGCTAACCCCTTGTGACACAAGGGAAAGAAGATGGCGCACTCGGCGGGATTCGAACCCACGACCCCTGCCTTCGGAGGGCAGTACTCTATCCAGCTGAGCTACGAGTGCAACGCGCAGGCATGATACCGATCTGATTCGGTTGCGTCCATCGCCTTGATCTGTAGCCGTTTTCTGCCTGGGGGGAGTGCCTCAGGGACGCAGGGCCGGGTGAGACTTCTTTATCACCTGGCGCCTGCCTCAGAGGGCGATCAGTTCCGGGCGTAGGCCCTCGACCCGGCGCGCTGTGGCCCGGACCGGCCCGATCTCGCCGGTGATCTGCTGCAGCACTTGCTCGCGCAGCCCGTGCAGGGCTACTCCGGTGCGCAGGCGTGGGTGCGGCAGGTCGATGTCGATGACTGACTTGATTCGCCCTGGCCGTGGTTCCAGTACCACCACGCGGTCGGCCAGGTAGGTGGCTTCCTCGGCGTCGTGCGTCACCAGCAGGGTGGTGATGCCGGCACGTTCGCGAATGGCCAGCAGTTCGTCCTGCAACTGCTGGCGGGTCAGCGCATCGAGCGCACCGAACGGTTCGTCGAGCAGCAGGATCCGCGGGCTCGCTACCAGGCCGCGGGCGATCGCCACACGCTGCGCCATGCCGCCGGACAGTTGGTGCGGGTAGGCCGACTCGAAACCGTTCAGGCCGACCAGCAGCACGAATTCGTGGACTCGGCGGGCACGCTCGCCCTGGGTCAGGGGCTCATTGACCAGGCCCAGGGCGATGTTCTGCTCGACCGTCAGCCAGGGGAACAGGCGGTGCTCCTGGAACACGATGCCCCGCTCGCCGCCAATGCCCTCGATCCGCTGGCCATCGACGCGAATCTGGCCGCTGTAGTCGGTGTCCAGCCCCACCAGCAGGCGCAGGAGGGTGGACTTACCGCAACCTGAGGCGCCGACGATGGCGATGAACTCGCCCTCGTTGATCGACAGGTTGAAGTCGCGAATGGCTTCGAAGGGCTGGCCATCGACGCTGAACACCTTGCCCACGCCCTCGAAGCTGACCCGGGGCGGCGTGGCATCGGCCTGGTTGGCCGCTTGCAGGTGCGACGTATTGAATGCATTCATGCGGTTCTCCAGCGCGTGGCGCGTGATTCGAGACGTTGGCCCAAGGTGCCGAGCAGGGCGCCGACCAGGCCGATCAACAGCATGGCGGCCATGACCTGGTCCATGCGGAACAGTTGTTGGGCGCCCAGCATGAGGCTGGCGATGCCGCCGTCCGAGGGCATGAAGTATTCGGCACCGATGGTGCCCAGCCAGGCGTAGATCAACGACAGGCGCAGGCCGGCGAAGATCGCTGGCGCGGCGCCTGGCAGCACCAGCAGGCGTAGGCGTTGCCAAAGGCTCAGGCGCAGCGTGCGCGCCGCCTCGCCGAGCTGCGGCGACAGACCGGCGATGCCGCGCTGGGTGGCAATCAGCAGTGGGAAGAATGCCGCCAGCCCGACGAACACCAGCTTGGCGCCTTCACCCAGGCCAAACCATGCGGTCAGCAGGGGTACCCAGGCGAACAGCGCCACTTGCCGCAGTGCTGACAGGCTCGGGCCGAACAAGCGCTCGGCGATCGGCGACAGGCCCAGCAGCAGGCCGACCAGCAGCCCCGCGCTGGCGCCGAGGAACAGGCCTGCGAGGGTGCGTTGCAGGCTCAGCAGCAGGGCCTCGGGCAACGAGCCGTCATGCAACCCTTCGAGCAGGCTGCGCAGCACGTCCAAAGGGGCGGTCAGGATGTTGCTGTCGATCCAGCCGAAGCTGTTGCTGGCCTGCCACAGCCCCAGCAGCGCCAACGGCAGCAGCAGGCTTTGCCAGCCACGCGGGAGGGCGCCGCGGGCCTGTTCGCCAGTGGCCGGCTGCGGCCAGTACAACAGGTGTTTTTCCAGGCTGGCGAAGCTGCGTTCCATCAGTGCGCCGACCACGCCGATCACCAGGATACACAGCAGCACCAGGTCGAGCATGAACAGCTGCCGACCCCACACCATCAGGTACCCGATGCCCTCGCTGGAGGCCAGCAACTCCACGGCCAGCAACGAGGTCCAGCCGGTGGCCAGAGCCAGCCGGGTACCGGTGAGGAAGGCGGGCAGGGCGGCAGGCAGCAGCAGGCGCAGGAACAACAGGTGGCGCGGCAGGCGCAGCACGGCGGCGGCTTCGCGCAACCTGGGCTGGGCATCGCGCACACCGACCAAGGTGTGCAAGGTCACCGGTACCACCACGGCCTTGACCAGCACCACCAGCTTGAGCAGTTCGCCAATACCGAAGAACAACATGAACAACGGGATCCAGGCCAGGGTGGGGATCTGCGCCAGGGCCACGAAGGTCGGCAGCACCAGGGCCTGGGCGCGCCGCGAAGTACCCAACCAGGTGCCCAACAACAAGCCACTGGCGACCCCGGCCAGCAAGCCCCAGGCCAATCGCTGCAGGCTTATCCACAGGTGCCCCCAGAGTTCGCCGGAGCCGAACTCCAGCGCGCTTTGCCAGACCAGCGCCGGCGGCGGCAGGATCTGCTCGCTCATCCAATGCTGGCGGCTGGCCACGGCCCACAACAGCGCTACCGCGATTGGCACCACCCAAGGCAGGACCCGTTGCCAGTGGGAGCGGTCTCCTGTCGCGAATGGGCCGCGCAGCGGCCCCACAAGCCACCTGCGGCGGCGACCCAGAACTCCATTCACCCGGCATTCTCCCGAAGCGTTCCTAGTTTATTCACTTATGGAATTAAAAAATTCAACAAGCATCTTTCAAGAGATAAGACCATGCGGCCCGTGCATTCGGAAGCCCCTTGGCATTGCGTTTTCCTCATATTTTCCATGCGTTTTCCGCAAGCCCTGCGCAGGCCCGCATGGCGCTTCATTTATGTCTTTTGGTTAGCAAAAGATGAAGTTTTGATCTTTGTAGGTTCTAACCGGACCTGCCTAGCTTCTGGCCAACGCGCCGGCCTTCGCCGGTGGCAGCCTGCCAAGGAGCCGAGCCATGACCCCAACACCGCTACGCCGACTGCTGACCGCTGTCGGCCTGTTCACCGCCTTCACCCTGACCGGCCAGACTGCTGCAGCCGCCGAGGTCGCCAACCCGGCGAGCATTCGCATTGCCGTGCCCGACCTCAGCGCGGGCAGCAAGCACAGCGCCGGGGGCGTGGTCGATGTACTGCGTGACCAGCAGCTGCTGGAGCAGGAGTTCGCCAAGGACGGCATCCGCATCGACTGGCTGTTCTTCAAGGGCGCGGGGCCGGTGGTCAACGAAGCGCTGGCCAACGGTCAGGCCGATTTCGCCTACCTTGGCGACCTGGCGGCGATCGTCGGCAAGGCCAATGGCCTCGACACCCGGGTGCTGGCCGCCGGGGTACGCGGGGTGAAGAGCTACCTGGGCGTGGTGCCGGGTTCGGGCATCAAGACCCTGCACGATCTCAAGGGCAAGCGCGTGGCGGTGTTCCGCGGCACCGCCAACCAGTTGTCGTTCGCCAGTGCCCTGGCCAGCCAGGGGCTGTCCGAACGTGACCTGAAAGTGATCAACCTCGATTTCAACGCCGCCAACGCGGCCTTGGCCGCCAAGCAGATCGACGCCACCTGGGGCTTGTCCAACTTGCTGGCGCTGCGTGAGCGCGGCCTGGTCGAGCTGCCGGTCAACTCCCGCAATCTCGAAGGGGCCGGCAGCACCCAGGCGGTGCTGCTGGGCACTGGCGCGTTCATTCGTCAGCACCCCGACCTGGTCCAGCGCCTGGTCAATGTGCAGCAACGTGCCACGGCCTGGCTCACCGACGCCCATAACCGCGATGCCTTCATCGACCTGGTGGCGAACAACGCCAGCTGGCCGCGCAGCATCCTCGCCGACGACCTGGCCGAGGAAGATCTGGCCCATTACTTCGACCCGCACCTGGATGCCGGCTTCATCGGCCAGTTGCAGCAGGGCGTCGACCTGGCGGCCAAGGAGCGTCTGATCCGCCGAACCTTCCAGGTGGCCGACTGGGTCGAGCCGCGCTTTCTCGATGTAGCCCTGCAACAACAGCAGGCCGTGCAGGCGGCTCGCTGAATCTTCTTCCCCGACCATGACCGCAAGGACCACGACCATGAGCAATGCCGCACTGGCCACCGCGCCACACGCCCTCGAACTCGACATCCAGCCCGTTGCCGGCCGCATCGGCGCGGAAATTCGTGGCATCGAGCTGTCCGCCGACCTCGACGCCGCCACCCTCGACGCCATCCAGGCGGCGCTGGTGAAACACAAGGTGATCTTCTTCCGTGGCCAGGGCCACCTCGACGACCAGGGCCAGGAAGCCTTCGCCAAGCGCCTCGGCGAACCGGTCGCGCACCCCACGGTGCCGGTGGTCGACGGCACCAGCTACCTGCTGCAACTCGATGGCGCCGAAGGCCAGCGGGCCAACTCGTGGCACACCGACGTGACCTTCGTCGATGCCTACCCCAAGGCCTCGATCCTGCGTAGCGTGGTGGCCCCGAGCTCGGGTGGCGACACGGTCTGGGCCAACACCGCCAGCGCCTACCAGGAACTGCCCGAGCCGCTGCGCGCGCTGGCCGACCAGCTGTGGGCGGTGCACAGCAACGAGTACGACTATGCCTCGCTCAAGCCCGACGTCGATCCAGCCAAGCTCGAACGCTATCGCAAGGTGTTCACCTCGACGGTGTACGAGACCGAGCACCCGGTGGTGCGGGTGCACCCGATCAGCGGTGAGCGTGTGCTGCAGCTGGGGCATTTCGTGAAACGCATCAAGGGTTATTCGCTGGCCGACTCGCAGCATCTGTTCGCCGTGCTGCAGGGGCATGTCACGCGCCTGGAGAACACCGTGCGCTGGCGCTGGCAGGCGGGGGACGTGGCGATCTGGGACAACCGCGCGACGCAGCATTATGCGGTGGATGACTACGGCACCCAGCCACGCATCGTGCGTAGGGTGACGTTGGCGGGTGAGGTGCCGGTGGGCGTGGATGGGCAGCTGAGCCGGACCATTCGCAAAGGTTGATGGCAAATCAGATCCTGTAGGAGCGGGTTTACCCGCGAATGCGACGGTGTGGCCAACATCGCATTCGCGGGTAAACCCGCTCCTACAGTTCGGTATCACAAGCGATCAACTGCCTGACCAACCCCTGCGCCAACGGCGACAGGCCATACCCCACCCGGCTCACCACCCCGTAGCGGGTGTAGAACGCCTCCTCCTGCTCGGCCGTCAGGTCGGCCAGTTCCAGCGCCACCAACCCGCGTTCGCCCTGGTACGGTCGCAAGTTGGCATTGCAGGCGATGCCGATGGTGTCCGATTGCAACACCACGTTCAGCAGCGCATAGCCATGCTCGCATTCCACCGACGGCAGGAAGTCCTGGCGGCCGCTGAGGTCGCTGAGGATCTTGCGGATGTTCGGTGGCCGGAAAGTGGTCGCCAGCGGGTAGTCGAACACCTCATGGGCCTGCAGCGTCGCGCGCCCGGCCAATGGGTGCCCGGCGCGGCAGCAGAAATGCCAGCGCTGTGGCGCGAGTTTGTGCACGTGGTAGTCCGGGTCGGACTCGAACTGGCGCGTGTCGGCGACGAAGAACTCGATCTCCTCGGCCACCAGCTTGCGGTTCAGCGCCTGCCAGTTGTCCACCTGGAAGCAGGTGCGCGCGGCCGGGTACTCGGCGACGAAGCGCGCCACCGCCCGGGGTACCAAGCCGCCAGCCGGCGCCGGCCCAGAGCCGAAGCGCACCACGCCGGTGGTGGCGCCGTTGAACTGATGGATTTCGTTCACCAGGTTGTGTGCGCCATGCACCAGGCGCCGCGAATGCTCCAGCACCAGCAGCCCCTGGCGGGTGGGCGCCAGCTCCTTGCTGGCGCGGTCCACCAGGCGGCAGCCGACATTGTGCTCCAGGGTCTGGATGCTGCGGCTGAAAGCCGATTGCGACAGGTTCACTGCGGCGGCCGCAGCCACGAAACTGCGGTGTTCGACCAAGGCGATGAAGTGACGAAGCTGACGGAGATCGATATGCATTTTCTACATGAAAACTTTCGGTCGAATGCAATTGATGGGAAGGGCCTGTCCCCTTATAAAGGCTGTTACTTATTCCACTAAATATGAAATACAAATATTTATATCTCTTAAAAGAATATAAGCCCAACTGACCGCGATTCGGTTCCGCCAACGGAAATGCTCGCCAGGGCCCATGCCTCAAGGAGCATTTGCATGTCCGGAGTTTCCCGTTGGCCGGCGCGCGCGTCGCGTCTTGCCTTGCAACCCCTGGCCGCTGGCGTGTTGCTGGCGGCCGCCAATGGCAGTTATGCCGAAGAGGCCGCCAGCGCCTCCCCGGCGCTGGAGCAGGACGCCAAGCTTGGCACCGTCACGGTCAATGCCCGGCGTCGCGAGGAAACCGCGCAAAGCGTGCCGACGCCTATCAGCGTGCTCGACAGCGAAACCCTGGAAACCCAGCGCATCTACCGCGTGCAGGACCTGCAACAACTGGTGCCCAGCACCAATGTCGCTTACGTGCATGCACGGCAGTCGAGCATCTCGATCCGGGGCCTGGGTAACAACCCGGCCAGCGACGGCCTCGAGGGCAGCGTCGGCATCTACCTCGACAACGTCTACCTCGGGCGCCCTGGCATGGCGGTGTTCGACCTGCTCGACGTCGAGCAACTGGAGGTGCTGCGTGGCCCGCAAGGCACCCTGTTCGGCAAGAACACCACCGCCGGCGTGCTCAACATCACCACACGCAAACCGACCTTCCACCGTGAAGGCAGCATCCAGCAATCGATCGGCGAGGACGGTTACCTGCAGACCCAAGGCAGTTTCTCCGGGCCGATCAGCGACACCCTGGCCGGGCGCATCAGTGCCTACCGCACCGAGGACGACGGCTACGTGAAGAACGTGCACAACGGCGACGACCTCAACGGCGGCAAGCGCCAGGGGTTCCGTACCCAGTTGCTGTTCCAGCCGAGCGACACCTTCAACCTGCGCTGGATCGGCGAATACAACGAAGAGGATTCCAACAACGGCATCCTCAGCCTGTACAGCACCGGCCCGACCATCAATGGCGTCAACCGCTACGAAAGCCTGGCGGCCCAGGCTGGCGCGACCCTGGTTTCGGGCAAGGACCGCAAGGTCAACTTCGATTCAGACCAGCAGGTGACGGTGTTCCAAGGCGGTACCTCGGTGGAGGCCAACTGGACCCTGCCCAACGATTTCACCCTGACCTCGATCACCGCCTACCGCTGGTGGGACTTCACCCCGCGCAACGACGACGGCCTGAATGTGCCGGTGTTCTACAACGCCGGGGTCTCGGTGCGCGACAAGCAGTACTCGCAGGAGATCCGCCTGGCGTCCCCCACCGGTGGCGCCTTCGACTACGTGCTGGGCGCCTACTACTTCAAGCAAGACCTGGATAACACCTCGTTCACCTACTACGGTCCGCAGGCCGACATCTGGAACCAGACGCCGACCGGTGCGTTGAACAATGTCACCACCCTGGGCGATGGCCACATCGACACCGACAGCTATGCGCTGTTCGCCCAGGGCACCTGGCATGTCACCGATCGCCTGGACTTCACCGCCGGCATTCGTGGCACCTACGAGGAGAAGACCGCCTCGGTGACCCGCGACGCGCCGATCGGCGGCGATCCGGTCAGCGGCGCCGCTGCCGCCGCGCGCCAGGGGCGGGTGGGCGCTTACGATTCGGGCGATCTCAACCAGTACAGCTTCAGCCCCTCGGGGCTGCTCGGCCTGAGCTACCGCTTCAACGAACAACTGCTCGGCTATGCGACCCTGACTCATGGCGAGAAGTCCGGGGGCATCAACCTCACCGTCGGCGCCGCGCCGCGGCTGGGCACCGACTCGCTGCTGGTCGGTACCGAGCGGGTCAACAATGCCGAGGTCGGCCTCAAGAGCACCCTGTTCGACGACCGCCTGCAGCTCAATACCAACCTGTTCTGGGCCGAAGTGCATGGCTACCAGGCCAATGTCTACGATCAGGTCAACCGCGTGCAGTACCTGGCCAATGCCGGCCGCGTGCGCTCCCGTGGCCTGGAGTTCGAGGCCACGGCGCTGCCGGTGCGCGGCCTGACGGTGAACTTCAACGGCTCGTGGAACGATGTGCGCTACACCGAATACGACGACGCCCCGTGCCCGCCGGAAGTGAGCCTGGCCAATGCTACCGCCACCTGCGACCTGTCCGGCCACCAGGTGGTTGGCGCCTCCAAATACATCGCCAACCTCAACGCCCAGTACAAATGGCAGCTGACCCAGCATGTCGAGCCCTATGTCACCGCCAGCTACGCGTTCCGCTCCAAGGCTGTGGGCACCATCGACGATTCCGACTACGGGCAGATCCCCAGCTACGCGCTGGTCAACCTGTCCACCGGCGTGCGCCTGGACCAGGGCGACGGCGTACTCGACCTGTCGCTATGGGTGAAGAACGCCGGCGACAAGACCTACTTCACCAGCCTGTGGAACTCCGCCAATGGCGGCTATGCCGGCGTGCTCGGCACGCCACGCACCGTGGGCGCCACCGCCCGATACGACTTCTGAGCACAAGGAGCTTTGCCATGAATGCCAAGACCGAAAACCCTGCGCTGCCCGAAGGCGCCTGCCTGACCGCCAAGGTGCCCGAGCGCGACGATGCCCTGCTCGGCGACGTGGTGGTCAACCCGTACCGCCTGGCGCCGCTGACGGCGATCATCCGCGACGGCGGGCGCAGCCTGAGCGGTGCCCACGTGCGGGTGCTGGGCCGCGGCGAGCGGGGTATCGACATCGCCTACGAGGTGTCGGATCGCTCGTTGTGGACCTACGGCGGTATCCCGGTGTTCGGGCTGTACCCGGACCACGTCAACGAAGTCGAGGTGACCTACAAGCTCGACGGCGAACGCATCCGCCAGCGCTACCAGGTCTATGCGCCGGCGGTGCGCCTGCCGGTGGTGGCCAGGCAGACCGCCGCGCTGCCCGAGGTCGAGCCGGTCAAGGTCGCCCCGGGCTTCGAGAACCGCCTGTACCTGTTCAACCATCTTCTGGCCGAAATCCCAGGGGCACGGGCCTTCAAATGGAACGCCAATGGCGGCGCCGCCGAGTGGGACCAGGTCGGCAACAACTGGATCGCCGACAGCAATGGCGACGTGCGCTGGTACCTGGACATCGAGCAGATCCACGACTCCAACCGCCGCGATGGCATCGGCGGCACCATGGGTTTCCAGCAGACCCGCGACGGCAAGCTGATCTGGGGCCAGGGCCAGACCTACTCCAAGTACGACCTGCTGGGCCGGCGCATCTGGCAGCGCAACCTGCCGGACAAGTTCGCCGACTTCTCCCACGAGATCCGCGAGACGGCCAACGGCACCTATCTGCTGCGGGTCGGCACCAGCGACTATCGCCGCCCCGACGGCAAGCGCGTGCGCTCGGTGCGCGACCATATCATCGAGGTGGACGAGGCCGGTGACGTGCTCGACTTCTGGGACCTCAACCAGATTCTCGACCCGTACCGCGGCGATTTGCTCGGCACCTTGGGCAAGGCGGCCATCCAGTTGCCCGAGGGGGTGCACAAGCAGGACGACCGACTGGCCAACGAGCTGGCCGAGGGCGATCTGCCGTTCGGCGATATCCCAGGCGTAGGCACCGGGCGCAACTGGGCCCACGTCAATGCCATCGACTACGACGCCGATGACGACAGCATCATCGTTTCAGCACGTCACCAGGGGGTGGTGAAGATCGGCCGGGACAAGGCCGTGAAGTGGATTCTCGCCTCGCCCCAGGGCTGGCCGCAGCACCTGCGCGACAAGGTGCTGACCCCGCTTGCCAGCGAGGCCTTCGACTGGTCATGGACCCAGCACACCGCCTGGTTGACCGGCAAAGGCACGCTGACCGTGTTCGACAATGGCTGGGGACGCGACTTCGCCCCGACCAAGCTCAGTGGCAACTACAGCCGCGCGGTCGAATACAGGATCGACGAGGCACAGGGCACGGTCGAGCAGGTGTGGGAGTACGGCAAGGAGCGTGGCGACGAGTGGTACAGCCCGGTGACCTCGGTGGTGGCCTACCGGCCCGAGACCGATACCCAGTTCATCTATTCGGCATCGGTGAACTTCCTCACGCCCGAGAAGCTCACCACCACGGTGCTCAACGAGGTGCGCCGGGGCACCCAGGAGGTGCTGGTGGAGCTCAAGGTGCATAGCCGCCAGCCGGGGAGCGTCGGCTATCGGGCGCTGGTGATCGACTTGGCCAAGGCGTTCTGATTCACATTATTTTCAGCTTGTTCGGCTAACCTGTACTGGCCTCTTCGCGGGTAAACCCGCTCCTACAGTTGCCCCGCAGCCCGGGTGCCCTGTGTAGGAGCGGGTTTACCCGCGAAGGGGCCAGTTGCCATTGTGCAAAACCATAAAATCTCCCCTAGGGTGTTCAACCGTTCGTTCTTTTTTTCGAACAGGCTATTGTCCAACCCCCCAGCAGCCGCTTAGCATTCGTTTGAGATTTCAAACGCTTTTTCTACAATCAACAATTCGGGAAGCCGACATGCAGCTCAAAGACGCTCAGTTGTTCCGCCAGCAAGCCTTCATCAACGGTGAGTGGCTGGATGCGGACAGCGGCCAGACCATCAAGGTGACCAACCCGGCCACCGGTGAAGTCATCGGTACCGTGCCGAAGATGGGCACCGCGGAAACCCGCCGCGCCATCGAAGCCGCCGACAAGGCCCTGCCGGCCTGGCGTGCACTGACCGCCAAAGAGCGTTCGACCAAGCTGCGTCGCTGGTTCGAACTGATGATCGAGCACCAGGACGACCTGGCTCGCCTGATGACCACCGAACAAGGCAAGCCGCTGGCCGAAGCCAAGGGCGAAATCGCCTACGCCGCCTCGTTCATCGAGTGGTTCGCCGAAGAAGCCAAGCGCGTCTATGGCGACACCATCCCGGGTCACCAGCCGGACAAGCGTCTGATCGTCATCAAGCAGCCGATCGGCGTTACCGCGGCCATCACCCCGTGGAACTTCCCGGCCGCCATGATCACCCGTAAAGCCGGCCCGGCCCTCGCCGCTGGCTGCACCATGGTGCTCAAGCCTGCCTCGCAGACTCCGTACTCCGCCCTGGCACTGGTCGAGCTGGCTACCCGTGCCGGCATCCCGGCTGGCGTGCTGAGCGTCGTCACCGGCAGCGCTGGCGAAGTCGGCGGCGAGCTGACCGGCAACTCCCTGGTACGCAAGCTGTCCTTCACCGGCTCGACCGAAATCGGTCGCCAGCTGATGGAAGAATGCGCCAAGGACATCAAGAAGGTTTCCCTGGAGCTGGGTGGCAACGCCCCGTTCATCGTGTTCGACGACGCCGACCTGGACAAGGCGGTCGAGGGCGCGATCATCTCCAAGTACCGTAACAACGGCCAGACCTGCGTCTGCGCCAACCGTATCTACGTGCAGGACGGCGTCTACGACGCGTTCGCCCAGAAGCTGGCCGCCGCGGTCGCCAAGCTGAAGATCGGCAACGGCCTGGAAGACGGCACCACCACTGGCCCACTGATCGACGGCAAGGCTGTCGCCAAGGTCCAGGAACACATCGAAGATGCCGTTGGCAAAGGCGCCAAGGTGCTGGCCGGTGGCAAGATCATCGAAGGCAACTTCTTCGAGCCGACCATTCTGGTCGACGTACCGAAAACCGCTGCTGTCGCTAAAGAAGAGACCTTCGGCCCGCTGGCGCCGCTGTTCCGCTTCAAGGACGAGGCCGAAGTCATCGCCATGTCCAACGACACCGAGTTCGGCCTGGCCTCGTACTTCTACGCCCGTGACATGAGCCGCGTATTCCGTGTCGCCGAGGCCCTGGAGTACGGCATGGTCGGCATCAACACCGGCCTGATCTCCAACGAAGTCGCGCCGTTCGGTGGCATCAAGGCTTCGGGCCTGGGCCGCGAAGGTTCCAAGTACGGTATCGAGGACTACCTCGAAATCAAATACCTGTGCATCAGCGTCTGATCGCCGGGTAAAGGCTTTACCTCTGCCAGCGGGGCGCGAGAGCGACGTCTCGCTGGCCTTTTTTACACCGCAGTACCTGGTGGCCAGGGCGTCCGCGACAGTCGATCAACGAATACTGATCAAGGGCACATCCAGCCACCCCCGAATAAAAGCGCCGCTCGAATCGGCGCGAATGAGGGCATTATGAGCAAGACCAACGAATCCTTGATGCAACGTCGTGTCGCCGCCGTCCCCCGTGGCGTTGGCCAGATCCACCCGATCTTCGTCGACACCGCGAAGAACTCGACCGTGATCGACGTTGAAGGCCGCGAACTGATCGACTTCGCCGGCGGCATCGCTGTACTGAACACCGGCCACCTGCACCCGAAAGTGGTAGCGGCCGTGCAAGAGCAGCTGACCAAGGTCAGCCACACCTGCTTCCAGGTGCTGGCCTACGAGCCTTACGTCGAGCTGTGCGAGAAGATCAACAAGCTGGTCCCGGGCGACTTCGACAAGAAGACCCTGCTGGTCACCACCGGCTCCGAAGCCGTTGAAAACGCCGTGAAGATCGCCCGTGCCGCCACTGGCCGCGCCGGCGTGATCGCTTTCACCGGCGGCTACCACGGCCGTACCATGATGACCCTCGGCCTGACCGGCAAGGTAGTACCGTACTCCGCAGGCATGGGCCTGATGCCAGGCGGTATCTTCCGCGCGCTGTTCCCGAGCGAACTGCACGGTGTCAGCGTCGACGACGCCATCGCTTCGGTCGAGCGTATCTTCAAGAACGACGCCGAGCCTAAAGACATCGCCGCGATCATCCTCGAGCCAGTACAAGGCGAAGGCGGCTTCCTGCCAGCGCCGAAAGAGCTGATGCAGCGCCTGCGCGCCCTGTGCGACCAGCACGGCATCCTGCTGATCGCCGACGAAGTCCAGACCGGCGCTGGCCGTACCGGTACCTTCTTCGCCATGGAACAGATGGGCGTCGCGCCTGACCTGACCACCTTCGCCAAGTCCATCGCTGGTGGCTTCCCGCTGGCCGGTGTGTGCGGCAAGGCCGAGTACATGGACGCCATCGCCCCGGGCGGCCTGGGCGGCACCTACGCCGGTTCGCCGATCGCTTGCGCCGCAGCCCTGGCCGTGATCGAGGTGTTCGAGGAAGAGAAACTGCTGGACCGCAGCAAGGCTGTCGGCGAGCACCTGACCACTGGCCTGCGCAAGATCCAGGATAAGTTCCCGGTGATCGGTGATGTTCGTGGCCTGGGTTCGATGATCGCCGTGGAAGTCTTCGAGAAAGGCACCCACACCCCGAACGCCGCTGCCGTTGCCCAGGTCGTGGCCAAGGCGCGCGACAAGGGTCTGATCCTGCTGTCCTGCGGCACCTATGGCAACGTCCTGCGCATCCTGGTGCCGCTGACCGCCGAAGACGCCCTGCTGGACAAAGGCCTGGCCATCATCGAAGAGTGCTTCGCTGAACTCGCGTGATGTGACTGGTTCCAGAAAAAACCCGCTCCGGCGGGTTTTTTTATGCCCAGATCACTGCCTTGGCGCTATCGTGGTGGAAGGATTCGCCTAGGAAGCTGCGACGGATGTGCATGTCAGGATTACTCAGGAGTTGGCAATGAGCGCTGCAGACCCCATCCCCCCCAGCATATTGATTGCCGAAGGCGATCCATGGGTACGCGACATGCTGCGCGAAACCCTGCTCAGCGTGCGTTGCGACGCTCGCTTGCAGGTGTGTGCCGATAGCGCCCAGGCCTTGACCGCGCTGGCGAGCAAGCCCGACCTGATCATCGCCGCCCGCGAGCTGCCCGGTGGCGACGGCCTGGACTTGCTGCGCCGGGTGCGGGCCAAGAGCGACAAGCCGGGGCTGCCGTTCATCCTGCTGAGCAACCGCATCGACGCCGCCAGCGTCAAGGAAGCCTTGCCGCTGCATCCCACCGAGTACCTGGGCAAGCCGCTCGATCTCGACAAGCTGCGCCGCCGGCTGGAGGTCCTGCTGGTGGCCGAAGGCGAGCAGGTGGCCTGCCCGATCCCGCCGTTGCAGGCGGGTGCCAAGCTGCCCGCTTACCTGGAACAGCGCCGCGCCAGCGCCGATGGCGGGCCGCTGTTTGCCGATGTGCAGATCGCGATCAAGCGAGCGCTCAACCCCCAGGGCCTGAACCTGGTATTGCTCGAGCAAGAGCTGCGCAATGACCCGCAGATCACCGGCGTGCTGATCGCCGCAGCCAACAGTGCCTCGCTGCATCGCGAAGCGCCCGTGCAGACCTTGATGCAGGCGCTGAACAAGCTGGGCAGCACCCAGAGCATGAACCTGATCCTGGGCCTGACGCTCAAGCGCAGCGCGCGGCTGAGCGATCCGCTGTTGGCCGAGCCTGCCGCTCGCTACTGGAGCCAGTCGCTGCACACGGCCGAATATGCCAGCAGCCTGGCCCGCCTGCTCGAGCTGGATGCCGAGTGGTGCTACTGCGCCGGTTTGCTGCATTGCCTCGGCGACCTGGCGGTGCTGCGCTGCCTGCAGGAGTGGCGCCTGGCCGGTGGTGAGCTGGACGAGGTGCAGGTGCAACGTTCGCTGGGCGACTTCGGCGCGGCCTTCGGCTCGGCGCTCCGCACCCGCTGGCGCTTGCCGCTGAGCCTGCGCGAGCTGATCGCGGCGATCTACCAGCTCGGGGGTGGGGTCTACTCACGGGAGATCCTGGCCATGAACCTGGCCGGGCAACTGGCGCGGCTGCCGGCCGACCAGGGCCTGGAGAAACTTGCCGACGGCAAGACCGCACGGCTGCTCAAGCTCGGTCTTCCGGAGCTGACACGCCTCAGGTAGGAGCGACCTTGCCGGGGCGCCGGGCCGGCCGGATGGCCCGCTCCTACAGGGGGATGTGTGGGGGCACTAGCCCCGAACGATCTGGTTCTTGCCCTGGCGCTTGGCCCGGTACATCGCCGCATCGGCCCGGGCGAACAGGCTGTCGAGGGCCTCGTCCTGCTCGGTCAACCCGGTCAGCCCCTGGCTCACCGTCACACCGTAGGCCTGCTCGCCGTGGCTGAAGCCCAGCCGTTGGATCTCGCGTTGCAGGCGCTCGGCGATCTGCTCGGCGACCTGCGCCGTGCAGCCTGGGAACACTGCCGCGAACTCTTCGCCGCCGATGCGTCCGAACAGGTCGCCCCGACGTAACGTGGCCTTGCCGCTGTCGGCGATGCGTTGCAGGACCTGATCGCCTTCCTGGTGGCCGTAGCTGTCGTTGATGTGCTTGAAGTCGTCGATGTCCAGCAGCAGGAAGGCCAGCGGCGTGCCGTTGTCGCGGGCCTCTTCGAAGGCCTGGCGGGCGCATTCGAAGAAGTGCCGGCGGTTGCTGCTCTGGGTCAGGACGTCGGTGGTGGCCAGGCGCTGGAGTTCGCCTTCGAGCTGCTTTTTCTCGGTGATGTCCTCGGCGATGCCGACGATGATCACCCGCTCGCCCTGTTGCTGCTGGTTGATGTAGCACTTGTCGCTGAGCCAGCGGACCTGGCCGCTGGCATCGAGGATGCGGTACTCGCGGTCTTCCACGGCGCCCTTGAGCAGCACCTGGGCGAGGCTGCGCTCGGCGAACTCGAGGTCGTCGGGGTAGATGCTGTCGCGCCACTCGTTGTAGTCGGCCAGCACCAGGCTCACCGGCTTGCCGAAGATACGCGCGTAGGCGGGGCTGACATACAGCACCTGGCGGGTTTCCCAGTCGAATGCCCAGAGTACGGCGTTGACGCTGTCGAGCAGTGCGCTGTATAGCTGCTCGCGCTCGCTCAGCCGAGCGACTTCAGCCTGGGCATGGAGCAGTGCCAGAAGGGTCTGGGCGGCGTCGGGCGGTGGGTTGCCAGGAGTAGGGGAATCGGGCGTGTTGGCCATGGGCACGGAAGGCTTCTCGACGGGAAAGCGCGTGGCCAGCATCCGGCCCGCCACGCGGGCAATATGCCGAGTTCGAGTGGAAAAACAGCCGGGAAGTTCCGCCTGGCACGCCCCCGTCGAGGGCGTGCCGATCAGTGGCTGTCAGGCCCCGGTAGGGCGCAGGGAGTAGGTCTTGAGCTGCCCGGCGAAGTCGCGCAGGGCCTGGATGCCGCTGGCCTCGGCCTCGTGTACCCAATCCTTCATGGCGGCCAGCATGTCGTGACCATTGGCACTGGTGCGGGCCCAGATCTGCTGCAGCGCCAGGCGCTTTTCGTAGATGGTCTTGAGTGCCTGGCTGTGCGCCAGCATGGTCTCGATGCGCAGGTGATGGCGCTCCTGCAGCAGGCTGGTCTCGCGAGACAGCAAGCGCTTGGCGCGGCGGAAGCGGTGGCGCACCGAGGCGTCGACGCGGCCCAGTTCCTGGGCCACCAGGGGCGCGATCACCAGCTTGCGGTACTGGGCCATGATCTGGAAGCGGTTGTTGAGGATCGCCATGGCGGTGTCCATGTCCAGGCTGGCCTTGCCTTCGACGCGGTGGGCGATCGGCGCGACCCGCTGCACCTTGGCCAGGCGCAGCAGGCACAGCAGGCGGATCCAGGCCCAGCCCATGTCGAACTCCCAGCGCTTGACCGACAGCTTGGCCGAATTCGGGTAGGTATGGTGGTTGTTGTGCAGTTCTTCGCCGCCGATGACGATGCCCCAGGGCACCAGGTTGGTGGCGGCGTCGCGGCATTCGAAGTTGCGGTAGCCGATGGCATGGCCAAGGCCGTTGACCACGCCGGCGGCCCAGAACGGAATCCACATCATCTGGATGGCCCAGATGGTGATGCCGATGGTGCCGAACAGCATGAGGTCGATGACCGCCATCAGGGCGATGCCGCCGAGCTTGTAGCGCGAATAGACATTGCGCTCGACCCAGTCGTCGGGGCAGTTCTTGCCGTAGATGCGCAGCGTCTCGGGGTTGCGCGCTTCTTCGCGATAGAGCTCGGCGCCCTTGCGCAGCACCGTGCTCAGGCCTTTGTAGAGTGGGCTGTGCGGGTCGTCGGGGGTTTCGCACTTGGCGTGGTGCTTGCGGTGCACCGCGGTCCATTCGCGGGTGTTCTGCGCCGTGGTCAGCCACAGCCAGAACCGGAAGAAGTGCTTGAGCCCAGCATTGAGCTCCAGGGCGCGATGTGCCGAGTAGCGGTGCAGGTAGATGGTGACGCTGACGATGGTCAGGTGGGTCATCAGCAGGGTGACGGCGACCAGTTGCCAGGCCGACAAGTCGAGCAGGCCGTAGTACCACATAGGTGTAGAAACCCTCGGGAAAACAGGGAAGGGTTCGATTATCCCTAGGTCAGGAAATAAAACCAGTCAGCCGTTCAGATAGGAAGTCACGGCATGTTTCAGCCTTTATAATCCCCCGACCGTTCTCAGGGGCTTTACTTTCCGACATGTCTGTTTCCGTTCGCGACGCCTTGCGCATGGCCGCGCTCTACGTGGTGCTCTCGATTCTCTGGCTGGTGTTGGCCGAAGTGGTACTGCGCAGCATGGCCGACGATCCACTGGCCTTGACCGTGGGTCGGCAGATCAACGTGGTGGTCTGGGTGCTGGTCAGTGCGCTGCTGATCTTCGTGTCGCGGGCCCGCCTGCTCAACTTCATCGGCATCGGCGCGCGCCTGCGCAGCGAGGACCGCGAGCGCCTGCGCATGGCCGCGGCGGTGTTCGACAGTACCCTCGAAGGCGTGCTGGTGACCGACCACCAGGGCCTGATCGTGCACGTCAACCGGGCGTTCATGCGTATCACCGGTTACCAGCAGGACGAAGTGCTGGGCCAGCGCCCGAACAAGTTCAAGTCGGGGCGCCATGGCGCCGATTTCTACCAGAAGATCTACGCTGCCCTGGCGCAGAAGGGTGAATGGAGCGGGGAAATCTGGAACCGCCGCAAGAGCGGCGAGATCTACCCGCAATGGCAGACCATCTGCGCGATTCGCGACGACAGCGGTGAGCTCAGCCACTATGTGGCGGTGTTCAGCGACATCAGCGCGATCAAGCATTCCGAGCGCGAGCTGGCCTACCTGGCCCACCATGACCCGCTCACCGGTTTGCCCAACCGCCTGCTGTTCAGCGACCGCGCCGGGCAGGCGCTGGGCGCGGCCCAAGCCAACAAGCGTGGCTGCGCCTTGCTGCTGCTCGACCTGGACCATTTCCAGAGCATCAACGACGGCCTCGGCCACACCATTGGCGACCAGTTGCTGCGGCTGGTGGGTGAGCGCCTGCGCGAGCTGCTCGGCAGCGGCGTCACCCTGGCGCGTCTGGGCGGCGACGAGTTCGGCGTGCTGGCCGAGAACTGCCAGCAGGCGGGGGAGGCGGGCAAGTTGGCCCAGGCCATCATCGAGCGCATGCGCGAGCCCTTCGAGTTCGAGGGCCACCGCTTGTTCATCAGCGCCAGCGTCGGCATCAGCCTGTTCCCTGCCGATGCGTTGAGCGCCGAGCAGTTGCTGCGCAACGCCGATGCCGCCTTGTTCAAGGCCAAGGGCAACGGCCGGGCCTGCTACGCGCTGTACACCGAGGAACTGACTGCCCACGCCCAGCAGCGGGTGGAGACCGCCAGCGAGTTGCGCCGGGCCCTGGCCCAGGGGGAGTTGCGGGTATTCTTCCAGCCGGTGCACGATTTGCTGCACGCGAGCATGGTCGGGGTCGAGGCGCTGGTGCGCTGGCAGCATCCGCAGCGCGGCCTGGTGCCACCGAGCGAGTTCATCCCGATTGCCGAGCGCACCGGGCTGATCGCCGACATCGACGCCTGGGTGCTGCGCCAGTCATGCCAGCAGATGGTCCAGTGGCAGCGCGAGGGGCGTCACCTCGAATTCGTCGCGGTGAATATCTCGAGCCGGCTGTTCGGCCAGCGCGAGTTGTTCCAGCAGGTGGCCGACGTGCTGCACGACACCGGCCTGGACCCGGCGCTGCTGGAGCTGGAAGTGACCGAGAGCGCGGTGATGGAAGAGCCAGAGGTGGCGCTGGAGCAGTTGCATCGTTTGCGCGAGCTGGGGCTGAACCTGGCCATCGACGATTTCGGCACGGGGTACTCGTCGTTGCTGCGGCTCAAGCGCCTGCCGGTGCAGAAACTGAAGATCGACCAGGGTTTCGTTGCCGGCCTGCCGCACGATGACGACGACATCGCTATCGTCCAGGTGATCATCACCCTGGCCCGGAGCATGGGCATGCAGGTGCATGCCGAGGGGGTCGAACATGCGGAGCAGGCCCGCTTCCTGCTGGAGCAGCATTGCCAGCTGGGGCAGGGGTACTGGTTCGGGCGGCCGGTGCCGGCGGGGGAGTTGCGCTGGGGGTGAGGTTTCGCCGGGGCATTTGCGGTGGTGCGGATATCGAGCGCCGCCCGCGCGGCGCTCGATATCCGCCGCGCTGCAACTACAACGCCGTACCGCTACCGCTACCGCTTGTTCAGCCCTTTAGCCAACCGGTCCCCACCCAGCTGGATCAACGCCACCAACGCCACCAGCATGGCGATCACGGTCAGCATGATCTGGCTGTCGAAACGCTGGTAGCCATACCGATAGGCGATGTCGCCCAGGCCTCCCGCGCCAATCGCCCCGGCCATGGCCGAGGAGTTGATCAAGGTCACCAGGGTGATGGTGAACCCGCCGACGATGCCCGGTAGCGCCTCAGGCAACAGCACGTGCCAGACGATGTGCCAACGTCGGCAGCCCATGGCCTGGGCCGCCTCCACCAGACCATGGTCGACCTCGCGCAGGCTCACCTCGGCGATACGTGCGAAAAACGGTGTGGCGGCGATGGTCAGGGGCACCACGGCGGCCCAGACGCCATAGGTGGTGCCGACCACCAGGCGGGTGAAGGGGATCAGCGCGACCATCAGGATCAGGAACGGGATCGAGCGGAACAGGTTGACGAAGGCGCCCAGCACCCGGTTCAGCAACGGCGCCTGGAAGATCCCGCCTTTGTCGCTGGTGACCAGCAATACCGCCATCGGCACCCCGACCAGCAGCGCGATCAGCGAAGACACTCCAACCATCAGCAGAGTGTCGAGCAAGCCTTCGAGCAAACGATCAAACCACATAGCCCAGCACCTCCACGTCTTCGGCCCAGCGGCGGGCCCGTTCGAGCAATCGAGGGGTGTCGTGGGGCGAGCCTTGCACGGCCAGGATCAACTGCCCCAGTGCGTGCACCCCGATGGTTTCGACGCCACCCTGGAGCAGCCGCACCCGGCCACCCAGATCCTGGAACAGGTCGGACAGGGCCGGCTCGCCCAGTACGCTCAGCCGCAGCACCACGGCGCTGTCGCGGCCCACCGGGCTGGCCCGCAGGCTCGCCTGCAACGCCGTAGGCAGCTTGGCCTGCAACGGTGCGAGCAAGGTCCGGGTAACTTCGTGGCGCGGTGCGCCGAACACTCGCCAGACTTCACCCTGTTCGACCACCGCGCCCCGCTCGAGCACCACCACCCGGTGGCAGATATCGCGGATCACCGCCATCTCGTGGGTGATCAGCACGATGGTCAGGCCCAGGCGCTGGTTGATGTCGCGCAACAGTTCGAGGATCGACGCGGTGGTTTCCGGGTCCAGCGCCGAGGTGGCCTCGTCGCACAGCAGGACCTCGGGGTCGTGCACCAGCGCGCGGGCGATGCCCACGCGCTGCTTCTGCCCGCCCGACAGCTGCGCCGGGTAGACGTGGTGCTTGTCCTGCAGGCCGACCAGTTCGAGCAGTTCGCGCACCTTGCGCTGACGCTCGGGCTTGGCCACGCCGGCGACCTTCAGCGGCAGCTCGACGTTCTGCCACACGGTCTTGGCCGACATCAGGTTGAAGTGCTGGAAGATCATGCCGATGCGCCGGCGCAGGGCGACCAGGCGGTCCTCGTCGAACGGCGCGATGTCCACCTGGTCGATCAGTACCCGGCCCTGGCTCGGTTGCTCCAGGCGGTTGATGGTGCGCAGCAGCGACGACTTGCCGGCGCCGCTGCGGCCGATGATGCCGAAGATCTCGCCACGGCGGATGTTCAGGTCGATGTTCTGCAAGGCCGGCTGCGTCTGGCCCGGATAGGTCTTGCCGAGGCCGATGAAGCGCACGTGGGCCTGGTTGACCTCAGGGCGCAGGGGCAGCTCGGGCGCAGGCGCGTTGTGCGGGGTGAACGCCTCGAAGGCGTTGGCCTGGCCCATGTCAGCCTTCCCAACCAGCTTGGTAGAGGCTGCCATGGGCCTTGTTCAGCGCTTCGCGCACCACCGGCGAGTGCTGGTAGATATCGACGAACTTGGCCAGGCGTGGATCGTCCTTGCTCTGTGGGCGGATGACGAACTGGATCACGTACTCCTTGTGGTCCAGGCCATCGAACAGCAGTGCCGAGGTGGGATCGAAGGTCTTGGCCAGGCGGATGTAGGCCGGGTAGCCCTGTACCAGGTCGGCGTCGTCGTAGGCGCGCACCAGCTGCACGGCTTCGACCTGGAGGATCCTGATCTTCTTCGGGTTGGCGACGATGTCGTCCTCGGTGGCCTTGTAACCCACGCCCGGCTTGAGCGTGATCAGCCCGGCCTTGGCCAGCAGTTGCAGGCCGCGGCCGCTGTTGATCGGATCGTTGGCAATGGCCACGCTGGCGCCTTCGGGCAGGTCGGCGAAGCTTTTGTAGCGTTTGGAGTAGAGGCCGACGTTGTTGATGATGCCGGGGGCGTAGGGCACCAGGTCGAAGCCAGCGGCGGCCTTGGCGTTTTCCAGGAAGGGGATGTGCTGGAAGTAGTTCACGTCGATGTCGCCGCTGTTGAGGCTGACGTTGGGCGCGATCCAGTCGCTGAACTCGATCAGCTTGACCTCCAGGCCTTGCTTGTGGGCTTCCTCGACGGCGGCTTCTAGGGGGATGGCGAAGGCCGAGGTGGTGCCGATCTTCAGCGGCTCGGCGGCCAGCACGGTGGCGTTCAGGCCGAGACCCAGGGCAATGGCCGCGACGGGCCGGAACAGTTTTTCAAGCATGGTGCAGGGCTCCAGTCGGGGCAGGGGCGGTTTGGCGATAGGCCGAACCTGGATGATTGGCGGGCAGGTGTGGCTGGCCGCTGGCGAACAGCTTCTCGCGCAGCGTGCCGTCGGCGTAGGCGGTCTTGTAGCGGCCACGGCGTTGCAGCTGCGGGACCACCAGGTCGATGAAGTCCTCGAAGCTTTCCGGGGTGACGGTGCGGGTCAGGTTGAAACCGTCCAGGCCGGTTTCGTCGACCCAGGCGATCAGCTGTTCGGCCACCTGCTCGGGTGAGCCGACCAGGGTCACGTAGCGCCCGCCGAGTGCGTGTTGCTGCAGCAGGCGGCGGCGGGTCCAGGCGTTGTCCTGCAATTGGCGGGTGGCGGACTGGATGGCGTTGCCGTTGCTGGCGCCGATCGGCTCGTCGAGGTCGAAGGCGGCGAAGTCGATGCCGGTCGAGGCGGCGAAATGGGCCACGCCGGCCTCGGCGCTGGCGTGGCGCAGGTACTCGGCGTGCTTGGCCTGGGCGGCTTGTTCAGTGGCGGCGACGATCACCGTGATGCCCATGAACACCTTGAGTGCCTGCGGGTCACGGCCAGCGGTCTTGGCTGCGGCACGTACCTTGTCGACCTGGGCGCGGGTGGCGGCCTTGTCCTGGCCGCTGATGAACACGCATTCGGCATGGTTGCCGGCGAAGGCCAGCCCGCGTGCCGAACTGCCGGCCTGGAACAGCACTGGGGTGCGCTGTGGCGAAGGTTCGCACAGATGGTAGCCCTCGACCTTGTAGAACTCGCCGTGGTGGTGGACCTTGCGCACTCTGTCCGGCTCGGCGTACACCCGTCGCTGGCGGTCGGCGACCACCGCATCGTCGGCCCAGCTGCCTTCGAGCAGCTTGTACAGCACCTGCAGGTACTCGTCGGCCTGGTCGTAGCGGCGGTCGTGCTCGGGTTGCTGCTCAAGGCCCATGGCCCGCGCGGCGCTGTCCAGGTAGCCGGTGACGATGTTCCAGCCGACCCGGCCGTTGCTCAGGTGGTCGAGGGTGGAAAGGCGCCGGGCGAACAGGTATGGCGCCTCGTAGGTCAGGTTGGCGGTGAGGCCGAAGCCTAGGTGGCGGGTCACCGCGGCCATGGCTGAGACCAGCAGCAGCGGGTCGTTGACCGGCAGCTGGATCGACTCCTTGAGGGTGACATCCAGCGATTGGCCGTAGACATCGTAGGTGCCGACGATGTCGGCGATGAACAGGCCATCGAACAGCCCACGTTCGAGCAGCTTCGCCAGGTCGGTCCAGTAGGCCAAGGTCTTGTACTGGGTCGAGGTGTCCCGTGGATGGGTCCACAAGCCGTGGTTGATGTGCCCGACGCAGTTCATGTTGAAAGCATTGAGCAGGATCTGCCTGGCCATCAGAGGGTCCCCCGGCGTGGCGGGTTTTCCGCGTTGAGGTAGTAGTTGCCGATGGCGTGGTACTTCCAGCGCACCGGGTCGTGCAGGGTGTGTACGCGGGCGTTGCGCCAGTGGCGGTCGAGGTTGTGCTCGGCCAGGGTGGCCTGGCTGCCGGCCAGCTCGAACAGCGTGGTGCCGGTGGCGAGGGCGATTTCGGTGCTGATGGCGCGGGCTTCGGCGACGGCGATGGAAGCGGCGGCGACGCTGTTCTCGGTGCTGTCCTGCTGGGCCTGGTCGAGGTACAGGCCGGCGCGTTCGAGCAGGGCCTCGCTGGCGTGCAGACGGATGGCCAACTGGCCGAAGCTCTTCAGGGTCAGGGGGTCGTCACTGGCCTTGTCGACGCCGGAATCCACCCAGGGCCGGCTGCGGGTGCGCACGAAGTGCAGGGCATCTTCGTAGGCGGCGCGGGCGATACCGGTGTCGATGGCGGCGTGGAGGATCTGCGCCAGCGGGCCGACCGGGGTCGGGCGCTCGAAGGCGCTCTGGAACGGCACCACGTCTTCGGCGCGGACGAACACGTTGTCGAACACCACCGAGCCGCTGCCGGTGGTGCGCTGGCCGAAGCCGCTCCAGTCGTCGATCACCTGTAAGCCGGCGCTGCTGGCCGGGACGAAGGCCAGTTGCTGCACGCCTTGCTCATCGATGACCGAGGTGGGGATGCGCTGGGCGTACAGGGCGCCGGTGGCGTAGAACTTGCGACCATTGATGCGGAAACCTTCGCCGTCACGGGTCAGGCGGGTGTTGCGGTCGTGGGCGGTTCTGGTGCCCAGCTCGGCGAGGGCGTTGCCCAGGCGCTGGCCGGCCAGGACCTCCTGGTAGAGCCGCCGTTGTTGCTCGGGGCTGCCGTTCACGCGCAGCACTTCCAGGGCGTAGAAGTGGTTCTGCGGGATCTGCCCGAGCGAGGCGTCGGCCTGGGCGATGCGGGCGACGACCTGGGCCAGGGTGACATTGGACACGCCGGCGCCGCCGAAGGCCTTGGGCACGCTGATGGCCCACAGGCCCGAGCGGCTGAACAGCTCCAGTTCGGCGTGTGGCAGGCGCCGCTCTCGGTCGCGCAGGGCGCTGTCGCGGCGCAGTTGCTGGGCGATTTCCTCGGTGACGGCCAGGGCCTGGTCATCCGAGGTGATGATCGATGTAGTCATGGTGTTCTCCAGCCCCAGGGGCTGCTTTGCAGCCCATCGCGGCGCAAGGCCGCTCCTACAGGGGATCGCGGTACAACGTCGCTTACACAAGGGAATCGCGATGCTGCCTGTAGGAGCGGCCTTGTGCCGCGATGGGCCGCAAAGCGGCCCCGGGTGCCTCAATTCAGATCCAGGAATGCCGGGCCGGCAACGTGCCGTTCAGGTGATAGGCCCCTACCGCGTGGTACTTCCAGCGCACCGGGTCGTGCAGGGTGTGCACGCGGGCATTGCGCCAGTGGCGGTCAAGGTTGTACTCGGCCAGCGTGGCGCGGCTGCCGGCCAGCTCGAACAGCTTCTCGCTGGCCTGCAGGGCGATTTCGGTGGTGAGCACCTTGGCCTCGGCCACGGCAATCGATGCCCGTGCTGCAGCAGCCGCATCGATGGGGCCAGCGTTGACCTCGTCGAGCACCCGCGCGGCCTTGGCCAGCAACGCCTGGGCGGCGTGCAGTTCGAGTTTCAGGCGGCCGATGTCGGCGATCACGTACAGGTCGTCGCTGGCCCGCTCGACCTTGGCATCGATCCAAGGCCGGGAGTACTGGCGGACGAAGGCGATGGCGTCCTCGATCGCTGCCTCGGCGATACCGGCGTCGATGGCCGCCTGCACCAGCTGCGACGAAGCGCCCTGGATATTCGGCAGGTCGCGCTGGCGCCAGTTGTCGATCACCAGCTCCGCGTCCACCGGCACTTGGTCGAGCAGCACGGTGCCGCTGGCGGTGGTGCGCTGGCCGAACCCGGACCAGTCGTCGACGATGCGCAGCCCAGGGCTGCCACGGCGAACGAAGGCCAGGCGCTGGCGCCCTTCGTCGTCCAGCGCCTTGACCGCCACCCAATGGGCGAACAGGGCGCCGGTGGAGTAGAACTTCTCACCGCTGATGCGATAGCCGTCGCCGTGGCGGGTGATCCTCGCCTTGAGAGTCAGGGTGTCCTTGGTGCCGCGCTCGGGGCCGGCATTGCCGATACGCCAGCCGTCGAGCACGCTGCGGAAGATCAATGCCTGCTGGGCTTGCGTCGCGGTCACCCGCAACAACTGCAGCATGCCGAACTGGTTTTGCGGGATCTGCCCCAGCGCCGGGTCGGCGGCGCTGATGATGCGGAAGACTTCGGCCACGGTGGCGAAGCTGACATCGGGGCCGCCATGGGCCTTGGGCACGGTGATGCTGCCCAGGCCGCTGCGGGTGAACTGTTCGATCTCGGCCCAGGGCAGTTTGCGCTGCTGGTCGCGCCGTGCAGCCTGCTCGCGGGCCGTTTCAGCGAGTTCGCGGGCCGCTTGCAGGGCCTCGGCATCGCTGCGCAGCACCTTGGCCGGCAGCAGCAGCGGCGAGGTATCGACGTCGCTGTGGAATGGGATAGTTGGCTGGGTGGTCATCAGAACCGAACCTCACAAAGTGGATGCGTCGCTTCAGCTGATGGCGACAGACGTTTGCTGGTCCGGTGGTCCGGTTCATATACCCTAATGGCTTATTAAATGTTTATGAACTAACTGTTTGGAATAAACATAGAAGTGCGGCGCCTTTCGCGGGTAAACCCGCTCCTACAGGCTGTGCGATACCTGTAGGAGCGGGTTTACCCGCGAAAAAGCCGCCGCAGAGGGTCGCCTTACCCCGCAGCGGTACCCAGGAACTTACGCAAGAACTGCCGGGTTCGCTCCTCCCTGGGCGCCGCGAACAACGCCTTGGCCTCGCCCTGCTCGACGATCACCCCCTTGTCGAAGAAGATCACCCGGTTGGCCACATCGCGAGCGAAGGTCATCTCGTGGGTGACGATGATCATCGTGCGCTTTTCCGCGGCCAGCCCGCGGATGGTCTCCAGCACCTCGCCGACCAGCTCCGGGTCGAGCGCCGAGGTGGGCTCGTCGAACAGGATCACCTGCGGTTCCATGGCCAGTGCACGGGCGATCGCCACGCGTTGCTGCTGGCCGCCGGACAGGCGCCTGGGATAGGCATCTTCCTTGCCGGCCAGGCCCACCTTGGCCAGCAATCGCCGGCCCAGTTCCAGGGCTTGGGCGCGGGGCGTCTTCTTCACCACCACAGGCCCTTCGATGACGTTGTCCAGGGCGGTGCGGTGGGGAAACAGGTTGAAGTTCTGGAACACGAACCCGGCCTGCTGGCGCAAACGGCGGATAGCTGCCTGCTGGCCGCCCAGCGGGCGATTGGCGTCGATGCTGATGTCGCCGATGCGGATATGCCCGGAGTCGGGGGTTTCCAGCAGGTTGAGGCATCGCAGGAAGGTGGTCTTGCCCGAGCCGCTCGGGCCGATGATGGCGATCACCTCGCCGGCCTCGACGGTCAGGTCGATGCCGTCGAGCACGGTCTGGCCGTTGAAGCGCTTGGTCAGGCCTTCTACCACGATCATCGTCAGTGCTCCTGGTCGTGCTGGTTGACCCGCGTTTCCATGCGGTTCTGGAAGTGCGCGAGGATGCTGCAGAGGATCCAGTAGATCACCGCGACCGCCAGGTACATGGTGAACACCTCGAAGGTGCGTGCGGTAATCAGCTGCGCCTGGCGGAACAGCTCGGGAACCTGGATGGTTGCCGCCAGCGCGGTGTCCTTGACCAGCGAGATGAAGCTGTTGCCCAGCGGCGGCAAGGCGGTACGCATGGCCTGCGGCAAGATTGCCCGGCGCATGGCCTGCGTACGGGTCATACCGATGCTGGCGGCGGCTTCCCACTGGCCACGGTCGATCGAGGAAATCGCCGCGCGCAGGATCTCGCAGACGTACGCGGCCATGTTCAACGACAGGCCGATCAGCGAGGCCGGGATCGGATCGAGCTCGATGCCGATCTGCGGCATGCCGAAGTAGATCACGAACAGTTGCACCAGCAGGGGCGTGCCGCGAAAGAACGACACGTAGACCCGCGCTGGCCAGTCCAGCAACACGCTCTTCGACAGGCGCATCAGCGCCAGGGCGAAGCCCAGCAGCAGGCCGAAGAACATGCCGCCGACGCTGAGCAGCACGGTGTAGCCGGCGCCCTTGAGCAGGAAGGGGATCGAGTCGGCGACCAGTTGCAGGCTCTCGGCGATCATTTAGTCACGTCGGCACCGAAGTACTTTTCCGACAGCTTGGCCAGGGTGCCATCGGCCTTGAGCTTGTCGATGGCCTTGTTGATCGCGGCCAGCAGTTCGGGCTCGCCCTTGCGCAGGGCCACGCCGCTTTCCAGGCGCGAGAAGGCGGCGCCGGCAAGCTGGGTGTCGCTGGCCTTCTTGGCGTATTCCAGTGCGGCCAGGCGGTCGATCAGAATGGCGTCGATGCGGCCGTTGCGCAGGTCAGCGAACTTGCTCGGGTCGTCCTCGTAGGTGCGCACATCGGCTTTGGGCACGTCCTGCTTGACCCATTGCTCGTAGTTGGTGCCCAGGCCCACGCCGACCTTCTTGCCGGCCAGGTCCTGGGCGCTATTGATGTTCAGTTGCTCGGCCTTTTTCTTCAGCACCAGCGCCTGGATGCCGGAGATGGTATAGGGCTCGGAGAAGTCGTACTTCTTCTTACGTTCATCGGAAATGGTCACCTGGTTCACCACCACGTCCAGGCGCTTGGACTCCAGTGCGGCGAGGATGCCGTCCCATTTGGTCGGCTGGATCTTGGCCTTTACCCCCAGTTCCTTGGCCAGGAGCTCGGACAGCTCCACCTCGAAGCCGGTGAGTTTGCCGTTCTCGTCCTGGAAGCTGAACGGTGGATAGGTGCCCTCGAGGCCGACGTTGATCACGCCTTTTTCCTGGATGGTCTTCAGCTGCTCGCCGGCGAAGGCCTGGCTGAACAGGCCAGTACCGAGCACGACGGCCAGGCTGGCGGTGAGAAGCGGTTTGACGAATTTCGACATGACGGGCCCCCGAATCGGTGAATGGACACCGTTGAGGGTAGGCCAGGTTGGAAGGATTGCCGTAGAGTGGACTGCATGTTTTCAGGACGGCCCTTTCCCGAGTGAACCGGATTCGCGAAGCCTGTAGGAGCGGGTTTACCCGCGAAAGGGCCGGCACTGACGCTAAAAAAATCCAGGAGAACACCGTGAGCGAACAACCTTCATCTGGGCAATGGCAATTGCACGGCATCGTCAGCGGCCTGCGCAGCGCCCGTGAACAGTGGCGTACCCGCAATGGCCGCAGCAGTGGCGAGCAGGGCGGTCGTGAGCTGCCGTCGCGCGAGGCGATGCGACACATCCTCGAACAGCTGTGCGGCGCGCTGTTCCCCATGCGCCTGGGCCCGGTCGATCTGCGCGAGGAAAGCGAAGATTTCTATGTCGGCCATACCCTCGACACCGCGCTGACCGCACTGCTGACCCAGGCCCGCCTTGAACTGCGCTATGCCGCGCGGCAGAACAAGGCCGACCTGGCTGCAGTCGATGCCCAGGCCCTGCGCCTGATCCAGGGCTTCGCGGCGGCGCTGCCCGAGCTGCGTGTGCTGCTCGACACCGACGTGCTGGCCGCCTACCACGGCGATCCGGCGGCGCGCAGCGTGGACGAAGTGCTGCTGTGCTACCCAGGTATCCTGGCGGTGATCCACCACCGCCTGGCCCACCACCTGTACCAGGCCGGCCTGCCGCTGCTGGCACGCATCAGCTCGGAGCTGGCGCACTCGGCCACCGGCATCGACATTCACCCTGGCGCGCAGATCGGCCCGAGCTTCTTCATCGACCACGGCACCGGCGTGGTGATCGGTGAAACGGCGATCATCGGCGAGCGGGTACGCATCTACCAGGCGGTGACCCTGGGTGCCAAGCGCTTCCCCAGCGACGAGTCGGGCACGCTGCACAAAGGCCTGCCGCGGCATCCGATCGTCGAGGACGATGTGGTGATCTATGCCGGTGCGACCATCCTCGGGCGCATCACCATCGGCAAGGGCTCGACCATTGGTGGCAACGTGTGGCTGACCCGCAGCGTGCCGGCTGATAGCAACATTACCCAGGCCAATCTGCAGTTGGATTGCCAGGACAAGAGTTGAGCTGATCATTTGCCTGGACGGGCCCTTTCGCGGGTGAACCCGCACCTACAGGAATGGGTGCCCCTGTAGGAGCGGGTTCACCCGCGAAAAGGGCCTCCAAGGTGCCTACCAATCAGCCCCCCGGTTCGCTTTGAAAGCCGATCCATGTTTAACTTGAACGCTTGTTCAACGAAAAACGCTGGTCCGCTGCCGGTGTTCAACAGGAGGATTCCTTTGCTGAACCCGTTCAATCCGAACCTCACGTCCCGTGACGAGGTGCATGCATGAGTGCACCGACTTCCACCCTTGCCAATGGCAAGATGCGCATGAACCCCCCGGTGTTCTACTTCGCAGCCACCTTCATCCTGCTCTTCGGCCTGGTGGTCATCGCGCTGCCGGAAGCAGCCGGCGAGTGGCTGCTGGCGGCGCAGAACTGGGCGGCCAACACCGTTGGCTGGTACTACATGTTGGCCATGAGCCTGTACCTGGTCTTCGTGGTGGTCACCGCCTTGTCCGGCTACGGCAAGATCAAGCTCGGTGCCGACCACGACGAACCCGAGTTCAGCTACCTGTCCTGGGCCGGCATGCTGTTCGCCGCCGGCATCAGCATCACCCTGTTCTTCTTCTGCGTCTCCGAACCGCTCACCCACATGCTGCAGCCGCCGCAAGGCGAGGGCGGCACCGCCGAGGCCGGGCGCCAGGCGATGCAGATCCTGTTCCTGCACTGGGGGCTGCACGGCTGGGGCGTGTTCGCCTTCGTCGGCATGGCCCTGGCCTACTTCGCCTACCGCCACAACCTGCCGCTGGCGCTGCGTTCGGCGCTGTACCCGCTGATCGGCAAGCGCATCAACGGCCCGATCGGCTACGCGGTGGACGGCTTCGGCATCATCGCCACGGTGTTCGGCCTGGGCGCCGACATGGGCTTTGGCGTGTTGCACCTCAACGCCGGGCTCGACTACCTGTTCGGCATCAGCCACAGCCAGTGGGTGCAGGTGATCCTCATCACCCTGATGATGGGCGCGGCGGTGGCCGTGGCGGTCGCTGGCGTGGAGAAGGGCGTGCGGGTGATGAGCGACATCAACCTGTTCCTGGCCTGTGCGCTGCTGCTGTTCGTGCTGTTCGCCGGGCCCACCCAGCACCTGTTCAACACCCTTATCCAGAACCTCGGTGACTACCTCGGCGCCTTGCCGCGCAAGAGCTTCGATGTGTACGCCTACGGCGAGAACCGTGACTGGCTGGGCGGCTGGACGGTGTTCTACTGGGCCTGGTGGATTGCCTGGGCACCGTTCGTGGGCCTGTTCATCGCGCGGATCTCGCGCGGGCGGACCATCCGTGAGTTCGTCTTCGGCGTGCTGTTGATCCCGCTGGGCTTCACCCTGGCGTGGATGTCGATCTTCGGCAACAGCGCCCTGGACCAGGTGATCAACCACGGCATGACCGCGCTCGGCCAGTCGGCGCTGGATAACCCGTCGATGAGCCTGTACCTGCTGCTCGAGACCTATCCCTGGAGCAAGGTGGTGATTGCCGTCACGGTGTTCATCAGCTTCGTGTTCTTCGTGACCTCGGCCGACTCCGGCACCGTGGTGCTTTCGACCCTGTCCGCCAAGGGTGGCGACCCGGACGAGGATGGCCCGAACTGGCTGCGTATCTTCTGGGGTGCCATGACCGCGCTGATCACCAGCGGCCTGTTGTTCGCCGGCAGCATCGACTCGCTGAAATCAGCGGTGGTGCTGACCTCGCTGCCGTTCTCGCTGATCCTGCTGTGCATGATGTGGGGGCTGCACAAGGCCTTCTACCTGGAAAGCCAGCGGCAGATCGCGCAGATGCACTCGCTGGCGCCGTTCGCCCAGTCACGCCGTGGCCGTGGCGGTTGGCGCCAGCGCCTGAGCCAGGCGGTGCACTTCCCATCGCGTGACGAGGTGTACCGCTTCATGGACGATGTGGTGCGCCCGGCGATCGCCGATGTACGCGAGGTGTTCGAGCAGAAAGGCCTGGTGCTGGTGACCCAGGACGACCCGAGCCATGACAACGTCAGCCTCAAGGTCGGCCATGGCGAGGAGCAGCCGTTCATCTACCAGGTGCAGATGCGCGGGTATTTCACCCCGTCGTTCGCCCTGGGCGGCTTGGGCACCCAGGAGTTGAAGAACCGCCGCTACTACCGGGCGGAGGTGCACCTGAGCGAGGGCAGCCAGAACTACGACCTGGTGGGCTACAGCAAGGAGCAGATCATCAACGACATCCTCGACCAGTACGAGCGGCACATGCAGTTTTTGCATCTGGTCAGGTGACAGCCTGGGCCGGCCTCTTCGCGGGTAAACCCGCTCCTACAGATGCCCGTGTAGGAGCGGGTTTACCCGCGAAGAGGCCGGTGCAGAAAAAGCCCATCAGAACGGCGCATCCCCCAGAATGGTCGCCCGATGCATCACCCGCCGGTTCGGCCGGTAGTCATCCACCGCGAAATGCTGGGTCACGCGGTTGTCCCAGAACGCCACGTCGTTCTCCTGCCAGCGCCAGCGAATGCTGAACTCCGGCCGTGTGGCATGGGCGAACAGCAATTTCAGCAGTGCCTCGCTTTCCCAGTCGCTCAGCTCGTTGATGCGGGTGGTGAACCCCTCGTTGACGAACAACGCCTTGCGCCCGCTCACCGGATGCGTGCGCACCACCGGGTGCGACAACGGCGGGTTGTTGCGCCGCGTCGCCTCCCAGCGCGCCAGGTCCTCGGGCGTGGTGCCGAAGCGCTCCAGCGGGAACGACTTGGTGAAGTCGTGGGTCGCGGTCAGGCCGTCGAGCATTTCGCGCAGCGGTGCCGACAAGGCTTCGAACGCGGCGATACCGCTGGCCCACAAGGTGTCGCCGCCGTAGGCCGGCAACTGCTTGGCGCTAAGCACCGCGCCCAGCGCCGGGGTTGGCAGGAAGGTCACGTCGGTGTGCCACACGGCGTTGTCGCGCACGTCGGTGACTGCCGTGTCGAGGATCAGCACCTGAGGCGTTTCTGGCACGTTGGGGTAGATGGGGTGGATATGCAGGTCGCCGAAGCGGGCGGCGAAGCGCGCCTGCTGCTCCGGGTCGATCGGCTGGTCGCGGAAGAACAGCACCTGGTGCTGGAGCAGCGCTTGTTCGATGGCATCGCGCTGTTCGGCAGTGATGTCGCGGCTGATGTCCACGCCGCTGATCTGTGCGCCGAGCGCCGGGCTGAGGGGGGTGATGGTCAGGCTCATGTCGGTCTCTTCAATCAGGCGCCAGGCTGCTGGCGTGGTCAACAGGAATTCAGTGGCTCTGCCCGTGCCAGGGCACCAGCTTGCGTTGCAGGGCGCGCAGGCCCATCTCCAGGGCGAAGGCGATCAGGGCGATCAGCAAGATGCCCAGCACCACCACGTCGGTGACCAGGAACTGCGCCGCTGACTGGACCATGAAGCCCAGGCCGCTGGTGGCGGCGATCAGCTCGGCGGCGACCAGGGTCGACCAGCCCACGCCCAGGCCGATGCGGATGCCGGTGAGGATGTCGGGCAGGGCGCTGGGCAGGATCACGTGGCGGATCAGCTGCGCCTTGGTTGCACCCAGCGACTGCGCTGCACGCAGCTTGGCCGGGTCGACGGTGCGCACGCCGGTGGCGGTGGCGATGGCGATCGGGGCGAAGATCGCCAGGTAGATCAGCAGCACCTTGGACAGCTCGCCGATGCCGCACCAGATGACGATCAGCGGCAGATAGGCCAGCGGCGGGATCGGCCGATAGAACTCGATCAGCGGGTCGAGGATGCCGCGGGCCACGCGGTTGTAGCCGATGGCGATGCCCACCGGGATGGCGCTCAGCGTCGCGGCGACCAGGGCCAGGCCGATGCGCCCGAGGCTCGCGCCCAGGTGCTGCCACAGGCTGGCGTCCATGTAGCCCTGGGTGAGCAGGGTCCAGGCCCGGGCCAGGATGTCGCCGGGCGAGGGCAGGAACAGCGGTTCGATCCAGCCGGCAGCAGTCACCAGCCACCAGGCCAGCAACAGGGCGGCCAGGGTCAGGGCGCTGATCCAGCGGGTCGGCAGTGGCCGGCGCGGTTTCACGACCCCTTGGCCATGGGCGTCGCGCTTGCCGGCGACAGGCAGGTCGATGCTGCTCATGCGTGCTCCTGTTGGCGGCTGGCCTGGCGTTGCGAGAACACCCGGGCCAGCACGTGCTCGCGGGTCTCGATGAAGCGCGGATCGGACTTGATCGCCCGCGCCGATTCGCCGGTGGCATAGCGTTGGCCGAAGTCCAGTTGCAGGCGCTCGACCACGCGGCCGGGGTTGGGTGCCAGCAGTACCAGCTCGCTGGCGAGGAATACCGCTTCCTCGATGTCGTGGGTAATCAGGAACACCGGCTTGGCGGTGCGCTGCCAGACCTGCAGCAGCAACTCCTGCATCTGTTCGCGGGTAAAGGCATCGAGGGCGCCGAACGGCTCGTCCATCAGCAGCACCCGCGGGTCGGCGGCCAGGGCGCGGGCCAGGCCGACACGTTGCTTTTGGCCCCCGGAGAGCTGCCAGATGCGCCGTTCGCCGAAGCCCTGCAGGTCGACCAGGGCCAGCATCTCGCGGGCCTTGGCCTCGCGCTGGGCACGCGGCACGCCAGCCAGCTCCAGGCCGAAGGCGACGTTGCCGAGCACGTTCTGCCAGGGCAGCAGGGCATCGTCCTGGAACACCACGCCGCGTTCGGCGCCAGGGCCCTGCACCGGCACGCCGTCGAGGGTGATGCGCCCGGCGCTGGGGGCGACGAAGCCGGCGATGAGGTTGAGCAGCGAGGTCTTGCCGCTGCCGGACGGCCCCAGGGCCACCAGCAACTGGCGCGGCCCCAGGCTCAGGTCGATGTCGGTCAGCACCGGGGCGTCGGTGCCGGGGTACTGTGCGCTGATGCGCTCCAGTTCAAGCAAGGCCATGGCTGGCTCCGGTCGATTGCGATGTTAGTTGGGCAGGTACTTGGCGCTGACGTATGGCGAGTAGTCCGGCAGCACCGCCTCGACCTTGCCTTGCTGCTTGAGGAAGGTGGCGGTGTCGGTCAGTGCCTGGGTGGTCGGCGCGCCCAGTGCACTGGCCTGGTCGGCGGCCAGCGGGTAGACGTTGCCCTGCAGCAGCACCGGGATGTCGGTGGGTTTGGCGCCGGAGAGCTTGGCCAGCTTGGCGACGTTGTCTGGGTTGGCCAGCCAGGCTTTGGGGTCGTTGCGGTAGTCGGCATAGGCGTCCAGGGTGACCTTGGCGAAGGCCTTGACCACGTCTGGATGTTTGGCGGCGAAGTCCTTGCGCACGATCCAGGCATCGAAGGTCGGCGCGCCTTTCTCGGCCAGTTCGCCCGAGGTGATCAGCACCTTGCCGTTTTCCTTGGCCACGCCCAGGGCCGGGTCCCAGACGTAGGTGGCGTCGATGTCGCCACGCTTCCAGGCGGCGATGATCGCTGGCGGCGCGAGGTTGAGGATCTGCACCTTGGACGGGTCGATGTTCCAGCTCTTGAGCGCGGCCAGCAGGCTGTAGTGCCCGGTGGAGACGAACGGCACGGCGACTTTCTTGCCGACCAGGTCTTGTGGGGTCTTGATGCTGTCGCGGGCGACCAGCGCTTCGCCGGCGCCGATCTGGGTGGCGATGAGGAAGGTCTCGACCGGCAGCTTGCGGGTGGCAGCGGCGGCCAGCGGGCTGGAGCCGAGGTAGCCGATCTGCACGTCGCCACTGGCCACGGCGGTGATCACGTCGGCGCCGTTGTCGAACTTGCGCCAGTCGATGCTGACCTTGCTGGCTTTTTCGTAGTCGCCATCGACCTGGGCGACCTTGGCCGGGTCGACGGTGGTCTGGTAGGCGACGGTCAGGTCGGCGGCATGGGCCAACCAGCTGGCGCTGGCGAGGGTCAGGGCGGCGAACAGGCGCAGCGGAGCGTGCGGGATCATGGAGAACCTCTCGTCAGGCAAGGTGTGATGGATGGCGAGAAGACTAAATGATCTAAGAAATTAGAAATAAATAACTTTTTAGAATTAGCTTAGGAGGCAAAAGCCTGAGCCCGACGCAGAGAGGCGCAGAAGGGCTGAGTGGTGAGTCTGGGATCCAGTGCTACGCTTTAGCCGCTTTAGCGAAGGGGATTTTGCATAGCTCATCGGCAAACGTTTGCAAATAACCTAAAGGTATGATTAGCGTCGCCGATACAACTTTTTGCAGTGAAGGTTCCTACCTTATTCCGCAAAAATCTTAGAAATTCATAAAACGGTCATTTTGGATTTATAGGATTGTCATTATCCTGTAGCGCAGGGGGCGGCTTTAGACCAAAGTCGTGTAACGTTTAGAAATGTATTGACTAAGCGGCCACCTTTTAAGGCTAAATCGCCAATCCACGGTGAGCGGGGCAGAAGACCTTGCCGCCTGAGACGCACAAAAATTAGAACGTAGAGGAGCAAAACATGTACAAGTCCAGCCTGGCTCTCGCCGTGGCACTGGGGGTTCTCGCCCAACAAGCAGGCGCTGCTGGTTTCGTCGAAGACAGCAAACTCTCTATCAGCTCGCGCACCATGTACTTCAACGGTGACAACCGTGACGGCGGCGCTGACAACCGTGAATCGGGTCAGGGCTTCAAGCTCGACTACATCTCCGGCTTCACCGAAGGCACCGTTGGTTTCGGTGTCGATGCCCAGGCCCTGTGGGGTATCCACCTCGATGGTGGCCGTGGCAAGCACCCGGACAACAGCAGCTTCTTCCCAAGCGATTCCGATGGCTCGGCTGTAGGCCAGTGGGCTCGTCTGGGCGCCAATGCCAAGGCTCGCTTCTCGAAGACCGAAGTGCACTTCGGTAGTGCCCTGGCACCGAACCTGCCGATCCTGGTTGCCAACGACGGTCGTCTGCTGCCACAAACCTTCGAGGGTGGCACCATCCAGTCGAAGGAAATCGACAACCTGACCATCAACGCCGGTCAGCTGACCCACGCCATGGGTCGTGCCTCGAGCAACCGCACCGGCCTGTCGGTCGCTGGTGGTACCCAGGAGAGCAACAAGTTCCGCTACGGCGGCCTGGACTACAAGCTCACTCCAGACCTGACCCTGCAGTACTACTACTCGAACCTGGAAGACTTCTACAAGCAGCACTTCCTGGGCGCTACCCACGTCTTCAAGATCGCTGACGACCAATCGTTCAAGACCGACCTGCGCTACTTCGATAGCAGCAGCGACGGCAAGAACGGCCAGGCTGGTTACATCTTCAACAACAACAGCGGTTACGCCAAGAACGCCGGCGAGGTCGACAACAAGACCTGGTCCGCCATGTTCACCTATACCCTGGGTAGCCACGCGTTGATGGTCGGCCACCAGCAGGTCAGCGACGACGGCGGCTTCGTCTGGTTGAACCAAGGCAGCCTGGTTGACGAAGGCGCTGGTGGTGCCAGCTTCTACCTGTTCACCGATAGCATGATCAACCAGTTCGCCAAGGCGGGTGAGAACACTACCTTCGGTCAGTACTCCTATGACTTCGCAGGTCTGGGCGTGCCGGGTCTGAAGGCGTCCATCGCCTACCTGCGCGGTGACGACATTCGTTACAAGTCGGGCCATGGCACCTACGACGAATGGGAGCGCGATGCTCGCATCGACTACACCGTTCAGCAGGGCGCCCTCAAAGGCCTGGGCTTCAGCCTGCGCCAAGGCGTGTACCGTGGCGAAGGTCCAGAGTCGTCCGCCGACCAGGACCAAACCCGCTTCATCGTCAACTACACTTACAGCTTCCTGTAAGTCGTAGCTGCAAAAAAGAGCCTCGCCTAGAGCGAGGCTTTTTTGTGCGTGCGATTTCATATCACCTAAGATTATAAATAAATCATTATTTATTCTTTTTGTTTTTATCAGAAAGCAGGCACATTCAACCCATAAGCCAGAACACAGCACAGGAGCCGTACCCCATGAGCCTCAAACTCGGCGACATCGCCCCCGACTTCGAGCAGGAATCCAGCGAAGGCAAGATCCGTTTCCACGAATGGCTCGGCAACAGTTGGGGCGTGCTGTTTTCCCACCCCGCCGACTTCACCCCGGTATGCACCACAGAGCTGGGCCTGACCGCCAAGCTCAAGGACGATTTCGCCCAGCGCGGCGTGAAGGCCATCGCCCTGTCGGTAGACCCGGTCGACTCGCACCACAAGTGGATCGATGACATCAACGAGACCCAGAACACCGTGGTCAACTTCCCGATCATCGCCGACGCCGACCGCAAGGTTTCCGACCTGTACGACCTGATCCACCCCAACGCCAACGACACCCTGACCGTGCGTTCGCTGTTCGTCATCGACCCGAACAAGAAGGTGCGCCTGACCATCACCTATCCGGCCAGTACCGGGCGCAACTTCAACGAAATCCTGCGGGTGATCGACTCGCTGCAACTGACCGACAACTACAAGGTCGCCACGCCAGGCAACTGGCAGGACGGCGACGACGTGGTGATCGTGCCTTCGCTGAAGGACGAGGATGAGATCAAGCAGCGCTTCCCCAAAGGCTACCGCGCGGTCAAACCCTACCTGCGCCTGACCCCGCAGCCCAATCGTTAAGCATCCTCGTTGCATTGCTCTTAGCCATAGCAGGGATTTCGGGCCGTTTCGACGGCCCTTTTTTATGGCTGAGACAAATCCCATGAAGATGATTGAAATGGAATAACCAAATGAAAAAATATGATTTCTAGATATATAAACAGACTGGTAATGTCACCTCACCAACACACAAGGAAGCGCTGCAATGCTGGTCGTCTCAATCGGTGGTAGCCCAAGTTCCCGTTCACGCTCCGGCGTGCTGCTCGAGCGTTCGCGCCGGTGGCTGCAGGACCGTGGGGTCGAGGTGGTGACTTTCCAGGTACGTGACTTCCCAGCAGAAGACCTGCTTCACGCACGCTTCGACAGCCCGCAGGTGCAGCATTTCCAGCAACTGGTGGCGCAGGCCGATGGCCTGATCGTCGCCACCCCGGTCTACAAGGCGTCGTTCGCCGGCGCCCTTAAAACCCTGCTCGACCTGCTGCCCGAGCGGGCCCTGGTACACAAGATCGTGCTGCCGATCGCCACCGGCGGCAGCATCGCCCACATGCTGGCGGTGGATTACGCGTTGAAACCCGTGCTGTCGGCACTCAAGGCGCAGGAGACCCTGCAAGGGATCTTCGCCGACGACAGCCAGATCGCCTATGGAGAAGGCGCGAAGCCTGCGCAGCTGGCACCCGCTCTGGAAGAGCGCCTGCAGGACTCGCTGGAGACCTTCCACCTGGCCCTGGCCCGCAGGCCACGGCCGGTGGCCCCCGGCTTGCTCAATGAACGCCTGATCAGTGCTCGCTGGAGTATCTGACCCAGTCCAACCGTTTCATCGCGTCATCCACCTTACTCGCCCGACAACGAGGCAAGCAGGTGCAACCCGAACCCCATTCGCACAGGAGAGCGCCATGCGCACAGTCTTCTTGCGTCGCGGTCTGGTCGCCCTGTTTGCGGCGGCTGTGTCCTTCGGCGCCATTACCCAAGCCCAGGCCGAAAGCCTGCGTATCGGTTATCAGAAATACGGCACCCTGGTGCTGCTCAAGGCCAAGGGCTCGTTGGAAAAACGCCTGGCCGAGCAGGGCATCCAGGTGCAATGGACCGAGTTCCCCGGCGGCCCGCAGCTGCTCGAAGGGCTCAATGTCGGTTCGATCGACTTCGGTGTCACCGGCGAGACCCCGCCAGTGTTCGCCCAGGCTGCCGGCGCCGACCTGCTGTACGTGGCCTACGAGCCACCAGCACCGCACAGTGAAGCCATCCTCGTGCCCAAGGGCTCGCCGATTCAGTCGGTGAAGGACCTCAAGGGCAAGAAAGTGGCGCTCAACAAAGGCTCCAACGTGCACTACTTATTGGTGCGAGCCCTGGAAGATGCCGGCTTGAAATACAGTGACATCCAGCCGGTGTACCTGCCCCCGGCCGACGCCCGCGCCGCGTTCGAGCGTGGCAGCGTCGATGCCTGGGTGATCTGGGACCCGTACCAGGCCGCCGCCGAACAGCAGCTGCAAGCCCGCACCCTGCGCGATGGCCAGGGCCTGGTCGACAACCACCAGTTCTACCTCGCCACCCGCGACTACGCGACCCAGCACCCAGCCGTGATCAGCGCGTTGATCGACGAAGTGCGCGCCGTCGGCGAGTGGTCCCAGGCCAATCCGCAGCAGGTCACTGACCAGGTCGCGCCGCTGCTGGGCCTGCCGGCCGACATCACCCTGACCTCGGTCAAACGCCAGGGCTACGGCGCCGCGCCGCTGACCCCAGAGGTGGTGACCGCGCAACAGAAAATCGCCGACACCTTCCAGGCGCTCAAGCTGATTCCCAAGCCATTGAGCATCAAGGACGTGATCTGGACTCCCCCCGCCAAGGTCGCCAGCGCGCCTTGACCGATTCGCCAGCGCCGGGGCGCCGCCTTGGCATGAGCCACCCTAGAAGGAGACAACTCCAATGAGCTTGAACATTTTCTGGTTCCTCCCCACCCACGGTGACGGCAAGTACCTGGGCACTTCCGATGGCGCCCGTGCGGTCGACCACGGTTATCTGACGCAGATCGCCCAGGCCGCCGACCGCCTCGGTTTCAGTGGCGTGCTGATCCCTACCGGGCGTTCCTGCGAGGACTCCTGGCTGGTGGCGGCATCGCTGATCCCCGTGACCCAGCGCCTGAAGTTCCTGGTGGCGCTGCGCCCGGGAATCATCTCGCCGACCGTGGCGGCGCGCCAGGCGGCGACCCTCGATCGCCTGTCCAACGGCCGTGCGTTGTTCAACCTGGTGACCGGCGGTGACCCGGACGAACTGGCTGGTGACGGCCTGCACCTGAGCCACGAGGAACGCTACGAGGCCTCGGTCGAGTTCACCCGCATCTGGCGCAAGGTGCTCGAAGGCGAAGTGGTCGACTACGACGGCAAGCATCTGCAGGTGAAGGGCGCCAAGCTGCTTTACCCGCCGATCCAGCAACCGCGCCCGCCACTGTACTTCGGTGGCTCCTCCGACGCGGCCCAGGACCTCGCCGCCGAGCAGGTCGAGCTGTACCTGACCTGGGGTGAGCCACCGAGCGCCGTGGCCGAGAAGATCGCCGCCGTGCGCGAGAAAGCCGCTGCCCAGGGCCGCGAAGTACGCTTCGGTATCCGTCTGCACGTGATCGTGCGGGAAACCAACGAAGAAGCCTGGGCCGCCGCCGAGAAGCTGATCTCGCACCTGGACGACGAGACCATCGCCCGCGCCCAGGCATCGCTGGCGCGCTTCGACTCGGTCGGCCAGCAGCGCATGGCCGCGCTGCACAACGGCAACCGCGACAAGCTGGAAGTCAGCCCCAACCTCTGGGCCGGTGTCGGCCTGGTGCGCGGTGGCGCCGGTACCGCGCTGGTCGGCGACGGCCCGACCGTGGCCGCACGGGTCAAGGAATATGCAGACCTGGGCATCGATACCTTCATCTTCTCGGGCTATCCGCACCTGGAAGAGTCGTACCGTGTGGCCGAGCTGCTGTTCCCGCACCTGGACGTGCAGCGTCCAGAGCAGGCCAAGAGCGGCGGCTATGTCAGCCCGTTCGGCGAAATGGTGGCCAATGACATCCTGCCCAAATCCGTCGCGCAGAGCTGAGGGGCCAGGTCATGAGTCGTGCTACTTCAACCAACCTGAGCCAGCGCCTGGCGCCCTGGGCGCTGCCGGTGCTGCTGCTGGCGGCCTGGCAGCTGGCGGTGAGCGCCGGCTGGCTGTCGACGCGGATCCTGCCGGCGCCGAGCGCGGTGGTCAGCGCCGGGGTCGAGCTGGTGCGCAGCGGCGATATCTGGACCCACCTGGCCATCAGCGGCTGGCGTGCCGGACTCGGCTTCGTCATCGGCGGCAGCATCGGCCTGGTGCTGGGCTTCATCACCGGCCTGTCGAACTGGGGTGAACGCCTGCTCGACAGTTCGGTGCAGATGATCCGCAACGTGCCGCACCTGGCGCTGATCCCGCTGGTGATCCTGTGGTTCGGCATCGACGAGTCCGCGAAGATCTTCCTGGTGGCGCTGGGCACCTTGTTCCCGATCTACCTGAACACCTACCACGGCATTCGCAACGTCGACCCGGCGCTGGTGGAGATGGCGCGCAGCTATGGGCTGTCCGGCTTCGGCCTGTTCCGCCAGGTGATCCTGCCCGGCGCGTTGCCCTCGATCCTGGTCGGCGTGCGCTTCGCCCTGGGCTTCATGTGGTTGACGCTGATCGTGGCCGAGACCATTTCCGCCAATGCCGGTATCGGCTACCTGGCGATGAATGCCCGTGAATTCCTGCAGACCGACGTGGTGGTGCTGGCGATCGTCCTCTACGCCGTGCTTGGCAAGCTGGCCGACCTCGCTGCCCGTGGCCTGGAACGTGTGTGGCTACGCTGGCACCCGGCCTACCAGGTAGCCAAGAAGGAGGGCGCATGACCGTGCTCAAGGAACAGCCGCCGCGCCTGCTGCGCGGCATCCCGCTGGCCTCCAACGGCCTGCGCAAGACCTTCGGCCAGCGCGAAGTGCTGCGGGGCATCGACCTGCACATTCCGGCCGGCCAGTTCGTCGCCATCGTCGGCCGTAGCGGTTGCGGCAAGAGCACCTTGCTGCGCCTGCTGGCGGGCCTCGATCAACCGAGTGCCGGTGAGTTGCTGGCCGGCGCCGCGCCCCTGGCCGAAGCCCGCGAGGAAACCCGGCTGATGTTCCAGGACGCACGCCTGCTGCCCTGGAAGAAGGTGATCGACAACGTCGGCCTGGGCCTTTCCGGCGACTGGCGCCAGCGGGCGCTGGATGCCTTGGAAGCGGTGGGCCTGGCCGACCGCGCCAATGAGTGGCCAGCGGCGTTGTCCGGCGGGCAGAAGCAACGGGTGGCCCTGGCTCGCGCGCTGATCCACCAGCCGCGCCTGTTGCTGCTCGACGAGCCGCTGGGTGCGCTGGATGCGCTGACCCGCATCGAGATGCAGCAGTTGATCGAACGGTTGTGGCGCCAGCATGGCTTCACCGTGCTGCTGGTCACCCACGACGTCAACGAGGCCGTGGCCGTGGCCGACCGGGTCATCCTCATCGAGGACGGCGAAGTTGGCCTGGACCTCAGCGTCGACCTGGCGCGGCCACGGGCACGTGGCTCGCACCGCCTGGCGGCGCTGGAAAGCGAAGTACTCAATCGTGTGTTGTCGGTGCCGGGCACGCCGCCCGAGCCGGACCCTGTAGCCCCTTTGCCCACGCAGCTGCGTTGGGCGCACTGAATCACCTACTTACCAGTCTGAATCCATACAGAAGGAATCAAGCCATGACCATCAAAGCGATCAACGTCCGCAACCAGTTCAAAGGCACCGTGAAAGAAATCCTCGAAGGCCCGGTACTGTCGGAAATCGACGTGCAGACCGCCTCCGGCATCGTCACTTCGGTGATCACCACCCGTTCGGTGCGAGAGCTGGAGCTGCAGGTCGGTAGCGAAGTCATCGCCTTCGTGAAGTCGACCGAGGTGTCCATCGCCAAGTTGTAAGGGTGGTTGGGCTGGGACCGCTTTGCGGTCCATCCGGCCGGTCCGGCGCCCCGGCAAGGCCGCTCCTACAGGGGATCGCGTTCTTCCTGTAGGAGCGGCCTTGCCGGGGCGCCGGACCGGCCGGATGGGCCGCAAAGCGGCCCCAAGGTTCTCAAGCCTGGCGCTTGGCCAGATACGGCGGCAGGTACAACCCCAGATACGCCTCGAACACCCGCTTGCCTTCCTCGGCCATGCGCGGGGTGATGGTCTCGTGCAATTGCACCGAGCGCGCATACACCCGGTCGCTCAGCTCCATCGCCAGTGCGAACACATCCACATCCACCGGCATCAGCGGCAAGCGGAAGTGCTGGTCGAACAGCTTGTGCATCAAATCGCCCAGCTCCATGTCGTGCTGGCGGTCGGCTTGCACCACTTCCGTCAGGCCGTGCTGGGCGAGGATCAGCTGGCGCGCGGCGGTATCGTCGTTGTAGATCTCCAGCATGCGCTGCTCGATCAGCCTGGACAGCTCGTGCCAGGTGGTGAAGGCGCTGCTGTCGATCGGCGCGCTCAGCGCTTCGCGAAACGCCCGGTGCACGTCAGCGGTCAGCGCCTCCAGCAGCGCCGGAACGCTGGCGAAGAAGTGGTACACCGACGATGGCGGGATCTGCGCGCGCTCGGCCACGCTGTAGATCGAAAGCGCCGCCACCCCTTGCTCGGCCAGCAACTCGCGCGCTGCCGCCAGGATCGCTTCGATCCTGGCCTGGCTGCTGGCGCGGGGCCGGCGCGGGTTGACGGTGCGGTTCATCAGTTGCTGATCGCCAGGATGCTGGCCTGGTAGGCGCCGACGAACAGGTCGAAATCGCCGACTTCCTCTTGCTCCAGCTCGGCCTGTTTGGCGAGCGATTCGCGAGCCAGGGTCTCGAAGGCCTGTTGCTGCTCGACCGACAACGGTTGCTCACGGAAGGTCTCGGCATGCAGTCGGCTTTGGCGCAGGGAGAACTGGGCGAAGCTTTCGTCATGCTCGGTCATGCGCGCCAGCACCTGGGCTGATGGTGTCAGCGAGGCGTCGTCGACCTTGGCCTGTTGTGCCGCCAGGGCCTTGGCATGATCGTCACCGCCCTGGGCCTGATCGAGCAGGTCGGCCAACCGGCCGATCTGGCCGATCAACTCGGTGGCCCACTCGCGCAAGCCGACAGGCTGGCCGTTGCGGTGCAGTTCAAGGCCCGGACGGCGGCCTTCCTTGACCACGGTGAGGAAGTTGCTGGTGCATTGGCCGCATTCGTCGTTGCCCAGTTGCGGGCTTGCTTCCAGGGCGCAGAACAGCAGGAACGCGTCGAGGAAGCGCGCCTCGGTGAGGTCGATGCCGACCGGCAGGAACGGGTTGATGTCCAGGCAGCGCACTTCGACGTACTGCACGCCGCGCGAGGTCAGCGCCTGGATAGGCCGCTCGCCGGTGTAGGTGACGCGTTTCGGGCGGATGTTCGAGTAGTACTCGTTCTCGATCTGCAGAATGTTGGTGTTCAACTGCACCCATTCGCCATCCACGTGCGTGCCTATCTCGACGTAGGGCGGGTAGGGCGTGCCCACCGCCTTGCGCAGGCTGTCGGTGTAGCTGGCGAGGTTGTTGTAGCAGGGGGTGAGGCCGGCCTGGGCGTTGCTCTGGTAGCCCAGGTCGCTCATGCGCAGGCTGGTGGCGTAGGGCAGGTACAGGGTTTCGCCGTCGAGTTCTTCGAGTTGATGCGGGCGACCCCGCAGGAAGCCCTTGTCCAGCGCGGGCGAGGCGCCGAACAGGTACATCAGCAGCCAGCTGTAGCGGCGGAAGTTGCGGATCAGCGCGATGTAGGCCGAGGACTGGTAGTCGCGGTCGTTGTCGCTGCTGCCTTCGGCGGCGCGCAGCAGGGGCCACAGCGCTTCTGGCAGCGAGAAGTTGTAGTGGATACCGGCGATGCACTGCATGGTGCGGCCGTAGCGCAGGGCCAGGCCCTTGCGGTACACGTGCTTGAGCTTGCCGATGTTCGAGGTGCCGTATTCGGCGATCGGGATGTCTTCCTCGGCCGGCAGCACGCAGGGCATCGACGGGCTCCACAGGTACTCGTCGCCCAGCTTGCTGTAGACGAAGCGGTGGGTCTGCTCGAGGCTTTCGAGCACCTTGGCCGGGTCGGGCAGGGCCGGGGTGATGAACTCCAGCAGCGACTCGGAATAGTCGGTGGTGATCAGCTCGTTGGTCAGCGCCGACCCCAGCGCCTCGGGGTGCGGGGTCTGGGCCAGGCGACCTTCGTCGGTCACGCGCAGGCATTCGCGCTCAATACCGTGCAGGCACTGCTTGAGCAGGGGGAGATTGGCGCCGAGCAGGCTCAGGCGGCGGTTGAGGAGGTCGCTCAAGATGTATTCCTTCACGCGTCAGTCGCCCCAATATGGGGGTAGAAATAACGGTCTACAAGGGTAAGTAGAAAGGAACTGGCGTTGTCGCCTGGTTTACGCGGTTCCGGCAGTGCCAGCGCACTGCCGAAAAATACCGCAGATACCGCTTGGTGGGCTACAGAACCGCAAAGGTTCCTTGCGCTTTCGCCACCAGTTTGTCGCCTTGGACTACGTCGGCGTCGACTACCAGTGTACGTCGTCCGGCGTGCAGCACGCGGGCGGTGCACAGTACTTCACCGTCGCTGATGGCGCGCATGTAGTTGATCTTGCATTCCACGGTGACGCTTTGCTGGTCGAAGCCATGGCTGGCCGAGCAGGCCAGGCCCATGGTGATGTCCACCAGGCTGAAGATCGCCCCGCCGTGCATCACGTTGCCACGGTTGCGCAGGTGAGGTTCGAGCGCCAGGGCGACCTCGGCGATGCCGCTGTCGTCCAGGCGTTGCACGCGGCAGCCGATCGTCTGGCTGTAGGCGCTGTGGACCAACTCCTTGGGAATTTCCATCATTTCTTCTTCAGTTGTTTGGCGTTGGCGAACAGGGCGGCCATGGCATTGTTGGCCGGGGCTGCGGTGGTGGTTTCCCGAGGGCGCTGCGTCTGCGGCTGGCGGTTGCCGCCGTTGCCACGGCCGCCACGGTTGTCTTCGACCTTCTCGCCCGGGGTGTCGCTCATGCGCATGGACAGGCCGACGCGCTTGCGCGGGATGTCCACCTCCATGACCTTGACCTTGACCACGTCGCCGGCCTTGACCGCCTCACGTGGGTCCTTGACGAACTTTTCCGACAGCGCCGAGATGTGCACCAGGCCGTCCTGGTGCACGCCGATGTCGACGAAGGCGCCGAAGTTGGTGACGTTGGTCACCACGCCTTCGAGGATCATGCCCGGCTCCAGGTCCTTGAGGTCTTCGACGCCGTCCTGGAAGGTGGCGGTCTTGAACTCGGGACGTGGGTCACGGCCGGGTTTGTCCAGCTCCTGGAGGATGTCGGTAACGGTCGGCAGGCCGAAGGTCTCGTCGGTGAACTGCTTCGGGTCGAGGCGCTTGAGGAAGCCGCTGTCGCCGATCAGCGAGCGGATGTCGCGGTCGGTGCCGGCGGCGATGCGCTGCACCAGCGGGTAGGCCTCGGGGTGCACGGCGGAGGCGTCGAGCGGGTTGTCGCCGTTCATCACCCGGAGGAATCCGGCGGCCTGCTCGAAGGTCTTCTCGCCCAGGCGGCTGACCTTTTTCAGTGCCGCGCGGGTGGCGAACGGGCCGTTGGCGTCGCGGTGGGCGACGATGTTCTGGGCCAGGGTGGCGTTGAGCCCGGAGATACGCGTGAGCAGCGCCACCGAGGCGGTGTTGACGTCGACGCCCACGGCGTTCACGCAGTCCTCGACCACGGCGTCCAGGCCACGGGCCAGTTTCACCTGGGACACATCGTGCTGGTACTGGCCGACGCCGATGGATTTCGGGTCGATCTTCACCAGTTCGGCCAGCGGGTCCTGCAGGCGGCGGGCGATCGATACGGCGCCACGGATCGATACGTCGAGGTCCGGGAATTCACGGGCGGCCAACTCGGACGCCGAGTACACCGAGGCGCCGGCCTCGGAGACCATGATCTTGGTGATCTTCAGCGCCGGGTACTTCTTGACCAGCTCGGCCACCAGCTTGTCGCTCTCGCGGCTGGCGGTGCCGTTGCCGATGGCGATCAGCTCCACCGAATGCTTGGCGCACAGCGCGGCCATGATGGCGATGGTGCGGTCCCAGTCGTTCTTCGGCGCGTGCGGGTAAACGGTGGTGTGGTCGAGCAGCTTGCCGGTGGCATCGACCACGGCGATCTTGCAGCCGGTACGCAGGCCCGGGTCGAAGCCCAGGGTGGCGCGTGGGCCGGCCGGTGCGGCCAGCAGCAGGTCGTGCAGGTTGTGGGCGAAGACGTTGATGGCCTCGCCTTCGGCGTTGTCGCGCAGCTCGCCGAACAGGTCGGTTTCCAGGTGGGTGTAGAGCTTGACCTTCCAGGTCCAGCGCACCACTTCGCCAAGCCACTTGTCGGCCGGGCGGCTGCGGTTCTCGATGCCCACGTGTTGGCCGATCATCAGCTCGCACGGGTGCAAGGTGCCCGGCAGTTCCTCGCCCACCTTCAGCGAAGCGCTGAGTACACCCTCGTTGCGCCCGCGGAAGATCGCCAGGGCGCGGTGCGACGGGGCGTTGCGCAGCAGTTCGTCATGGGCGAAGTAGTCGCGGAACTTGGCGCCTTCCTCTTCCTTGCCGGCGACCACGCGGGCGCTCAGCACCGCTTCCTGCTTGAGGTAGCTGCGCAGTTTGTCGAGCAGGCCGGCATCCTCGGCGAAGCGCTCCATCAGGATGTACTTGGCGCCCTCGAGCACCGCCTTGACGTCGGCGAAGCCTTTTTCCGCGTCGACGAAGCGCGCGGCCTCGCTCTCGGGGGTGAGGCTCGGGTCGTTGAACAGGCCGTCGGCCAATTCGCCAAGGCCGGCTTCCAGGGCGATCTGACCCTTGGTGCGGCGCTTCTGCTTGTACGGCAGGTAAAGGTCTTCGAGGCGGGTCTTGGTGTCGGCCAGCTTGATTTCGCGGGCCAGTTCCGGGGTCAGCTTGCCTTGCTCTTCGATGCTGGACAGGATGCTGGCGCGGCGTTCGTCGAGTTCGCGCAGGTAGCGCAGGCGCTCTTCCAGGTGGCGCAGTTGGGTGTCGTCCAGGCTGCCAGTCACTTCCTTGCGGTAACGGGCGATGAAAGGCACGGTCGAGCCTTCGTCCAACAGGCCCACGGCCGCTTCGACCTGTTGTGGACGCACGCCCAGTTCTTCGGCGATACGGCTGTTGATGCTGTCCATGTAAACCACCTGACAATAGTGAATGCGGGGCCGCGAGTGGGCCTGGAGCCCGGCGGCGCTGGATGAAAGCGGCGCATTATACCCATCGAGACAGGCTTGCGGTGATGGCGCCAGGCCAGTGGCGGCGGCCGGGAACTGGCGCCAGGGGAAAAATCTGCTAACAATGCACACGGCACGCGCGGCAATGGCTACGCCATAATGTGCGGCGATATCAGAGGAGTTATTCATGACCGGCACTGCAAACAACGCTGAAGGCGACAAGATTCTCATCGTCGATGACGACCCGGGGCTGAGCAGCCTGCTGGAGCGTTTCTTCACCAGCAAGGGCTATCGCGCCCGTGCGGTGCCCAACACCGAACAGATGGACCGCCTGCTGTCGCGCGAGGTCTTCAACCTGGTGGTGCTCGACCTCATGCTGCCGGGCGAGGACGGCTTGTCCGCGTGCAGGCGCCTGCGCCAGTCGAACAACCAGATCCCGATCATCATGCTCACCGCCAAGGGGGACGAGCTGAGCCGCATCAAGGGCCTGGAGCTGGGTGCCGACGACTACCTGGGCAAACCGTTCAACCCCGACGAACTGATGGCCCGCGTCAAGGCCGTGCTGCGCCGCCAGGCGCCCAGCGTGCCAGGCGCCCCGGGCAGCGAGGACGAAACGGTCACGTTCGGCGACTACGAGCTGTCGCTGGCCACCCGTGAACTCAAGCGCGGCGCCGAGGTGCACATGCTCACCACCGGCGAGTTCGCCGTGCTCAAGGCCCTGGTCATGCACGCTCGCGAACCGCTGACCCGCGACAAGCTGATGAACCTGGCCCGTGGCCGTGAGTGGGATGCCCTGGAGCGCTCCATCGACGTGCAGATCTCGCGCCTGCGCCGCATGATCGAACCCGACCCGTCCAAGCCACGCTACATCCAGACGGTATGGGGCGTAGGCTACGTGTTCGTACCGGACGGAAACGCCGGCAAATGATCGTGCCTCGCCATCGATGAAAACGCCGCTGTGGTTCCCGCAGAGTTTCTTTGCGCGCACGCTTTGGCTGGTGCTGATCGTCGTCCTGTTCTCCAAGGCATTGACCCTGGTCTACCTGCTGATGAACGAGGACGTGCTGGTCGACCGCCAGTACAGCCACGGCGTGGCGCTGACCCTGCGCGCCTACTGGGCGGCGGATGAAGAAAACCGCGACAAGATCGCCGAGGCCGCCGGCCTGATCCGTGTGACCGGCTCCGGCGTGCCGGAGGGCGAGCAGCACTGGCCCTACAGCGAGATCTACCAGCGGCAGATGCAGGCCGAACTGGGCGAGGATACCGAGGTGCGGCTACGCATCCACGCGCCGCCAGCGTTGTGGGTGAATGCGCCCAGCCTCGGCCCTGGCTGGCTCAAGGTGCCGCTGTACCCGCACCCGCTGCGTGGGCAGAAGATCTGGAACGTGCTGGGCTGGTTCCTGGCCATCGGCCTGTTGTCCACCGCCTCGGCGTGGATCTTCGTGCGTCAGCTCAACCAGCCGCTCAAGCGCCTGGTCTTCGCCGCTCGCCAGTTGGGGCAGGGTCGCAGCGTGCGCTTGCCGATCAGCGACACGCCGAGCGAAATGACCGAGGTGTACCGGGCCTTCAACCAGATGGCCGAGGACGTCGAGCAGGCTGGTCGCGAGCGCGAACTGATGCTGGCAGGGGTGTCCCATGACCTGCGCACGCCCTTGACCCGCCTGCGGTTGTCGCTGTCGCTGATGGGCGATGACAGCGACCTCAGTGACGACATGGTGCGCGACATCGAGGACATGGACGCCATCCTCGACCAGTTCCTGGCCTTCATTCGCGATGGCCGTGACGAACCGGTGGAAGAGGTCGACCTCGCCGACCTGGTACGCGAGGTGGTCGCCCCGTACAACCAGCCGGAAGAGCGCGTACGCCTTTGCCTGGAGCCAATCCCGCCGTTTCCGCTGCGCCGGGTATCGCTCAAGCGCATGCTCGGCAACCTGATCGGCAATGCCCTGCACCATGCCGGCAAGGGCGTCGAGGTGGCGGCCTATGTGTCGGGTGACGAAAGCGCGCCCTATGTGGTGCTCAGCGTGCTGGACCGTGGCACGGGGATCGACGAGTCGGAGCTGGAAACCATCTTCAACCCGTTCATCCGCGGTGATCGGGCGCGGGGTGGCAAGGGCACTGGGTTGGGCCTGGCGATCGTCAAGCGGATCGCCGCGCAGCATGGCGGCAATGTCGAGTTGCGCAATCGGTCCGGCGGGGGAATCGAGGCGCGGGTCCGGTTGCCGCTGGGGCTGTTGTTGCCGCGTAATGCGGTGTGAAATTTTCTGACCTATTCGCGGCTAAAGCCGCTCCTACAGAGACTGCGCGCTACCTGTAGGAGCGGCTTTAGCCGCGAAGGGTTGGTGATTCAGCCCTTACCCTTCGTGCGGGTCTGGTTCGGGCCGCCGTTTTTCTCCAGATGCTCGATGATCATCCCTGCCACGTTCTTGCCGGTGGTCACTTCGATACCCTCCAGCCCCGGTGACGAGTTCACTTCCATCACCAGTGGGCCATGGTTGGAGCGCAGGATATCCACCCCGGCCACGCTCAGGCCCATGACCTTGGCCGCCCGAATTGCGGTCATGCGTTCCTCGGGGGTGATCTTGATCAGGCTCGCCACGCCACCACGGTGCAGGTTGGAGCGGAACTCGCCAGGCTTGGCCTGGCGCTTCATCGAGGCGATGACCTTGTCGCCGACCACGAAGCAGCGGATATCCGCGCCCCCGGCTTCCTTGATGTACTCCTGAACCATGATGTTCTGCTTGAGGCCCATGAACGCCTCGATCACCGACTCGGCTGCCTTGGTGGTCTCGCACAGCACCACGCCGATGCCTTGGGTACCCTCGAGTACCTTGATCACCAGCGGCGCGCCGTTGACCATCTGGATCAGGTCGGGGATGTCGTCGGGCGAGTGGGCGAAACCGGTGATCGGCAGGCCGATACCCCGCCGTGACAGCAGCTGCAGCGAGCGCAGCTTGTCACGCGAGCGGGCGATGGCCACCGACTCGTTGAGGGGGTAGACCCCCATCATCTCGAACTGGCGCAGCACCGCGCAGCCATAGAAGGTCACCGAGGCGCCGATGCGTGGGATCACCGCATCGAAGCCTTCCAGCGGCTTGCCGCGGTAATGGATCTGCGGCTTGTGGCTGGCGATGTTCATGTAGGCCCGCAGGGTATCGATCACTACCATTTCGTGGCCACGCTGGATACCGGCTTCGACCAGGCGGCGGGTGGAATACAGACGCGGATTGCGCGACAGCACAGCGATCTTCATGCAGCACCTGTGACAGGAGAAAGGGTGGCCGGAAAGGCCGGTTTGTCTTGGACGTACTTGAGCCCGGGGTTGACCACCAACTGCGCCTGGACGAGCGCCTTGGAGCCCAGCAACAGGCGGTAACGCATGTTCTTGCGGCAGGCGAGGGTGAACTCCACCTCCCACACTTCATCGCCCAGGGCCAGCGAGGTACGGATCACATAGCGAATCTGGGCCTGGCCGTTGGAGCTCTTGATGGTTTTCATGGCGACCAGCGGCGCTTCGCAGCGGCGGTGGCGCAGTTGCACCACCGAGCCCAGGTGCGCGGTAAAGCGCACCCAGCGCTGGCCATCGCGTTCGAAGGGCTCCACCTCGGTGGCATGCAGGCTCGAGGTGCTGGCGCCGGTGTCGATCTTGGCGCGCAGGCCGGCGACCCCCAGGTCGGGCAGCGCGACCCACTCGCGCAGGCCGATCATTGTCAGATGGTCAAATGTCTTCACGAAGCGCACCCTGCGAATGAGGTGGTGAACTGTAAGCACGGCCGCGATTTTTTGCATCCGTTGGTTACGGTAGTACAGTTCGATGAAAGACAGAATTCGAGGTAAAGAGATGGCAGGCAAGCAGGAGGATGACGACAAGGTTCGTCTGGACAAATGGCTGTGGGCGGCACGTTTCTACAAGACTCGTGCGCTGGCCAAGGCGGCCATCGAGAGTGGCAAGGTGCATTGCCGGGGTGAGCGCTGCAAGCCAGGCAAGGAACCGAGGGTAGGCGATGAGTTTGTTCTGCGCACCGGCTTCGATGAGCGCACCGTGGTGGTCAGGGCATTGTCGGTGGTGCGGCGTGGGGCGCCTGAGGCGCAGGCGTTGTATGAGGAGACGCAGGACAGCATACGCCGTCGCGAACAGGCGGCGGCGATGCGCAAGGCCGGGGCGATGGGAGTGACCACCGATGGTCGGCCGAACAAGAAACAGCGGCGGCAGATTCACCAGCTGCATGGTAGCTTCGAGTAGCAGGGGCCGCATAGCGGCCCCACAGTTCTAGCGGACCACCGCCAAACGCCCGACCAACGGCAACTTGGCCATCAGCTTGAACAACGGCGCCGTCCAGCGCAGCAGCAAGGCGCTGCCCTTGGCCGCCAGCGGCGTGTGGCAGCTCCAGCCCAGTGCCAGCACGGCCATCAGCAGGCCGCCGATGTAGTCATCCTGGCCCCAGTGCGCGCCGGCCACCAGGCGCGGCATCATGAAAAGGAAGGCCAGAGCCCAGATCACCAGGTACTGCACCAGGCGACGGCTGAACAGGCTCATGAACAGCGCCCAGATCAGCAGTACCGAGGCGTGGTCGCCCGGGAAGCTGTTGCTCGAGCGGTCCTTCAGCTCCCAGGCCTTTTCCAGTTTCGGGTAGTAGTCGCTCAGGTGCACGACGTTGTCGAATACCATCGATGGGCTGTCGTGTTGCCAGCCCATTGCATCCACCCACTTGGAAAACAGCGCGCGAATCACCACTAATAGGATCAGCGTGACCAGAAAGCCGAAGAAGGCTTCGCGTACCTGGTTGGCCTTGAACACGAAATTGCCGCGGATCAGCACGGCCAGCAGGATCAGGCCGACGACGATGTCGAAGGGCCGCAGGCTGCCGACGGTCCAGATGTAGCGCCAGGTGGTGTTGTCCGCCAGCGGCGCGTTGAGGCTGTGGAACAGCCACTCGTCGAAAGTCAGGCAGAGGATCTGGCCAAACGGCCATAACCAGAAACACAGTAGAGCGACAGGTAGCAATGTGCAGGCTACCAGAGGTCCCCAAGACCACCTTGCTTGGAACAGGGGTCGATTGTCCATAAAATGCCTCTATTGCAAACAGGAATCGGAGCGCTTCGTGAAGCGCTCTGTCATGGATGCTCGCGCAAAGGCGACATCCCGTGTAACCATTTTGTCATCATTTTCAGATAGCCAAAACCTATGAGCGACTTGCCAGATACCGATTTCACCCAACGTTTCATCTTCGACGACCGCGATGTGCGCGGCGAGTGGGTGACACTCGAGGATAGCTACGCCGCGGTGCTGGCGCGTCACGCCTATCCGGCGCCGGTGCAGGCGCTGCTCGGCGAGCTGATGGCCGCCACCGCACTGCTGGTGGGAGCGCTCAAGTTCGACGGGTTGCTGATCCTGCAGGCGCGCTCGCAAGGGCCGATCCCGCTGCTGATGGTCGAATGCTCGGGTGAACGCGACATCCGCGGCATGGCCCGTTACGAAGCGGACCAGATCCCGGCCGACGCGACCCTCGCGCAACTGATGCCCGACGGCCACCTGACCTTGACCATCGACCCGGTCAAGGGCCAGCGCTACCAGGGTACCGTCGACCTCGACGGCGCCAACCTGTCAGAGTGCTTCACCAACTACTTCGTTCAGTCGCAGCAGCTCAACACCCGTTTCTGGCTCGACACCTCCACCGGCACGGCCCGCGGCCTGCTGCTGCAGCAGTTGCCGCGCGACCGCCAGCCGGACGACGAAGAGCGTGAGGAAAGCTGGCAGCACGTGGTGGCCCTGGCCAGTACCCTCAAGCCCGAGGAGTGGAGCCTGGACAACGAAACGCTGCTGCATCGCCTGTACCACGAGGATGCCGTACGCCTGTTCGATATCCAGCCGCTGCGCTTCAAATGCAGCTGCTCCCGCGAACGATCCGGCAATGCGCTGGTCAGTCTGGGCGAGCACGACGCCAAGCAGCTGGTGGAAGAATGCGGGGGAAGGGTGGAAATCGACTGCCAGTTCTGCAACGAACGCTACATCTTCGATGCCAGCGACGTCGCGCAACTGTTCGCCGGAGGCGGCACTGACCTGGCGTCAGACACTCGTCACTGAAACGTTTAAGTCCAGGGAAATCTCCTGTCGAATTGCGCAAATAAGCGGTTCTGACAGGAGGGGCCTACTTTTTTTGGGCGTTTCTGGCATAATCCGGCCACTTTTTTCGCTGTAGTAGTTTTTTCGAGACAACTACAAAACGTTTGGAGCACTCGGCCTCGGGCCGGATGGGGTATCTCATGACGCAAGCCAACAACACCGTGTACACCGACCTGAGCGTCGATGAGCTGGTAAAAGAAGCGCTGCAACGCGGTGAAGGCGTGCTAGCCGATACTGGCGCACTGGTAGTCGAGACTGGCCACCGTACCGGCCGCTCGCCGGCCGACCGTTTCATCGTAGAAGAACCTTCCACCCAGGCCGCCATCGCCTGGGGCCCGATCAACCGCAAGTTCCCGGCCGACAAGTTCGATGCCCTGTGGGACCGCGTCGAGGCGTTCAACAACGCCCAGGATCATTTCGTTTCCTACGTCCACGTAGGGGCGGCAGCCGAGCACTACCTGCCGGTGAAGATGACCACCCAGACGGCCTGGCAGAACCTGTTCGGCCGTTGCCTGTTCATCAACCCGGAGCAGTTCAACCCGGCTGGCCGCGACCAGTGGCAGATCCTCAACGTCGCCAACTTCGTCTGCGAGCCTGAGCGCGACGGCACCAACTCCGATGGCTGCGTGATCATCAACTTCGCCGCCAAGAAAGTGCTGATCGCTGGCATGCGCTACGCCGGTGAAATGAAGAAAGCCATGTTCTCGGTGCAGAACTTCCTGCTGCCGGCTGCCGACGTGCTGCCGATGCACTGCGCCGCCAACATCGGCGAAGAAGGCGACGTGACCCTGTTCTTCGGCTTGTCCGGCACTGGCAAGACCACCCTGTCGGCCGACGAAAGCCGTTACCTGATCGGTGACGACGAGCACGGTTGGGGCGAAGGCGTCGTCTTCAACATGGAAGGCGGCTGCTACGCCAAGTGCATCGACCTGTCCGAGAAGAACGAACCGGTCATCTGGAAAGCCATCAAGCATGGCGCGGTACTTGAAAACGTCGTTCTGGACGGTAACAAGCACGCCGACTACGCCGACGTCAGCCTGACCCAGAACAGCCGTGCGGCCTACCCGCTGGAGCACGTCGCCAAGCGCGCCGAAGCCAACCTGGGTGGCGAGCCCAACGCAGTGATCTTCCTGACCTGCGACCTGACCGGCGTTCTGCCGCCGGTGTCGATCCTGAACAACGAGCAGGCGGCCTACCACTTCCTGTCCGGCTACACCGCGCTGGTCGGCTCCACCGAAATGGGTTCGGGCGGCGGCATCAAGTCGACCTTCTCCACCTGCTTCGGCGCACCGTTCTTCCCGCGTCCGGCCGGCGAGTATGCCGAACTGCTGATCAAGCGCATCAACGCCTTCGGCTCCAAGGTCTACCTGGTCAACACCGGCTGGACCGGCGGTGGCTACGGTGTGGGCAAGCGCTTCAGCATCCCGACCACCCGTGGCGTGATCGCTGCCATCCAGAGCGGTGCTCTGGTCGGTGCCGAAACCGAGCACCTGGACATCATCAACCTGGACGTGCCGAAGGCCGTTCCGGGCGTCGACACCGAGCTGCTCAACCCACGCAACACCTGGGCTGACCAAGCTGCCTACGACGAAGCCGCCAAGGCCCTGGCCAAGCTGTTCACCGAGAACTTCAAGAAGTTCGACGTATCCGACGCCATCAAGGCTGCCGGCCCACAGCTGTAAGCTGGCGCTGGTGGTAACGAAAAGCCGTCCTTCGGGACGGCTTTTTTATAGCGATGTCATGGCCATTGCTGACGCGCGTGGAGTATGCGAAGTATCTCTATGTGCTCGGCAAAGATGCGGTACACCATCACGTAATTCGACTTCACGACGATTTCTCGCGTATCCGGATACCGTCCTGATCTATACAGGCGAGGTGTCTGGGCGGCACGTCTGGATTTTTCCCTGAAACTCTCGTCCAGCAATATGGCCGCTCTGGGGTTGTTGACGGCAATATGCATCCATGATGCGCAATCGATCTTCGCGTGCCATCTGTCGCCAGGCTACGCGCATTAGCGGCGCTTGGCTTCAAGCTTGGAGCGGTACTCTGCGAACAGTTCCTCCACGTCTTCGCTATCCATGGGAGTAGCTTTGTCTCTCAGACTGGCCTCGACCTGTTCGATAAACCAGGCTTCATAGGCTGCGGCCTCATGGGCGCGCTTAAGGGCTTGAGCGCGATCTGGTCGCTGGTAGCTAGCCTGCTGCGTAGGATCGAAGGTCGATGCGTCGACCTGGAAATGGTCGATCCCGAGATCCAGCAGATAGCTAACCAACGTCTCGAATTTCTTGAATAGCCGGATATTGCCACTGCGCTGGGCAACGAGGACATGCTCCAGATGGTTGACGTCCACCTGGACTGCCCAGCCACCTGGCTGGCCAACTATATGGGTGGCGTTGACTCGCCCGGCTGCAGCCATTCGGCTGAGGTTTGCATGATCGAGATGATGAGTAGGCACTGGTGTTTTTCTCGTTTTCACTGGGTCCACCATGCTATGCAATCTATAATTGATTGCGACTATAGGCCTTCCTAACATGTTGTGGGAAGCTTCGCCCTGATGCAGTCTCAAACGGATCTCCCATGACCGAATCTCTCCAGCGCACCGCCTTCTCCCACTTTCACCCCATCCTCACCCGTCCGCAGGACAACGACCTCAACGGCCATGTCGCTGGCGCCACCGTGCACGGCTTTTTCGAGACCGCGATCCAGGCTTTCCTGGTCGAGCAGGCCGAACTGGACCTGCGCGACGGCGAGCTGGCAGCGTTCGTGGTCAGCTCGGCGGCGGATTTCTATGCACTGCCGGGTTTTCCGGATGTGCTGGAGGTCGGGCTGGGGGTGACGCGGCTGGTGGGAAGCACGGTTGAGTACCGCCTGGCGCTGTTCCGCCCCGGGGAGGCGGAGGCCTGCGCGGCGGGCACGGTGGTGCAGGTATTCGTCGAGCGGGCCAGCGGCCGGCCGCTGGTGTTGCCGGAGGCGTTGCAGGTCATCCTGGCCGGTGTGCAGCTTGACCAGCAGGCATGAAAAAGCCCCGCTGGTGAGGGCGGGGCTTTTGCCTGGCACAGGGCGATGCCGCTGGCATCAGTGGCGCCAGTGGCGCCCGTGCTTGCGATGGCCGTAGTGGTGGCCACGGTCCCAGTGACGACGGTCGTCGTAGTCGCGACGGTAGCGGCGATTCTCGTGGCGCTCGTCTTCATCGGCCTTGTTGCCCATGTAGTTACCCAGCGCGCCACCGGCACCGCCGCCTGCAGCTGCACCGATGTAGCTGCCGGTGGTGCCACCGACCGACCGACCGACCACGTTGCCGCCCGCGGCGCCCAGTGCGCCACCGATGGCGGCTTCGCCACGCTGGCGCTTGTCGGCACCCAGCGCACCGCCGGCGGCGCCGCCCAGGCCGGCACCAATGGCGCCACCGGTGCTACCACCGATGGAGTTGCCCACTACGGAGCCGAGTACCCCACCCAATGCGCCGCCAATGCCAGCCTCGGTATTGCCGCCTGCCATGGCAACGCCGCTGAGCAAGCTGAAAGACAACAACAGAATCGAGGAGTACTTCTTCATCAAGAGAGCCTCATAGGAATGACGAGGCGAATTTGAGGCTCTGGAGGGTGCCTGGCAACGCAAATCCGACGATTGGCACGAGTTGTACACAATTATCTAACTTATTGTTTTTCTAGTGAAACTTAATCGTTTTTCGCCTGTCTGAGCTCTTTATGACAAAGCCCTGAACCGTTGCGGAACAGGGCTTTTTCGTTTCTTGCGACAGTGTTTGGCCTACAGGATACGGCCGTCGTCCCGCGCCCGTTCCAGCTTGATGGCAACGAATTTGGAAGTCGGTGTATGGCTGCCGTCGCCAATGCTCTCCAACGGGATCAGCGGGTTCACCTCGGGGTAGTACGCCGCTGCTTGCCCGGCAGGAATATCGAACGCCAGCAGGGTGAAGCCGTGCACCCGGCGCACATGCTCATCGCCCCACAACGAGACGATATCGACCTTCTGCCCTGGCTGGAAGCCCAGGCGCACGATGTCGGCCTCGTTGGCGAACAACACGTCGCGCTGGCCGCGCACGCCGCGATAACGGTCGTCGAGGCCGTAGATGGTGGTGTTGTACTGATCGTGCGAGCGCATCGACTGCATGATCAGGTCCGGCAGCTGGCCGCTGGCGCGGACCCGCTCGTCGAGCAGGGTATCGGGCAGCAGGTTGGCCTTGAAGTTTGCGCGGCCGGTGCTGGTTTTCCATTCGCGGCTGCCTGCGCTGTTGCCCAGGTAGAAGCCGCCAGGGTGGCGCAGGCGCTCGTTGAACCCGGCGAAACCGGCGATGGTGTCGCCGATCAGGTCGCGGATGCGGTCGTAGTCGGCTACCAGCCAGTGCCAGTCCACCGGTTTCTTGCCCAGCGTCGCCGCAGCGATGCCGGCGATCACCGCCGGTTCCGAGCGCATCTGCGTGGACAGCGGCTTCAACTGGCCGTTGGAGGCGTGGACCATGCTGAACGAGTCTTCCACGGTGACCGCCTGCGGCCCATCGGCCTGCAGGTCGATGTCGGTGCGGCCCAGGCACGGCAGGATCAATGCCTGCTTGCCGTGGACCAGGTGGCTGCGGTTGAGCTTGGTGCTGATGTGCACGGTCAGCTCGCAGTTGCGCAGGGCCTGGGCGGTACGCTCGGTGTCCGGGGTAGCCTGGGCGAAGTTGCCGCCCAGGCCGATGAACACCTTGGCGCGGCCATCGAGCATGGCGTGGATGGCTTCGACGGTGTTGTGGCCATTGTGACGGGGCACGGGGAAGTTGAAGCGTCGTTCGATGGCATCGAGCAGGGCCACCGGTGGGCGCTCGTTGATGCCCATGGTGCGGTCGCCCTGCACGTTGCTGTGGCCACGCACCGGGCACAGGCCGGCGCCTGGTACGCCGACGTTGCCGCGCAGCATCTGCAGGTTGACGATTTCCTGGATGGTCGGCACCGAATGGCGATGCTGGGTGATACCCATGGCCCAGCACATGATCACGCGCTTGCCGCGGCAGTACATGCGCGCGGCCAGCTCGATGTCGGCCAGTTCCAGGCCGGATTGCGCCTGGATGTGCTCCCAGGAGGTGCTGTCGACCACGGCCAGGTACTCATCGACGCCGTGGCCATGCTCGGCGATGAATACATGGTCGAACACAGCCGGCTCGCCCTTGGCCTGGGCCTCGCGCTCCCACTGCAGGAGGAACTTGGCCATGCCGCGTAGCATGGCCATGTCGCCGCCCAGGGCAGGGCGGAAGAACGCGGTGTTGGTCGGGCGATCGCTGTTGGTGAGCATCTCCAGCGGGTTCTGCGGGTGCTGGAAACGTTCCAGGCCGCGCTCCTTGAGTGGGTTGATGCACACCACCTGGGCGCCGCGCTTCACCGCGTCGCGCAGCGGGTCGAGCATGCGCGGATGGTTGGTGCCTGGGTTCTGGCCCCAGACGAAGATCGCATCGGCATGCTCGAAGTCGTCGAAGGTCACGGTGCCCTTGCCGACCCCGACGCTCTGGCCCAGGGCCACGCCACTGGCCTCGTGACACATGTTCGAGCAGTCGGGGAAGTTGTTGGTACCGTAGGCGCGAACGAACAGCTGGTACAGGTAGGCCGCTTCGTTGCTGGCGCGGCCTGAGGTGTAGAACTCGGCCTGGTCCGGGGTGGTCAGGTCGTTCAGGTGGCGGGCGATCAGGGCGAAGGCGGCGTCCCATTCGATGGGCTGGTAGCGGTCGCTTTGCGGGTCATAGACCATCGGTTCGGTCAGCCGACCCTGGTATTCGAGCCAGTAATCGCTTTGCGCCAGCAGCGCGCTGACGCTGTAGCGGGCGAAGAAGGCGGCATCCACGCGGCGCTTGGTGGCTTCCCAGTTGACCGCCTTGGCGCCGTTCTCGCAGAACTTGACCATGCCGCTTTCCGGCGAATCGCCCCAGGCACAGCCGGGGCAGTCGAAGCCGCCGTTCTGGTTGGTCTTGAGCAGGGCGCGGATGTTCTTCAGCGCGTTGTCGCTGCCGACCCAGGCCTTGGCCACGCTGCGCAGGGCGCCCCAGCCACCGGCAGGGCCGTGGTAGGGCTTGTAGCGTGGGGAGGAGGCGGGAGCGTTGTCCGGAAGGTGTTGGTACGAGGTCACGGCTGTTGAGACTCCGCCGCAGGGCTGTAGACCCGCGGTGCGCTGTGCTTGGGTAGATGGATGAGGTTGAGGTTGTGCTTGCGCGCCCATTGCAGGGCAAGCCCCGTGGGCGCTGACAGGCTGACCAGGGTCTGGATGCCGGCACGCAGGACTTTCTGGATCAGTTCGAGGCTGCAGCGGCTGGTGACGATGGCCAGCCCGCCTGCGGTATCGATGCCTTGGCGCAGCAGGGCGCCGATCAGCTTGTCCAGGGCGTTGTGCCGGCCGATGTCTTCGCGGCCCAGCAGCAATTCGCCCTGGTCGTTCATGAACAGCGCCGCATGGACCGCGCCACAGTGTTGGCCGAGGGGCTGGAAGGCGTCGATACGCTCGCGCAGGCCGCCAAGCCAGTGCGCCGGGGGCAGTGGCGCGCCGGGCAGCACGGCCAGTTCAGGCAAGGCCTGCTCCAGGGCTTCGACCCCGCACAGCCCGCAGCCACTGGTGCCGGCCAGTTGGCGACGCTGGTTTTTCAGGTTCCAGAACGCACGGCTGGAGATTTCCAGGTCGGCATAGAGGGCCGAGCCACTGCCGGAGAGCTTGAGGTCGTAGATTTCCGCAGTGCCTTCGACGATGCCGCTGCCGACACTGAAACCGACCGCGAAATCCTCGAGGTCGGTGGGGCTGACCAGCATCACGGCCTGGTTGAGGCCGTTGTAGACGATCGCCAACGCCACTTCCTCGGCCAGCGGCGTGCTGGCCTGCGCGCCGTCGTCGAGCTGGGCGTAGTCGTAGGTATTGCTGGCGGCGGGCAGGGTCAAGGACGATGACGCCGCGCAGACCGGAGGTTTGCTATGCATCGGCGTGGATTACCGGCGGCTATCTGATAGCACCAGCCTAGGCGTGTGCGTCGGCGCCGTCTAATCGCTAGGGTCTATGCCTTGATAGAGCGCGTCGATGGGTCGCAGCGGGGCGGGATTGGTGATCGTGGCCTAGACTGACCCGTTCCAGGTTTCGTCGACAAGGAGAACGCTATGAGTCTGATCAGTTTTGTGAAGGAAGCGGGCGAGAAGTTGATCGATTTGCTCACGCCGGGCAATGCCAATGCCGAAGAACAGCTCAAGAAACATGTGGAGAGCGTGGGCTTGGGCAACCCTGATATCACGGCGACCGTAGAGGGTGACAAGGTTGTGCTCAAGGGCGAGGTGGCAAGCCAGGAGGAGAAGGAAAAGGTCATTCTCGCAGCCGGCAACATCGAAGGGGTGGCCAGCGTGGATGCTGATGGTCTGACCGTCGCGCTGTCGGCGGTCGTTACCGAGGCGGCCCAGTTCGTGACGGTGGAGAAGGGTGAGACGCTCAGCGCGATCTCGTTGCGCGTGTACAAGAATGCCAACCTGTACAACAAGATCTTCGAGGCCAACAAGCCGATGTTGAAACATCCGGACAAGATCTATGTGGGGCAGGTGCTGCGTATTCCGCCTAAGGAGTAATTTTCAGCCTGTGACGGCCTCTTCGCGGGTGAACCCGCTCCTACAGGTACGGTGATCCCTGTAGGAGCGGGTTCACCCGCGAAGAGGCCCTAAAGGCCCAGCAACAATTCCCGGTAATCCTCGACCGCCGCAAACTCCTCGGTATCGCGCGGCTGCCCCCGGCTGTCTGGCTGGCGCACCGCCAGCAGATGCCCCACACCGAAGCGCCGCGCACTGCGCAGGATCGCCAGCGTGTCGTCAATGAACAGGCTGCGTTCCGGTTCGAACCCGATATCCGCCTGCAAGGCGTCCCAGAACTGCGGATTTTCCTTTGGAAACCCGTAATCGTGCGAGCTGATCAGCCGCTCGAAATAGGGCGCCAGCTCCACCCGCTCCAGCTTCAGCGACAGCGAGTCGCGGTGGGCGTTGGTGATCATCACCACGCGCTTGCCGGCCTGGCGGATGGCCGCGAGGAAGGTGTCGGCATCCGGGCGAAGGGCGATCAGGTCGGCGATCTCGCGCTTGAGCTCACGGATCGGCAGGTTCAGTTCGCGGCTCCAGAAGTCCAGGCAGTACCAGTTCAGGGTACCGGCGTTGCGCTCGAACAGCGGCTGCAGCTCGAGCTCGGCCATCGCCCGGCTGACGCCATGCAGGTCGGCGTAGCGTTGCGGCAGGTGATCGAGCCAGAAACGGTTGTCGTAGTGCAGGTCGAGCAGGGTGCCGTCCATGTCCAGCAGGACGGTATCGATGGCGGACCAGGGAAGAACAGGCATGGGAAACTCTCGATCAGTCGGCAAGCCACGGTATAGTAACCCGTTCACGCCAAGGAGCCGTCTCATGCGCCAGAAACCCACCGTCCTCAGCCGCGAAATCGTCGCCAGCAGCCGCCTGTTCCGCGTCGAGGCCGTGCAATTGCGCTTCAGCAACGGCAACGAACGCACCTACGAGCGTCTGGTCGGCCGCGGCAACGGTTACGGCGCCGTGATGATCGTGGCCATGCTCGATGCCGAGCATGCGGTGCTGGTGGAGGAGTACTGCGGCGGTACCGACGAATACGAGTTGTCGTTGCCCAAGGGCCTGATCGAGCCGGGTGAGGACGTGCTGGCGGCGGCCGAGCGCGAACTCAAGGAAGAAGCCGGCTTTGGCGCGCGCCAGCTGGAACACCTGACCGAGCTGTCGCTGTCGCCGGGTTACATGAGCCAGAAGATCCAGGTGGTGCTGGCCAGCGACCTGTACGAAGAGCGCCTGGAAGGCGACGAGCCGGAGCCGATGCGGGTCGACAAGGTCAACCTGCGCGAATTGTCGGCCTTGGCCATGCATCCGCAGTTCACCGAGGGGCGTGCCCTGGCGGCGTTGTACCTGGCCCGTGACCTGCTGATCCAGCGGGGGCTGTTCGAGGCATGAGCGACCAGCAATTGATGCATGAAGTGGTCAAGCTGGCCCTTGCGGCCGGCGAGGCGATCCTGCCGTTCTGGCGCGCAGGCGTTGCCGTGCAGAACAAGGCCGACGATTCACCGGTGACCGCCGCCGACCTGGCCGCGCACCAGGTCATTGCCGATGGCCTGCGCGCCCTGGCGCCGCAGATCCCGGTGTTGTCGGAGGAAGACTGCAATATCCCGCTGGCCGAGCGCCAGGGCTGGCAGCGCTGGTGGCTGGTCGACCCGTTGGACGGAACCAAGGAGTTCATCGCCGGCAGCGAAGAGTTCACCGTCAACATCGCGCTGATCGAGCACGGCGAGGTGGTGTTCGGCGTGGTGACCATGCCGACCAACGGGCGCGCCTATTTCGGTGGTCGTGATCTGGGCGCCTGGCGTGCCGAAGCCGATGGTCAGGCCGAGGCCATCGAGGTCCGCAATGCGCCACCGGTCGATGGCCGCTTCACCGTGGTTGCCAGCCGTCGCCATTCCAGCCCCGAGCAAGAGGCCTTGTTGGCGGGGCTTGGGGCGCAGGTGGGGGACCTGGAACTGGCCAATATCGGCAGCTCGCTGAAGTTCTGCCTGCTGGCCGAAGGCAGCGCTGACTGCTATCCGCGCCTGGCACCGACCTCGCAGTGGGATACGGCTGCGGCGCAGGGGGTGCTGGAAGGGGCTGGGGGTGAGGTGATCGGGGTCGATGGCCAGCCGTTCCGCTACCCGGCACGCGAATCGCTACTCAATCCGTATTTCCTGGCGATGCCCGCAAACGCTGCATGGCGCCAGGCCTTCCTGAGCTTGATCTGAAGCGCCCCCCCTGTAGGAGCGGCCTTGTGCCGCGATGGGCTGCGTAGCAGCCCCAGGCTCTCAGCCATCTGCCGGAACTGGGGCCGCTACGCAGTCCATCGCGGCACAAGGCCGCTCCTACAGGGGGCGTGTGAGGTATCAGCGATGCAGCACGTACTGCCCGCCGAAGGTCACGGCGGGCTCGTCGCTGCCGGCGTTGCTGACCGTGGTCTGCAGCGTCAGCCGCGCCCGGCCGCGGCGCTGATACATCGTCAGGAAACGCTCCCAGGTCTTCTCGTCCGGCGCCGCGCAGCGGGCGACCGCAGTGCCGGTCACCGGCAGCGGATAGTTGATCTGGCCTTCCTGGATGACGATATGCCCGTCGTCGATGCCCAGCTCGCGCAGGCGCAGGTGCAGCCAGCCCCAACCCACGAGCACTGCGGCGCAGTACAGGCTGCCGCCGAACATGGTGCTCTTGTGGTTGACGTTGGCCGCCAGCGGCAACTGCAGGCGCAGGCAGTGGGCCTGCCAGTCGATGACCTCCAGGCCCATCTCGCGGGTCAGGGGAATGGCGCTGTGCAGTACCGCTTGCAGGTACTGGCTGTCGGTGGTCATGGGCGGTTGTCCTCGTGGTCGTCGTGCGCGCTGCTGCCGCCTTCGAAGTTGAGGCCATGCTTGCGCAGCTTGTCGTGCAGGGTCTTGCGTGGAATGCCGAGGGCTTCGGCCAGGCTGCGCATGGAGCCGTGTGGCCGGGCCAGCTCGGCGGCGATCAGCGAGCGCTCGAACTGCTCGACCTGCTCGCTGAGGTTGCCGGCAACGACCGGCGTCGCGGTGGCTGCCGCTGGCGCTGGCTGGCCGTCGAGGGCCAGTTCCAGGCCCAGGGCGAAACGTTCGGCGGCGTTCTGCAGCTCGCGCACGTTGCCTGGCCATTCATGGCGCAGCAGGATGGCCCGATGGCCTGGCTGCAGGGTGTGGGGCGCCAGCCCGTGGCGCTCGCTGGCGGCATCGGCGAAGTGCTGGAACAGCACCAGGATGTCGTCGCCGCGCTCGCGCAGCGCCGGGATACGCAGTGGTGCGACATTGAGGCGGTAGTAGAGGTCGGCGCGGAAACGCCCTTGGTCGGCGGCCTGGCGCAGGTCTTCCTTGGTCGCGGCGATGATGCGGATGTCCAGCGGGATCAGCTGGTTGCCGCCCAGGCGCTCGACCACCCGTTCCTGCAGCAGACGCAACAGCTTCACCTGCACGTCCAGGCTCATGCTCTCGATCTCGTCGAGGAACAGCGTGCCACCGTTGGCGAACTCGAACTTGCCGATGCGGCGCTTCTGCGCACCCGTGAAGGCTCCCGGCTCGTGCCCGAACAGTTCGCTTTCGACCACCGACTCGGCCAGGGCCCCGGCATTGATGGCGACGAACGGGCCGTCGCGGCGGCTGGACAGGTCGTGCAGCGCGCGCGCCACCACTTCCTTGCCGGCACCGGTCTCGCCGAGGATCAGCACGTCGGCGCGGGTCCCGGCCAGGGCACCGATCTGTTCGCGCAGGCGTTGCATGGCCGGCGAGTGACCGACCAGGCGCGTGGCCAGTTGCTGGCGGTCGCTCAGGGCCAGGCGCAGGCTGCGGTTGTCCAGTACCAGTCGACGCAGGGCCAGAGCGCGGCGCACGCTGTCGAGCAGCGCATCGCTGGCGAAAGGTTTTTCCAGAAAGTCATAGGCACCCGCGCGCATGGCTTGTACCGCCAGCGGCACATCGCCATGGCCGGTGATCAGCAGCACGGGCAGCTCGTTGTCGCGTCCGTGCAGTTGCTCGAGCAGTTGCAGGCCGTCGATGCCCGGCATGCGGATATCGCTGACCACCACCCCAGGCCAGTCTGGCTCGATGCGCTCGGCCAGGCCCTGGGCGTCGGCCAGGCTGACCACCTTGAGCCCGGCGAGGTCCAACGTCTGGCTCAGGGCCTGGCGCAGGTGCGGGTCGTCGTCGACCAGGATCACCTGGGCCTGGCTGTCGATCGTTGTCGCGGTCGTCATGCCGACGTGTCCTCCGAAGATTGCAGGTTGGCCCCGGGCTTGGCCACGCGCAGGCGCAGGGTGAGCAAGGCGCCGCCTTCCGGGTGGTTGCCGAGCAGCAGTTCGCCGCCCAGGGCCAGCATCAGGCTTTCGCAGATGGCCAGGCCCAGGCCCAGGCCCTGGGTCCGCGTCTTGGTGGTGAAGAACGGCTCCTTGGCATGTTCCAGCGCCTGGCGGCTGAACCCCGGGCCGTTGTCACGGATGTACAGGTAGACGTCGTCTTCGCGCCGTTCGGCACTCAGCCAGAGCCTGCGCGGGTTGGCTTTCTCGGTCAGGGCGTCGAGGGCATTGGCCAGCAGGTTGCCGAGCACCTGACGCAGGCGGGTCTCGCCGGCCTGCACCCACAGGGTGGCCTCGGGCAGGTCGCGGATCAGTTCGACGGCCATCGCCCGCCGGCGCTTGGCCAGCAGCGCCAGCGCGTCGTCCAGTGCCGGTTGCAGCGCCACGCTCTCCGGAGCATGGCGATCGCGGCGGGCGAAGGCGCGCAGGTGGGCGATGATCGAGGCCATGCGCCCGGTCAGCTCGCCGATCAGCTTGAGGTTGCCGCGCACGTCCTCGGTACGCTGGTGGTCGAGCAGGATCTCGGCGTTCTCGGCATAGCTGCGGATCGCCGCCAGGGGCTGGTTGAGTTCATGGCTGATGCTCGCCGACATGGTGCCCAGCACCGACAGCTTGCCAGCCTGGACCAGTTCGTCCTGAGCCCGCACCAGCTCTTGCTGAGCGTTTTCGCGTTCGAGCACGGCGCTTTTCAGGCGAGTATTGAGGCCTTCGAGATCGGCGGTACGGGCAGCCACGCGTTTTTCCAGCTCCTGGCGGCCCCTGGCTTCGAAATCGATGCGGTCGATATAGTGGCGGCGCCGCTGCATCAGCAGGCCGGCCAGCAGCATCAGCACCAGCAGCGTGGCACCGCCGATGGCCATCACGGTCTGCACCGAGCGGTCGACCAGCATGCGCGGCGCCAGGATGCTCACCTGCCAGCCGGTTTCCTTGATGTCGCGGCTCTGCGAGATCCAGGCTTCGCGGTTGAGCTGCAGCGGCTGTGGCGCCTGGGTCGGGTAGGGCTGGATGGCGATGATCGCCTGGCGCTCTGCCTCGGTCAGTGGGCGGGTGGCACGGAAGCGCCACTCCGGCCGCGAAGTGAGGATGACCACGCCGTTGTGATCGGTCAGCAGCAGTTGCTCGGGCGTGCGGCCCCAGAGGGTTTCGGTATGGTCGAGGTCGACCTTGACCACCAGCACGCCGATCACTCGCTCGCGGTCGCGCACCGCCGCGGCGAAGAAGTAGCCGCGTTTGGCCGAGGTGGTGCCCTGGCCGAAGAAGCGGCCCAGGCGACCGGCCATGGCTTCGTTGAAATAGGGCCGGAAGGCGAAGTTGCGGCCGACGAAACTGTCGTGTTTATCCCAATTGGAAGCGGCCAGGGTGTTGCCGCTGACATCCATCAGGTACATCACCTCGGCACCGGTCTGCTGGGCGATGTCCTTGAGCAGGCGGTTGGCATTGGTCACCGCCTCGAGGCGGAACGGGTCGGCCAGCACGCCACGCAGCGCCGGCAGGTCCCCGAGGATCTGTGGCAGGGTTTCGTAACGGTGCAGGGTGCCGAGCAGGTTGGCTACGTACAGGTCGAGGGTCTGGCGGTTCTGCGAGGCCAACTGGTCCTGGTAATAGCGTTCGGCCAGGTGGTGCACCGGCCAGAGCAAGGGGGCCAGGCACAGGGCCAGGAGGGCAAGGCTGCGCCAGCGTGGGCGACGGGGAGGCGTGGGCTTTGCAATCATCGGGTGGAATGCGCCAGAAGGGTCTGGCGCAATTATGCGCTACTTCAGGCAGTCGATCAGCGCCTGCTGCCAGTGTGGTTGGCTGACCTGCCATTCACGGGCCAGGCGCGAGCAGTCCAGCCGTGAGTTGAACGGCCGCCGCGCAGGGGTCGGGTAGTCGCTGGATGGGATCGGCAGCAGTTCGGCGCAGGGCAGGCCACGGGCCTTGAGCTGCTCGCCGATGGCCTGGGCGAAACCGAACCACGACGTTTCGCCCTGGGCGGTGAGGTGGTAGGTGCCCCAGGCGCCGGCCTGGCCGGCTTGCCAGCGCTCGATCAGTGCACGGGTGCTGGCGGCGATGGTGCTGGCCCAGGTCGGCGCGCCGATCTGGTCGCTGACGACGCGCAGTTCGGGTTTTTCCTGCAGCAGCCGCTGCATGGTCAGCAGGAAGTTGCGCCCATGTAGGGAATACACCCAGCTGGTGCGCAAGATCAGGTGCTGGCCCGCCACCGCAGCGATGGCCTGCTCGCCCACCAGCTTGCTGCGGCCGTACACGCCCAACGGATTTGGCGCGTCGTCTTCGGTGTAGGGCGCGGGCTTGTCGCCGTCGAACACGTAGTCGGTGGAGTAGTGGATCAGCGGCACGCCCAGGCGAGCGGCCTCTTCGGCCAGCACCCGCGGGCCTTCGGCGTTGATCGCGAAAGCCAGCTCCGGTTCGCTCTCGGCCTGGTCCACGGCGGTATGCGCGGCGGCATTGACGATCAGGTCGGGAGCCAGCGCCCGCAGCGGTTCACGCAGGGCCTCGGGCTGGGCCAGGTCGAGCTGTTCGCGGCCAAGCAGGTGCAGTTCGCCAAGGCCGGCCAGTTCGGCCTGCAGGGCCTGGGCCACCTGGCCATTGCGGCCACAGACGAGGATTTTCATGGGAACAGCTCCGCGTCCTTGAACAGCACGCCGGCTTGGTCCTTGGCCGACAGTTGCGGCGGCTCGGCCAGCTCCCAGTCGATCGCCAGGGTCGGGTCGTCCCAACGGATGCAGCGTTCGGCGGCGGGGTTGTAATAGTCGGTGGTCTTGTACAGGAACTCGGCCGACTCGCTCAGTACCACGAAGCCATGGGCAAAGCCTGCCGGTACCCACAGCTGGCGGTGATTGTCGGCGGACAGGCGCACGGCGACCCACTGGCCGAAGGTCGGCGAGCGCTTGCGGATGTCCACGGCCACGTCTAGGACTTCGCCTTGCACCACCCGCACCAGCTTGCCCTGGGCGTTCTGCAGCTGATAGTGCAGGCCACGTAGTACGCCTTTCTGCGAGCGCGAATGGTTGTCCTGGACGAACGCCACGTCGACGCCGGTCTGCTCGGCGAAGGCGCGGGCGTTGAAGCTTTCGAGGAAGAAGCCGCGGCTGTCGCCGAACACCTTGGGTTCGATGATCATCACATCGGGGATAGCGGTCTTGATGATGTTCATGCGTGCTCTTTCGCCAGGGTGTGGAGGTACTGGCCGTAGCCGGTCTTCTTCAGTTCTTCGGCCTTGGTCAGCAGTTGCTCGCGGCAGATCCAGCCTTTCTGGAAGGCGATTTCTTCCAGGCAGGCCACTTTCAGGCCCTGGCGGTGCTCGATGGTCTGCACATACTGCGAGGCTTCCAGCAGGCTGTCGTGGGTGCCGGTGTCGAGCCAGGCGAAACCACGGCCGAAGCGTTCGACGCGCAGGTCACCGCGTTGCAGGTAGGCATTGTTGACGTCGGTGATCTCCAGTTCGCCGCGTGGCGATGGCTTGATGCCCTTGGCGATCTTCACCACGTCGTTGTCGTAGAAATACAGGCCGGTGACGGCGTAGCTGGACTTCGGTTCGAGCGGCTTTTCCTCGATCGACAGGGCCGTGCCCTGCTCGTCGAACTCGACCACGCCGAAGCGCTCTGGGTCCTTGACCCAGTAGCCGAACACCGTGGCTCCGGAAGGGTGGTTGACAGCACGCAGCAACTGCTCGCTGAACCCTTGGCCGTGGAAAATGTTGTCGCCGAGGATCAGGCACACCGGGTCGTTGCCGATGAATTCCTCGCCGATCAGGAACGCCTGGGCCAGGCCATCGGGAGAGGGCTGCTCGGCGTAGCTGAGATTGATGCCGAACTGGCTGCCGTCGCCGAACAGCTGGCGGTACTGCGGCAGGTCCTGGGGGGTGGAGATCAGCAGGATGTCACGGATGCCGGCAAGCATCAGCACCGAGATCGGGTAGTAGATCATCGGCTTGTCGTAGATCGGCAGCAGCTGCTTGGACACGCCGAGGGTGATGGGGTGCAGGCGGGTGCCGGAGCCGCCCGCCAGGACGATACCTTTTGTCATGCAATCAGATCCTTGAAGTCGGTGTTGCCCAGCCGTTCGCCTTGGTAGCTGCCATCCTGGACGTGCCTGCACCATTCGAGGTTGTCGAGGTACCACTGCACGGTCTTGCGCAGACCGGTCTCGAAGGTTTCTTCAGGAGTCCAACCCAGCTCGCGCTCGATCTTGCCCGCATCGATGGCGTAGCGCAGGTCGTGGCCGGGGCGGTCCTGGACGAAGGTGATCAGGTCGGCATAGTTTGCCACACCGGCCGGACGCTCGGGCGCGAGCTCCTCGAGCAGCGCACAGATACCGCGTACCACGTCGATGTTCTTCTGCTCGTTGTGGCCGCCGATGTTGTAGGTTTCGCCGACCACGCCCTCGCTGACCACCTTGAGCAGCGCCCGGGCGTGGTCTTCGACGAACAGCCAGTCGCGCACCTGCAGGCCATTGCCGTACACCGGCAGAGGCTTGCCGGCCAGGGCGTTGAGGATGACCAGCGGAATGAGTTTTTCCGGGAAGTGGAACGGGCCATAGTTGTTCGAGCAGTTGGTCAGCAACACCGGCAGGCCATAGGTACGCTGCCAGGCGCGGACCAGGTGGTCGGACGCCGCCTTGCTGGCCGAGTACGGCGAGCTCGGTGCGTAGGGCGTGGTCTCGGTGAACAGGTCGTCGACGCCGTGCAGGTCGCCATACACTTCGTCGGTGGAGATATGGTGGAAGCGGAAGGCCTGGCGCTTGTCCACCGGCAGGCGGCTCCACCAGGCGCGGGTGGCTTCGAGCAGGGCGTAGGTGCCGACGATGTTGGTCTGGATGAACGCTGCCGGGCCATCGATGGAGCGGTCGACATGGGACTCGGCGGCCAAGTGCATGATCGCATCGGGCTGGAAGCGTTCGAGCAGTGCCGAGACCGTGGCCTGGTCGGCGATGTCGGCCTGGACGAATTCGTAGCGGCTGTTGCCGGCAATGCGTTGCAGCGACTCGAGGTTGCCCGCGTAGGTCAGTTTGTCGAGATTGAGCACTTCATGTTCCGTGTGCTCGATCAGGTGACGTATGAGGGCCGAGCCGATGAAACCGGCTCCGCCGGTGACGAGAATGCGCATGTGCAATTGCCTTTGGCTAAGTGAGGTTGTTCCGAACCCGCCTAGCTTGTCGACTGTGCCCGCCCGAGGCAAGTGCCGCTTGCACCATGCGTCCGACACTTTGCACCAACGCCTACTTGTTTATTGGCCAGGCAAATGGCGATATAGGCGGAAAAAACCGAGGTTCCCTGTTCATGCCGCTCCGCACCCTGATCCAGCGTTCCAGCCAGCCCAGTCCTTCGCTCAGCGAAGCCCAGGCGCATGCCCTGCTGCGGGCGCATTATGATCTGGCGGGCAGTCTGCAGGCGCTGGGTAGCCAGCAGGACCTCAATTTCAGGCTCGACAGCGACCAGGGCCGCTTCGTGCTCAAGGTCTGCCACGCCAGTTACGCCCAGGTCGAACTCGAGGCGCAGCACGCGGCGCTGGCCTACCTGCGTGGGCAGGGCCTGCCGGTGCCGGCGGTGCGCAGTGCGCGCGACGGCCAGGCGCTGCTGGCCGTGGACGTCGAGGGCCAGCCCCTGCGGGTGCGTTTGCTCGATTACATCGACGGCCAGTCGCTGACCCGTCTCAAGCACATGCCGACACGCCTGATGGCCGAACTCGGCGAGCTGTGCGCCCGGGTCGACAAGGCCCTGGCCGGCTTCGACCATCCAGGCCTTGCGCGGACCTTGCAGTGGGATCCCCAGCATGCCCAGGCGCTGATCGCCCATCTGCTCCCCAGCCTGCAGGATGCGCCCAAGCGCGCCCGTATCGAGCAGGCGACCCGGCTGGCGGCCGAGCGCCTGGCGCCGCTGGCGGCGCAGTTGCCGAGCCAGGCCGTGCACCTGGACATCACCGATGACAACGCCGTGTGGGCCCGCGATAGCGATCGCCAGTGGCAGCTGCAGGGCGTGATCGACTTCGGCGACCTGCTGCGCACCTGGCGCATCGCCGACCTGTCGGTGACCTGCGCGGCGCTGCTGCATCACGCCGAAGGCGACCCCCTGCGCATCCTTCCGGCCGTGACCGCCTACCACGCCTGCAACCCGCTGATCGAGGTCGAACTGCGCGCCTTGTGGCCGTTGGTGCTGAACCGGGCCGCAGTGCTGGTGCTCAGCAGCGAGCAGCAACTGACGGTGGAGCCGGGCAACCAGTACATCCTCGATAACATCGCCCATGAGTGGGAGATCTTCGATACGGCCATGGCAGCGCCATGCGCGTTGATGGAAGCGGCCATCCTCCAGGCTGCCGGCTTCGACGCCGAGACTCCTGATTTCCACGGCTGCCTGCCGTTGCTGCCGACGATGGCCGGCCAGGCGCCGGCGCGACTCGATCTGGGCGTGTTCAGCCCGCACTTCGAGGCCGGCAACTGGGAGCAACCCGGCATCGACCAGCGTCTGCTGGCGGCGCAGCCAGTGCCGGCGTGCACCCTGCATGGCCAATACCGCCTTTCGCAAACCCATGTCGACCGCCCGGACGAGCCGGCCACCTGTGCCCTTGGCGTGGAGCTGCACGTACAACCCGGTACGGCCGTACAGGCGCCGCAGGACGGCATCTGGGCGCAGGCTGGCGCAGGGCGCGGCTGCTTGCGCGGCGCACACTGGAGCCTGTGGCTGAGCGGCCTGGAGCAGGCCCCGCAAGACGGCGCGGCAATTGCCCGGGGCCAGGCACTGGGCAGCACCTCGGCCATGCTCGGGGTGCAGCTGTGCCGAGCGCCCCAGCTGCAGCCACCGCTGTTCGCCAAGCCTTCCCACGCCGCGGCCTGGCTGGCCCTGTGCCCGTCGCCGAGCGCACTGCTGGGCTTCGAGTGCGACGCCGAGCCGCTGCCGGACCCGGTAGCCTTGCTGGCCCGCCGCGATGCCAGCTTCGCCCGTTCGCAGAAGCACTACTATGCCCAGCCGCCGCACATCGAGCGCGGCTGGCGCAACTACCTGATCGACATGCAGGGGCGCTCGTACCTCGACATGCTCAACAACGTCGCGGTGCTCGGCCACGGTCACCCACGCATGGCGGCCGAATCGGCGCGGCAATGGTCGCTGCTCAACACCAACTCGCGCTTCCACTACGCGGCCGTCGCCGAGTTTTCCGAGCGCCTGCTGGCCCTGGCACCGCCGGGTTTCGACCGGGTGTTCCTGGTCAACAGCGGTACCGAGGCCAACGACCTGGCCATCCGCCTGGCCTGGGCCTACAGCGGCGGGCGTGACCTGCTCAGCGTGCTCGAGGCCTACCATGGCTGGTCGGTGGCCACCGACGCCATTTCCACGTCGATCGCCGACAACCCGCAGGCCCTGGAAACGCGGCCGGACTGGGTGCACCCGGTGGAGGCGCCGAATACCTTCCGTGGCCGTTACCGTGGCGCCGACAGCGCCGCCGACTACCTGCGCGACGTCCAGGCCAAGCTCGCCGACCTCGATGCGCGCGGCCGCCAGCTGGCGGGCATGATCTGCGAGCCGGTGTATGGCAACGCCGGCGGCATCTCGCTGCCGGCCGGCTACCTGCGCGAGGCCTACGCCCAGGTCCGAGCCCGGGGTGGCGTATGCATCGCCGATGAGGTGCAAGTGGGATATGGGCGCCTCGGCGAGCACTTCTGGGGTTTCGAGGAGCAAGGCGTGGTGCCCGACATCATCACCATGGCCAAGGGCATGGGCAACGGCCAGCCTCTGGGCGCGGTGATCACCCGCCGCGAGATCGCCGAGGCGCTGGAGGCCGAGGGCTATTTCTTCTCTTCGGCCGGGGGCAGCCCGGTGAGCTGCCGGATCGGCATGGCCGTGCTCGATGTCATGCAGGAAGAGGGGCTGTGGCAGAACACGCGGGAAACCGGCGGCTACTTCAAGGCGCGGCTGCAGGCGCTGGTCGATAAACATCCGCTTGCCGGTGCCGCCCATGGCTCGGGGTTCTACCTGGGGCTGGAACTGGTGCGCGATCGCCAGACCCTGGAGCCGGCCACCCAAGAGACCCAGCAACTGTGCGATCGCCTGCGCGACCTGGGCATCTTCATGCAGCCGACGGGGGACTACTTGAACATCCTCAAGATCAAGCCGCCGATGTGCACCACCCGGGCCAGCGTGGATTACTTCGTCGATAGCGTTGACCGCATCCTGTCGGAAGATTTCTAACGACCCTGGCTACATATGCCGATTGTTATCGGTTTGTGTGGCTTTTTTATGCGTAAAGGTCTAATGGGTCTGCTTCAAATATCGATATATATCGGATATAAAGAGGCTATCCTGAGGTGCTGGCGCGCCGGCAGAACTGACGCACTGCGCTGCTATCCAATTGACCAACGACCTGGTGTGGATCGACACCGGGCCTTCGCAGAGGTTTATCGATGAAAACCCTCAACTCCACTCCCCGTGCCGACGGCTTCCACATGCCTGCCGAGTGGGCAGCGCAAAGCCAGGTCTGGATGGTCTGGCCGGAGCGCTCGGACAATTGGCGCCTGGGCGGCAAGCCGGCCCAGGCCGCCCACCTGACCCTGGCCAAGGCCATCGCCCGCTTCGAGCCGGTGACCGTGGCGGTTTCCGCCGCTCAATACGAAAACGCCCGGCGCCAGCTCGACCTGCCCAATATCCGCGTGGTCGAGATCAGCAACGACGACGCCTGGGTACGCGACACCGGCCCGACCTTCGTCATCAACGACCACGGTGAAGTACGCGGGGTGGACTGGGGCTTCAACGCTTGGGGGGGCTTCGACGGCGGCCTGTACGCGCCGTGGAACCGTGACGAGGAACTGGCCGCCAAGGTGCTGGAAATGGAGCGCTGCCAGCGTTATCACACCGAGGGCTTCGTGCTCGAAGGCGGTTCGATCCACGTCGACGGCGAGGGCACGTTGATCACCACCGAAGAGTGCCTGCTCAATCGCAATCGCAACCCGCACCTGGACCGTGAGCAGATCGAGGCCATCCTGCGTGACCACCTGGCGGTCGACACCATCGTCTGGCTGCCGGACGGCCTGTACAACGACGAGACCGACGGCCACGTCGACAACTTCTGCTGTTACGTCGCGCCGGGCGAAGTTTTACTGGCCTGGACCGATGATTCCAACGACCCCAACTATGCACGTTGCCACGCTGCCTATGAGGTGCTGAAGAACACCCGCGATGCCAAGGGCCGCGAATTCGTCGTGCACAAGATGCCCATCCCTGGCCCGCTGTACGCCACCGAAGACGAGTGCGCCGGGGTCGACCAGGTGCAGGGCAGTCAGGAGCGCGACCCATCGGTGCGCCTGGCCGGCTCGTATGTGAACTTCCTGATCGTCAACGGCGGCATCATCGCGCCGAGCTTCGATGACCCGGCGGATGCCGAGGCCAGAGCGATCCTGGGCAAGGTCTTCCCCAACCATGAGGTGGTGATGATCCCGGGCCGTGAATTGTTGCTCGGTGGCGGCAACATTCACTGCCTGACCCAACAGCAACCGGCACCGGTCAAGCGCTGACCGCTACCCTGGGGCGCACAGGCCCGTCTGGGGACGTGATGCTGTTCATTTGAGAATGCCGGGGCCGCAAAGCGGCCCCCGCGAAGTATTTTTGAGAACAAAAAAACAA
>NZ_JACVVE010000027.1 GCF_016648105.1 Pseudomonas sp. S31 | reverse complement strand
GCTCCTACATTTGTTGCAACGTACCGAACCTGTCAGGCCATGGTTGCCCGCCTTGGTGCAAGGCTTGAGACAGGCGGCCACAAAGCTGACAACCATGGCCTCACAGACATGGCCACGTTGCAACGAATGTAGGAGCGGGTTTACCCGCGAAGCGCCGCGCGGGCGGCGCTCGATGTATGCGCCACTACAAATCCCAAGCGCACCCCAAACCTCAGCGCGCCTTGAGATCCAACCGCCGTAGATGACAAGTCACCTCTTCACGGTCGTGATAAAGCTGCTTGCAAGCGATCGACACCCTGACCTTGCGCGCCTTGAACGTCGCCTCCATACGATCGAGCAAACGCCGCACCTCGGCATAACGCTGCTTCATCGGCAACTTCAGGTTGACGATCGCCTCACGGCACAACCCCTCCCCCAGCCAGGTCTCGATCAGCGAGGTCGTGCGCGCCGGCTTCTCGACGATGTCGCAGACCATCCAGTCGACCGGCTGTCGGGGCTGCCAGGTAAAGCCATCGGCCATCAGATGCTGAACCAGGCCGGTGTCCATCAGGCTCTCGGCCATCGGCCCATTGTCGATGGCCGTGACCAGCATGCCGCGGCGCACCAGCTGGTAGGTCCAGCCGCCCGGCGAGGCGCCGAGGTCGACGCCGGTCATGTCGTCGTTCAGGCGCTGCTCCCACTGCTCGCGCGGGATGAACTGGTGCCAGGCCTCCTCGAGCTTCAAGGTCGAGCGGCTGGGCGCTTCGCGCGGGAACTTCAGGCGCGGGATACCCATCGGCCAGAGCGCGCTGTTGCTCGCCTCGGCCTGGCCGAGGAATACCCGGCGGCCACTGATGAAGGTCAGCAGCAGGCGCGGTCCATGGGCTTGCTCACGCAAGCGCCCAGCCTTTTCCAGGGCCTTGCGCAGCGGCACCTCGAACTTGCGGCAGAACGTCGACATCTCCTTGCCGTCATTGCTGTCGAGCACCTCCAGCCAGACGCTGGCGAACACCGGCAACTCGACCAGGTGCTCGAGCAGCACGCTGATGCGGTCGGTTTCCGGCAGCTCGACGAAGGTGCCCCGGGCCCATTGGCGCGGGAAGATCAAATCGGCGAAGCGCAGTTCCTGCATCAGCCGTTCGGCGCCAACGGCCTCGGCGCAGACGAACTCGGCACAAGCGCTCTGCGGCTTGCCCTTGGCATAGCCGGCGATACCCAGGCGGGCGGCGTGTTCGCTGATTTCGGCGCAGACCTCACCCTCGAAACCGGGCCGGCAATGCATGAACAGGGTATTCATCTATCTCTCCACTTCGGCGGGCGCAGCACAGGCGCCGGCAGGGCGGCGATGATAAAGGAAGTTCGGAACCAGCGACACGTCCCGCCGGTCCAGAAAAGGGTCAGGCCAGACAATCCGGTCTAACCTGACCCCTTAGTTAGGTCCGTGCCGTGCGGGCCGAAACCGAGCGGTGACGCCGGCAGCGCAAAGCCGTTGCCGGGCACCGGCGCAGAAGGAGTTGGCAATGCCCTCGCTCGATAGCCTGAAAACCCTCAAGACCCTCCAGGTGGCTGACCACACCTACCATTACTACAGCCTCACCGAAGCCGCCCGGCAATTGGGCGATCTGCAGCGCCTGCCCAAGTCGCTGAAGGTGCTGCTGGAAAACCTGTTGCGCTGGGAAGACGGCCAGACCGTCAGCGGCGACGACCTGCGCGCATTGGCCCAATGGCTGGAAACGCGCCACTCCGACCGCGAGATCCAGTACCGGCCGGCGCGGGTGCTGATGCAGGACTTCACCGGCGTACCCGCGGTGGTCGACCTGGCCGCCATGCGCGCCGCCATGGCCAAGGCCGGCGGCGATCCGCAGCGGATCAACCCATTGTCTCCAGTGGACCTGGTGATCGACCACTCGGTGATGGTCGACCGCTACGCCACGCCGCAGGCCTTCAGCCAGAACGTCGACATCGAGATGCAACGCAACGGCGAACGCTATGCCTTCTTGCGCTGGGGCCAGAGCGCCTTCGACAACTTCCGCGTGGTGCCGCCGGGCACCGGCATCTGCCACCAGGTCAACCTCGAATACCTCGGCCGCACGGTCTGGACCCGCGAGGAGGACGGCCGTACCTTCGCCTACCCCGACACGCTGGTCGGGACTGACTCGCACACCACCATGATCAACGGCCTCGGCGTGCTCGGCTGGGGCGTGGGCGGCATCGAAGCGGAAGCGGCCATGCTCGGCCAGCCGGTGTCGATGCTGATCCCCGAAGTGATCGGCTTCAAGCTCACCGGCAAGCTGCGCGAGGGAATCACTGCCACCGACCTGGTACTGACCGTGACGCAGATGCTGCGCAAGAAAGGCGTGGTCGGCAAGTTCGTCGAATTCTACGGCGACGGCCTGGCCGAACTGCCCCTGGCCGACCGCGCCACCCTGGCCAACATGGCTCCGGAATACGGCGCGACCTGTGGTTTCTTCCCGGTCGACGAGGTCACTCTCGACTATCTGCGCCTATCAGGCCGACCGACGCAGACGGTGCAACTGGTCGAACAGTACTGCAAGGCCCAGGGGCTGTGGCGCGAGCCAGGCCATGAGCCTGCCTTCACCGATGCCCTGGCCTTGGACATGCACACGGTCGAGGCCAGCCTGGCCGGGCCCAAGCGCCCGCAGGACCGGGTAGCGCTGGGCCAGGTCAGCCAGGCCTTCGAGCAGTTCATCGAGCTGCAGCCCAAGGCCGCGCCGAAGGAAATCGCCCGCCTGGAAAGCGAAGGCGGTGGCGGTGTGGCGGTCGGCAATGCCGACCAGACAGACGGCGTCGACTACCTCCACGACGGCCAGACCCACCGGCTGCAGGACGGCGCGGTGGTGATCGCGGCAATCACGTCCTGCACCAACACCTCCAATCCGAGCGTGATGATGGCGGCCGGCCTGGTGGCGAAAAAGGCCCTGGAAAAGGGCCTGCAGCGCAAACCCTGGGTGAAGAGCTCGCTGGCGCCGGGCTCCAAGGTGGTCACCGAGTACTTCAAAGCCGCCGGGCTGACGCCCTACCTCGACCAACTCGGCTTCGACTTGGTCGGCTATGGCTGCACCACCTGCATCGGCAACTCCGGGCCGCTGGACGAGGCCATCGAGGCCGCCATCACCGGCGCCGACCTGACCGTGGCCTCGGTGCTGTCGGGCAACCGCAACTTCGAAGGCCGGGTGCATCCACTGGTGAAAACCAACTGGCTGGCCTCCCCGCCCCTGGTCGTGGCCTATGCCCTGGCCGGCAGCGTGCGGGTCAAGCTCGACAGCGAACCGCTGGGCACCGGCAAGGACGGCCAACCGGTGTACCTGCGCGACATCTGGCCCAGCCAGCAGGAGATCGCCGACGCAGTGGCCAAGGTCGACACCGCGATGTTCCACAAGGAATATGCCGAAGTGTTCGCCGGGGACGCCCAATGGCAGGCCATCGAGGTGCCCAAGGCTGCCACCTACGCCTGGCAGGACGACTCGACCTACATACAACATCCACCGTTCTTCGACGACATCGCCAGTGCTCCGGCACCGATCCGTGACATCGAAGGCGCACGCATCCTCGCCCTGCTCGGTGACTCGGTGACGACCGACCACATCTCGCCTGCCGGCAACATCAAGGCCGACAGCCCCGCTGGCCGCTACCTGCGGGACAAAGGCGTGGAGCCACACGACTTCAACTCCTACGGCTCGCGGCGCGGCAACCACGAAGTGATGATGCGTGGCACCTTCGCCAATATCCGCATCCGCAACGAAATGCTCGCGGGCCAGGAAGGCGGCAACACTCTCCATGTGCCCAGTGGCGAGACCTTGTCGATCTTCGACGCGGCGATGCGCTATCAGCAGGAAGGCACGCCGCTGGTGGTGATCGCCGGGCAGGAGTACGGCACCGGCTCCAGCCGCGACTGGGCGGCCAAGGGCACCAATCTGCTGGGGGTCAAGGCGGTACTGGCGGAAAGCTTCGAGCGTATCCACCGCTCCAACCTGGTGGGCATGGGCGTACTGCCGCTGCAGTTCAAGGGCGGGCATGACCGCAAGCAACTAGGCCTCACCGGCAAGGAGAAGATCGATGTGCTGGGGCTGACTGCAGGGCAACTGCGGCCAGGCATGAGCCTGCCGCTGCGCATAACCCGCGAGGATGGGCAGCCGCAGGATATCGAGGTGCTGTGCCGGATCGATACCTTGAACGAAGTCGAGTACTTCAAGGCCGGGGGCATTCTGCACTACGTGTTACGTCAACTGATCGCGGGGTGAGCGAGCCCCCCTCTGTAGGAACGGGTCTATCGGGGCGCCGAACCGCCGCGAAGCGGACAACGCGGTACACGGCACGGGCCACGGCCCGTGTTCGCGGGTGAACCCGCTCCTACAGGGGGCCTACGTAGGCTGTTAGACATACTTTCGCTAAAAATTTGCAATATAACGGTAAAAATAGCGAAATAGCGCGATTTTGCTAGCGCAAGCAGAGCAGTGGCATATTGCCATGGATCAACTCATACAAATATCCATTCAACAAACCTCCGCGCCTGCCGATATCCCTCCAAAGCCCCGCGGACATCCAACCCATGCGTAACAACCAGCCGATCACCAACCGGGAACGGACCTTCCCAGCCCAGCAGCGCCTGATCTCGACCACGAATGCCAAGGGCATGATCACCTACTGCAACGATGCCTTCATCGAGATCAGCGGCTTTTCCCGCGAGGAACTCACGGGCGCGCCGCACAACCTGGTGCGCCACCCGGACGTACCCTCGGCGGTGTTCGGCCATATGTGGCAGACCCTCAAGCAAGGCCTGCCGTGGATGGGCATCGTCAAGAACCGTTGCAAGTCGGGCGATCATTACTGGGTGAACGCCTACGTCACGCCGATCTTCGACAACAACCAAGTGGTGGGCTACGAATCGGTACGGGTCAAACCGACTGCCGAGCAGATCCGTCGCGCCGAGGCCCTCTACCTGCGTCTGAACCAGGGCAAGCCAGCCATTCCGCGGCGTGACAAATGGCTGCCGTTGGTCCAGGACTGGCTGCCGTTCATCCTGGTGAGCCAGGTCGGCTTCCTGGTCGGCAACTGGCTTGGCCACTCCTGGGGCTTCGCCCTGGCCGCCGGCCTGTCGGTACCGCTCGGGTTACTCGGCATGACCTGGCAGCAGCGCGGCCTCAAGCGCCTGCTGCGCCTGGCCGAGCAAACCACCTCCGACCCGCTGATCGCGCAGATGTACACCGACAGCCGCGGCGTGCAGGCACGCCTGGAAATGGCCATGCTCAGCCAGGACGCACGCATGAAGACCTGCCTGACCCGCCTGCAGGACAGCGCCGAGCACCTCAGCGAACAGGCACGCCAGTCCGATGCCCTGGCGCACAAGAGCTCCTCGGGCCTGGAGCGCCAGCGCGTGGAAACCGAACAAGTCGCCGCCGCCGTCAACCAGATGGCCGCCACCAGCCAGGAAGTGGCCAACCACGTGCAGCGCACGGCCGACGCCACCCAAGAGGCCAACCGCCTGACCAGCGAGGGCCGGCAGATCGCCAGCGAGACCCGTGAAGCGATCGAGCGCCTTTCGGCGGCAGTCGGTGAAACCGGCGAGACCGTGACCCAGCTGGCCAAGGACAGCGACGAGATCGGCGGCGTGGTCGACGTGATCAAGGGCATTGCCGACCAGACCAACCTGCTGGCGCTGAACGCCGCCATCGAAGCGGCGCGGGCCGGTGAAATGGGCCGCGGCTTTGCCGTGGTCGCCGATGAAGTCCGTCAATTGGCCCAGCGCACCGCTGAATCCACCGGGCAGATCCACGGGCTGATCGCCAAGCTGCAACAAACCGCGAGCAATGCCGTACTGACCATGGAAAGCGGCCACAAGCAGGCCCAGGAAGGGGTCAGCCGGGTGATGCAGGCAGACGATGCGCTGGTGGGCATCAGCGAGGCAGTGGCCAACATCACCGATATGGCCACGCAGATCGCTGCGGCCGCCGAACAACAGACGTCGGTGACGGACGAGATCAGCCGCAACATCAGCACCATCGCCCAACTGGCCGACCAGACCGCCGAGCAGGCGCAGCATTCGGCGCAGCTCAGCGAAGAGCTGAGCACCACCGCCGGCGGTCAGTACTCGCTGGTGGAGCGCTTCAACCGCTGATCCCGGTTATGTGCCTGGTGCCGCGGATCTCCTGTAGGAGCGGCCTTGCGCCGCTCCTACAGAGTTCACATCATCGATGCAAATAGCGCTCGCGTCATCCGCGTAGAGGGTCTACCAATCCAGGCTCAAGCGACTCTCGAAATAGCGCGCTTCACCCGTCAACGGATCTTCGAAGCTCAAGCTCTTGGCCAGCAGTTTCAACGGCCGCTGGTAATCGTCCTCGACATTCACCAGGTCCGGATAGAACGGATCGTTGCAGATCGCCGCCCCCAACGCTGCCATGTGCACACGCAACTGGTGGGTCTTGCCGGTGACCGGTGACAACCCGTAACGCCACAGCTCCCCCTGCTTCTCCAGCACCTCGGCCAGCGTCTCGCTGTTATCGGCACCGGCCACCTCGTGCATGCGAAAGAACGGCTCGCCATGCACCAGGCGGCTGCGGTGCACCAACGGGAATTCGCGCTCGGGCAAGGCCGCGGCGATGGCCTGGTAGCGTTTGTCGATACGGCGTTCGGGGAACAGCCGCTGGTAGGCGCTGCGCGTTTGCGGGTTGGCGGAAAACAGCACCAGGCCTGCGGTGTGCCGGTCGATGCGGTGCAATGGCACCAGGTGGGGGTTGTCCAGGCGGCGGATCAGCCGGCGCAGCAAGGTCTGCTCGACATACTCCCCGGTGGGTGTGACTGGGAGGAAATGCGGCTTGTCCGCCACCACCAGGTGCTCGTCGACATGCAGGACGTGCTCCTGCACCGGTATCGGCTTTTCGTTGGGCACCTCACGAAAATAGTGCAGGCGCATGCCCCGCCGATAAGGCAGGTCGGCGGCCACCGCGCGGCCCTCGGCATCCAGCACCCGCCCGCGGGCGAAGCGGTCCTGCCACTGCCCGCGGTCGATCGCCTTGAAATGATCGCACAGGCAATCGAGCACCGTCGCCCAGTTGCCAGGGGGCAGGCAAACCGTGCTGGCTTGCTGGTGGGCAGGATCGAACGGCGTGGTCATGGCAGGGCTCGGCAATCAGGGGGCGGTATTATCCCCTACAGCGGCCCGCCTCAACCAGCCTGGGCTTGGCTTTGCGCTTCGCAATGCGCCTTGAGCCAGCGCAGCACCTGCACCGCCTCCCAGCGGCTGGGGTCGTACAGGGCATACACCGCCCCCTCGTACCCCACCACGTCCAACCCTCGGTGGTAGCCGGCACGTTGGAACAAGGCTTCGATCTCGGCGAAGCAGGTATTGAAATGCACTTTGCCGAACGGCGTGCGGTCATCCGTCACCAGGCCTTCGAGGCGCAGCTCGAGGACGGCTTCGAGCACACGCTCTGCGGGCATGTGGTTGACGCTGTACTTGAGTTGCTCGACATTGAGCATGAGTTCATCCTGATACTGTATTTATATACAGCATACGGACTTGCCCCGGCCCGCGTCAATTCAACCCAGAAACGCCACCACCTGTTCGGCATCGAATGGCCAGAGCAACTCGGCGCCGGTATCGCAGCGGCGCAGCACCGGGATGATCAGGCCATAGCGCTCGACCATCACCTCCTGGTCGGCGATATCGACCAGCTCGACCAGCAGGCCGTGGTCGACGAAAGGCATCAGCACGGCCTCGGCCACTTCGCACAAGTGGCACCCGAGGGTGCCGAACAATTGGCATTCAGGGAGCATGGTCAGGTCCAGGTTGGCCGGGTGCAAGAGCACTATTCTAGGCTGGTCCTGGCAGCCATGCACCCGCCCTGGTTCAATCCTGGCTGGTGGCACCGATGCGGTGCAGCGACAGATCCGCGCCCTGGAACTCCTGCTCATGACTCAGGCGCAGGCCAAGCACCGTGCGCAACGCGCCATACACGGCGAAGCCACCTGCCAGGGCCACCAGCACACCCGCCAGGCTGCCCAGCAACTGGCTGGCCAGGCTGACCCCGCCCATGCCGCCCAGCGCCGCCTGGCCGAACACGCCGCAGGCGATCCCGCCCCAGACACCGCACAGGCCATGCAGCGGCCACACACCCAGCACGTCATCGATCTTCCAGCGGTTCTGCGCGGCGGTGAAGGCCCAGACGAACAGTGCCCCGGCCACCAACCCAGTGGCCAGCGCACCGATCGGGTGCATCAGGTCGGAGCCGGCGCACACCGCCACCAGCCCTGCCAGTGGGCCGTTGTGCAGGAAGCCTGGGTCGTTGCGCCCGGCCCACAGCGCCGCCAGGGTACCGCCGACCATGGCCATCAACGAATTGATCGCCACCAGGCCGCTCACACCCTGCAGGGTCTGGGCGCTCATCACGTTGAAGCCGAACCAGCCGATGATCAGGATCCACGACCCCAGCGCCAGGAACGGGATGCTCGAAGGCGCGAAGGCCACCAGGCGGCCCTCGCGATAGCGCCCGCGCCGCGCGCCCAGCAGCACTACGGCTGCCAGGGCCAGCCAGCCGCCCATGGCGTGGACCACCACCGATCCGGCGAAGTCATGGAACGGCGCGCCGAAGCGCGCCTCGAGCCAGGCTTGCACGCCCAGGTTGCCATTCCACACGATGCCCTCGAAGAACGGATAGACGAACGCCACGATCAACGCTGTGGCGCACAGCTGGGGCGCGAACCGGGCCCTTTCGGCGATGCCGCCGGAAATGATGGCCGGGATCGCTGCAGCGAAGGTCAGCAGGAAGAAGCACTTGACCAGCGCATAGCCATGGTCGGCGGCCAACTGCGGCGCCGGCTGGAAGAAACTGACGCCATAGGCGATCCAGTAGCCGATGAAAAAATAAACCAGTGCCGAGATGGCGAAGTCGCTGAGGATCTTCGATAGTGCATTGACCTGGTTCTTGTGGCGCACGGTGCCAACCTCGAGGAAGGCGAAACCGGCATGCATGGCCAGCACCAGAATGGCGCCCATGAGGATGAAGAGCGTATTGGAGCCATGGACCAATGAGTCCATCGCGCTGTGCATATGTTCCATGACGTAGGCAGACCTGCTGAAAAAGCACCACGACAGTTCAAGAACCTACATCCCTGCACCGTGTTGGTGCCAGGCGCCTGCCCTGTTTCGGTTACCTGGGCGAAGCCTGCGTGGTTTTTTCTTGGGTTTGTCCTGGATTGGGTTAAGGTTTTATCGGTATTGCCCAGGTGATGCCCTGGATCGGCGCAACCTGCGCTGGCAACGCCCCGCGAGGTAGCAAAAACGATTCTCGTAGTAAGCAAGCCCCGTACCAGCGCCGACAATGAACCTTCGGTGCCATCCATCACTCGAAATAGCCACACACACTCACAGGGAGAGCCTCAATGGCCAGCAAATCGGCAAAGACTGCTCAGGAAATCTTGATGGCTGACTTCCAGGCCTTGGTGCGCGACACCGAGAAACTGCTCGCCGACACTGCCAACCTGGCAGGCGATCAGGCGGACGAGTTGCGCGGGCAGATCCACGAGCGCCTGGCCCAGGCTCGTGAAACCCTGCAATTGACCCAGGATTCGGTACGTGAACGCGGCCAGGCAGCCCTGGGCAGCGCCGAACAGTACGTTCAGGAAAAACCCTGGCACGCCATCGGCATCGCCGCTGGCGTCGGCCTGCTGATCGGCCTGCTGGCCAATCGGCGCTAAGGAGAGCCCGATGGAAAACGACACCCTCGGTGCAGGTGCCTCGGGCAAACGCCTGGGCGCCGCCCTGTTAGGGCTGCTGCACAGCCACATCGAACTGTTCGGTATCGAGCTGCAGGAACAAAAAGGCCGCACGCTGAAGCTGTTGCTGTTCGCCGGCCTGGCGCTGGTCTTCGCCCTGCTGCTGCTGACCGCGCTGTCGGGGCTGCTGCTGGTGTTGCTGTGGGACAGCTATCGCCTGGCCGGGATCATCGGCCTGTGCGTGTTCTACGGCATCGCCGCGCTGTACTGCGGCTTGCGCCTGAAGGCGGCGGTGTTCGACGAGTCCTCGCCGTTCCATGCCACCCTCGAAGAACTCGCCAAGGATCGGGAGCGCCTGCTGCCATGAGCCTGCCTGAACTGCCGAACACGCGTAACCCGCGTGAGCTGCGCAAGGCGCTGCTGCGCCTGCGCATGGAAATGCACCGCCAGGAAATCCGCCATGAGTCGACGCAGCTGCTGCAGCCCTTGCAACGCATGCGCGGCATGGGCAGCGCGGCGCTGCACGAGGGCCTGGGCATCAAGCAGGCGCCGCTGTGGGGGCTCGGCGCCGTGGTAGCCCTAGGCTTCCTGACCGGCAAAGGCGTGCGCAGCGGCAATCTCTCGCGCCTGGTGCGCCTGGGCAGCAGCCTGCTACCGCTGCTGCGCTTGTACCTGCGCAGCGGTCGCCAGCCCTGACCTCGAACGGACCCGGCGCTTGCAGCGCCGGGTCCGACGCGGGAAGCTATGCCCATCGACCGACAGGAGATCGCGCCTTGGACTGGCAAACCCTGCTCACCCGCGAACGTCTGGGCAAAGCCCTGTACAGCCCCGAGGAACTGGGGCGCAGCCCCTTCCACAAGGATCACGACCGCATCATCTTTTCCGGCGCCTTCCGTCGCCTGGGGCGCAAGACCCAGGTTCATCCGGTGTCAAGCAACGATCACATCCACACGCGCCTGACCCACTCGTTGGAGGTCAGCTGCGTGGGCCGCTCGCTGGCCATGCGCGTTGGCGAGACCCTGCGCGAGCAACTGCCCGACTGGTGCGCCCCCAGCGACCTGGGCATGATCGTGCAATCGGCCTGCCTGGCCCACGACATCGGCAATCCACCCTTCGGCCACTCCGGTGAAGACGCCATCCGCCACTGGTTCCAGCAGGCTGCCGGGCGCGGCTGGCTCGACGACATGACGGACGACCAGCGCGCCGACTTTCTCAACTTCGAGGGCAACGCCCAAGGCTTCCGGGTACTCACCCAGCTCGAATACCACCAGTTCGATGGCGGTACCCGGCTGACCTACGCCACCCTCGGCACCTACCTCAAGTACCCCTGGAGCGCCCGACATGCCGACGCACTGGGTTACAAGAAGCACAAGTTCGGCTGCTACCAGAGCGAACTGCCATTGCTCGAGCAGATTGCCCGCAAGCTCGGCCTGCCGCAGCTGGAGGAGCAACGCTGGGCCCGTCACCCCTTGGTCTACCTGATGGAGGCTGCCGATGACATCTGCTACGCCTTGATCGACCTTGAGGACGGCCTGGAGATGGACCTGCTGCACTACACCGAGGTCGAGAACCTGCTGCTCGACCTGGTCGGCGATGACCTGCCCGACACCTATCGCCAGCTCGGCCCTGGCGACTCGCGCCGACGCAAGCTGGCGATCTTGCGCGGCAAGGCCATCGAGCACCTGACCAATGCCGCCGCCCGTGCCTTCGTCGAGCAGCAGGCAGCGCTGCTTGCCGGCCGCCTCGCTGGCGACCTGGTCGAGCATATGCACGGCCCAGCCAAGCACTGCGTGTTGCAGGCCAAGGACATGGCGCGCAAGAAGATCTTCCAGGACAAGCGCAAGACCCTGCACGAAATCGGCGCCTACACCACCCTCGAAATCCTCCTCAACACGTTCTGTGGGGCAGCCCTCGAGCAGCACGGCGGGCGTACCCCCTCGTTCAAGAGCCGCCGAGTCCTCGACCTGCTCGGCAACAACGCACCCGACCCGCACGGCTCGCTGCACAGCGCCTTCCTAAGGATGATCGACTTCATCGCCGGCATGACCGACAGCTACGCCAGCGAGATGGCTCACGAGATGACCGGGCATTCGAGCCCGCTCTGAACGGCGGCGCTGCGGCAGGGCAAGGTTGCCGCAGCGCACAAGGACGCGTGAACTTTCCTACAATAAGCCGATGTAACTAAACAAGTCAGAAAACAACTAATAAAAAGTTACTAAAATCAGTTTGATATCTCAGAAGTTCGTTTTTTTCGTAGCTCTATTTTTGATTTCTTGTAAGCCATTTCCCATATCTTGCCAACTGCCATTCCTCTTGTGCCCGGCGACTTCCAACTGAGCTATGGTGCCAGCTGCCTTTCGTCAACGCAGCAAGGAAGTTCCCTATGCACTCCGTATTCATTGTCGACGACCATCCGGTAATCCGCCTGGCCGTGCGCATGTTGCTGGAAAACCAGAACTACAAGATAGCTGGCGAATCGGACAATGGCGTCGATGCCATGCAGATGATCCGCGAGGCCCAGCCAGACCTGGTGATCCTCGACATCAGCATCCCCAAGCTCGACGGCCTGGAGGTACTGTCACGCTTCCAGTCCATGGACCTACCCTTGAAGGTGCTGGTCCTCACCGCGCAGTCTCCAGCACTGTTCGCCGTGCGCTGCATGCACTCCGGCGCGGCCGGGTACGTCTGCAAGCAAGAGGACCTCACCGAACTGCTCAGCGCCATCAAGGCCGTACTTGCCGGTTACAACTACTTCCCCAGCCAGGCGATCAACAGTGGCAGCGACAGTAGCAACCGCGACTTGCAACTGTTCCGCCAGGTCAATGACCGAGAGTTGATGGTATTGCAACTTTTTGCCCAGGGTCGCACCAACAAGGAAATTGCCCACGGCATGTTTCTCAGCAGCAAGACCGTGAGTACCTACAAGAAGCGCTTGATGCAGAAACTCCAGGTCAACTCCCTCGTCGACCTGATCGACATCGCCAAACGCAACGCGTTGGTGTGAGGCCGGAACATGCGTCTCTACGTCACCCCATTGCTGCTCGCGCTGACGCTGGTCGGGGCCGAGGCCCGGGCCGGTGCGCCCCAGCCCACACCGTACACCCTACTGCCACGCTCCACCGCCAATCCAGTCAGGCCGTCACTGAACGAACCCCAGCGGCGCTGGCTGCAAGACCATCGGCAATTGCTGCTGGGCATCTCGGCGCCGGATTATCCGCCCTTCGACATCACCAGTGGCGGACGCGACTACCAGGGGCTGAGCGCTGAATACGCGCACCTGATCGGCAACGCGCTGCAGGTGCCGATACAGGTCATGCGCTATGCCTCACGCGATGCTGCGGTCACCGCGCTCAAACGTGGCGAAATCGACCTGCTCGGCAGCGCCAATGGCTACGAGGCGGCAGTCGATGGCCTCGCCCTTTCACGCCCCTACGCGGTCGACCAGCCGGTACTGGTCACCCGCGAGGACGAGGCTCGCCCCCTCGACACCGGGCTAGCCGGCATGCGCCTGGGCATGCTCGACCACTACCTGCCCGGCCAGGAAGTCCACACCCTGTACCCCAATGCCCGGCTGATGGCATTCGGGTCGTCGACCCAGGCACTCAATGCCGTCGCCTTCGGCCAGGCCGATGTGTTCATCGGCGACACCATCTCCACCCATTACCAACTCAATCGCGGCCACTTGCCAGGCCTGCGCATGGCCAACTTCAGCAAGCACGAGGCGGTGGGTTTCGGCTTCGCCATGCGCGCCCAGGATACGCTGCTGCGAAACCTGGTCGACATTACCCTCGACAGCCAGCCCAGCGCCGTGCATAGCAGCATCTTCAAGCGCTGGAGCGCCGGCAGCGACCTGTTGCTGACCGACCGCCAACTGCAACTCACCCCACCCGAAAACCAGTGGTTGCTCCAGCACCCGGTGATACGCGTGGCCATCGACGAGACCGCCGCACCCGTGTCGTTCTTCGATGTCGGCGGGCATTTTCGCGGAGTCACCGCCGACCTGCTTGAACTGATTCGCCTGCGCACCGGCCTGCGCTTCGAGGTGCAACGTGCCAGCGGCACCGCCGACATGCTGGCACGCCTCGACAGCGGCCGGGTCGACCTGATCGCCGCGCTGGCCAGCGACAACCTCGGCGACATGCGCCTGCGCATCAGCCGTGCCTATCTGGAGAGCACCTATGTGCTGATCACCCGTGACGACCAGCAGCAGGTCGCTTCGCTGGACGACCTGCGTGGGCGACGCATCGCGATCACCCGCCACAGCACCCTGGACGAGTTGCTTTCCCGTGACCATCCAGAAATCGGCTGGATCGAGACCGAAAACACCTATTACTCGGTATCGCTACTCGAGACGGGTGCAGTCGATGCGGTGATCACCACGCTCATCGATGCCAACCATGCCGTGAGCCGCGATCCCGAGCTGGTGATCCGCAGCGCCATCGCTACCGAGCCTGCCAGCTTCGCCATGGCTACCCGTGCCCAGGACACCGCCCTGGCGTCGGTCCTCGACAAGGCCCTGGCGAGCATCTCGCCAGAGGAGCTGGGCGTCATCAACCATCGCTGGCGCGGCTATGGGCCGCCGGACGACAAGCGCTGGCAGCGGCTGCGCCACTTGGCGGGCCAGGTATTGCTGGGCACCGCCCTGCTGCTGTTGCTGGCGCTGGCCTGGAATACCCGGCTGCGTCGCCAGATCCGCCAGCGCAAGCAGGCCGAACGGGCGCTGGGCGATCAGCTGGCGTTCATGCGCGCACTGCTCAACGGCACCCCTCACCCCATGTATGTGCGCGACCGCGACGGCCATCTGCAAAGCTGCAACGACAGTTACCTGGAGGTTTTGCAAGCCAGTGCCGAGGAGGTGATCGGCAAACGCCTCGGGCAGAGCCCGTTCTGTGATCCGACGCATACCCGGCAGATCGAAGCCGACTACCAGCGCGTCATCCAGGCGGGCACACCGCTGATCCTCGACCGACCGTTGCAGGTCCATGGCCAAGACATGACTATCTACCACTGGATCCTGCCCTACCGCGATTCGCTGGGCGAGGTCCAGGGCGTCATCGGCGGCTGGATCGACATCAGCGAGCGCCGCCAACTGGTCCAGGAGCTGCGCCAGGCCAAGCAGCAAGCCGATGACGCCAATCGCGCCAAGAGCACATTCCTGGCGACCATCAGCCATGAGATACGCACCCCGATGAATGCCCTCATCGGCATGCTCGAACTGGCCTCCATGCGCGCAGAGCAGGGCCAGCTCGACCGCACCGCGCTCGACGTCGCCTACCACTCGGGCCGCGACCTGCTGGGCTTGATCGGCGACATCCTGGACATCGCCAGGATCGAATCCGGCCATCTGTCGCTGGCGCCGGAGCCGGTCGACGTGGCGGCACTGGTCGCTTCGGTAGGCCGAGTGTTCGAAGGCCAGGCCAGGCAAAAGGGCCTGGTGCTGGAGGCAGAAGTCGCACCCGGCGCCTGCTGCCACGCCCTGCTCGACCCCCTGCGGCTCAAGCAGATCCTGTCCAACCTGGTCAGCAATGCCATCAAGTTCACCGAGCACGGCTACGTGCGCATCCAGGCCAGCGTCGTCGAGGGGTGCGCCGAAGCCGGGCCGAACCTGGTGCTGGAGGTCCGCGACAGCGGCATTGGCATCCACGACGATGACCGGGAGCGCCTGTTCACCCCCTTCGCCCAGGCCAACCCGCACAGCCAGGGAGCCCTTGCCGGCACCGGCCTGGGCCTGGCCATCTGCCGCAGCCTCACCGAGATGATGGGCGCGACCCTGCTCCTCAAGAGCCTGCAAGGTGTCGGCACCCAGGTGCGCCTGTCGCTGCCGCTGTGCCGGGCCGAGCCACCGGCAACCGATACCCGGGCAGTGCAACACCTGGCGTCACCCGACCCGAGCCTGCAAGTCCTGGTGATCGACGATCACCCAGCCAACCTGCTGCTGATGACCCACCAGCTCAACCACCTGGGCCTGCAGCAGACCACCGCCAAGGATGGTCGCGAAGGCCTGGAGAAGTTCCGCGAAGGCCAGTTCGATGCGGTGGTTCTCGACTGCAACATGCCGCGCATGAACGGCTACCAGCTGGCCCGGGCGATACGCGCCTACGAGCGCAAGCACGGCCAGCCGCCTTGCACCTTGCTTGGCTACACCGCCAATGCCCAGCCCGAGATTCGCCAGCGCTGCCTGGACGCCGGCATGGACGATTGCCTGCTCAAGCCCATCAGCCTGGCCACCCTGTGCAAGCATCTGGCGCGGGTACTGCCACTACGACTGGAACGGCCAACGCCAGACCGGCCGTTCGACCTCGAAGGCCTGGGACGCGTCGTCGGCCTGGACACGCAGGACCGCGAGCGCTTTCTCGACACCGTGCGCCAGAGTCTGCGCGAAGACTACACCGCGCTGATGGTGCTGATGGCGGAACGTGATGGCGAAGCACTGGTCGAGCAGGCGCACAAGATCCTCAGCGTGGCGCGAATGCTGGAGGCGCAAGCGATGATGGCGGCCTGCGAGGCCTTGCAGGAAGAAGGGCTGGGCGTCACGCAGTTGAAGGTGCGTCGCCAGGCACTTGCGCGGCACATGCGCCGGGTGGAAAAAGCCCTGGCCCGACCGTTGCAGGTCGGCCCAGGGCTTTGATGGAACGGCGCCGCAGGCATGGCAGCCAGGCGCCGCTCCAGCGGGATCAGGAAGCCGGGTTGATCGGCTTGTCCGGATACCAGGCGTCCAGCAGCGGGCTGACTTCGATCTTGGTCAGTTCGCTACGGCCCTTGAGCCAAGCTTCGACGGTGGCACGCTGCTCTTCGCTGACCGAGCCACGCTTGGCCGAGCAGACCAGGCCGAAGTCATCGCCGCCGACGTAGTCCAGGCCGTTGGCATCCATGGCGTCAGCCAGGAACGCATCGAGGAAGGCGTCGATGGCTTCGTCGGACAGGTCTTCCTTGAAATCCAGGTTCAGTTCAAAACCCAGCTCCTGGAATTCATCGACGCACAGCTTCTTGCGCAGACGACGGGAACGGTTGGTAGCCATGAAACAATCCTCTTGAGTATTAACGCGCGGCACTTTACCAGTTTCCGCTGCCATTCGGGCCTTTTCCGTCGAACAGGGTTCACCGCGGCCACGCTTGGGGCATAATGCGCACTATATTTCGTCCTGGGGCCATCATTCCTTACAGCCCCAATGTCTTTCTCCCTCGTCCGCAGGGTATTTATCACACATGATCAAATCGCTCCGTCCTCTCTTTCTTGCCAGCCTGCTGTTGCCGCTGGCACTCCCCAGCCAGGCCGCTGCCGTCAACACTACCCTGCCCCCCAAGGTGCAACAGGCCCTGAAGGCCAACAAGCTGCAGGACAACGCCCTGTCGCTGGTGATGCTGCCACTCGACGGCCCAGGTACCGCCACGGTGTTCAATGCCGATGCGTCGGTCAACCCGGCCTCGACCATGAAGCTGGTCACCACCTACGCGGCACTCGAACTGCTCGGCCCGACCTTCCAGTGGAAGACCGAGTTCTACACCGATGGCACGCTGAGCAACGGCGTGCTCAACGGCAACCTCTACCTCAAGGGTGGCGGCGACCCCAAGCTGAACATGGAAAAACTCTGGTTGCTGATGCGCGACCTGCGCGCCAACGGTGTGCGCACCGTCACCGGCGACCTGGTGCTGGACCGCAGCCATTTCGTGCAGCCCAACCTGCCCCAGTTCGATGACGACGGCGGCGACGTCAACAAGCCGTTCCTGGTAAAGCCCGACTCGCTGATGGTCAACCTCAAGGCATTGCGCTTCGTGACCCGCAACGATGGCGGCAAGATCACTGTCGCCGTCGAGCCGCCGATCGCCAGCATCCGCATCGACAACCAGGTCAAGCCCGTGGCGTCCAAGCAGTGCAGCGGTGATGTGCGCTACAACCCGGTGACCCAGGCCGACGGCATCACGGTGACGGTCAGCGGCCAGCTCGGTGACGGTTGCAACTCCCAGACCTACCTGTCGCTGCTCGACCACCCGACCTACGCCGCCGGCGCCGTGCGGGCGATCTGGAGCGAACTGGGTGGCAGCATCCAGGGCCGCGACCGCGTCGAAAACGTGCCAAAGAGCGCGCGCCTGCTGGCGCGGGCCTTCTCGCCCGACCTGGTCGAAGTCATTCGCGACATCAACAAGTACAGCAACAACACCATGGCCCAGCAGTTGTTCCTGAGCCTGGGCGCGCAGTTCCGCACCGATGCCGATGGCGACGACGCCCGTGCCGCGCAGCGCGTGGTACGCCAGTGGCTGGCCAAGAAGGGCATCACCGCGCCGCACCTGGTGATGGAGAATGGCTCGGGCCTGTCGCGGGCCGAGCGGGTCAGCACCCGCGAGATGGCGGCGCTGCTGCAGGCGGCCTGGAAGAGCCCATATTCGGCGGAGTTCATCAGCTCGATGCCGCTGGTGGGCATGGACGGCACCATGCGCAAGCGCCTGAAGCGCACGGCGATGACCGGCGAAGGGCACATCAAGACCGGCACCCTGAACACGGTGCGGGCGATTGCTGGTTTCAGCCGCGACAACAATGGCCACACCTGGGCGGTGGCGGCGATCCTCAATGACCCGAAACCCTGGGGCGCCTCGCAAGTGCTCGACCAGGTGCTGCTGGACCTGTACCGCCAACCGAAAGCGGCCGACAGCACGGCGGCCAACTGACCCGCGCCTGTTGTCTCCAGGGTCGTCGCGGGTCCAGGCAGGACCCGCAGCGCCCGGTTCGCGGGTAAATCGCAGCGGCGAAGCGCCGCGCCTACACGGCAGGTGTCAGCCCACCCCACCCTCGACCCGGTCGCGCCCAGCCTGCTTGGCCGCATACACCCCGGCGTCGGCACGCAGCAGCAACGCATCGGCGCCCTCCCCGGGGCGCCAGCCCGCCACACCGAAACTCGCCGTGACCTGGCACACGTTCTCCACCGGCATCCCCCGCACGCTCTGCCACAGCTCCAGCGCCAGCATGCGCGCCTGCGCGGCACTGGCGCCCGGGCACAGCACCATGAACTCCTCGCCGCCCAGCCGGCAGAACACATCGGTACGCCGCAGGCGATGGCCGATACGCTGGCACAGGCTGCGTAGCACCTGGTCGCCCGCCGCATGGCCGAAGCGGTCGTTTATGCGCTTGAAATGGTCGATATCGAGCATGATCACCGCCAGTTCCGTACCGTCGCGCTGCGCTCGATCGAGCTCGGCCTTGAGGCGATCCTGGAAATAGCGACGGTTGTGGATGCCGGTCAGGGCATCGGTGACCGACAGGGCACGCAACTCTTCCTCGACCCGCTTCAGATCGGAAATGTCGGTCAGGTAGCCATGCCACAGCGTGAAATCGTGCTGCGCCCCGCCTTCGGGCGTCGCCTCGCCCCGCACCCAGCGCAGGCCCGCACGTGGCAGGCAGACCCGATATTCCTCGCGCCACGGCGTCAGGTGCTCGGCCGAGTAGCGCACCGAACGGCGCACGCGCTCCAGGTCGTCGGGGTGAATACGCTCGAACACCGCCGAGGCGTCCTCACGCAGCACCTGCAAGTCGACCTCATAGATGTCGTACAGCCCCTCACTGGCATAGGGAAAACACGAATGGCCGTCGGCATCCAGGCGATACTGGTAGATGCCGCCCGGCACCTCGTCGCTGAGCTTTTCCAGCAGGCGGTCGCGTGAAGCCAGGGCTTCGTGCACCCGACGGCGCTCGGTGACATCGATGCAGATCGCCAGATACCCCACCCACAGGCCCTGCTCGTCGATCACTGCAGTCACCAGCATGTTGGCCAGCAGCTGGCTGCCGTCCTTGCGCAGCAATGTCCATTCCATGGGCTCGCCACTGCCCTCTTGCAACAACGCCTCGCATTCGCGCCCATGGCGCAGGTGCAAGGCATGGGCGCGGCTGTCGAGCTCGCTGGGCAACACCAGAGCCTCCAGACGCATCTGCCCGACCACGTCGCTGGCGGCATGGCACAGCATGCGTTCGGCGCCGGCGTTGAAGGTGGTGATCAGGCCCTTGAGGCTGGTCGCGATGATCGCCACCTGGGTGGCGGCATCGAGCACACTGCGCAGTTGGTTGTGGGTGTCGCGCAACGTCTGCTCGCTGATCCGCAGCTCGGCGGTACGCTGCTCGACCACCGCCAGGGCCCGCTGTCGCTGGCTGAACAAGCTGTAGAGCAAGGCGCTGAGCAGCAGGCTGAGCAGCCCGCCGAGCACAGCGAGCACCAGCGCGACAGCAGAGCGGTTGGCATTGAAGAAAACCAGGCTGGGGCGGATGTCGAGCCGGTAATGATGGTCGGCCAGGTGCAAGACGTAGGCGCTGGACAATGACAACGGCGCCAGCGCATTACCCGAGTCGAACAGCACCTCGCCACCGCCCAGGCCGGAGGGATCGACCACCTTCACCACCAGGTTGTCGTCAGCCGGCCCGGATAGCCCCTCGCCCAGCAGCTGACGCATGCTCAGCACCGCCATCACGTAGCCCAGCGGCGGGCTCTGATCCTGGTCCTCGGCGAAAACCGGCGCGACCATCAGCACCCCCCGAGTGTGCTCCGAGGGCATATTGATCAGGTCCAGGGGGGCCGAGACGGCCATGCTGCCCGGCGTGGAGGCGCGCGCCAGGGCCGACTGGCGCATTGGCTGGCCGGCCAGGTCGAGCCCGTAGGGTTGCTCGAGCAGGTTGGCTGCCTGACTGTAGAACACCGGGAAATGCACCGTGCGTGCCGGTGCCGGCTGCCAGTTGCCCTGGGCATCCCGATCGCGGATCACATAGGCGCGGCCCAACCAGGCACTGGCTTGGCGCTCGAACGCCTCGCGCTGCCCCTGCTCGACCCGCGGCGCCCACGAGTAGGCCTGGGTGCGCTGCAGCAGCGGCCGTGCGAAGCCATCGAATTCGTGAGGGGTGATGACATCGGAATAGTTGAAGAAGCGGCGCAGGCCGTCCAGGCGCTGCTCCTGCCCATCGAGCCGCTCGGCCAGACGGCTATAGCGCTCGCCCGCCAGCGACTCGAAACGCTGGCGCAGCTTCTGCTTGTACAGATCCTGCGCCCCCAGGGCGAGCGCCGCCGAAAGCAAGCCACCCGCCACCAGCACCACCAGCGCCACACCCCAGGCCGGCGGGTTGAACCTGCCTTGACCGGGCCACTTCGCACGCACCTTGGACATAGCACCATCTCGTCACGTCAGCGTCCTGCGAAATTATCTCGGCCCTGAGCAAGTTATAGCTATTGGCCATCAGTCGCGCAAGCCCGCGCCTCTCAGCGCAGCTGCAGGCGCCAGGCGCGGTGGATGCGATTGTTGCGAGCGAAGTCCGGGTCCAGGGTCTGGGCGCTGATTTCCTCCACGGCGTAACGGGCCATCAAGTGCTCGTCGAGCTGGAACTTGCGGAAGTTGTTGGAGAAATACAGCACGCCGCCAGGCGCCAGGCGCGCCATGGCAAGGTCCAGCAACTGCACGTGGTCGCGCTGCACGTCGAACACCCCTTCCATGCGCTTGGAGTTGGAGAAGGTCGGCGGGTCGATGAAGATCAGCTCGTAGCTGTCGCGGTTGGCCTCCAGCCAGGCCATCACGTCACCCTGCTCGAGACGGTTGCGCTCGGAAAAGCCGTTCAGCGACAGGTTACGCCGGGCCCAGTCCAGATAGGTCTTGGACAAGTCGACGCTGGTGGTGCTGCGGGCACCGCCCTTGGCCGCATGCACGGTGGCGGTAGCGGTGTAGCAGAACAGGTTGAGGAAACGCTTGCCAGCCGCCTCGCGCTGGATGCGCATGCGCATAGGCCGGTGGTCGAGGAACAAACCGGTGTCGAGGTAGTCGGTGAGGTTGACCAGCAGCTTGACGCCACCCTCGACGACCTCCATGAAGCGCCCTTCGGTGCCCTGGCGCTCGTATTGACGGGTACCGCTCTGGCGCTCGCGACGCTTGAGCACCACGCGCTGTGGGTCGACGCCCAGCGCCTGGGGTATCGCCGACAAGGCGTCGAGCAGGCGCGCCTGGGCTTTTTCCGGGTCTACCGAACGCGGTGCCGCGTATTCCTGCACATGCACCCAGTCCTGGTACAGGTCGACCGCCAGGGCGTACTCGGGCATGTCGGCATCGTACACGCGGTAGCAGCCGACCTGCTCGCGGCGCGCCCATTTGCCGAGCTGCTTGAAGTTCTTCTGCAGGCGGTTGGCGAACATCTGCGCGCCTTCCGAGAGGCGCGCCGGTTCGCTGGCGATGGCCTCGCGGCTACGTGGCTGGTCATCGTCGGCCTGGGCCTCGCGGCGCTCGCCGGTGACGAACTGGTCAGGCTGCACCTTGAACAGCAGCAGCTTGCACGGCAAGGCGCCGTTCCAGAACGCGTATTGCTTGTGGCTGCGGATACCCATGCGCTTGCCCAGCTCGGGCGCGCCGGTGAACACCGCCGCTTCCCACCCCATGCAGGCCTGGCGCAAGCGTTCACCAAGGTTCTGATAGAGGTACAGCAGGCTGGCTTCATCGCCCAGGCGTTCGCCATAGGGCGGGTTGCTGATCACCAGGCCTTTCTGGTTCTGGTCTGGACGCGGCTCGAAGCTGGCGACCTCGCCCTGGTAGATCTTCACCCAGTCGCCCAGCCCGGCGCGCTCGACGTTGTTGCGCCCCGGCTGGATCAGCCGTGGGTCGGCCTCGTAGCCGCGAATCCACAGCGGCGGCTTGGCCAGGCCGGCCTCGGCACGCACCTGGGCTTCGTCATGCACCTTGCGCCACAGCGCCGGCACATGGCCGAGCCAGGCGGTAAACCCCCAGCGCTCGCGCTTGAGGTTGGGAGCCATGTCGGCCGCGATCATCGCCGCCTCGACCAGGAACGTACCGACACCACACATCGGGTCGGCCAGCGCCCCGCCGGCGGCGGCGATGCGCGGCCAGCCGGCGCGGATCAATACCGCGGCGGCGAGGTTTTCCTTGAGCGGCGCGGCGCCCTGCTGCAGGCGGTAGCCGCGCTGGTGCAGGCTGTGGCCAGACAGATCGAGCGAAAGGATCGCCTCGCCGCGGTCCAGGCGCAGGTGCACGCGCACGTCCGGGTCGATTTTTTCCACCGACGGGCGCAGGCCTTCGCGGTTGCGCAGCTTGTCGACGATGGCGTCCTTGACCTTCAGCGCGCCGAAATGGGTGTTGTCGATGCCCGAGCCGTGGCCACTGAATTCCACTGCCAGGGTGCCATCGGCCGCCAGGTGGTCGGCCCAGTCGACGGCATGCACGCCGTCGTAGAGATCGTCGGCGTTCTTCATGGCGAAGCGCTTGAGCACCAGCAGCACGCGGTTGGCCAGGCGCGACCAGAGACACAGGCGGTAGGCGGTTTCCATGTCGGCGGCGCCGCGGATGGCCGAGGTGTGCTCGCGCACATCCTCCAGGCCCAGGCCCTTGGCCTCTTCGGCGAGCAGGCCTTCAAGGCCTTTGGGGCAGGTGAGATAGAGTTCGAAACGGTCCGACATGAGTTTTCCAGAGCCTTGGGCTGTTTGTGTGACGAGGCGACGCATCGCCTTGCCGATGTTTGCCCGAACGCTTTTCCTGCAAGCGTCCGGGTGGCTGCCGCTACGCACGCTGCGCAACGGTCAGGCCGGGCCGCCTGGTGCATTTGGCTGCCTGCCGGGTGGCAAAGACAGCTTAGATCATCAGGCAGTACGAATAATTTCCGGTGACACGGGGCGGATGTGACCCTTCGTCGCATTACCAGATATGTCCTTGTAAGCCATGGCAACCATGGCAAAACGCCAATGACCTCGAGCAAACCCCGGCCATAGGCGGCTCAAGGGTTGGCGAGGTTGAATCACATTTATTTACTTATCCTCTCACCCTATGAAAGGTTACGTCCTTATGACAAATCGATCATTCCCAGGGCGATCTGCTTTCGATAGAACTGGTCTCAGGCCACTTCGCAATGAGGCGGCACTTTCAGCTCGCCACGCCGGCAGCGAGCGCACACCGGCAGAAAGATTCTGCCCGGCCTCGGAGAGGCCGACGGGACATTACAGTCAACAAGTGAGGGCAACACCCTATGAGAAGACTTAAGCGTGATCCGTTGGAAAGAGCATATTCACGTGGCTACCAATACGGGGTCACCGGCAAATCCCGCGAACTTTGCCCCTTCAATCTTCCTTCTGTTCGCCAAGCCTGGATCAACGGCTGGCGCGAAGGTCGCGGTGATAACTGGGACGGAATGACTGGCACCGCTGGCATCCATAGACTCAACGAAAATCACGCCGTTGGCTGAACGAGGACATTGAATTCGAGTCACCATGCGCGCCCCATCCGGGCGGCGGGCTAAGGCCCAGGGGCCCCTTGACGGGGCCCTTTTTTATGCCGCTTTCAACCCCTCGGCATCGCCGCGATGGCGTCCACCGCTTCGCGAATCAACGCCGGCCCCTTGTAGATGAAGCCCGAATAGATCTGCACCAGGCTCGCACCGGCGGCAATTTTCTCGGCCGCATGGCGCCCCTCGGTGATTCCACCGGCCGCGATGATCGGCATCTTGCCGGCCAACTCCCCGGCCAGCACCTTGACCGTGTGGGTGCTCTTCTCCAGTACCGGCGCACCCGACAGGCCACCGGCCTCGCCACCATGCTCCAGCCCTTCGACCCCTTCGCGGCCCAGGGTGGTGTTGGTGGCGATGACGGCATCCATTCCCGATTCCAGCAATGCACTGGCCACCAGGGCGGTTTCCTCGTCGCTCATGTCCGGTGCGATCTTGATCGCCAGCGGCACGCGTTTGCCGTGTTCGCTGGCCAGTTGCTCGCGGCGCGCGGCCAGGGCGTCGAGCAATTGCTTGAGCGAGTCGCCGAACTGCAGGCTGCGCAGGCCAGGGGTGTTCGGCGAGCTGACGTTGACGGTGATGTAGCTGGCCGCGTTGTAGACCTTTTCGAGGCAGATCAGGTAGTCGTCCACCGCCCGCTCGACCGCGGTGTCGAAGTTCTTGCCGATGTTGATGCCCAGCACGCCGTCGTAGCGCGAAGCACGAACGCGCTCGAGCAGGTGATCGACACCCAGGTTGTTGAAGCCCATGCGGTTGATGATCGCCGTGGCCTCGGGCAGGCGGAACAGCCGCGGCTTGGGATTGCCCGGCTGCGGTCGCGGTGTCACGGTACCGATCTCGACGAAGCCGAAGCCCAGCTGGGCGAAGCCGTCGATGGCCGCACCGTTCTTGTCCAGGCCAGCGGCCAGGCCCACCGGATTGGCGAAGTTCAAGCCCATGACACTCACCGGCAGCGCCGCCGGACGCTTGCACAGCATGCCGTTGAGGCCGAGACGGCCACCGGCACCGATCAGGTCCAGGGACAGGTCGTGGGAGGTTTCCGGAGAAAGCTTGAACAGCAACTGGCGGGCCAGGGTATACATGGGCAGGCGAGGCTCGGGGTGAGTGAGGGGGCGATTATAGCCAGCGCCGGGCTGGCATGACAGCAAATCCTCGGGGCGCTTGGCACATGGGTTGCTTCGTGGCTGGGACACTGCCTATTCAGTACGGGCGAGGAATCCTGTGAACACGTCCCACCTGGCAACACCCCTGGCTTGGCTCAACGGCAGCGATGCCCCGGAAAAGCCCAGCCTCGACATCGGCTTCATGGCCCTGACCGATTGCGCCTCGGTGGTGGTCGCAGCCACCCAGGGCTTTGCCCAGCAATTCGGCCTGACCCTCAACCTCAAGCGCCAGAACTCCTGGGCCGGCTTGCGTGACAAGCTGGTCAGCGGCGAGCTGGATGCCGCCCACTGCCTGTATGGCCTCGTGTATGCCGTGCACCTGGGCATCGGCGGCGTGCCGGCCAGCTCCATGGCGGTACTGATGGGCCTGAACCAGAACGGCCAGGCGATCAACCTGTCGCCGGCGCTGCAACGCAAAGGCGTGACCAGCCCTGAAGCACTGGCGCGGCAAGCGCACCAGCATGGCGCACGCATGACCTTCGCCCAGACCTTCCCCACCGGCACCCATGCCATGTGGCTCTACTACTGGCTGGCCAGCCAGGGCATCCACCCATTGCACGACGTCGACAGCGTGGTAGTGCCGCCCGCGCAGATGCTAGCCCACCTGGAAGCCGGGCGCATCGATGGTTTCTGCGTCGGCGAGCCCTGGTCGGCCGATGCCGTGGCGCGCGGCCAGGGCTTCACCCTGGCGACCAGCCAATCCATCTGGCCGGACCATCCGGAAAAGGTCCTCGGCTGTGCCCGCGCCTTCGTCGAGCAATACCCCAACAGCGCCCGCGCTCTGATCAAGGCCATCCTCGCCGCCAGCCGCTTCATCGAGCAAAGCGCGGAAAACCGCCGCAGCACGGCACAACTGTTGAGCGGCAGTGCCTTCCTGGACACGCCACTGAGCAGCATCGAGCCACGTCTGCTGGGCGACTACCAGGACGGCCTCGGCAACCGCTGGCAGGATCCGCACGGCCTGCGCGTTTTCGACCAGGGCCGCGCCAACCTGCCCTACCTGTCCGACGGCATGTGGTTCATGACCCAGTTCCGCCGCTGGGGCCTGCTGCGCGACGACCCCGACTACCTCGGGGTGGCACGCGACGTCCAGCAACTGGCGCTGTATCGCGAGGCCGCCAGCGCCGTGGCCGTCCCCTGCCCCGAGCTGCCCATGCGCAGCAGCCTGCTCATCGACGGCACACGCTGGGACGGCAGCGACCCACACGGCTACGCCCGCAGCTTCCACCTGCATGCCCTGGACGAGGCGCCCCGCGCCCGCGTTGGCCAGTGAGGAAGACCACCATGCTGCGCATCCTGCTGATAGACGACACCCAGATGAAGCTCGGTCGCCTCAAGGCGGCCCTGAGCGAGGCTGGCTTCGAGGTCATCGAAGCCCCGACTCTGACCATCGACCTGCCCGCCTGCGTCGAAACGGTGCACCCCGACGTGGTGCTGATCGATAGCGACTCACCGGGCCGCGACGTGATGGAACACGTGGTACTGCTCAGCCGGGACCGGCCGCATCCGATCGTGCTGTTTACCGACGAACACGACCCCGGGGTGATGCGCCAGGCTATCCAGGCCGGGGTCAGCGCCTACATCGTCGAAGGGATCCATGCCGCGCGCCTGCAGCCGATCCTCGACGTGGCCATGGTCCGCTTCGAAAGCGACCAGGCGCTCAAGGCGCAACTACTGGCCCGCGACCAGCAACTGGCCGAGCGCAAGCGCATCGAGCAGGCCAAGGGCTTGCTGATGAAGATGAAGGACTGCAACGAGGAGCAAGCCTACACCCTGATGCGGCGCCAGGCGATGAGCCGCCAGCAGAAGCTGATCCAGGTGGCCGAGCAGATCATCGCCATGCATGAAATGCTGGGGTGAGGATGGGGCGGCGGGGTTCGCCTGGCGATCTTTGGCGCCTGGTAGATCGAGCGCCGCGCGGGCGGCGCTCGATCTCACCCCCAGCGAAGATCCAACGCCAAGCCCATCCATAAGTTGGCCCATCTCTTGCTGAATAAATCACACCGGTAGCCAACGGCGGTTGCCCCATCCCCATACCGACAAAGACGTCGCTCTCCCCTCCACCTCCCATGGAGCGGGTAGCGGCGTTTTTTTGTTCCGTTGCATTGCCGAGTGAGGTGTTCGATGAGTACCAGCTTCTGGAAATCCGGGCATGTGCCCACGCTGTTCGCCGCGTTCCTCTATTTCGACCTGAGCTTCATGGTCTGGTACCTGCTCGGCCCGCTAGCGGTGCAGATTGCCGCCGACCTGCAGTTGAGTGCACAGCAACGGGGCCTGATGGTCGCCACGCCGATTCTTGCCGGCGCCGTGCTGCGCTTTGCCATGGGTATGCTGGTCGATCGCCTGTCGCCGAAGACCGCCGGCCTGATCGGCCAGGTCGCGGTGATCTGCGCTCTGGCCGGCGCCTGGTACCTTGGCGTGCACACCTACGAGCAAGCACTGCTGCTGGGTGTATTCCTGGGCTTTGCCGGCGCTTCGTTCGCGGTGTCGCTGCCGCTGGCCTCGCAATGGTATCCGCCGCAGCACCAAGGCAAGGCCATGGGCATCGCCGGCGCTGGCAACTCCGGCACGGTGTTCGCCGCCCTGCTGGCCCCGGTGCTGGCCGCAGGCTTTGGCTGGAACAATGTGTTCGGCTTCGCCCTGATCCCACTGCTGCTGACCCTGCTGATATTCGCCCTGCTGGCGCGCAATGCCCCGCAACGGCCCAAGCCCAAGGCCATGGCCGACTACTTCAAGGCCCTCGGTGACCGCGACAGCTGGTGGTTCATGTTCTTCTACAGCGTCACCTTCGGCGGCTTCATCGGCCTGGCCAGCGCCCTGCCCGGCTACTTCAGCGACCAGTACGGACTGAGCCCGGTCACCGCCGGCTACTACACCGCCGCCTGCGTCTTCGCTGGCAGCCTGATGCGCCCACTGGGCGGCGCCCTGGCCGACCGCTTCGGCGGCATCCGCACCCTGTTGGCGATGTACAGCGTGGCCGCCATCTGCATCGCTGCGGTCGGCTTCAACCTGCCTAGCGCCATGGCAGCCCTGGCGCTGTTCGTCAGCGCCATGCTCGGCCTTGGCGCTGGCAACGGCGCGGTGTTCCAATTGGTGCCGCAGCGCTTCCGCCAGGAAATCGGGGTGATGACCGGGCTGATCGGCATGGCCGGCGGCATCGGCGGCTTCCTGCTCGCCGCCGGGCTGGGCACCATCAAGCAACACACCGGCGACTACCAGCTGGCCCTGTGGTTGTTCGCCAGCCTCGGCGTGCTGGCCTGGTTCGGCCTGCATGGCGTCAAGCGTCGCTGGCGCACCACCTGGGGCTCGGCGGCCGTCACCGCGGCGCGGGTCTGAGGCAGGTCGATGAGCCTGCAACTGAGCTTCGCCCAGGCCAGTGCCACCGGCCCCCGTGCGGAAAACCAGGACGCCCTGCGCCTGGTGACCCCGGCACCGGAACTGGCGGCCAGCAAAGGCTATCTGTTCGCCCTCGCCGACGGCGTCAGCCAGTGCGCCGACGGTGGCCTGGCAGCAAGAGCCAGCCTGCAGGCTCTGGCCATGGACTACTACGCCACCCCGGCGACCTGGGGCGTGGCCCAGGCCCTGGACCGGCTGCTCAGCGCGCAGAACCGCTGGCTGCGTGCCCAGGGCAACGGCCAGCCGCTGCTCACCACGCTCAGCGCCCTGGTGCTGCGCGGGCGACGCTACACACTGGCGCATGTGGGTGACTGCCGCGCCTATCGCTGGCACGACGGCCAGTTGCAATGCCTGAGCGAAGACCACGTATGGGACCAGCCCGGCATGCAGCATGTGCTCAAGCGCGCCCTGGGCCTGGACCAGCACCTGCTGGTCGATTACCTGGAGGGCGAGCTGCAACCCGGCGAGCGCTTCCTGCTGGTGAGCGATGGCGTGTGGGCCAGCCTCGGCGACTCGCACATTCAGTCGATCCTGCGCGAGCAGAACGACCCCCAGGTCACAGTCGACACTCTGGTGGCCAGCGCACACCACAATGGCAGCCAGGACAACGCCAGTGCCCTGCTGGTACAGGTCGAGCAACTCGGCCCGGCCAACCTCGGCGACACCCTGGCGCAACTGAGCCAGTGGCCGCTGCCTGGCCCATTGCGCGGCGGCCAGTCGATCGATGGCTGGAAGGTCGATAGCCTGCTGGCGCAGAGCCGCCAGTCGCTGCTCTACCGGGTGCGCGACAGCCATGACCAGCCCTGGCTGCTCAAGACCCTGCCGGCCGACCATGACGGGCCCGGCGCGGCCCAGGGTTTGCTGCTGGAGGAGTGGTTCCTGCGCCGCGTCGCCGGGCGACATTTCCCCGAGCTGCACGCGGGCAACCAACGCCAGCACCTGTACTACGTGATGCGCGAATACAGCGGCCACAGCCTGGCCGAGATCCTCGCCGAGCAGGGCCCCCTGCCGCTGCCCCAATGGCTGGAGGTGGCCCGCCAGCTGTTGCAGGCAGTGGGCGTGCTGCATCGGCGCAACCTGGTGCATCGGGACATCAAGCCCGAGAACCTGCACCTGGGCCAGGACGGCCAACTGCGCCTGCTGGACTTCGGCCTGGCGTACTGCCCTGGGTTGTCCGAAGACCTGCCGTTCGAAGTCCCGGGCACGCCCTCGTTCATCGCCCCTGAGGCATTCGAAGGACACTCTCCTGGCCCGCGCCAGGATCTCTACGCGGTGGGCGTGACCCTGTACCACCTGCTGACCGGCCATTACCCCTACGGCGAGGTGGAAGCCTTCCAGCGCCCGCGCTTCGGCCAACCGGTCAATGCCGCACGCTACCGCCCCGACCTGCCGGAGTGGTTGCAGCACAACCTGCTGCAGGCCGTGGCAGTGGCCCCCGCGCAACGCTTCGAGACCGCCGAGCAATGGTTGCTGTTGCTCGAACGCGGTGATCGCCAGGAACTGCCCGACCGAGCGCGGCCGCTGCTCGAGCGCGAGCCGCTGAAGGTCTGGCGCACCCTGGCGCTGCTGTCTTTGCTGGTGAACCTGGTGCTGGTGTTCATTCTGCTCAAGGGGTAAAAACAGTGCAGGCCCTTTCGAGGCGTCGAATCGCCGCGAAAGGGCCCACAAATCCCAGGCAAAGAAAAACCCGGCCGAGGCCGGGTTTTTCATTGAAGCTTCAAACCAATTACTTGGCCTGAGCTTCGACCTGAGCTTCAACGCGACGGTTGATAGCGCGGCCTTCTTCGGTGGCGTTGTCGGCAACCGGACGGGTTTCGCCGTAGCCAACCGAGTCAACACGGCTCGATTCAACACCGTACTGCTGGGTCAGGACCTGCTTGACAGCGTTGGCACGACGCTCGGACAGCTTCTGGTTGTAAGCGTCTGGGCCGACGGAGTCAGTGTGACCTTCCACGGTGGTGGTGGTCTGTGGGTACTGCTTCATGAAGTCAGCCAGGTTCTTGATGTCGCCGTAGCTGTTAGGCTTGACGACCGACTTGTCGAAGTCGAACTTGACGTCCAGCTCAACGCGAACGACTTCGGCAACAGCCGGGCAGCCGTCGGCGTCAACGGTAACGTTGGCCGGGGTGTCTGGGCACTTGTCGACGTTGTCGCAAACGCCATCGTTGTCGCTGTCGGAGCAGACTTCGGCAACTGGAGCCGGAGCGACTTCAGCTTGCTTCGGGCTACCGCCGAAGTTCAGACCAACGCCAACGCTCGGGGCCCACTCGGTGTCGCCCTGGTCGATGTTGTACTGAGCTTCAACGCCGGCACGGGCGTAGAACATGTCGGTGATGTACCACTTGGCGCCAGCGCCGATGTTGGCGAAGGTGGAGTGGTCACGACCGCCACGGCCAGTCTGGCCCAGGCTCTGGTGGGAGAAACCAGCCGACACGTATGGACGGATGGCGTCGTACGGGTTGTTGAAGTGGTAAACGGCGTCCAGGGCGGTGTTCGAGCCCTTGATGTTCTTGCCGTCGTCGCCACGAGCGTTGTGCACTTCGTCGTAGCCCAGACGCAGTTCGACGTCATCGGTCAGGAAGTAACCGATGGAACCGCCGAACAGGTTGCCGTCGTTCTTGAAGTCGCGCTGGCTGTCGAAGAATTCTTTCTTGTAGAAGATTTCAGTCTCGACGGCGCCTTGACCTTGTGCCATAGCGCCAATCGAAGTGGCGGCTACAAGCGAACCAATGGCCAAGCCCAAGGTGTTTTTCAATTTCATCCGTTAAATCCCCATCTGGTGATAGTTAAGCAGTCCCACCAAAATCCGGGGGGACAACTCGACGGCAAGTCTAGCAGAACTCGCCGATTGGTTAGAGATATTTGCGTAGGACTAAGTTTCATCCATCCCGGCAAATTTCTCTCTAAGCTTGTCCAGGGCACGTTTGTAGCGCATTTTCGTTGCGCTGAGCCCCATGTGCATGATATCGGCGATCTCCTGGAATTCCAGCTCCGCGACAAAACGTAGCACGAGAATTTCCCGATCGATCGGATTCACATGCACTAACCACTTGTCCAGCCCGCCCTTCTCTTCGGCCTTCGGTGCCTTGTCCTCGGACGCCTCTTCGACAGGGTCCAGACTCAGGGCATCCATCAACCGACGCTTGCGACGCTCCTTGCGGTACTGGGTGATGCACTCGTTGTAGGTGATGCTGTAGAGCCAGGTCTTGAACTTCGACTTGCCCTCGAAGTTCTTCAGCCCGTAGAGCACTTTGAGCATCACTTCCTGACAGACATCGTCCGCATCCCGGTCGTTCCCCAGGTAACGCGCACAGACGTTGAACAGGGTCCGCTGGTAGCGCCGCATGAGCTCCTCATAGGCGCGGGTAACGTGATACAGCTCCTCATGCGAACGCGCCACCAACTCCTCGTCGGTGAGTTCGCGGGGGTCATAACGCATGGGCGGCGAATGAACTTTATTCAAAACGGATCTGGCCGACAGTCAGGTCAATGTCGCCGCTCGGCCCCTTGGGCCAATTTTCGCGGCGGCATACATTAACAGCTTTTGTGCGGTTAGCGGCTATTGACTCGCTGCTCGAGCAACACCCGATTAGACAGCGACACCAGTTCGCCATCATCGGTCAGCAATGTGGTCTTGACCGTGCCGATCTCTTCGATTTGCCCTTCGACCTCTCCAATTCGCACCTGCTGGCCGACCTGGTAAAGCTCGCGCACATAGATCCCGGCGAGGATCTGCCCGGCGATTTCGCGGCTGCCCAGGCCCATGGCCAAGGCCACGGCCAGACCAACGGTAATCAGGCCAATGACGATCACATGGTTGAGCAGGTCGGTCTTGACCTCCAGCTGGCTGATCGCCACCGAAATGCTGATGATCACCACCAGGCCCTGGGCGATGCGCCCCAGGCCGGCGGCGTAGTCCAGGCCGATACCCTCGGCGGCGCCCCGCACCAGGCCGTTGGCCAGTTGCGCCAGCAGCACGCCGGCCAGCAGCACCAGGGCCGCACCGAACACCTTGGGCAGATACAGGGCGAGCATGTCGAGGGTTGCCGAGACCCGCTCCAGGCCCAGCGACTCGGCCGCCGACACCAGGAAGATCAGCAGCACGAACCAGTAGACGATCTTGCCGATCAAGGTCGAGATCGGTACCTGGATGCCAGCACGGCCGAGCATCTTGGTCAGGCCGGTACCGGCCATCAGGCGGTCGAGGCCGAACTTGGCCAGCAGCTTGGACAGCAGCGTGTCGAGCAGCTTGGCCACCACGAAACCGAGCAGCACCACGATAAGCGCGCCGAACAGGTTGGGGATGAAGTTCGCTACCTTGGTCCAAAGGGCGGTCATGGCAGTGACCAGGCTCTGGGTCCAGAGATTGAGTTCCATAATCAATCGGCCTTATCAGCTTTGCTGCCGGCGGCAGCGTTGCGAGTAGAGTGGCGACGGACCGGCGCGACATGCGCCGAACCGTTGTTCACGGCAATCAGCAGCGCCTGGCTCCAGCGGCCAAGCAAGCTGAACAGATCGCCTGCGCCGACCTGGCGGTTGGCGGTTTTCAGCACGCGACCCAGGCAGGCGGCGTCGTCTCGGTCCTGGCCGGACGGCGATGCCTTGAGCAGGTCGCGCAAGGATTCTTCAAACGGATCGTGCATGGGCACCTCGCGCAGTATCAGTCAGAGACGAGGCCGCCGGGCGATGGGTCACAACCATCAAACCCAGCGCAGACGACGGAACAGCCACCATTGCCCCACGGCCAGCCCCAGCACGACGATGCAGGCGAACAGGAAACCATAGGGATTCTGCGCCCCCGGAATACCGCCGACATTGATGCCGAGCAAGCCGGTGATGAAGCTCATGGGCAGGAAGATGCAGGTGATGATGCCGAACCGGTACATGGTCAGGTTCATCCGCTCGCTGCGCCGCCGGTCTTCGCTTTCCAGCACCAACGCGGCACGCTCGCGGGCCAGTTCGAGCTCCTCGAGGTAGCGGATCAGGCTGTTGTTCAGCTCGTTCCAGTAGTCGGCATCGGCCGGGGCGAACCAGCTCCACTTGCTACGCGACAGCTGCGCGTAGATCTCGCGCTGCGGGGCCAGGAAGCGCCGCAAGCTCGCCGCGCGCCGACGGATCTGCTGCAGGCTGCCCTGCTCCGGGCCGGCGTGTCGCGAAGAATACCGTTCGTCGGATTCGAACTTCTCTTCCTCCAGATCGGCCAGTTCGGAGAGGTCGCTGACCAGCGCCTGGACCTTTTCGGTCAGCAGTTCGCCCATCAACAGCAACAGTTCGGACGCCGATTTCGGCCCCCTGCCCTCTTCCAATTGCTGGAGAACTTCCTCGCTGGCGCGAAGCGAGCGCAAGCGTAGCGAAATGACCCGCTGCGCCTGGGCATGGATACGCACCGAAACCATGTCCTCGGGCTCTGCCCCCGGGTTGAGGTTGACCCCGCGCAGGAACAACAGCAGCTGCTCGTCGGCCAGCGGCAACAGCCGTGGCCGGGTGTTTTCCTCCAGCAGCAGGTCGCAGGCGAACTCGCTCAGGCCACTGTCGTGCAACAGCCAGGTGCGGGTCTGCGGGTGGCTGCGATCCCAGTGCAGCCACAGGCTCTGCTGCGGTTGCAGTTGCAGGGTGTCCAGCTCGGTACGGGCGATCTGACGCGCGCCGCCTTTTCCATCGAGCACCAGGGCGTGGACCAGCCCCCACTGCGCGTTGTCTTCCTCGAACATTGACGCTCCATCAGCGCGTGCTGCGCGTTACTCCGGCATCTTCAGCGGGCTTGGCGCGACGATCACGCCGTTGTTGTCGGCGTACAGGTACTCGCCCGGGCGGAACGTCACACCGGCAAAGGTCACGGCCACATCGAGGTCGCCGACGCCGCGCTTGTCGGTCTTCTTCGGGTGGCTGGCCAGGGCCTGCACACCGACGTCGGTCTGGATCAGCACGTCCACATCGCGCACGCAGCCGTAGATCACCAGGCCCTCCCAGCCATTCTTGGCGGCCTTTTCGGCCAGCATGTCGCCCAGCAGTGCGCAGCGCAACGAGCCGCCACCGTCGACCACCAGCACCTTGCCCTTGCCGTCGAGCTCGACCTGTTCCTTGACCCGCGAGTTGTCTTCGAAGCACTTGATGGTGACGATCTGGCCACCGAAGGAGTCGCGACCACCGAAGTTGCTGAACATCGGTTCCAGCACCTGGACCAGGTCCGGGTAGGCATCGCACAGGTCGGGCGTAACGTAATGCTGCATGGCAAGCTCCTGTCAGTCACAACGAAAACGGGTGTGGCGCTAGGCTACACCGGAGCGGGCGGTGCAGTCACCCCGGACCGGGTGGTCATGCGGGTTTTGTCTGCGCCGCCCCTGTAGGAGCGGGTTTACCCGCGAAGAGGCCGGTACAGACAACCAACCCCTCAACCGGCAGACACGATCTCCTGCGCCTGCGTCGACTCATGCACCGGCAACAACGGATCGCGCAACCAACGCTCCACCAACGGCCACACCTGCACCTGCGCCGCTTTGCTCACCAGCATGTCGACATGGCCAAACGCCTCGAAGCCCTCTTCGCGCCCCAGGCGCAGGAACTGCTTGCGCTCACCGCCAAACTGCTCGAACAGCTTGCGGCAGGCCCAGACCGGGTCCTGGAAGTCCCCGGCAGCCGCCACGGCCAGCAGCGGTACGTCCACCTCCGCCAGCCCGGCCCACCAATCGTTGTCCTTGTCGCCGAAACGCCCGAACAGGCCATGCCAACGCAGGCTTTCCAGCGCCAGGCCGATCGGCTCGTCCTCCGGCCCACGCTTCAACCGCGAACCCGACAGATGCCCCCAGCGCCTGAGCAGCAACTTCGCGCCCCAGGCCAACGGTGGCACCTTCAACGGCCAATAGACCCGGCTTACCTGGCTGCCGAAGATCGCCACGCTGGCCACCAGACCGGCCTCCAGGTAGCCCCCGCCCAGCGCCGCGGCCAGGGTGGTGCCACCCAGCGAATGGCCGATCCAGTGCGGCGCGCGCCCGGTCTGCTCGCGGACGAAGGCAGCGATAGCCGGCAGGTCGTGGCAGGCGTAGTCGGCGACGCGGTTGTGCTGCCACTGGCGGTTGCGCGGGGACAGGCCATGGCCGCGCATTTCCGGGATCCACACGTCGAATCCGGCCCGCGCCAGGTAGGCCCCCAGGCCGATACCCTTGGGCGAATACCAGAAGCGCCGGTTGGAAAAACTGCCATGCAGGAGAATGACAGGCTCGCCCTGGCCCTGGGCCTGGTCCGCCAAGCCCAGACGCGTAACGGCCAGCTCGACGCTCGGGTCTGGGCTGTTACCGGCCTTGATCCGATACACGTCTTCGCTGAGGTCGCCGCGGCGCTCGGCACTGAGCAAGGCGACGGGAAATAGAGTGCTGCTGCTTTGCATAGATGACTTGCACAAAAAAAGGGCGGGATCCATTGCTGGAACTCGCCCTGGATGAACCAGGCGGGAGCGCGCCAGGCACGCCCCCGCATTTCACGGTATCAGGCCGCGCCCTGGCCCTCGGCCAGGAAGAACCAGGTCTCGAGCACCGAGTCCGGGTTCAGCGACACGCTTTCGATGCCTTGCTCCATCAGCCACTTGGCCAGGTCTGGGTGGTCCGATGGGCCCTGGCCGCAGATGCCGATGTACTTGCCGGCCTTGTTGCAGGCAGCGATGGCATTGGCCAGCAGCTTCTTGACCGCAGGGTTACGCTCGTCGAACAGGTGAGCGATGATCCCGGAGTCACGGTCCAGGCCCAGGGTCAGCTGGGTCAGGTCGTTGGAGCCGATCGAGAAGCCGTCGAAGTATTCGAGGAACTCGTCGGCGAGGATGGCGTTGGACGGCAGTTCGCACATCATGATCACGCGCAGGCCGTTGTCGCCACGGGCCAAGCCGTTCTTGGCGAGCAGGTCGACGACCTGGCTGGCTTCGCCCAGGGTGCGCACGAACGGCACCATGATCTCGACGTTGGTCAGGCCCATCTCGTCGCGTACGCGCTTGAGCGCGCGGCACTCGAGCTCGAAGCAGTCACGGAACGACTCGCTGATGTAGCGCGAGGCACCGCGGAAGCCCAGCATCGGGTTCTCTTCTTCTGGCTCGTAGAGCTTGCCGCCGATCAGGTTGGCGTACTCGTTGGACTTGAAGTCCGACAGGCGCACGATGACCTTTTTCGGGTAGAAGGCCGCCGCCAGGGTGCTGATGCCCTCGACCAGCTTCTCGACGTAGAAACCGACCGGGTCGTCGTAGCCGGCGATGCGCTTGTCGACGCTTTCCTTCAGCTCGGCCGGAAGGCCGGCGTAGTTCAGCAGCGCCTTGGGGTGCACGCCGATCATACGGTTGATGATGAATTCCAGGCGCGCCAGGCCGACACCGGCGTTGGGCAGCTGGGCGAAGTCGAAGGCGCGGTCCGGGTTGCCGACGTTCATCATGATCTTGAACGGCAGCTCCGGCATGGCGTCCACCGAGTTCTGCTTGATGTCGAAGCCCAGCTCGCCTTCGAAGATGAAGCCGGTGTCGCCTTCGGCGCAGGACACGGTCACGCCCTGGCCATCCTTGAGCAGCTGGGTGGCATTGCCGCAACCGACCACGGCCGGGATGCCCAGCTCACGGGCGATGATCGCCGCGTGGCAGGTGCGCCCGCCACGGTTGGTGACGATGGCGCTGGCGCGCTTCATTACCGGTTCCCAGTCCGGGTCGGTCATGTCGGAGACCAGCACGTCGCCCGGCTGGACCTTGTCCATCTCGGACACGTCGTTGATCACGCGGACCTTGCCGGCGCCGATGCGCTGGCCGATGGCACGGCCTTCGACCAGCACGGTGCCCTTCTCTTTGAGCAGGTAACGTTCCATGACGTTGGCGCTGGCGCGGCTCTTCACGGTCTCGGGGCGTGCCTGGACGATGTACAGCTTGCCGTCGTCACCGTCCTTGGCCCATTCGATGTCCATCGGGCGCTGGTAGTGCTGCTCGATGATCATGGCCTGCTTGGCCAGCTCGTTGACTTCGTCGTCGCTCAGGCAGAAGCGTGCACGCTCGGCGCGGTCGACCTCGACGGTCTTGACCGAACGGCCGGCCTTGGCTTCGTCGCCATAGACCATCTTGATCGCCTTGCTGCCCAGGTTGCGGCGCAGGATGGCCGGGCGGCCGGCTTCGAGCGTCTGTTTGTGCACGTAGAATTCGTCAGGGTTGACCGCACCTTGCACCACGGTCTCGCCCAGGCCGTAGGCACCGGTGATGAACACCACGTCGCGGAAGCCCGACTCGGTGTCGAGGGTGAACATCACGCCGGCGGTGCCGGTTTCCGAACGGACCATGCGCTGCACGCCGGCGGACAGGGCGACCAGCTTGTGGTCGAAGCCCTGGTGCACGCGGTAGGCGATGGCACGGTCGTTGAACAGCGAGGCGAACACTTCCTTGGCCGCGCGGATCACGTTGTCGACGCCACGAATGTTGAGGAAGGTTTCCTGCTGGCCGGCGAACGAGGCGTCGGGCAGGTCCTCGGCGGTAGCCGAGGAACGCACGGCCACGGCCATGTTGTCGTTGCCCTTGGACATATCGGCGAAGGCGGTTCGGATTTCCGAATCCAGACGTGCCGGGAATTCGGCCTCCATGACCCACTGGCGGATCTGCGCGCCAGTCTTGGCCAGGGCGTTGACGTCATCGACGTCCAGCGCATCGAGCGCGGCGTGGATGCGGTCGTTCAGCCCGCTTTGATCGAGGAAATCGCGGTACGCCTGAGCCGTAGTGGCAAAGCCGCCCGGCACCGAGACGCCGGCACCGGCAAGATTGCTGATCATCTCGCCCAGGGATGCGTTCTTGCCCCCCACATGCTCCACATCATGGACGCCGAGCTTATCGAGGGAAACTACGTACTCTACCAAGGTGATTCTCCACTTCTGTATGGGAAACGCTCAAGGGCGCCGGCCCGCCTCAGTGACTTGACCGGGCGCTTGTGGCCTGTACCTGGAAAATAAGTGAGAATGCCGACAGCCACGTTCGGCAAACCGAACCTATCATATCCAAGATTTGTCATCAGCTTAAGGCCCAGATCGCAAATGAAACGAACCGCGTTCTTCATCTCCGACGGCACCGGCATCACGGCCGAAACCCTGGGCCAAAGCTTGCTAGCGCAGTTCGATAGCATTCCTTTCAACAAATTCACCCGTCCGTACATCGATACGCCGGACAAAGCGCGGACCATGGTGGCGCAGATAAACGCCGCAGCAGAACGCGACGGCATGCGGCCGATCATCTTCGACACCATCGTCAATCAGGACATCCGTGAGATCCTGGCTACGTCGAACGGCTTCATGATCGACATTTTTTCGACGTTTTTATCCCCGCTTGAGCAAGAATTAACCGCCCATTCGTCGTATTCCGTCGGAAAATCCCACTCGATTGGCGGCAACTCCAACTATATGGAGCGGATCGAGGCGGTGAATTTCGCCCTCGACAACGACGATGGCGCGCGCACCCACTATTACGACAAGGCCGACCTGATCCTGGTCGGCGTGTCCCGTTGCGGCAAGACTCCGACCTGCCTGTACATGGCCATGCAGTTCGGCATCCGCGCCGCCAACTACCCGCTCACCGAGGACGACATGGAGCGCCTGCAGCTGCCTTCGGTGCTGAGAAAGTACCAACACAAGCTGTTCGGCCTGACCATCGACCCCGACCGCCTCACCGCCATCCGCCACGAGCGCAAGCCCAACAGCCGCTATTCGAGCTTCGCGCAGTGCGAGTTCGAGGTGCGCGAGGTGGAAAACCTGTTCCGTCGGGAGAACATTCCCAACATCAATTCCACGCATTTTTCGGTGGAAGAGATTTCGGCGAAGATCCTCGTGGAGAAAGGTGTCGAGCGCCGCTTCAAGTAGGCCCGCACAGAAGTACAAAAAAGCCCCGGCATCACTGCCGGGGCTTTCTCATTTCAGATCAGCGCTCAGGACGGCACCACCACCGCCTGCCCGCTCATCGCCAAATCGACCAGCTCACGGTTGGCCACCGCGTACATCGCATAGTCGGTCCCGGTGGCATTGCGCAGGTCGTCGAGCATGGCGCGCCAGCGCTCGACCATCACCCGGTGCTGCTCGGCCCACAAGGCCACGCGAGCGTTGATGTCGTCCGGCGCATCGGCCATCTGCAGCACGGAAATGGTGATCGCCCGCTGCTGCAGGTCGATGTCGTCGCGGAATGCCTCGCGGGCCAGCGCCTGCCAGTTGTTCTCCACCGGCAGGTTGCTGATTTCCTGCAGGTACCAGGTCAGGTCCAGCGCGCTGCCCACGGCGAAGAACGCCTTGGCCACCTGCGCCGGCTCATGCCCGGTGACATCCGCCGCCTCGATGATCGGCAGCAACGTGTACAGGTGGCTGGTGCCAGCGACCATGCGCGCCAGCAGCTCCGGCACGCCAGCGGCGACGAAGCCCTGGTAGCGCACCATCCAGCGCTCGCGGGTCGGGCCTTCGAGCAGTTCGTCGAGCTTGAGCCCCAGCTGCGCGATCTTCGGCCCGAAGTGCGCCGCATCGCGCCCGGCATCCTGCTCGTTGCGCCGGCTGCGCAGGAACCAGCGGGTGGCGCGGCGGCCCAAGCGCATCAGCTCGTCCATCAAGGTCAGCTGGACATCGGCCGGCACCTGGTAGTCCAGCGCCTCGATCTGGCGGAACCAGTGCGGCAGGTGGAAAATGTCGCGCACGATCACGTAGGCCCCGGCGACATTGGCCGGGCTCATGCCGGTGGACTCCTTCAAGCGCTGCACGAAGGTGATGCCCATGTTGTTGACCAGGTCGTTGGCGATCTGAGTGCTGACGATCTCGCGCTTGAGGCGGTGACGGCGCATGGCCTCGGCGAACTTGCTGACCAGCGACGGCGGGAACGCGGTTTCCATGTCGCGGGTCAGGTAGTCGTCGTCCGGGACCTGCGACTTGAGCAGTTGCTCCTTGAGGTCGATCTTGCTGTAGGAAATCAACACAGACAGCTCGGCACGGGTCAGGCCTTGACCGGCGGCCAGGCGCTCGGCCAGCAACTCCTCCGAGGGCAGGAACTCGATGGCCCGGTCGAGCTTGCCACGCCCCTCGAGATCGGCCATCAGGCGCTTGTACTCGGCGATCCGCTCACGGGCGCGACGCGCGGCCAGCGACAGCGCCTGGGTCTGCTTGTAGTTGTTGCCCAGCACCAGGGTGGCCACTTCGTCGGTCATGCTGCCCAGCAGCTGGTTGCGCTGTTTCTCGGTCATGTCGCCGCCCTGCACCACTTCGTTGAGCAGGATCTTGATATTGACCTCGTGGTCGGAGCAGTCCACGCCCCCGGCGTTGTCGATGAAGTCGGTATTGGTGGCACCGCCGTGCAGGCCGAACTCGACGCGGCCGAGCTGGGTCATGCCCAGGTTGCCGCCCTCGCCCACCACCTTGCAGCGCAGTTCGTCGCCATCGACGCGCAAGGCGTCGTTGGCCTTGTCGCCGACGTCGGCATGGCTTTCGCTGCTGGCCTTGACGTAGGTGCCGATACCGCCGTTCCACAGCAGGTCGACCGGCGCCTTGAGCAGTGCATGCAACAGCTCGGTCGGGGTCAGGCGGTCGGCCTCGATGGCGAAGCGCTCTTTCATCTGCGCGCTGATGGCAATGCTCTTGGCGCTGCGCGGGAAGATCCCGCCGCCCTCGGACATGAGGCTGGTGTCGTAGTCGGTCCAGGCCGAACGCGGCAGGTCGAACAGGCGCTGGCGCTCGGCAAAGCTGGTGGCCGGGTCCGGGTTGGGGTCGATGAAGATGTGCAGGTGGTTGAAGGCCGCCACCAGTTGCAGCTTGTCGGACATCAACAGGCCGTTGCCGAACACATCGCCGGCCATGTCGCCGATGCCGATCACGGTGATCGGATCCTGCTGCACGTTGATGCCGCGTTCACGGAAGTGGCGCTGCACCCCGACCCAGGCACCACGGGCGGTGATGCCCATCTTCTTGTGGTCGTAGCCGGCAGAGCCCCCGGAAGCGAAGGCGTCCCCCAGCCAGAAGCCATAGTCGATGGCGATACCGTTGGCGATGTCGGAGAAGGTCGCGGTGCCCTTGTCGGCCGCCACCACCAGGTAGGGGTCGTCGTCATCGTGGCGCACCACGTTGGCCGGCGGGACCACCCCGCCGTCCTTGAGGTTGTCGGTGATGTCGAGCAGGCCGCTGATGAAGATGCGGTAGCAGGCCACGCCCTCGGCGGCGATCTCGTCGCGGCTGCCACCCAGCGGCAGGCGCCGAGGCAGGAAGCCGCCCTTGGCGCCCACCGGCACGATCACCGAGTTCTTCACCTGCTGGGCCTTGACCAGGCCGAGCACCTCGGTGCGGAAGTCTTCCTCGCGGTCCGACCAGCGCAGGCCGCCACGGGCGACGTTGCCAAAGCGCAGGTGCACGCCCTCGACCCGCGGCGAGTAGACGAAGATCTCGAACTTCGGCACCGGCTTGGGCAATTCGGGAATCAGCTTGGGGTTGAACTTGAAGCTGAAGTACGACTTGGCCTGGCCGTTGCCGTCGGGCTGGTAGAAGTTGGTGCGCAGGGTGGCCTTGATCAGGTCCAGGTAGCGGCGCAGGATGCGGTCCTCGTTGAGCACCTGGACGTCGTCCAGCGCGGTGAGGATCGCCTGCTCCAGGCGCTGCTGCTTGTCGTCCAGGTCGTCCTGACCAAGCTTGCGCGCCAGGTAGAAGCGGGTCTTGAACAACCGGGTCAGCTCGCGGGCGATATCGGTGTGGTTGTTCAGCGTGCTGGCGATGTAGCCCAGGTCGAAGCCCAGGCGGATCTGCTTGAGGTAGCGGGCGTAGGCGCGCAGCAGGGCCACGTCACGCCACGGCAGGCCGGCGGTCAGCACCAGGCGGTTGAAAGCATCGTTCTCGGCGTCGCCGTTGACGATGTGCACGAAAGCATCCTGCAGGGTGTCGTTGAGCTGCTGGATATCCAGGCTCAGGCCTTCGCTGTAGGTGAAGGCGAAGTCATGGATCCAGTACTCACGGCCACTGACGTGACGCAGGCGGTAGGGGAACTCGCCGAGCACGCGCAGGCCGAGGTTCTCCAGGATCGGCAGCACGTCGGACAGCGCCAGCGGCGTATCGGCGTGGTACAGCTTGCAGTGCAGCAGGCGCTCGCCCAGGCGTGTCAGCGGCTGGTAGAAGCTCATCACCAGCGGCTTGGTCTCCGACAAGGCCAGCACATGTTGCAGGTCGACCACCGCAGAGTGCGCCGGGAAGCGCTCGCGGTAGCCGGCCGGGAAGCCCTTGGGGAAGTCGCCGAGCACGTTGGTGCCCTGGGCTTCGCCGAGGTTCTCGATGACCAGCGCGGTGTAGTCGTCCTGCCACGAGCGGCAGGCCTGGACCACTTCCTTTTCCAGCTGCTGGGGGTCGATGTCGATGCGGTTCTTCGGGTCGACCCGCAGAATCAGCTGCACCCGTGCCAGCACCGACTCGGAGAAGAAGGTCCAGAACTCGCAGTCGCTGGCCTTCAGGCGCTCCATCAGCACCTGCTGGATCTTCTGGCGCACCTCGGTGGAGTAGATTTCCCGTGGCACGTAGGCCAGGCAGTAGCAGAAGCGCCCGTACGGGTCCTTGCGCAGGAACACGCGGATCTTGTTGCGCTCCTGGATCTGCACGATCGACATCACCGTGCTGAACAACTCGTCGATCGGCGTCTGGAACAGGTCGTCGCGCGGCAGCACCTCGAGCACCTGGGCCAGCTCCTTGCCCAGGTGCGCCTTGGCGTCGAAGCCCGAGCGGCGCTCGACCTCGGCGACCTTGACGCGGATGTAGGGAATGGAGCGCACGCTCTCGCCATACACCGAAGAGGTGTACAGGCCCATGAAACGGCATTCCTTGATGACCTTGCCGTCGGCGTCCAGCTGGCGAATGGACACGTAGTCCGGGTAGGCCGGGCGGTGCACGCGGCTAGGCAGCGCGGCCTTGGCGAACGACAGCAGCAGTGGCTCGTTGAGATAGGCCACGGCGTAGTCTTCGATGCGCAGCTCCTCGGCGGTCAGGCCCACGCGCAGGCGTCGCGGCAGGCCGAGGAACGACTGCGGGTCGTAGACCATCTGGCCGCCGGCGCTGTCGCCCTGGACCGTGAATTCCTCGTAGCCGAGGAAGGTGAAGTGGTTGTCCAGCAGCCATTCGAGGAACGCCTTGACCTCGCCCTTCTCGTGCTGCGCCGGGCCGTATGCGGTCTGCTCGACCTGTGCCACCACCTCGCGCAACTTGGCCTTCATCGGCTCGAAGTCGGCCACCGCCACCCGCACTTCGGCCAGTACCTGCTCGATCTCGCGGGCCAGCACCTGCAGCTCGGCGGCGTTGGCGCAACGGTCGATTTCCAGGAACATCAGCGATTCATGCTGCACGCCCTCGCCCTGGGTACCCTTGGGCAGCAGTTCGAGCAGTTCGCCCTTGGCGCCACGGCGCACGCTCAGCACGGTGGTCTGCAGGGTGTGGATGCTGTAGCCACGGCGGTTGAGCTCGGTACGCACCGAGTCGACCAGGAACGGCAAGTCGTGGTGCAGCACCTCGACCACGGTGTGCGTCGACTGCCAGCCATTGCGCTCGTAGTCGGGGTTGTACACCCGCACCTGCGGCTGCTCAGGGTCGAAGCGCTCGATGATGCGCCAGGCCGACAGGGTACAGCCGGCCAGGTCGGACAGGCGCCGCTGGGTGAGTTCGTCCAGAGAGATGATGCCGAAGAACTGCTCGGCGAACAGGGCCACTTGTGGCAGTGCCTGTTCGCCGATGTGCTGCGCCAGGGCCGCTTGCAGTTGATGCTGGAAGTCGGCTTTGCTGGCTGCGGTGAAAAACGCCATCTGTGGTACTCCGCTTGGGCTTTGTCGTAGTTGGAGCGTCGCATGCGTGCGCCGGCTACGGATCAACGATAGCCAACCCGTGGCAAGGCGAACGGTGAAAAACAGGGCGTTGAACGTGCGGGCACGTCCAGGGCTCGTCGAAGCTTAACGACTGAGTGGTCACCGCCGCTTGCGGTGCTGCGACAATTTCGGTCAAAGGGTGGAAACTTTACGTTTATGGATATGCCTGGGGCTGTCAGAATTCCCTTTCATTTCTTTCAGTCCGAGCCCTGCCATGCACATCAAGACCGCCCTGCTGTTCGCCACCCCTTGCGACGACGAGGAAGACAACATGGCGACCCTGTGCTGCCACAGCGACAAGGGTCAGATGTTCCTGCTGACGCGGTACCCGGACGAGGACACCGTCGACCTGACCCTGGACGACGAGCCGTCGACCCTGGATGGCCTGAAGGTCACGCTGAGCGCCCAGCGGTTGTTGATCGAGGTGGCTGCGGGTGATCGAGATGCGCTGAAAGGCGACGAATCGCTGGAGATCGTGCTGACATCTGCGGGCACCGACCTGGAAGAGGTGGCGTTGACGTTGCGTAATATCCTCGATGGGACCGGGACGTTCGTCAGCGAGCTTTGATGTAAGCAGGGCCGCGCAGACCTAAACCTAACATTTTGAAATCATTGACAACCCAACACCCGCCCAGGCATTGTCTGACAACCTGACCATTAGGCAACCGTTTCCATGCTAGAGCTGCAGCGCCCCGACACCCTGGTCGAACGGGTCGTCGGCGCCATTCGCGCCGAGATCGACTCCGGCCGCCTGGCCGCCGAGTCGCGCCTTCCCACCGAACAGCAACTGGCCGAACAGCTGAACGTCAGCCGCTCGGTGGTGCGCGAGGCGGTGGCGCAGCTCAAGGCAGACGGCGTGCTGATCGCCCGGCGCGGGCTCGGCTCCTATATTTCGCAGACGCCCAAGGGCACGGTGTTCCGTTTCCCCGGGAGCGTGGGCAGCAAGCCCGACCTGGTGCAGATGTTCGAGATGCGCCTGTGGATCGAGACCCAGGCCGCAGCCATCGCCGCGCGTCGCCGTGATGACGCCGACCTGGCCTGCATGGCCCAGGCCCTGCAGGCCATGCTCGACAAGCGCAGCGACTTCGCCAGTGCCTCGGCCGCCGACGTGGCCTTCCACCGGGCCATCGCTGCCGCCAGCAAGAACGACTACTTCGTGGCCTTTCATGACTTCATCGGTGGCCAGTTGGCCAGTGCCCGGCGCACGGCCTGGGAAAACTCCGCCGTCCATTCGCAGGGCGGTTCGGCCGACGCCAACCGCGAGCACCAGGCACTGTACCAGGCCATCGCCGACGGCGATCGCCTGGCTGCCGCCGCATGCGCCGAAGCACACCTGCGCGCCTCGGCCAAACGCCTGCACATCGACCTGCCTGCCCTCGACTGACCGGAGCCCTGGCCATGACGACCGGGCGCGGTCTTTTTAACGCATTAATTAGTCTGACAACCTGATAAGCAGATCCACTGACAAGCGCACCAAGGTACCCCAGCATGACCTACGACTATTGCATCATCGGCGGCGGCATCGTGGGCCTCGCCACGGCGATGGCCCTGCTCGAACAGCGCCCTGGCGCCTCCTTGCTGATTCTGGAAAAAGAGGCCAGCCTGGGCTTGCACCAGACTGGCCACAACAGTGGCGTGATCCACGCCGGCATCTACTATGCCCCGGGCAGCCTCAAGGCCGAGTTGTGCAAACGCGGCGCCCAGGCCACCAAGGACTTCTGCAGCGAGCACGGCATCGCCTTCGATGTCTGCGGCAAACTGCTGGTGGCCTCCAATGCGCTGGAACTGCAACGCATGGGCGCGTTGCACGAACGCTCGCGGCAGAACGGCCTGAAGGTCGACCGCCTCGACGCTGCCGAGCTCAAGCGTCGTGAACCGAACATCGCCGGCCTCGGCGCGCTGTTCGTCGACACCACCGGTATCGTCGACTACAAGCAGGTGTGCGATGCCATGGCCCGGGTGATCGAGAAAGCCGGCGGCGAAGTGCGCCTGTCCACCACCGTGCGCGCCATCAGCGAACGCGGCGAACATGTCGAGATTGCCGATCACCAGCAGACCTGGCGTGCCCGCCAGCTGGTCGCCTGCGCCGGCCTGCAGTCGGACCGCCTGGCGCGCCTGGCCGGGGTCAGGATCGACCACCAGATCATCCCCTTCCGTGGCGAGTATTACCGCCTGCCGGCGAGCAAGAACCAGATCGTCAATCATCTGATCTACCCGATCCCCGACCCGGAACTGCCGTTCCTCGGCGTGCACCTGACGCGGATGATCGACGGCAGTGTCACCGTCGGCCCCAATGCCGTGCTCGGTTTTGCCCGCGAGGGCTACCCCAGCCTGTCGGTGAACTGGCGCGACGTGGCCGAGTACGCGCGCTTCCCCGGTTTCTGGAAAACCATCTGGAACAACCTCGGCTCCGGCACCACCGAGATGAAGAACTCGCTGTTCAAGCGCGGTTACCTGGAGCAGTGCCGCAAGTACTGCCCGTCGCTGCAGGTCGAGGACCTGCTGCCCTATGAGGCCGGGATCCGCGCCCAGGCGGTGATGCGCGACGGCACCTTGGTGCACGACTTCCTGTTCGCCGAGACCCCGCGCATGGTGCATGTCTGCAATGCCCCTTCGCCGGCTGCCACTTCGGCCATCCCCATCGGCCAGATGATCGCCGAGAAGATCCTCAAGGCCCGCTGAACCTGCTGCACCCATCGATTACAAAGACAACAAGGAATACCCATGTCAGTACATGAGGCGGCCCCAGCCGCGCACGAGACCCCACAGCAACAACGCAAGCGCCTGCGCAAGGTGGCGGCGGCGACCATCTTCGGCTCGATGCTGGAGTGGTACGACTTCTACCTCTACGCGACCATGGCGGCGATCGTGTTCTCGAAGATCTTCTTCGATGCCAGCAACCCGGCAGTGGCCTCGCTGCTGGCCTTCTCGACCTTCGCCATCGGCTTCATCGCCCGCCCCTTCGGCGGCATCCTGTTCGGCTACCTGGGCGACCGCTTCGGCCGCAAGCACGTACTGGTGATCACCTTCTGCATGATGGGCGTGTGCACCGCCCTGATCGGGCTGATCCCAAGCTACGCCTCGATCGGCATGTGGGCGCCGATCCTGCTGGTGGTGATCCGCATCATCCAGGGCCTCGGCGCCGGTGCCGAACTGTCCGGCGCCGCCGTGACGTCGTACGAACACGCCAGCGAAGGCAAGCGCGGCAGCCAGGGGGCCTGGCCGGCGCTGGGCCTGAACCTGGGCCTGCTGCTGTCGTCGCTGACCGTGTACCTGCTGACCATGAATGGCAACGACTTCCTCCTGGCCGGAGGCTGGCGCATTCCATTCATAGCCAGTATCGCGCTGGTGGCGATCGGCCTGTGGGTGCGCAAGAGCATTCCCGAGACGCCGGACTTCAACAAACTCGACCAGCAGGATGACAAGCCGCAGGTATCGCCGCTCAAGCTGCTGTTGAGGAATGACCTCAAGGGCCTGGCCGTGGTGTTCTTCGTGGCCATCGGCTACAACGCCCTGAGCTATATCTTCAAGACCTTCTCGCTGGCCTACCTGACCCAGTTCAAGGGCGTCGAGGCGCATGTCACCTCGCTGTCGGTGACCATCGCCAGCCTGGTGGCGATCTTCGCCGTGCCGTTCTTCGGCTGGCTGTGCGACCGCTGGAGCAGCAAGACCGTGCTGATGCTCGGCGGCGTGCTGTCGGCGCTGTTCGCGTATCCGTTCCTGGAACTGCTGAGCACCGGTGAGCCGACCTTGATCTACGTCGCCATCGCCATTGGCACCGGGATTCTCGCACCGATGATGTTCGCCCCACAGGGCTCGTTCCTCAGCCGTCAGTTCCCGACCCAGACCCGCGCCTCGGGTTTCGGCACCGGGCGCGAGATCGGTACTGCGGTGGCCGGTGGCCTGGCCCCGCTGGGCGGCCTGGCGCTGGTGGCCGGGTCGGCGACCCATTCCACCGATGGCGTGGCGGTGATCCTGGCGATTTCCGGGGTGCTGGTGTTGGTGTTCGCGCTGTGTGACCAGGGGCGCAAGCACTCGACCTCGAAGAACTGACCTGCTGAGGCAGTGCCGGCCTCTTCGCGGGTAAACCCGCTCCTACAGGCTATCCACACCTGTACGAGCGGGTTTACCCGCGAAGAAGCCTCCGCCGCCCTCATCAGCCCAGCGGATTGTCATGCATCACCCTGCCCCCCTCGGCCGGCCGGTTCACATACAGGAAATCCAGCGCACTGCTGTCCAACCCGCGCAGGGCATTCCAGTTCGCCGAGGTATGCACGTACTTGCCACGCAGCAGCGCCTGCTCTTCAGCCGTAAGCCGCAACGGCGCAGCAGGCCCCAAGGCGAATTCATGCAGCTTGTCACTGATCACCTGCAACTCTCCCGGCAACTGCACCTGCTCTGCGTTCAACCCTGCGAACGGCACCCCGCCGCGCACGCCCAGTTCGCGCATGATGCTCAGGTACACCCGCGACAGGTGGCCCAGCACCTCACGTTCCCGATACGCCGTGGCATACACCTGCTTCTGCGCTCCGGCAGGCACCTCCCAGCTCAATACCTGCGGCGCCGGCTCGCCCAGCTCGGCAAGGACCGACTCGCGCAAGGCGTCGGCCTGCGCGTAGGCCGGGGTCCGGTGCACCGGGGTGTCCTGGCTCACACGGCTGGAATATGGCTTGCTCAACCGCACCTGCTCGCGCATCGACAGTTCGTAGCCCCCGCCGACATCGCCGTGCGCCCCAGGCACGACGATATCGTTGCCACTGCGCAGCAAGGGGAAGTTATGCCGCTGCTCGTCCTGGGCCACCAGCTGTACCACCTGCCGGGCGATACCCGCCGGCAGCCCCAGACGCAGGTCGGCATGCCGTGCATCGGCGGGATCGAAATCGCCGCGCAGCGGCGCGATGATCGCGGCGACGGTGTCGAACAGGCCGATGAAATTGATCGCACAGTGCCCAGGATCCAGGCGGTTGGCCAGATCCCTCGCCGCCGCTGCGCCACGACTGAAACCGAACAGGTCGACTTCGATGGGCACCGCCTTGCCCTGCCGGTCCAGCTGTTCGAGGGTCCATTCCAGCGCCTGCGACACCTGGGCCTCGACCCCCATCGTCCCCCTTCCCGTCGCCTGGGCATAAGCCGAGTCGGCTGCGCCGGTGCGGGTACCGACACCTTGCACATAGCGTTTGCAGTAGGCCCGGTCACCTACCAGCCCTTGTGGATACAGCGCATGCAGATGGGCGACGTTGGTGCGCGCGTTGCGATAACTCTCGCCGTCGCCAGCTCCGCCGGCCTGCAGGTTGTATTGGTTGTGGCCCGTGCCGTCGAAAAAAATGCCCACACGCAGCGCGTATGAGCCTAGCTGCTCGTTCATGGTTGCCTTCCAGCAGGATCAGGAGCAACCAGCAAGCCCGCAGTCGCGGGGCGGGCAAATCAGCGAATGCGCAAAGGCATACGGAAAAAATCGACGCGCCGTTGTGTATGGAAATGGTTCTTCTCGAGTTGTCGGGGAGGGTTCGCCGATAGGGATGGGGCGCCTATGAGATCGCGCGCCGCGCGGGCGGCGCGCGATCCACGCACCACTACAATCCTCAAGCCAAGCCCAAATCCAGCCCCCCACCAATCCCCGAAGAACCATAAAAATCCCGCCCCGCATTGGTCGGCGCCCCCCCGGATAGATTAAAGTATCACCCCCTGCCAGGCCGCCTGCCCAAAGCGCTCGCCCTGGCGCAAACCCAGGAACCGTCGCCGATGGAACACCGTGAAGCGCTGATCGCGCTGCGCACCTTTCTTTCCTCCCAGATCCTAGGTCAGGAGAAGCTGGTCGAACGCCTGCTGATCGTGCTGCTGGCCGACGGCCACATGCTGGTGGAGGGCGCGCCGGGCCTGGCCAAGACCAAGGCCATCAAGGAGCTCGCCGAAGGCATCGAAGCGCAGTTCCACCGTATCCAGTTCACCCCCGACCTGCTCCCGGCCGACATCACCGGCACCGAGATCTACCGCCCGGAAACCGGCAGCTTCGTGTTCCAGCAGGGGCCGATCTTCCACAACCTGGTGCTGGCCGACGAAATCAACCGCGCCCCGGCCAAGGTCCAGTCAGCCCTGCTCGAGGCCATGGCCGAACGCCAGGTCAGCGTCGGGCGCAGCACCTACGAGCTGTCGCCGCTGTTTCTGGTCATGGCCACGCAGAACCCGATCGAGCAGGAAGGCACCTACCCGCTGCCCGAAGCCCAGCTCGACCGGTTCCTCATGCATGTGAAGATCGGCTTCCCGGATGCCGCAGTCGAACGCCGCATCCTGCTCCAGGCCCGGGGCGAGGCCCTGGGTGGTGAGGTCAAGCCCGAGCGCCGGGTCAGCCAGCAGGCGATCTTCGCCGCGCGCAAGGAAATCCTCGGGCTGTACATGGCCGACGCGGTGGAGGAATACCTGGTGCAGCTGGTGATGGCCACGCGTACCCCGGCCAAGTTCGACGCCGAGCTGGCCGACTGGATCGCCTACGGCGCCAGCCCGCGCGGCTCGATCGCCCTGGACCGGTGCGCACGCGCCCATGCCTGGCTGGCCGGGCGCGACTTCGTCAGCCCCGAGGACATCCAGGCCGTGCTGTTCGACGTGCTGCGTCACCGCATCATCCTGTCGTTCGAAGCCGAGGCCGCGGGGATCGACCAGGACCGGGTGGTCCAGCGCATCCTCGACGTCGTCGCCGTTGCCTGAGCCCATGCCCACCACGCCGCAGGCCGAACCCGGCATCCGCATCGGCCTCGCCGAGCTGATCGACATGCGCCATCGCGTGCGGGAGATCCAGCTGTTTTCCCGGCCCGGCCAGCGCAGCCCGCTGGTGGGCCTGCACCACTCCAAGCTGCGCGGACGCGGGGTCGACTTCGACCAGGTGCGGGTGTATCAGGCCGGCGACGACGTGCGCAACATCGACTGGCGGGTCACCGCGCGCACCCAGGAGCCGCACACCAAGCTGTTCCATGAGGAACGCGAGCGGCCGATCTTCATCCTCGTCGAGCAGAGCCATCGGCTGTTCTTCGGCTCGGGGCTGATGTTCAAGTCGGTGCTCGCCGCCCAGGCCGCAGCGTTGTTCGGCTGGGCCGCGCTGGGCCACAACGACCGCATTGGCGGTTTGGTGTTCGGCGACCACGAACACCACGAGATCAAGCCGCGACGCAGCAAGCAGAGCCTGCTGCAACTGCTCAACCGCCTGGCCCGGGCCAACCAGGCGCTGCACACCGAAGCCGCGCCGCACACCGACAACCTCGGCCTGGCCCTGCGCCGGGCACGTGAGGTGCTGCGCCCCGGCAGCCTGGCCATCGTCATCTGCGACGAGCGCTCGCTGAGCGCACAGGCCGAACAGCACCTGGCCATGCTCTCGCGGCATTGCGACCTGCTGCTGATGCCGGTCAGCGACCCGCTCGACCATGCCCTGCCGGCAGCCGGCCTGCTGCGCTTCGCCCAGCGGGGCCGGCAGCTCGAACTCGACACCCTGGACGCCAGCCTGCGCCAGGCCTACCGCCAGCAGGCCGAGGCGCGGGGGGAACGCTGGGAACTGATGGCGCAGAAACTGCGTATCCTGCTGATGCCGCTGAGCACCCAGAGCGAAATGATCGAGCAACTGCGCGAGCACACCAACGCCCAGCGCCCCGGGAGCCAACCGTGAACCCGCTGGACCAGTTGCAACCGCTGATCGCCCCGCCGGCGATCGGCCTGTGGCCGCCAGCGCCCGGCTGGTGGCTGCTGCTGGCCCTGCTGCCGCTGCTTGGCTGGGGCCTGTGGCGCCTGCCTCACTGGCGCCCGGGCAAGCGCCGGGTGGTGCGCGCCGAACAACCCCTGGACCCGGTGCGCGTCGCCGCCCTGGCCGAACTCGCGCGCCTGCCGCGCCCGTATGACGGTGCGCCGGCCGGTGCCTGGCTGCAGCAGATCAACGCCCTGCTCAAGCGGCTGTGCCGCAACCACTACCCTGGGGCCAACAGCCACACCCTCAACGGCCGCCAGTGGCTGGCGTTTCTCGATAACCGCTGCCCTGCCGCCGGCCTGACCCGCTGGATGGTACTGGTCGAAGGCGCCTACAAGCCTGAATGCCGGCTCGACGACAAGGCCATCGCCGGGCTCGCCCAGGCGGTCGAAACCTGGATTCGCAAACATGTTTGAGCTCGCCTGGCCGTGGCTCCTGGTACTGCTGCCGCTGCCCTGGCTGGCACGCCTGCTGCTGCCGGCCGCCGACAGCGGCGAGCCGGTGCTCAAGGTCAGCTTCCTGCGCGAGCTCGAGGGCCTGGCCGGGCGCCGCGCGCGGCTGAACCTGCCGACCCTGCGCCAGCAGTTGCCGTTCATGATCATCTGGTTGCTGCTGTTGTTGGCCGCCGCGCGTCCGCAATGGCTGGGCGAGCCGGTACCGGTGGCCGCCAGTGGCCGCGACCTGCTGGTGGCGGTGGACGTGTCCGGCTCGATGGACTTCCCCGACATGCAGTGGCAGGGCGAAGACATCAGCCGCCTCGACCTGGTCAAGGCGCTGCTCGGCGACTTCCTGCAACACCGCGAAGGCGACCGGATCGGCCTGATCCTGTTCGGCAGCCAGGCCTACCTGCAGGCACCGCTGACCTTCGACCGGCGCACCGTGCACACCTTCCTCGACGAGGCGCAGATCGGCATCGCCGGCAAGAACACCGCCATCGGCGACGCCATCGGCCTGGCGGTCAAGCGCCTGCGCATGCGCCCGGCACAGAGCCGGGTGCTGGTACTGGTCACCGATGGCGCCAACAACGGCGGGCAGATCCACCCGCTGACCGCCGCGCGCCTGGCCGCCCAGGAGGGGGTGCGCATCTACACCATCGGCATCGGTGCCAACCCCGAGGCCAGCGGCACACCGGGCCTGCTGGGGCTGAACCCGAGCCTGGACCTGGACGAAGCCTCGCTCAGGGAAATCGCCGAGCTGACCCACGGTGCCTACTTCCGCGCCCACGATGGCGCCGAGCTGGACGCCATCGGCGACACCCTCGACCAACTTGAGCCCGTCGCCCAGCAACCGACCCAGACCCGCACCGCCAGCGAACTCTACGCCTGGCCACTGGCCCTGGCGCTGCTGCTCAGCGTGCTGCTGGTGGCGGCTACGCTGTGGCCGGACAACCTGCTGCAACGGGCACTGCGCAAGCCACGTTTCCTGCAACCCCACCCCGAATGGCGCCAGCGCCTCAAGCGCCTGCGCCTGAGGAGGCGGCGATGATCGAACTCTGGCCGCAATGGCTACGCCCGCTGTGGTTGCTGCTGGTGCCGCTGCTCGGCTGGCTGCTGTTCAAGCTGTGGCACCGGCGCAAGCGCGCCGGTCGCTGGCAGATGATCCTGCCCCCAGCTTTCCATCCAGTACTGCTCGGCGGAGGCAGCGGCAGCAACAGCAAGTTGCCGTGGGTGGCCCTGGGCCTGGCCTGGTTGCTGGTGGTGCTGGCCCTGCTCGGGCCGAGCTGGCAGCGCCTGGAGGAAACCCGGCAACGCCCGGCCGACCCACTGGTGATACTGCTCGAACTGACCCCGCAGATGCTCGCCGAGGACGCCACGCCCAACCGCCTGGAGCAGGCGCGACGCAAGATCCTCGACCTGCTCGAACACCGCCGCGACAGCCAGACCGCCTTGATCGTCTATGCCGGCTCCGCGCACACCCTGGTGCCGCTGTCCGACGACCTCGGCACCACGCGCAACCTGCTCGAAGCCATCGACCCGTCGATCATGCCGCAACCCGGCCAACGCGCCGACCTGGCCGTGCAAAAAGGCCTCGCCCTGCTGGCCCAGAGCGGCCTGGGCCAGGGCCGCCTGCTGCTGGTGGGCTCGGCACTTGACGCGGATGAGCGCCAGGGCATCGTCAAGGCCCTCGGTCGCCAGGGCCCGAGCCTGCTGATGCTGGGTATCGGCAGCCGCGAAGGCGCACCGGTGCGCCAAGCCAATGGCGAATACCTCAAGGACGACCAGGGCGGCATCCTCGTGCCACGCCTGGACAGCGCCGGGCTCAAGGCCTTCATCAGCGGCACCGGCGGGCGCTACCGCCACGCCCGCATCGACGACCTCGACCTGCGCGGCCTGGGCCTGTTCGACACGCCGCACAACCTGCGCAGCGACGGCCAGAACCTGCAGCTCGACCGCTGGGCCGACCAAGGCTACTGGCTCCTGCTGCCGTTGCTGTTGCTGGCGGCCTGCGCCGGGCGCCGCGGCTGGCTGTTCTGCCTGCCACTGCTGCTGGCCCTGCCGCAGCCGAGCCAGGCCATGGGCTTCGATGACCTGTGGCTGCGGCCCGACCAGCAGGGCCAACGCCTGCTCGAGCAACAGCGCCCGGCGGATGCGGCGCGGCATTTCACCAACCCCCTGTGGCGTGGCATGGCGCTGTACCAGGCCGGCGACTACGCCGGCGCCGCCCAGGCCTTCGCCCTGCACGACAGCGCTGCGGCACACTACAATCGAGGCAACGCCCTGGCCCGTAGCGGCGAACTGGAAGCCGCGCTGGATGCCTACGAGCAGGCCCTGGAACGTCAGCCCGACCTGCAACCGGCACTGGACAACCAGGCGCTGGTACAGCAACTTCTGCAGCAGCGCGAAGGCCAGGCCGAACAGCAACCGGCCAGCAGCGACGCCCAGGGCACACCGAGCAACGACACCGACGGCAACAGCAGCTCGGCCAGCAACCCGGCCCAGGGCACGCCCGGCAGCGACGAACAGGCCGCAGCCCAGCAATCCGGCGACAGTAACGGCAGCAGCCAGGCCGCCCCCGGCAGCAATCCCGGTGGCGACGACGACAGCATCACCCGGCCACCGCAGCGCCCGGAGTCCGCCAGCCTCGACGCCGAACAGCGCCAGGCCCTGGAACAATGGCTGCGGGAGATCCCCGACAACCCGGCGGAGCTGCTGCGGCGCAAATTCTGGTATGAACAGCAATTGCATCAGGAAAACCCACGATGAGTCGCTTCGGCGTCTTTCTCTTCAGCCTGCTGTGCAGCGTGATGGCCCAGGCCGCGCCGAGCCTGCAGGCCAGTGTCGACCGCGACCGCCTGGAAGCTGGCGAAACCTTCGAACTGACCCTCGAAAGCCAGGACGTGACCCAGTTCGGCAAACCCGACCTGCGCGCCCTGGAGGGCGACTTCGAGGTGCGCGCCACACGCCAGCTCAACAGCCTGCATACGCTCGACGGCGAAACCCGCGCCAGCACCCGCTGGATCATCACCCTCCTGCCCCGGCGCAGCGGTAGCCTGCGCATTCCTGAGTTGCAGCTGGGCCAGTCGCACAGCCAGGCCATCGACCTGCAGGTGCTGCAAGCCGACGCCAGCCGCCCGGACAGCGCCAAGCAGGTCTTCGTCGAAGCGACGGTGGACAGCCAGCAGGTCTACGTCCAGGCCCAGGTGGTGCTGACCCTGCGCATCTACCATTCGGTGTCGCTGTATGACGACAGTAGCCTCAGCCCACTGCAGTTGGAGAACGCCAAGGTCGAGCCGCTGGGTGAGTCGCGCACCTACGAAAAGGAAATCAACGGTGTGCGCCACGGGGTGATCGAGACCCGCTACGTGGTCTACCCGCAGCAGAGCGGTAGCCTCGAGATCCCTCCGCTGACCTTCACTGCCACCGCCGCCGACGGCGCATCACAAGCGGCCGGAGCCCGTGCCGGCCGCCAGGTGCAGGTCAGCTCGCTGCCATTGCGTATTGCCGTGCGTCCGATCCCCGCAGCCTGGCCGGCCGACACCCCCTGGCTGCCGGCGCGGGCCCTGAGCCTGGAAGAACACTGGAACCCAGACCCCGCCAGCCAGCCCACGCAGATCGGCGATTCGCTGACCCGCAGCATCACCCTGCGTGCCGAAGGCTTGTCCAGCACCCAGCTGCCCCCTCTGCCCGCCACCGAGATCAACGGCCTGCGCCGCTACCCCGACCAACCCCTGCTGCGCAACGACATCAACGAACGCGGCATGACCGCCAACCGCGAGGAACGCGAGGCGCTGGTACCTACCCACAGTGGCGAACTGGCCCTGCCGGCACTGGAAGTCACCTGGTGGAACACCCGCGAGGACCACCTGGAACACAGCAGCCTGCCGGCTCGTACCCTGAGCGTGCAGGACAACCCGGCGCTGAGCGCCGAGACGCCGGTGGGCGACAACAGCAGCGCCAGCACCCTGCTCTGGCCCTGGCAGCTGGCGACCCTGGTGTTCGCCCTGACCACGCTGCTGGGCTTCGCCCTGTGGTGGCGAGCCCGCTCGCAACCGGCGGTGCTGCGCGCGGCGCAGAACGGCCCGAGCCCGCGCACCCTGCTCGACGACCTCAAGCGCGCGTGCCTGGCTAACGACCCCCAGGCCACCCGCCAGGCCCTGGACGCCTGGGCCCGCCAGCAGCCGGAAACCCTGGCCGAGATGGCGGCGCGCTTCGTGCCGCTTTCCGATGCGCTGGATGGGCTGAACGGGGCACTGTACAGCGAGAGTGGCCAGTATTGGCAGGGGGAGGAGCTGTGGCGGGCGATCGGCGCCATTCCGCCGGCCGAGCAGGTGCTGCTGCCGACGGCGGAGAATGGCAGTTTGCCGCCGCTTTATCCGAAGTGAGTCTTGGCGCTTCGCGGTGTTCGACGCTAGAGGTGCACTGCCGCTGATATCGAGCGCCGCCCGCGCGGCGCTCGATCTCCGCCACACTGCAAACCCTGAACCAATCACCTGCGATTTCCGCCGCCGCCACACCGCCCAACCCTCCCCATCTGAGTTACCATACCCGCCCTCCCCGCTTGCCCCGAATCGACACCAACAGGTCATCCATGCGTCTGTTTCACACCTCCGACTGGCACCTGGGCCAAAGCCTGCACGGCCAGGAACGCGATTTCGAACACGCCTGCTTCCTCGACTGGCTGCTTGGCCAACTGCGCCTGCGCCAGCCCGATGCGCTGCTGATCGCTGGCGACATCTTCGACACGGTCAACCCGCCGGTCAAAGCCCAGGAGCGCCTCTACGACTTCATCGTCCAGGCCCACGAGCAACAGCCGAAGCTGGACATCGTGATGATCGCCGGCAACCACGATTCCGGCTCGCGCATCGAGCTGCCCGCCGCACTGATGCGTCGCCTGCGCACCCATGCCCTGGGCCGGGTGCACTGGCTCGACGAAGGCCAGCTGGACGCCGAGCGCCTGCTGATCCCGCTGAGCAACGCCCGCGGCAAGGTCGAGGCCTGGTGCCTGGCGCTGCCGTTCCTGCGCCCCGCAGAAGTCACCGGGCCGCAACTGGGTGACGACTACCTGCAAGGCATCACCCAGGTTCACCAGCAGCTGATCGCCGCCGCGCAACGAAAGCGCAAGAAGGGCCAGGCACTGATCGCCATCAGCCATGCGCACATGGCCGGCGGCTCGGTGTCCGAGGACTCCGAGCGCAGCCTGATCATCGGCAACGCCGAGGCCCTGCCGGCCAAGCTGTTCGACAAGGCCATCAGCTATGTCGCGCTCGGTCACCTGCACAAACCGCAGAAGGTCAACCGGGAAAACCGCATCCGCTACAGCGGCTCGCCGATTCCGCTGTCGTTCGCCGAGATCAACTACCCGCACCAAGTGCTGGAAGTCGAGCTCGACGGCGCCGAGCTGGTCAGTGTCGAACCGCGTCCGGTGCCGCGTGCCGTGGCCTTGCAGCGCATTGGCCCGGCGCCGTTGGGCGAACTGCTCGAACAGCTCGCCGAGCTGCCGGTGATCGACCTGCTCGAAGACCCCAACCGCCAGCCCTGGCTGGAGGTCCGCGTGCAACTGGACGAACCGCAGCCCGACCTGCGCCAGCAGGTCGAAACCGCCCTGCATGGCAAGGCCGTGCGCTTGATCCGCATCAGCGCTGAATACGCCGGGCATGGGCGCCAGGAGGACGACGACCAGGCCTTCGTCGAATTGGCCCAGATGACCCCGCAGGACCTGTTCAGCCGCGCCTGGGAACAGGCCTACGGCAACCCCGTCGACGAGCAGGTGCTGGCCGACTTCGCCCTGCTGCTGCAGGACGTGCAGCTGGAAGAGGAACAGCCATGAAGATTCTCGCCATCCGCCTGAAGAACCTGGCCTCCCTGGCGGGTCCGATCGACATCGACTTCACCGCCGAACCCCTGGCCAGCGCCGGCCTGTTCGCCATCACTGGGCCCACCGGGGCCGGCAAGAGCACCTTGCTCGACGCCCTGTGCCTGGCCCTGTTCGGCAACGTGCCGCGGCTCAACGACATCGGCCGCGAGGCCAAGGTGCCGGACGCCGACGGCGAGATCCCGACCTCCGACCCGCGCAACCTGCTGCGCCGAGGCACCGGCAGCGGCTTCGCCGAGGTCGACTTCGTCGGTATCGACGGGCGCCGCTACCGCGCCCGCTGGGAAGCCAACCGCGCCCGCGACAAGGCCAACGGCAAGTTGCAGCACAGCCGCCAGAGCTTCTACGACCTGGACAGCGAGCAGGTGCTGGGCAGCGGCAAGAACGAGTACAAGCAGCTGGTCGAGGCCCGCCTGGGGCTGAATTTCGAGCAGTTCACCCGTGCGGTGATGCTGGCCCAGAGCGAGTTCGGCGCGTTCCTCAAGGCCGACGACAAGGAACGCAGCGAACTGCTGGAAAAGCTCACCAACACTGCCATCTACACTCGCCTCGGCCAGCGCGCCTTCAGCAAGGCCCGCGAAACCGGCGAAACCCACAACGCCCTCAAGGAGCGCGCCAGCCACCTGCTGCCCATGGCCGAGCAAGCGCGCGCCGAGCTGGACCAGCGCCTGGAGCAGGCCCAGCAGCAGTTCAAGGCCGAGCAGGCCGGCGAGCGCCAGCTGGAACAGCAACTGAGCTGGCTCAACCTGCAACACCAGCTGCAGGCCCAGCACGCCGAGGCTGCCACGGCGTTGCAAAGCGCCGAACAGCAATGGCAAGACCTCGCCGAGCAGCGTCTCGACCTGCAGCGCTTGGAACGCCTGGCGCCACAGCGCCATCAGTTCCATCGCGAGCAGGTCCTGGCCGCCCAACTGACGTCCCTGGCCGCGCGGATCGACGAGCAGCAGCGTCAGCAGGACGAGCTGCACCGCCAGACCACCACCCACGAGCAGACCTTGGAAAGTGCCCGCCAGGCCCTGGCCCACTGCCAGGCCGAGCATGGCGAGAACGCCCCACGCCTGCGCCAGGCGTTCGCCGGCCAGAACGACCTGGCCCGCCTGGACCAGGAACTGACCGCCCAACGCAGCAGCGCCCAGAACGCCGAACAGCAGGTCGCCGAAGGCCAGCAGCAGCTCCAGCAGCTGGAAGAAAACCAGCAACGCAGCCAGCAGCAGATGGCGCAGATCGACGCCGCCCTGGAAGGCAGCCAGCACCTGGCGACGCTGGCCAGCGCCTGGCAGGCCTACCTGCCGCAACTCAAGCAGGTGATGCTGATCGGCGGCCGCCTGGCCAAGGGCCGTGAAGAGCTGCCCGGCCTGCAAGCCCAGGCCAGCCAAGCCAACGCCCAGTTGCAAAGCCAGCGCGATGCCTTCGAATTGCTGTTCCGCGAAGCCAAGGCCGAGCCCCAGGCCCTGGCCGAACAGATCGACCTGCTCGGCGGCATGCTCCAGGACAACCGCAAGCAGCAGCGCGCGGTCGAGGAACTGTCGCGCCTGCATGACCGCGAGATGGAATTGCGCCAGCAGCTCGGCACCCTGCAAGAGCGCCAACAGCAGGCCATGCAGCAACGCCAGCAACTGATCGGCGAAGGCACCGCGGCCAAGGCCGAGCTGGAAGCCGCCGAACAGGCCCTCAACCTGACCCGCCAGTTGCTCGAACGCCAGCGCCTGGCGCGCAACACCAGCGTCGAGGAACTGCGCGGCCAGTTGCGCGACGGCGAACCATGCCCGGTGTGCGGCAGTGCCGAACACCCGTTCCATCAACCCGAGGCCCTGTTGCAGAGCCTCGGCCGCCATGACCAGGCCGAAGAAGCCGCAGCCCAGCAGCAGGTCGAGACCCTCAACGGCAAGCTGGTCGAACTGCGCACCCAGCTGGGCGTGGTCAACGCCCAGCTCAAGGACAACCAGCAGCAACAGCAGCAGTTGGGCGAGCAGTTGCAGGCCCAGGTCGCGCAGGTGCAGGCTCACAGCCTCTGGCCCGCGCTCGCGCCACAGGATGACCAGGCCCGCAGCCGCTGGCTGGCGGGCCAGTTGCAGCGCCTGGAGGAACAGATCGGCCAGGACGAGAAACGCCAGGCCACTCTGCTCGCCTTGCAAAAGGATGCCGCGCGCCTCAACCAGCAGTTGCAGGCTGCCGAACAGGCGCAGCAGCAGGCCCAGCGCCACCTGGACCAGCAGCACCAGGCCCTGGCCAGCGACGAGCAACAACTGCAGCAAGGCCTCGGCGACCTCGCCAGCGTGCTGCCGGACGACGTGCTCAAAGCCCTCGGCGACGACCCGGCCAATGCCTTCCTCGCCCTCGACCAACAGATCGCCCAGCGCCTGCAGCAAGTGGAGCAGCGCCAGGACGAACAGCAAGAGCAGCAGGCGCGCCAGGCCCAGCTGGACAAACTGCACGACCAGCAGCAGGCACGCCTGCAACAGCTCCAGCACGCCCAGGAAAAACTCGCCGCCCTCGACCAGCAATGCCAACAGGCCCACGCCGCGCTCGCCGAGCTACTCGGCGAACACGCCAGCGCCGAAGCCTGGCAACGGCACATGGACGCCGCCCTGGAACAGGCCCGCGCGCTCGACGCCGACACCACCCAGCGCCTGCAGGACCTACGCACCCAGGGCGTGCAGTTGGCCAGCGAGCTCAAGGCCGAGCAGCAACGGCAACAGGCGCTGGAACAGGAGCGCCAGCAGTTGCAGGGGGCAATCGCCCAGTGGCGCGCCGAACACCCGGAGCTGGACGATGCCGGGCTCGATCGGCTGCTGGCCATGGATGACGGGCAGTTGAACGCACTGCGCCAGCAGTCGCAGGTGGCCGAGAAAGCCATCGAGCAAGGCCGCGTGCTCCTGCAGGAGCGCGACCAGCGCTTGCAGCAACACACCGGGCAGATGGCCGTGCAGGCCACCCGCGAAGAACTGGAACAAGCCTTGGGCGAACTGCGCGAACGCCTGGCCAGCCATGAACAGCAATGCGCCGAACTGCGCGCCCAGCAAGCCGACGACCAACGCCGGCAGCAGGCGCACCAGGCCCTGGCTGGAGAAATCGACCAGGCCTACCAGCAGTGGCAGCGCTGGGCACGCCTGAACGCGCTGATCGGCTCGGCCTCCGGCGATGTGTTCCGCAAGATCGCCCAGGGCTACAACCTCGACCTGCTGCTGCACCACGCCAATACCCAATTGCGCCAGCTGGCCCGCCGCTACCGCCTCAAGCGGGGTGGCAGCGCCCTTGGCCTGCTGGTGCTGGATACCGAGATGGGCGATGAGCTGCGCTCGGTGCACTCGCTGTCCGGCGGCGAAACCTTCCTGGTCTCGCTGGCCCTGGCCCTGGGCCTGGCCTCGATGGCCTCGAGCACGTTGCGCATCGAGTCGTTGTTCATCGACGAAGGCTTCGGCAGCCTCGACCCCGAGTCGCTGCAACTGGCCATGGATGCCCTCGACGGCCTGCAGGCGCAGGGCCGCAAGGTCGCGGTGATCTCCCACGTGCAGGAGATGCACGAGCGCATTCCGGTGCAGATCCAGGTCCGTCGCCAGGGCAATGGTCTGAGCGATGTCGAGGTGTGTGGGTGATTCTCTACTCGTTCCGCCGCTGCCCCTGGGCCATGCGCGCGCCTGGCGCTGCGCTACGCAGGGTGCGAGGTGGAAATCCGCGAGGTGGCGATGAAGCACAAGCCGGCAGAGCTGCTGGCACTGTCGCCCAAGGGCACGGTGCCGGTGCTCGATACGGGTGACGGGATGCTGGAAGAGAGCCTGGATATCATGCGCTGGGCGCTTGAACGCAATGACCCGCAGGACTGGCGCCTGCTGGCCGACCCTGCAGCCGCGCAACAGGCCGAGGCGCTGATCGCCCGAAACGACAGTGAATTCAAGGCACAGGTGAACCTGTACAAGTATGCCGAGCGTTATCCCGAGCATTCACGGGCGTATTACCGCGAGCAGGCCGAACCTTGGTTGGACGAGCTGGAAGGCTTGCTCGAAGGCCGGCCGTACCTGCTGGCCGAGCACCCGAGCCTGGCTGACGCCGCCTTGTTGCCCCTGATGCGCCAGTTTGCCGGGGTCGAACCGCTGTGGTTCGCCGAGGCGGCGTATCCGCGGTTGCGGGGCTGGCTGGAGGGGTGGCTGGGGTCGGAGTTGTTCAAGGCGGTGATGGCGCGCTAAACACCTTTCTCAGGCATGTCTCTACCCCTGTAGGAGCGGGTTTACCCGCGAACACCGGCGAAGCCGGTGCCATCCACCGCGGTGGCTTCTTCGCGGGTAAACCCGCTCCTACATTTGTTGCAACGTACCAAACCTGCCTTGGCGCAGGGCTGGGCTTGAAATCCAGCCATACCTACAAAGCTGACAACCCTGGCCTCACAGACATGGCCAAGTTGCAACGAATGTAGGAGCGGGTTTACCCGCGAAGCGCCGCGCGGGCGGCGCTGGATCTCAGCCCCACCGCCCACCTCAAGCCAACCCCACTTCACTCAATGAACTTGAGATCCGAAGGCGCATCCTGCGACAACGTCTGCACCGTCTCCCCCAGCCTGCCAGTGCGAGGATCACGACGTATCACCACGATCTGGTTGCTCTTCTGGTTGGCCACCAACAGGAAGTTGTCACTCGGGTCGAGGGCGAACTCCCGCGGGTGATCGCCTTCCACCGAACGGCGTTGCAAGAAGGTCAGCTGGCCATCGTCCTTGCCGACGCTGAACACCACGATCTCGTTGGCCGTGCCGCGGTTGCTGACATACAGGAAACGCCCATCGGCCGACAGGTGCAGCCCGCCCGACGCCTTGGCCGCCGCCTCCTGGCGCTCGGTCAGTGGTAGGCGCTGGCGTTCGACCAGGGTGTGTTCCTCAACATCGAACATCGCGACTTCGCCGCTCATTTCCAACGTCAGGTAGGCATGCCGACCCTTGGCATCGAACAGCAAATGGCGCGGCCCGCTACCCGGTGGCAGCTCCACCGACGGCGGTATCGCCGGGCTCAACGGGCGGTTCGGGCTGGCACCGTCATAGCGGTAGATGAACACCTTGTCGGCACCCAGGTCACTGGCATACACATGCTGGCCGTCGGGGGCCAGCACCAGCGAATGCACATGGGCACCGGCCTGGCGCTCCGGGTTGACGCCGCTGGGCTTGTGCCGCGCCTGCTGGACCACTTCGCCAAGCTTGCCAGCCTTGTCCACCGGAATGACCACCAGGCTACCGCCGGGGTCCGGGGCCACGGCGTAGTTGGCCACGAACAGGTAGCGCTGGTCCTGGCTGAGGCTGGCGTGGGTCGGCTCGTCACCGCGCGTGGCCACCTGATTGAGCGGCTTGATCTCGCCCTTGGCGCTCACGCTGAAGCTGCTGGCATGCCCCTGCTTGGTCTCGTTGACCGCGAACAGCAGGCGCTGGTCGGCCGAGAGCACCAGCCACGAGGGGCTGACATTCTTCACCACTTGCAATGGGATCGGGTCGATATGCCCGGTCTTGCTGTCGAACCGATAGCGGTAGATACCTTGGCTCTGGCCATCGGTATAGCTGCCGACCAGCAGGGTCGCGGCATGCGCGTCGATCATGACGGTCATCAGGCTAGCGGCCAGCAGGCTCTTCCAGGTCCGGTTCATCTTCGTCCTCATCGGGTGCGCGAAACGCTTCCATACAGACTAGACGGTGTTCACCTTGGGCATCGCTGATCAGCCAGTCGTTCCCGTCCTGAACGGCGGCGGCGAGCTGTTCGGCGCTGAACTGCCAGCGGCGGAGCTGGCGACCGTCCATGCATTCGACGGCCAGGCCAGTGTCGTCGGCGGTGAAGTCGAAGGCATGCAAGCCGTCGATCAAGAGCATATCGCAGGCTGCGAGGGCGGTGCTGAGCGTGGTCATCGGGGGTATCCGCAGGAAATGGCCCGGCAGTATACCCCCTCGGCTCAATGGGCGAAGATCGAGCCGCCCTGCTTGCCCACCATCTTCTCTGGCTTGATCAGGAAACGCGCCAGCGCCGGCAACAGCCACAGCGCGCCGAACATGTTCCACAGCAACATGAACGTCAGCATCAGGCCCATGTCGGCCTGGAACTTGATCGCCGAGAAAATCCAGGTGCACACGCCGATGGCCAGGCACAGCCCGGTGAACAGCACCGCCTTGCCGGTCGAACGCAGGGTCTGGTAGTAGGCCTCCTGCAACGGCAGCCCGGCACGCAGGAAGCTCTCCAGGCGGCTGTAGATGTAGATGCCGTAATCGACGCCGATGCCCACGCCCAGCGCGACCACCGGCAGGGTCGCGACCTTGACGCCGATGCCCATGAACGCCATCAGCGCGTTGCCCAGCACCGAGGTGAGCACCAGCGGCAGGACGATGCACAGGGTGGCGGCGAACGAGCGGAAGGTGATCATGCACATCACCGCCACGCACAGGTACACCAGCACCAGAATGGTCAGCTCGGCCGACTTGATCACCTCGTTGGTGGCCGCCTCGATGCCGGCGTTGCCGGCCGCCAGGAGGAACTGCAGGCCGTCCTTGTCGTGGCTTTCGGCAAATGCCCTGGCCGCTGCGGTCACCCGCTCCAGGGTCTCGGCCTTGTGGTCGTTGAGGAACACCAGCACCGGTGCCAGCGAGCAGTCGGCGTTGTACAGGCCATCGGCGCGGGCGATGGAGTTGTTGAGCACGTCCGGGTTGCGCGACAGCGTCTCCCACTTCAGGCTGCCCTCGTTCATGCCCTTGATCACCTGCTTGGACACGGTCACCAGGGAAATCGCCGACTGCACGCCGGGGGTGTTTTCCATGGTCCACATCAGTTCGTCGATCGGCGCCATCGTCGCGTGGACAGAGCAGCTTTCCGGCGGGGTCTTGACCATGATCACCAGCACGTCCGAGCTGGTCGAATAATTGCTGATGATGAAGTTGTTGTCCTGGTTGTAGCGTGAGTCCGGACGCAATTCAGGGGCGCCCTGGTCGAGGTCGCCGATCTTCAGGTGCTGGCTGTACCAGAGGCCGCCGGCGAACATCATCAGGGCCAGGGCGATAGACACCGGCGCCACCTTGGCACTGGCGAAATTCGACAACAGGCGCCAGAACGGGTGCTCGCGGGTGGCGTCCTTCTTGCTGCGCTCGATGGCCTTGTTGCTGATACCGATGTAGGAGATGGCCACCGGCAACAGGATCAGGTTGGTGAAGACGATCACCGCCACGCCGATCGAGGCGCCGATGGCCAATTCGCGGATCACGCCGATGTCGATGATCAACAGGGTGATGAAGCCCACGGCATCGGCGAGGATGGCGATCATCCCCGGCAGGAACAACTGGCGGAAGGTACGCCGCGCCGCGGTCAGGGCATTGTCGGCATCACTGGACTGCAAGGCGATGCCATTGATCTTCTGCACCCCGTGGGAAATACCGATGGCGAAGATCAGGAACGGCACCAGCATCGAATAGGGATCGAGACCGAAGCCCACCGCGTGCATCAGCCCCAGCTGCCACACCACCGCCACCAGGGTGGTGACCAGCACGGCGATGGTGCTGCGCATGCACCAGGTGAACCAGTACAACAGGGCCCAGGTGATCGCCAGGGCCACGCCGAAGAACATCGCCACCATCACCAGGCCATCGATGAGGTCCCCGACCTTCTTGGCGAAGCCGACGATGTGGATCTTCACGTTGGGGTTCTGCGCTTGGAACTTGTCGCGGATGCGCTCTTCAAGCTGGTGGGAGAACTGCTGATAGTCGAGCTTCACCAGCTTGCCCGGGTCCTGCGGGTCGGGGTAGCTCTCCAGCAGCGGCACGTCGACGATGCTGGACTTGAAGTTGTTACCCACCAGGCGCCCTACCTGGCCCGACTTGAGCACGTTGTCGCGCAGGGCATCGAGGCTTTGCGGCGAGCCGTCGTAGGTGTTGGGGATCACCTCGCCGCCGGAGAAGCCCTCCTCGGTGACTTCCGTCCAGCGCACGCTGGGGCTCCACAGCGACTTCAGCCCGGCGCGGTCGACGCCGGGAATGTAGAACACCTCATCGTGGATCTGCCGCAGGGTCTCCATGTAGGCCGGGTCGAAGATATCGCCGTTGACCGCCTCCACCGAGATGCGCACGGTGTTGCCGAGGTTGGCCAGGTCGTTGCGGTGGGCCATCATCTGTTCGATGAACGGGTGCTCGAGCGGGATCATCTTCTCGAAGCTGGTGGACGGGCGGATCTGCGTGGCTTGCCAGAACAGCAGCACGCTCACCAGCAGGCACAGCGCGATCACCGCCGGGCGATTGTTGAAGATGATGCGTTCGAGCAAGGACGCCTTGTCCTGGTGGTGCGGGGCGATGCTTTCGCGGCTGGTCATGGGCGAGCCTCCTCGGCACCTTGGGCACTGGCCAGATGGATACCACCCTGCCCCACCAGCAGCAGGCTGCCATCGGCCAGGCCGGTGGCGCCGGCCAGCGCGATGCGGTCGGCACGGTTGTAGACGCTGAAGCTCATGCCATGGTCCTGGCTGCGCAGCACGCTGCCGCCGTTGCCGACCAGCACCAGCGAGCCATCGTCGAGCCGGCTGGCGCTGGCCAGGCCGAAGGCGAAGGTGCCACGGCTGGCCTGCAGCGCGATGGGCTGCCAGCTGTCACCGAAGTCGCTGGAGCGCAGCAGGTTGCCGCGCAGGCCGTAGGCCAGCAGGGTGTGGGGTTGACCGGTAGCGATCACGCCGAACAGCGAACCCTCGTAGGGGCTCTGGACCTTGCTCCAGGTCTGGCCGTTGTCGGCGGAGCGGAACATGCTGCCCTGTTCACCGACGATGAACAGGCCGCTGTCGGCGATCTGGGCGATGCCATTGAGGTGCAGTTGATCAGGATTGTCGAGGCGCTCGGCGACGTCCTGCCAGTGCTGGCCGCCGTCGGTGGTTTCCAGCAGCGCACCGTAGGCGCCCACGGCAAAGCCATGCTGAGCGTCGAGCATGTCGATATCGAGCAACGGCGCCTCGCGGGCCAGGTCTTCGAACTGCTTGCTCCAGGTGGCGCCGCCGTCGCTGGTGGCGAGAATCTGCGCGTCATGGCCGACCGCCCAGCCGCGCTTGTCGTCGACGAAGGTCACGGCGGTGAGCAGTTGCCGGGTAGGAACGCGAGCCTGGGTCCAGGACTTGCCCTGGTCATCGGAGAACAGGATATGGCCACGGTCGCCCACCACCACCAGGCGCTTGCCGGCCTGGGCGGCATCGATCAGCAGACTCTGGCTGGCCTTGGCGGATTCGCTGGAATACTCATCGTTGCCGGACGCCTGCACGGCGCCGCTCCAAAGCCCCAATGCCAGCGCCAGCAGCGCGCCGGCGGCCGATGGCCAAGCAGCGCGCCGGACCTGCGTCATCTCCCGCTCCACCATGAGCGTCCCCCTGTTATGTTGTTGTGGGTGGGTCTAACTCTTGTGTATCGATCGTATCGGGGAAGGTTGGCGCAGGACAACGAGCGGGACGTTATGTTTTGTTAAGCGCCCAAAAAGCTTCGCGGGTAAACCCGCTCCTACAGGGTCTTCACCGTTTCTGAAATCGGTGGAAAACCTGTAGGAGCGGGTTTACCCGCGAATGGGCCAGCAGCAGCTACGAAAAACTCAAGCCAGGCTCTTGCTCACCACCTCATACACATCGCTGGACAGCGCCCCCGACGCCAGGATCCGCTCCAGCTCGCCCTTCATCAACACCTGACGCGCGTCATCGTACTTGCGCCAGCGGGTCAATGGCGCCAGCTGGCGCGAAGCGATCTGCGGGTTCAATGCATTGAGCTCGATCACCAGATCGGCCAGGAAGCGATAGCCCGAACCATCGGCCGCATGGAAGTTGACCAGGTTCTGCCCGGCAAACGCACCGATCAACGCCCGCACCTTGTTCGGGTTCTTCAGGGTGAACGCCGGGTGCTGCATCAGCGCCTTGACCCGCGCCAGCCCGCCCGGCAGGCTGCTGGCCGCCTGCACGCTGAACCACTGGTCCATTACCAGCGGGTTGTCCTTGAAGTGCTCGGCGAAGGCTTCCAGGGCCTTGGCCCGCTCGGCCTCGAACGGCGAGTTGACCAGCACGGCCAGGGCCGTCAGGCGCTCGGTCATGTTGTCGCAATGCTCGAACTGCTCCAGGGTCGCCTCCAGCACCTGGGCCTGGCCGCTCAGCATCAGGTACGACAGGGCGATGTTCTGCAGGCTGCGGCGGGCGAAGTGCTCGGCCGAAGCCACGTAGGCGGTCTGGCGCGACACCTCGCGGTTGGCCTGGTAGCGCGCCCACAGGGCATCGAACAGCTGCGTGGCGATCTGCTGGCGAGCGAACTCGCGAGCGGCGTGGATCGCCTCGACATCGGCCACCTGGCTGATCTCGGTGAGGTAGGCCTCGCCCGGCAAAGAGAGCATCTCGGCGACCATGGCAGGGTCCAGCGAGGCGTTGCCGAGCACGGTGCCCAAGGCGGTGATCAGGCGCTGGTCGAGTACCAAGGCTTCGCCGCGCTGGTGCTGGCCGATCAGTTCCTGCAGCACCTGCACGGCCAACTGCTGCCCCGCTTCCCAGCGGTTGAAGCCGTCGCTGTCATGCTGCATGAGGAACATCAGCTGGTCGCGGTCGTAGGGGAAGCTCAGCTTGACCGGGGCGCTGAAGCCGCGCAGCAGCGACGGCAGCGGCTTGGCGCGGATACCCTGGAAGGTGAAGGTCTGCTCGGCCTCGGTCACCGACAGCACGCGGCTGCTCCCGGCAGCGGCGGCTTCGCCGGCCAGCTGCAGCGCCAGGTCGTTGCCTTCGGCGCCGAGCAGGCCCAGCTCGACCGGGATCACGAACGGCAGCTTCTCGGCCTTGTCCGGGGTCTGCGGGCAGCTCTGGCGGAACGTCAGGCTGTAGGTCTGCGCGGCGCCATCATAGGCTTCGCTGACCTCCAGGCGCGGCGTGCCGGCCTGGCTGTACCAACGCTTGAACTGGGTGAAGTCGACGCCGTTGGCATCTTCCATGGCCTTGATGAAGTCATCGGTGGTCACCGCCTGGCCATCGTGACGCTCGAAGTACAGGTCGCTGCCCTTGCGGAAGCCCTCGGCGCCCAGCAGGGTACGGACCATGCGCACCACTTCGGCGCCCTTCTCGTACACCGTGAGGGTGTAGAAGTTGGAAATCTCGATGAAGCTGTCCGGGCGCACCGGGTGCGCCATGGGGCCGGCGTCCTCGGCGAACTGGTGGGTGCGCAGGTAGGCGACGTCTTCGATGCGCTTGACCGTGCGCGAGTTCATGTCGGCGCTGAACTCGGCGTCGCGGAACACCGTGAAGCCTTCCTTGAGCGACAGCTGGAACCAGTCGCGGCAGGTCACGCGGTTGCCCGACCAGTTGTGGAAGTACTCGTGGGCGACCACCCCTTCGACACGCTGGTGGGCGGCATCGGTGGCGGTCTCGGCGCGGGCCAGCACGCAGCTGGAGTTGAAGATGTTGAGGCCCTTGTTCTCCATGGCGCCCATGTTGAAGTCGTTGACCGCGACGATCATGAAGATGTCCAGGTCGTACTCGCGGCCATAGACTTCCTCGTCCCAGCGCATCGACTTCTTCAGGCTGACCATGGCGTGGTCGCACTTGTCGATGTTCTCGGGCTCGACGTAGATGCGCAGGGTCACGTCGCGGCCGGACTGGCGCACGAACTTGTCCTCGACGCACCACAGGTCACCGGCGACCAGGGCGAACAGGTAGGCCGGCTTCATGAACGGGTCTTCCCAGGTCGCCCAGTGCCGACCGTCTTCAGCCGGCCCGCTGCCGATCGGGTTGCCGTTGCTCAGCAGCACCGGGTAGCGATGCTGTTCGGCGATCACCGTGGTGGTGAAGGTGCTCATCACGTCGGGGCGGTCGAGGTAGTAGGTGATCTTGCGGAAGCCCTCGGCCTCGCACTGGGTGCAGAACATCTTGCCCGACTTGTACAACCCTTCGAGTGCGGTGTTGCTCTCGGGGTGGATCTTCACGCTGGTGTCGAGGGTGAAACGCTCTGCCCTGGGCTGCACGGTCAGGCTGTCGGCCTCGAGCTGGTAGGCGTCTTCCTGCAGCTCCTGGTCGTCGAGCGAGGCTCGCAGCAGCTCCAGCTGCTGGCCATCGAGCACCAGTGGCGGCAGGCCGGCACCGCGTGCCGGGTTGCGGCGCATCACCAGTTGCGCGTGCACCAGGGTGTGGTCCTCGAACAGTTCGAAGGTCAGGTGCGTCTCGTCGATCAGGTAGTCGGGCGCCTGGTAATCCTTGAGGTAGATCACTTGCGGTTGTTCGGTACGCATGTGCAGGTCCTTTTACTGGAGCACGGCCAGCTGGTAGGCCGTGTACTTGCGAATGTTGATCACGCCGGTGTCGAAGATCAGGTACTGGCCCTTGATGCCCAGCAGCGTGCCTTCCACCACCGGGTCCTTGTCGAGGTTGAAGCTGACGATCTTCTTCGGGTAGGCCTCGACCGGGTATTTCATCTGCACCACCTCGGCCTCGGGCAGCGCCTGGATGGCCTGCAGGCCGAAGCGCTGCTGCAGCTCGCGCAGGCCATCGGCGCAGGCGTCGAAGATCTGCTCACGCACGGCCACCAGGTCGAGCACCTCGGCATCGCCCTTGAGCAGCGTGCGCCAGTTGGTGCGGTCCGGCACCTGGCTGCGCAGCAGGTCTTCGACCAGGCCCGATTGCTGGCGGGTGGCCACGCGCATGATCGGCAGCGCCTGGCTGGCGCCCTGGTCGAGCCAGCGCGTCGGCAGTTGGGTGGCGCGGGTGATGCCGACCTTGATCCCCGACGAGTTGGCCAGGTACACCACATGGTCGGTCATGCAGAACTGCTCGCCCCACGACGGCTCGCGGCAGGTGCCGGCGTCGTAGTGGCAGCGTTCCGGGGCCATGATGCACACGTCGCACTGGGCCAGCTTGGTCATGCACGGGTAGCAGTAACCCTGGCTGAAACTGGTCTTGGTGCGCTTGCCGCAATGGCTGCAGTGAATCGCGCCCAGGTACTCCAGGCGCAGGCGCTGGCCGATCATGGGGTTGACCGGCACCTGCGTCTCGCCCAGGCGGAAGCTGTACTGCACCAGCGGGGCTTCCAGGCGCACGGCCATCTTGCTCAACGAGCCACGAGCGAGTTCGATCAATGTACCGAGTCCGACTTGAACAGGATGTTGGCAATCGGTGCCGACTTCGAGGCGCATTCCTGCGGGCCCATGTAGCCGGTGCGCTGCTCTTCGGGGAGGTTCTTCATCTCCCAGGCGATCACCGCCTGCAGCGACAGCTCCTTCTGCTCGGCGGTGAGCTTGCGCCCATCCGACCATTTGCCGATTTCCACGGCCGTTTTCAGGCTTTCGTAGATTTCCGGGGTGATGTTTTCGATCATTTGCGCAAAAGTGGACATAGCGTCTCCTAAATCAAGCCGACAGTTTACGCCGGGCCAGCCATCCGCCCAAGAGGCCGGTCAGGCATCCGATGAGTAGCCCGCCGACGTGGGCGGCATTGGCGATCTGGCCGAAGCCGAGCTGGTCGACCACACCGCTCAGGCAGACCACCAGCCAGATGAGCATCATCGCGATGACGCTCCTGGGCAGGCTGAAATAGCGGTTCGGCGCCAGCCACTGGTACAGCCAGACATGCCCGAGCAGGCCGTACAGCACGCCGGAAAGGCCACCGAACAGGCTCGGCCCGCTGGAGTAGTGTTGGGCCAGGTTGGATACCAGGCTGAACAGCAAGGTCAGGCCCAGCAGCGTCCCGGGGCCCTGGCGCAGCTCGATGCGTTTGCCCAGTTCCCAGTACCAAAGCCCGTTCATCACCAGGTGCAGCACGCCGAAGTGCAGCAGCATCGGCGACACCAGGCGCCACCACTGGCCTTCGCCCAGGCCCTGGGCCAGCGAGGTGAAGTACAGGTAGTCGCCCTGCACGTCGAAGTCGAGGAAGGTGAACCAGCGGATGGTCGACAGGTTGTCGCCCAGGCCGGTGATGCCGGCGACCACCAGGCAGACGACGAGGATGCTGGCGGTGACCTTGCAGGCTCGAGCCTGGGCCACCAGGGAAGGGGGTGCCGGGGCATTCGCGGGCAAGCCCGCTCCCACAGGGTCCTGGGCGAGCTGCACATCGGCGTTGCCGTCGGGGAAGCGTTGATACAGTTCGCGCACATCGGCGGCCAGGGCGTCGGGGGCCCAGAGCACTTGCTCCTCGCCCTCCAGGCTGACCCGGTGCGGCAGCTGCAGGCGCTGCAACATGCCGACGAAGCCACTGAGGTCCTGCTGCAACGGCAGGCGCAGCACGGCGACGACGTTCATGGCTGCACCTGCGGGCGTTCGACGTCGACCCAGACGAACTTGTGCGGGTCGATGCGGGTTTCATCGTCCAACCGGTACGCCACCAGCTTGCCGTACAGCACCGCGCTGTAGTCCAGGCACGCCAGGTTGTCGCGGATCGGCGCCGGGCGCCCACTGCGCCAGTAGTGGCCGACGAACAGCAGCGGTTCGTCCTCGGCATAGCGCAACAGGGCGTTCTTCTGCTTGGGATCGAGCGGCGTGCGCGCCACTGCCTCGGGCAGTGCGTCTGGCTGGAAGACGATGTCGCCGTAGGTCTGCGGGTCTTCTTCCCAGAACTTGGTGCGGAAGAAGGCCCGGGTCAGGCCATCGCCGCCGGTCAGGGTCAAACCATCCGGCAGGCGCATGTCGGTGCCCCGCAACAAACGGTTGCACGCCGTGGCGGCAAAACTGCCGGACACCGCCGAGGCCTGGATGAAATGCTCGTCGATGCAGCCGTCGGCGTATTGCTGGCGCAGCGGCTCGATCACCCGCGGGTCCCAGCAGGCATGTACCAGGCGGAAACGCCCGGCATCGACGAACAGCGGCATCTCGTAGAACCATTGGAGGAAGTCGTGCCAGTCGCCCGGATGCTGGGCGAACTGGGTCAGCGTCTCGTCGATCAGCCGGGCATGGCGCGGCGTGTGCTCGCGGACGAAGGCCTTGCCACTGCCGGGCAGGGCCGGAGTGACCCAGCCCAGGGCGTTGTATTCATGGTTGCCCATGATGCAGAACGCCTGGCCGGCCTCGACCATGTCATGGACGATGTGCAACGCCTCGCGGATGCGCGGGCCGCGGTCGACGATGTCGCCGAGGAACAGCGCCTGACGCCGAGGGTGGCGCCAGACGCCGGCGACACGCTTGTAGCCGAGGGTATCGAGCAAACGTTCGAGGGTATGCGCACAACCGTGAACATCGCCGATGATGTCGAAACTTCGCGCCGGATCGAGCATCAGTCGTCCCTACCTCCCAGGCGGCTGCCCCAGCCGAGCTTGGTGCGGCAAACCTCGTAGTAGTTGTGGTCGAGCGGATGGATCAGGCGCAGCTTCTGGGCCTTCTTGCTCACCGTGATGGTGTCGCCCGGCGCGCAGGTGAAGTGGTTCTGGCCGTCGCAGGACACCTGCGGGTAGATCTGCAGGTCCTTGGACACCACGATCTTCAGCTCGCTGTTGCCGTCCACCACGATCGGCCGGCCCGACAGCGTGTGCGGGTACATCGGCACGATGACGATGGCATCGAGCTTGGGGTGCATGATCGGGCCGCCGGCCGACAGCGCGTAGGCGGTCGAGCCGGTCGGGGTGGCGACGATCAGGCCGTCGGCCTTCTGGCTGCAGACGAACTGGCCGTCGATGTAGATCTCGAACTCGATCATCCGCGTCGACTTGCCAGGGTGCAGGACCACGTCGTTGAGTGCGTCGCCCTGGCCGATGGCTTCGTGATGGCGGCGCACCTCGGCGCTCAGCAGGAAGCGGTTTTCCACCAGGTAGTGGCCGTCGAGTACTTCGGCGACCTTTTCTTCCAGCTCGTCGGGGCGGATATCGGTGAGAAAGCCCAGGTTGCCGCGGTTGATCCCCAGCACCGGGATGTTGTGCCGGGCCAGCGCGCGGGCGGCGCCGAGCAGGCTGCCGTCGCCACCGACGACGATGACCAGGTCGCAGACCTCGCCCAGCAGCTTGCGCGTGGAGGTCTGCAGGCCATGGCCAGGCAGCACTTCGGCGATGGTGTCCTCGAGGATCACGTGCAGGTGGCGCTCGAGGAGGAATTTTTTCAGTCGGCGAATGGTGTCGAGCACCTGCGAGCTGCCTAGGCGTCCGATGATACCGATATTGCGAAATTGCTCCATGGGGCTCCTGCGAGGCTCTGCGGCGGCTGACTATGCCGGGATTATGGGCGAAACGACCGGGTAGCGGCAAACCGGCTATGCTCGCAGCATGATGCCTTTTGCCGCACTCCAGCACCTGCCCCGTCAACTGCGCCAGCCTGCCGTGCGCGACCTGGCCTGGGCACTGCTGTCGCCGCCGCTGCTCAGCGCCCCGCCCTGCCCCCAGCGCCACCCGCTGGCCGGCAGTGCCTGGGCGGCCGACCCGCAGCGCCTGCACGACTGGCTGCTGGGCCTGGACGCCGATCCACAGGCGCTGCATGCCTGGCTCGGGCGCATCACCAGCCGGCGCCTGGGGTTGTACTACGAAGGCCTGTGGCAATTCGCCCTGGGCCAGGCCCCGGGCGTCGAGTTGCTGGCCGCCAACCTGGCGATCCGCACCGAGGGGCGCACCCTGGGCGAGCTGGATATCGTGCTGCGCGATGGTGATGGCTGCCACCACCTGGAGCTGGCGATCAAGCTCTACCTGGGGCCGACCGACAGCGACGGCGACGATGCCATGCAATGGCTCGGCCCCGGCTGTCACGACCGCCTGGGCAGCAAGCTGGCGCATGTCGCCACGCACCAGTTGCCGATGTCGAGCGATCCGCGCAGCCGCGAAGTGCTGGCCGGGCTGGGTATCGGGGAGCTGCAGGCGCACCTGTGGCTGGGTGGCTACCTGTTCTATCCCTGGCCGGGCCACGCCGAACCGCCTGCAGGCGCCAGCCCCGGGCATCTGCGCGGGCGCTGGGTGCGACGGAGGGACTGGCCGCTGGGCGCCGAGGCACGCTGGCAACCACTGGCGCGGCATGCCTGGCTGGCGCCGGCGCGGATCACGGCGGATGCGTGCTGGACCCTGGCGCAGTTCGGGGCCTGGCTGGAGGCGCTGGAAGAACACGCCCCGGCGCAGTTGCTGGTGCGGTTGGAGCAGGATACCGAGGGTGCCTGGCAGGAGGTCGAGCGGGTGTTTCTGGTTGCTGACAGCTGGCCGCATTTGCCTGGGGTTTGATGTTGTCTGGGCGGGCCTATTCGCGGGTAAACCCGCTCCTACAGTTTGTTTCGGGCCAGTTATGCCTTGTTGGCTCGCCGCGATGGTGTGCCGGACCGACAAGACTGGCAAACATGGCCTCACAGACATGGCCACGTTGCAACAAATGTAGGAGCGGGTTTACCCGCGATGCGCCGCGCGGGCGGCGCTCGATCTCATAGGCGCTAAATCTATAAAGTCAATCACACCGACCTGATGAAGAGGACCGCCCATGGTGTCATCCACCCCCGCCCCCCACTACGCACGCCTGTCCATCGCCCTGCACTGGCTGATGCTGGTACTGCTGGCCGCGGTCTACGCCTGTATCGAGCTGCGCGGCCTGTTTCCCAAGGACAGCGCCGAACGCAACCTGATGAAAGACCTGCACTTCATGCTCGGTCTGAGCGTCTTCGTGCTGGTCTGGCTACGCCTGGCAGTGCGTCTGAGCCGCCCCACCCCGCCGATCATCCCCAAGCCGCCGGCCTGGCAGACTGGCCTGGCGCACCTGATGCACCTGGCGCTGTACCTGCTGATGATCGGCATGCCCCTGGCCGGCTGGCTGATCCTCAGCGCCGCCGACAAGCCGGTACCGTTCTATGGCCTGGAACTGCCGCAGCTGATCGGCCCGAACACCGACCTGGCCAAGTTCATCAAGGGCTGGCACGAGCGCGTGGGCAGCTGGGGCTACTGGCTGATCGGCCTGCATGCCCTGGCCGGGCTGTACCATCACTACGTGCAGCGCGACAACACGCTGCTGCGCATGCTGCCTTACAAGTAACCGCGCCGCCCCTGCAAGCCGCCGGTATGCACGAAGATCAACCGCGTACCGGCGGCGAACAGGCCCGCCTCGACCTGCTCGCGCAGCGCCAGCAGGGCCTTGCCGGTGTACAGGGCTTCGAACGGCACGCCAGTATGGCCCTCGCAGTCGGCGATGAAGGCCATCAGCTCGTCATCGACCTTGGCGAATCCACCTCGGCAGGCCGCGTGCAGCTGGTAGCCAGCGCTACCGGCCAGTACCTCCACCGTTTGCGCCACACCATGGTTCGCCGGCACCGCCAGCGCGCCATGCACGGTGTGCGCGCCGCGTTCGGCCAGCACCAGCCCGGCCAGGGTGGTGCCGGTACCTGCGGCCAGCCACCAGGCGTGGTAATCCGGCCAAGCCAGCGCGGCCAGCTGCGCCCGCGCCTGCTCGACGATCAACGCGCAGCCCTGCGCACCGGCTGGCCCACCACCGCCTTCGGGAATGCAGTGCCAGCCGGGGAAGCGGGCCTGCCAAGGTTCCCAGAAACCGGCCTGGTGGCGCTCGCGGTAACCGCCATAGCCCAGCCAGTGCAGCTCCATGCCCAGTGCCTGGAGGTCACGCACCGTGGGGGTGTCCTGGGCATGGCCGCGCAGCAGGCCGACGGTGGCGAAGCCGAAACGCTTGCCGGCGGCTGCCAGGGCGTGCAGATGGTTGGAATGGTTGCCGCCGAGGCTGATCAGGCCAGGCGCACCGGATTGGCGGGCGCGGTCCAGGTGGTGGCGCAGCTTGAACCATTTGTTGCCGCTGATCAGCGGGTCGATCAGGTCCAGGCGCAGGACCGCGGCCTCGACTCCGGCTGCCTGGAGCCAAGGGAGGTTCAACGATTGCAGCGGGGCTTGGGGTAGCTCGAATGTCATGGGGCGACAGCTTACCGCAGAGCAGCACGGTCGTTGTAGGAGCGGCCTTGCCGGTCCGGCGCCCCGGCTAGGCCGCTCCTACACAGTCCTGAGCATTCAAAGCCGCTTGATCACAACTCCGCCGCCAACCGCGACCCCTGGTTGATCGCCCGCTTGGCATCCAGCTCCGCCGCCACGTCCGCCCCACCGATCAGGTGCACCGCCTGCCCGGCTTGCGCCAATCCGTCGTAGAGCTCGCGCAGCGGCTCCTGGCCAGCGCAGATCACCACGTTGTCCACCGCCAACAACTGCGGCTCACCTTCACCGATACGGATATGCAGCCCGGCATCGTCGATCTTCAGGTACTCGACGCCATTGAGCATCTGCACCCGCTTGTTCTTCAACCCAGTACGGTGGATCCAGCCCGTGGTCTTGCCCAGGCCATCGCCCACCTTGGACGTCTTGCGCTGCAACAGGTACACCTGGCGCGCCGGGGCATGGGGCTCGGGCTTGATCCCGGCGACACCACCACGGGCCTGCAACCGGGTGTCGATGCCCCACTCCTTCCAGAACGCCTCGCGGTCCAGGCTGGTGGCCACGCCCTCGTGCACCAGGTACTCGGACACGTCGAAACCGATACCACCGGCACCGATCACCGCCACCGACTTGCCGACCGGCTTGCGCTGCAGCAGCACATCCAGGTAGCTCAGCACCTTGTCGTGCTCGATCCCCGGGATGGCCGGGGTGCGCGGGGCGATACCGGTGGCGAGGATCACCTCGTCATACCCTCCGGCCAGCAGGGTCTGCACATCCACCCGGGTATCCAGGCGCAGGTCGACGCCCGTGGTGCGTACCTTGTTGCGGAAGTAGCGCAGGGTCTCATTGAACTCTTCCTTGCCCGGCACCCGCTTGGCGACGTTGAACTGGCCGCCGATCTCGCTGGCCGAATCGAACAGCACCACCTCGTGGCCACGCTCGGCAGCCACGGTGGCCGCCGCCAGGCCGGCCGGGCCAGCACCGACCACGGCGATGCGTTTCACAGTGCGCACCGGCAGGTAGTTGAGCTCGGTCTCGTGGCAGGCGCGCGGGTTGACCAGGCAACTGGTCAGCTTGCCGCCGAAGGTGTGGTCCAGGCAGGCCTGGTTGCAGCCGATGCAGGTATTGATCTCATCGGCGCGCCCTGCGGCGGCCTTGTTGACGAAGTCGGCGTCGGCCAGGAACGGCCGGGCCATCGACACCATGTCGGCATCACCCTCGGCCAGCACCGCCTCGGCCACCTCCGGGGTATTGATGCGGTTGGTGGTGATCAGCGGCAGGCGCACCGCGCCACGCAGCTTGGCGGTGACCTTGCTGAACGCCGCCCGCGGCACCTTGGTGGCGATGGTCGGGATACGCGCCTCGTGCCAGCCGATACCGGTGTTGATCAGGGTCGCGCCGGCCTGCTCGATGGCCTTGGCCAGTTGCACGATCTCTTCCCAGGTGCTGCCGCCCTCGATCAGGTCGAGCATCGACAGGCGGAAGATGATGATGAAGTTCGGCCCCACCGCCTCGCGCACGCGGCTGACGATTTCCACCGCCAGGCGCATGCGGTTCTCGTAGCTGCCGCCCCAGCGATCGCTGCGATGGTTGGTGTGGGCGACCAGGAACTGGTTGATGAAGTAGCCTTCCGACCCCATAACCTCGACGCCATCGTACCCAGCGCGCTGGGCCAGCACGGCACAATTGACGAAGTCGTCGATCTGCTTCTGGATGCCCGCTTCGTCCAGCTCCCGGGGCTTGAACGGGTTGATCGGCGCCTGGATCGCACTGGGCGCCACCAGCCGCGGGCTATAGGCATAGCGCCCGGCATGGAGGATCTGCAGGCAGATCTTGCCGCCTGCCACATGCACCGCCTCGGTGACGATACGGTGCTGGTCGGCCTCCTGCTCGGTGCTGAGCTTGGCCGCCCCGGAGTACACCCCACCCTCGTCGTTAGGCGCGATGCCGCCGGTCACCATCAGGCCGACGCCGCCGCGCGCACGCTCGGCGAAATACGCCGCCATGCGCTCGAAGCCGCCGGGGCGCTCCTCCAAGCCGGTGTGCATCGAGCCCATCAGGGTACGGTTACGCAGGGTGGTGAAGCCCAGGTCGAGCGGGGCCAGCAGGTGCGGGTAGCGGTCGGCAGCCATGGCGCGGTGTCCTCGATGGCGTTATCACGGAAATGCAGGCGCCTCATCCAATGGCGGGGCCCGTCGCTTATGGGGCAAACATTAAACAGGCGTTTGAACAGCCTCAATGATCGTAACTTACAACTTGATGACTACAATGCACAGCCGAGACCTTCAGCCCATTGGCGAGCGACAACGCGCCAATGTCGACGCTCGCGGCATGGGGTAAAAATTTGAAAAGATTTAGCGGAGTCGGCTCGGTTACGTGGGCCATTTCCCTACGTGCATACGTTAGACTTGCGCCCGGGTGCTAGCTGCTTGGGGCAGTGAAGCAGGTTAAATGAACAACGCAGGTCGGGCCGCCATGCGGGAGTCCTTGCGCCTATGCAACACAAACCATTGCCCCGCGCCCAGCAGCTGGCCGAGCGCGCCTTCGCCAATTTCGAGCGTTTCCTGCACATCGAAGCCGTCAGCGGCGTCGTCCTGCTGATCGCCGCCATCGCCGCCCTGATCTGGGCCAACTCCTCGGCAGCAGCAAGCTATGAAGCGCTTTGGCACACCCCAATAACCCTGGGTGTGGGTTCGCTGGTGTTCTCCCAATCGTTGCATTTCTGGATCAACGACGGGCTCATGACCATTTTCTTCCTGGTGGTCGGCATGGAGATTCGCCGGGAAATCCATGAGGGAGCCCTCTCCAGCCTACGCCAGGCTTCCCTGCCAATGGCGGCAGCGGTAGGCGGCGTGGCCGTACCTGCTCTGGTCTACCTTGGCTTCGGCCACGCGCCGAGCGAGCAACAGGGCTGGGCCGTGCCGACCGCGACCGACATCGCCTTCGCCGTCGGCGTACTGGCGCTGCTCGGCAAATCGATTCCATCGAACGTGCGGATATTCCTCCTGGCCTTGGCGATCATCGACGACATCATCGCCGTGCTCATCATCGCCTTCTTCTACTCCGGCGGGCTCGACTACAGCGGCTTCGGCGTTGCCGCCGTCGGCCTGCTGATGGTCGTGGGGCTGCAGCGGATCGGTGTGGGGTCGGCCTACGCGTATGTCATCCCCGGCGCCGTCACCTGGGTCGGCGTGCTGATGACCGGCGCCCACCCTACTCTGGCCGGTGTGGTGCTGGGGCTGATGACCCCGGTTGCCGCCATGCCCATGCGCGAGCGCCCACTGGATGCGGTAACCCGCTTCACCCAGGAGCTGCTGGGGCGCGCCAAGGCCCCCGAGCGCGACGCCAGCGAGCTGATCAGCCCCCTCAAGAGCCTTCGGCTGGCACAGCGGGAGTTGGTGCCGCCGGTAGTCCGCGTACAAGGCGCCCTGCATCCCTGGGTAGCCTATGGGATCATGCCAGTGTTCGCGCTGGCCAATGCCGGCGTCAGCCTGGCAGGTGTCGATCTCGGTACCCAGGCGCCGCAGTGGGTGATGATGGCCGTCGCGGTGGCCCTGGTGCTGGGCAAGCCGCTGGGTATCGTCAGTGTCAGCTGGTTGATGGTGCGCCTGGGCTGCTGCGCGCTGCCAGCGGGGGTCAATTGGAGCAGCATCACCTTGATCGGCCTGCTCGCCGGCATCGGCTTCACCATGTCGATCTTCATCGCCAACCTGGCCTTCGTCGACCCGGCAACGCTGGGCGCGGCTAAACTCGGGGTGCTGTCCGCCTCGGTGGTCGCCGCCGCTCTCGGCCTGGCCTGGGGAGCCTGGCGAGTACGCAGAGCCTGACCCAGGACGCCCCGCTACGCCGTTGCCCCTGGCGCCAGCGCCATGGGCAACGGCCCTCTGCGAAAGCTACTATCCCGGCCTTCAAACGCGCTGCACCCGCAGCGTTGCCAGCTCACGTACCTGCTGCTGCAACTGCCGGGTCGCTGCAGTGCTGGCGGCAGCATCGCGCGGGCTCACCATCAGCAGCTCACTCATCGGTGCATCGTCGGGCAAGGGCCGGGAGACCACATCCTTGGGCATGAAGTTCTCGGCATACGCAGGTAGCAAGGTGTAGCCCAGACCCGCCGCCACCAGATTGATGCTCATCAGTGGATTGGACGACGGATAGACGTGCCCAGCAGTGACGCCATGGTCTACGAGGTATTGCGCCAGAGCATCGTGGATAGAGCGCCCATAGCCGGGGTCGATGTTGATCGCTGGCAAGTCATGCAGGTGGCCGGGGGCGATGCGTTCGAGCGCCGCCAGCGGGTGCCCCTGTGGCAGGTAAACACGAAATGGCTCGACCAACACCACTTCGCTGCACAGGTTGGCGGTGGGCACCGGGCCGCGCATGAAGCCCAGTTCGATCTCGCCCCGGGCCAGGGCCACCTGCTGTTCTTCGGAGGTCAGGCTGCGCAGGACAATGTCCACCTCGGGGAACGCCACGCGAAAGATCGGTAGCACGCCTGGAAAGATGCGTACCTCGGCGGCGGGCACGAAGCCGATGGTGATCCGCTCGCGGGCCTGGGTAGCCGCCCTGGCGGCACGCGTAACGGCCATCTCGACGTGACCCAGGATCTGCCGCGCTTCCTCCAGGAACACCGCCCCCGCTGGCGTCAGCTCGACTTTGCGCCGGGTTCGGGTGAGCAAAGGGAAGCCGATTTCCAGCTCCAGGTTGCGGATCTGCTCGCTCAACGACGGTTGGGAAGTGAACAGCCGCCCGGCGGCACGGGTGAAGTTCAGCTCTTCAGCTACGGCAACGAAGTAACGCAAGTGGCGCAGTTCCACGGGGGCCTCGGATCAGGGCAATTCACTGATAGGTTTAACCGATCAATAAATCCAAAGAAAGTATTTTTTCATCCGCGCTTGCTGGCCTAGATTTAGCGCATCTGTTGGCGCCGACAGCACATTCGACAAAAAACGCACCCTTCTTGTAAGCGGTGAGGAGAATAAGAGTGGCTATCACCCCAGAACAGATCGAGGCGTTGGTCGACGCCCGTAACGGCCGTATCAGCCCTGCCATCTACACCGACCCGCAGATCTACGAGCTGGAGCTCGAACGCATCTTCGGTCGCACCTGGCTGTTCCTCTGTCATGTCAGCCAGATCCCCAAGCCCGGTGACTTTTTCAATACCTACATGGGCGAAGACCCGATCGTGGTCGTGCGTCAGAAAGACCGCTCGATCAATGCCTTCCTCAACCAGTGTCGGCACCGTTCGATGCGCGTGTCCTACGCCGACTCGGGCAACACCAAGGCGTTCACCTGCCCCTACCACGGCTGGAGCTACGGCACCGACGGCGAACTGATCGACGTGCCGCAGGAGCCGCGTGCCTACCCGCAGGGGCTGTGCAAGAAGCAATGGGGCCTGCAGGCGGTGACCCGCGTGCGCGAATACAAGGGCCTGGTATTCGGCAACTGGGACGCCGAGGCACCTGAACTCGAAGACTACATGGGCGACATCGCCTGGTACCTGGACGGCGTGCTCGACCGCCGCGAAGGCGGTACCGAAATCATCGGCGGCGTGCAGAAGTGGACCATCGACTGCAATTGGAAACTGCCCGCCGAACAGTTCGCCTCCGACCAGTACCACGCCCTCTACTCGCACGCCTCCGCGGTGCAGGTGCTGGGGCAGGCGCCCGGCAACACGGAAAAGGCCCTGGGCTCTGACCAGACCGCGCGCCCGGTCTGGGAAACCGCCAAGGACGCCGTCCAGTACGGCCAACGCGGCCATGGCAGCGGGTTCTTCTTCACCGAAAAGCCCGACGCCAACGTGTGGGTAGACGGCGAAGTGTCGCGCTATTTCCGTGACACCTTCGACGAGGCCAAGGCGCGCCTGGGCGAAATCCGCGCACTGCGCCTGGCCGGCCACAACAACATGTTCCCGACCCTGAGCTGGCTCAACGGCACCGCGACGATCCGCGTGTGGCACCCGCGTGGACCGAACCAGGTGGAGGTGTGGAACTTCTGCATCGCCGACGCCGCAGCACCGGACGACGTCAAGGCTGCCTTCGAACGCAGCGAAACCCGCGCCTTCGGGCCGGCCGGGTTCCTCGAGCAGGACGATTCGGAGAACTGGACCGAAATCCAGAAGGTCTTGCGTGGCAAACGGGCCCGCAACGCCACCCTGTGCATGGAAATGGGCCTGGGCAACGAGAAGCTGCGCGAAGACATGCCCGGCATCACCAACTACATCTTCAGCGAAACCGCGGCACGCGGCCTGTACCAGTATTGGGCGGACCTGCTGTTGTCGCCGTCCTGGGACGAAGTGAACCGTCGCACCGAAGCCTATGAACAGGAGCTGGTGAAATGAACGACGCCGCGATCCGCGACCCGCTCGCGCCCAGCACGCAACCGATCGTCGATGCCCAGACCCACCATGAAATCGCCGACTTCATCTTCCAGGAAGCCGAGTTGCTGGATGACTGGCGCTTTCGCGACTGGCTGATCGTCGTTGCCCAGGACATCAGCTACACCATGCGCACCGGCGCCAACGCACAAACCCGCGACCGCCGGCGCAAGGTCGGCCCGCCCACCACATGGATCTTCAACGACAACTGGCACCAGCTCGAGCGCCGTGTCGCGCGCCTGGAAACCGGTATGGCCTGGGCCGAAGAGCCCCCTAGCCGCACCCGCCATTTCGTCAGCAACCTGCGCATCCGCGCAACCGAAGACGGCAAGGGTTTCGAGGTGCGCAGCAACTACCTGCTGCACCGTTCGCAGAAGGAAAAGGACAACGTCAGCTACCACGGCATGCGCATCGACCGCCTGCGCCGCGTCGACAACGGCTTCGGCTTCGAGATCTACCACCGCGACATCGCCCTCGACCAGGTGGTGATCACCTCGCACAACCTCAGCGTACTGTTCTGAAACGCGGGGCCCCTGCCTCGCATCCAGACTCTCCCGAATACCGGTACCCCTACCATGACCACTCTCAGCGTCTGTGAAACCCACGCGCTCGCCGATGGCGAAGCCGTGACCGTGCAAGCTGCCGACCGGCTGATCGCCGTGTTCAACGTCGGCGGCGAATTCTATGCCCTGGACGATCGTTGCAGCCACGGCAACGCATCCATGTCCGAGGGCTACATCGAAGACGATGCCACCGTCGAATGCCCGCTGCACGCTGCGCGGTTCTGCCTCAAGAGCGGTGCGGCCCTGTGCCAGCCCGCCACCGACCCGCTGCGCACCTACCCAGTCAGCATCGTCGACGACATCATCCACGTAGTGCTGGAGGACGCAGCATGAGCGGCTGGTTGCAGGATGAAGTGGTGCTGATCACCGGTGGCGGCTCGGGCCTGGGCCTGGCGCTGGTGCAACGCTTCCTCGCCGAAGGGGCGCAACTCGCGGTGCTGGAGCGTTCCCCAGAAAAATGCGCGATGTTGCAGGCACACTTCGCCGGTGAGGTGGTCGTCACCCAGGGCGACGTGTGCAGTAGCGCCGACAACCAGCGTGCGGTGGATGCCGCCGTGGCGCGCTTCGGCAAACTCGATTGCTTCGTCGGCAACGCCGGCGTGTGGGATCACGGCGTGCGCCTGCTCGACACCGATGCGGAGAAACTCGCCCAGGGCTTCGACGAGCTGTTCGCAATCAACGTCAAGGGCTACCTGCTGGGCGCCAAGGCCGCTGCCGCCGAACTGGTCAAGTCGTGCGGCAGCATGATCTTCACCCTCAGCAACTCGGCGTTCTACCCCGAAGGCGGCGGGCCGCTGTACACCGCCAGCAAGCACGCGGCGGTCGGCCTGATCCGCGAGCTGGCCTTCGAGCTGGCGCCCAAGGTACGGGTCAACGGCGTCGGGCCGTGCGGCATGAACACCGACCTGCGCGGCCCCACCGCGCTGGGCCAGCAGGACACCCGTATCATGGATTCGCGCTCGCCGGATGCGATCAAGGCGATCCTGCCGCTGCAGTTCTTCCCTGATGCCAGCGAATTCACCGGGCCGTTCGTACTGCTGGCCTCGCGACAGAACAACCAGACCTTGAGCGGCGTGATGATCAACGCCGACGCAGGCCTGGGCATTCGCGGCATCCGTAATGTCGCCGGAGGGCTGGCGCTATGAACACGCGCATCGTGATCATCGGTGCCGGCCAGGCCGGCGCCAACGCAGCCATGGCCTTGCGCCGCCAGGGCCATGCCGGGCCCGTGGTGCTGGTCGGCGAGGAAGTGCACCTGCCCTACGAGCGCCCGCCGCTGTCCAAGGACGCCTTGCTGCGGCCGCAGCAAGCCAGACTGGCCCTGTACACGCAGGAGCAGTTCGCCGAGCAGGATATCACCTTGAAACTCGGCCTGCGCGCCACTGCCATCGACAGCCAGGCCGGCACCGTCAGCCTGGCCAACGGCGAGACGCTGGCCTACGACAAGCTGCTGCTGGCCATCGGCGCCCAACCCCGGCGTCTGCCGGCACTGGACGCCCTGGGCGAGTGCACCCACGTGCTGCGTACCTTGGAGGATGCCCAGCAGATACGGGCCCAGGCACAGGCCGGCAAGCGAGCCCTGCTGGTCGGCGCCGGGGTGATCGGGCTGGAGCTTGCCTCCAGCCTGAGCGAACTTGGGCTGCAGGTGGACGTGGTCGACCCAGCGCGGCGTGCCATGCTGCGCAATTCGCCGGAACCGATCGGAGCTTTCCTGCAAGCGACCCATGAGGCTCGCGGCGTGCGCTTTCACTTCGCAACTGGTGTCCAGGCTGCCGAGCGGCGCGGCGATGCCATCCATCTCACCCTGGACAATGGCACGCAACTGCAAGGCGATCTATTGGTCTACGGCATCGGCGTGAGCGTGGACACCACCCTGGCCGACAGCGCCGGCCTGCGCTGCGAACAAGGGGCAATCGTGGTCGACGAGCGCTGCCGTACCTCGCAAACCGGCATCTACGCCGCCGGCGATGCCGTGGTGCAGATTGACGCCGACGGCCAGCGCTCACGCATCGAAAGCTGGGAGAACGCCAACCTGCAAGCCGCCGCGGCAGTGTCCGACATGCTCGACCAGGACCTTGCCACGCCCACGGTGCCGTGGTTCTGGACCGACCAGTGCGGCTACAACGTGCAGTTCGCCGGCGACATGGCGGCGCCGCACTGGTTGCTGCGCGGTACCCCGGGCCAGGGGCCTTTCGTGGCGCTCGGCCTGGCCGATGGCACCATCGTCGGCGCGGTCACGGTCAACGCCGGCAAGGACATGCGCCCGGCGAAGGAACTGATCGCCAGGCGCGCGCAGGTGGATGAGGCGCTGTTGCGCGACCCAGCCGTCGCCCTTCGCGAGCTGGCAAAGATGTCCTGACCCAGGACGCCCGACCGGCACCTACCAGAGCTTGACCGTGTAATCCACATTGACCCGCAACTCGTTGTCGTCCCGGTGCGTGGCGCCGGGCAGGAAGTCGTTGCGGTACCAGGCGTGGCGCAAGCGCAGCGTCACGCCCTTGAACGTGCCCTGCTGCACGGCATACGACAGCTCGACGTCTTTCTCGCTCTCGCTCAGCCCGCCGCCACCGAAGCGCGCCAGCTCGATGTTGTCGCCACGCACATAGCGCAGCATGCCCTTGAGCCCAGGCACGCCGAATGGGGCGAAGTCCTGGTCGAACTTGACCTGCCAGCTGCGCTCCTTGGGGTTGATGAACTCGGAGCTGAGCGTGCCTTCGGTGATCACCAGTGGCTCGGTGCCGTATAGGTAGGGCATCGCGGTGTCGCCATCGAGCCGCATGTAGCCCACGCCCAGGCTGTGGCTGGCCCAGGCGTAGGTGAGCATCAGCGCGGTGTTGCGGTTGTCGACCGGGCCGGCTTTGGCGGCGCCGTCCTCGCCGGTGACGAACAGGCGGAAATCACTCTTCAGGCGGCCCGCGCCGAGCGGGCGATCATCGACGAATCCGAAGTAGTCCTTGCGGTACAACTGGTCGAGCTCGGCGTGGTAGTAGCGCAGGGTCAAGGTGTCGGACCAGGCGTAGTCGCCGCCGAGGAAGGTGAAGCGATCGGAGGTGGCTGCGCCGTTGAAACGGCCGTTGGGCGCGGCGACGCTCATCTTCTGGTAGTCGGTGGAGTCGCGCAGATTGATGCGGTCGAGCCAACCGGCATGCAGGCTCAGGCGGTCGATGTCGCTGGAGCGCAGGTAGGCGCCGCGGAAGGTCTGCGGCAGCAGCCGGGTCGGGCTGGCGAAGGCGATCGGCAGGAAGGTGCTGATGGTGCCGCCTTGCAGCTCGGTACGCGAGATGCGCATCTTGCCGGTCAGGCCGAGTTCGGAGTAGTCGTCGGCAGGTTCGCGGGTGACCGGATCGTAGGGCAGCAGGCCGGTACCGACGCGATCGGGCGAGGAGTCGAGCTTGACCCCGAGCATGCCCTTGGCGTCCAGGCCGAAGCCCACCGGGCCCTCGGTGAAACCGGAGCTTACGTTGAGGATGAAACCCTGGGCCCATTCGCGGGCAGCCGCCTGCGGGGTCTGGCCCACGTAGTTGCGGTCGAAGTAGTAGTTACGCAACACCAGCTCGGCATGGCTGTCATCGACGAAGCCAGCGGCGTGGGAGGGGTTGGCGCAAAGCAGGCCGATGGCCAGGGCCAGGCAGGTTTTTGGGGCCTTGTGCATGGTCACTTCACTTTCTTGTAGTTGTAGGGTGCCCTGCCGCGTGAGCAGCAGGGAGCAAGCAAGGTTGAACGAGGGCTGGGGTCAGGCCGGGCGGCGACCGATCAGGCGGAACAACGCCAGGGCAGCGATCACCACCCCCGGAGCCGAGGCCATCAGCACCCCGGCCGAGCCGGCGCCGAGGGCGAGCATCTGCCCGGCTACCAGCGGGCCGCTCATGGCCCCCAGGCGCCCGACCGCCACCGCTGCGCCAACGCCGGTAGCGCGCACGCGGACCGGGTAGAAGTGCGGCGCCAGGGCATACAGCACGCCCTGCCCGCCAGTGGCGAAGAAGCCGGCGAAGAAACCGGCGACGAGCATCGTCGCCAGCGCGCTGGCCAGCCCCAGGCCCGCCAGAGCGGCGAGCAGGCCGACGTATACCAGGGCCGCGGTTACCCCGGCCGGCAGGCGCTCGAGTACCTGGCCGAGGATCAACGTACCGATGGCCGCGCCGATCTGCAGGGCGAACATCACCCAGCTGGCGTCATGGCTGCTGAAGCCCTGCCCGACCAGCAGGCTCGGCAGCCAGTTGATCAGGATGTACACCACCATCAGGGTGAAGAAGTAGCTCAGCCACAGCAGCCAGGTGGCGCGTTGGCCGAACAGCTCGCGACGCAGGCTCGGCGCATCCTCGGCCTGGCCGGTGGCGCGGAACTGGCCCGATTCGGGCAGGTAGGCCACCAGCAGCGGCAGGATCAGCAACGGCCCGGCGCCACCGACATGGAACACCGTTTGCCACTCGCCGCTGTAGCCGGCGATGCCGATGCCGGCGGCGATCGCCGCGCCCAATGGCACGCCGCAGTACATCAGGCTGACCGCGCTGCCACGCAGGCGCTGGCCGGCGGCTTCACTGCACAGGGCGATCAGGTTGGGCAGTGCGGCGCCCAGCCCGACCCCGGTGAACAGCCGCGCCAGCAACAGGCTGGGCAGGCTCCAGGCATGGGCCGTGGCCAGCGAGAACAGGCCGAACAGGGCCACCGAGCCGATCAGGATGCGCTTGCGCCCGAAACGGTCGGCCAGCCAGCCGCCGACCAGGGCGCCGGGCAGCAGGCCGAGAATGCCGGCGCTGAACACCCAGCCCATTTGCAGCTTGTCCAGGCCGAAGGCACTGGCCATGCCTGGGGCTGCGATGCCGGCAGCTTGCAGGTCGAGACCTTCGAGCAGGGCGACGAGGAAACACAGGCCGATGGTGACGGCCACGCGAGGCGGGTTATTGGCAGAAGTCATGAAGTCACCCATTTTGTTTTTGTGTTGGGTTGGGGCGCTGTGCGCCCCATTCGCGGGGCTGCGCAGCAGCCCTGTTTCTCGGGTCAGCGCTTGAGCAAATCCAGCGCCACGTCCACGATCATGTCTTCCTGACCCCCTACCATCCTGCGCTTGCTTAGCTCGACGAGGATGTCCACCGCCTTGATGCCGTAGCGGGCTGCGGCCACCTCGGCATGGCGCAGGAAGCTCGAGTAGACCCCGGCATAACCCAACGCCAGGGTTTCGCGGTCCACCCGCACCGGCCGGTCCTGCAACGGGCGCACCAGGTCGTCGGCGGCATCCATCAGCGCATACAGGTCGGTGCCGTGGTTCCAGCCGAGCTTGTCGGCGGCGGCGATGAACACCTCCAGTGGCGCGTTGCCGGCACCTGCGCCCATACCGGCCAGGCTGGCGTCGATACGGTCGCAGCCCTCCTCCACCGCGGCGATGGAGTTGGCCACGCCCAGGCTGAGGTTGTGGTGGGCATGGATACCGGTGTGGGTAGCCGGGTCGAGCACGGCCTTGACCGCACGAAAGCGCGCACGGATGTCATCCATGTTCATCGCCCCGCCCGAGTCCACCACATAGATGCAGGTGGCGCCGTAGCGCTCCATCAGCTTGGCCTGCTGCGCCAGCCCTTCGGGCGTCTGCATGTGGCTCATCATCAGGAAACCGACGGTGTCCATGCCCAGCTCGCGGGCATACTCGATGTGCTGGCGCGAGACGTCCGCTTCGGTGCAGTGGGTGGCCACGCGCACGATACGGGCACCGGCATCGTAGGCATTCTTCAGGTCGTGGAGGGTGCCGATCCCTGGCAGCAGCAGCGTGGCGATCTTGGCGTGGCTGACCGCGTCGGCGGCTGCTTCGATCCATTCGAGGTCGGTGTGGGCACCGAAACCATAGTTGAAGCTCGAACCCTGCAGGCCGTCGCCGTGGGCGACTTCGATGGAATCGACCTTGGCCCGGTCCAGGGCCGTGGCGATGGCGCGCACGTCGTCCAGCGAATACTGGTGGCGGATGGCATGCATGCCATCGCGCAGGGTCACGTCGGAGATGTAGAGTTTCTTGCCGTTCATGCCAAAGCTCCCATCGCCAGGGCCATGCGCTCGGCGGTGGCCAGCGCGGCGGAAGTCATGATGTCGAGGTTGCCGGCATAGGCCGGCAGGTAGTGGGCGGCGCCTTCGACTTCGAGGAACACCGAGGTCTTGAGGCCGGTGAAAGTGCCCTGGCCGGGCAGCTTGAGGTCGCGCACCTGTTCGAACTGCACCTGTTGCTTGAGGCGGTAGCCTGGCACGTAGGCCTGCACCGCGGCGGCCATTTCCTCAACGCTCGCCGCCACCTGCTGCTGGTCGGCGTCGTCGCTCAGCACGTACACCGTGTCGCGCATCATCAGCGGCGGCTCGGCGGGGTTCATGATGATGATCGCCTTGCCCTTGCTCGCGCCGCCGATCACTTCGATGGCCTTGCTGGTGGTCTCGGTGAACTCGTCGATGTTGGCGCGGGTACCCGGGCCTGCGGACTTGCTGGCGATCGAGGCGACGATCTCGGCGTAGTGCACCTTGGCCACGCGCGAGACCGCCGCGACCATCGGGATGGTGGCCTGGCCACCGCAGGTGACCATATTGACGTTGGTCGCCTGCAGGTGCTGCTCGAGGTTGACCACCGGCACGCAGTACGGGCCGATGGCCGCCGGGGTCAGGTCGATCATGCGCAGGTCGGCCTTGTGCTGGCGCAGGAAGGCGTCGTTCTTCACGTGGGCACCGGCGCTGGTGGCATCGAAGACGAAATCGATGTCCTTGAACACGGGCAGGCGAGTCAGCCCTTCGACGCCTTCGTGGGTGGTGGCCACGCCCATGCGGGCAGCGCGGGCCAGGCCGTCGGAGGCCGGGTCGATGCCGACCATGGCGGCCATTTCCAGGTGCTTGGCGTTGCGCAGGATCTTGATCATCAGGTCGGTGCCGATGTTGCCGGAACCGATGATGGCGACTTTGCGTTTCTGGCTCATGGGGGTCTCCATCACTCGCCGCTGAAGGTCACGCCGACACGGCCCAGGCCGTCGATCTCGGCTTCGAAATGATCGCCCGGCGCCACCGCCACCATCGGCCCGAGGGCGCCGGTGAGGATGATGTCGCCAGCACGCAGTGGCTCGCCCAGGCGCGCCATGGTGCGGGCCAGCCACACCGCGGCGTTGAGCGGGTGGCCGAGGCATTCGGCGCCGCTGCCGCTGGACACCTGCTCGCCGTTGCGGGTCATGCGCATGGCCGCACCGCGCAGGTCGAGGTCGTGCAGCTGACGAGCCGGGCCGCCAAGCACGAAGCAGCCACTGGAGGCGTTGTCGGCCACGGTGTCGGCGAAACGGATGTTCCAGCCCTGGACGCGGCTGCCGACGATTTCCAGCGCCGGCAGCACATGGCCGGTAGCGGCGATCACGTCGGCGAAGGTGGTCTGCGCGCTGGGCAGGTCATGGGCCAGCACCAGGGCGATCTCGGCCTCGATCTTCGGCTGCAGGACGCTGGTGTACGGCACGCGTTCGTTGTCGCCGTAGCACATGTCGGCGAACAGGCTGCCGAAGTCCGGCTGGTCGACACCCAGCTGGGCCTGCACCTTGGGGTTGGTCAGCCCGATCTTGCGGCCCACCAGGCGGCGCCCGCCTGCCAGGGCGTGGGCGACGTTCAGGCGCTGGATGGCGTAGGCGGCTTCGGCGTTTTCCTCGCCGATGGTGTCACGCAGCGGGGCGATGGCCTCGCCCTGCTGCTCGGCGCGGCGCAGGTCGGCGGCCAGGCGCTCGAGGGTTTGCGAATCGATGGTCATGGGAAGTACCTCAAATCAGTGCTGGAGGAAGTCCAGAACCAGGCGGTTGAAGGTGTCGGCGTGTTCCCACTGGGCCCAGTGGCCGCAGTTGTTGAACACGTGCAGTTCGGAGTTGGCGATACCGGCGATCAGGCGCAGGCCGACGTCCATCGGCACGAAGCGGTCGTTGCGGCCCCAGATCACCAGGGTCTTGGCCTTGATCTCGCCCAAACGCGCGCCGAAGTCGGGGAACTGCTTGGGGTTGGCAGCCAGGCTGGCGACGAAGTTGTCGAGGTGGTCGCGGCGGCTGAGCATGTTGTCCAGGCGGGTCTGGAACAGCGCCTCGGTGAGGTCGCTCGGGTCGTAGACGAAGACGTTCATCATCTTCTTCAGGTTGTCGATGGTCGGCTCACGGTACAGCGCGTTGATCAGCTTGATGCCTTCGGTCGGCATCGGCACGAACGGGCTGGCGCCACCGGTACCACCGCCCATCAACACCAGCTTACCGACCCGCTCGGGGTAGCTCAGGGTGAAGGCCACGGCGCTGTGGCCACCCATGGAGTTGCCGAGGATGTGCACGCGCTCCAGGCCCAGCACATCGAGCAGGCCCTTGAGCGCGGTGGCGTTGAGGTCCGAGCGCGAGCTGCGGCAGACGATCGGGTCGCTCTTGCTCCAGCCCGGGCAGTCCATCAGCACCACGCGGTAGCCGGCGGCCAGCAGCGGCTCGATGTTGCGGTTGAAGTTGGCCCAGCCGCTGGCACCAGGCCCGGAGCCATGCAGCATGACCACGGTCTCGGCGCCCTCGCCGAGGTCGTTGTAATGCACTTGCAGGTCGAGCTCGCCTTCGCGGATGCGGGCGAAACGGCTGCTGGCGGCTTCACTGATAGAGATGCTGGTCATGATGGAAGTCCTCCGTTGATCAGGTAAGGGAATGGGCACTGAGCGAGCCGAAGCCGGCGATCCACTCGGGAATCGGCCGGTAGTAGCGTTCGCTGGCCTGGTAGTCGCCGAACGCGGACAGCGCGGCGAAGGCCGCCACCCAGGTCTTGACCTCGTGGGTCGATTTGCCGGCCAGGGTCGACAGCTCGGCATTGGCCATGGCGTCGAGTTCGCCGAAGCGGCGCTGCTCGAGCAGGTCGAGGAAGTGGTTGTCCCAGGTCGGGTTGAGCGGATGCAGCGTGTGCTGATCGCGCACGAAACCTTCGGCGGCGCTGATCACCCGTTCTTGACGGGCCTGGCGCTCGTTGGCCGGCAGGTCGCGGCCGCTGCCCATCAGGCGGTCGGCCATGCGCGCATCGACATGCGCCAGCTCCGGCACCGGGGGTTGGTGCGACAGTCCACCGGAACCTAAGAACAGCACGCGCTTGCCGGTGCCTTGCGCGAAGCGCCCAATGGCCTCGCCAAGCAGGCGGGCGCGGGCGAAGCCTGGCAGCGGCACCGCCACGCTGTTGATGAAGACTGGGATCACCGGCTTTGCCGCGAGGCCGCCAAGCAGGTACTCCAGCGGCTGGGCGAAGCCGTGGTCGACCTGCATGCGGTACGACACGGCAGCGTCCACCCCGGCGTCGAGCACCGCGTTGGCACAGGCCTCGGCGATGTCGCGGGGTACGTCGAGCGGGCCGGCGGCGCTCTGGAAGTCGCCGATGGCGGTGGCCCCCATGCCGATGCAGAACGCCGGCATGACGTCATAGAAGAAGCCGTTGTAATGGTCCGGGGCGAACAACACCACCAGCTCCGGATCGAACGCGGCGATGCGCGCACGGGCTGCGCCGATCACCTCGTCCACTTCGGCCAGCACGGCTTGCGGCGGGTCGACATAGCCCACCAGCGGGGTATGCGACAGGCAGTGAAGATAAGCGCTCATCTCACGCCACCTTCGCTGCCAGCGGCGCCTGCTGGCCCGCCTGGGGTTGCGCCGCCAAGGCACGCAGCAGGGTGTCGCTGGCCTGGCCGATGGTCTGCGGGATGGCCACGGCGCCGACGAAGCGGTCCGGGCGCAGCAGCGCGATGGACACCGGGAAGCGGCCGAACCACTCCTTCAGGCGGCCCGTGCTGTCACCCACGCGGATGACCCCTTCCGGCACTTCGCGGCCGGCCTTGAGCTGCACTTGCGGCAGCACCTGGATGAAGCAGGCACCCAGCGCGCGCCAGGCCTGCTCTTGCTCGACGCTCAGGCCCCAGAGCGGGTTATTGCCCCAGGCGATGAAGGCGAAGTTGCTGCCGATCACGTCGTCGAGCAGGCGGGTTTCGCCCGATTCGGTGAGCACCTTGGGCTGGATGAACATGCGCCCGACCGGCGAAGCCTTGCTGTTTTCCTGCGCCACCAGCGCCCCCTTAGTGTACTGCGGCATGGGTTTGAAGCGCATTTCCAGGAAGTAGCGCTTGACCGCCGGCAGGTAGTTCAGCGCCCACGAAATACCGTCGCGCAGCGCGCCCTGCCAGCGCTTGGGCGGCGCCAGCACGTGGCCTGCCAGCACCGACAGGTCGATCATCGCCTTGGCGTGGTCACGGCGCTCCTGCTCATAGGTGTCGAGCAGCGCTTCGCCGGCCAGACCCTTGACCACCAGGGCCAGCTTCCAACCGAGGTTGCTGGCGTCACGCATGCCGCTGTTGTAGCCCTGGCCTTGCCACACCGGCATGATGTGCGCAGCGTCTCCGGCCAACAGCACCCGCTTGACCCGGAAGCGGCCGGCCAGGCGAGCGTTGTGGGTGTAGACGCGCTTGCGGATCAGCTCGACGCGGTCCGGGTCTGGCAGCACCTTGGCCAGCAGCTTGCGCATGTTCTCGGGCTTGCCCAGTTCCTCTTCGGTTTCCCCCGGCATCACCATGAACTCGAAACGCCGCACGCCGTGGGGCAGTGCCGCCGAAACGTACGGGCGCACCGGATCACAGCACAGGTAGACGTTGGGCGTGCCGAGCGGGTCGTTGGCGATGTCGATGACGATCCACTGGTTGGGCGCGGTCTTGCCTTCGAAAGAGATGTCCAGGGCACGGCGGATCAGGCTGTTGCCACCGTCACACGCCACCAGGTAGCGGCCGCGCACGGTTTCCTGGCGGCCTTCGGGGCCATTCATGCGCAGGCTGACGCCCTGCTCGTCCTGCTGGAACTCCACCACATCGCGGGAAAACAGCGTGCGCACGTTGGCAAAGCGCTCAAGGCCACGGTGCAACACGGCGTCGACCTGCGGCTGGATGAAGGCGTTGCGGCGCGACCAGCCAAACTCGTCGGTGGTCGGCTGGATATCGGCGAAGCAGCGGCCCTTGGGGGTCAGGAAGCGCATGGCGTGCCACGGCGTGGTGTGCGGCAGGACCTGCTCGACCAGGCCGATGGCCTGCACGGTACGCAGCGACTCGTCATCGATGCCGATGGCGCGGGGGTAGTCGATCAGCTGGTCGAGCTTCTCGATCTGCAGCACCTGCACCCCGGCCTGGCCGAGATAGTTGGCGATGGCCAGCCCAACGGGGCCTGCGCCGATGATCACCACGTCTGCGGTGTAGTCGGCCTGGATGTGATCTGGATGCGGCTTGTTCATTGTTGTAATCCTCGACACTGCCCACGGCGGCCCGGAAAGTTTCCAGGCAAGCCGCGACCGTCCTCGCGCAGGCTGGCGCAAGGGGGATGAACGGGCGTTTTGACTGGTACGGGGTCTAGCGGAATGTCGCTACGCTTCGACAGGCGAAGGCGCAGGCGTTGGATGCAGGTGTGGATAGCGAGAGCAGGCAGGCATGGCGCATGGTGTCTTCCCCTGTCAGGGCGTTTGTAGTTGTTGCGGCGAGTATAGGAATGCCGCCGATTGCCCTACAATGAAAAACCGCCTTGCTGTGCACTAAGTGCACTTCATTGTTTTATAAGGATTTTTCGTGAATATCGACCGAGATTCCGATTACAAGACCGTGCGCGGGCTAAGCCGTGGCCTGGCGCTGCTCAACGCCCTGAACCGCCTGGACGGGGGGGCCAGCCCGACACGCCTGGCCGAGATCACCGGCCTGCACCGCACGACCGTTCGGCGCCTGCTCGAAACCCTGCAGGACGAAGGCTACGTGCGCCGCAGCGAATCCGACGACAGCTTCCGCCTGGCGCTCAAGGTACGCGAGCTGAGCGAGGGCTTTCGCGACGAGCAGTGGATCTCGGCCATCGCCGCGCCGCTGCTGGGTGACTTGCTGCAGCGCGTGGTCTGGCCAACCGACATCTGCACCCTGGAAGTCGACGAGATGGTGGTGCGCGAGACCACCCACCGCTTCAGCCGCCTGTCGTTCCACCGCTCGATGGTCGGCCGCCGCCTGCCGGTGTTGCAGACCGCCACGGGGCTTGCCTACCTGGCATTCTGCGGCGAGGCGGAACGCGAGCAGATCCTGGCGCTGCTGGCCACCCGTGACGATCCCGAATGCCAGCTGGCGCGCGATCGTCTGGCGCTCGACAACATCCTGCGCAAGGCGCGCCATCGTGGTTACGGCGAGAACTACATGGGCTGGAACCGCGAGGCCAACATCGCGTCCATCGCCGTGCCCCTGTACGACCATGACAGCCAGCGCCTGCTGGGCTGCGTCAGCCTGATCTACATCGCCAAGGCGATGCCCATCGAGCAGGCCGCCGAGCGCTATCTGCCAGCGCTGCAGGCCTTTGCCCTGCAGGTACGGCAGAGCCTGGGCGCTGACCATTCGCCGCCGCCCGGGTTATCGTGACAGAATGCGCAGCAGCGGCCGGCGCTATCGCCTGGCCCATCACACTTTCAGCGAATATCGACGTTTCATGCGAAAACTCCTGGCAAGCGCCCTGGCGCTGGTGATGATCGCCGCCCTGTGCGGCTACGGCTTCTGGACCCAGCAGCGCCCGGAAGGCCACTACCTGTCCGACCTGCGCATCGCCCTGGCGCTCGACCACGGCGTGCCCGGCGAGCGCGGCAACCTGCTCGGCGTCGAGCCGCTGCTCTACCCCAGCGACTACCAGAACCTGCAACGCCTGCACCGCAAGCTCGCGGCCTATCTCGAACAGGCCCGCGCGCAAGGGCTGGTGGGCCCGCGCACGGTGGTGGTGCTGCCCGAGCACATCGGCACCTGGCTGTGGGCGCGGGGCGAAAAGAAGGAGCTGTACCAGGCCACCCAGAGCCGCGAAGCCGAGCAATGGCTGGAGCTGAGCAACCCGCTGCGCTACGGCCTGGCGATGCTCGGCGCCAGTGGAGACGACCGGCGCAGCGACGCGCACCTGCGCATGAAGGCCCAACAGATGGCCAGCGACTACCAGCAATTGTTTGGCGGCCTGGCCAAGGAATTCGGCGTGACCCTGGTGGCCGGTTCGATCGTGCTGCCGGCCCCCTACGTCGAACAAGGCGTGCTGCATGCCGGCAGTGGCCCGCTGTTCAACAGCAGCCTGGTATTCGCCGGCGACGGCTCGCTGCTCGGCCAGCCCCAGCACCAGCAGTTTCCTGAAAGCGAAATGCGCCGCTATGTCCATGCCGGCCACAAGCACCCCCTGCAGGTGATCGATACACCGGCCGGGCGCCTGGGCGTGCTGATCGGCAGCGACAGCTGGTACCCGCAGAACCAGCAGCAACTGGCCGGCCAATCGGTGCAACTGATCGCCAACCCAGTGTTTCTCAGCGGCAAGGGCAGCTGGCAAGCACCCTGGCGTGGCAATCGCCACCAGGATGCAGCCACGCGCCTGGGCGTGCAGCGCGGCGAGGTCAGCGAAGAGGCCGCCTGGGAGCAACTGACCCAGCCAGCGTCGAGCGACGTGACCAGCATGAGCGTGTTCATGCGCGGGCAGTTCTGGGAACAGGGCAGCGACGGCCAGGGCTTTGCCCACCAGGCCGGCGAGCTGCTGGCAGGGCCGCCCAGCCAGGGCGCACGCCTGCTCAACCTGTGGCTGTAGCCCGATGCCTCGCCCCCGCGTGCGTCTGGGTGACCTTTCGGTTGGCTTCGTCCAGCCGCTGGCCGCCGCCCTGACCGAACTGGGCCACGACCCGCTGCCGCTGCTGCGCCGCTACGGCCTGGACCAGGCGCGCCTGGCCGAGGCCGGAGCGCGCTTGTCGATCCCGCGCTATATGCACCTCGGGCATGCCGCCACCGAGCTGGCCGGCGAACCGGCCCTGGGCTTGCGCATGGGGCACCTCAGCCGCCTGCCCCATGCGGGCCTCGCCGGGGTGACTGCGGCCCAGGCCCCCACGATCGGTGACGCGGCACGCGTGCTGCTGCGCTTCGAGCCGCTCTATGCAGCCAACTACCGCGGCCATTCGAGCTACCACGAAGACGCCCAGGGTGCCTGGCTGCGCTTCTATTCGATCAGCCCCTACAACGGCTACAACCGCTTCGTGGTCGAGTCCCTGCTGGCCGGCTGGCTGGCACAACTGTCGGATCTTGCAGGCCGGCCGTTGCAGGCTGAGCGCCTGGACATCGAATTCGATGCGCCGAGCTATGCCACCCGCTACCAGGCGCTGTGCAGCGGCGCCGTGCAATTTGCCGCCGAGGGCAACCAACTGCGCCTGGGTCGGGCGAGCCTCGACATCGCCAACCCACGCCACTGCCCCAGCACCTGGCAGCACTTGCTGCAGTTGTGCGAAACGGAGATGGCCCAGCGTACCCGAGTGCGCAGCCTGGGCGAGCGCATCACCCACCTGATCGGCCCACTGCTCAATGGCGGGCGTGAGCCGGATTTGGAAGAAGTGGCGCGTCATCTGCAATTGCCCACCTGGACCCTGCGACGCAAGCTTGCCGAGGAAGGCACTGGGTTTCGCGAGTTGTTGAACGACACGCGCCGCGACCTGGCCGAAACCTACATCCGCGATACAGAACTGGCCTTCGGCGAAATTGCATATTTGTTGGGATTCGCTTCGGCGGAGGCCTTCCAGCGCGCATTCAAGCGCTGGACCAGCCTCACACCGGGGGAGTATCGCCGCAAGCAGCGGCGAGCGGGCTAGAGCTCGGTGGCGTCGTCTGCCGGTTCCGCAGTGTCGAGCTCATCGGCGTGGTACTCGAGCAGTTCTTCCTGATATTCATCCATTATCCTGCGTCCTCTTTCTCATGGGTCTTCGTTGGTCATGCCTTCAACCTAGGCAGGTCGGATGAAGGAATGATGACAAGTGTATGAGTGGTAAACGTAGCAGGTGTTCAGGAAGTTATCGCCGGCTGTCTGTTACAGGTCGTGTAGGAGCGGGTTTACCCGCGAAGAGGCAGTACAGGCGCCAGTCAGGGCGTAGCCGGCGCGCTCTCGACAGCCTCGGTGGTGGCCTCGCTCACCCCCACTTCCTGCGGCTGCACCTCGATCGGCGTTGATTCCGCTGGTGGCGCCACTGGCTGCGACCCCTGGCTGTCATCCACCACCGGCGCGCTGGCGGCCTCACTGGCCGCGGAAACCGCGGCTGGCGCCGCCTCAGCGACAGGGGCCGGCTGCGCTGGCGGCGCGGGCTCAGGCGCTGGCACTGGTGCCAGCGCGGGTGCAGGTACAGGAGCAACCGGCGCCGCCGAAGCCTGTTCCGGCAAGCCAAGGGCAGGTGCGGCCGGCTCGGGCTTGGGCGCTTCGGCCTTGACCTTCTTGACCTTCTTCGGCTTGGGCAGGTAGCTCTCGACCAGCGCAAAGTAACGGTCGTAGAACTGCGCCGCAGTCACCGTCTCGCTGGCCACCTTGACCATGGAATCATCGCTGGAGCCGATCGGCATCGACACCGAGCCGAGCACCCCTACCCCAAGGCTGGCCGAGGTGTTGGATTTCTTCAGGCTGTAGCGGTCCTGCAGGGCGTTGGCGAACATGGTCGAGCGCTGCTCGTCGCTCACATCGGGTGCACAGGTCACGTTGAAGCTGATCTGCAGGTGGTTTTCGCTGTTCTGCTGGAAGCTCTTGTTGCCGGCAACCTGGTTGGGGCCACTGTTGGTGATGATATAGCCCTGGCTGAGCAAGGCACGCCGCGCCGCCTCGCACGAGCCGGCATCGCTGACCGGGAAGCTGCGCGAGAAGGTGCCCGAGTCGTCGAAGTTCTCGTGCTCGTAGATGGCGGCCTTTTTTGAAGAGCAACCGGTCACGCCCGCCAGCACAAGGGCCAGCCCGAGCGCACCAAAGACGGATGATCTGGTCATTGCGAATTCCGGGTAAGTCGAAGGGTGCCTATTGTGCAACACAGTAGGCAGCACGGGAACTGTCGTTGGGTTAAGACTGTGTCAGCATCGTGTAAAAGTCTGCGACCTGGCGCGGCGCACAAACGAAAAAAGCGACCCGAAGGTCGCTTTTCCGTTGCTTCGAGGTGTTCAGGGCCTCGAGGCGAAGATGGCGCAGCGGACGGGACTCGAACCCGCGACCCCCGGCGTGACAGGCCGG
>NZ_JACVVE010000026.1 GCF_016648105.1 Pseudomonas sp. S31 | reverse complement strand
CCCAGCCACCCCCCGCGTAGCCTTGCCGCTTCGAGGTTCTTCGGCCATGCCGAAGCTAAGATGGGAACGCGGTCCAAGCCGCGGCTGCCCCCGCAACTGTAAGCACCCCCTGGATCGACACAGCCACTGCGCCACGGCGCGGGAAGGCGTCATCCGCAAGCCCTGGGGCCCAGGGCCGAACGGTGCAAGCCAGGAGACCTGCCTCGAGGCGATTTCGACTTTCAACCGGGCGGGGTGATCCGGTGGCGAACGAGCCCGGCCGGCCTGGTCCCGGGGCTGTCGTCCCGCATGCCCGCGCCAACCTGCCAAGGGCAACGCGACATGAAAACACTGGCCAAACTCCCTGTCACCATCGTCACCGGCTTCCTTGGCTCGGGCAAGACTACCTTGCTCCGCCATATGCTCGACAACGCACAGGGCCGACGCATCGCGGTCATCGTCAACGAATTTGGCGAGCTCGGTATCGATGGCGAGATCCTCAAGCAATGCAGCATCGGCTGCACCGAAGAAGAAGCCAGCGGCCGCGTCTACGAACTGGCCAACGGCTGCCTGTGCTGCACCGTGCAGGAAGAGTTCTTCCCGGTGATGCGCGAACTGGTGGCACGTCGCGGCGACCTCGACCACATCCTTATCGAAACCAGCGGCCTGGCGCTGCCCAAGCCCCTGGTGCAAGCCTTCCAGTGGCCGGAAATCCGCAACGCCTGCACCGTCGATGCGGTCATCACCGTGGTCGACAGCCCGGCCGTGGCCGCCGGCACCTTCGCTGCCTACCCCGACCAGGTCGATGCCCAGCGCAAGCTCGACCCTAACCTCGACCATGAGTCGCCGCTGCACGAGCTGTTCGCCGACCAACTGGCCAGCGCCGACCTGGTGGTGCTGAACAAGGCCGACCTGATCGACGCCGAAGGGCTGGCCAAGGTCCGCGCCGAGGTGGCCGAAGAGCTGCCGCCAGCGGTCAAGGTGATCGAGGCAGCCAGCGGCCGGTTGCCACTGGACGTTCTGCTTGGCGTGGGTGCCGAGGCCGAGGCGCACATCGATGGCCGCCGTACCCACCACGACTCGCACCACGATGGTGACGACCATGATGACCATGACCACGATGCCTTCGACTCCATCTCCATCGACCTGCCCGAAGCCGACGAAAGCCTGCTGCTCGATGCCTTGACCCAGCTCGTGGTCGAGTTCGGTATCCTGCGCGCCAAGGGCTTCGCCGCCATTCCCGGCAAACCGATGCGCCTGTTGGTGCAGGGCGTGGGCACGCGTTTCGACAAGCACTTCGACCGCGCCTGGCGCGCCGACGAGCCGCGCATCACCCGCCTGGTACTGATTGGCCAGGAGCTGGACGCTGCGCAACTGGAGGCGCGCCTGCGCCAGGCCCTGGGCGCCTGACCCATGCACCTGCTGCGGACCCAGCCCGGCGGCTTCGTGCCGGATGACAGTATTGCCGACCTTGGCCAGACTCCCGCCGAGCTGGTGATTCTCTGCAGCGGCGATTCGCACCTGGCATTGCTCGCCGACACCGCCGAGCAACTGCCTGACGACTTTCCCACGCTGCGCCTGGCCAATCCCATGCAGGTGCAGAACCATGCCTCGGTCGACCTCTATGTCGACCAGGTGCTGCGTCACGCCAAGGTGATTCTGGTGTCGCTGCATGGCGGCGTCGGCTATTGGCGCTACGGCGTGGAGCAACTGGTCGAGCTGGCCGCCCGTGGCATACAGCTGATCCTGGTGCCAGGCGACGATCGCCCCGACCCGGAACTCACTGGTCTGAGCACCGTTGCCCCGGCGCAGGCCGAGCGGCTCTGGCACTACCTGCGCCAGGGCGGCAAGGCCAACGCCCTGAACCTGCTCAATTGCATGGCCAGTCTGTGGCTCGGCCGCCAGTACCCCTGGGTGGAACCGCAAGCGCTGCCGCGCACCGCCGTGTATCACCCGGCCAAGGGCAGCGCCAGCCTGGAGGATTGGTACGGCCACTGGCACCCGGAGCAGCCGGTGGCGGCGCTGCTGTTCTATCGCTCGCACCTGCAGGCCGCGAACACTGGCTTTATCGACGTGTTCTGCGAGCGCCTCCTGGCGGCGGGGCTGAACCCGTTGCCGGTGGCCCTGGCCAGCCTCAAGGAGAGTGCCTGCCTGGAGCAGCTCGAACAGTGGCTGGACGCAGTGGACGCCGAGGTGGTGATCAATACCACCGGCTTCGCCCTGTCCAGCCCGGAGCGACCCAACCTGCGGCCGCTCAAGCGTGACATCCCGGTATTGCAGGCCATCTGCGCCCAGGACAACCAGCCGGCCTGGGAAGCCAGCGAACAGGGCCTGGGCGCCCGCGACCTGGCCATGCACATCGTCTTGCCGGAGCTGGACGGGCGCATCATCACCCGGCCGGTGAGTTTCAAGGACCTGGCCTGGCGCAGCGAGCGCAGTCAGGCCGATGTCGTCTGCTACCGCGCCCACCCCGAGCGCATGGATTTCGTCGCTGAGCTGGCGCGGCACTGGGTCAACCTGGCGCGCCTGCCCAACGCACAGAAGCGTGTGGCCCTGGTGCTGGCCAACTATCCGACCCGCGATGGCCGTATCGGCAACGGTGTTGGCCTGGACACCCCGGCCGCCGCCCTGAACATCCTTGCCGCGCTGTGCGACGAGGGCTACCCGGTGGCCGACCTGCCTGACAGCGGCACCCAACTGATTCACGCATTGCTCGGCGGCGTGACCAATGACCTTGACCACCTTGACTTGCGCCCCTGTGCCCAGAGCCTGGCGCTGGTCGACTACCAGGCCGCGTTCGCCCGCTTGCCCGAGGCCAATCGCCAGGCCGTGCTGGAGCGCTGGGGAACGCCGGAGCAGGACCCGATGTTCCGCAGCGGTCGGCTGATGGTGGCCGGCCTGCGTTTTGGCCAGACCTTCGTCGGCATCCAGCCGGCGCGCGGTTACCAGGTCGACCCCAGCGCGGTGTATCACGACCCCGACCTGGTGCCGCCGCATGCCTACCTGGCGTTCCATTTCTGGCTGCGCCACGTCTACGCCGCCGACGCAGTGATCCATGTCGGCAAGCATGGCAACCTGGAATGGCTGCCGGGCAAGGGTGTGGGGTTGTCGGCGCAGTGCTGGCCGGACGCGCTGCTGGGCCCGCTGCCGAACATCTACCCGTTCATCGTCAACGACCCGGGCGAGGGCGCCCAGGCCAAGCGACGCACCCAGGCGGTGATCATCGACCACCTGATGCCGCCGCTGACCCGCGCCGAGACCTACGGGCCTTTGCGGCACCTGGAGCGTCTCGCCGACGAGTACTACGAGGCGCAACTGCTGGATCCGCGCCGCGCCCGCGAGCTGCAGCGCGACATCCTCGAACTGGTCAAGGCCAACCATATCGACCGCGAGTTGCAGTTGGAAGACCAGTTGGACGACGCCGCCGTCTGGCTGCCACGCCTGGACACCTACCTGTGTGACCTCAAGGAATCGCAGATCCGCGATGGCCTGCATGTGTTCGGCCAGTCACCCCAAGGGCGCCTGCGCCGCGATACGCTGCTGGCCCTGCTGCGCGTCGAGCGCGACGATGGCCGGGGCGGCAATGCGAGCCTGCCACGGGTGCTGGCCAAGGCCTTGGCGCTGGGTTTCGATCCGCTCGACTGCGACCTTGGCCAACCTTGGGCTGGGCCGCGCCCAGCGCTGTTGCAAGCACTCGACGACAGCACCTGGCGCACCTGTGGCGACACCCGCGAACGCCTGGAGCTGTTTGCCCTGCAGGTGATCGAACAAGCCCTGGCTGGCCAACTGCAGCTGCCGCCGGGCGAGCAATGGCAGGCGGTCCAGCAGGTCGTGCAGGCGCTGTGCGAGGACGTCGCCCCCAACCTCGACGCCTGCGGCGCTGCCGAACGCAATGGGCTGCTCGCCGCACTGGCGGGGCGCTTCGTGCCGGCCGGCCCCAGCGGCGCGCCCAGTCGGGGGCGCCTGGACGTGCTGCCGACCGGGCGTAATTTCTACACCGTGGACGTGCGCAACCTGCCGACCACTACCGCCTGGCGCCTGGGCTTCGCCTCGGCCAGCCTGATTCTCGAACGCCACCTGCAGGACCACGGCGACCATCTGCGCCAGTTGGGCCTGTCGGTATGGGGCACGGCGACCATGCGCACCGGCGGCGACGATATCGCCCAGGCCATGGCGCTGATGGGGGTGCGCCCGGTGTGGGCGAGCGGTGGCCAGCGTGTCGATGACTTCGAGATCCTGCCGTTGAGCCTGCTCGACCGCCCGCGGGTGGACGTGACCCTGCGCGTCTCGGGCTTCTTCCGCGATGCCTTCGGCAACCTGATCCGCCTGTTCGATGCGGCGGTGCAGGCGGTCGCCGGGCTCGACGAGCCGGACGACCTCAACCCCTTGGCCGCACGCGTGCGCGCCGAGTGCCAGGCCTTGCAGGCACAAGGCGTCGAGGCCGAGCAGGCCGCGCGCCAGGCCGGCTGGCGGGTGTTCGGCGCCAAGCCGGGGGCCTACGGCGCGGGTGTGCAGAATGCCATCGACGGGCGCCTGTGGCACAGCCGCGAGGACCTGGCCGAGGTCTACCTCAACCATGGTGGCTATGCCTATGGCGGCCAGGACGATGGCACGCCGGCGCGGGCGCAGTTCGCCACGCGCCTGGGCCAGGTACAGGCGGTGCTGCACAACCAGGACAACCACGAGCATGACCTGCTCGACTCCAACGACTACTACCAGTTCCAGGGCGGCATGCTGGCGGCCTCGGAAACCCTGGGCGAGGCCACGGTGGCGAGCTACCACGGCGATCACAGCCAGGTCGATCGGCCACGCATCCGCACCCTCAAGGAAGAGCTCAACCGGGTGATCCGCGCCCGGGCGCTCAACCCCAAGTGGATCGACGGGGCCAAGCGACACGGCTACAAGGGGGCGTTCGAGATGGCGGCGACCGTCGACAACCTGTTCGCCTTCGATGCCACCACGCACCTGATCGACGACCACCATTACCAGTCGCTGGCCGATGCCTACGTGCTCGACCCGGCGACCCGCGACTTCATGCGTCAACACAACCCCGAAGCGCTGCGCGACCTGACCGAACGCTTGCTGGAAGCCCAGCAGCGTGGCTTGTGGGAGCAGCCGGGCGACTACCGCGAAGCCCTCGAGGCGCAACTGCTCGACGGCGAGGAACAGGCTTGAGATGAGTGAACCCGTGCAATTTCCGCTGGCGGCCGTGGTGGGTGCCGACGACCTGAAGCTGGCCCTGTGCCTGACCGCCATTGACCCGAAGATCGGCGGCGTGCTGATCGAGGGCCCGCGCGGCATGGCCAAGAGCACCCTGGCCCGTGGCCTGGCCGACCTGCTGGGCGAAGGCCCGTTCGTGACCTTGCCGCTGGGCGCCAGCGAGGAACGCCTGGTCGGCACGCTGGACCTGGATGTCGCGCTGGGGCAGGGCAAGGCGCAGTTCTCGCCCGGTGTGCTGGCCCAGGCCGACGGCGGTGTGTTGTATGTCGACGAGGTCAACCTGCTGCCCGATACATTGGTCGACCTGCTGCTCGACGTGGCGGCCAGCGGCACCAACCGTATCGAGCGCGATGGTATTTCCCACCGCCACAGTGCCCGCTTCGTGCTGATCGGCACCATGAATCCCGAGGAGGGCGAACTGCGTCCGCAGTTGCTCGACCGCTTTGGCCTGAATGTGCTGCTCGACGGGTTGCCAGAGCCTGCGGCCCGCCAGCAGATCATTCGCCGCCGCCTGGCCTTCGACAGCGACCCCGAAGCCTTCAGCGCCCAGTGGTCAGCGGCCCAGGATCAACTGCGCCAGCGCTGCCAGCAGGCGCGGCAGCGCCTTGCAGCCATCGCTCTCGACGACCAGGCGTTGGCCTGGATCACCGAGCGTTGCTTCGCCGCCGGGGTCGATGGCCTGCGCGCCGACCTGGTTTGGCTGCGTGCCGCGCGCGCCCATTGCGCCTGGCGCGGCGCCGAGGCCATCGCCGAGGAGGATGTCGAGGCCGTTGCCGAGTTCGCCCTGCGCCACCGGCGTCGTGAACCCGCGCCCGATAGCCCTTCCAGCGCGCCGGCGCCGGCCCCCGATGCTGGGGGCCAGGGCGCCGCCGAGCAGGGTGGGCCGGGTGATTGGGGGGCGTTGCCGGCCCAGCCGGTCGGCAGCGGTCCCCGTCGCGAGGTGCCGAACTGGGCAAAAAAGCCCTGAGCATCCGCCCGCACCCGCAGGCGGCGGATGCCAGGCCCAGTGTCGGAAATCTGACAGGCCCGCGGGGCGGGCGAGCGCGCCCGTCGTCCAGCGGTCGCGTGGCTTGGCTGCCGACGCTGCTCAAAGGCCGTCCGCGGCAACGCCAGGACCTGTGCTGGCAGCAGCGCCGCTGCCAGGCGCCGGTATTGTGGCTGGTGATCGTCGATGCCTCGGCCTCGACCCGCCGCCACCAGGCGCTGGCCACCACCAAGGGCGTGCTGGCGGAGCTGTTCGACCAGGCGTATCGCCAGCGGGCGCGCCTGGCGCTGCTGACCGCCAGTGGCGGCGCGCCGCAGTGGCAACGGCATGGATTGAAGGCATCGGCTGCCCTGCAGCCCTGGTTGCGTGCACTCGGCGCTGGTGGCGGCACGCCATTGCTGGCCGCTTTGGAGCAAGCCCGTGACTGGTTGCTGGCGCGGCGCAAGGCGCATCCGCACGAGGTTCAACGCTGCCTCGTGTTCACCGACGGCCGCCTGCAGCGTTGGCAGCCGCTTGCGCCGATGCCCTGCGCGACGGTGCTGGTCGACATGGAACTGGCCCCCGTGCGTCTGGGCCGGGCACGGCAATTGGCTGAGCAACTACTGGCCGATTACCAGCACCTCGATCAGTTCAGCGTGAAGGGTAATTAAAGAAGGGCGCGACACTATGTCGCAATAAAGAAAGTTGCCATCCCCCACAATGGGTGCGGCGGGGGGAAGTTACCCAAGTGCGTGGCAAGCACGCACTTTTAGGCCACCGACGATATTACCTTGGCATCGACCAGGGTTGCAGGTCGTAACCTTTTTCACAGAGTTCGGCTCGCACTTCTTCGATCAGGCAGGCCCATTGCGCAGGGTCGGAATAGATGCGCGAGGAAACTTGCTTGCTGCCGATACGCGTGCTGGTCCGGTCGATCACTGCCAGGCTCAGCTCGCCAGTGCCGTTGGGGGCATCCCAGACTACACACTGGAAAGGTTCGAAGGCGTGGTCGGCAATCAGCAGTGCTTCGTTGACACGGAGCGGGGCGTTCATGGTTCGGTCTCTCTATGGTCCCAAACATCGAAATGTCGTCCGCGGTTGTTCTGGCATCGCTTCTGCATTATCGAGATGCGCAGCGCGGGGTTATTCGTACTGATGCTCCAAGTCGGTGTTCAAGTCACATGGCAGTTGTAAATTTTTTTTCGGCGGTTTCAAAGTTTCTTGCCCGCCGCCGCGTGTGACGCCGTTAAGTTGGGAAAATTCCTGGCAGCGGTTGGCGCAGTAGCATTTAGCAGACAAACGGTAGGGGGGGGCGTCAAGTTCGTTGCTACTGTTAATTCGGGCGTCGCAACTTACTGTTTTCACGCAAAAAACCACAATTTGGCGCCAAGGAACGGTCATGCACGAAACCGCAGCCCAACGCCGCTTGCTCATCGTCGACCCGTGCGACGATTGCCACCGCCTTCTCCCTGGCTTGCGTAGCGCCGGGTGGGACGTGCACAGCTGTTCCCTCGATCTTGCCCTGGAATATCCCTGCGATGTCGGCCTGTTGCGCCTGCAGGCCTCGCACCTGCGTCATCCCGACGCGGTGAAGGACATGATCAAGCGCAGCAACACCGAATGGATCGCCGTGCTCAGCGCCGAGGAGTTGCGCATCCAGAATGTCGGTGACTTCGTCTGTGAATGGTTCTTCGACTTCCATACCTTGCCTTTCGATGTGTCGCGGGTCCAGGTGACTCTGGGCCGCGCCTTCGGCATGGCGCGCCTGCGTGGCAAGGGCACGGTCAGGGTGGACGAGCCCGAGCACGAACTGCTGGGTGAAAGTCGGCCGATCCGTGAGCTGCGCAAGCTGCTCGGCAAGCTGGCACCGACCGAGTCGCCGGTGCTGATCCGTGGCGAAAGCGGCACCGGCAAGGAACTGGTCGCCCGGACTCTGCATCGCCAATCGTTGCGCCATGAACAGCCTTTCATCGCGATCAATTGCGGGGCGATTCCCGAGCACTTGATCCAGTCCGAGTTGTTCGGCCATGAGAAGGGCGCGTTCACCGGTGCGCACCAGCGCAAAGTCGGGCGGATCGAGGCGGCCAACGGCGGCACCCTGTTCCTCGACGAGATTGGCGACCTGCCGCTCGAGCTACAAGCGAACCTGCTGCGCTTCCTGCAGGAAAAACACATAGAGCGCGTGGGCGGTAGTCAGCCGATCCCCGTGGATGTACGGGTATTGGCGGCGACCCATGTCGATCTGGAGAAGGCTATCGAGCAGGGGCGTTTTCGCGAAGACCTGTATTACCGGCTGAATGTGTTGCAGGTTGTCACCGCGCCGTTGCGCGACCGGCATGGAGACCTGTCGATGCTGGCCAACCACTTCTCGCACTTCTACAGCCTGGAAACCGGGCGTCGGCCTCGTTCGTTCAGCGATAGCGCCCTGGCCGCCATGGGGCGACACTCCTGGCCAGGCAACGTGCGCGAGTTGGCCAACCGGGTGCGGCGCGGCCTGGTGCTGGCCGAGGGGCGCCAAATCGAGGCCCAGGACCTGGGGCTGCATACGATAGACACCGAGGAGCAGCCGTTGGGTACGCTGGAGGACTACAAGCACCGGGCCGAGCGTCAGGCCTTGTGCGATGTACTCAATCGCCATAGCGACAACCTGAGCATTGCCGCCAAGGTGCTGGGGGTGTCACGGCCGACGTTCTATCGGTTGTTGCACAAGCACCAGATTCGCTGAGGGGGCGTTACCGACGCATTCGCGGGTGAACCCGCTCCTACACGGCCCGGGCTGTAGCCCGGGCCGAGTTTCAGCTCGACTGTTCGGCGGCTGCGTCGGCGGTCTCGGGCACCGGCTCTTCATCCCCAGGCAGTGCAGTGATCACGCTGAAGTCGCTGATCTCCACCGCGCCACCGCCATAGCCGAGCAGGTGGAAGGAGAATGCCTTGCGCACCGTCGGGTTGTCGAAGCCGAACTCCATTTCCAGCGGCTTGTCGGCACTCACGCGCAGCTCACCGGGCAACCCCACGGAAACGTCCTTTTCGAATTCCTTGGCCTTGAGCTGGATCAGGGCATCGTGGCGACGGTCCAGCGAACGCACCTTGATCCGCACGCGGGTATGCGAGCCTTCAGGCATTTCCAGGTACTGAGCGCCGATCAGGTTGTCGGCCCAATCGTCATGCACGCGCTTTTGCAGCTTGATCCGCGCCGGGCCGCCGAACTGGTAGCGCAGGTTCAGCGGGGTGCGCAGCAGGGACTGGTCGAGCACGGCGGCAAGGTCGCTGATCTGCTGGCCGGTACCGTCGTTGCCGGGGCCGAGGTACTTGGCCTGGTCGGCGATGAACCCGTCGCTGGCGTAGGTACGGCAGCGCTGTTGGAAGTCGCATTCGGTGAACATGCCGTGGCCGTTGTGATAGCGCAGCATGCCATTGGTGAAGGAGATCATCTCGCGGCCGGTGTCATAGTCGCGGTACAGCGAGCGGCCGGCCAGGTCGGTCGGAATCGGCAGGGCGAAATAGTCGAGCAGCGACGTGGCCAGGTCGACATGGCCGTAGGTGCCGCGCTTGATACGGGGCAGTTCGGCCTGCTCGGGCGCCAGGGTCAGGTTGAAGCCCCATGACGATGCCAGGCGCACGCCATCGATGCCGTGGGACTCGTCGGACGTGATCACCACCAGGGTGTTCTTGAGCACGCCCTGGCGCTCCAGATTGCCCAGGAACGCATCCAGCGCGTCGTCCAGGTAGGCCACGGCCGCTTGCTTCGGCGAGTCGTAGCGCTGCAGGTACTCTTCGTTCGCCGAATAGGGCTGGTGGGTGCCCACGGTCAGCAAGGTGAGCATCCACGGCTTGTCCTGCTTGCGCAGGTCATCGATGTAGCCCAGCGCGCCCTCGAAGAAGGCACGATCGTCCTTGCCCCAGGGGAACTTGAGGTAGTTGGGGTTGCGGAACCACTCCATGCCGTGCACCTGATCGAAGCCCATGTGCGGCATGATCCGGTCCTTGGCCATGAAGCGCAGGCCGGCGCCCTGCAGGAAGTGGGTGCTGAACCCGGCATCGCGCAGCTGCGCGGGCAGGCAGGACTGGTTGCGCAGGTTCTGCGTCAACAGTTCGGTGCCCTTGGGTGTGCCGTTGGCGAGCTTGTCGTAGTCGCCGCAAAGCATGGCGTACAACCCACGGATGGTCTGGTGGGTGTGCACGACGTAGTCGGGGGTGTTCATGCCGCGTTCGGCCCAGCGGCTGAGCTTGGGCATCAGGTCGGCGTCGTAGTGGCTGGGCAGCGCCTCGCGGTTGGCACGCAGGTAGGCGCCCGGGATACCTTCGAGGGTGACGATCAGCACGTTGCGCGCCTGGCCCGGTGCGCTGAGCAGCTTGTGGCCGCTGAGGTCGGACTGGGTCAGGCCGCTGCTGGGCAGCGCTGTTACTGGCGTTTGCTGGCCGCTCCAGACCATTGCCCGGTGTTGCAGGTTGCCGGCTGCGGCGGCGAGCGCCTGGTGCGGCAGGTTGTACTGGCGCCATTGGTCTGCATCCGAAGGGGCCAGGTGCTGGCCCGCCCAGTGCGCGCCGAACAGCACCACGACGGCGGCCCAGGCCGGGCGTGGCAGGGCCCGGCGCGGTTGGCCGCGGCTACACCAGACACTGGCCAGCCACAGCACCAGCCCGGCACCCATCGCCCCTGGTAACCAGGCATGGGCCAAGCCTCCGCCGGTAGAGTTTTCCATGAATTGCGGATCGAACAGGTAGCCCAGGTCGGCGGTGGTCGGCAGCCTGCCGACGGCGCTGACCAGTTCTGCCGAGGCTACCCAGAGGGCTCCCCAGACCACCAGTAGCGGCAAGGCCAGCCACCAGGCACGGCGCTGCAGCACCACCAACAGTAGGCTGCCGATCGCGAGATCCGACAGGTATCCGAACGGATCGGACCAGCCCAGCAGGGCGCGAGCGCCCAGTGGGATGACCAGTACCAGGGTCGCCAGGCTGGCGAGGCGGGCACGGGGGTGGCCGAGCAGGTTGTTCACAAGCATTCCTTATTTGCCATTAAATCGTCACACATCTGTGCTTGATGATAACAGGCCAGGCAGAACAAGGCGGGCGGGCCGACAATGGGCGCGTTGCGCGCCCAGCCCGGTCAGAAGTAATAAGGGAATTTCAGGCTGAAGGAGAAGTCCGGCGAGTCCTCGGTGAGGCCGATGGACAGGTTGGGCACGATGGTCAGGTTGTCGGTGGCGGCGAAGGTCATGCCGATGTTGAAGTTGGCCGCGTTGTAGTCGCTGTTGGGCACCGATTGCCAGTCGCCGCCGTCGGGCTTGATCTTGCTCTTGCGGGCGAACTGGTCCGATACCGAGAACGACATGCTCATCTTCTCGTTCAGGGCAAAGGCGATGCCGGCGCCGATCTGCCAGGAGTCGCCAATCTTCACGTCGCCCGGCACCTTGGTGTTGACCGTGGGGCTGATGTCGCTGAACGAGTCCTGCATGTTGTAGGTGTAGGACAGGCTGCCGAACAGCACGGCGGGGTCGAAGGTCTTGACCAGCGAGATGCCTGGGGTGATCGACCAGACGCCGTTGCCGGTCGGCAGGTCTTCCGGCACCGAAAGGTTGTCGTTGGTCGGGTCGTTGACCAGTTTGATGCCGTACGGGTCCTTGCCCGTGGGGGCTTTCACCCGCAGCGTGGCCACCGCGTCGGGCCAGTCTTCCGACTCGTCGAGGAACTTGTAGGCCACGCCGACGTTGACGTCGCCGATGGTCGGGTCGCGGGTGACCGTGGCATCCGAGGTGACCGGCCCAGCGCCCCCGGCACCGCCGGAAGAGTAGGTCGACTCGCGGTACACCACCGGCACGTTGATGTCGAACTGCCAACGCTGGTCGAGGTTGTAGCGGGCCGTGAGGTCCAGGGTCCAGTTGTCGGCCTTGATGCGGTCGAGGTTGATGTTGCCGAGGAAGATCGAGTCCAGCGCCAGGAAACCGTTGAGCACCAGGGCGCGGGTGTCGTAGTGGGTGTAGGTCAGGCCGGTCTCGACACTGAACTTGCCGCCACCGAAGAAGCCGCTGGCCTCGTCATACAGGTTGGACACGCTCTGCGCGGGCTGGGAATCGTCCTGCAACGACTGGCCGTAGGAGCTGCCAGTCGTGCCAGGTGCGCCCGCCGCGACGGTCTGCCCGCCCTTGACCGTTTCCGCCGGGGACTTGGTCAGGCGTCGCGGCGCCGGGGCGGGCGGCGCCTCCTCGACCTGGCGCAGACGTTGCTCGAGCACCATCAAGGCGTTCTGTTGTGCTTCGTAGCGCTCCTTCAGCGCCATCAACTCCTGTTTGAGGGCTTCGACCTGGGGATCGGTGGCCGCGTACAGCAAGCTGGCCGGGGCCAGGGTTGTCAAACAAACGACAGCGCTTAACGTCAAAGATCGGTGCATGGTTAACCGTCCCTTCCGACTGCAATTTGATGAGACGAAGCGTAGATCAGTATCCGAGGGTGCGCAGGCCCTTGAGCTGGTCAAGATTGCCGCTCACCGCGCCGGCCGTCGACACGCTGTCGCGCAGCACGACATTGAGCGACGTGAGGTTCTTCACCTGGTTGCCGGTACCGAGCAATGTGGCGTTCTGCAACAGGCCACCCTCGGCCAGTCGTTGCAGGGTGGCGCCCTGGTTATTGCTGGCGACGATGTTCATCTGCACACCGCTGCTGGTGGATTTTACGCTCATCGAACCTGCGCCATTGCTGGCGGCTATGGTAGAGCCGGGAGTGAGTACCTGGCCCTTCGGCGTCGTGGATGCCGAGGTGGCCTGGCTGGCCTTGGTGACATTGATGGCCACGTCGTTGCTGGCGGCGTTGTTGTCACCCGCTGCACGCACCACCTGGGTCACACCGGTGGTGGTGCCCAGACCGGCGCCACCGGTCACGCTGCCGGTGCCGGTGGCAATCGTGCCGCTGCCGGACGATTGCCCGGTCGTGGAGGGCTTCTCGTCGATGGTCGAGACATAGAACTGTGGCTTGATGGTGTTCTGCTGGATCTGCATCGTCGAGCTGACGCCAATGACCTCGCCTTTGGCGTTCTGCCAGGTGCTGGACATCACGATGCCGAAGCTGATGATCCGCCCGGGCATGACGAAGCGCCCGCGCAGGTTGGCCAGTTCCTGGTCCTTGAGCTCGATGGGCGCGAACGTCTGCGCCTGGGTAGGCAGGCTCGCCGCGAGGCAGGCCAGGGTAAGCCAGGTTGGAATTTTCATGGGATGCTCCCCGAGCGTCTTGCCCATTGTTATAAGAATCGATTAGAAGAAATCGCTTTGGATGAAGCCGAAGTCCATCAGCTCCGCGTCCTTTACCGGCGTGAAGTTGTCGATGCGGTTCTTGGCGGTGAGCGGTTGGGGTGGGTCGAGCAGGGCGTTACCTTTGTCGTAGCCCTGGCCGATCACGGCGAAGATGATGCCGTTCCAGCCCTTGAGGAAGTCATCGACCTTGTAGCGCTTGTGGCCGAGCACCGGGTCGCCGATGTAGACCCAGCCTTTGTCGACCTTCTGCAGCACCACGAAGTGCTTGTAGCCGCGGATGTCCATCAGTACCACCACCGGGATGCGCACGCTGGTGAGGGTTTCCGCTGCCACCCGGTAACCCCGGGCACGCATCCCGAGGCTTTCGACGTAGCGCTTCATGTCCAGCATGGAAAAGCCCTGGACCCTGACCAGGTCCTGGTCGGCGTGGGCGAGCATGCCTTCGATGATCTGTTTTTCGTCGACGTCCAGCCAGTAGGCTTGACGCAGGATGGTCGCCAGCGCCGCAGCGCCGCAACTGAAATCGGTTTTCTGTTGTACCAGATCGGCGAACTTGCGTTCGCGGATGCTCTGTATCGGCTTGTAGATCACAGCACCGCCGGGAAGCACCGAAAGCGGCATTTGAGCCGCTTCGCCAAGACTTGCCACGCACAGCAAACATGCCAAAGCCAGGATGCGCATGTCGGATCGCCTCTGGTACGGTCGTGGAAAAGGCCCCCCGAAGGGGGCCTCTGCTACACAGCGCTTAGAACGAGACGTTGGAGATGGCCAGCGAGTTGCTCTGCTGGTTGCCCACGCCCGAGGCCACGTTGACACCGAGGTTGCCACTGCCGCCATTGACCGAACCGCTCAGGGTTGCGATGTTGGTCACAGGGTTTGCCCAGCCGGTCGGAGTCAGGACCTGGAACGACACGGTGTTGCTCAGGTCGTAGGAGCTGCTCTCGGCGTACCCCTGGGTCACGTCGTTCCTCGAGGCCGAGTTCCCGCTCTTGTTGTCTTGGTAGTTGGCATTACCCGACTTGTCGAAGTGCGAGTCGTAGGCCTTCTCGAACGACGAGTCGTACAGGCTGCTGTGATTGGTATCGACGGCCACATTCAGGTTCGCATTAGCCTCGCCACTGACCGAATCGGTGGTGCTGCCGCTGTGGCGACCGCTTTCCCAGCTATGGGTCGTGCTGGCATCGAAGCCCCCGGATGCGACGACGCCGAGCCCTGCGTGGCTACTGCCAGAGGTTTCCTTGTGGTTGGTGACGGTGAGGCCCGAGTTGCTGTTGCCGGCGACCCCCCAGCTGCTGTTGCCGTTGGCAGCGGTGTTCCAGGAGGAGGTGGCGTTGGAGTGCAGCTCCGAGGCGTTGGCGCGTGCGGTGGAACCTGTCGCCCGAGTGGTGTAGGTCAGCGTATCCACCCGATAGGTACGGTCGGCACGGTTGTTCACTTCCAGGCCAGGACCGCTCTGGTTGGCCGAGGCAGTGGCTACCGCATTGCCGATGGTGGCATTGGCATTGGCGATGGCCATGGTGTTTTTCTGCTGGTTGAGGTCGCCACCGGCGATGTTGATGCCCATGTTGCCGCTGCCGGAGTTACCCGAGCCGCTCATTACCGCTGCGGCCTGACTGCCGTAGTTGTTCACCTTGTTGTTGTTGCTGGTCTGGGTGACTTGTGCGGTGGCGGTGGCGGTGCCGAACACGAAGCTGTTGTCCAGGCTGGACGCATCTGCAGCGGCGTTGGCGATGGACGCGGCGTTGTCCTGCTGGTTGCCGGAACCTGCCGCCACGTTGACACCCACGTTGCCGCTGGTGCCGGTGGCCGAGTTGCTCATTTCGGCGCCGTTGAGGGTGCCTTCGTTGAGGATCTTGTTGTCCCGGCTGTCCTGGGTATCCAGCGAGTTGGCCGTCGCCGAGATGTAGATCACAGTGGGATCGTCATTGCCGTTGTTGCCACCGTTGTTGCCGCCGTTGTGGCCTCCGTTATGGCCGTTATTATGGCCATTGTTATGGCCGTTATTGGGTTGCCCAGCTTGTACAGCAACAGCCATGACCGCAGCAATTGCGAAAACCAGAGGCTTGAGTGCCATCGAGGGTTTCATGGTGATTCTCCGTACGTTGTTTTAGGTTAAGTGTCGTTGCTTTACCTGTGGGTCAATCCGCGACCCGGATGCTCAGGGTATTGGCAGTTCGGTTTCCTACCCCGGCGCTCTGATTCACCTGGATGACCCCACGGCTACCGGTGAAGGCCCGGTCGCTGGTGGTGACCTGGCGATAGCCGGGTACGGATCCAGGTGAATCGGAGTTGTTGACCAGCGCCACGTTCTGCTGCAGGAGGACGCTGTCGTCGATACTTTGTGGTTGCGCACCGATGCTGATGCGCAACGCGTTGGCTTGCTGGGTATTGGCCCCGGCACTCTGGTTCACGCCCAGTGCGCCGCTGCCATGGCTGAAGGCATCGCCGTTGATCTGCGAGCGGCTGTCGCGGGCAGGGTCGGCCAGGGTGTCCAGGCTCTGTTTGATCTGGTAGTTGGCGCTGGCCCCAGGGCCGACCGCGAAGGCGCGGGCGTTGGCCTGTTGCTGTTGGTCGCCGGCCGCCTGGTTGACCGCCATGTTGCCTTGGTAGCGGCTGGCGGAGCTGTCGATGACGGCGGTATCCACCACCGGGGACTGGGCGAGGGCCGAGGTACTGCAGAACACGGCCAGGATCAGCAGCGAGTGCCTCATCTCACTGGCCTCCGGTGAGGATCTTGAGGGCGCCCATGCCGCGCTGGACGTTGGAGTTGACCATGTTGGAGATGCCGTTGCCGCCGCCGCTGGCGCGACCACCGGCCATGTTCGGCAACTGCTGCTGGTTGCCGATCTGGCCGCCGAGGTTGTTGGTCTGTTGGGTGACCAGCGTCGAGATGCCCGCGCCGCTGGCGATGCCGGCGAAGTCGCCATCGCTGAGCTCGTTGGTCTGCTTGAGCACATGCTCGGACGGGTTGGCGTTGACGGTGGTCGGGTAGGGGTCGGGGGCTAGCGGCGGGCGTGTGGCGTTGCGCGGTTGCACATCGCGAGTGATGACGATGATGCCGTTGTCCGCCTGCGCCGGGACGCTCAGGCTGGCGCCGATTGTGCAACTGATCAGCAGGAGGCCGTAGAAGCCTTTGTCGAGATTCCCCACGATGGCAATTCCTTCTTCAGTGCGCAGGTCCAGTCAGCATTGCGAGGGACTAGAGCAGAAGGTGTGCCGCTTTTTGCTAAAGCAGGAAAATCAATGGGTTATCGATATTTCCTAGAGTTGGCGAGTAGTTCGTTGTATCAGCGGTGATACAAATTATTCGCCCAATCGCCGTTGCGCCCAGCAATCACGACGCCTGAGGGTGATTGGGCGAGGGTGTTTCACAAATTTTTCACTGTCCCCGAAACCGGTGCAAAGCCCACAAATACGGGGGGTAGGCCCCCACAGGGTGTTGCGCCTGGTTAACACTGGGTGGGGCATTGGCGGGCTTTTTGCCCCAACCATTGCCCCACCGCCGCCATGGCAGCGTTCTCCCGCGCCAGCCAATCGCCGCCGATGATCTGCACGGGTTGCTGGTGGCCCCGCAACCAGGCCAGGCTGTCGTCGAAGAATGCCTGGCGATCGCCTAGCTCGGGCTGGCTGCGCTGGCCATCGGCGACCCAGCCCACGCCTTGTGGGCTGAGCAGCAGGTGCAGGTCGTAGCGGCGCGCCAGCAGCGCTTGCTCCAGCCACGGTGGGCAGTCGTCGAACAGGGCCCGGCTCCAGAGCATGTTGCTGAGCAGGTGGGTGTCGAGGATCAACAGCTCGGGGGCCTGTGCGCGTGCCTGGTCTTCCCAGGCCAATTGGCCCCGCGCGATGACCGGGATATCGGCGTAGCAGGTATCGCGGCACTCCTGGTCGATGAAGTGGCGCACGTACTCGGCCACCACCACGCCGCCGAAGCGCGCCTGGATCACCCCGCTCAGCCAGCTCTTGCCGCTGGACTCCGGGCCGCACAGCACCAGTACCTTCATGGCGCCACCGGTGATGCTGCCAGCGCCGGGTCACGGCGCCACTCCAGCCAGCCGCGCACGGCGATGACGGTGAGCACGGCGAAGAACCCGGCGGTGAAGTACATCTGCTGGTGCAGGTACTGGCCGACATAGGCCACGTCCACCACCACCCACAAGGGCCAGCATTGCAGGCGTTTCTGTGCCATCCACAGCTGCGCGACCAGGCTGAAACCGGTCAGGGTCGCGTCCAGCCAGGGCAGGGCGGCATCGGTCCACGTGGCCATGCTGGCGCCCAGCGCCAGGCTCATCAGCAGGCCTGCCGTCAGCCCGGCAACCAGGCTCGACGCCCCCAGGCGCGAGACCCGGCGGGCATCCTCGACGCGGTCCGGGCGCTTCCATTGCCACCAGCCATACAGCGTCAGCACGGCGTACGCCAGTTGCAGAAGCATGCCCGAATACAGTTTCACCTCGAAGAACAGCCAGGCATAGATCGAAACCATGACCAGACCGATCGGCCAGCACCAGGCGTTCTGTTTGACGGTAAGCCAGACGGCGGTGACGCCGAGCACGGCGGCGACGAGTTCGAGGCCGGACATCGGCGCTCCTTGGGCGTGGAAAAAGGCGCGATTGTAACCTTGCTGGCACCTGCGATGTAACAACTAGCGTGCGCATGGGCTGAGGCAGACCTGACATTTCTGACAGTTGTGCCGCCTTGGGGGTTCGGTGAGTTTTAAACGGCTGGCCACCGACCCTCCGAGGAGAAAATGATGAATCGCACTGGATTGCTGTTTGCCACCTTGTGCCTGGCGTTGCCCGGCAGCCTTGCCTATGCGCGCAGCTGCGAAGAAACCGCACGTGCTCAACAGGCACGTTACGACGCCACGCCGGAGAATTGCGGCAAGAGCTCGTCGCCGGCGTTCCTCTGTTCCGGCATTATCCTGCGGGCGACCGAGCCTGCGCCACGGGAAGGGATGTACAACTCGTGGGACGTCAGCCCGACCTCCGAGAGGAGCAAAGGCACATCGTTTTCCTATCTGCGCAAGGATGCCAACTTCAGACGCCTGGTACAGGACCAGAACAACGGCTACATCCTCTACCCGATCAATGAATTACCGGAGTCGAAGCAGAAGTACTCGGTACTGTGCGCATTTCCGGTGGATGGTGGCACCAACAGCCGGCGCGAGAATGGCTGTGGCACCGCCTCAGCCGCTACGGCCAAGGCCAAAGGTGCGCCCTGCCATCGACAGGACATCACCACCGCCGAGCAATGGGTCAACCAATACCAGAAGGAATCCAAGGGCGATAACCGCAACTCTTGTGGTTTTGCCGTGCGGGATGACCTGGACAAGTATGCGGTCGAGAACTTCAACCAGTCACTGCGGGCGATGCGCCAAGGTGACTTGTTCCGCAGGCAGAACGAGTTGCGCCTTGAGAACTGGAAACGCGATGGCGGCGATGAGACCCTGCCCATCGAGTCGTTCTTCCATCTTGCCGGCGATAGCGAAGGGCTGGCAGATGCGCGCCTGGACCAGACGCGTTACTTCAACCAGACCGGAGTATGGGTTCCGATCATCGCCCTGAGCATGCCCGAGCGCCCGGACGGCCGGGCGCAGTTTGCCTGCAACGCCAGGGATCAGGCGATTGCCGAGCGTGAGCGGACACCGACCAACGAGTACATCGAATCTGGCCGTTGGATTCGACGCTTCGACCCTGGTACCGGCAAGGAGGAGTGGACCCTTTCGCTCAAGCTCACCGCGAAGGGTAGGGAGCAGAAAGGCTCGAGCGGCTCGGATGCCGTGTACGCCGAAATGCGCAGGAAGTTCGGTGACGATTACCAATGGACGCAGAACGACGGTGGCGGCATGCGCCGCCAGTTGGTCTGTCACTACCAGATCGCGCGCAACAAGAATGAGTTCAACCTTGAGCCGTTCCGCCCCAACGTGAGTGAGGCGGCTGCGCAGAAGGCTGGCTGCAATCCACTCTGAAGCCGACGGCGCCAGCGCTCGCAGTGCTGACGCCGACACGTTTCAATGAGGGTTACAACCCTGGGCCTTGGCCTGCTGCGCACTGGCCACAGGACGGAAGGGTTCGAGATTCCAGACGTTCTTCTTCGGATAGTTGGCGACCAGGCACGCCAATTGAGCCCGCATGCTGCCTGGGCTGTGTTCGTTGTCCCGCCATTGCGGGTCGTTGCCGTGGGTGTGCAGCAACTCGTCGTATACCGCCTGTTGTTCGCGTGCCTGGGCTGCCTTGCCCGCTTGCGTGGGGGTCACGCTCAGGGTCCACTCCTGGCGACCCGTGCCAGGGTCCAGACGCAACTGCCAATCGGCAGACTTGATGAACTGCCGGCCGGGTTCTTCAGGCGCGGTCGCCGGCTGCTCGGCTATAGCGCCAAGGGGCACGGCCTGGTCTTCGGCGGCGTAGCTGAAGCGCTGGCTTGCAGGTTTGCTGAAGTCCATGCGCAACACCGGCACGGCGTAGCCCTGGGCATACAATTTGCGCTGGAAGTTGCGGGCCGGCTCCAGCCCGTTGGTGGGCTTGGCTTTCTCGGCATCGCCCCGGGTGTTGGCGACGTAGGTACTGTTCACGTCCCAGACCATGGCGTCGATGTACGGCAGCCGCGCGCTGCCATCGCTGCCGCTACCGGCGTTGCGCAACAGCATTTCGTTGAGCTTCTGGGGTTGGGCGAAGGCATCCCGTGCGGGCACCTCCCTGCCCAACAGGTTGCGTGTGACGACGTTGGGATGCTCGTGAACGGTGATCATCGCGTTCCAATCGCTGGGCTGTTCGACGTTCCACGAGCACTGAGTGACCTGTATGCGGTTCAGGTCGGTGCGGGCGTAGCGATAGTTCTTGCGCCATTGATCGGCACTGTCGATGTTCAGGCTGTCGCAGCTACCATAGGCCAGCGCGTGGTTGCGGTTGGCCGGCGTGGTGCCGGAGTTTTTCTGGAAGTTGGCAGGCAATGCCTTGTTGTAGGCGCCGCAACCGTACCATTTACGCTCAGGGCCGGTGAACCCATCGAAGCTGTAGATGCACATGAAGCCTTTCTCCAACACCGGCAGCTTCAAGGCATGCGCATCCATCGGCGTGCGCAGGATGAAGCCTGCGGGGCGGATCAGGCGGTTGGTACTCAAGTCCTTGCGGATCCAGCTGAACGAGGTGGCGCCAGTCTTCTGCGCGTAATCACTGTAGTCCCAGGGATTGAAGGGGCCATCGTCGACCATGCGCAGGGTCACTCCACTGCAGTAGTAGTGCCCGCGAGGGGCGCCGGTATCGGGCTCGCGGCAGTGATTGTCGATGTTGTTGTAGTTGTGGTTGATGCGCTGCAGCGTGGCGGCAGGGTCCAGCGCGATGACGCTGGTATCGGCGATGGCGGCAAGCGGCAGCGTTGCCAGCAGGCTGGCTGCGAGGTAACGAACGTCCATGATGAACCTCCCAGGAGTGGAGGTTTCACCATGTTGTCGGCGGCCTTGGGCGTCTACTGGCAGAAATGCCAGGTAGGCGGCTAATGCCAGTCAGTTAAGCAATTTGGGTCCGCTTTGCGGCCCTTCGCGGGCAAGCCCGCTCCCACAGATTTGGCGCTGAGCTTTGGAAATGCGCGGTCCCTGTGGGAGCGGGCTTGCCCGCGAAGGGCTGCAGCGCAGCCCCAGTAAAGTCTGCTGGAACCTTAACTGACTGGCATTAGGTAGGCGGCCGCCTTTTTGGGGCTATACGCGGAACTGCTTGAGCAGTTGCTCCAGCGCTTCGCTCAGGCTTGCCAGCCGAGTGCCGGCTTCGCTGGAGTGGCGTGCGGCATCGGCGGTCTGTTGCGAGAGCCCGGCGGTGTCGAGCACGTTGCGGTTGATTTCCTCGACCACGTGCGACTGCTGCAGGGTGGCACTGGCAATGGTGGCGTTGAGTGCGGTCAGGTTCTGCAGGGCCTGGCTGATGGCATCCAGGCTGGAGCCAGCCTCACGGGCTTGCTCGACCGTCTGGCGCGAGGCCTCGCTGCTGGTGTCGATGGCGCGCACCGCAGCGTCGGACTGCCCTTGCAGGTGTTCGATCATGGTGTGGATCTCGGCGGTCGACTGGGCGGTGCGCTGAGCCAGCAGGCGTACCTCGTCGGCGACCACGGCAAAGCCCCGGCCCTGTTCACCGGCCCGGGCCGCTTCGATGGCGGCATTGAGCGCCAGCAGGTTGGTCTGTTCGGCGATGGAGCGGATCACTTCGAGCACGCCGCCAATTCGTGTGCTGTGCCCGGCCAGCTCGCGGATGACCTGTACCGCCTGGTCGATGGTCGCCGAAAGCCGGTCGATCTGCTGCAGGCTGCCGTGGATCGCCTGCTGGCCATGTTCGACCTGCTGTTGCGCGGCGCGCATTTCGCCGGCGGCCTGTTCGGCGGTCTTGGCCACGTCCTGCACGGCGTAGGTCACCTCGTTGACCGCAGTGGCCACCTGGTCCATCTGCAACGACTGCTGGCTGCTGTGCGCTTGCGTGGCCCCTGCGTTGTCGCCCACCTGGCCCGCCGACTGGGCCAGGGCATGGGCGGTGCCCTGCAACTGGCCGACCACGCCCTGAAGCTTGCCGTTGAAACGGTTGAAATGCTCGCCGAGCTGGCTGAGTTCGTCGCGGCCATCGGTGTCCAGTCGGCGGGTCAGGTCGCTTTCGCCACTGGCGATGTTGCCCATCGCCTGCACGGCCTGCTGCAACGGTTGGGCGATGCTGCGGGCGATCAGCATGACCACCAGCGCCATCAGCAGGACGATGCCCAGGCCGAGCAGCAGGCTGTCGCGCAGTTGCCGGTTGAATTCGGCCTGGACGTCGTCGACGTAGACGCCGGAGCCGATGATCCAGCCCCAGGGTTTGAACAGCTGGATGTACGAGGTCTTGGGGACCGGGTCGGCGGCACCCGGCTTGGGCCAGCGGTAGTTCACCGGGCCTTCGCCCTGGCTGCGGGCGAGGGCGACCATCTCGTTGAACACGGCAAAGCCGTCGGGGTCACGGATGGCCGAGAGGTCCTGGCCATCGAGCTTGGGGTTGGCCGGATGCATGATCATCCTGGGACCCAGGTCGTTGATCCAGAAGTAGTCGTCCTTGGCATAGCGCAGCCCGCGCACGGCCTGCAGCGCCTGGGCCTGGGCCGCGTCGCGGCTCAGGCTGCCTGCCGCTTCCAGGCCCTGGTAGTAGGCCAGCACGCCAGCGGCGGTCTGCACCACATGCCGGGTTTTCTCGGCCTTGGCCTGGTAGAGGTCGCCATGGACTTGGCGCAACATCAACAAGCCCAGGGCCACCAACATCGCAATCGCCACCAGCAGAATCAGCCACAAACGGCGGCTGATCGACATCGACCTCAATGCCTTCATCAATGCTACTCCCTGATTGTTCTTTTTATTCAGGCCTATCCAACCATGGCTTGGCGCTGTGCCAAACTCGACCAATGGCTAACTGCCATTATTGGGCGCTAGTTCAGGGCAGCACAAGCCTTGGCAGGGGCGCTCTGATAGGATCTCGGCCGCGTCAGATGAAACCTTTAGGTGGGGTGAACTTTTCTGCTGGCATTTGTCCCACCTGTCGCTGTAAAAACCGCATGGCCATGCGTGGCAACCACAAGCAAATCAAGAATTAGGGGCCTGCACACGTAGGCAGTGCTCCAACGGGGGAATGGATGGATTATTGGAGTGCCTTTCAGGCAATCATCTTGGGTGTGGTGGAAGGGCTTACGGAGTTCCTGCCCATTTCGAGCACCGGTCACCAGATCATCGTCGCTGACCTGATCGGCTTTGGTGGCGAACGGGCCATGGCATTCAACATCATCATCCAGCTCGCGGCGATCCTGGCCGTGGTCTGGGAATTCCGCCGCAAGATCCTCGACGTGGTCTTCGGCCTGACCAGCCAGCCCACGGCGCGCCGCTTCACTGGCAACCTGTTGGTGGCATTCATGCCGGCGGTGGTGCTGGGCGTACTGTTCGCCGACCTGATCCACGAGTACCTGTTCAACCCGATCACCGTGGCCGCGGCCTTGGTGGTGGGCGGCTTCATCATGCTCTGGGCCGAACGCCGCGAGCACCGGGTGGAGGTCGACCATGTCGACGACATGCGCTGGAGCCACGCCCTGAAGATCGGCTTCGTGCAATGCGTGGCGATGATCCCGGGCACTTCGCGTTCCGGCTCGACCATCATCGGCGGCCTGCTGTTCGGCCTGTCCCGCAAAGCGGCCACCGAGTTCTCGTTCTTCCTGGCCATGCCCACCATGGTCGGTGCGGCGGTGTACTCGGGCTACAAGTACCGCGACCTGTTCCAGCCCAGCGACCTGCCGGTGTTCGCCCTGGGCTTCGTGACCTCGTTCATCTTCGCCATGATCGCCGTGCGTGCGTTGCTCAAGTTCATCGCCAACCACAGCTATGCCGTGTTCGCCTGGTACCGTATCGTCTTCGGCTTGTTGATTCTGGCTACCTGGCAGTTCGGCTGGGTCGACTGGTCCACGGCGCAGGGCTGACATGGCCCGTGCGCAAGCGCCACAGCGGCGTGCCAGTGGCCGTGAACAAGGCGTGCGCAACGCGCGCCTGAAACTGCTGGCATTGGCGGTGCTGTGCCTGCTGCCCATAGGGGGTGCGGCGCGGATGGCCTGGGCCGGGCAGGGCTGGATACCTCTGGCGCTGTACCCGCTGGCGAGCCTGGTGACCGTACTGCTGTACTGGCAGGACAAGCAACAGGCACGCAGCCAGGCCTGGCGCACGCCGGAGAAGGTCCTGCATGTCAGTGAACTGCTTGGCGGCTGGCCCGGCGGCCTGCTGGCCCAGCAGCTGTTCCGGCACAAGACCCGCAAGCTGTCGTATCAGCTGGTGTTCTGGGGCATCGTGTCGCTGCACCAGGTGTTCTGGCTCGACTACCTGTGGCTGGGTGGGCGGCTGCCGTGGCAGTCGTTGTTCGCCAGCCTCGGCTGACTACAGCAGCAAGCCCACCTGCGAACGTTTCGGCAGGCGCCGTACCACCAGTTGGTGCGAGCGCCGCAGCAGGTCGCCGAGTTCGTCACGGCCCATGGGGTAGGGTGGCGTCATGCTGATCCAGCGTGCCCGTGCCAGGTACGGGGCAGGGCGGATGCCAGGGCGATCGCAATAGCCGAGAAACAGCTCGTCGGCCACCTTGAACGACAACCCCGCGCCAGCCAGGTCGAGCACCGCGAACATCTTGTTGCCGGCCACCGAGAACACGCGGATGCCACCCCACTTGTAGTCCTCCCTTGCTCCGGGCAGGCTCAGGCAAAACGCCGCCACCTGTGCCTCGGTCATTTTCTTTTCAGACATAACGCTCTCCACAGGCCTCGAACGAGACCGCCAGGTGGTCGATCCATGCCCGTACCGCCGGCAGCAAGCCGCGGCGATGCGGATACACCGCTTGCAGGTAGCCGCCTGGCAGCGACCACTCCGGCAGCAGGCGCACCAGTTCGCCGCGCTCCAACTCCTCTTCGCAGAACATGCTCGGCAGGGCGGTGAAGCCCAGCCCAGCCCGCACAGCGGCGTTACGCACCACGAAATCGTCGATGGCCAGGCGTGGCTCCAGGGCGATTTCCTGCTGGCGACCGTGGGGCCCGAGCAGGCGCAAGTGCACCAGGCGATCGGCCTCGGCGGCGCCAAGGACGGGTAGCGAGGCCAACTCGGCCGGGTCGCGGACATGGTCGGCGAAGCCCGGTGCCGCCACCAGTTGCATCTGCGCCTGGCGCAGGCGGCGAGTGACCAGGGTCGGGTCTTCATCGCCGAGGTCGCGCACCCGCAAGGCCACGTCGATGCCCTCGGAAATCAGGTCGACGCGGCGGTTGAGCAGCACCATGTCGAGCTGTACCAGCGGGTACTGTGCAAGGAACCGGCTGATCACCTCGGGCAGGAAGGCATGCGCCAGGGCTACCGGGCACGACACCCGCAAGCGCCCGCGCGGCTCGCTGCTCATGCTCGCCACCACCTCGTCGGCGGCCTCGGCTTCCATCAGCATGGCCTGGCAGTGGTGCAGGTAGCGCTCGCCCACGGCCGTGAGCTTGAGTTGCCGGGTGGTGCGTTGCAGCAGGCGGGTGCCCAGACGCTCTTCGAGCTCGGCGATGCGGCGCGACAGGCGCGATTTGGGAATGCCCAGCTGGCGCCCGGCGGCGGCGAAGCCACCGGCCTCGACCACGCGGGCGAAATAGAATAGGTCGTTGAGGTCTTGCACGTTTTTTGTCCACTGTCCTACACATGGGACAAACTAACGCATTTTTGCTGTCTTTTCAGCTATTGGCTGGTTCGGTAGGATTCTCCCCATCGTGATCGCCCATCGCTGCGGTCTTCATTCACAGGAGAGTCCCATGAAACTGTTGCATATCGATTCGAGCATCCTGGGTGACAATTCCGCCTCCCGTCAGCTGAGCCGCGAAGTGGTCGAGGCGTGGAAGGCTGCCGACCCGAGCGTCGAAGTGGTTTACCGCGACCTGGCCGCCGACGCCATCGCCCACTTCTCCGCCGCCACCCTGGTGGCCGCCGGTACCCCGGAAGACGTGCGTGACGCCGCCCAGGCCTTCGAGGCCAAGCTCAGCGCCGAAACCCTGGAAGAATTCCTCGCCGCCGACGCGGTGGTGATTGGCGCACCGATGTACAACTTCAGCGTGCCGACCCAGCTCAAGGCCTGGATCGACCGCGTCGCCGTGGCCGGCAAGACCTTCCGCTACACCGAAGCCGGCCCGCAAGGCCTGTGCGGTGACAAGAAAGTGGTGCTGGTGTCTACCGCTGGTGGTCTGCACGCTGGCCAGCCGACTGGTGTCGGCCATGAGGACTTCCTCAAGGTGTTCCTTGGCTTCATCGGCATCACCGACCTCGAAGTGGTCCGCGCGCATGGCCTGGCCTATGGCCCAGAGCAGCGCAGCAAGGCCATCGACGAAGCCCAGGCGCAGATCGCCAACGAGCTGTTCGCCGCGGCCTGATCGCCGCCAGGGAGGGGGCGCCTATGCGCCCCATCCTTTCATCCAGTTTTCATCTTGCCCCGCTTAAGACCCGCATATGCTGGTCTGATCTTTCCTTGCGGGGACCCTCCGATGAACGCCCCCCGTTCCTTGCTGACCCTGGCGCTGCTCGGCGGCCTGCTCGGCCACGCCCAGGCGGCCCCATGGGTAGCTGGCTTGCACCACATGACCCTGGCCGACCCGGTCGATGCCCGGCCCATGCAGGCCTTGGCGTTCTATCCCGCAACGGCCCAGGCACACCAGCAACGTATCGACGGATACCCTGTGCGGGTGGCCGAGGAAGCCCCGGTCGCCATGGGCCAGTTCCCGTTGCTGGTGCTGTCCCATGGCAATACCGGCAGTCCGCTGGCTTTGCACTACCTGGCCACCTCCCTGGCCCGCGAGGGCTTCGTGGTGGTGGCGGTGGTGCACCCAGGCGACAATGCGCGCGACCCCAGTCGCCTGGGCACCTTGAGCAATCTGTATGGGCGCCCGCTACAGGTCAGTGCGGCGATCACCGCCGCGCGTGACGACGATCTGCTCGGGCCGTACCTGAACGACGGCAAGGTCGGGGTGATCGGCTACTCGGCCGGTGGCGAGACGGCGTTGATCCTGTCCGGTGCCCAGCCCGACCTGGATCGCCTGCGACGCTACTGCCTGGAGCGGCCCGAGGATCACGATGCCTGCAAGACCCACGGCGTATTGATTGCCGACCGCAGCGAGCTGGCGCCCCAGGCCGACCCGCGGGTGGGGGCGGTGATGCTGATGGCACCGTTGAGCCTGCTGTTCGGTCGTCACGCCCTGGCCGGGGTGCAAGTGCCTGCCTTGATCTACAGCGGCGACAGCGACCAGTTGGTGGCCGTGGACCGCAACGCCGAAGCGCTGGCGCGCAAGCTGCCGGTGACGCCGGACTACCGCCGGCTGGCCGGCGCGGGGCATTTCGTGTTCATGGCCCGCTGCGATGCCGAACAGCGTGCGCGCATGCCAGCCTTGTGCAAGGATGCCGACGGCGTCGACCGCCGCAACATCCACCATTCTTTGCAACATGACACTGCCGCCTTCTTCAGCCAGGCGCTGGGCGCCCCGGAGCCGGCCGAGCGTTCAGCGGCGACGGGCCAGTAACAGGCACAGGCCGACGCCGGCCAGGGCGAGCAGGGCGGCCACGCCGAAGATCGATGCATAGCCTAGGTGCACGGCCACCGCACCCATCAGCGGGCCGGCGATGGCCAGCGCCATGTCGAAGAACACCGCATAGGCGCCCAGGCCCGCACCACGGCTGCTGGCAGGTACCTTGTTGATCGCTTCTACACCCAGCGCCGGGTACACCAGCGACAAGCCGAAGCCGGTCAGGCCCGCCCCGACCAGCGCCCAGGCCGGTACCGGAGCCAGCCACAGCAAGCTCAAGCCGACGACTTCGGTGGCCATGCAGGCAATGGCGACGTTGTACCCGCCGAAGCGGTTGACGGCATTGACGAACAACAGCCGCGAAATGATGAAGCACACGCCGAAGGCGCTCAGGCACAGGGCTGCGCCTTGCCAGCCGCGTTCGAGGTAATAGAGGGTGACGAAGGTCGTCAGGGTGCCGTAGCCGATGGACGCCAGGGTCAGGCCCAGCCCACACGGTGCCACCCGGCCGAAGGCCGACCAGAACGGCAGGCGTTCACCACGGCTGACCACCACGTCTTCCCGTTTGCGCAGTACCAGCAAGGCCAGCACGGCCATCACCGACAGTGCCGGCCCGAGCACGGCAAAACTCAGGTAATCCACGGCCAGCACGCCGACCGGTGCGCCGATGGCGATGGCGCCATAGGAGGCGATACCATTCCAGGAAATGACCCGTGCGGTGTGCTCGGCGCCGACCTGGTTGATGCCCCAGCTCAGCGTGGCGACGCCGATCAGACCCTGGGCCACGCCCAGCGACAGGCGCCCGATCAACAGCAGTACCAGGCTCAGTTGCGGGGTCGCCACGGTCCACGCCGAGAGCAGCGTGAACACCCCGCAGCCGGCGATGCCCATCAAGCCATAGCGGATCGCCCGCTTGCCGCCGAGCGTGTCGGCCACGCGCCCGGCGAAGGGGCGGCTGGTCAGCGTGGCGAGGTATTGCAGGCCGATCGTCAGGCCGGCGATGACAGCGCCGAAACCCAGCTGATCGTGCACGTAGCTGGGCAGCACCGCGATCGGCAGGCCGATGCAGAGAAACGCAACGAAGGTGTAGAAGACGATCGAAAGGATTTGCAGGGTGATGCCGAAGGTACTGCTGGTGGGGGCGGGTTCTTGCGCGGTCATGGGCTCGTTCGCGGGCGGGCGGTTGGGCGTGAGCCCATGATGGCCGCTGCGCGGAAGAAATGAAAGCAGGCTAACGAATTATTCGACTAACTGTACCCAATGTCGGGACCCGGCGCGCTCAGTGCACACCTGTAGGAGCGGGCCAGACAGTTGCCGCGACGACTGACCCAGGCACCCCACGGTGCCTGGGTTGGCCTATTCCTTAGACCAAGACGCCCTGGCTGCGCAGGTAATCGTCGTAGGTACCGCTGAAGTCCACCACACCGTCGGCAGTCAGCTCGATGATGCGGGTCGCCAGCGACGACACGAACTCACGGTCGTGGCTGACGAACAGCAGCGTACCCGGGTAGTTCTCCAGCGCCAGGTTCAGCGCTTCGATCGACTCCATGTCCAGGTGGTTGGTCGGCTCGTCCATGACCAGCACGTTCGGCTTCTGCAGGATCAGCTTGCCGAACAGCATGCGGCCTTGCTCACCACCGGAAATCACCTTCACCGACTTGAGGATCTCGTCGTTGGAGAACAGCATGCGCCCGAGGGTGCCGCGGATCACCTGCTCGCCGCTGGTCCACTGGCCCATCCAGTCGAACAGGGTGACGTCGTCTTCGAAGTCGTGGGCGTGGTCCTGGGCGTAGTAGCCCACTTCGGCGCTGTCGGTCCACTTCACTTCGCCCTTGTCCGGCGTCATCTCGCCGACCAGGGTGCGCAGCAGGGTGGTCTTGCCGATACCGTTGGGGCCGATGATCGCCACACGCTCGCCGGCTTCGATGGTGAAGCTGAAGTCCTTGAACAGCACCTTGTCGTCGAAGGCCTTGGCCATCTTCTCGACCACCACGGCCTGGCGGTGCAGCTTCTTGGTCTGCTCGAAGCGGATGAACGGGCTCACCCGGCTCGACGGCTTGACTTCGGCCAGCTGGATCTTGTCGATCTGCTTGGCACGCGAGGTCGCTTGCTTGGCTTTCGAGGCGTTGGCCGAGAAGCGGCTGACGAAGGTCTGCAGTTCGGCGATCTGGGCTTTCTTCTTGGCGTTGTCCGACAGCAGTTGCTCACGCGACTGGGTGGCCGCGGTCATGTACTCGTCGTAGTTGCCCGGGAACAGGCGCAGCTCGCCGTAGTCCAGGTCGGCCATGTGCGTGCAGACACTGTTGAGGAAGTGCCGGTCGTGGGAAATGATGATCATGGTGCTGTTACGCGCCGTAAGAATCGTTTCCAGCCAACGAATGGTGTTGATGTCCAGGTGGTTGGTCGGTTCGTCGAGCAGCAGCACGTCCGGGTCCGAGAACAGCGCCTGGGCCAGCAGCACGCGCAGCTTCCAGCCTGGAGCGACTTCGCTCATCGGGCCGAAGTGCTGTTCCAGCGGGATGCCCAGGCCCAGCAGCAATTCACCGGCGCGGGACTCGGCGGTGTAGCCGTCCATTTCGGCGAACTCGGTTTCCAGCTCGGCGACGGCCATGCCGTCTTCCTCGGTCATTTCCGGCAACGAGTAGATACGGTCGCGCTCGGCCTTGACCTGCCACAGCTGGGCGTGGCCCATGATCACCGTGTCGATGACGGTGAATTCCTCGTAGGCGAACTGGTCCTGGCGCAGCTTGCCCAGGCGGGTGTTCGGCTCGAGCATGACCTGGCCGCCGGACGGCTCGAGGTCGCCACCGAGGATCTTCATGAAGGTGGACTTGCCACAACCGTTGGCGCCGATCAGGCCGTAGCGGTTGCCGTTGTTGAATTTGACGGAAACGTTTTCGAACAGCGGCTTGGAGCCGAACTGCATCGTGATGTTGGCGGTGGAGATCAAAGGGCTTACCTATCAGTAACTTACGACGCTGGATTTTCAGCTGATACCGATTTGATACCAATCTTGAGTTTTTCCAGCTCGCTCCAGTCGGAGCTTGAGTTGAGCCAACGAGCATAGGTCGACAGCAGCATCTGCACGCTGTGACCCAGCTGTAGGGCGATAAATGCGGGGGTTGAGGCCGGACATTGAGCGTATTGTCGCATAGGTGTGGCGGCAGTTGTATGGGGGCCGACGCCTGATGCCCAACTCATATCACCCGTGGGGGCGTCGTGCTGAGGCCTGGGTGATCGCGGTAGTGCTGATTGCCGGCGGCGCGGTGCTGGGCTGGCTGGGGGCTACTGGGCGATGGCCAGTAGCCTGGCCGCCGAGAGGGCTGGTGCGGCCCTCAATCGGGTAACGCCGTAGTCAGCGATGCAAGCGCAGCCATTCATCTGCGACATCGCCCATAGTGGACGGGGCACCGCTCTTGATCCAGGCCATGAAGGGCCGATCGAATTTGAATGCTCCGCCGCACTCGCTCGCCATGAACTCCCGGACTTTCTGAGTGTTCCGGTAGCTGGAGTCGATTGGGGTGGTGCGGGTGATTGGCCCAGCATGCCAGTTGAAGCTCATATCCAGTTCCTTGGATGGGGAGTCGAGCGGAGCCTAGCACTGCGCGGGGCGCAAACACAGCCGGAAACGGGGGCAGATATAGTTTCTCTCACCTCGGTTCCTCTATGACAGAAAAGAAAACAGCCCCGTCCCTCTTTCCGTCTAGCTAGTTGCCTCCTGGTCTATTTCGCTAGACTAGCCCGCGAGAACATCATCCTTGAGTCCTAGGTCGCTGGATGCGACCTGCCAGGGTGTTGACTGAGTGAGGCAAGGAGATGCTATGTCACTGCTCAAACTGCACACTGTCTGGAGGCGTCCTCATGAGGGGGCGGCGGTTGTGTATTACTGCTTCGAAGATCTGAACACGGGAAAATTTTGCGTTCAGAATGCAGACTTTTTCCACTCGAACGTCGATGCCCTACGGGCCCGATCCGATGCTCTGGCCATGGAGCTGTTTATGGAGGAAAGCCCCTTGGAACGATGCAGTTGGGCTGATTCGATAACGGCTGCCATCGAACAACATGATCGTGAGTTCGAGAATCACACTAATTGAGTGAGTTCGACAGCCATGAACGGATCCGCGAGCACCGGCATAGCCGGTGCCATCCACCGCGACGCCTGCTTCGCGGGTAAACCCGCTCCTACAGAGGGCGCAGCTAAGCCGATATCCTAACGTCCTTAGGGTCGTAGCGGTAAGTCGCGAATGGCCGCTTCATACCATTGCTGCCCTTCGTGGAGGACAGCTATAGGGCAATAGCAGACATCCGCACCTGGAAAAAGTAACCTCTGCAGATGTCAGGGATTCGAGATATGGAATGATTAACCTGCTATCCATTGCCAGTCATAAATCCAAGTACAGCCTCAGCTTCTACCCAACCTTTGCCGTTGGTCGATTGGTACGGCTCAATACCGAGCCTGACGTTCGAACGCGCCCATTTTCAGGGTGTGCTGGACGCGTTCCGAAAACAAGAGAACATCAAAATGGACTGGGATTAGGGGCGAACTGCTGAAGGGAAGCCCGCTGAAGAAGTCGAGCAGCTGCACCTGCTGGCCAGGGCTCGTGGCAAAGAGCTACCCCCGCTCCACTGAAACGCTCAGCACGGCAGCCCGGCATTCGGGCTGCCGTGCTGATGCCTAGAGTTTGTACTGGATGGTGTAGGACTCATCATCTCTAGGCTCTATGCTGATCGGCAACCCGAATAGCTTGCCGCCACATTCACTGATGATGCATCGGTACACGGCTCCTTGCCTGAGCTGAGTCCACAAGCCTTCGTCATGTATTATGATCCCCACGACTCGGACTTGAGGGTCCTCTCGGACCTGAGCCTCTTGATAATCAAGGTCGCACCCAAATTCCGGGGTGGTGAAGTCTGGGTCGTAGCCGATCAGTATCCCATGTCGCTTGAGATCGTCCCGGATCCGTTCAATCACCTCATTCGCTTCTTGTATGATCATGATCGCTATCTCACGGTTCATGCGCTCATCAAAACTTTAGCTGATCCTCACGGTTTTCGTTGTTTATCGGCGAGACCAGTGACTCCAGATTCAGCATTTCGCTTGCTGGTCCCCAATAGGGTCATGAAACGGCAGTAGAACAAGCGTAGCTACTCCTTTGCCATTGCTCCGTGCTGGCCGGTCAGTCACTGGAGCCAGAATCCCCACCATCGCTCGATGAACTGCACGAACTGTCGCCGCCGCTGGAGTACCCGTGGTCGCCATGGCCGCCGCTGTGACTGGAACAGTGAGACCGCGTGGGAGTGTCGTCCCCGGCCGCGTAGGCCGCGGGGCTGAAGGCGGGCAGGGTGGGATCATGCTGGGTGGCGGATGCCGCCCGGGCCTTGGGTGATGCCCGCTGGGCCAGATCCTGCATTTCCCGCCGTCGAGCACTTCGGATCATCGAGCGCGCATACAGCCACACCAGCCCCGTAACGGCCAGGGATAACAGGTAGCGGGCGAGGATGAGCCAGAACGGCGCCGTTACCCACGGCCAGGTCCAACTGATGACCCCGTACAGCTTCAGGCCTACGAGGAGCACGCCCAAGACCGCCAGGGCGCCATTCTTGCGATTGTTGCTTATCGACATCAATTTTTCCTTTGTCAGCCTTCGGGAGCGGTGACTCCGCAAATGAACTCATCCGAGCCAAGCCGGTGCGAGCCATACTCCACGACGTAGCCTGCTCCGCGGCGCTCGGCTTCAGCTTTTGCGGTCTTCTGGTCGGCGTAGACGTCGACGAAATGCCAGGGGTGGCGGTCTCGCAGGACGCCCCAGCCGAGTACCCAGCCCTCGTTGTTTGGGTCTGGAGGAAGGTTTTTCGCCAGGCTGCGGATACTCATGGGTTGCTCCTCGATTGCACACTTCACTTCAACATTGACGCATCCAGCTGCCCAATTTACCAGTCGGAGGGCACATCCCAGCCAAGCAGCCCGTTCGAGCAGCGCCCCACCAGCAGGTCACCCTGTGGGGTCCACTGCAATTGCTTGAGGTCGCTGCATCCGGTTTTCTCCGAGCGCAGCGTCAGCGAGCGCCCGGTCTGCAGATTCCACAGCACGGCGGCATTTTCCCGTGAGCCGGTGGCCATCGCCAGCAGGCGGCCGTCGGGCGAAGGCGCGGCCGTGCCCAGCGTTTCCTGCCCAGGCAGGGCGAGGGAGTAGCGAACCTTGCCGCTGGCGACGTCGACGACATGCACGCCTGGGGTGCGTTTTTTATCCTCGATCAGTATGAAACCGACCCCGATCCAGCCTCCTTTGGCCGAACCGAAGGGCTCGGGCGTCCACTGTGCCATGCCCCTGTCCTCCTGCGGGTCGGCTTCGCCAAAACGGCGGGGCAAGCGCACCGCGCGCAGCACCTTGCCGTTCTCGCTGTCGAGTTCAGCGAGCCCATTAACATCCTCGACCCAGAAACCGGGCATTTCACCGTCCCAGCGCACGGGCTTGATCTGCAGGTTGCCGGGCGCCGGCTCGCGCATCACGCCTTGGCGCAGGGAGGCGAAGCGTTTCTCGTAGGTCCATGGCGCACCGTCGCCAGCCGGCTGGGCTGTCGGCTGCCAGATATCGAAGTTGTCTCGCTTGTTCCGGTAGCTGTGGTCGTACGCCAGCGGTACGCCGTTACCGAGATGGAAGTAGTCGATGTACTTGTCCACTTCGCGATCGCTTTTGAACTCGATGGGGTGCGTGGCCAGTTTCTGGGTGGCGGCGTCGAAGTGCACGAGCTGCCGATTGACCGCGAGGTAGGCCGACTGCCCACGGGTATCGCGCGACAACAACCCCTTGGTGAAGAAGTCCGCGGGCGTCCAGACCACACGCGGCTGATTACCCGGCGCCGGTGACCATTGCAGGAGCGCCTGGGGATAGCTGCGTAACATCAGCACGGTGCCATCGGCCAGGACCGTGAACTTGTCCATGCCCTCGAACGCCAGCAGCACTTGCGCCTGCAGCGCCTTGGCGTGCGGGTCGGGTAGGGTGAGCTTGGGCTCACGCACCAGGGCGCGCGATTTCGCCACGACCGGGACCCGCCAGTGCTCGGCGTTCAGGCCAAGTTCCAGGTTGGCATCGGGTAGCTGGCTCAATGCCTCGTACACCGGCCGGAACATGGCCTCCGGCACGCTGTTGCGCTCCAGGCGGCTTGGCGGATGGGCGCCGAACACATCGAAATCGGCGAGGCCGCGCAGTTGACCGATGAAATTGTTGTCGGGGTTGGGGTACTCGTCGTTGCGCGTCAGGAAGATCGAGGTAGCGGGGCGCCCGAATACCGGGTCGAGCTGCCGCACGTTGGCAATGACGATACTGCTGCTCTTGCCGCGCAAACCGTGTTCACGCCTGGCGCTGCCGGACCAGAACTTGTAGAGCTCGGTCAACGGCGCCATGCGTTCGCCGCCGGGCTGGAATCTGAGCGTTCGCTCCAGGTCCGCAAGGCGCGCGGGTATCTCCGACTCCGCCAGGGCACCTTCGCGCACGTTTTCCTGCAGCTTGGGCAGATCGACCTGGCGGACCAGTTTCTGCGCAAGCTCAGGGTGGCGCGACAGCAGCACCTCGCCCCAGCCCTCGCTCATCCGCGAGACCGGTATCAGCTCGATCTCATCGCGCAAGGGGCCGACCGGCCGCAAGGCCTCGACGACGACCGGCAAGACCTGGCTGAAGGGCAGATCGACGACCATTTCCACCCCGAGAAGCCGGTTGCCGTCCTTTGCCAGTTCTGGTGTCTGCAATGCCGCAGGCAGGCCCCTTGCGATGTCTTCGGCGGTGGTGGGGCGGATCTGCCAGCCAGGTGGCAAGGGTGTGGCGTTGGCCATGGCGTTGCAGCCGAATGCGGCTGCCCATAGCGCGTATTTCCAGAAACCCGCGTACTTCATGTGAGTTGCTTCCTTGCTGTATCGGTGCTGCTTGGCTGTCCCAGCGGCTTTTTACATGATGAAACAAGGGCGGCAGCAAAAGCAAAAATGCCCACGCCGCTGTGCCATGCGGTTTTCCAGTTGCTATCATCCGCGCCCTCGGGAAGGCGTCTTGGATGAACGGGCTGTGAGAGAAAAACAGAGGTTGGTGACATGGCCTGGGATGGCCGCGATGGCCGTTACCGTGCTGGGCGTGGTGCTGTACTGCACCGAGCAGGTCGGGTTGTGGGGGATGTTCGTCATCATCATGCTGCCGAACGTCCTTTTCTGGCTGAGCAAATGCTTGCGCAGACTTACCGGCATAGGGAAGTAGGCAGAGGATAGGGCGGTTGAAAGTTCCTTGTGCGTCGACTATGCCTAGATAACAATCCACGTGCCCGCAAGGAGACCGCATGGACTGTTTCATTTGTGGCAATGAAGCTTTGCTTCTGAAGGATGAATGTTCTGGCTGCTGGGTCGACTGCAGCGGTTGCGGAATCTATGAGGCGCAAGGGGAGTTCGTTCCGGCCTGTCATACCGTGGCAGAGGGGTTGCGTGGCATCCTCGACCGGCAGCGCCAAGCGTTTATCGAGCCCCCGATAATCACCGGCCAATCGGCTTACCTGCTCTATGCTTTGAGCCTTATTGGTTTCAATAGTCATTCCCATAAGACCGAATAACCGAGCCGTTCTACCTTGGTGGATTAGTGCAACTGGGTGTAAGTGGGTAGAATCGATCAGCTCAAATGGATCAAGTTCAAATGCCTATCTTTCGTATTCTCAGTTGTTCGCTTCTGATTGCTGTTGTTGCAGGTTGTGCCACGCCAGGAAAACCCACTGGCAGCAAGACTTCCGCTAAAACTCCCGAGGCTTATGCTGCCTGTGTCTTGCCTAAATGGCAGACGCTGGCGCCGCAAACCACGCAGAAGTCGATTGCCCATGGTTACCGCCTTACGGCACCTAGTTCGCTGACGTCCGACGAGGTGTTGGAGGTGGTGGCGTATCGCGAGGGAAGCAGGGCGACCTTCTACAAAGGCAGCTTCCTGTCCTCGGACAAGCTGCGCATGGCAGCGCGTGAGTGCCTCGACTGAATGTGTTTCAATGGGCCTTCACTCAGGAGGACCCCGAATGGCCAAGACAGCCAAGACCCCATTCATTTTCGTTGGCGCACCGTTGCTCGCCGTGGGCGCCGCATTCGCTGCGGTAGCGGCCTCGGGTCAGCCGGCATTCGGCTATACCGCCGCTGGGCTGCTGGTGCCCGGTATCGTCTTGCTCGCCACTGGTCTGTGGTCGCGTCGCCGCAGGGCTTGAGCTGGGTAGTTCGGGCAGCCGCCGCGCAAGATTTTGCATTCGCCCGATTCACTCGTGATAATCCAGCTTTTCATGTTGTGGAGGTAGGCGGGTGGAGACCAGAAGTATCGTGGCAGAGATGTTCATCGGAATCCCGACGCATTTCTGGGTTTTACCTGCCGCCGGTGTCATCGCCTATTTCGGCTTGAAGTGGGCCGACCGTTCGCTCACGCGCTCGACCCTGCTGCGCACGGTCACCTACCTGATGCTGCTCGCCCTCGCAGTGTTGCCCAACGGCATCCATGCATTGTTCCCGCCGACTCCGGAATTGATGGTCACAGGGCAATCCCTGCCCAACTACAAGGGCCTGTTCTATCTGGATACCTTCTACGTGTTCGCCGGGTGGGCGTTGAGCCGGGTCGCCAAACTCAAGTTCCGCACGCACGAATGACTGGAACTGTTACCCGCTGGGAAACGCCGAATTGAACGCAAGTTCGACCCCATCTTCGGCCGCCGAAGCCTCGGCGTTCATGCGCAGGCAGTGCTGTTCGGCTTCGGCCTTGCTCGGGTAACTGGGTTTCAAGCGTTCCTTGCCGTGGTTGTCATAGATATCGAAGCCACCACATACGGTTGCCGCGTAGTAGCGTGTACCGATGCGAAAAGACTCTTTCTCGACCGGCACGGCCGGAACGATAACAAATCTCGTTTGCATGTTTCGTGCCTCCCCAGGCAGAGACTTTAGTATTAGCTGGAGTGTCTGAAACCAGCAAGTTAGCTCATGGGTGGCAATCGATTGCGTCACCAGCCTGTCATATACCACCCGTCGCCAGGCTTTCGGATTTCGCCATTTGCGTGCGCAAGAAAGCGGATGCGCCTCGCCGCGCGGGTGCGTACAGTGCCAGCAACGTTCACCTTCCAGGAGCCTGCCCATGTCCAGTGCCTACACCTTCATGCAATCCCCGGTCGGCACCCTGACCCTGGCGGCCCGTGGCGACAGCCTGGCGGCCGTGCTGTGGGAAGAGGAGCGGGAGAATCGCGTGCGCCTGGGCGAGCTGCACCGTGATGATGCCCACCCGGTACTGCTCCGGGCCGCTTGCCAGCTAGGCGAATACTTTGCCGGCAACCGCCAGCACTTCGACCTGCCACTGGATTTTGCCGGCACCGAGTTCCAGCGTCAGGTCTGGGCAGCGCTGTTGACCATTCCCTTTGGCGAAACCCGCAGCTACAGCGACATCGCCCGGCAGATCGGCAACCCCAGCGCCGTGCGGGCAGTGGGCGCCGCCAATGGCCGCAACCCGATTTCCATCATTGCCCCCTGCCATCGTGTGATCGGTGCCGGCGGTGGGCTGACCGGCTTTGCCGGCGGTTTGCCGGCCAAGCAGTACCTGTTGGCGCTGGAGGGGCGCCAGAGCCTGGCGTTGGCGTTCTAGCCGACCCAGGCTGCGACCAGGCACACCACGATGGTCAGCAGCGAGCCGGCCATCAGCGTGTACTGCCGATGCGCACGTTGCGCACGAGACTGCACCTCGCGCAGATATTGCCCGGGTGGCGGGGCGTCGGGGCGGTGGCGCAGGCCCTCGGCGATCTCCGCCAGTTGGCCTCTGATCAACAGGCCGACGATGTAATAGGTCACGGCGTAACTGGCCAATGCCAGCAGCAGGTATTTCATCAAGACAAGCCATCTAATGGCAGTGTGGCAGCACTGGCGCTGAGGGTGTCCAGCAGCACCAGGCCCTGGCTGTGCTCGTCCAGTGCCGCCAGCATGCGGCCCTGGCTGTCCCAGGCCGCCGAGCCGCCGGCACCGATGAAGCAGTCCGAGGCGCCGACGCAGTTGGCCATCAACACGCTCATGCCCAAGGTACGCGCGGCCTCTGGGTAGTGTTCGTAACCCTCGCGCAGGCCCTTGGCGGTCTTCGCCACGCTCACCAGGTAGATGTCCGCACCCAGCGCCTGGGCCTGGGCGGCGTGCTCGATGAACATCGACTCGTAGCAAATGGCTGGTGCGATACGGTGCACGCCTGCGGAAAACACCACAGGCTGGCTCGCCGGGGTGAAGAACGGCAGCTCGTCGGCATGCAGGCGTTGCTTGGCGTATTCCAGGCGAGGCGCGCCGGGGCTGAGGATCGGCATGCCGATGCGGATACCGTCGGGGGTAGGCAACGGCAAGCCTACCGCCACCGTGATGCCGTGGCGTTCGCAGGCGGCCTGCAGTGGGTCGAGCCGGGAAGAGCACAGCGGCAGCGCCACCTGGCGGGCCAGGGCGGGTTCGTAGCCGGTCAGTGACAGCTCGGGGAACACCACCAGTTCTGCGCCCTGTGCCGCTGCCTGGTCGATGCAATACAGGTGCCGCTCGAGGTTACGCTGCAAGTCGCCCTTGTATGCAGCCAGTTGCACGGCGCATAGCTTCATGGTGATGCCCATCCCTGGTCCGAACAAACATCGAGCATACTACCGCTGGCTTCAACAGTACCAGCACCGATGTCAGGATGTCGGACGCTCGGCGAAGCGCTGGCGGAACCAGTCGTCGAGCATGGCTTTTTCGGCGTACAGGCGGTCGCTGCTGCTCGCCGCGCGACCAGGGCGGCTCAGGTACATCTTGTCGCTGACCCGTTCCTGGGCGTGCTGGTCGGGTTTGCCGGGCTGGCTCAGGGTATAGGTGAGCTCGATGGTCGGCCAGGTGATGTCACGCATGTAGCGCACATCGTAGGCATTGCCGTGCCAGGGCTCATAGCGACCGGCCAGGTCGATGTCGCGGATGTCGATGGCCAGGTGCTGGCCGGGTTGCAAGTAGCGTTGACCCAGTTTCTGCAGGTACTGGGTGAGGGTTTTCAGCACGTAGGCATCGGCACCACGCTCGTAGCCTGGGCCGTCGAGGCTGGCATCGCGGAATTTTTCCGGATGCTCGAAACGGACCTCGACCTGCTCGGCGGGAGCCGCGTGTGCCATGCTGTCCATTGCCAGTGCCACGAGCACGGCATACACGAGGGATGTACGCATGATGCACCTCCGGGCTGGCTGTGTGTTCGATCATTTTACCCCCGCCCGAGGCGCAACAGCAGAGGAACATTGTAATGAGCCGGTTTCGCCACGTGAGCGCCAACACACTCGGCCGTGACCTGGCCGTAGGGGATATCCACGGGCATTTCCGCCGCCTGGAGCAGACCCTGGAGGCGGTGGCTTTCGATCCGAGCGTCGACCGCCTGTTCAGTGTCGGCGACCTGGTCGACCGCGGGCCGCACAGTGAAGAGGCGCTGGATTGGCTGGCTCGGCCCTGGTTCCATGCGGTGCAGGGCAACCATGAGTCGCTGGCGATCACCCTGTTGCGCGGCGGGCGCCTGGAACTGGACATGTACCGTGCGGCGGGTGGCAGCTGGTTCATCGACATGGCGCCGGGCGAACAGCAGCGCTATGTCGAGGCATTCGCCCAATTGCCCGTCGCGATGGAGGTCGAGACCGAGGCCGGCCTGGTCGGCCTGCTGCACGCCGACAGCCCCTTCGCCGACTGGGCCACCCTGCGTACCAGCCTGCAAACGCAGTACGACCTGCAGGTGATCGAGGTGTGCCAGTGGTCCCGGCGGCGTCTCAAGGACGACGACAGCGAGCCGGTGGCAGGCGTGCGCGCGTTGCTGGTAGGCCACACGCCGGTATTGCGTGCCAAATGCCTCGGCAATGTCTGGCACCTGGACACGGGTGGCTGGGCCAGTGGCTATTTCAGCCTGATGGACCTCGCCACCCTGCGTGTGATCAGTTCCACGCCAGGCGCATGAGCAGCGCCGTGGCCAGCACTATCAGCATCGCCCCGCAGGCACGCTCCAGCCAGGGCAGGGCCTGGGTGAAACGGCGCAGCACGCGGCGGTTGCCGATCACCAGCGCCACCAATAGATCCCACAACAGCACGATGGCGAACATCCAGCTGGCGTAGACCAGCTTCCAGGCCACGCTGCTGCTGGCCACCATGCTTGCCAGGCTGGCATAGAACAAGGCGTTCTTGGGGTTGAGCACACCCGAAGCGAAACCCATGCCTAGGTTGCGCCAACCGCTGCTGCTGAATGCGCGGGCGTCGATGGCGGAGAGGTTGGACCGCCCGGCGTGACGCAGGAACAGCCCGCCGATGTACATCAGGTAGGCGGCCCCGGCCAGTTGCAGGGCAATGAACGATGCACTGCCTTCACGCAGCACCGACAACCCGGCGAAGGCCATGGCAATGAACAGCCCGTTGGCCAGGGCGATGCCCAGGCAGGCACCGCTGGCGGCGCGCCAGCCGGCGTTGATCGAGGTGCGGGCGACCAGGAAAAAGTCCGGGCCAGGCGATAGCAAGGCGAGGAAGTGGGCGAGGGCGACGATCAGGAACTGCTCCATGGAACTGGCTTTCTCTGGTGGAAGAAAGCGCAGTCTGCGAGCGCGGATGCCTGCCCGTATTGAAGATTATTGCAGCGGCGCGTGCGCTTGGCGGTACAGCCCCGGGGTGATGCCGACGTGGGCCTTGAACACCCGCTGGAAGTGGGCCTGGTCGGCGAACCCCAAGCGATAGGCCACATCGGCCAGGGCCTGGCCTTGGCCCAGCAACTGCCGGCCCTGGTTGACCCGGGCATTGAGCAGGTAGGCATGCGGGGTCAGCCCGGTGGCGGCACGAAACGCCCGGATCAAGGCATAACGGCCCATGCCGGTTTGTCGGGCCAGTTCGTCCAGGCTCAATTGGCCTGGGCCTTCGAGCTCGATCCGGTGGGTCAGCGCGCGCAACGTTGTCGGTGCCAGCGGCGGGACTGGGGCGGCTACCAGCGTAGGCTGCTCAGCGAAGTCGTTGTCGCCCAGGAAGGCCACCAGCGCGGCCTCCTTCTCCAGCGTGGAGGCGTGCGAGAACAGCACATCGTTGAGTTCGCAAAACTGCCGGTACAGCTGCGCACAATGGCTGATGCGTGCCGGTGCTCCAGGCGCAGCGCAGGCCAGGCCGGCTTCCAGACGCAGCGCTGCCAGCCAATCGGCATGTACATGCAGCATCTGGTAGCTCCAGGCCTGCCCAGGCTCGGGGTTGCAGGCATGCACCCGCTGTGCCGGTACCAGCACCAGGGTACCGGGCGTCAGGCGCTGCTGGCCTCCCTCGGCGCCGGTGAATCGGCTGTAGCCGGCATCCACCGCGCCAATGGAGAAGGTCGGGTGGCTATGGGCCTTGTAGCAGGCCCGGCTATGGCAGGCACGGCGGCTCTCCACGAAAGGCAGCGCCGGGTCGCGCCAGAGTTCGTCGACAGACATGCAAGGCTCCTCGGTCAGGTCGCCAGCTTAGCAGTGCCAGGTGCCCGGCCGTACAGATTTCGCTGGCAGCTGTACCTTGACCCAGGCCCCGACCGGCGCTGACAGTAGCCGCCTGTTGCAAGGAGAACGAAATGGACCTGTCGAGCCTGCTGTTATTCATACCCGCCTGCTTTGCCCTGAACATGGCGCCGGGGCCGAACAACCTGTTGTCGCTGCACAATGCCAGCCGCTTCGGCCTGCGCACCGCCTGCCTGGCCGGCGGCGGGCGGCTGCTGGCCTTCGCCGGCATGATCGCCCTGGCAGCCATGGGCCTGGCGGTGGTGCTGCACACCAGCGAATACCTGTTCCTGGCGATCAAGGTGATCGGTGCCGCCTACCTGTTCTACATCGCCTGGCAGTTGTGGCGGGCACCGGTGGGTGAAGCAACCCAGGCCGAGGAACAGCCCCGCGGCGGTTGGCGCCTGGCGCGTCAGGAATTTTGGGTTGCTGCTGGCAACCCCAAGGCGGTGTTGATATTCACGGCCTTCCTGCCGCAATTCGTCTCGGTCGATAGCAGCACCCCGGTGAGCGAGCAGTTCCTCTGCCTGGGCGTGCTGTTCCTGCTCCTGGAATGGGCGGCGATCGCCATCTATGCGGGGCTCGGGGCCTATCTGCAACGGTGGTTCGAACAACCAGCGCCGCGCCGGCTGTTCAACCGGGTCAGCGCCTCGCTGCTCGGTTGCGCGGGCCTCGGCCTGCTGGCCGCGCGACGCTAATACCGCTGTCCGGTCTGCTTGCACGCCCCGGACTGCGCAGAGGGCAGGTCTTAGACCAATGTTTTGCGTATGGCTTCCGGGGTTTCCATCGAGTAGACCCAGGTCTTGCCCTCCTTGCGCTTTTTGAACACCTTGTATTCGACCAGACCATTCAGCACTGATGCTGCTGTATTGTAGGAACAACCTAAATGGGTCATGACACTGTTGGCAGTGAAATCAGTTGCCATTTTGCTGTTGGCGAAGTTGAACACGATGCGCTGATTGGCTGAGAGTTTTCGGAATAACCCAGACTTGAATAGAAATTGTTCGAATTCGTAGAGTGACTTCAAGGCGTCATCAAAATTTCTCAGGAAAAGGGTGATCGCCCTAGTGATCGTCTGACACTGGTAGTCCACAAAATAGGTGAGGTCCATGTCGTCGGTTTCGCTATAGACGTAACTCATGCCATAACGTTTAGGTGCAGCTTTCAATAGCGTGCTGATCGCGATGTAGCGAAACGCCGAGAATCCTTCCCTGAACATGAACCAGTAGAATAGCGCACGTGCCACTCGGCCGTTACCATCATGGAACGGGTGTTCGAATCCCATGGCAAAGTGGATGATGATGGCCTTGATCAACGGGTGGATGTAATCGGGATCGCTCGTGTTGGTGTGATCCCGGTTGATCCAATCGATAATTGCGCTGAGTCGATATTTCAATGTTGCCGCCGGTGGCGGCTGATGGACGATATTCCCGTCTCCGTCTCTCACTTCAATGTCATCGTTATTGCGCAGCGTCCCGGGGTGATAGTGTTCATCGTCTATCCCTTCAACGCCTACAAGGTGCAGCTCCAGCATCAATTCAGCGGTAAGCGGTTCATTCCTGTTTTTCCAGGCGCATTCCATCATCCGGTAATTCCCGATGATCATTTTTTCGCCTTCGTCTTTCCCCTTTCGTTCGGTTTGCAGCAAACTTTTAGCGACCTTCGTCGTCGTGGCCGAACCTTCCAGCTGGCTGCTGCTGATTGCCTCCTCATTGATAAGGTCGGTCATCAGGTATTGGATCTGCTTTCCTTCACCAATCTGAGAGGTCATGTAGGTGAGGGCAGCGGTGGTCGTCTTCTGATCACACAGAGACATGGCCCGTAGGATGGCTGGCGTTGTAACGAACTTACACGGTTCCTCCGGCTCCCCGAGCAAGATGGGAATGGATTGTTGTTGCCGTCGAGCATCTTTGATCAGGGACCATGCCACAACCGCATCAATGGATTTCGGCAGCCGTCGGCGAAGCTGATCGAAATGCAGATATTTGCCATCACCGTCCACAATCGAGTGATAGCCGAGGTAGCTCATGATGTTGCCTGGCTCGATGCCGTCAAATGGGCTTGCAAGAAGCTGAGGAGGGTGCTTGAACATATCTCAAATTCCCATGTATTTGAGATAAATGTACCGTATCAACTCAAAATCGGCAAAAATTGAGATTCAACCTCGGGCCGCGCGGCGCTGAGTTTCAGTCGCGGTAGAAGGTCTGCACCAGGTGGTAGCCGAACTTGCTCTTGATCGGCCCATGCACCACCCGCAGGGGTTTCTTGAAGATCACCTGGTCGATGGCGCCGACCAGTTGGCCCGGGCGAATTTCACCCAGGTCGCCGCCACGCTTGCCCGACGGGCAGGTGGAAAACTTCTTGGCCAGCACGTCGAAGGCCTCGCCGTTGGCGATGCGCTGCTTGAGCTTTTCGGCTTCGTCAGCGGTCTTGACCAGGATGTGGCGGGCTTGAGCTTTCATGGGGCACCTGTACTTCGGGCAAAAAAAGGCCGTCATTATGCCTGATCGCGCAGCTCCGTGCGGTCGCGGAACTGTTCGAGGGCCTCGGGGTTGGCCAGGGCATCGGTGTTCTTCACCGGTAGGCCATGCACCACGTTGCGCACCGCCAACTCCACCAGCTTGCCGCTGAGGGTGCGCGGGATGTCGCTGACCTGGGCAATCACCGCCGGCACATGGCGCGCGGTGGTGTACTGGCGAATCACTTGGCGTATGCGCTGGCGCAGCGGCTCGTCCAACTGCAGCCCATCGCGCAGGCGCACGAACAGCACCACACGCACGTCACCTTGCCATTGCTGGCCGATGGCGACGCTTTCCAGCACTTCATCCACCTTTTCCACCTGGCGGTAGATCTCTGCAGTACCGATGCGTACGCCGCCGGGGTTGAGCACCGCATCCGAGCGGCCATGGATGATCAAGCCGCCGCTGGTGCACTGTTCGGCGTAGTCGCCTTGGGCCCAGACGCCTGGAAACTGGCTGAAATAGGCCTCCCGGTAGCGGCTGCCATCGCTGTCGTTCAAGAAACCCAGCGGCATGCACGGGAAGTGGCGGGTGCAGACCAGTTCGCCTTTTTCTTCGGTGACCGGCAGGCCTCGTTCGTTCCATACCTCCACGGCCATGCCAAGGCCCTTGCACTGGATCTGCCCGCGCCGTACCGGCAAGGTCGGGTTGCCCAGCACGAAGCACGAGACGATGTCGGTACCGCCGGACATCGACGCCAGGCACAGGTCGGTCTTGACCTTGGTATAGACGTAGTCGTAGCTGTGCGGCGACAACGGCGAGCCGGTGGAGAGGATCATGCGCAAACTGCCCAGGTCATGGCTGGTGGCTGGCGTGAGGCCCTGCTGTTCGAGAGCGGCCAGGTACTTGGCGCTGGTGCCGAAGACGTGGATGCCTTCGGCGTCGATCAGGTCGAGCAGACGCCCGGGGCCGGGGTACAAGGGCGAGCCGTCGTACAGCAGCAGGGTAGCGCCCACTGCCAGGCCGCTGACCAGCCAGTTCCACATCATCCACCCGCAGGTGGTGTAGTAGAACAAGACCTCGTCGGCCTTCAGGTCGTTGTGCAGGCCATGTTCCTTCAGGTGCTGCAACAGCACGCCACCGGCGCGGTGGATGATGCACTTGGGTACACCGGTGGTGCCGCTGGAGTAAAGGATGTACAGCGGGTGGTCGAACGGCAGCGAGGTGAAGCGGGGCTCGCCGCCGGGCTGGTAGAAGTCCTGCCAGAGGCTGACCCGGGGCGCGAAGAACTCATCCGCCGTGGTGTGCTCGCGGGTGAAGGGCACGATCAGCAGCTGTTGCAGCGTGGGCAACTGGGCGCAGGTCTGGTTGATCTTGTCGACCAGGTCGATATGCTTGCCGGCATAGTCGTAGCCGGCGCAGGCAATCAGAAGCTTCGGCTGGATCTGCTCGAAGCGGTCGATGATGCCATGCAGGCCGAAGTCGGGGGAGGCGGTCGACCAGACCGCGCCCAGGCTGGTGCAGGCGAGCATCGCCACCAGGGTTTCCCAGGTGTTGGGCATGATGGCACCGACACGGTCGCCCGGCTCGATGCCTGCCGCCTGCAAGGCCCGCTGCAAGCCGGCGACCTGGGCCGCGAGTTGGTTGTGGGTAAAGGTGATGCGGCTGCCGTCCTCACGCAGGGCGACGATGGCGGTACGGTCGTCACGGCGCTGCAGCAGGTGTTCGGCAAAATTCAGCGTGGCGCCGACGAACCACTTGGCGTCGGGCATCTGCTCGCCCTCATGGAGTACCTGGGTAGGCTGCGTATGCCAGCGAACATGGAACGTATCGGCAAGGGTCTGCCAGAACGCCGGGCGCTGTTCGATGCTCCAGCGGTGCAGCGCGGCGTAGTCGGCCAGTTGCAGGTTGTAGCGCAGGTTGACGCGGCGGCGAAAGGCCTCCATCCGGCTGGCCTCGATAAGCGCCGTGGAGGGGCGCCAGAGCACGTCGGTCATGCCGAACCTCCTGGGTTTGCCTGTGCTGGCCCTGTCGCCGGTAAGCCAGTGCCTGCAGGCGACAGGGCCTTCTGAAGAAGCGTCTTATTCCACTGTAGCCTTTTGCACGTCGTCCGACGCCGACCATACGCGATAACGCACTTCGACGCCGTCAGGTACATACAGCACCACCGGCAACTTGCTGTTGTAGCGCAACAGGAAGCCGTCACCGATCACCGGAACGAAGGCCTCGGTCTTCTTGCCATCCGGGCAGGCCATCAGGGTGCTGGCGGGGCCGCTGACTTTCTCCAGGCGGTAGTAGGGATAGCCCCAGCCCTGCAGGGTGTGTTCCTCGAGGCTGCCGCCCAGGCGCTGGCGGTTGCAATCGACCTGAAGCGTCCTGCCGGCGAGCACTTCCAGCTTGTAGGCAGACTCATCGGCTTGCGCCGGCAGGTGGATGACCTGCCGGGTGAAGCCTTTTTCCGCTTCCGGATAGGGGGCGACGTCCTTGAGGTTGGCAGCCATCAGCGGGGCGGTGGCCGCCAGGCTCAGGGACAGGATCGCGGACAGTTGACGTAGGCGCATGGGGCCTCCTTGATATGAATAGGGTGCAAGGCCTTTGCCAGGCACGCTTGGCCCTTCACTGGGCCAACCAGCCACCATCGACGTTCCAGGCGGCGCCGCGGACCTGGCTGCCGGCCTCGCTGCACAAGAAGAGTACCAGCTCGCCCAGGTGTTCAGGCGTGACGAATGCCTGGGACGGCTGCTTTTCGGCCAGCAGGTCGTGCTGTGCCTGCAACGGGTCGCCGCCGTTGGCCGCGCGCTCGTCTATCTGCTTCTGTACCAGCGGCGTCAACACCCACCCGGGGCAGATGGCGTTGCAGGTGACGTTGCTGGTGGCGGTTTCCAGGCCGACGACCTTGGTCAGCCCGACCACGCCGTGCTTGGCCGCCACATAGGCGGCCTTGCCGGTGGAACCGACCAGGCCATGCACCGAGGCGATGTTGATGATCCGCCCCCAGTTGCGCGCACGCATGCCCGGCAGGGCCAGGCGGGTGCCATGGAACACGGCCGAGAGGTTGAGCGCGATGATCTTGTCCCACGCCTCGACAGGGAACTGTTCGACCGGCGCCACATGCTGCACGCCGGCATTGCTGACCAGGATGTCGAGACCACCGAATTCCCGTTCGGCCAAGGCGAACAGGGCTTCGATCTGCGTGACGTCCGCCAGGTCCGCCGGATGATGAATGGCCTTCACGCCATGCTGGCGGATCCGCGCCAGGGCCTCGGCGGGGTCGCCAAAACCATTGAGCAGGATGTCGGCCCCCGCCTGGGCCAGTACCTGGGCGATACCCAGGCCGATGCCGCTGGTGGAACCGGTCACGAGTGCTGTCTTGCCTTTGAGGGTCATGGGTCGCTCCTTGGTCGATGCCGGTAGTGTAGAAGCTGCCAGCGCCGGTGCCCGGTCAAGCGGCTAGCGACGCGGGTCGAAGGCCTCGCGCAAGGCGTCACCGATGAACACCAGCAACGAGAGGATCAGCGCCAAGGCGAAGAACGCCGTGAAGCCCAGCCAGGGCGCCTCCAGGTGTTGCTTGCCCTGGGTCACCAGCTCGCCCAGCGAGGCGCTGCCGGCGGGCATGCCGAAGCCCAGGAAATCGAGCGCGGTGAGTGTGGTGATGGCGCCGGTCAGCATGAACGGCACCAGCGTCAGCGTGGCATTCAGCGCATTGGGCAGGATATGCCGCAGCATCACTTGGCTGTCCGGTAGGCCCAGGGCCCGAGCGGCCTTGACGTATTCGAGATTGCGCCCGCGAAGAAACTCGGCGCGCACCACGTCGACCAGGGTCAGCCACGAGAACAACGCCATGATGCCCAGCAACCACCAGAAGTCCGGCTCGACGAAGCCGCTGAGGATGATCAGCAGGTACAGCACCGGCAGCCCGGACCACACCTCCAGCAGACGCTGCCCAAGCAGGTCGACCCAGCCGCCGTGGTAGCCCTGCAGCGCGCCCGCCGCCACGCCGATGAACACGCTGACCAGTGTCAGGGCGAAGGCGAACAACAGCGACACACGGGTGCCATACAGCACCCTGGCGAGCACGTCGCGGCCCTGGTCGTCGGTGCCCAGCCAGTTGCTTGCGCTCGGCGGGCTCGGCGTCGGCACCTGCAGGTCATAGTTGGGTGTGTCGGCACTGAACGGGATGGGCGCGAAGAGCATCCAGCCACCCTGGCCCTCGATCAGCTGGCGCACGTAGGCGCTGCGGTAGTCGGGCTGGAACGGCAACTGGCCGCCGAACGCTTGTTCGCTGTAGCGCTTGAGCGCCGGGACGTAGAGCTGGCCCTTGTAGCCGAGCAGCAGCGGTTTGTCGTTGGCCACCAGCTCTGCGCCAAGGCTCAGCAGCAACAGCCCGGCGAACAGCCACAACGACACCCAGCCCAGGCGGTTGCGGCGAAAACGCTGCAGGCGGCGACGGGCTATTGGCGAGAACATCAGTGCGCCCTCGCGTCGAAGTCGATGCGCGGGTCGAGCACCGTGTAAGACAGGTCGCCGACCAGGCGGATCAGCAGCCCGGCCAGGGTGAAGATGAACAGGGTGCCGAACACCACCGGGTAGTCGCGCGATACCGCCGCCTCATAACTCATGCGCCCCAGGCCGTCGAGCGAGAAGATCACCTCGATCAGCAAGGAACCTGCGAAAAACACCGTGATCAGCGCCTGCGGCAGCCCGGCCAGCACCAGCAGCATGGCGTTGCGCAGCACGTGGCCGTACAGCACGCGGCGCTCGCTCAGGCCCTTGGCGCGGGCAGTGACCACGTACTGGCGGGAAATTTCGTCGAGGAAGGCATTCTTGGTCAGCAGCGTCAGGGTGGCGAAGCCGCCGATCACCAGGGCGCCGACCGGCAGGACCAGGTGCCAGAAATAGTCGGCGACCTTGCCCAGCAGGCTCAGCTGGTCGAAGTCGTCCGAAACCAGGCCGCGCACCGGGAACCAGTCGAGCGAGGTGCCGCCTGCGAACACGACGATCAGCAACAGGGCGAAGAGGAACGAGGGCAGGGCATAACCGATCACGATCAAGGCGCTGCTCCAGGCATCGAAGCGGCTGCCATGGCGCACCGCCTTGCGGATGCCCAGCGGGATCGACACCAGGTAGGTGATCAGCGTGGCCCAGAAGCCCAGCGACAGGGTGACCGGCAGCTTGTCGAGGATCAGGTCGGTGACCTTGGCGCCGCGGAAAAAGCTCTGGCCGAAATCCAGCCGGGCATACTGGCCGAGCATCAGCCAGAGCCGCTCGGGAGCGCTCTTGTCGAAGCCATACTGGCGCTTGATCTCTTCGATCAGCTTCGGGTCCAGGCCACGGGTGGCCCGCGACTGCCCCTGCACAGCCTCGACCCGTGCGCCGGGTGCGCCGCCGCCGATACCTTGCAAGCGGGCCACCGCCTGCTCCACCGGGCCACCGGGGGCGGCCTGGACGATGGCGAAGTTGACCAGCAGGATGGCGAGCAGGGTCGGGATGATCAACAACAGGCGACGCAGGATGTAGGCGGTCATGGCGAGCCCTTGAGCCGTTCGGCCATCTGTTCGGCGGTCAATGCCTTGGGGCTGATCTCCCACCAGCTGTCCAGGCCTTCGTCATAGGCCGGCGGCACCTTGGGCAGGCCGAAGCGGTTCCACCACACGGTCGAGGTACCCGGCGGGTAATAGTTGGGAATCCAGTAGTAGTTCCACTGCAACACGCGGTCCAGGGCGTGGGCGTGGCGCAGCATGTCGGCCTGGCTGTCGGCGCGAACCAGGCCATCGACCAGGCTGTCCACGGCGGGGTCCTTGAGCACCATGAGGTTGTTCGAGCCGGGGTCGTTGGCCGCCGCCGAGCCGAAGTAGTTGTACAGCTCTGCGCCGGGCGACAGGGTCACCGGGTAGCCGGTGACGATCATGTCGTAGTCGCGGGCCATCAGGCGATTGACGTACTGCGCCGAGTCGACGTTACGGATGTTCAAGGTGACACCGATCTGCGCCAGGTTGCGCTTCCAGGGCAGCAACAGGCGCTCCAGACCGGACTGGCCATTGAGGAAGGTGAACTCCAGCGGTTCGCCCGCTGCGTTGACCAGGCGATCACCCTCGGGGTGCCAGCCGGCCTGTTGCAGCAAGGCCAGTGCCTGCAGCTGCTGGGCGCGGATGATACCCGAGCCATCGGTGACCGGTGCCTCGAACACCTGGCTGAAAACTTCGTCAGGGACCTTGCCGCGCAGGGGTTCGAGCAGCTTCAGTTCGGCGGCATCCGGCAGCTCGCGGGCAGCCAGTGGGGTATTGGAGAACACGCTCTGCTGGCGGATGTACAGGTTGCGCATCATCTGCCGGTTGCTCCATTCGAAGTCCCAGAGCATGGCCAGTGCCTGGCGCACGCGGCGGTCCTTGAACTGTGGCCGGTCCAGGTTGAACACGAAGCCTTGTGCCGGCTGCGGCTTGGCAGGCGCCAGGTGAGCGCGGCGCAGGCGGCCATCGTCGAGCTGCACGCCGTTGTAGCCGAGGGTATAGGCGGTGGCGGAGAACTCGCGGTTGTAGTCGTAGCCGCCGCCCTTGAGCACCTGGCGGGCGACCTCGGTGTCGCCGAAGTACTCGATGCGCAGGCGCTCGAAGTTGTAGCGCCCACGGTTGACCGGCAGGTCCTTGGCCCACCAGGCAGGGTCGCGTTCGAAGGTGATGCTGCGGCCGTTGTCTATCCGGGCGATGCGGTAGGGGCCGCTGCCGACGGGCTTGTCGAAGCCGGCACCGTTGGCGAAGTCGCGGTCGTGCCAGTCGTGCTCGGGCAGTACCGGCAGGGTGGCGAGGTCCAGAGCCAGGGTGCGGCCATGGGGCTGCTTGAAGTCGAAACGGATCTGCCGCGGGCCTTCCACCGTGACCTCGCGCACGTCGGCGAACTGCGTGCGGTACTTGAGGCTGCCCTGGCTCATCAGGCGGTCGAAGGTGAAGCGCACATCCTCGGCGCGCACCGGCTTGCCATCGGCGAAGGTGGCGCGAGGGTCGAGTTCGAAGCGCAACCAGGCATCATCGGGCCCGCGCTCCATGCGCCGGGCGATCAGGCCATAGACGGTGTAGGGCTCGTCGAACGAACGTACCGCCAGCGGTGCGTACAGCCAGCCGTCGACTTCACTGACGCCGATGCCTTTGTCGATGTACGGCAGAATGTGGTCGAACTGGCCGATTTCCAGTGCCGAGCGACGCAGACTGCCACCCTTGGGGGCGTCGGGGTTGGCGTAGTCGAAGTGGCGAAAGCCTTCAGCGTAGCGTGGCGCTTCGCCGTAGACGGTGAGGGCGTGGGTGGGGGCAGCTTGTGCCATGACACTCATGCACAAGCCGACCACCCCGAGAAACCCCGCCCTGACGGGAGACATCAGCAACTGCCGATGCTTAGTCCTGGCGGCTGGTCACTTCCAGCAGGTGGTAGCCGAACTGGGTCTTGACCGGACCCTGCACGGTGTTGACCGGTGCGCTGAAGACTACGGTGTCGAACTCCTTGACCATCTGGCCTGGGCCGAACGAGCCCAGGTCGCCGCCCTGGCGGCTGGATGGGCACGTGGAGTTGGCCTTGGCGATTTCCGCGAAGTCGGCACCGGCTTCGATCTGTGCCTTGAGCTCGTTGCACTTGTCTTCGGTGGCGACGAGGATGTGACGGGCGGTTGCGCGTGCCATGGGTTACTGCTCCTTGGGTTGAAAGGGTCAAGCCTAACGCACTTGGCGGGGTGCTGTCTCCAGGCGCACGGCGGCATCGCGCAGCAGCGTTTCGGTGGCCTCCCAGCCCAGGCAACCGTCGGTGATCGACACGCCGTACTTCAGCGGGCCCTTGCCCAGTGCCTGGCAGCCGTCGAACAGGTGGCCTTCGAGCATCACCCCGACGATCGAGCGGTCACCCGCCAGGCGCTGGCCAAGCACGTCCTCGAACACCGCAGGTTGGCGCATCGGGTCCTTGCCGCTGTTGGCGTGGCTGCAATCGACCATGATCCGAGCGTCCAGCCCAGCCTTGGCCAGGCCCTGGCCCGCCTGGGCGATGCTCGCCGCATCGTAGTTGGGGCCCTTGTGGCCGCCGCGCAGCACCAGGTGGGTGTCGGGGTTGCCCAGGGTCTCGATGATCGCCGGGTAGCCCTGCGCATCCATGCCGAAGTGGCGATGCGGATGGGCGGCGCTGCGCATGGCGTCGCAGGCGATACCGACGCCGCCGTCGGTGCCGTTCTTGAACCCGACCGGCAACTCCAGGCCGCTGACCATCTCGCGGTGGATCTGCGACTCGGTGGTGCGTGCGCCAATCGCCGCCCAGCCCAGCAGGTCGTCGAAGTAGCCGGCGGCCATCGGTTGCAGCAGCTCGGTGGCCACCGGCAAACCGCGTTCGATCATGTTCAGCATCAACCCACGCGACAGCGCCAGGCCCGCGTGCATGTCGTCGCTGCCATCCAGGTGCGGGTCGTAGGCCAGGCCCTTCCAGCCAACGGTGGTACGCGGCTTCTCGACGTAGGCACGCATCACCAGCAGCAGTTGGTCGTCGACCTCGCGGCTGAGTGCGGCCAGGCGGTCGGCGTATTCGACGGCCGCGCGCGGGTCGTGCAGCGAGCACGGGCCGACCACTACCAGCAGGCGTGGGTCGCGGCCTTCGAGGATGGCGCGGATGGCCAGGCGGTGCTGCTGGACCTGGTGGGTGAGTTCGCTGGCGAGCGGCATCTGCTGCTTGAGCAGGTGCGGGCTGGGAAGACGCTGGCTGACGGAGGTGTTGGCAGCTTGCGGTTGGCTCAGGGGCAGGGCGAGGTTGGAAGCTTGCATGGCGTTTGGATTCCCTGGGCGGACGGCGGGTTCTGTCCCGCGCGGTCGGCCCTATCGAGGTGTTCGACTGATCGTTGATTGCGCGTTGGCTGCAGCGTTGCCACCGGAGATGGACCGATCGGAGGCGGCAGGCTGGCCCGAGCGGGATTGGCTAAATCGCCAGGCGTAGGTGCTTGCGTAGTAATAGGTGGCGTAGTTCATGAATCTGTCCTCGGTGCGAATCGATGTTTTGTAGAAGCCTGAAAAGCAAAACCCCCGGTCGGGGAGCCGACCGGGGGTTTGAGTATTCTCATGTTCGGCGGCCCCTCGAAGGTGGGCGCCGTGTGGGTATCAGCGGCGCCTAGTGGCTAAACCAATACCCAAAATAAAAGCTCACGGGAGCTTTGCGACCGGCAACGGCCAGCACGCGGCGCTGAGGGCGACCGGTGTGGTTGGCGTGGTTGCTGGTGTGTTTCGACATGTTGCTCTCCAGTGATTGAGCCCGAGCTTACTGCAGGTCGCCCGGGCTGTTCAATGGTTAAATACTATTGCGGCGATTGATTTTCCCTGCGAAATGCTCCTACAGGATGAGGATTATAACGGATAGTGCTTGAGCTCCCGGGCGATCAGCATCCGCTGGATCTCGCTCGACCCTTCGTAGATCTGGGTGATCCGCGCATCGCGGTAGTAGCGCTCTACCGGGTAGTCTTCCAGATAGCCGTAGCCGCCGTGCACCTGGATCGCCATCGAGCACACCCGCTCGGCCATTTCCGAGGCGAACAGCTTGGCTTGCGAAGCCTCCGACAGGCACGGCTTGCCGGCGCTGCGCAGGCGCGCCGCATGCAGGATCAGCAAACGTGCGGCATTGACCTGCACCTGCATGTCGGCCAGCAGGTTGGCGATGCTCTGGTGCTCATTGATCGGCTTGCCGAACTGGATGCGCTCACGCGAATAGGCCAGCGCTGCCTCGAATGCCGCCCGGGCGATGCCCAGGGCCTGGGCGCCGATGCCGATACGGCCACCCTCCAGGTTGGACAGGGCGATCGCCAGGCCCTTGCCGCGCTCGCCGAGCAGGTTGGCGGCGGGAATGCGGCAGTCATCGAATGTCACCGCGCAGGTATCGGAGGCGCGAATCCCCATCTTGTGTTCGCTGCGGTCGACCTTGAACCCTGGGTTGTCGGTCGGCACCAGGAACGCCGACAGGCCTTTCTTGCCCAGTTCCGGGTCGGTGACCGCGAAAACGATAGCCAGGCCTGCGCGTCGGGCATTGCTGACGAACTGCTTGGCGCCGTTGAGCACCCAGTGGCCATCGACCAGCTCAGCGCGGGTGCGCAGGTTGTGCGCTTCGGAGCCGGCCTGCGGTTCGGTGAGGCAGAAGCAGCCGATCACCTCGCCGCTGGCCAGGCGTGGCAGCCAGGCCTGTTGCTGTTCGGGCGTGCCATAGGCCAGCAGCGGCCCGCAGCCCACTGAGTTGTGGATGCTCATCATCGCGCCGGTGGCGCCGCATCCGGCGGCGATTTCCTCGACCGCCAGGGCATAGGCGACATAGTCGGTGTAGCTGCCGCCGAAGTCTTCCGGGACCACCATGCCCAGCAGGCCCAGTTCGCCCATCTTGCGCACCACACCGTCATCGATCCAGCCGGCCTTTTCCCAGGCCTGGGCATGCGGGGCGATCTCGCCACGGGCGAAGTCCCGCGCCATGTCGCGGATCATGATCTGTTCTTCGCTCAGTTCCAGGTCTTGCATCTGTGTACTCCCGGCTCACAAGCCTTCGAAGAATTGGTCCACCCGCTGCCGGTCGAGGCCCGCCAGGGTTGGCGGGTTCCAGCGTGGTTGCTTGTCCTTGTCGACGATCAGGGCGCGCACGCCTTCGATGATGTCGCCGTGCTGGAACCACTGGCGATCCAGGTGCAATTCCATGGCGAAGCACGCGTCCAGGGACAGGTGACGGCCACGGCGGAGCATTTCCAGGGTCACTGCCATGGCCAGCGGCGAGCGGCTTTCCAGCAGGTCGGCGGTGGCCAGGGCCCAGGCGTGGCTGTCGCCGATGGTCACGGCGCGCAGCTGCTCGATGATCGCCGGCAGGTCGGGGAGGGCGAAGAAGTGGTCGATGACTGGGCGTAGTCGTTCCAGTGGCGCGTCGCGCAGGGTCTGCGAGCCGAGACCTGCCAGCAGCCTCTGTAGGTCCTTGAGCGGATGGTCACCCAGTTGCACCCGATCCAGCCCTTGGTCCAGCGCGGCGAGCTTGTCGCTGGCCAGGTACCAGTCGGCCAGCCCGCAGTACAGCGCATCGGCGGCCTGGATCTGACTGCCGCTGACGCCGAGATAGGTGCCCAGCTCACCGGGAATGCGCGACAGGAAGTAGCTGCCGCCCACGTCCGGGAAGTAGCCGATACCGACTTCCGGCATGCCCAGCCGGCTGCGTTCGGTGACGATGCGCAGGTCGCAGCCCTGGGCCAGGCCCATGCCGCCGCCAAGGGTGAAACCATCCATCAATACCATTACCGGTTTGCGGTAGTGGTGCAGGCACAGGTCAAGGGCGTATTCCTCGACGAAGAAGGTGTCATGCAGGCCGTCGCCGGCCTTGTAGCTGTCGTGTAGCGAGCGGATGTCGCCGCCGGCGCAGAAGCCCTTGGGGCCTTCGCCGCGCAGTACCACGGCGCGCACCTGCGGGTCCGCGGCCCAGCGGTCGAGGTGCTGGCGCAGGCTGCGGACCATGTCCAGGGTCAGGGCATTGAGGCCAGCGGGGCGATTGAGGGTGAGGTGGCCAATCTGGTTGCGAACCTCGGCCAGTACATGATCCGTTGCCGAGATGTGAGCGTGCGCGGTCATCGCGTTCTCCCTGCTTTGTTATTTTCCAAGTGAGTTTGGCGTGCGCTGGAGGATGCTCGATCCTGGCATGCGCAAATGCCTTGCACAATGAATAAAAGTGCAGGGCCTTCTTGCATTTTTGCCTGAGGGGCCATTCGCCACATCGTTAGCCTGACCGTAATGATCGCACATCCACCTTGATTGATCCCCCACCTACCCCCGCCTAATGTGCCTCCACGACAGCGAACCCGTGGAGTCACCAATGACCACAACGAAGAATCCACCGCCGCAATGGTCGCGGCGGCGTGCCGAGAAGCAGCGCCGCCTCGACCGGGTCAGCCACCTCGCCGAGGGCGTGGTGCTGCCGACCGAGCGCATCGTCGAGGCCCTGGAGCTTCTTATCGCGCCTGGCGATCGTGTGGTGCTGGAAGGCAACAACCAGAAGCAAGCCGATTTTCTCTCCCGCTCGCTGGCCAAGGCCGACCCTGAGCGCCTGCATGACCTGCACATGATCATGCCCAGTGTCAGCCGCGCCGAGCACCTCGACCTGTTCGAACGGGGTATCGCGCGCAAGCTCGACTTCTCCTTCGCCGGGCCGCAGAGCCTGCGCATCGGCCAGTTGCTCGAGGACGGCCTGCTCGAAGTCGGTGCCATCCACACCTACATCGAGCTGTACTCGCGCCTGCTGGTCGACCTGATTCCCAACGTCACCCTGGTCGCCGGCTTCATGGCCGACCGCGACGGCAACCTGTATACCGGCCCCAGCACCGAGGACACGCCGGCACTGGTCGAGCCCGCAGCCTTCAGCGATGGCATCGTCATCGCCCAGGTCAACCAGCTGGTGGATCGCGTCGACGACCTGCCAAGGGTCGATATCCCGGCATCCTGGGTGGACTTCGTGGTGGTCGCCGACCAACCGTTCTACATCGAGCCACTGTTCACCCGTGACCCGCGCCATATCAAGCCGGTGCACGTGCTGATGGCGATGATGGCGATCCGCGGCATCTACGAGAAACACCAGGTGCAGTCGCTCAACCACGGTATCGGCTTCAACACCGCGGCCATCGAACTGATCCTGCCGACCTACGGCGAGTCCCTGGGCCTGAAAGGCAAGATCTGCCGCAACTGGACCCTCAACCCGCACCCGACCCTGATCCCCGCCATCGAGACCGGTTGGGTGGAAAGCGTGCACTGCTTCGGCACCGAACTGGGCATGGAGGACTACATCGCCCAGCGCCCGGACGTGTTCTTCACCGGCCGCGATGGCTCGCTGCGCTCCAACCGCATGATGTGCCAGTTGGCCGGGCAGTACGCGGTCGACCTGTTCATCGGCGCTACCTTGCAGGTCGACGGCGACGGCCATTCCTCGACCGTGACCCGTGGCCGCCTGGCGGGCTTCGGCGGCGCCCCCAACATGGGCCACGACCCGCGCGGGCGGCGCCATGCGACCCCGGCCTGGCTCGACATGACAGTGCCCGAGACGATGCTCGAACGCGGTCGCAAGCTGGTGGTGCAGATGGTCGAGACCTACCAGGAAGGCGGCAAGCCCACCTTCGTCGAGACCCTCGACGCGGTCGAGGTGGCGAAGAAAGCCGGCATGCCGCTGGCGCCGGTGATGATCTACGGCGATGACGTCACCCACTTGCTCACCGAGGAAGGCATCGCCTACCTGTACAAGGCCCGTAGCCTTGAAGAACGCCAGCAGATGATCGCCGCCGTGGCGGGTGTTACCGCCATCGGCCTGCGTCACGACCCCAAGGACACTCTGCGCCTGCGCCAGCTAGGCCTGGTGGCCTTGCCCGAAGATCTCGGCATCCGCCGCACCGATGCCAGCCGCGAGTTGCTGGCCGCGCGCAGCATTGCCGACCTGGTCGAGTGGTCCGGCGGTCTCTACAACCCGCCCGCACGGTTCAGGAGTTGGTAAATGAATGCGCACGACTTGCAACCGCTTCGGCACAGCTATCGTGGTACGTCTGAATCTGACGCGATCCCTGTAGGAGCGGCTTCAGCCGCGAAGAGGCCGGCCCAGCAAACCCAGCTCTCTCTGGCTGAGCGTTTGGCCGATCTGGCCACCGAAGCGCTGATCGACGAAGCCGACCTGTCCCCAAAACCCGGCCTGGTCGACCGCCGCAGCAGCGGCGCCCATAGCGACATGACCCTGGCCCTGATGCACGCCTCGGCCTTGGCCCTGTGGCCGTGCCTGCGTCAGATGGCCGAAGCCGCCCAGGCCCACGGCCAGGTCAGCCAACTGCTGCGCGCTGACTTGGGCCGCATCGGTCGCGAAGGCGAGGCCGCCATGCTCGCCACGACGGGCGGCATCAATACTCATCGCGGCGCGATCTGGGCCCTTGGCTTGCTGGTCGCCGCGCAGGCACTAGGCCCTCGGGACGCCGCGAATACCGTGGCCGCCCGCGCTGGACGCATTGCCCTGATCGACGACCCTGCGGTGCCCGCACAGCACAGCCATGGCACCGAGGTCCGTCGCCGCTACGGCGCCAGTGGTGCCCGGGAACAGGCCCAGCAAGGCTTCCCTGTCGTGCTCGAACACGGCCTTCCACAGTTGCACCGCAGCCGCGTCAATGGTGCCAGCGAAAGCCACGCCCGCCTGGATGCCTTGCTGGCGATCATGAGCGCCCTCAGCGACACCTGCGTACTCTGGCGTGCCGGGCCGCAAGGCCTGCAAACCTTGCAGGCTGGGGCCCGTGCAGTCCTGGCCGCGGGCGGCAGCGCCTCGCTCGATGGCCGCCGCCAACTGCGCCTGCTGGACGCCCAACTGCTGCAACTCAACGCTTCTCCGGGGGGCGCCGCCGATCTGCTGGCCGCCTGCCTGTTCCTCGACAAAGCCGGGAGCCTGTGACATGGAAACCCTGACCTTTCAATACCCCGCCGCCGAACCCGGACGCGGCCGCACCCTGGTCGGTTGCGTGAGTTCCGGCGACCTCGAAGTGCTGATCGAACCGGGCAACGCCGGTACCCTGGACATCCAGGTGGTGACCTCGGTCAACGGTAGCGCAGCCCGTTGGACCCAGCTTTTCGAGCGCCTGTTCGAAGGCCGTACGCTGCCGGCCTTGAAGATCGACATCCATGATTTCGGTGCCACCCCAGGTGTGGTGCGCCTGCGTCTGGAGCAAGGTTTCGAGGAGATCGCCCATGACTGATACCGAACGCTTGCTGCAAAGCCGCAGCTTCGTCGAACTGGGGGCTCGTCAGCGCGCCCAGGCAATGCTCGACCCCGGCACCTTCCGCGAACTGCTGGGCCCGTTCGATCGCTGCATGTCGCCATGGTTGCCACGCCAGGGCATCGTGCCCCAGGCCGATGACGGCGTGGTCATCGCCAAAGGTCGCCTGGGTGGGCGCAGTGCCGTGGTGGCTGCTATCGAAGGCAATTTTCAGGGTGGCAGCATGGGCGAGGTGGGCGGTGCCAAGATCGCCGGTGCCCTGGAGCTGGCCATTGAGGACAACCGCAACGGTATCCCCACCTGCGCCGTGCTGCTGCTGGAAACGGGCGGCGTGCGCCTTCAGGAAGCCAATCTTGGCCTGGCGGCCATCGCTGAGATCCAGGCTGCGATCGTCGAACTGCGGGCCCAGCAACCGGTGATCGGCCTGATCGCAGGCTCGGTCGGCTGTTTCGGTGGCATGTCCATCGCGGCGGGGCTGTGCAGCCACCTGCTGGTCACCCGTGAAGCGCGCCTGGGGCTCAATGGCCCGCAGGTGATCGAGCAGGAGGCCGGCATCGGCGAGTACGACGCCAAGGACCGCCCGTTCATCTGGAGCCTGAGCGGCGGCGAGCAGCGTCATGCCAGCGGCCTGGCCGACGCCTACGTGGCCGATGACCTGCAACTCATCCGCCAGCAAGTGCTGCAACTGCTGGAAACGCCCAGTGCCGCCCGTGCCAGCCGTCACGCCTGGTTCCTCGAACGTCTGTCGCGCCTGGGTGATGACGTGGCCCAACTCGATGGCGCCGCTGTGCGCGACCTCTATCAAGGAGATGCCTGATGAACCGTGCCCTCAATTGGTTGCCCGGCCTGGCCGCCGGCCAGTGCCTGCCAGGCTATCCCGCTTCCGTGCGGGTCATCGACGGCGAGTTGGACAACCGTCTGGCACGCTTCATCGCCGTGGTGCCGGACGCTGACAACCCGTTCCCGCGGGCCCGTGGTGGTGAAGTAGGCCTGCTCGAAGGCTGGGGCCTGGCCAAGGCGGTCAGCGAAGCGGTCGCCGCCGACCAGCACGGCGAGAAGCGCGCCATCGTCGCCCTCATCGATGTGCCGAGCCAGGCCTATGGTCGCCGGGAAGAGGCCTTGGGCATTCACCAGGCCCTGGCCGGAGCGGTCGAGGCCTATGCTCAGGCGCGCCTGGCCGGCCACCCGGTGATCGGGCTGCTGCTAGGCAAGGCCATGTCCGGCGCTTTCCTGGCCCATGGCTATCAGGCGCAACGGCTGATCGCCCTGGATGACAGCGGCGTGCTGGTGCATGCCATGGGCAAGGCCGCAGCGGCGCGCATCACCTTGCGCAGCGTCGAAGAGCTGGAAGCCCTGGCCGCCGAGATCCCGCCAATGGCCTACGACCTCGACAGCTACGCCTCGCTGGGCCTGTTGTGGCGCCGCTTGAGCGTCGACAATGCCGTTTCGCCGAGCCAGGCCGACCTGGCTCAGGTGCGCGCCTGCCTGGCCGATGCGGTGCGCGATATCGGCGCCTCTCGCGACCTGACTTCGCGCCTGGCCGGCGAAAACCGCCGTGCCTCGCGTGAAGTGCGTGCGCTGCTGCGCCAGCAGTGGCAGGAGGCCTGAAATGAACATGCCGCGCCCGCACGACCTGCTCTGGGGCATGCCCGCAGCCGCTTTGCCTGCCCACAGCCCTGCCTGGGCGCAGCAGGTATTGGCGGCGGGCATGCCGGTGGTGGTGCGTCGGGCGCAGTGCGCGGCCGGTTGGGTCGCGGTGGGCGTGCGTGGACAAGGGCGCGAGCAGCGTCTCGGCGTCCACCTGCGCCTGGCCGACCTGCAGCGTCAGCTAGGCCCGGAAGCGTTGCGCTGGCAGGGCGAGAGCCCCTGGCCGGCACTCCAGGCACTGGCCAGTGCCGCGCCGGTGCTCGATACCACGGGCCTGGCCTGGGGACCGACCGGCGGGGTGGGTTACCACCTGGCCACCGGCAGCGACGTGCTGCACCTGGGCAGCGACCTCGACCTGGTGCTGCGCACGCCGCGGTACCTGGCACGGGGTGTGGCGCGTGACCTGCTGGACATCCTCGACCGCGGCCCGTGCCGGATCGATGTGCAACTGGAAACCCCGGCCGGCGCCATCGCCTTGCGTGAATGGGCCAGCGGCGCCGCGCGGGTACTGCTCAAGTCCAACCACGGCGCACGTTTGCTGGCCGACCCTTGGCATGGCGCGGAGCAGGCAGCATGAGCAGCCTGTTCGCTTTCCCGGGGCAGGGCGCGCAACAGGCGGGCATGCTGCAGCGCTTGCCCGAAGGTTCGCAGGCGCTGATCGAGGCCGCCAGCGACGCCCTTGGCGAGCCGGTACTGGCCCTCGACAGCCAGCAGGCCTTGCAGTCCACCCGTGCCGTGCAGTTGTGCCTGCTGCTCGCCGGGGTGGCTTGGGCGCGCTGGCTGATGCAACGCAGCCCGGCACCGGACTACGTGGCCGGCTTGTCCATCGGCGCCTACCCGGCGGCGGTGGTGGCCGATGCCCTGGATTTCGAAGACGCCGTGCGCCTGGTGGCCCTGCGCGGTGAACTGATGCAACGTGCCTACCCGCAGGGGTACGGCATGACAGCCCTGAGCGGGCTCGACCTGGGCTGCGTCGAACGGCTGCTGGCCGAGGTTGACGGAGAGGTGTTCGTCGCCAACCTCAACAGCGAAAACCAGATCGTCATTGCCGGCGCCGACGCGGCCATGGCCGAGGTGGCGGCGCGTGCCCGTAGCCGTGGCCAGGGCGTGGCAAGGCGCCTGGCGGTGAGTGTGCCGTCGCACTGCGCGCTGCTCGACGGCCCGGCGGCGGAGCTGGCAGCTGCCTTTGCCAGTGTCGCGTTGCGCCGCCCGCGCATCACCTACCTGAGCGGCAGCAGCGCACGGCCGATCTTCGATCCACAGCGCCTGCGCGATGACCTGGCCGGCAACATGGCCCGAGTGGTCGACTGGCGTGCTACGTTGCGCAACGCCTATGAACGCGGCGTGCGCCTGCATCTTGAAATGCCGCCGGGCAGCGTGCTCAGCGGCCTGGCCCGGTCGGTGTTCGAGCAAGGCAGGGTGCTGCCCATCGAGTCGACCCGGGCCGACACCCTCGACGCGCTGCTGCGCCAGGAGGTGGCTCACAACCGATGACGGCACGGCAACTCGAAGAACAACAACAAGCAACTTCGACATAAAGCTGAGGACAACAACAATGATCATCTATGGCGTGGCCCTGTTGGCGGTGTGCACACTGGCCGGCGTTATCGTCGGCGACTTCCTGGGCGTCCTGCTGGGCGTCAAATCCAATGTCGGCGGGGTCGGCATCGCCATGATCCTGCTGATCTGCGCGCGGCTGTACATGCAGCGCAACGGCGGCATGAGCAAGGAATGCGAATTCGGCGTCGGTTTCTGGGGCGCGATGTACATTCCTGTCGTGGTGGCCATGGCGGCCCAGCAGAACGTCGTCACTGCCTTGCATGGCGGACCGGTGGCACTGCTGGCGGCGATTGGCGCGGTACTGGTGTGTGGCCTGACCATCGCCCTGATCAGCCGCAGCCATCGCGGCGAGCCGCTGCCTGCACTCGAAGACACTCCGCCCACCCCGGCGCAGGTAGCACCTGCGGGAGGCCGCTGACATGTGGTCGCTGATCGACAATGCGCTGGAACACAACGGCCTGATCACCGCGTTCGCCGTGGTCGGTGGAATCATGTGGCTGTCGGTACTGTTGTCCAAGTACCTGACCTTCGGCCGCGTGCACGGCTCGGCCATCGCCATCGTCATCGGCCTGGTCCTGGCCTGGGTCGGCGGCACCATCACCGGTGGGCAGAAAGGCCTGGCCGACATGGCGCTGTTCTCTGGCATCGGCCTGATGGGCGGGGCCATGCTGCGCGACTTCGCCATCGTCGCCACGGCGTTCGAGGTGCAGGCCACCGAGGCGCGCAAGGCGGGGATGATCGGCGCGGTCTCCCTGCTGTTGGGTACGGTGCTGCCGTTCATCGTCGGTGCTGGCGTGGCCTACGCGTTCGGCTACCGCGATGCCGTGAGCATGACCACCATTGGCGCGGGCGCGGTGACCTATATCGTCGGCCCAGTGACGGGCGCGGCGCTGGGCGCGAGCTCCGAGGTGATGGCGTTGTCGATTGCCACCGGGTTGATCAAGGCGATCCTGGTGATGGTGTTCACCCCGGTTTCGGCGCGTCTGCTGGCGTTGGACAACCCGCGTTCGGCGATGGTGTTCGGTGGCTTGGCCGGGACCGTGTCGGGAGTGACGGCTGGCCTTGCGGCGACTGACCGTCGGCTGGTGCCTTATGGCGCGCTGACGGCGACCTTCCATACCGGGCTGGGATGTCTGATGGGGCCTTCGATCCTGTATTTCTGCGTTCGAGGCTTGGTGGGTTAGTTCCGGCCCCTTCGCGGGGCAAGCCCACAGGTATGGCACCAGGCTGGAATGCCTGTGGGAGCGGCGGTTCGCCGCTGCGACTTGCCCCGCGAAGGCCGCTACTCAATTCTCCCGGCTGTACATCCTGCATTCAGCCAGCAACGCCAGCAGGTTCGGCTCCCGCTCCCGAGCCTTCAGGAACACCACCCCGATATGCTGCTGCAGCCGATAACGCGGCTGCAGCGCGATCAACTTCACCCGGTTCTCGTACACCGCAGCGATCCTGCCGGGCAGCAACGCGAAGCCCACCCCCGAACTGACCATGCTGAGCAAGGTGAAGATGTCATTGACCTGCATCGCGACCTGCGGCTCGAACCCCGCCTGCTGGAACACCCGCGCGCCATCACGGTGGGTGGCGAAGCCTTGGGTCAGGGTGATGAAGGTTGAGTCGGCGAAGTCGGCCAGGTCTACCTCGGCCTGCCCGGCGAACGGCGAGTCGGTGGGGACGGCGAGGAAGATATCGTCGGAAAACAGCGGCAACTGGGCGCAGGACGGATCGTTGATGCTGTCGTCCAGCGACACCAGGATCGCTTCCAGCTCATGGTTCTTCAGGCGCTGCAGCAGGTCGACGTTGGAGCCCAGGTTGAGGTCGATGTTCAGCTCGCTGCGGCGCAGCTTCAAGCCCATGACCAGCTTGGGCACGGTCTTGACGGTGAGCGAGTACAACGCGCCAAGGCGAAAGCGCTCGGCGTAGAAGCCCGCCGCCTCGCGGGTCTGGCGGACCATCTGCTCGGCGTCCTGGATCAGTTGGCGGGCTTTCTTTTCCAGCACGTAGGCGCTTTCCAGCGGAATCAGCTGGCGGCCTTCGTGTTTGAACAGCGGGCAGCGCAGGGCGTTTTCCAGTGAATGGATGGCCCGGTGCACGCTGACCGCACTGGTCGACAGCTCTGCCGCCGCGCGCCCCAGATTGCCGCTGCGCATGAAGGCGAGAAAGGTCTCCAGCTTCTTGAGGGTCAGTTCTTCGTCGATCAGCATGCAGGGGCCTCGAATGGCGGTGGCGGCAATCATGCCACAGCTGGCGCCCGAACCGGCTCAACCGTCGGATTGCTCCTCGGGTGGCACCTGTCCTTCCGGCCAGTCCGGCGCTTCCTGTTCGGGTTCGGGCTTGGGCACGGGTTCGCCTGGGTTATGCGGGATGTCGTCGACGTACGGGTCTGGATGGTTGGGATCTGACATGGCCTGGCTCCTCTACAATGACTTGCTGTAGGCCCTGGCCTGCACGCCGCTGTTCAGTCGGATCGCCCAACGGCAGTGGAGCGCCTGCGTCCGCGCGACACTCCGTTGCAGCATCGGCGCCTGTCGGCGTGTTCATCCCGGTTGCGGCCCGGGGCCCAGCAAGCGTGCCCGGCGCAGTTGCGCCAGGTTGCGCGAGCCGGTACAGAAGCAGGCGATGCGCAGCTGCTGCAAGAGGATCTCGAAGTGCTGGATGACCGCCTCGCTCGAGGTAGTGGCCGCCGTCAGCACCCCCGCTGCCTGCCCGACCAGGTCGGCGCCAAGGCGAATGGCCTTGGCCGCGTCGATGCCGTTGGCGATACCGCCCGAGGCGATCAGGCCGACCTCGGGGAGGGCCCGGTGCACCGCCAGCAGACACTGCGCACTGGGGATCCCCCAGTCGCTGAAAGCCATGGCCACCGCTCGCTGCGCAGGGGTTTGGGCACGCTGCGCCTCGACCGCTGCCCAGCTGGTACCGCCGGCCCCAGCCACGTCGATCATCTGTACGCCGGCATGCACCAGTTGCCGGGCGACGCTGGGTGACAGGCCGGCGCCGACCTCCTTGGCGATCACGGGTACGCCGATGCGCTCGGTGAGGCTTTCGATGCGTGCCAGCACCCCGCGCCAATCGCGGTCGCCTTCAGGCTGTACCGCTTCCTGCAAGGGGTTGAGGTGGATGATCAGGGCATTGGCTTGCAGGCTGTCGACCGCCCGGCGAGCCAGGTCGAGGCCGTCGGCTTCGCGCAGTTGCGCCGCGCCCAGGTTGGCCAGCAACGGAATGCTCGGCGCCAGGCGCCGCAGTTCGCCAGTCAGCCCCTGGTCTGGCCCGCCGCGCAGGCTGACCCGCTGCGAACCCACTCCCATGGCGATACCGAGGGCCTGGGCAGCTTCAGCCAGGTGGCGATTGATGTGTTCGGCGCGCTGGGCCCCGCCGGTCATCGAGCTGATCAACAGCGGCGCCCTCAGCTCGATGCCCAGCAGCGAGGTGCCGAGGTCGACCTCATCCAGCGCCATTTCAGGCAATGCGCAATGTTCGAAGCGGATCGCCGACCAGCCCGGGTCCACGCTGGAGGTGGACTTGCCCGGGGTCAGCACGGTGTCCAGATGGTCGTCCTTGCGTTGACTCAGCAAGCTCTTCTTCATGCCGGCTCCATTGCCACGGAATCATCCAGCGGCGTGCGGGGTTCTGTGCCAGGACAGGTTGTACAACGCTGCCCATTTTGTACAGATAAGCTCATATTCGAATGCGTACAGGCGAACCGATCAAACTTTCTCGCCATGCAGGGCTCTTCAGAAAGACATGTATCTTTTCCTGGAGACAACCATGAAGCACAACGATCCCAAGCCCGCTGACAAGGTGCCGCACGTGGTGTCATCGGAGCAGGCGCAGAGGGGGGAACACGCGCCGAGGCCGGTACTGGAGCGCCCTGATCCGGATACCGAGGCGGTGGACAAGGTGATCACTCCCACCTCGACCCAGGAGCTCGAGGACACCACCGAGGCCATCGAGCGTCGCCTGCGCGACGCCGAGGGCAATGTTGGGGATTGACCGCTCCAGTGCCGGGGGAGGGGGCGGGCGAGTCCTCGCCTCGGCTCAATGCGGCGCGCGGGGGATGGTCTTGAGCAGGTCTTCCGGGCTGATGTGACCCACCACCTGGGCCACGGCGCTGCCTGGGGTCGGCAGGTCGATGATATGGCTCTTCATCTTGCCGATCACATGCATCTCGCACGGCTTGCAGTCGAACTTCAAGGTCAGCACCTCATCGCCCTGGATCAACTGCATCGGTGCCACCTTGGTGCGCACGCCGGTAACGCCCTTGGCCTGCTTGGGACACAGGTTGAACGAGAAGCGCAGGCAGTGCTTGGTGATCATCACCGGCACCTCGCCGTGCTCTTCGTGGGCCTCGTAGGCCGCGTCGATCAACTGCACGCCATGGCGGTGGTAGAAGTCCCGGGCCTTCTGGTTGTAGACGTTGGCCAGGAACGACAGGTGCGCCTCCGGGTACACCGGGGGCGGTGTGGTCTCGGCCTTGCGCGCACCCCGCGGGTGGGCCTTGATCCGCGCCTCGGTCAGCACCTCGATGGCTTCACGGCGCAGAGCCTTGAGCTGCGAGTTGGGGATGAAGAACGCCTCTGGCGCATCGAGCTCGATGGCGCTGGCGTGGTACTGAGTGGTGCCCAGCTGGCCGATCAGGTCGCGCAGTTGGTCGAGCGCCTGCTCGGGCTTGTTGGCGACGCCGAACGGGCCGTCCAGGCCCACCTGCACGCTAATGCCTTCTTCGCTGACGGCGGTCAGCGCCAGGCGCTCCTCGCGCAGCACCGCCTGCCACTGCACGCCCACGCGGCGCTCGGCCGAGGTACGCTGCAGGGCTTGCTGCCAGTTGTGGTCGAGGTTGCGCGACAGCGGGTGGTTGGGGCGCAGCTTGTACAGGCCTTCAGGCATCTCGTTGGGTTCGACGCGGTAGCGGTAGCGCTTCTGGCCGTCTTCGTCGAACTCGCCACGAGGCTCGGCGATGTTGGCACGGAACCCTACCACCTCACGCTTGACCAGCACGTTGAGGCCGTCGCCGTTGGTCAGCGGTACTTCGGTGACCACCAGCATGTCGCGCTTGCCGACCTTTTCCACGACGCCCACCGGCAGGCCGGTGAAGGTCGGCGAGTCGAAGGCGCCGATATCGACCTTGCGCTCGCTGACGAAGTAGTCGGTGCTGCCGCGGTGGAAGGTCTTGTCCGGATCGGGCAGGAAGAAGTGCTCGGTACGCCCGCTGGAGGCACGGGCCAGCTCCGGGCGACCTTCGAGGATGGCGTCCAGCTGCTGGCGGTAGTGGGCGGTGATGTTCTTCACGTAGCCCATGTCCTTGTAGCGGCCCTCGATCTTGAACGAGCGCACGCCGGCATCCACCAGATCGGCCAGGTTGGCGGTCTGGTTGTTGTCTTTCATCGACAGCAGGTGCTTTTCGAAGGCGACCACACGGCCCTGGTCGTCCTTGAGGGTGTACGGCAGGCGGCAGGCCTGGGAACAGTCGCCCCGGTTGGCGCTGCGGCCAGTCTGGGCGTGGGAGATGTTGCACTGGCCGGAGAAGGCCACGCACAGCGCGCCATGAATGAAGAACTCGATGGCGGCATCGGTCTCGGCGGCGATGCTGCGGATCTGCTGCAGGTTCAGCTCGCGGGCCAGTACCAGCTGGGAGAAACCGGCCTGGTCGAGGAACTTGGCGCGTTCGAGGGTGCGGATGTCGGTCTGGGTACTGGCATGCAGTTCGATCGGCGGGATGTCCAGGTCCATCACACCCAGGTCCTGGACGATCAGGGCGTCGACACCGGCGTCGTACAGCTGATGGATCAGCTTGCGCGCAGGTTCGAGCTCGTTGTCGTGGAGGATGGTGTTGATGGTGGTGAACACGCGTGCATGGTAGCGCCGCGCGAACTCGACCAGTTCGGCGATATCGCCGACTTCGTTGCAGGCGTTGTGGCGCGCGCCGAAGCTTGGGCCGCCGATGTAGATGGCGTCAGCGCCGTGCAGGATCGCCTCGCGGGCGATGGCGACGTCACGGGCAGGGCTGAGCAGTTCCAGGTGATTCTTTGGAAGGGACATATCGTTATGGTTTCGGGCGGTCACGGTTTAGCGCGGTATTGTACCGGTGAAATGGGGCGGTGGCATCTTTGGCTGGCGGGAGGTGTTTCGTCAGCGCGGGCCTATTCGCGGGTTCACCCGCGAATAGGCCCAACGATCAAAGCCCCATCCCTTTCAAACACTCCACCAACCGCGACGTCGCCGGCGACAGGCTGCCCTCGCTGCGGGTGATTACTCCCAGCTCCCGCTCCAGCCCTGGCTCGTCCAGCTGCCGCCGGGCCAACCGCCGCTCGCCGTCGTCCGCCGACTCCGGCAGCAAGGCGATGCCCAGCCCGTTGCGCACCAGCGCCAGCACGGTAGACATGTAGTTGGCCTCCATGGCCACTCGCAGGCTCAGCCCGCGGGCCTGGAACACCTGCTCGATCTGCGCCCGCACGCTGCTGTCGCGCCCGGTGAGGATCATCGGCTGGCCGTCCAGATCGGCCAGGCTGGGTGAGCCGCTGGCCAGTGGATGCTCCGTCGGCACGAACAGACACAGGCGGTCTTGCAACAAGGGGGTAAAGGCCAGTCCATGGCCGAGCTTGGCGCGTACCCCCAGGCCGAAGTCGACGTCGCCGTCGCGTACCCGCTCGACGATGCGCTCGGCCACCAGATCGCGCAGCCGCACTTCGATGCCGGGGTATTGCCGAGCAAACACCGCCAGGCGCTCGGGGAGGGCGCCAGCGCATAGCGAGGGCAGGGCGGCGACGCTGACCACGCCGCGGCGCACTGCCGCGAGCCCCTGGCTGGCGCTGACGATGTTGCCCAGGTCCAGCAGCAGCTTCTCCATGGCGGGTAATGCTTCGCGTCCCGCCGCAGTCAAGGCCACGTGGCGCGGGCTGCGTTCGAGCAGCTCGACCCCAGCCAGCCTTCGAGCTGGCGGATCTGCACGGTGAGCGCCGAGGGCGACAAGTGCAGGTCGTCCGCGGCGCGGGCGAAGTTGCCGCGCTGGGCGACGGTGATGAAGGCGCGGATGTGCTGAAGGGCGTTCTTCATTTTGTTTTTTCGAATGTGCCTGGCTTTAAATTGCAATTTACACGCAAGCCGCGCCTTCCCGATACTCCAGGCAACAACAAAAAACACAAGCTGGAGTCGCCCATGCTCGCCCTCTACGGCGTCATTACCATCCTGTCCCTGCTCGTCGCGGTGATGAGCAAACGCATCTCGCCCTTGGTGGCGTTGATCGCCTTCCCCGTGGTCGCCGCTCTGTTGGCCGGCTTCGGCCTGCAAACCAGCGGGTTCATCCTCACCGGTATCAAGAACGTCGCCCCCGTGGTGGGCATGTTCATCTTCGCCATCCTGTTCTTCGGCGTGATGACCGACGCCGGCATGCTCGACCCGATCATCGACCGCATCCTGCGCGCCGTGGGTACCCGGCCCACGCGCATCGTCTGCGGCACCGCGCTGCTGGCGCTGCTGGTGCACCTCGATGGCTCGGGCGCGGTGACCTTTCTGGTGACGGTGCCGGCGATGCTGCCGCTGTATACCCGCCTGGGCATCGACCGGCGCGTGCTGGCCTGTGTCGCGGCAATGGCCGCCGGGGTCAACTTCCTGCCCTGGACCGGCCCGGTGCTGCGTTCGTCCGCGGCCTTGCACGTGCCGGTGGCCGATCTGTTCCAGCCATTGATCCCGGTGCAGGTGGTGGGCCTGGCCTTCGTCTTCGCCTGTGCCTGGTGGCTGGGCCGGCGTGAGGAAAAGCGCCTGGGCCTGCATGCCGGCAGCGACGTCGCCGCACCGCAGCGGGTGCTGAGCGCCGAGGAACAGGCATTGCGCCGCCCGCGCATGTTCTGGCCGAACCTGTTGCTGACGGTGCTGGTGATGGCCGTGATGATCGCCGGCTGGGTCGACCCGGTGGTGATGTTCATGCTCGGCACCGTGGCCGCGTTGTGCCTGAACTACCCGCGTGTCGATCATCAGCGCGAGCGCATCGATGCCCACGCCAAGACCGCGCTGACCATGGCCAGCATCCTCCTGGCCGCGGGCGTGTTCACCGGCATCATGCAGGGCACCGGCATGCTCAAAGCCATGGCCGAGGTGGCGGTGCAGCAGATCCCGCCGGGGCACGGCAAGCTGATCCCGGCGCTGGTGGGCTTCGTGTCGATGCCGCTGAGCCTGCTGTTCGATCCTGATTCCTTCTACTTCGGCGTCATGCCGGTGATCGCCGAAGTCGGTCGCTCGCTGGGCGTCGATCCCGTGCAGGTGGCCCAGGCCTCGCTGCTGGGCGTGCACACCACCGGCTTCCCGGTCAGCCCGCTGACGCCGGCCACCTTCCTGTTGGTGGGCCTGTGCAAGCTGGAGCTGGCCGACCACCAACGTTTCACCCTGCCATTACTGTTTGCCGCGTCGGTGCTGATGACCCTGACCGCGCTGGCATTGGGAGTATTCTGACGATGAACACCCTGCGCATCGGCGCTGGCGCCGGCTACTCCGGCGACCGCGTGGAGCCTGCCATCGAGTTGGCGCGTGACGGCCAGCTCGACTACCTGATTTTCGAATGCCTGGCCGAACGCACCATCGCTCTGGCCCAGCAAGCCCGCCTGGCCGATCCCGAAGCCGGCTTCGACCCTTTGTTGGCCACGCGCATGCGCGCCGTGTTGCCCTTCATCCGCCAGGGCCAGCGGCGCTTGCGGATCATCAGCAACATGGGCGCCGCCAACCCGCGCGCCGCAGCCCGCCAGGTGCTGGCGATCGCCGCCGAGCTCGGCTTGCATGGCCTCAAGGTGGCGGCGGTGGAGGGCGATGATGTGCTCGCCGTGCTGCGCCAGCATCCGCACTGGCAACTGGACAACGGCCTGAGCATCGGGGCCCTGGGCGAACGCATGGTCTCGGCCAATGCCTACCTGGGCGTGGAAGGCATTCTCCAGGCCCTGGCGCTGGATGCCGATGTGGTGATCACCGGGCGAGTCGCCGACCCTTCGTTGTTCCTCGCGCCACAGCTGCATGCCTTCGGTTGGGCGGCGGACGACTGGCAGCGGCGGGGCCGCGGCACGCTTACCGGGCACCTGCTCGAATGCGCCGGGCAGGTCAGCGGTGGTTATTTTGCCGATCCCGGGGTGAAGGATGTCCCGGACCTCGCACGGTTGGGTTTCCCGCTCGCCGAGATCGATGCCGATGGACTGGCGCGTATCACCAAGGTAGCGGGTAGTGGCGGGCGCATCGATGTGGCGACTTGTACCGAGCAGTTGCTGTACGAGGTACACGATCCGCGCTGCTACCTGACCCCCGATGTGGTGGCCGACTTTTCCGCTGTGCACTTTGCCTTGCAGAGCCCCGATTCGGTACAGGTCAGTGGCGCCACCGGGACCCAGCGGCCGGAGCAGTTGAAGGTGACCGTGGGCTATCGCGACGGTTGGATCGGTGAGGGGCAGATTTCCTACGGTGGCCCCAATGCCGTGGCCCGTGCTCGCCTGGCCGGGCAGATCGTCGAGCAGCGCCTGGCCATCACCGGGGTGCCGCTCGAGGAGTTGCGCTGCGAGCTGATGGGCGTTGACTCATTGCATGGCAGTACTTTCGGCCAGCCCGGCGAGCCTTGGGAGGTTCGCTTGCGGGTGGCCGGGCGCTGTGCGACGCGGGCTGCCGCCCAGGCCTTGGCCAACGAAGTGGAGACCCTCTACACCAACGGCCCGGCCGGTGGCGGTGGCGCCACCCGCCAGGTGCGTGAAGTGCTGGCCGTGGCGAGCCTGTACCTGCCCCGCGAGTTCGCCACTCCCCATGTTCACCTGGAGGTTTGCCCATGACCGTTACCTTGCATGAGATTGCCCATACCCGTACCGGGGACAAGGGCGATACCTCGAACATTTCGCTGATTGCCTATCGCTCGGAAGACTATGCGGTGCTGGTGCGCGAGGTGACGGCGGAGAAGGTCGAGGCGTGGTTCGCCCATTTGCGCGATGCCAGTGCGGGGCCGGTACGGCGTTATGAGATGCCGCAGTTGCAAGCGCTCAACTTCGTCTTGCCGGGGTTATTGCGGGGCGGGGTGACGCGCTCGCTGGCGCTGGATGCCCATGGCAAGTGTCTGGGTGCGGCGTTGTTGCGGATGGAAGTACGGCGTTAGATTCGGGATGGCTGGGGGCGCACAGCGCCCCCGCATCAGAACTGATACTCCAGCCCAGCCCCCGCATACCACGACCGCCCCGGTGCCGCTTCGTAATAGCGCCCGTTGCTGTCGCCGACGATCACCGAGCCGACGTACTGCCGGTCCAGCAGGTTGTCCAGCCGCACCAGTTGGTGGAACGTCCACGGCCCGTAGTGCTGCTCGAAACGGGTACGCCAGTTGAACACCGCATAGCTCGGCGCGATGTGCTGGTCGTTGGTGTCCTCGACATACACCTTGCTCCGGTACTGCCCCTCCAGCCCCATGCTGATGCCATCGCGCGGCTTCCAGATCAATTCGCCGAACAGACTGGTCTGCGGTACACCCGGCAGGTGATTGCCCTTGTCGATGGTCGTGCCGCCCTGGCTGAACGCCTCGTCATAGGTGGCGTCGAGCACGGTGTAGGCCAGGTTGGCCTGCCACTGAGCGTTCAACTCGCGCTGCACGCTCAGCTCGAAGCCGCGGCGCAGCGTCTTGCCGGCGTTGCGGTAGCTGGTGCGACCACCCTCCGATGCCGCCACGACGATCTCGTCCTTGGTGCGAATCTCGAAGATCGCGGCGTTGATCCGCGTGCGTTCATCCGTCCGGGCCTTCAGGCCAAGCTCGTACTGGGTGCTGGTGGCCGGATCCAGGCCAAAGTTGAAACCTTCCACCGCACCCGGCGCATAGGCCATTTCGGCCTGGGTCGGGGTTTCGAAAGCCTTGCCGGCACTGATGTAGCCGTGCAGGTCAGGGGTGAAGGCGTACATCACCGACAGGGTCGGGGTGGTGCGTTGGTACTTCTTCGAACCGCTGGAGTCGCCATTGGCCAGGTAATGGTCATCGACTTCCATTTCCATGGTGCTGTGGCGCAGGCCCGCATCCACGGTCCAGCGGTCCAGTTCCCAATGGGCCTGGACATAGGGGTCGAGGCTGGTGGCAGTGTCCTTTTCCTTGCGCCGCAGTTCGCCCTTGACGCCCAGCGTGTCGCCGCTGAAGTTCTGGTAGCCACGGCGGTCGTCGCTGCTGCGATCGTAGTCGGCGCCGACGGTCACGGTGAGGTTGCCGGGCGCGGCGGTGACGGGCTGGATCCAGCGCAAGGTGCCGCCATGGAATTCGCGGTCGAAGTCGACCACGCCACCGCCGCGCTCGTTGGCGGGGTTGGGGCGTCCGTTCTGCGTGAACCTCGGAATGGATAGATACTGGATCACGCTGCGCTTACCGGCATACAAATTGAACTGAAGTGTCGCATCCCCAAACGAACGCTCGTAGTTCATACCCAATTGCTGGTGGTGGATACTCTTTCGGGTATTGTAAGTTTCGGCTGCCGCAGACACCGACCTTGGATCATGTTTGTACGCGTCCCAGGTCTGCCCCAGCGGATCCTCGGTGCCATTCTGCTCCAGCGTACTCAGAATCAGCGCCAGCCGGCTGTCCTCGTCGGGCCGCACATGCACCTTGGCGAAGGTCTGGTCGCGGCGGGCCGAACTGTGGTCGCGGTAACCATCGGTGTCCATGCGCGAAGCATCCACCAGGAACCCGGCCTGGTCATCGCCGCCTTCGCTGTACACGTGGTTCTTGTTGAACCCGTCGCTGCCGAAGGTGGTTTCTGCGCCGACCTTGGGTGGGCCGGAGCCGTCGCGGGAGAACATCTGGATCACACCGCCGGCGTTGCTGCCATAGATGGCCGAGGCCGGGCCGCGCAGCACCTCGATGCGGTCGGCCACATCGAGGTTGAGCGACGCTGCCTGGCCCTGCCCATCCGGCGTGCTGGCCGGGATGCCGTCACTGAGCAGCTTGATGCCACGGATGCCGAACGCCGAGCGGGCGCCGTAGCCGCGCGATGAAATCTGCAGGTCCTGGGCGTAGTTCTGGCGGTTCTGCACCACCAGCCCCGGCACCCGGTTGAGCGCCTCGGAAAGGTTCACGCCCAGCTGGCCGTCGGCGATCTGCGCACGGTCGACCGTATCGATCGAGTACGGCAGGTCGAAGGTCGGGTTGGGCACGTAGGTGCCGGTGATCACCACCGGCTCGAGCAACTGGAAACTGCTCGCGGGTTCAGCCTGGGCCGGCGAGCACAGGCCCAGGCCGGGGAGCAAGGCGGCCAGCGCCTTGCGGTAGGGAAAGGTATCGGGCATCGGGCGTCCTGCGCGTGCAGCGTTCCTGGAGTCGGATCAGGCCTTGGCCGCCATCGCGGTCACTTCCACTCGCATCCCTTCATAGGCCAACGAGGCCACGCCAACGGCGGCGCGCACTGGCCACGGCTTGCTGAAGAAACGCTGGTACACCTCGTTGAAGGCCGGGCGGTCGGCCATGTCGGTGAGGTAGATGGTCAGGTGGAGTACGCGGTCCATGCTGCTGCCGGCTTTTTCCAGGGCATCCTTGAGGGCCTGCAGGGTGCATTCGCACTGGGTGACGATGTCGCCCAGCTCCAGGCTGCCATCGGCGCGGATCGGGACCTGGGTGGTGACCAGCACGCCATTGAATTCGGCGACGTCGGAAGAGATGGACTCGGTGTCGGAGTCGGGCGTGAAGGTGATATCTGCGTTTGCCATGGGTCGTTTTGCCTTGCGACGTGGGAAAAGTGCAAGCCTACGCGAGCGTAGCGGGTGGGTCGAGCATTGTCATGGCGCCCTGCGAACGGCAGAATCGCGCCGATTCCGCAGTAAGGGGCTTACCTTGAACGAAAAGAGATTGTCGATGCGCCTGGAGCGTGTAGCGGCGCACGTGCCACAGGGCGCACGTCTGGCCGACATCGGCTCGGACCACGGCTACCTGCCGGTGGCCTTGCGCCTGCGTGGGGTGATCGAGGCCGGGGTGGCCGGTGAAGTGGCGCACACGCCATTCGCTGCGGCTCAACGCACGGTGCGCGAGAACGGCCTCGAGGCCAGTGTCGAAGTACGCCTGGCCGACGGTTTGGCGGCGATCGAGGCGGGTGACCGGATTACCGTCATCACGTTCTGCGGCATGGGCGGCCAGACCATTCGTGACATCCTCGAACGTGGTCGCCAATACCTGTCCGGGCGTGAGCGGCTGATCCTGCAGCCCAATGGCGATGAGCGCGAATTGCGTGAGTGGCTGGCGGCAAACGGCTACCGCATCGTCAGCGAAGAGCTGCTGCGCGAACACCGTTTCGATTACGAGATCATGGTCGCCGAGCCTGGCGAGGGGGAGGCCTACAGCGCGCAGGAGCTGTATTTCGGACCGGTCTTGCTGCGCCAGCGCAGCCCTGCGTTCTTGAACAAATGGCAGCGCATGCTGCGGCAGAAACAACAGACCCTGGCGAACTTCCAGCGTGCCCGGGAAGCGGTTCCGGAACACAAGATCCGCGAGTTCGAGCGGCAGGTCAGTTGGATCGAAGAGGTGCTGGCCTGAGTTACAGGCGCGAGCAGTTACCCATTTCCTGATAGGCGATTTCGTGGGTTTCACCCTGGTGGTCCACGTAGACCATGTGCGAGGTGCCCACTTCGCAATCGGCGGCGGTGCTGTCGGGCGTAATGGAGACTACCTTGGCCACATCCACGGGCATGCCGTACTGGTAGGTGCTGCTGGCTTCGGCCGGCTGGGTCGCGGACCCGGCAGCGAAGGCGCCGAACGAGGCGAGGGTGGCCGAAAGGGCGATAACAACGATCGAACGTTTCATGACTGGCTCCTTTTCTTTGTGTGTGTCTTATGATGTATTCATTGGTGATCCTCAATAAATGGGCTTTGCCGTGATAGATTCCTGCCTTTGGCGTATGAATGACAAGAGGATTCCGGCCTGATGGATATGTTGCACGCCATGCGCACCTTCGCTCGGGTTGTCGAATGTGGCAGTTTCGCGGCGGCCGCCAATGCCCTGGATATCTCTGCTGCGCAGGTCTCTCGGATCGTTGCCGAACTGGAGAACCAGTTGCAGACGCGTCTGCTGCACCGCACCACCCGGCGCCTGCGCATGAGCGAGGCGGGGGAGCGGTTCCTCGAGCGGGCGCGGCAGATCATGCTGCTGACCGACGAGGCCATGGACGAGGCCCGCGGCGCGCATCTCACGCCCCGTGGCCGCCTGCGCCTGCACTGTCCACATGGCCTGGGCATGTTGCTGATGCCGCTGGTGGCCGGGTACAACGCACTGTGCCCGGAGGTGGTGGTCGAGCTGACGCTGTCGCAGCGCAACCCCGACCCGCTGGCCGAAGGGCACGATGTGGTGATCACGGTGGACGAGGCGTTGCCCGACTCGCAGCTGATCGCGGTGCCGCTTGGCAACATCTTCAGCATCCCTTGCGCGGCGCCCAGCTACCTGGATGCCCATGGCGTGCCGGAGCGTCCCGAAGACTTGCACGACCATCGCTGCCTGCGCATGGCCTACCCGATGTACGAGGGTGACTGGGTATTCCCCCAGGGCGTCGACCAGTGCGTGATCGCCCCGCATGACAGCTTCCTGACCAACGTGGCCGACGCCATGCTCAAGGCCAGCGAGCTGGGCATGGGCATCGGGCTGTTGCCGTTCTATACCGCCAGCCAGGCCATCGAGCAGGGGCGTCTGTGCAGGTTGCTGGCACCGTACCGGCTGCGCGAGAGCATGCTGTATGCGATCTACCCGTCGCGGCATTACCTGGATGCCAAGGTGCGGACCTGGATCGATTACCTCAAGGAGCAGCTACCGGCGTTGTTCCTGGCCCATGAGCAGTTGGTGGACGATAAGCGGTATTGGCGGTAAAGCAGGCAAGACCTGAGGCGCGTGGCCCGGGCTGTGCCCGGGTTCGCGGGTAAACCCGCTCCTACAGGCATCGGTGCTCCTGTAGGAGCGGGTTTACCCGCGAACCCAGGCGCAGCCTGGGCCAGGCACAACCAATCAATGCCCGTACCGCCCCACCAGGCTCTGAGCCGCCAAGGCATGCCCTTGCAACAGCTCCAGCAACCCCTGACGATCCAGTCCCTCAGGCAACTTCCCAGGTTCCAGGTCGGTGGCGATCAAGGTCAGTGAGTAATGGTGCGGATTGTCGCCAGCCGGCGGGCAGGGCCCACGGTAGGCCAGGGTGCCACGTGAATTACGCCCCACCGTGGCGACCTGCGAGGTTTGCCCCGCAGCCCCTTCGGTCAACCCGTCCACATCTGGGTCGATGTTGTAGGCGATCCAGTGCACCACCCCCAACCCCTTGCCGCCGTCCGGGTCGAACATCACCAGCGCCAGCGAGCGGGTGCCTTGCGGTGGGTTCTTCCAGCTCAATTGCGGCGACAACTCCTGGCCACTGCCGCACGCCGGGTCCGGCCCCACCTGCGCCAGGCCGATGGTGCCACCATCGGTGAACGAGGTCGAACTGATCGACAAGGCGCCGGCAGAGGTGTCTTCATCAAAATTCGCCGCCATTGCCCCGCAGGGCAGCAGGGCGGCGAGTAGCCAGGGCTTGAGGTTCATGGCGGTTCCTTGCGGCTATTGAGCGTCGAGCCGCAGTGTAGACCAGCCGCCTCAGCGGCTGTCCTGATCCTCGGCGGTCCCGCCCGAAGCGCCAGCGCCGCTGCCGGTGGCTTCGCCCGTGCTGTTGGAGCCACCGGCAGCACCATCGGCGCCATCGTTGTCGCTGCCAGTGTCGGCGCTGTCGTTGTCGCCGGTACCGCCCGGAGTGTTGACGCTGCTGCCGTCACCTGCGGTCTTGCCTGGAGTAGGGTCGCTCGACTGGGTAGCAGGCGTGCGGGTGTCGGTGCTGTCGGTGGCAGCGGCGAAGCTGGCCGCCGAGGTCAGACCCAAGGCCAGGGCAAGGCCGAGCGAAAGCGGACGAATGCGGATCATGGTCAATCTCCTATGGGAATGATCTGTCATTGGTTTGGCTTTGCAGTGATGGCGCAGTGCTGTCTGCCCGACAAATGGTCGTGACAAGGGCCGCGATGGCGGCCCTTGTTCAGTTACGGATGCTCGGCGCGCGTCGCCCCCTGTGGCGGGTTTTCCTCCGACGTTTCCAGCGGCGGGTGTTCCTGGGCGGCGTGCATCAGGTCCTCGGTCACCCGCAGCTCGGCCCCGGTGGGCGAGAAGGTTGCGGTGGCGGCGAACGGGGCCGGGTGTTCGGCCTTCGGACGCTTGCCTCGGCGCCACAGGAAGAAGCAGAACATCGCCCCGTTGATCACGGTGAAGGCCCAGAACAGCCCGACCTCGCCGAACGAAGTCATCACCGGCGAAATGGCCAGCGGCGCCAGCGCCGAGCCCAGCGAGTTGATCAGCAGCAGGCCCTGGATCATCGGCACCAGCGCGTCGGAAGGCGCGCGGTCGGCAGCGCTGCTGACTGCCACTGGGTAAAGCGCGAACACACCACCGCCGAGCAGGAACAGCATCGCCGGCAACAGCATGGAGTTGGCCGGCAGCAGCACGATGATCACCGACAACACGGTGCACAGCGCCGCGAGCGCGATCAGTACGTCCTGGCGGTCCTTGCGGTCGGACCAGCGGCCTACCGGGTACTGCAGCAGCATCGCGCCGAGGATCACCCAGGCCATCATGTTGCCGATCTCGCCCACATCCATGCCGATCCGCTGCAGGTACAACGGTAGCAGCGCGTAGATGCCGGCAATGGCCGCGCCCGAGCCGAAGCAGCCGACCAGCCCGGTCGGCGCCACGCCGAGCAGTTGGCGCGGCTTCAGTGGCTCGACCTGATCGAGGATCGGCGATACCTGCGGCAGGATCACGATCGGCATCACCGACAACGCGGCGAGCATGCCGGCGACCATGAACGGTGCCGTTTCGCCCCAGCCGGTGATTTCGCCCAAGGTGGCCTGGGCGATCACGCCAGCACCATAGAAGGCGATCATGTACAGCGCCAGCAGGCGGCCGCGGATCTTCGCGTCACCGGCCAGCAGCAGCCAGCTCTCGATCACCAGGAATACGCCGACCGTTGCCCAGCCGTTGATCAGGCGCAGCGCGATCCACCAGGTGGTGTCGTAGAACAGCCCCTGGGCGAGGATGGTCGCGGCGATCAGCGAGGCGAAGCTGCTGTAGGCGCGAATATGGCCGATGCGCAGGATCAGGCGGTCGTTGAACACCGCACCGAGGGTCAGGCCGATGAAATAGGCCGACGAGACGATACCGATCATGGTCGCCGACTCGCCAGCGGCGCCCAGGCGAAGGGTGGTCAGGGACGACATGAAGCCATTGCCCAAGGCGATGATGAACAGCCCGAGCAGGGGTGCCAGCGCCATGGCCAGCAAACGCGGAGACATAGTTACCTCGAATTGGAATAGACGGGAGGAGCGCCTCTTCGAACACGCACAGCGCTCCGCACCATCGAGGGCCGGAGAGTTGCACGGGTGTGCCTGGGCTGGATGCGACCTGGGCAAGACTCAACCGCTAAACCTGTCAGGAAGTAGGTCGGGCGGGGTCGGTTGAGCCTATTGCACATGTACGGGCATGTGTTCAGGCACGGACTCTGTCGTTGCTGCCGGTTGCCACCGTTCAAGGCGACGGGCGAAAAGGAAGCGCGATTCTAAGCCCTGCAAACGATTTGCCCAAGGGGCTGAAGCCTGCGACGAGACGCCGCACGACGAGTTGCGTCGCATTGTGGCCAGGAATCTGTCTGCGCCAGGCAAAAACCTGTCGGCGACGGCCACAAAGGCTGCCCTGTGGGGCTTTGGCTGCGGCATAATGTCGCATTTGCAAGGGAGGCAAGGTCAATGCTGGGTTCGCTGTCCGCCATTCTGGCACCTGTGTTCATCGTTGCCGGCATTGGTTACCTTTGGGCCCGCAAAGGGCTCGACTATCCCACCGAGTTCGTCGCGCGCATGGTCATGACCGTCGGCACGCCCTCGCTGGTGCTGTCGACCTTGAGTCGCACCGAACTGCAGCCCGAGGCGTTCCTCGGCATGGCCGGGGCGTGCAGCCTGTGCCTGGTCGGCATGGCCCTGGCCGGGTGGGTGGTGTGCCGGGCATCCGGGCAACAATGGCGGGTGCTGTTGCCAGCGTTCATGTTCCCCAATACCGGCAACATGGGCCTGCCGATCAGCCTGTACGCCTTTGGCGAGCATGGCCTGGCGCTGGCCGTGGCGTTCTTCCTGACCTTGTCGGTGTTTCAGTTCACCCTGGGCCTGGCCATTTCCGGCACGGCCGCATCGCTCAAGGCATTCGTGCGCAACCCCATCGTCATCAGCCTGGCCGGGGCGATGCCGATCATCTTCCTGGGCGTCGAGCTGCCGCGTTTGCTGGCCAATACCGTCGACCTGCTCGGCGGCATGAGCATTCCGCTGATGTTGTTGACCCTCGGGGTGTCGCTGGCCAGCCTGCGTATGCGGCACGTGGGCAGCGGCCTGCTGCTGGGCGGCCTGCGCATCGTGCTGGGGGCGGCGGTCGGCTGGGGCGTCGGCCTGGCGCTGGGCATGGGGGAACTGGAGCGGGCGGTGCTGATGGTGCAGTCGTCGATGCCGGTGGCGGTGTTCAACTACCTGATGGCGGTGCGGGCCAATCGTGCGCCGGAACAGGTGGCCAACCTGGTGATGTGCTCGACGCTGCTGTCGTTCGCCTGGTTGCCGCTGGTGCTGTCATGGAGCCTCTGACGGCTGCAGGCCCAGCGGCAGGGGTGCAGGCCTGTCAGCGGGTGACCAGGCGTTCATGGACCCAGCCGTGGTCGGTCAGCACCATGGCATGGGTTTCCGTGACCGGCTTCTCGCCACTGGCCACGGCCTTGTTCAGGTCGGCGATGCCGGCCCGCACACTCTGGTTGTTGGCCCATTGCGGCAGCCCGACCACCTTGTACGCGTAGGTCACCTGCGAGACTTCGCGGCCATTGCTGTGCGTCGGTTCGCTGAACTGTTGCACCGCCGTGACCTGGGCCTGGCCGAAGCACAGCCCGCCGGTGGCCTTGCCATCGGGTTGGCTGGCGGCATTCGCCTTGTAGTACTTGCGGCCTTCGTCGGTCAGGTCGTAGGCGTAGTAGATGTCGGTGCGGGCCGGTTGCCACAGGCGCGCCGGCACTTCGGTGCGGGAGATCTCCCTTTCACTGACCACGCCGACCTGGGCGAGGGCATGCAGGGCCTTGTTGGTGCCGTTGACGTCGAAGTCCTGGGTCTGGGTGGGGAATGCGCTGATGACGAAGCAGTGGGGATACTGCGTGTCTAGGTAGGCCTGGGCGGCCGATTGGAACGTGGCCTTGCTGGGGTCGTCGGTGCCCGAACAGCCTGCCAGGGTAGCGACCAGCGCAAGGGGTACGGTCTTCCTATACATGATGAAACGTCCTTGGATTACGAAGATGGAGCGTTGGTCGGAATTAGACCGCAGGCTCTAGGACGGCGCAATCGTGGCAGGACGGCATCTCGGTCAGGGCGGTGGGGATGGCACGGGCTATGCCCGTGTTCGCGGGTGAACCCGCTCCTACACGACTACCACATCCTTCGACAGCGGTGGTGTACCTGTGTAGGAGCGGGTTTACCCGCGAATGGGGAAACGCATTTACGGATTCGGCACATCCCGGCTACGCAGCTTCTCCGGCAAGGCGAACATCACCAGTAGCGCCGTCACCACGCAGGCCCCGGCAATCAGGTACAGCGCCGGCGTGGTAGTGCCGGTGAGGTCGCGGATACGCCCCACCAGCACCGGGCTGACGATCCCGCCCAGCTGCCCCATGGTATTGATCAGCGCGATCCCGCCTGCGGCTCCGGCGCCGGCACCCGCGAGCAGCTTCGGCGGCAGTGCCCAGAAGCTCGGGATAGAGGCGACCACGCCAGCACCGAGCAGGCCCAGGGAGATCAGCAGCAGAGGCGTGTTGTCGTCGAACAGGCCGGCGCACAGGAAGCCCACCGCACCCAGGGCGATCAGCCCGGCGGTGAACCAGCGCCGCTCGCCAGTAGCGTCGGACAACCGTCCGCAGACCACCATGGCGATGGCCCCGCAGATGTACGGCACGGCGGTCAGCAGGCCGATCACCGTAGGGTTCTCGGTGCCCGCGCTGCGGATCAGTTGCGGAGCCCAGAAATTCAGGCCATAGGAAGCGATCTGGATCAGGAAGTAGATCAGCCCCAAGGTCAGGAAGCCGGGAATGCGGATCGCCTGCAGCAGCGAGCCTTGGCCATGGGCGGCCTGGGGCGGGTCGATACGCGACAGCAACAGGCGCTTTTCCCCGGCATCGAGCCAACCGGCATCTTCGACACGGTCCTTGAGCCGGGTCAGCACCAACAGGCCCAGGGCCACGCAGGGCACGCCGCCAAGCAGGAACAGCCAGTGCCAGCCACGCATCTGCAGGGCACCGTCCAGATGCCCGAGCACCAGGCCGGAGATCGGCGCGCCGAACAGCCCGGCGAACGCCGAGGCGAGGAACAGCAACGAGGTGATGCGGCCGCGATAATGGCGCGGGAACCACAGCGTCAGGTAGTACAGCACCCCTGGCGCAAAGCCGGCTTCCATGGCGCCGATGATGAAGCGCAGGGTATAGAACTGCCATTCAGTGGTGACGAACACCATCGCTGCGGTGGCCAGGCCCCAGGAAATCATGATGCGGGCGATCCAGCGGCGCGCACCGACTTTGTACAGCATCAGGTTGCTGGGCACCTCGAACAACACGTAGCCCACCACGAACAGGCTCGCCCCCAGGCCGTAGGCGGTGTCGCTGAAACCCAGGTCGGTCTGCAGCTGGAACTTGGCGAAGCTGATGTTGATGCGGTCGAAGAAGGCGAACAGGTAGCAGACCATGATCAGCGGCATGATGCGCCAGGCAACTTTGCGGATCAGGGCTTTTTCATTGTCGGCCACGCCATCGGCGGCCGACTGCAGAGCAGTAAGACTCATGGGAGGTTTCTCCAGTCGGGCCACCCGTGGGCGGCCCTGTTGTTCTTGTTTTCTGGCGGGGGCTAGCCCCGATCTACAGCGGTGTATCAGGCTGGCAAGCCAGCCGGCAGCGGGTGCAGGTCGCAATTGCGTCCGGCCTTGGCCAGTTGCCCTGGGACTTCATGGCCGAGCAGTGCGGGCAGGCCACGGGACAAGGCGAGCAAACCCTCGAGGTCGATACCGGTGGCAATGCCGGTCTCGGCGCACAGGTTGACCAGGTCTTCGGTACAGATGTTGCCCGAAGCCCCCGGTGCGAATGGGCAGCCGCCGAGGCCGCCGAGCGCGGCGTCGAAGCGCCGGGCGCCGGCCTCGAAGGCGGCGAGCACGTTGCACAGGCCCAGGCCCCGGGTGTTGTGGAAGTGCAAGGTGAGCATCGCCGCCGGCAGCCGCTCCAGGCAGCGTCGCACCAGGCGCTCGACCTGGCGCGGGTTGGCCATGCCGGTGGTGTCGGCCAGCGTCACGCCCTGCACGCCGAGCTCGAGGTAGGCATCGAGCAGGCGCAGCACCTGGTCCTCATCGATGTGGCCCTCGAACGGGCAACCGAAGGCCGTGGCCACCGTGGCATTCAGGCTGACCGCCTGGCCCTGCACGGCCTGGACGATATCGCCAAAGCCGGCCAGCGACTGTTCGCGGCGCATGCGCATGTTCGCCAGGTTATGCGACTGGCTGGCCGACAGCACCATGTTCAATTCGTCCGCGCCGGCCGCCAAAGCCCGCTCGGCGCCCTTGAGGTTGGGGATCAGGGCCACATAGACGATGCCGGGCGCACGCTGGATGCCGCGAAACACCTCATCGCCATCGCGCAATGCCGGGATCGCCTTGGGCGACACGAACGAGCCTGCCTCGATACGGCTGAAACCCAGCTGCGACAGCCCGTCGATGAGCTTGATCTTGTCTGCGCTGGGTACCCAGGTGGGCTCGATCTGCAGGCCGTCGCGCGGGGCGACTTCCTGGATCAGCATGCGCTCGGGGTTGGCGGGGATCATTGCACCACCCCCTGGGCTCGCAGCTGGGCGATCTGCCCGGCATCCATGCCCAGGCCGCCGAGCAGCGCATCGGTGTGCTCGCCCAGCGCCGGGCCTTGCCAGTCGACCCGCCCTGGGGTGGCCGAGAGCTTCGGCACGATGCCGGGCATGCGTACCGCCGTGCCGTCTGGCAACTGGCTGTCGAGCAGCATGCCGCGAGCGTTGTAGTGCGGGTCGTTGACGATGTCGGCCACCGAGTAGATGCGCCCGGCAGGCACTTCGGCCACCTCGAGCGCGGCCAGCACCTGGTCGATGCCGTGGCGGCGGGTCCAGGCTTCGATGGCGTCGTCGAGCAGCGCGGCCTGGGCGGCGCGGCCGTCGTTGTGGGCGAATTCCGGCGCATCGCCCAGGTCCGGGCGGCCGATAGCCTGCATCAGGCGGCGGAAGATCGGGTCGCTGTTGCCAGCGATGACCACGAAGGCGCCATCGCCGGTGCGGTAGGTGTTGGAAGGGGCGATACCGGGTAGCGAGCCGCCGCTGCGCTCGCGGACATGGCCGAGCAGGTCGTACTCGGGCACCAGGCTTTCCATCAGGTTGAACACGCTTTCGACCAGCGACACATCGACCACCTGGCCGACGCCACCGTTGGCGCGCACGTTGAACAGCGAAAGCAGGGCGCCCATCACTGCGTGCAGCGAGGCCAGCGAGTCACCCAGGCTGACGCCGGCACGCGCCGGTGCCGAGCCCTGTTCACCGGTGGTGTAGCGGATGCCGCCCATGGCCTCGCCGATCGCGCCGAAACCCGGGCGATCGCGATACGGGCCGCTCTGGCCGTAGCCGGAGATGCGCACCAGGGTCAGCTTGGGGTTGAGCGCGTGCAGCACGTCCCAGCCCAGGCCGAGTTTTTCCAGGGCCCCTGGGCGCAGGTTTTCGATCAGCACGTCGGTTTCGGCGAGCAGGCGCTTGACGATGTCCAGGCCTTCGGCGGCCTTGAGGTCCAACGCCAGGGATTTCTTGTTGCGCGACTGCAGGTACCACCAGAGCGAGGTGCCTTCGTGCAGCTTTCGCCACTTGCGAAGGGGGTCGCCCTGGCCCAGGGCTTCGATCTTGATCACTTCGGCACCGAACTCACCGAGCAGGCGAGCGGCGAAGGGGGCGGCGATCAGGGTGCCGATTTCCAGGACCCTGATACCTTCTAATGGGGCAGGCATGCTGCGTACCTCTTTGTTCTTGGACTTTGAGGTAGAGACTAAGCAGGCGGCGGGTTGAGCACCAATCCTGTGTTGGCAACAACCGTTCGCCAAACGCGAAGGGTTTGTGCAGACCTGTAACGGCCCTTTCGCGGCGGTTCGGCGCCCCGATGAACCCGCTCCTACAGGGGGTGCGCTCTTGTAGGAGCGGGTTCATCGGGGCGCCGAACCGCCGCGAAGAGGCCGCAACAGGAGAAAATCAATCTCTATCCCCCCGCAACTGCTCGAACAACAGCCGGCTCACCGGCGACAGCGCCTCCAGCTCTCGCGCCACCAGCAGCAGCTCGCGTTCGGCCCAGTCATCCCCCAACGCCACCGCGCGCAGTCCCAGCGCCGCGCCGAACAGCTCGAAGGCCTTGCGCGGCAGGATGCCCACGCCCATGTCGGCCTGCACCATGCGACACACGGCGTCGAAGCTCGGCACATGGATACGCAGGCGCAACACCTTGCCGGCCCGGCGCGCGGCCTCGACGCTGCGCATGTTGATCGAGCTGGCGGCGTGCAGGCCGACGAAGTCGTTGTCCAGGGTGTCGCTGAACGCCACCTGGTGCGCCTCGGCCAGGGGGTGTCCGGCGCGCACCACCAGTACCAGCTGGTCGCGCCGGTAGCGGACCGTGTGCAGTCCGCGGGTATCACAGTCGCTGGAGCAGATCCCGAGGTCGGCGACGCCGTCGAGCAGGCCCTGGACCACGCCGTTGCTTGGACGCTCCTCCAGCTCGACCTTGATCCGCTCGTGACGGGCAGAGAACTCGGCCAGGTCCTCGGGCAGGAACTGGATGATGGCCGACAGGTTGGCCAGCATCCGAACATAACCGCGCACCCCTTGCAGGTGCTCGCCCAACTCCAGGCCGATCTTTTCCAGGTTGAACAGCATGCGCCGGGCGTGGTGCAGCAGCGTCTCGCCCGCGGGCGTCAGTTGCATGCCGCGCGCCTGGCGGGCGAACAGCGGCGTGCCGAGGGCGCCTTCGAGTTCGTTGAGGCGCTTGCTCGCCGCCGACAGCGCGATCGCCTCGCGGGTGGCGGCGCGGGTCAGGCTGCCTTCTTCATGGATCGCCACGAACAACTGCAGGGTCACCAGGTCGAGGCGGCGGATGAGGTTGTTCAACTGCATGGGGCGGTGTTCATGGCTGCGAGTCCGGTTGCACGTGGGTATCGATGCTCACCACCACCGACATGCCCGGGCGCAGGTGGCGGGCGTCGGGCTGGTCGGCGTCGACGGTGATACGCACCGGGATGCGCTGGGCGATCTTGACGAAGTTGCCGGTGGCGTTGTCCGACTGCAACAGGGCGAACTCCGAACCGGTGGCGGGCGAGATCTGCTGCACGTGGCCGTGCAGCTTCAAGTGGTTGAGCGCATCCACGCTGAATGTCACCGGTTGGCCGATGCGCACGTTGGCCATCTGGGTTTCCTTCATGTTGGCGATCACCCACAGGGTGTCGGGCACCAGCGCCATCAACTGTGCGCCGATGTTGACGTAGGCACCCAGGCGGGTGCCGATCTGGCCGAGCTGGCCGTCGCGCGGGGCAGTGACCCGGGTGTTGTCCAGGTCGATGCGGGCCAGCTCCACCGCAGCCTTGGCATTCTCCACTGCCGCTTCCAGGGAGGCGCGGTTGACCACCACGGTCTCGCGGTCCTGGCGGGCGATCTCCAATGCCGCCTTGGCCTGGGCCAGGCTGGCCACGGCGGCCGCCTGGTTGGCGCGGCTCAGGTCGAGCTCGCTGCGCGAGATCGAGCCATCGGTGACCAGCGCCTGGCTGCGGCGCAGGTCGGCAGTGGCCTTGTTGGCCTGGGCCGCGGCATTGTCGATGGCCGCGCGGCGCTGGGCGATGGTGGCGTCGGCGCTGTTGCGTTGCTGCAGGTTGTTGGCCAGCGCCGCCTGCTGCTGTTGCAACTGGGCGATGGCTTGGGCCAGGCGCTGCTTGTAGATACGGTCGTCCAGTTGCACCAGCAGGTCGCCGGCCTTGACGAACTGGAAGTCGTGCACCGGGACGTCGACGATGTAGCCGGCCAGTTGCGGCCCGATGATCGTCACCTGGCCGCGCACCAGAGCGTTCTCGGTGCTCTCGATGGCACTGCTGAACGGCGGCAGGCGCCAGGCGTAGAGCACCACAAGGATGCCGATCACGGCCACGGCGGCGAAGCTCAGCGAAGACAGGATGCGTTTCCGTCGTGAACGGGGCGATGGGCCGGGCTGACTGGGTACGGGGCTGCCCTCGGGGGTGTCGGCGATGGCGTTGGTGGTCGTGGTGCGGTTTTCTTCGGTCATCGGGTGGCAGCGCCGCTGGTGGTGTCGGAAGAGGCAGCCTGGCGGGCCGAATACCATAGCCAGGTGCCGCGAAGGAAGATCCAGATCATGGTGAGCACGGCGATGCTGCCGATCAACATGAACACATCGTTGTAGGCCAGCACGTTGGCCTCGCGGGTGGCCGCGGTGGCCAGCAGGCGGGTGCCGGCCTCGCTGCGCAGAGCCGGGTCGGCAAGGATGCCGGCGTAGCTCGCGCCGCCGCTTTGCACACGGGCACTGACCAATGGCTCGAGGTAGGTCAGTTGTTCGGTCAGGTGGCTGGAGTGGAATTTCTCTCGCCAGGTCTGGAAGGTGCCGAGCAAGGCCGCGCCGATCAGGCCGCCGAGGTTGTTGCAGATACCGAACAGCACCGAAAAGCTCACCAGGTTGCGCGGGTTTGTGCGCACGTGGCTGATGCCCAGCACCATCGACGGGCCGAGGAAGAAGGTGCTGCCGAAGGCCAGCAGGAACTGGCTCAGGTACATCTGCTCGGGCCGGGTCAAGTTGCTCGAGCTGCTGTCCATGAAGGCGCCGGTGGCCATGGCCAGCAGCGAGAACGCCAGCGGCATCATCAGGTGTTGGGGGCTGATGGTCAGCGCGCTGGTGGCAAGGCCGGCCACCGCGCCCAGCAGCATCACCGCATACAGTGAGCGCATCTGTTCGCTGCCCATGTTCAGGGCCTGCAGGAAGCCCACCGCACCGGTCGATTGCTCGGAAGTGACCATGCGGATCAACACCACGCACAGGGCCAGGCGCAGTACGGCGCCGCTGCCGAGCCAGTGGGTCATCAACAATGGGTTCTGGCGGTTGTGCTCGATGGCCAGACCGCAGAGCAGCAGGGCGATGGCCGACGCCAGGGCGATGCCGATCCAGGGCGCCTCCAGCCACCAGTCGATGCGCCCCAGCGACAGTACCGCGCACAACAGGGCGGTGCCGCCGGCGATCAGGGTGAAGGTGAGGAAGTCCAGGCGCTCGAAGGTCTTGTAGCGGTCGCCTGGCGGTAATTTGAGCAGCAGCACGCAGCCCAGCGCCGTCAGGGCCAGGCCCAGTTCGAACAGGTAAAGGCCGCGCCACTCGGCGATCAGCAGCAGGTCTTCGGAGAAGATCCGCGCCAGCGGCAGGGCCAGCTGCGAGGCGCCCAGGCCCAGGACCACGGCCTTGATCCGCCAGCGTTCGGGAAAGGCCTGGATCATGTAGTACAGGCCCAGCGAACTCAGTGCCGCGCCGACCATGCCATGGGCGGCGCGCACGGCGATGGCCGAGTTGAGGTCGTTGACGAACAGGTGGGCGAAGGTGACCAGGGCATACAGCACCAGGAACACTTCGGTGAAGGCGCGCAGGCCGAACTGCTGGCGAAATTTCACCAGCAGCAGGTTGATCGATACGTTGGTCATCACGTAGGCGGCGGGTAGCCAGGCCATTTCTGCGCTGGTGGCTCCGAGCGCGCCTTGCAGGAACACCAGGTTGGCGGTGACCAGGGCGTTGCCCAGCCCGCCGGTGATCGCCACCAGTAGCCCGACCACGCCGAAGGCCAGGCGCTTGGCCGTGCTGTGCAGGGGCGTCGAAGGTGAGCCGGGGAGGCTGGGTTTCTCGTGGGGGAGCCACTGTCGTGGGGTGTATTTGTCCATACAGCGAACTTTATCCGAGCGACGCGTGCCTGCCTATGGGCTGTGTAGGAGCGGCCTCGTGCCGCGATGGGGCGCGCAGCGGCCCCGGTGGTTTCGGATCAATTTTCAGGTCCAGGGTCAGCGTTGTTCCAAGGGGGCGTGCCATAGTAGCCCGAGCTCGCTGGGCACCCGCCCGGTCCAGCGCTTGAACGAGCGCCGGAAGTTGGTGTTGTCGTTGAAGCCCAGGTATTGCGCCACCTCGTCGTTGCCGTAGCCCTTGATCTGATACAGGTACAACGCCAGGTCCCGTCGCACCAGATCCAGCTGCTCCTGGAAATGCGTGCCATGCCGGGCCAGCCGCCGCTTGAACGACGCCGGGCTGGTGCCGAACGCTGCGGCCACGCGTTCCAGGTTCAGTGGCTGGCGAATCGAGCCGAGCAGGTGTTCGTGCACACGGTCGAGCAAGCTGCTGTGCCAACCCCAGGCCGCCAGCTGCGCTTCGCAGGCCTGTCTGGCCACTTGCTGGGCGGTGGAACCTGCACCTGGCCAGGCTTGCAACAGGTATTCACGCGGCAGGCTCATCACCGTCGAAGGGCAGCCGAAGCTCAGCGCATCGCCCAGATGCACCCAGTACTGCTCCACATAGGCCGGTTCGGCATGGGCGAACTGGAAGCGCCAAGGCAGTTGCGCCTGCTGTTGGCGCCGGGCCAGGGCGACCACCGCGGTCATGCTGGCTTCGAGCAGGAACACGCGGTGCTCGTCGACTGCGCAGCTCTCTCGCCAATGCAGGTGCAGGTAGCGCTCGTCCAAGTGCAGCACCGGTGTCAACAGCGGTGACAGCAATGCCCGGTACTGGCTGATCCGCTCCAGGGCCTGCAGCAGGTGATCGGCCTGTTCCAGTAACAGGCTGGCCGAGCCGTAGTGCCCGGGCCAAAGGCGCTGGCCATAGAGAAAGCTGCTGTCGGTGGCGTCCAGCAGGCGCTGGGCGTTGCCGATAAGGCGCAGGAACTGCTGCGGGCTGATCAGCGAGTGGCCGGTGATGATGTCGTCGTAGAACAGCTCGCAGCCGCGCAGCAGGTGGTGCGTGTCGATGCCCCGCGAGCGTGCCAGGTCGATGAGTACCGCCGGCAAGTGATGGGCGGCGATGAAGCGGCTGTCGCATTCGTAGCCGTTCATGCGCTGCGTACCTCGCGTGGCTTGGCCCGGCTCAGGGCCAGGTTGAGGCGCTTGAGCAGTTGTGCTTCGTCTTCGTCCAGGGCCATCACGCTAGCCACCGTGGCCGTCAACTGTAGACGCTCGCCGTGGCGGCGGCTGTGGTGGGCGAGGTGGGCGATGCTCAGGCGCAGGGCTTCGGCCATGGCCTGGGCCTGGCGTTCGCCGGTGCTCGGCAGCACCGCGACGAAGCGGTCGCCCGCCAGGCGACAGAGCATGTCCTGCTGGCGCAGGTTGAGCAGGAGCAACTGGGCGACCACCTGCAGCACCTGGTCGCCCTCGTCCTGGCCGTAGCGCTGGTTGACCTGGCTGAAGTTGTCGAGGTCGATCGCCACCAGCGACAGGGGCTGGTGTTCGCCTGCCGCTTGCGCCAGGGCTTGCTGCAGGTGCTGGCGCAGGTACTGGGCGCCGGCCAGTGGGGTCAGCTTGTCGAACAGGCGGTGCTCGCGGAACAGTTGCTCGCGCTTGCGCATCTGCTCGGTGATGGCGCGTTGTTCCTGCTGCAAGTGGTACATGCCGAGTGTCAGCAGCAGCATGCCGATGGGCATCGGCGCCGTCTCCAGCCAGTTGTCCCAGACCGCATCGGGGGCCAGGCGGATGAATTCGTCGAGGGTGTCCATCCACATCGAGAAGGCGATGCAGCACAGCCCCAGCGATAGCAGGCGTGTGACCCGCCCGGCCGGGCGGCCGCGCAGCAGCATCACCAGCCAGCCGCAGAGGATCAGGCAGGTGCCGCCTTCGCCCGCCACGTCCATCCAGTTGATTTCGGCCCAGGCCTTGATGGTCCCGGCCGCCAGGTAGATGAGCAGGCCACAGTTGGCAGCCAGGACCAGGCCGACCAGGGTCAGGCCGTGCTGTTTCAGAAGGGGGGCAAGGCGCATGTGCGGGAGAATCCTTCGTTGTTGTCGTCGAGTCCGGTCGTGGCAGGGCTGCCTGCGCAAGCACCGGAGGTGTGCGCAGCATGCCGGGCGTTTATCTCAATCCGATGACGTTCACTTGCCGCGCGTGGTGCAGGGCAGGCCGTCGGGCCCTGTGGCCTCGCGGCAGAAGCGCTCTTCGGCCAGCGCCAGTTTCGGCGCCTGGAGGAACTTGCGGCCCTCGGCGTCGCGCTGGATGTCGAAAGCGTCGTAGAGGCGGTCGTCGGCCGAGTAGGCGCGCACCCGCAGGCTGTCCTGCCCGACCTCGACGGTCTGGTACAGCTGGGTGTCTTCGGCGATGCGATCGGGCTGGCGATGTGCGCGGTCATTGAGGCCGTACATCTTCGAGCCGGTGACCGACACCATGTACACCGGGCCGATGGCGCGCTTGCCGCGTTGCGCCGCTTCGGTGGCGGCGCGACCCTCGGCGTGGGTCAAGCGGCTGTAGCAGTGGTCGTGGCCCTGCAGCACCAGGTCGACCTTGTAGCGCTCGAGCAGGGGTTGCCAGGCGGCCTTGAGTACCTCGGTGTCTTCTGGTCGGGCGCAGGTATAGACCGGTTGGTGCATCACCACGATGTTCCAGTGTGCCTTGCTGCTGGCGAGCGTCTGTTGCAGCCAGCGGGTTTGCGCTGGCAGGGTGCCGAGGTCGAGGGCCGAGGTGCCGTCGAGCACCACGAAGCGCACGTTCTGGTAGTCGCTGAAGTAGCTGGTGGCCTGGGCGCCGGGGGCGCCGTTGCGCGGCAGGGCGAACTGCGCCGGCACATGGGGGCTGAGGCTGCGGCTTTCGCTGCCGTCGGGGTTGAGTGTTTCGAGGTACTCGTGGTTGCCGAACGCCGGCAACTGCGGGATGGCCGCGTACGACCAACCGCCGGCCTGGTTCCACTCGCCCCATTCGTCATCGTGGGCGAGGTCGTCGCGCGAGGCCACCAGGTCGCCGGCGTGCACCACCAGCGCCGGGTGCGCCACGCTGCGCAAGGCCTGGCGGATGGTGCGCGAGGCGATGGCGAGGATGTCGTTCTGGGTATCGCCGAGGTAGACGAAGGTGAACGGCGCGAAGGTCGCCTTGGCCGTGCGGAACTGGTGCCACTCGCTCCAGCCGGCGCTGCCCTTGACCCGGTACACGTAGGCGGTATCGGGCTGCAGGTGCTCCAGGCGGACCTGGTGGTAGTAGGCGGGGCCGTTGTCGCTGTCCAGGCGCTGGGTGCTGCCGGCCACCTGGCTGGCCTTGGCGGCCAGCGACGGGCCAGCGAGGGCAGGGCCGAGTTCCAACACGGCGTCGGCCTGGGCCAGGTCGGTGCGGAAGCTGACCGCCATCTGCGTGGCGGCGTTCTGACCGGGAGTGAGCACGATTCGATCTGCCAGGCCCTTGGCGGCATAGGGCAGGCCCGCCGAACGTGGCAGTGGCTGGGCTTCGGGCTGCGCCGCAGCCAGGGGCAGGGCGGCGCAGAGCAGGGTGGCGAGCAGCAGGGGGCGATACATGGGGTTTCCTCGGTAGGCCCGAAAGGCGTGATGGGGCGCAAAGGAAACAAAGCCAGATGACGGTTCGGTGACTGGGTGGGGGGTCGATTCAGCTCAGGTGATTTTGAAAAAAAAATACCAATTTCCAGGCGCAACCATCCCCTGTAGGAGCGGGTTTACCCGCGAAAAAGCCAACGCGGTGGATGGCACCGGCGGAGCCGGTGTTCGCGGGTAAACCCGCTCCTACAGGGGCTGCGTCGCCGGGGTGGGTCAAATCAGCTCAAAAACCTCTGGAAACATCCTGAAACCGCCATTTTCAGGGCCTGCGGCGAACAACCTGTCACGCAACTGCCACACACAATTTCTAGCTTTCGCAGCCATTCCCGGAGTCACCGGGCCACTGCAAGCGAGGATTCCAAGGTGGCAATGCCGTTTCGTCACATCCGCAATGCCGGATTCAGGGTCAGCCTGCTGACCGTCGCCATTACCGCCGCTCCCGCCTGGGGCCAGGAAGAGGCGGTGGAGCGGGTCGAGGTGATCGGCCAGGCCGCCAGCATCGACAAGGCGCTGCAGGAGCAGAAACGCTCCGACAGTATCGAGAGCGTGGTGCATGCCGACGGCGTCGGCCAACTGCCCGATGACAACGCCGCCGAGGCACTGCAGCGGATTCCCGGGGTGTCGGTCGAGCGCGACCAGGGTGAAGGGCGTTTCGTCAGCGTGCGCGGCATCGCCCCGGACCTGAACAGCGTGACCATCAATGGCACCCTGGTGCCGGCCCCCGAGGGCGACCGCCGGGCGGTGGCCCTGGACGTGTTGCCGGCCGAGCTGGTGCAGTCGCTGTCGGTGGTCAAGAGCCTGACCCCGGACATGGACGCCAACTCTCTGGGCGGCACCATCGAGGTCGAGAGCCTTTCGGCGTTCGATCATGACGGGCTGTTCTACACCTTCAGCGGCGAAGCTAGCCACGACACCAACGTCGACCGCAACAGCCCGAAGTTCTCCGGCGCGGCCAGCAACCGCTTCAGCCTGGGCGACGGCATCGACAACTTCGGCGTGGCGGCGGCGTTCAGCTGGCAGAAGCGCAAGTTCGGTTCGGACAACGTCGAGACCGGCGGCAACTGGGACTTCGAAGACGGCGCCCGGCTCGAGGAGGTCGAAGCCCGCGACTACGAGATCACCCGCGAGCGCACCGGCCTGGGCCTGAACTTCGACTACCAGCCCGACGACTTCTCCAGCTACTACCTGCGCACCCTCTACAGCAAGTTCAAGGACACCGAGACGCGCAATGCCATGGGCCTGGAGTTCGCCGACCCGCAAGCCTCCGGCGCGCGTGGCGAGGCCGAAGGCTGGCGCGATATCAAGTCGCGCGAGGATACCCAGGAGATCCAGTCCTACGTGCTCGGCGGCGAACGCATCATCGACCAGTGGACCGTCAGTGCCCAGGCCGGCTACAGCCAGGCCACCGAACACGACCCGGGCGGCATCGCCGGTGCCAAGTTCGTCGGCGATTTCGACGATGTCGGCTTCGACGGCACCAGCAAGCCACGCCTCAGCGCAGGCAGCGGCTTCTACGACCCGGCGCGCTTCACCCTCGACGAGGTGGAATGGGAGAAAGTCGACGGCAAGGACCAGGAAAAGAACATCCGCCTGGACCTGGCCCGCGACTACGACTTCGCCGACGCGTCCCAGGTCAAGTTCGGTGGCAAGATCAGCCGCCGCGACAAGACCAGCGACACCGAAACCTGGGTCTATGACGACTTCGACGACATCAGCCTGGCCGACTACCAGAGCGGCAGTGTCGACTACGCCCTGGGCCATTTCGGCAATGGCATCAGTGCCAGTGCGATCAAGGGCCTGATCGGCAGCCTCGACAAGGCGGCGTTCTACGACGAGGAAGCCTCGCGCATCAATGACTTCGACATGAGCGAGGACATCAATGCCGCCTACCTGATGAACACCGTCGACATAGGCGACTGGCGCCTGATCGCCGGCCTGCGCTACGAGGGCACCGAGTTCTCGGCCAAGGGCACCGGGCTGCGCGACGGCGTCTATGAAGGCATCAGCAGCAACAACCGCTACGACCACTGGCTGCCTGGCCTGCACGCGCGCTATCAGTTGACCCCGTCGACCGCCATTCGCGCCGCCTGGACCAACACCGTGGTGCGCCCGACCTTCGGCCAGCTGGCGCCCGGTTTCGTCATCGACGACACCGACGCCGAGTTCGGCAACCCCGAGCTCAAGCCGCTGGAGTCGAGCAACGTGGATTTCGGTATCGAGCACTACATGGGCCGGGCCGGCGTGGCCTCGGCATTCCTTTTCTACAAGGACATCGACCACTTCATCTACAGCACCGACCTGGCAGGCAGCGGCCAATGGGTCGACTTCGACGAGGCGCTGACCTACGAGAACGGCGACGGCGCAAAGCTCTACGGCCTGGAACTGGCCTACTCGCAGAAGTTCGACTGGTTGCCAGCGCCCTGGAACGGTGTGCTGGTGGGCGCCAACCTCACCCTCAGCAAGTCCGACGCCACGCTCAAGGGCCCAGGGGGCAAGCGTGACATCGACCTGCCCAATCAGTCCGACACGGTCGGCAACTTCATGGTCGGCTGGGAAAACGACCGCTTCAACATGCGCCTGGCCGCCAACTACAAGTCCGGCTACCTGCTGGAGGTCGGCGCCATCGACGACAAGGCCCACGACCAGTACGTCGACGACTCGCTGCATGTCGACTTCAAGGCCGGCTACTTCATCACCCCCGAGCTGCAGGTGACCTTCGAGGCGCAGAACATCACCGACGAGTCCTACTACGTCTACACCGGCCACCACCGCTACAACGCCCAATACGAAGAGTACGGCCCGACCTACAAGCTCGGCCTGACCCTCACCCATTTCTGATCCATCGTCTTCAGGGATAACGCTTGACCATGCGTATGTTTACCTTGTCCATGCTGGGGCTGTGTATCGCCCTGGCGCAGAGTGGTGCCCAGGCGGCGCCGAGCCTGACCCTGCAACCAGGGCAGAGCGACAATCCCGCGGCCCAGTGGCTGGCGCCGCTGCCCTTCATGAAGCAGGCCGAGCGCGTGCAGCTGTCGGCCAAGGCGCTGCAACTGGTGGATGCCCAGGGCCGCGTGCTCAGCGAGCTGGCCGGGCGTTTCGAGGCGCTCGATCATCGGGCCGACGCCCGCGGGGTGTTGATCGCCACGCTCGACAAGCGTCGCCAGCAGGCGCTGCTGGCACGCCTGGACGCCGGTGGCCAATGGCGCGCGCCGCTGTACCTGCCGAAGACCCGCTACGCCATCGAGGGGCTGTGCCTGTACCGCGACAGCGCCCGTAACGATTTTCTGTTCCTGGTCGGCGAGGAGGGTGTCGGCGAGCAATGGCTGGTGGCCCAGGCCGGCCAGCCGTTGGCCGAGGCCCGCCAGGTGCGGGCGCTGAGCCTGCCGCCGCAAAGCGAGTACTGCCAGGTCGACGACAGCACCCACAGCCTGTACGTGAACGAAGAGAACGTCGGCCTGTGGCGCTACGAAGCCGGCTCCGAGGCGCCGCTGGTGCGCGAACCGGTGGACTTGCGCGCACCGTTCGGCGGCTTGGCCAAGGCCGCCGCCGGCATGGCCGTGGTGCCCGGTGGACTGCTGGCACTGGACCCTGGCGCAGGCGCCTTGCACCTGTATCAGCGCGACGACGGCCAATGGCAGCGAGCCGGCCAGTTGCCGCTGCCGGGCCTGGATGAACCCGAGCGGGTCAGTGCACGGGTGCGCGACAAGGGCCTGGACCTGCTGCTTGCCGATGACCAGGGCACCCACCGGGCACGCCTGGGCTGGCTGCCCAAGCCTGTAGCAAACGCCCAGGCGCCGGTGCAACTGAGCGCGCAGGTACAGACCGACGGCGTGCCGAGCCTGGGCGACGCGGCGGACGATCCGGCGATCTGGGTCAACCCCAGCGAACCGCAACGCAGCCGCGTGCTGGGCACCGACAAGAAAGGCGGCTTGCTCGCCTACGACCTGCAGGGCAAGCAGTTGCAAGACCTGCGCGTCGGCCGCCTGAACAACGTCGATGTACGCAGCGGCTTCCAGCTGGGCGAGCGCCAGGTCGACCTGGCGGTGGCCAGCAATCGCGACCACAACACCCTGCACTTGTTCGCCATCGACCCGGCCAGCGGCGACCTCAGCGACATTGGCCAGGTGCCGACACCGCTCGAGGCGATCTACGGCCTGTGCCTGTTCAAGGAAGCCACGGGGGCGATACACGTCATCGCCAACGACAAGGATGGACGCTTCGTGCAGTACCGCCTCGATGGCCGCACAGGCAAGGCCGCGGGTGAGTTGGTGCGCAGTTTCAGTACCCGCACCCAGTCCGAGGGCTGCGTGGCCGACGACCGCAACCAGCGCCTGTTCGTGGCCGAGGAAGACGTCGCGGTCTGGAGCCTGGACGCCCGCGCCGAGACGCCGGCACAGCTCGAGCAGGTGATCGCTGTCGGCGGGCCGGTCAAGGACGACATCGAGGGCCTGGCCCTGTACCACGGCGCCAAGCGCGATTACCTGGTGATCTCGAGCCAGGGCAACGACCGCTATGTCGTGGTCGAGGCCCAGGCACCGTACCGCCTGCGTGGCAGCTTCCAGGTGGGCCTGGATGCGGCGCGGGGCATTGACGGAGCCTCGGAGACCGATGGCCTGGACGTCACCTCGGCGAACCTCGGCGGGCAGTGGGCCCAGGGGATGCTAGTGGTCCAGGACGGGCGCAAGCGCCTGCCCGAGGGCAACCAGAACTACAAGTACGTGTCCTGGGCGGATATCGCCAAGGCGCTGAAGATCGACTGAGAGCCGCAAGAGAAAACCGGCGTTGTCATGCAGACGCAACCTCGCTGCCATTGACTATGGAACCCAATGGCGGCACCGACTAGAAGGACACTACCGATGCAAACTCAAACTCCGCTCGAACACACCACCGTCTGGGGCCTGGTCAGCGAGGCTAGCCTGGTGGTCCAGGCCGTGATGCTGTGCCTGGTACTGGCTTCGTTGATCAGCTGGTACCTGATCATCCAGCGCGGCACCGCGTTGCGCCGCACCGAAGCGCACAGCCGCGCCTTTCTGCGCCAGTTCCGCGGCAGTGAAGCCGCCCAGCTGTACCAGGACCTGAAAAGCCAGCCGGCACCGCCGCACGCCGGGCTGCAGCAGCTGTTCGTCGCCGGCTACCAGAGCTTCCAGCAACTGCAGCCGGGCCAGCAGGCGGACAGCGTGCTCGACGGCGTCGAGCGCAGCCTGCTGGTGGCCATCGCCGAGCAGGAAGAACGGCTGGAAAAAGGCCTGCCATTCCTCGCCACGGTGGGCTCGGTGAGCCCTTACATCGGCCTGTTCGGCACGGTGTGGGGGATCATGAACTCGTTCCTCGGCCTGTCCCAGGTGCAACAAGCGACCCTGTCCACCGTCGCCCCCGGCATCGCCGAAGCCTTGATCGCTACCGCCATCGGCCTGTTCGCGGCGATCCCGGCGGTGATGGCGTACAACCGGCTCTCCGCGCGCAGCCAGGCACTGTTGACCCGCTACTACGCCTTCGGCAACGAGCTGCAGGGCCGCCTGCAACGCCGTTTGCAGGGCGCCAACCCGGCGCTGGCCGCAGCCGCCTGAGGAGAACGCAGATGCTGGTCAAACCCGTCCGCAAGCACGGCCTCAAGGCCGAAATGAATGTAGTGCCGTACATCGACGTGATGCTGGTACTGCTGGTGATCTTCATGGTGACCGCGCCGATGCTGGTGCAGGGCGTGCAGATCGAGCTGCCCAAGGTGGCTGCCGAGGCGCTGCCCACGCCCAATCAGCAGCGCATCGTGACCCTGTCGGTCAAGGCCGATGGCAGCTACTACTGGAACCTCGGCAGTGAAGTGGACACCACGGCGCAGACCGACAGCGCCGTGGATACCGCACAGATGCGCGAGAAGATCGCCGCCATCGTCGCCGAGGACCCGCAGACCCAGGTGTACCTGCGCGCCGACCAGCACACCGACTACGCTGCGGTGGTCGCCGGGATTGCCGAGTTGCAGCGCGGTGGCGTCAGCCGCCTGGGCCTGATCACCGAGGCGCCCTGACCATGACCAGCCTGACCTTCGCACCCCCCCAGCTGCAACCGCGCTGGCCAGCCTGGCGCGAACACGGTGCCGCGCTGGGCACGGCGGTGGCCCTGCATGCCGGGCTAGCCTGCCTGTTGTTCAACCTGTCGCAGGCGCCAGTGTTGCCGCCGGCGCCGGCGGCGATCATCCAGACACAGCTGGTCGAGTTGCCCCGGCCGGCACCGATCCCGGTACCCGAGCCAGTCGCGGCGACGCCGCCAGCGCTCGCCGAGCCAACGCCCGTGGCCAAGCCCGCACCCGCGCCGCCGGTGGTCGACGAGGCCGCGTTGGCGCGCAAGCGGGTACAGCAGGAGCGGCGCGAGCAGCAACGGGTCGAGCAGGCGCAGCGGGAAGTCGAGCGTCGCGAACAACTGGCCCGGGACAAGCAACTGCAGGCCGAGGCCGAGCGGGCGCGCATGGAGCGGGAACGCCAGGCCCGTGACGCCGAAGCCGAACGTCAGGCTGCTGCGGCCCGAGCCCGCGCCGAGGCCGATGCGGCCAGCCGTCAGTATCTGCCGATCGCCAAGGAGACTCCCGATTACCCGCAACGGGCGCTGGATCGTCGCATCGAAGGCGAGTGCACCGTGGTCTATACGGTCGACGCCACTGGCCGGGTCAACGATCCCCAGGTAGTCGGCAACTGCCACCCGTTGTTCATCAAGCCTTCGCTGGCGGCGGCCAAGCGTTTCCGCTACCAGCCTCGCGTCGTCAACGGTCAGGCGGTGGCGGTGGCCAATGTGAAGAACATCTTCACCTACCGCATCCAGTAATCCGGCTCAGGGGGCCTGCCAGGTCAGGGCGAACAGGGTTTCACCCGGCAGCTCGAAGGCCACCCGGTCGCCGCTGCAGGTTGGCTGCATCGTGCGGCTGCGGCTGTCGGGGCCGAACAGGGCCAGTGCCGGGCAGGCTCCGGCGGTGCCGCTCAGGCTGACATGCTGCAGGCGCGTGCCCTTGTTCACCCCGAGGATGCTGCGTTGCTGCTGGCGAGCCATGGCCAGGGCGTCGACCTCGAAGGCGCTGTTGTCCAGGCGCTGCACCTGGTCCAGCCAGTGCGCTTGCATGAACTGCTGGGCCAGGCCAACAGGCTTGAGTTCGAAACGGTTGGGCGCGGGCATGCGGATCATGCCCTTGAGGTGGTGAGGGTCGTCGGCGGCCTGGAACCAGTTGAGCATGTCCAGCAAGCCGTCCTGCGCCGAGTTGATCGCCACCGAGGCCCACCACAGCGAGGCAAAGTGGGTTTCCTGGTCGTAGGGGCTGACACTGCCGCCGCTGGAGATGTTGGTCTGGTCGAGCAACAGGGCCTTGCGCGGCCGCCCATTGGCGTCCAGGCCGACCACCTCGGCGGCGCGCCGTACGCTGTCGCGGTACACCCGGGTGGCGAGCAGGTCGCGGATCATCCATTCATGCCAGGCCAGGGCGTCGATCTGCGGCCCGGACTCCTGCAGCATGCGTTTCGCCCAGTCGATGCCACGGCGTTGGGCGCCCTGCGCGGTGAACGGGCCATTGACGAAGCGCGAACTGGCTGGCATGGCGATGCGCACGCCGGCCTCGCGGGCGCCAGGGTAGGCGCGAACGCGCTGGTCCATGGCATCGAAAAAAGCCTTGTAGGTGGCGTAGTCGGGGTAGTTGTAGTTGGGCTCGTCGGCGAACGACAGGTAGTGAATCCCCTTGCCGCCCAGGGCCACGGTGCCGGCCAGCCAGGCATCCAGGCCCTTGAAGCTCTGCTGGTCGATGGCCAGGTCGGCCTTGCGACCGCTGGCCGCCAGCAGGGTGATGTTCTGGTCGATCTTGCCGCGCTCCTGGTAGAAGCGGCGGAACGCGTCCTCGTAGTGGGGCCGGGTGGCAAGGATGTCGACCGAGCTGTAGAAGCCGGCGGCCTTGGGTTGCAGGGCGTCGAGGGCGGCGTAGCTTTCTGGCGGCGGCAGCACGTAGGGCAGGGCGACGCCCAGGTGCGGGGTGGGGCCGAGCTGCTCGCCGTGCAAGGTCAGCTCGGTGCGGCCATCTTCCTGGCGCAGGGCCTGGAGGTGTTCCGGGCGCTGGGCGAACAGATTGGCGCTGCCGTCGAGCCAGAACGCCGCCTTGCCGCTGCCCAGCAGGCGCAGGCGCCAGGTCTGGTCCTGGGCCGAGACGGGGAGTTCGAGGCGGTCGAAGCGTGGATAGTCGGGGTAGGGCGTGAGCTTGAGCTCCAAGGCCTTGGCGTCGCCCAGGCGCTGCGCCTGCAGGGCGCGAACACCGCCGAAGTACTTGCCGCCGAGCACCGCATGTTCGCCAGCAGGAATCTTGAAATACAGCTCGACGTCGCGGCTGACTTCAGCGCTGAAATGCACCTTGGCCGGCTCGAACAGGGCCACGGTACTGTCGTCGTGCTCGAAGCGGTAGCGGCGGAAACTGTAGCCCGGCACCTCGACCCGGTAGCTGCTGCGGCTGGCGGGTAACGGCCAGTTCTGCAGGCCGTGGCCCTCGCTGGCGGGGATGAAGCGCTCGGCCCGCAACTGGCCCTGGCCGTCGAGCAGGTAGAGGTGCTCTTCGTTGGCGCTGGTCTGCCAGGCCGGTACCCAGGTGACATGCAGTGTGTCGGCGCGGCTGGGTTGCAGGTACAGGCTGCCATCGCGCACATCGCCCCAGCGCATCGGTGCCGCCTGGGCCAGGCTGGCGAAGGCGATCAGGGTCAGGGCAAAGGTCTGTCTCATAGGCTTTCGCTCGCGCACGCACACTGTGTTAATGGGCTGAAACAGCGCTATAGCCTAGTTGCCTGTTTGCTGCCGTGCTGGCGTATTTGTATCAACTTACTGTTTTCATATCGCACTTCGTGATGACGCCGATGGCCACCGCGCTGTGCTGCGCGGTGGCCATCGGCGCCTACCGGCTGGTCGAGGTGCCGGGGCACGGCTCAGCCGGCGCCGACCACCATCGACGTGAACGGCGCGACATAGGCTTGCAGGGTGACCAGGGCGCCGACCAGGATCGCCAGGATCACCGAATGGAAGAACACGTAGCGCAGGATCTCGCCCTCATGGCCGTACCAGCGCGTGGCGGTGGAGGCGACGACGATGGACTGGGCATCGACCATCTTGCCCATCACGCCACCGGAGCTGTTGGCCGCGGCCATCAGGATCGGGCTTAGCCCCAGCTGCTCGGCGGTGACCCGTTGCAGGCCACCGAACAGCACGTTGGAGGCGGTGTCCGAGCCGGTCAGGGCCACGCCCAGCCAGCCGAGCAGGGTGCCGAACATGGGGTAGAAGATGCCGGTGGCGGCGAACGCCAGGCCCATGGTCGCATCCAGCCCGGAGTAACGGGTGAGGAAGCCCAGCGCGAGCATGGCGACGATGGTGATCAGCGAGTAGCGCACCACCCACAGCGTGCGCAAATACTGGCGCGCCAGCCCAAGCGGCGAATAGCCCATCAGCAGTCCGCCGAGGATCGCCGCGAGGAAGATGCCGCTGCCCGTGGCGGTGAACCAGGTGAACTTGTACTGGGCATCTTCCTTCTTCGGCGTGGCCACCACCGGTGGCATTTTCTCGATCTGCTGGTGGATCGCGTCGAAGGTGAACACCGGGGCGAACACCGGGTTGGCTTCACGCAGCGGCTTGCCCTGCGGGTCGAGCATCGCCGCGCCGCTGGTGGGGTCGAGCTGCGGGCGGGTGTCGAACAGGTTCTTGAAGCTGGCGGTGCCCCAGGCGAAGACGAACACGGTAAGGATGATCCACGGCATCCAGGCCTTGAGCACGCTGCGCTGGTCGCTCTGGGCAAAGACCGCCGCGCCGCCGGGGCCGTCGTCGGCCTCGACCTTGGAGTTGTCGACGCGTCCGGTCAGCGCTGCCGAGGTGTGCACCGTGGCCGGTTTCCACACGCGCAGGAAGGCAGTCAGGCAGGCCATGGAGATCAGCGCGGCGATGACGTCCACCAGCATCGGCCCGTGGAAGTTGGAGACCAGGAACTGGGGTACCGCGAAGCTGACTCCGGCGACCAGGATCGCCGGCCACACTTCGAGCATCTTGCGCCACCCGGCGAACGCCCAGATCAGCCAGAACGGCACGATGACCGAGAAGAACGGCAGTTGCCGGCCGACCATCGCCGACAGTTCCATTTCGTCCAGGCCGGTGACCTTGGCCAAGGTGATGATCGGCGTGCCCAGCGCGCCGAAGGCCACCGGCGCGGTATTGGCGATCAGCGCCAGGCCTGAGGCCGCCAGTGGCGAGAAGCCCAGGCCGATGAGGATCGCGCCGGTTACCGCCACCGGCGTGCCGAAGCCCGCTGCGCCCTCGAAGAAGGCACCGAAGCAGAAGGCGATCAGCAACAACTGCAGGCGGCGATCGTCGGTAATGCGCGCCAGGGAGCCCTGGAGCACCTTGAACGAGCCGTTCTCGGTGGTAAGGCGGTGCAGGAAGATGATGTTGAGCACGATCCAGCCGATCGGCAGCAGGCCGTTGGCCGCGCCGTAGAGCGCCGCCGAGCCGGCCATGTTGGCCGGCATGTCGAAGGCCAGGATCGAGATCACCAACGCCGAGCCCAGGGCTAGCAACGCGGCGATATGGGCTTTGATATGGAAGAAGGCCAACGCCGCGAGCATGACCACCACCGGGACGGCGGCCATGAGGGTGGAGAGCCAGGGGCTTGCGAACGGATCGTAGATTTGCTGCCAGACCATTTGCCACCTCGGTTGTTGTTATGTGAGGTTTCGCGATTTTTTTGGGCAGACGGCATGTGGGATGCCAGGGGGAGTATAGGAAGGATTTTTGC